>DATAXY010000069.1:0-1501 GCA_036272835.1 Bryobacteraceae bacterium
TGCCTTGCAAAACCTGATTTGAATCGTTTCAAAGTTTAAGGCATCTGCTCATAGCGGTTGTTAGATCAGGTCTACTCCGCCGACAGCTTATTGGATCGAGCGATGCTATCGCTTTTCCCGAATAATGCCAGCGGTATGGTAATGAGAAGTTCTCCCATCAACGAGTGGCTCTGAGAATTGCGATAACTAATAAGCTCCCCAGCCTCGCGCCCATATAGCGAAATGGCGCCCCGTTCGGGGCCGCGATTTGTCACACTGCACCATCCCGGTAACCCGCATAAGGGCGCGGGGCCCATTCCAAAGTATTTCTTGGCGGAAGGGAGACAAATGGCTGGTGGAATTACCGCCTAATCGTCGAAAAAGGGATCTACTGATCAAGTATCCGCGCTCAGTGTCGGGAGGGGAAAAGGCGTTCTATGGCCATCTGGCCCGTCATGGGGTGAGGCAATATTTGCGGCGCTGTTAGCGTCAGCTGCGTGCCCGAGTACATGGTAACGAACAACGGAAGCATGGAAATAATCTATCTGCAAAATTCAAGGCCTGAATCAAATTCGATTCAGCAACAAAAATAGGTCAGGTTTGGCAGCAACGCCACCTGTTCTAAGAGTCCGTTTGAGAATGCATTTTAGTGTGAGATGCGTCTGAGCAGAAGGCTTCCGAGCGCGACATGGATCATGGCCTTGGAGACGTCGATACGCTGCTCGTAGTCGCGCACGAGACGACGCCAACGGGTCATCCAGCCGAAGGTTCGTTCGACCACCCATCGGCGCGGCAACACCTTGAAGCCCGGATCGCTATCGATCCGGCGGACAATTTCGACGACGAAGTCCTTGAATGCCGCCTTGTCCATGAGTTTGCGCCGATCGTAGGCGCCGTCGGCGAAGAGATGTTTGATCCAGGGCCAACGTTTGCGAATGGCGTCGAGAATTGCCTGCGCCCCCGCCGAGTCGGAGATGTCCGCCGTGGTCAAGTTGATCATGAGCAGCCGGCCGTCGGTGTCGACCGTGATATGGCGCTTGCGTCCGCTGATTTTCTTGCCGGCGTCGTAGCCGCGGGTTCGGGCCGCGGGTGCTTTCACCGATTGGCTATCGACGACACCTGCACTCGGGCTCGCCTCCCGCCCGGCGCGCTCGCGGTCGATCATCAGCGCCACGTCGTGGATCGTTTCGAACAGAAAGCGGCGCATAAAGCGGCGAAACCACCAATAAACCGTCTGCCACGGTGGAAAGTCCTTCGGCAGCATTCGCCAACCGCATCCAGCGCGAGCGATGTAACGGATTGCGTTCAAGACTTCGCGCATATCCACCCCGGGCTTGCGCCCCTTCTTGGCGGGTTTCGGCAAAAATGGCGCAATCCGCTCCCACTCCTCGTCAGTGAGGTCCGTCGGATAACGCTTGGTCTTTTTCTCGATTTTGGCCATCCGGCCACGATTCGCTCGGGTCCACATCCCAAGCTTGAATCACGCCGCCTGACCCAAAACAACCATTCTCAAACGGTCTCT
>DATAXY010000070.1:0-1828 GCA_036272835.1 Bryobacteraceae bacterium
CAAGAACTTAGGGCTGCGCGCGTGGCGCAGCCCGGTGGCAATCGGCCCAGCGATCACGTCGGTGGTGCCTAGCGGCATGGTCACGTGCCTCGAACACCTCTGGCGGCTGCTGTTGCCGGCGATTTTTTCCATCCTCCCCGAAGAATATCGGCGCATCATCCATCTGGCGTCGGGAACGCCGACGCAGGGTCCGATCGTTTAAGCCGTTTCAAACCAGTGAGGAAAGCATGTTCGCTCTGTCTCGGCTGATTCTGATTTGCTCCGTCGTGATGTGTGTCTGCTGCGCCCTCCTCGTGGGCGCAATGTTCGGCCCCCCGGCTGTCGTCGTAATCGTGCTCGGTGCCGCCGCACTGGTTGCCAAACGCGGTCGGACCTTGACCGCCTTTGGTACGGCAAGCTGGGCCACGGAGGAAGAGTTGCGAACGGCCGGAATGTTGAGCGGGAACGGGTTGAACGTTGGCACGCTGCTCGGGTCGCCACGACCGCGACTCCTCGGGGCGACGCTGGGGCTGATAAATCCGTCCATCCAGTCCTCGGACGCGACCAGTCGCTTCTTGCAGGCGATTTTCCCGAAGGTCGAGTTAAAGCCGGCGAATGTGCGGCTATCGCGGGCGGTGCATACGGCGGTCTTCGCGCCAACGGGCGTCGGGAAAGGCGTTTCGTGCATGATACCGTTCCTGCTCGGTTGCCCTGACTCGTGCTGCGTCGTGGACTTCGGTGGCGGCTTGGCGAAGGCAACGATGAAACACAGGCGGCGGATGGGTCAACGCATTATTTTGCTCGATGGATACAAGCTGGTTTCTAATTCGCCGGATACGTTCAATTCGCTGGATTGCATCCACAAGGACTCGCCTTTCGCGATCGATGAAATTCGTGATCTAGCGTCCGCACTCGTGATACGAAATCCGCAGGAACGTGAGCCCCATTTTTCAGACGCCGCGGAAACCTGGATCGGCGCGACGATTGCTGCCGTAGTGCAATACGGTGACCCGGACGATCGGTCGCTACAGACCGTGCGTAATGTGCTGTCTGATCCGCACAAAATGGAGATGGCGACTAAGCTTCTCTGCGGCTCGGATGCGTGGCAAGGGATGCTTGCCCGCATGGGCCATCAATTGACGCACTACAAAGATAAGGAACTCGGCTCAACGCTCACCACGGTCAACCGACACTTGCGGTTTCTCGATACTCTCGCGGTGGCGGACAGCACCAGGACCAGTAGTTTCGATCCAAATGATTTAGTGAACGGCAAGATGACCGTTTACCTCATTCTCCCGCCCGAACATGCGCGGACGCAATCGCCGCTGCTCAGGATGTCGATCAGCTCGATGTTGCAAGCGGTGGTCCGGGGCGGGCTTCAAGAGCGGAAGCTGGTTCATTTCGTTCTGGACGAGGCCGCGAGCCTCGGCCACATGGAACAAATTGACGATGCGGTGGACAAATATCGCGCCTACGGTGCCCGCCTGCTTTTTGGGTTCCAATCTCTTGGCCAGTTGAAAAAATGCTTTCCCGAAGGGCAGGATCAAACTCTTTTGTCCAATGTCACGCAAGTATTCTTCGGCGTGAACGAGCCACAGACCGCTGAATACATTTCCACCCGGCTTGGGGAAAAAACCCTAGTCCTCGATAGCGGTGGCGTTAGCCGCGGCACGTCGCAGCAACACAGCGCGAGGGACTACGGCAGCTTTAGCACCTCGACGACCACGAACCATAACTGGCAGCAACATGGCCGTAAGCTCCTGAAGACCGAAGAGGTCATGGCGCTTTCGCCTCGTGCGGCGATCACGTTCGCGCCGGGCGTTCCGCCGATCTGCACGCAATTGAATCG
>DATAXY010000071.1:0-114034 GCA_036272835.1 Bryobacteraceae bacterium
CATTGCCCCTGTTTGTAGAACCAAAGGAGCTTTAAGTTGAAGAGAATTGGGAAAACAGTCCCGTCGGCCATTCATCAGCCATTAAAATACTCATATTTTCAATGTTGTAGCAAGGAGGTGCAGAATGTCGCAGGATCGACCGTTCCCACGTGAACGAGCGGATCTTGCAGCGTCGGGTCCCGGCGTCACCATCCTAAGCAGCAGGGCACTGACCGAATACAATAGGGCGATGCCTGACGATAAAACGCTGCACGCAACCTTCGAAGCCAGCCTCGAAGAACTAGAGCGTGTCGTCAAGCAGCTTGAGAAAGGCGACTTGCCCTTGGAGCAAAGCCTGGCTTTGTTTGAGACCGGAATGAAACTAAGTGCCGGCTGTAAGCGCCAACTTGAAGAAGCGGAAAGCCGGGTGGAAATACTTATGAAACGCGGCGCGGACGTCGTAGCCGTGCCGTTTAACCCGGCCGCGACCGAAAAATGATCAAAGCAGACGCCACATTCGAGAGCTATCTCGCCGCCCGCGTGGAGGCCATTGACCGCGTATTGGCTGAGTGGGTGCCGGAAGAGACGGTCGCGCCCTCATCCATTCATCGTGCTATGCGATACAGCCTGTTTGCAGGCGGTAAACGCATTCGTCCCATCCTCACCATAGCCGCTGCCGAAGCCGTTTCAGACAACCCGATCGGCGTCGAAAACGCCGCGGCCACACTGGAACTAATCCACACCTATTCGTTGATTCACGACGATTTGCCGGCCCTCGATAACGATGATTTGCGCCGCGGACGGCCAACCTGCCATAAGGTCTTTGGCGATGCCATGGCCATTCTCGCCGGTGACGCGCTGTTGACTCTCGCCTTTGAGGTTCTCAGCCGTCTTGAAAGCATCGATGCCGAACGAAAAATCCGGCTCGTCGAAGAGTTGGCCCGCGCTTCGGGAACGGTCGGCGGCATGATCGGCGGCCAGGTCAATGATATCGAGGGCGAGCGCAAACCTCCCACCGCGTTGCTCCTCGAATCCATCCATCGCGCCAAGACCGGTGCGCTGCTGCGCGCCAGCCTACGCATGGGCGCCATCTACGCCGGGGCAACGGAGGAAGAACTCAACGCGCTTTCCGATTACGGCGAGCACATCGGCCTCGCGTTCCAGATTGTGGACGACGTTCTCGATATTGAGGAGCCATCGGAGGCGTTGGGGAAGACGGCCGGCAAGGACCAGGTTCAGCAGAAGATCACGTTCCCCGTTGTCTATGGACTCGAGCGGTCGCGAGAAATGGCGGAGTTGGAGCGGCTCCAGGCGCATGCGGCTCTGCGCATCTTCGACGAACGCGCCGACCGGTTACGTCAGATCGCGGATTTCGTCGTGTATCGCAAGGCGTGAAGCAGAGGCTCGATCGCGAACTCGTTGAACGGCAACTGGTCGAGTCGCGTGAAAAGGCGCAGGCCTTGATATTAGCCGGCAAAGTTCTGGTCGACGGCCAATTGTCCGATAAACCCGGCCGTGCGGTCGCAAGTTCGTCCCGGATTGAGGTCCAGCAGCCGCTTCGCTACGTCAGCCGCGGCGGTCTGAAGTTGGAGGCGGCTCTCGACGCCTTCCAAATCCGAGTCGAAGGGCGCGTCTGCCTCGATGTCGGCACGTCCACCGGCGGCTTCACAGATTGCCTGCTCCAACGCGGAGCAGCCCGCGTGCACGCTGTCGATACCGGCGCAGGCCAAATTCATTGGAAGTTGCGAACAGATTCGCGGGTCGTCTTGCATGAGAACACGAACGCGCGTCATCTCACCTTCTCCGAGATTGGCGAGCTTGCCGCCCTGATCACGTGTGACGTCAGTTTTATCTCCGTTACTCTGCTTATTCCGGCTCTTGCGCCATTGCTGTTCCAGGACGGCGACTGGATTATCCTGGTGAAGCCGCAATTTGAAGTGGGGCGCGACCTCGTCGGAAAGGGCGGAATCGTCCGTGACCCCGAGGCGCAGCAATGGGCCTGCGATCGCGTGCAAACCGCAATGAACTCGGCGGGTTTTGAAACCCGGCTGATCGATAGTCCAATCCTCGGCGCTGAGGGCAATCGGGAATTTTTATTACATGGAAAACGCGGCGCGCTACGCTAAACTGTTTGCGCTAGCTGTGTAACGATGCCTGAGATATCAACCGTCGGAATCGTTTCCAAACCGAAAATCGCCGAATCGGCCGATGTCGTCCGCGGCCTGCTTGAATGGCTTGGGGCGCGCGGTATCCGCTACCGCCTCGATGAAGAGACGGCCAAAGGTGTCGGACTGACCGACTTCGTTCCTCGCGAGGAATTGGCGGAAATTGCCGATTTGATCATCGTTTTAGGCGGCGATGGGACCCTGCTTTCTGCCGCCCGTGCCGTTGGCGGACGAGACATCCCACTCTTTGCCGTGAACCTGGGCCGGCTCGGTTTCCTGACTGCGATCAAGCTCGAAGAGCTATACCCGGAGCTCGAACGTGCCCTCCGCGGCGAGCATCGCATCGGCCGCCGGCATATGATCGACTGCGAACTCGTGCGCGACGACCGGACCATCGCCCGCTATTCTGCGCTGAACGATGTTGTTATGGCCAAGTCGGATATCGCGCGAATGATCGATCTCGATGCATATGTCGATCACCATTTCGTCGCCGCTTACAAAGCTGACGGACTCATCATCGCTACGCCCACCGGCTCCACGGCCTACTCGCTGTCTGCCGGAGGCCCCATCATTTTCCCGTCCGTCGGCGCGTTTTGCATTACCCCGATCTGCCCGCATATGCTCACCAACCGCCCGGTCATCGTGCCCGATACCAGCATCATCCAGATCTTGAACCACAGCGACGAAGGAACCTTTTTGACAATCGATGGCCAAGTAGGAGAGCCTATTGCGAAGGGCGATCGCGTCATCTGCCGTGCGTCGTCGAAGACCATCAGTCTGATCCGCCCGCCAAAAATGCTCTTCTTCGATGTGTTGCGGGAAAAATTGAAATGGGGTGAACGGTGAGCGTACTCAAGAGAATTTCTTTAACATCGTGGATCTTTATCGCACTGGTGATTGGCATCCTGCTCGGCGTCTTCTTCCCGGAGTTTGCCAAGAATCTCTCGCCGATCAGTAATATCTTCCTCCGCCTGATCAAGTCCATCGTGGGGCCGCTGCTCTTCGGGACACTGGTCTACGGCATCGCCTCGGCGGGCGAATTGAAGACGATGGGCCGCATCGCTCTGAAAGCCGTCACTTACTTCGAATTAGCCACCAGCCTGGCCTTGGTCATTGGTCTCACCGTAGTCAACGTCATGCAGCCCGGATCGGGAATCTCGCTCTCTGGCACCGCTGCCGCCATTCCGAAATTGGCCAAAGCAGCTACCGCCGCGCAAATCCTGGAGCATGCCGTCCCTCAGAACATCTTTGAGTCTCTTGCGCAGAATGACGTTCTGCAGATGGTCGTCTTCTTCATGCTCTTCGGCGCCGCATGCTCTGCGATAGGTCCGAAGGCAAAGCCTGTCCTCGAATTCGCATCCGCCGTTTCCGAAGTCATGTTCCGCTACACCAAGTACGTTATGTACGTGGCTCCTTTTGGTGTTGGTGCGGCGATTGCCGTCACCATCGGGACCAACGGAATCGGCGTACTGCTCAGCCTTGGCAAACTTGTCGGCACTCTTTATCTCGCGGAATTATTATTCGTCGTTATTGTGCTTGGCTCCGCGCTCACTGTTGCTCGCGTTCCCATCGGCCGCTTCTGGATGGCCGCCAGGCAGCCTTTCATTCTCGCCTTCTCAACCGCCTCAAGCGAAGCGGCGCTTCCATTGGCGCTGGAGAACATGGAACGCTTCGGCATTCCGAAGCACATCGTCGGCTTTGTCTTGCCCACCGGCTACAGCTTCAACCTGGATGGCTCCACGCTCTATCTTTCGCTAGCCTCAGTCTTCATAGCCCAGGCCGCGGGTGTGCATATGCCGCTCGGAACCCAAATCACCATGATGCTGACTCTAATGCTGACTAGCAAGGGCGTTGCGGCAGTTCCAAGGGCGTCGCTGGTGATCCTCGCGGGCACCTTGGGAACATTCAATCTGCCGCTCGAAGGCATCACTCTGATTCTCGGTGTCGACGCGCTTATGGATATGTGCCGCACCTCGGTAAACCTGTTGGGCAATTGCGTCGCGACGGCCGTGGTGGCGCGCTGGGAAGGAGTCCCGATTGCCGAGGTTGGCGGCCCCGTCGAAGTAGCCACCAGCGCTGAAGCTTAGGGCGCCTCATGATCGCCGCGCATACACGATTTCAAACGCTGCGGTGGACTACGCTCAGTGTTCTTCTGGCGATCGTGCTCCTTGCGTTGTTCCTAACCCGCGATATCGCCCCCGATCAAGCTGTCGCTTCCCGGTCCCAATCGGCGCCTGCAAATCCGATTGATGACAGCCTGCTCAATACAGCCCATCGGCTGAGCATGACGGCAACCAGCAGCGACGAACAAAGCTTTGCCCAGCAGGCAATTGCTTTGTCCGATCATGAGTTGGATCAGTCCTTTCAATCGGCCATCCGCGCCGCCTTGGCCCAAAGTGCGCCCTTGAAGGGTCCGCTCAAAGTCCTCGCGGATCGGGTTTCGCGACTCAAGGCTCGCGTTACCAAGGAACAAGATCAAGTCGCCGGCCTGACGAAGCAAGCCGCGAAGGACCAATCCGTCAACGATCAACTCGAAGTCGCCCAAGCTCAGTTGGCGCTCCATCAGGACGAACTATCCGATGCCGAAGGCGATTTGGCGCGGGAGGGCGGCGACCGCCATGCGGCGCTCCAGCAGGCTCTTCAACAACATCAAGCCGCTCACGCCAGCATGGAACAGTTCCCTAAGATCGCGGAGACGGCTCCGCCCGCAATCTTGTGGGATCGGGTTCAATTGGCGGAGAACTTAGGCGGCCGTCGCGAGCAGGTCCGGAAAGCGGCAGCCGAAGCTTCACAACATTCGGACCAACTGGATCGGCAGCATGACGGGATGCAGAGGCAAATGGCTTCCAAAGACGCGCCCGCCGCAGCAGAATCCATGACCGCGGCCGTAGCGAGACTTCACGATCTCTCAAACCAGACCAAGACGCTCTCCGAGCTGGACAAGCGCATGCAGGATTCACGTCAGCTCGCCCAAGTCTACGGGCAGTGGGCGGACTCCCTGGGCGTGCGGGAGCGAAGCGTCTGGCACTTGGTCTTCATCTCGCTGTTGCAAATTCTTGCCATCGTGCTTGCCGTCTTCCTCATTGATGGCGCACTACCGCATCGATTTGGGCGTGAAAGAAGCGACGGCCGCCGTCTGCAGCAGTTGCAGAGCATCGCCAAAATCGCCTTCCGAGTTCTCGGGGGCGGGCTAATCCTGATCATCGTTTTTGGATTGCCCAGTCAAACGTCTACGTTAATCGGTCTGGCGACGGCCGGGCTCACAGTGGTTTTGAAAGACTTCATCGTCGGGTTCTTTGGCTGGTTTGTGCTCATCGGCAGCAACGGAATACATGTGGGCGATTGGGTTGAAATTGAAGGCGTCGGTGGCGAGGTCATCGACATAGGCCTGCTGCGTACCGTGCTGCTCGAAATAGGAAATTCGACGGGCGCCGGCCACCCAACGGGACGTCGTGTCTCCTTTGTGAACAGCTTTGCGATTGAAGGACACTACTTCAACTTCTCCACCAACGGGCAGTGGCTTTGGGACGAAATTCAAGTCAGCCTCGCCTTCGCGGAAGATCCCTATAAAATGGCCGACCTGATTGGCAAGCGCATTGAGGCCGAAACGGAAGACGATGCGAAAATGGCCTCGCAGGAGTGGGAGCGCGTCACCCACCAGTACGGCCTACGCCCCTTTTCCTTGAAACCGGCCGTCGATTTGCGGCCTTCCGCAACCGGCATCGAAATGGTGGTCCGCTACATCACCCGAGCGCCGCAGCGTTACGAAGTGAAAGCACGGCTCTCCCAAGCCATTGTTGAGCTACTGCATAAGCAAGCCCCAACGGCGACTGCGCAACTGGCTTGACTTTCTCGGACGCGGGTTTAAACTCCCGCCCGCTCCTCCAAGGCCGCGGACGGACTTTTCGAGTCTCTTATCGAAACGAATCCCAGCGGGATTTGTTGTGGCGTTAGAATAGCCACAGGGCCGCCTAGCCAGATCTTATCCATCCGGGGAAGTGTCCGTGCCTTCTAACGATGGGGCCTTCGTCCTTATCGGAGTCTCGGCTATCGCGGCCGGCGAAATGGCGCCTCATCGAGGAAGGTCGAATCCAGCGAAGCCGCTTTATGACCTTCAGGCCGTTCGCCGGCCCAGGCTCCCGAGCCCGCGCTTTGCGATGACGTCATGATTCAACAAAGTCCTCGAAACATTTGGGGGCTGCGGGAACTCCAGACAAGTGGCCTCAAATTAGAAAAAGAGTTCCGTGTTCAACACGGCCGCCGCATGCTAGAAGAAGGAGTACCAAGAAATGGCAACAACCGCAACAAAGGGCGCCGTAAATCACGCCCTGACAACGCTAACGAAGCGGAAAGCGTGGAGAGCGCTGCAATCGCACTATAAGAAGATTCGCGCGGTGCACCTACGCGATCTCTTCGCCGAAGATCCTGATCGTGGCGAACGGATGACAGCCGAGGCGGCGAACATTTTTCTCGACTACTCGAAAAATCGTATTACGGATGAAACCCTGAAGCTGTTAGTCCAGCTCGCTGAGGAATCAGGCTTGCGGTCACGTATCGACGCCATGTTTCGCGGCGACAAGATCAACGTTACCGAGAACCGCGCGGTGCTCCATGTTGCTCTGCGAGCGCCGCAAGGCAGCTCCATCATAGTCGATGGCGAGAACGTCGTCCCGCAGGTTCATGCGGTACTCGATAAGATGGCTGATTTCTGCAACCGCGTTCGTAGCGGCGAATGGAAAGGTCACACCGGAAAGGCTATCCGTAACGTTATCAATGTTGGCATCGGCGGCTCCGACCTCGGGCCGGTGATGGCGTACGAGGCGCTGAAGCATTATGCCCAACGCGACATGACGTTTCGCTTCGTTTCCAATGTTGACGGAACGGATTTCGCGGAGGCGATCCGCGACCTCGATCCCGCCGAAACGCTGTTTATCATTTCATCAAAAACCTTCACGACGCTCGAGACGATGACGAATGCTCATTCAGCCCGCGATTGGGCACTGGCCGGCCTGGGTGGGGATGAAAAAGCAATCGCCAAACACTTCGTCGCGGTTTCGACGAACGCAGCCGAAGTGAGCAAGTTCGGGATCGATACCGTGAACATGTTCGGCTTCTGGGATTGGGTCGGCGGCCGCTATTCCATGGATTCGGCGATCGGTCTTTCGACCATGCTGGCCATCGGACCGGATAACTTCCGGGCGATGTTGAACGGCTTTCACGAGATGGACGAGCATTTTCGCACCACGCCATTTGATCGTAATCTGCCCGTTCTGATGGGTCTTCTGGCCGTCTGGTATACCGACTTCTTCGGCACGCAAACCGCGGTGGTGTTGCCTTACGAACAATATCTGAAGCGATTTCCAGCTTACTTGCAGCAGTTGACCATGGAAAGCAATGGGAAGCACGTCACGCTCGACGGCATGGAGGTCACCTACGCCACTGGACCCATTTATTGGGGCGAGCCGGGAACCAATGGACAACATTCTTTCTATCAATTGATCCATCAGGGAACGCCGCTGATCCCTTGCGACTTTATCGCGTTTGGGCAAACGCTCAATCCGTTGGGGCGGCATCACGACATGCTCTTGGCGAACGTTTTTGCTCAGACGGAGGCGCTCGCCTTCGGAAAGACGGCGGAACAAGTCAAAGCCGAGGGTACCGCGGATTGGCTGGTGCCGCATCGCGTCTTTGAAGGGAACCGGCCTTCGAACACCATCCTGGTGGATCGGCTAACGCCGGAGAATCTCGGCAAGCTGGTCGCGCTCTATGAGCACAGCGTGTTTACTCAGGGGACCATCTGGCAAATCAACTCGTTTGACCAATGGGGCGTGGAACTCGGTAAGGTGTTGGCCCAGCGCATTATTCCGGAACTCGAAAGCCGGACGGAACCAGAGCTCGCCCATGATAGCTCCACTAACAATTTAATTCGACGATATCGCAAGCTCAAGGAGTAATTATGCAACTCGGAATGGTTGGACTCGGAAGAATGGGAGCCAATATGGTGCGGCGGCTCCTGAAAGGCGGCCACCAGTGCGTTGCCTTCGACATGTCGCCGAAAGCCGTGCAGGAGATAGCCAAGGAGAAGGCAACAGGAAGCCTCTCACTCGCTGATTTGGTGAAGAAGCTTGATAAGCCTCGCGCGGTCTGGCTGATGGTTCCGGCGGCAGCCGTGGATAACACAATTGCCGAACTCCTGCCCCATCTGGAAGCGGGAGATATCGTCATCGACGGCGGGAACTCCTATTATGTGGATGACATCCGCCGCGCAAAGGAGGTCGCCCCAAAGCAGATCCATTACGTTGACGTCGGAACCAGCGGCGGCGTCTGGGGTCTGGAGAGAGGTTACTGCATGATGATCGGGGGCGAGGAGCCGGTCATTAAGCACCTCGATCCCATCTTTGCGACGCTTGCCCCAGGTATCGGCGATATACCGCGCACGCCTGGTCGCGAAAATCTGGATGGCACCGCCGAACAGGGTTACTTGTATTGCGGTCAGAATGGTGCCGGCCACTTCGTCAAGATGGTCCATAACGGAATCGAATACGGTGTCATGGCCGCTTATGCTGAAGGCCTTGGCATTTTACGCGATGCCAACGTAGGAAAGCAGGAGAGCACGGTTGACGCGGAGACCACGCCGCTGCGCGACCCGGAGCTTTATCAGTTTGACCTCAACTTGCGGGACATCGCCGAGGTGTGGCGGCGAGGCAGCGTCATCGCATCCTGGCTGCTGGATCTGACAGCCGCCAGCCTGGTGAAAGATCAATCTCTATCGCAGTTCGCAGGGCGAGTGTCGGATTCGGGCGAAGGCCGGTGGACCATCAAGGCTGCCATCGACGAAGGTGTTCCGGCGCCCGTCCTTTCCGCCGCGCTCTACCAACGGTTCACGTCGCGTGGTGAGGCGGATTATCAGGACAAGCTGCTGTCCGCGATGCGCTTCGGGTTCGGCGGCCACTTGGAGAAAGCCGCCGGAAAATAGACCGGACAGGAGACTGCGATGAGCGATTCCCATTCAGATGCCCTGGTCTTCTTCGGAGCGACGGGCGACCTGGCATACAAGAAGATTTTCCCGGCACTACAGGCGATGGTGAAGCACGGTCGTTTGAATGTGCCCGTTATCGGCGTCGCGAGAGGTGGTTGGAACTTGGATCGGCTTCGCGCTCGAGCGCACGACAGCGTTGAGGCTAACGGCGGAATCGATCCCGGAGCCTTTAATAAGCTGATGGACCTGCTGCGGTATGTGGGCGGCGAGTACACGGACGCATCGACGTTTCAGGCGCTGAAGAAAGAACTCAATGCGGCTCAAAGGCCGGCCTTCTATCTGGCCATTCCGCCGTTGCTTTTTGAAAAGGTCGTGAAACAATTGACCGATTCGGACTGCGCCCATGGCGGTCGTGTGATTATTGAAAAGCCGTTCGGGCACGATCTGGCTTCGGCGCAAGAGCTGAATCGCACTTTGCACCGAAGCTTTCCGGAATCCGCGATCTTTCGTATTGATCATTATCTGGGCAAGCGGCCCGTGAACAACGTCGTAGTCTTTCGATTCGCAAACGCGTTCATGGAGCCGTTCTGGAATAGACACTTTATCGAGAGCGTGCAAATTACGATGGCGGAATCATTTGGTGTCGAAGGGAGAGGCGCTTTCTTCGACCAGACCGGCACGATTCGCGACGTGATCCAGAATCACCTTTTCCAGATCTTGAGTAACCTGGGGATGGAGCCGCCTGTGCGCAAGGACAGCGAGACCATTCGCGATGAGAAGGTGAAAGTGCTGAAAGCGATCCCGCCGATCGACCCGAAGAACGTGGTCAGGGGCCAGTTCCTCGGTTACCGGCAGGAGAAAGGCGTCGCTCCCGATTCGAATGTCGAGACGTTTGCCGCTTTGCAATTTGAGGTTGATTCGTGGCGCTGGAAGGGCGTGCCGTTTTATATTCGCGCCGGAAAAAACTTGCCGGTGACCAGCACGGAAGTTGTCGCCCGGTTTCGAAGACCTCCGACCGTCATCGGCGACAATGATTCCCGGAACTACATCCGGTTCCGCATCAGCCCCGAAATGACTATTGCCGTGGGCGCCACCGTGATGGGTCCTGACGAACGGATGGAAGGTGAAGCGGTCGAGATTATTGCGAGCCGCCATCCCTGTCCGGAAGAGATGAGTGCTTACGAGCGCGTTCTCGGTGACGCGATGGCGGGCGACACTACCTTGTTTGCGCGCGAGGATTACGTCGAAGAGGCATGGCGGATCGTGGACCCGGTATTGAAAGCCGGAACCCCTGTCTTCACATATGACAAAGGCCACTGGGGGCCCAGTGAGGCTGAACAACAACTTTCGCCTCCCGGAGGCTGGCATAACCCGACGGCGAACGAACCGGAAGACTTCCGCGTTTCCGGTGAAGGCGGATCGCCAACGCAAAAGGCGCAGGGAGCGTGACCTGAGTCCACTCATCGCCAGCGTGACGAGAAATCGTTCCACAAGACTCATGGTTAAGACCTTTGAGACGGTCCTTGGCGATAGGTCGTATCCGCAGAAAAGGGGACACACTGCCGCGTCGCTTCGTCATTAGCGAGAAATCACCGAAACCCCTCATGCCGTTTACAACCTGAGCGACGCACGTAGGCGACACCCGACTTGGCGAGAACTACTAGATGAAACACCCCAGACTATCGCCAAAGCCCTGTTCAACCCGGCCATCGGGCCAAACAATAATGGGAACGAGTTTACCGTAGCGGCGGGCTTCGTCTAATGTCGCTTGACTGAGATCTACTCGGCGCTCATCGTAAACGACTCTTTCAATGCGCCACTTCTCGAGCAACTTGACACATGCCGCGCAACCGCGGATCGTGTAGACTATCGGAATCCCATCTTGCTTTGTCACGATTCACCAATAAAAAATCCATCGTGCAGCATTTATATCCGCATCGCAGCTGTTAGAAGTTGGCGTATTTCCTTTACCGCATCCCTGCGCCACTCGTCTGCATACGGCTCGATTCTCGAGATCACCTCTTCAATGAAACGTTGCCTGTCGGGATCCTGGAGTTTTCCAAAGGAGGCGGCGGCCGGCAGATTCAGCTTCTCTTTTGCTTCCTCCATAGCAATCCCCAGTCCGGCATGCGCGCTGGCCGAACGCTCAGTGAAGTGTGTAATGTACTGCGTGTCCGCGGTGTAGAAGACGAACACGGGAATGGCACGTGATTTTCCGTTGTTGTCGGCAAATTCGTCCATGATATCCGGATTTTCATCACGAAGAAAAATTCGCAGGTCCATCCCTGCTGCCTCTGCGATGCGAACCGCGGTGGGCAATTCGCGATAGACATCGCCGCACCACGCTTCGGCAATTGCCAACAACTTTCGAGGACCATTGGCCAGTTGACTGGCCTTTCGAAAGAAGTCGACGTCTTCTTCGGTAAGCACCGGATTGTTATAGTTATGCTCGAACTTGTTTCGATTGACCGGAGCGCCGCTCAGAAAATCAAAATAAGTAAGGCCTCGCTCAAAGCGAGCCGGGGTGATGACAGTCGTCGTAGTTCGCATTGCTGATCATTTCTCGATAACCGAATTCCATCTCGACCAGTGGACAGAACGCGGCACATTCAGGCCACAGGATGATGCTCACGTTCAGATAGTGCAAAAACCTAGTTTCAAAGTCCGTCACGGCGTCCGCGCGCAGAGCGCACGATTCAGTCCCGAGTCTCCGCCCGCCACAGAAGCTCTTCCTCCATCGCCAAAATCCAAGACCCAAGCTTCGCCCTCCTGTTGCCCCGGAGTTGAACTCCATTCCCATCTGGTGATTCTAATCGGACCTCTGATCTGGTTGACCAACTCCGGCTTCGGGCCAAAACACCCTATTGTCAATAGAATAAGTCAGCAATAGGGTTTCGTCAAGCTTGGACGTCACTCTGGCGGCAGAATTCTTCTATATCCCTATACACAGAGAGGAAATTGTGGGTTAAAATATACTTGACTATTCCGCGCGGTTCCCCGAGTACGATTGAATCATGGAAGGCGATCCCAAGACTCTTCAAGAAGCCGTCGTTACCTTTGCTAATGCCGACAACTGCCGTGAGTATGTTGTTCCAAGGCGTTGGGCTAATAGCGAGGTAGTCTGTCCGACCTGCGAAAGCAAGAAGGTCAAGTTTCAGCCCCAACACAATCGTTGGCAGTGCGCTAATCGCCATCCTCGTAGGCAGTTCACACTCAAGACCGGCACCGTCATGGAAGACTCGCCTCTCGGCATGGATAAGTGGCTCACTGCTATGTGGCTTGTTGCCAGCAATCGAAACGGTATCTCTTCTTGGGAACTACATCGCACGCTTGGTATAACCCAAAAGTCGGCATGGTTTCTGCTTCATCGCATTCGGCTTGCCATGCAGGATGATTTAACCGGCGGAGCGCTCGCTGGTGAAGTAGAAGTAGATGAAACTTTCATCGGCGGTAAGGCTCGCAACATGCACAAAGAGCGCAAGCGCCGTGTTCAAAAAGAAAGCGGTAACACCGGCGGTAAGGCAGTTGTTCTTGGCCTTCTACAACGCGATGGCAAGGTTCTCGCCAGCGTGATTACTGATCGGACCAAGGCCAGCATTCAACCCATCGTGCGCGGTTCTGTGGAACCAAATTCTACTCTCTTCACCATGAGCATGGCCATCAATGGAAGATGGACGAATACGAGTATCGAATCGTGAATCACCTGGACCAGTATGTAAGCGGCAATGTCCACACCAATGGCATCGAGAACTTCTGGAGCCTGTTGAAACGGAGTATTGGTGGCACGTACGTCTCGGTCGAACCGTTCCGCTTATTCCGTTATGTTGACGAACAGGCGTTCCGGTTCAACAATCGCTTGCCTATGCGCGATGGAAATCGCTTTAGCTGTCTCGTTCGGAAGGTTGTAGGCAAGCGGCTCACATACAAAGAGCTTACTGGCAAGACAAAACGAGAGGAGGCCCGACAAAAGAAGAGCCTTTCTAGTGGCAGGCTCCAACGCGGTCCTAAGAAGCGTGTTGACTAGCCTTTGGTTTTCGTCCGCGCTTCTTTCCCCGTAGTCCTGGACGCGTTTTTTGATATTCCGCCTCACGCCGCACAATCTCTTCATGCGGCACAGAGAGTACCTTTCGAACAAGCGCGTCAAAGCGTGTCCGCGCCTCAGGACCTTCAATAAATTCTGGTGCGGGTAATACCTCTCCTCTCATGGCTCTGGCCGCCTCATCCATCTCCTATTGATTATAGGCGCATGCGTATTTGGGCCAAACTACCTCAATCCCAATCCACTCCAGTTCCTCCATCCACTACCCGTATTCCCACTGTGATATGCTTTTCCTTGTACTCAGGAGATTTGGATGAAGGATCTAGCATCAGCACTACAATCAGAACTGGATCAAGCACGTGGTGAACTGGAAAAGGCCACTGCCAAACAATTAAAGATTAATGCCGAAGTGGAACAGTGGAAGTCTGAGGTGGAAGCCCTTCAAAAGCTTCTTGATATCAGGCAGCGACGGTTAAATCCCTCGCCTGAATCCAATGGCACTATGGCAGTGGCCCCGGAACCTGTCGCTAATTCCCACCTTAACAGTACTGGACATAACGGCTCTGATTTGTTTTCGCTGGAGGATAGCAACGGCACTGACCCAGTTGAGCAGAAATCAAAAGCAGCGTGGATTCTTGAAAGAGTTAAAAACTCATCAACCCATGGCTGTACTGCGGCGGAAGTGGCGAAGCTCGCTAGCGAGAGCGGCATCGAAATGCATCCCAATTATCCTTACACGGTTTTGAAAAGCTACGTCAAACGCGGCAAAGTTAACAAGCGGGGGGTGCGCTATTACTATGCCAACTGATCACAACGGCTTTCAATAAGTTCTGCCCCGAAAAGCAGAACCCCTTGGTCGGTGTTCAAGCACCGACCAAGGGGTATATCAAAGAAAGGAGAAGAACATGATTTCTTCTACCTTCAAAAGGCGGCGGCATATCACCATCCGAGTAGAAATACTCGGATTTGTGATCACCGTCGAAATCCCAAGGCCGAAAGGCCATTAACTCGGTAACGCCGGGCCCTAAGAGAAATCCTCAGGCCCGGCCCTTTAAGCGCTCACATACCAAGTTACCACGAACTATTAAGATCCGGCCTGTCACAGTCATGCCCATCCAGCGTAGCCGCTCAGGGATGGAGTAGTCAAGTATATTCAACCAAAATTGTTCGATGAAGAGACCACGTCCTCGAACTTCTTCCCCGATGACGCCGCGCCGCGCTCAGCTTAAAAGACGAGCGGTTCCACTCGTGAATTAGCGCACTGATGAAGTCATACTGAGAATATGGAGAATCATGCACTGCGCAGTTCAAGACGCGATTTGATGAAGGGCATCGTGGCTGCGAGCGCTGTAACAGGAATACGCGCTCAAACTCCTCGTGCCAGCCCGCCCAATATTCTTTACATCCATTCGCATGACACTGGCCGTTATATTCAGCCGTATGGCTTTGACGTCCCGACGCCGAATCTCCAAAAGCTTGCTCGCGAGGGCATTTTGTTCCGTCAGGCCTTCGATGCTGCCCCAACCTGTTCGCCGAGCAGGGCGGCACTTCTCACGGGTCAATGTCCGCACAACAACGGCATGTTGGGCTTAGCGCACCGCGGCTTCTCCCTGAACAATTACAACCAGCACATGATTCACTGGTTGCGCCCGCACGGTTACCGCTCAACGCTGATAGGCATACAGCACATCGCGAAGGACCCTCACGTGATCGGATATGACGAAGTCGTCGAAGCTGGCGGTGTTCATGTTGCGCAGGTTGCACCAGCGGCTGTCCGTTTTCTGAAGGAGCGGCCCAAAGAGCCGTTCTTTCTCACGGTAGGGTTCCATGAGACGCATCGCGAATTCGCGCGAACCGGTCCTCAGGAAGACGTGCGCTTCACACAGCCGCCAGTTCCTGTTGCGGATACCCCAGAAACTCGCCGGGATATGGCTGAATTCCTCGCCACCGCACGCATACTCGATGAAGGAGTTGGCGCTGTACTGGATGCGCTTGCATCTGCCGGCCTGGCCGACAACACCCTTGTCATTTCAACCACGGACCATGGCATCGCCTTCCCTGCGATGAAATGCAACCTTACCGTTCACGGCACATCGGTTTACCTGATCCTGCGCGGTCCGGGAGGCTTTCGCGGCGGTAAGGTCTGTGATGCCATGGTCTCGCACATGGATCTTTATCCCACTGTATGCGAACTCCTCAATCTTGAGAAGCCGGGTTGGTTGCAGGGCCGATCCCTCATGCCGCTCATCAGAGGTGAGGTACAGCAGATTCATGACGAGGTCTTCGCCGAGGTGAACTACCACGCGGCTTATGAACCAAAGCGCGCCGCCAGAACTCTTCGATATAACTATATCCGTCACTTCGGCGACAGGAAGACACCCGTCCTGCCGAATTGCGACGATGGTCTCAGCAAGACGTATTGGCTCGAGCATGGCTGGCGCGATCGGATTGTTCCGCGCGAATTATTGTTCGACACCGTGTTCGACCCCGAAGAGACGCGCAATCTGGTAAATGATCCGGCCTATCCAGCGGCGCTCAAAGAAATGCGCGGACGACTCGATGCCTGGATGCAAAGGACGAACGATCCCCTGCTGCACGGCCCTGTCAAAGCACCAGCGGGAGCGGTCGTCAACGATCCTGGCGGCATCTCCCCGCAAGAGTCCGTTCGTTCCGCAGGATAGTGCCTGCCTGTTCAGGCCGGCATGTCTAATTCCGGCGGCTTATACCAGGCGAACAGTTCGGACTTCAGCCGTTCCACCGTGCTCCTGTGTTCAGGACCAAGTGCGAGGTTGTTCGTCTCTTTTGAATCTGTTCGCAGGTTATACAGTTCCGGCATATCATGCGTCCAAAGAGTGTACTTATAGTCGCCGCGGCGAATCATATATTTCGCACCGGGCGTCCGCAGATTGTACTCCGCGAATACCGGCAGGTCGCGACGCACGGAGGGATTGCGAACCTGCTCCGCGAAGCTGCGGCCATCGAACGACGAGGAAACCGAAACGTTCGCCAATTCAGCGAGCGTGGGCAGCAAGCCGACTTGGCTGAGCGGCATCTCACACCTACCGGGTGTTGCAAATCCCGGTGCGCGAATCATCAACGGAATGCCGCAAGATGCCTCGTAAAACTCAAATTTCTGCCATAATCCGTGCTCGCCAAGCATCTCGCCATGATCCGACGTGTAGACCACTATGGTGCTTTCTTCTAATCCGAGTTCTCGCAGGGCTCGCAAAACCACGCCGGCACAATCGTCCATCTGCGCGAGGTTAGCGTAGTAATACGCAATGCGCTTGCGCGCTTGAACCGGATCGCGGAGTTCCGGAGTCGGCGCGTTGTGCTCGATGGATTTTCGCACTTCCGCCGGAACTTTCGATAGATCGATTTTGCCCCATGTATCGGGGAGATGCATGTCCTCAGGCCGGAACATGTTCGCGAATCGCGCAGCGGGCATGAAAGGATCATGCGGTTTCAGGAATGAGCAAATAAGCAGAAACGGCTGCTGCTGTTTACCGAATCTGCGTAGGAATCTCACGGACTCGCGCGCGACGAAACTCTCGAAGTGATACTCTTCCGGGATCTTCGAGACGCCGCCCACCGCAACGGGGCCTTCGCGGTCGTCTAACTCGCGATGACCTTTCCACGGATCGCCAAAATCGCGCCATAAGTCATCAATTTGAGGCAACCCCGCACCGGAATTGGCGCGGCTCAATTCATCGGCATACAGCTTTGTCCTTGGGCCCAGAAACTGATACCAGTCATTGAAATCGAGCTTGTAGTCGAAGCCGTGCGTCTGCGCATCGACAAAGTGCATCTTTCCGATCAGACCGGTCACATATCCGGCCTGGTCGAAATAGTGCGCAATCGTTTTATGGCCGATGGGCCATGGAGTCGTATTGCTCCAAGTCTGATGGTTGTGAGTGTACAGGCCCGTAAGTATGGACGCTCGCGACGGAGTGCAAACCGGGTTCGTGCAATACGCCTGGGTGAATCGCACTGCTCTAGCGCCGAAGGCATCTAAACTCGGCGTATGAGCGATCCTATCGCCCGCAATACCAAGGCAGTCACGCTTATGCTGATCGGACATGATCACGACCAGGTTTTTTGGTGGATCGCCGGCCCGATGGGAATAGGAGTTCCCGGGTGCGCTGAATGCGAATCCTAAACTGGCGAGGGCCTCGCGGCGTGTGGGTCTCACGGTCTAAAAAGAAACCTTTATGGCCATCTGGATAATGCGCGCCGGCAGCGTACTGCTGATTACGCCGGCCTGCGCCGTCCCAATGGTCGCATTTGGCGGGTTGAAATTGGCTCGATTAAACGCGTTAAACCATTCGGTACGCAGATCCAGCCCGAAGCGCTCGGTTAAGGCAAAATGTCGCACCAGGCTGAGGTCCACGTCGAAATACCCTGGCCCAACCAGAATGCCGGTGCCTGCATTGCCAAACGTGTATTGAGCCGGAGCAACAAACGCAGCCGTATTAAACCAGTGATAGATACTCTGCTGACCCGAGGGAAGATTTCCGCTGGCAATGGCATTCGGACGCTGGTCGCCGCCGCCGGCGGAGTTTGACACGCTCGTACCGAGGATCGGCGTGAAGCGGGCGCCAGTCTGCGCACTCCAGATGCCATTCAGGTTCCAGTCGCCCAATATATACGAAAGGGTTCCCCTGGTCAGATATTTTCGATCGCGCCCCAACGGAATCTGATACACGTGATTGATCGAAAGCACGCTCTTGTAATCGTCCGGTGTTGGACCCCAATTGCAAGCGATACAGAAGTAATTTTGAATATCGGAATTCCCGCCGCCATTGGGGTTGCCTATATCCGACAAATAGCTCGAGTATGTATAGGAAGCGCCGAACGTCAGGCCGCGCGAGAAGCGCTTCTCCATGTGAAATTGAAACGCCTGGTACTTCGAATCCCCCCCGTTTGTTCTGTAGGAGACATTGACGAGGTTCGGATTGATTAGACCGTAGGGACGTCGCGGGCCCTGAGCGCCAGGCCCGGGAATGGACTGATTTAGATTCTGACTATTGATCAAAAGTCTTTCACCGCGTGTGCCGACATACGTTGTGGAAACCATCCAGTCCGACCAGAGCTGCCGTTGAACACCGAAACTCCATTGCAGAATTTCGCTCTCACGCAGACTGAAATTCCAGGCATCGGGACTGCCGCCCGACAAAGCCGCCTGGTTGTTAATATTCGGCGGCACGGGAATAGTAAGTCCCTGGCTCAGCACGGCGGCCGGAGCGCCATTGATATTGCTCGTCACCGTTTGCGTGAAAAAGTATGGAAGATTTTTGTAGAGTTGCGCGCCGCCAGCGTCCGTGTCGACGTAAGAGATGCCGAATCCACTGCGTAGGATGGTCTTGCGATCTGATGTGAGCGCATACGCAAGCCCAACGCGCGGCGCAGGTGTATCGTAGTCGAAATTGCGCAAGCGGCGGCCATTCCCGTTCATACCTGCGACTAACAACTGTGCGGTATTGAGATCGAAATTCGCCCAGTGATTATGTACTTCGTAAGGCGGCGCATCCACTTCCCAACGGAAGCCTAAATCCAAAGTGAGCCGGTCCGTAACGCGCCATGTGTCCTGTACGAACGGCGCGACTTGAAAGATGCGCATGCCGAACGTACTGGTGAGCACGTTGCGGCTGGCTGTATCGTATGCGCCAAGCGCGAGGTCGGCGAGCGCAGTTTGCGATCCGGATCCATTGATCTGCCTCGTGAATTGGCCGTTGAAATCGAAAGTTCCGCGCGTTGGAAACGCCGAATATCCGTTGAAGCGGTGTCGCAGGAATAGGATTCCGGTTTTGATGGTGTGCGTTCCCTGGACATGCGTTAACGCACCGTCCAGTTGGAAAGTAGTGATGTGACTATCTTCGGGAAAGGTGGAATTATCGCCAAGAGTCTGAAAGCCCGAAACCGTAAAGCTGGGCAACCCTCCCGACTTATCGTTGATATTGATTCCAGGAATTCCGAGCTCGGAGGCGGTGCTGTAAGCTCCACCCAAGGGCGTGATGTTCGCATTCCAGCGCACCACTGCGAAATGTGACTCCAGCACGGTGTTCGCGCTGAGTGTTCGCGTGTAGCCGAGCACCGCGGATTGATTCAACAGCGGCGTTGTCGTGCCGGTTCCTGTACCAGTTGTCCCGACGCCCGTTGTTGCGATGTACGGCCCGGTCTGGAATGAGGAGTTCGCCGGAGCAGGCAGTGTGCCCGGCACTACCTGGTCACTGTTGTCATAGCTATAGCGGAAAAACAGGTGATCGGAACTACCCAGATTCTGGTCAATCCGTACATCGAACTGATCGGTCTGCTGAGTGAGCGGCGGGTCGAACGTGAAATTGTTCGTCGAGTTCCCGTTCGTCGGCGTAGGCAGAAGCTTCATCAAATTGATCGCCGCCGGGTCAAGCAATGTCACTGGAATCTGACTATTCGCGAACCCGACGCGCTGTACTTGCCCGTTCGCAGTGGTTGTCAGATAAGGGTTGTAGATCGGAGCGCCAAGCGCTGCGAAGTTGCCGGTTTCGACCATCTGCCGCTGGGCAATCGTCGGAATCGTTGATGTGTACGTTTGTGGAGAGTTCAGCCGAATGCCCTGATAATCACCAAAAAAGAATGTTTGGTTGCGAATGATTGGGCCTCCGAACGTTCCGCCGAACTCATTCCTACGGAAGGGCGGCCTGCTGATGCCATTCAGATTATTAAAGAACGTGTTCGCGTTCAATTTGTCGTTTCGCAAGAACTCCCAGACAGAGCCATGGAACTGGTTCGTGCCCGACCGGGTTTCCACTTCTGTAACTGCTCCCGCGGCCTCACCGTATTGAGCGGAATAATTGCTCGTCATGACGCGATACTCCTGGATTCCGTCTACAACCGGCACGATGATCAGCGTGTTCAGCCAGAGGTTGCGATTATAGATGCCGTCGATGAGATAACTGTTCCCGGCGGCCATAGCGCCGTTCACGCTGTAATTGGCGCCGCCGCGCATGGAGTAAGGACTGCCGCTTTCTGCGAGATTCGACGCCGACCCAACGTGCGCGCCCGGCGTCAGCAACACCAGATCTGTGAAGTCGCGGCTGACCAGCGGCAATGCGACCATCTGGTGATTATCTACCAGTGCCGAAACATCCGCGCTTTGCGACTGGAGCAGTGGCGCGGTTTCCGTTACCGATACCGTCTGCTTTTCATTTCCGATAGCGAGCTGAAGATCCACTGTCAGCGTGCTGGCAGTAGTCAAAACAACGCCGGATCGCACCAACTTCTGGAACCCCGGTTTCGTCGCGGTGACAGTGTACTCGCCGGTAGGTATCGCGGATGCAACGTATTCACCTTTCGCACTCGTCGTCACCGTGCGCGTGAATTGAGTCGCCGTATTGACAAAAGTGAGTTGCGCCTCCGCAACAGACGCACCGCTTGGATCGGTAACCGTGCCTGTAATGCTAGCGGTGTCTTGCGCAAACGCAGCACAAGACCAGACGCTAACGTACAGTAAAAGTGCTGACAGACAGCGCCTCATAGAATCCCTCCCGAATGACTAGCCTATGTAAATTATTTACGAGTCATGACACCGTCAGTGTATTGCACGTTGAGCAAACCTGCACTCTGAATGTCCACTATATCAATCGACAATGCGGCTTTCGGGTGCTAAAACTCTTCGGCCCTTTTGCTGCTTGTCCGCCAACGCGAAGGGATTACTTGGGTATTATATGGATCAGGGCGCCGGGATTGGCGTCTTCGAGCATCCACAGCGAGCCATCGGGGCCTTCTTCCACGTCGCGGATGCGGCGGCCTACATCCCACCGCTCGGCGGGTTTCGCGCCACCATGACCGTCAAAGATGAAGCGGTTGAGCGTCTTCGTCGCCAAGCCGCTGATGAAGCCGTTGCCGTTCCATTGCGGGAAGGCCTGGGTGCCATGGTAGAACATCAGATTCCCCGGCGCGATCACCGGCACCCAATAAATCACTGGCTTCGCCAGGTCGGGACGCGTGTCGGGATCCGGGATGGGCACGCCGTTATAGTTGTGGCCATAAGAGACCAGCGGCCAGCCATAATTCTTACCCTTCTCGATCAGGTTCATCTCGTCGCCGCCGCGCGGGCCATGCTCGACCTCCCACAATTCGCCGGTGGGCGAAAACGCCAACCCATAGGGCGTGCGTACGCCGCTGGCCCAAGTTTCAGCCGGTGTCAGGTTAGGGTCGGGAAAGGTATACGTGCTCACCACCTTCGCGGTCTTGGCGGCTTCGGTGTCACGCGGCGGATCGATCAGAGGAATGGTGGCAGCGCCGGTTTTGCCGAAGTTGGGATTGCCGGGTGCGGGTTTGCCGTCCAGCGTGAGGCGGAGGATCTTCCCTTCAGGCTGGTTTGGATCCTGGGCGGGGGTGAAACGCTGGCGATCGCCGACCGTGAGGAACAAATACTGGCCGTCGGGCGAGAAGGCGATCTGCGCGCCTTCCTGGCCGCCTTTGCCCTTGGGCATCTGGCGCCACAACACCTCGAGGTTTCCCAGTCTAGCCGAGGTGGCGTTGATGTGCAGCTTTGCGCGTGCCAGTGTCAGACCGCAGCCGTAGTCCCCCGGCTCACAGTAGGTGAGATAGATACTCTCATCGGTGGCGTAATGGGGCGAGAGGAAGACGCCCAGCATGCCGTTCTGGCCCTGCCAATAGACCGGGGGCGTATTGGCCACCGGAATCTTCTCGCCCTGCTGGGACACCAGCCAAACGGGCCCGACTTTTTCGGTGACCAGCATGTGGCCATCGGGCAGGAAGGCCAGCCGCCAGGGCAGTTCAAAGGTGGCCACCGTGGTCATGGTGAAGGGCAGGCTGGCTTCGGCCTTCTGCTCGCCCGCATTGAATTGCGTCCAGGCCGTCGCCGACGACAGCGTAATGATCAACGCTGCGTTCACCAATTTCATCATTCATTTCTCCTTGGTTCTCTCGCGCCTGGCCTTATGCGAGCCGGGCGCCGTTGTCGCTCGATATTAGCATTGGATCGTGCCAATTAAGAGCACCATGAAAGGCCTCAGGTGACACAGCGTACCGGGATCGGTATGTAGATCCTATACTCGCCTGAGGCTTACAATTTCGAAGAGGAATTGCGTGCCGCTTCATCTCACCTGGGAACAGATCGCCCTCCGCCTCTTACTGGCATGCATCGCCAGCTTCATCATTGGACTGAATCGCGACGAACACGGCCATCCCGCCGGCACTCGCACCACAATGCTCGTCTGCCTGGCTGCCACCTTGGCCATGCTGCAGGTCAACCTGCTACTTCCAATTGCCGGAAAACCGCCGAGTTCCTTTGTGGTGATGGATCTTATGCGGCTACCACTCGGCATTCTCTCCGGTATTGGATTTATCGGAGCGGGAGTGATCGTCAAGCGGGATGCAAATGTCAGCGGCGTCACGACAGCCGCCACTCTCTGGCTCGTCACGGTTCTCGGTCTTCTCTTCGGCGGCGGCAATCTTTACCTCGGCGCCGCGGGCTCTCTCATTGCGTTCGCGATATTGTGGGCGCTCAAAATTGTCGAGAGGTATTTCCCACACGAATTCCACGCTTCGCTCCACCTTGACCTGTCTTCCGATTCTCTAAGTGAAGCCGAACTCCGGCAGCGGCTGTTAGAGTCAGACTGGAAGATCACTCATTGGAGTGCTCTGTACGATCCGCCTACCGTGCTGACAACTGTCGACTGCGAACTGAAATGGCGCGCCCGAGCTTCCCGCATTCCCGAAACGCCTCCCTTCATCGAGGACATTCGTATTCTGCCCGGTATACGAAATGTGGCCTGGAAGGAATAGGTTGCACGCAATTCAGCCAACTCCAGCCAGCGGCAGCTTTGTACCTGGGATAAGCACGTCATACGGCCGCATCATTTCATAATCTTCATGCTCGAGTATGTGGCAATGCCAGACATAGCGGCCGGCAAATCCTTCAAAGCGGATGATGATGCGCGTGACCATTCCCGGATCCGCGCGCACTGTGTCTTTCCATCCTGATTCATTGGCATCCGGAGGAATAGGGTCAGCCGTGTACACCAATTTGAGCTCGTTCAGATAAGTGAAGAGATCGAACGGGCGCCGATCCAGGATTTGGAACCGCACCAGGTGGAGATGAATTGGATGGGAGTCGTCCGTGAGATTGATGAAACTCCAGATTTCAATCGTATGGAGAGTGGGCGTTTCCGTCACCGGTTCGTGCCAGTAAGCGCCGTTTAACAGCATCGGCTGAATCTTTGAAGTAGGATCATCTGTATCGCCGCCGCCCTCCAAAGTGAGCAGCCGCGTTCTGACAGCTTCTTGCTCTTCGATTCTTGTTATGGTCCGCAATTTACCGGGAATCACGTTTCCCGCAGCGCCTGACGAACCCGCAATGCGAAATTGCAGGATGGCGTAGTTATCGCTCTTGAGCACGATACTTCGGCCGGCCTGACTTTTGAAGTCAATAACGAGATCCGCGCGCTCACCCGGCGCAAGCGTCAGCCGTTTCAAAGGCACTGGAGCCGATAACAATCCTTGATCTGCGCCGATCTGCCATAATTCTTGTTCATTCGATAGAGATAAATAAAGGAAGGAGCTATTCGAGGCATTTACTACACGAAAGCGATATTTCTGCGCTTCGACATCGAAAAAAGGGAACAGTGTTCCGTTCGCGAGGATGGCATCGCCAAAGAACTCGGAGACCCATGGCTTATTGGGATTGTCCGAAACGGGATAGTAGAGCTGTCCATCGGTGCGAAAACTTCGGTCGTAAAGAATTAGAGGAACTTCGTATTTGCCTCTCGGGAAATCGAAGGCATATTCCGCGTCATCGCGAAGTATATAAAGCCCGAATAGTCCGGCAAAGATGTTCAGCCGTGTAATCCCCATCGCGTGATCGTGGTACCACAGCATAGTGGCTTCTTGCTGATTGGGATAAAAACTGAACACCGATTTGCCGGGCGTGTACCAATTTTCGGGATAGCCGTCACTCTGCGGTGGCACGCGCGCGCCATGCAGATGAATGATCGTACGCACTTCCGGTTCTCCTGAACCCGCACCGTGAATGGAATGGTCAATGGGCAGAAAATGTTTGTCCGGTAAGTCGTTCGCCCACTCGACAAAGAGCGGTTCGCCGCAACGAGCCTCGATCGTGGGACCCGGCGACGCCGCGTCAAAGCCCCACATTTTCGTAGGGGGCAGGTCCCGATGAACCTTTCTCTCAAACTGCCGCATGGCGAGACGGTACAACGGAACGTTCGGTTCGAGACTATATGGGGCGCTCTTCATTCCACTGCTCTGAGCAAGATGCGGAATTTGAAGAGGATCCACAAATTTAGTGAGCCCGTTAGGAGCAAGAGACGGAGACGAGATCCCGCGTCCGGCAAATAGGGAGCCGGCCGCGCTGGCCTGCAAAAACTCTCGCCTCGTCATGGGATCTCTTATCGCCTCGATGCCATTTCCCCAGTATTCTCGTTCAGGATCAGTTTGCCCATTCGCGGTTTGCTCTGGAAATCAAACATACCCGTAATGGAATTGGAAATGCCATCGAACGAACCTTTTCCGAGCCGCGTTCCATGCAGCCAGTTGTCTTCGATGAAAGTGATGATCGAAGCCTGATTCGTCAGGGAATGATCGACAAAGTTCACGCGAGCCCACGGCGAAATAGCAAGCAAAGGTAGTCGCGGACCGAATCCACATCGGCCTTGCGCATGTGCATTCGCAGCATCTACACCTGGCAACGCGCTTCTCCCGTCGCCGCAACTGCCAGGGCCCGTAAGCGCGTCGGTGCTGCCGCTCGACTGGTTTACGATGGGGCTCATCTGATGGTCATACCAACCATCGGAGTCATCATAAGCGATGACAATAGCCGTGTCCTTCCATTCCGGCCTATTTTGAAGGAAATTAATCACCTCGACAGCAAACGTCTGCTCATCTAAGGGATTCGAATAACCGGCATGACCGTCTTGAAAGGCCGGCGCCTTGAGGAAACTGATTGTGGGGAAATTGCCTGCTTTAATCGCGTCAAAGAAGTCGTGGATGTCATATTGATGATTCGCACGATCGCCGGCATGTCCGATCGATTGGATCGACGAAGGACGTACATGCGTCGGGTTCGCCGTAGACGCATAATATTGAAACGGTTCGTGGTGCGGAATGTAATCCGCCACGGTTTTATGAGTTACCGGAGATTTTGACGATCTCTGGCAATTCGTTGTGCCGTTCGCATTCGTCACAGCCAGATCGAATCCGCCGCTGAACCACCCCCATGTGATGTTGGCCCCATTCAGCAGATCGCCGATGTTGTTGCCGGCCATCGACACAAGCATCCTCGTAGAGGCGGAACAAACATCGCCAACGGGATCGGGATCGCTGATGAGCGTGAACGAATCGTTGCCTCCGCCGGCCAGCCCTCCCCTGCCGTTTCGAATATCGATGACACCGTTTGTCTGGCCTGAAACAAGATTGATTGCGCCTGGTGTCGATGGTCCGAACGTCGTGCCGAACGAGTTGTCGCTCATTGCGAAGCGCTGCGCATAATTCCACAGCGCAGTAACCGTGTTCCCGTCGAAATAGCCCATTGTGAGACCCGTCGTGTTCAGGGGAGATGCTGCCCCTGCCTTTGGCGTGTCGCCCTTGCCTAGGGACTTAGGAAATAGATCCATCAATCCGGCGTGGAACGCCATTTGTTCCGGAGTGTAGGAATGGTCTTGATCGGCAGTTGCAGCCTGGCTGCGATCGAGACGGAAAGGATTTGTAGCGCCCGCGCCATTAGCCGGGTTCGCCGCATTCGGATTGCGCGTGAGTAGGGCCGTACTGAGTCCATTTACCGGGGGAGTATTTGGCACCGCGATAAACCTTGGCTCATTCGGCGGATTCTCCGCGTGAGGATAGGTTCCAAAGTAGTGATCGAACGAAATATTCTCGGGAAAAATGACGACGAGATGCTTGATGGGCGTTGCAGGAGCTGTTCCCGGACTCTCCGCGAGAACCGCAGACAAATGAACAGTGGTGGCCAGGATCACAATGGAAAACGAGAGGAGCGTACGCATAAGAAGCCATTGTATGAAGGCTGCATCTGCTACGAAGAAAACACGTTGATAAAATCGCGTTGTAATTATCCTTTTTTGGCACTGGATTTAAATAGCGTATGAGCTTTCCTCGGCAACTCACTCGTCGCCGCCTCCTCAAAGATTCGGCGCGGCTCGCGGCCGTTGCCGCCGCTTCAGCTTTCATGCCGCCCAATGTGCGGCGTGTACTCGCGCAAGACTCTCCCAAGCTCTCTTCGCTACGTGACATAAAACATGTCGTTCTTCTCATGCAAGAGAATCGCTCTTTCGATCACTACGTTGGCACGTTGTCAGGCATCAGAGGTTTCGGGGACCGCAATGCGTTACAACTATCAACTGGCCGATCGGCTTTTTACCAGCCCGACGTTCAGAATCCGAATGGTTACCTGCTGCCCTTTCATCTGGACACACGCGCCAGCAGCGCGCAAAAGATTCCCTCTACCAGTCATGCCTGGGCGGTTCAGCATGAAGCTTGGAACGGCGGACGAATGGATCAGTGGCTCCCGGCTCATCGAAAGGCTGACGGCGCGCACGGTCCATATGTCATGGGCTATTACACTCGTGCCGACATTCCTTTCCAGTTCGCGCTTGCGGAAGCGTTCACCATCTGCGATGAGTACCACTGTTCCCTGATGGGACCCACGTGGCCCAATCGGATGTATTGGATGACCGGAACGATCGATCCGGAAGGACGTCATGGCGGACCGATTATCAACAACACTGCGCCAAAGGATGGTTACGAGTGGACCACTTATGCCGAACGGCTGGAACAAGCGGGAGTAAGTTGGAAGGTCTATCAGCAGAACGATAACTACGGCTGTAATCTGTTAGAGACTTTCAAACAGTTCCGGAAAGCCCGTTCTGATTCGCCCCTGTTTACTAAGGGGATGTCACACATGCCCGAAGGGCAGTTTGAGTACGACGCGATCAATGATAAACTGCCCGCCGTTTCTTGGATCATTACGACTAGCTTTCAATCGGAGCATCCGGATTTCATGCCCGCTGAGGGCGCGGCATATGTGGCAAGTAAAATCGACGCCATCGCCGCCAATCCGGAAGTTTGGGCCAAGACAGTTTTCATTCTCAACTACGACGAAAACGACGGTCTCTTCGACCACGTCGCTCCGCCCGTACCGCCTCCAGGTACGCCCAAGGAATTCATCGGGGGATTTCCTATTGGGGGCGGATTTCGTGTTCCCTGCATCCTTATTTCTCCTTGGACGGCCGGTGGTTGGGTGTGCAGCGAAAAGTTTGACCATACATCCGTGCTGCAGTTCCTTGAGAAATTCACGGGTGTGCGCGAGCCAAACATTACGGATTGGCGCCGAAGCACGTTTGGCGATCTGACCTCGGCTTTCCGCTTTGCAGACACGCCCGCAATGAGCTCGCCCGTATTGCCGGATACGGCAGGCCCGCTGGTTCTTGCGAAGTACCAATCGGCTAACCTGCCAAAGCCGGTTCTGCCAAGAGACGAGCAGCAGGTTCCCAAACAAGAACAAGGCGAGAGGAAACGAGTGCTGCGGCCGAACGGCTAACGATTGGCCCTACAATATAAAAACCATTATCCCTATGGGACAATTAACGCGCACCGGCGTGGCCATCGACGCCGACCTACTGGCCCGTTTTGACCGGTTCATCACCAAACAAGGCTATACAAACAGGTCGGAAGCGTTTCGTGATCTCATCCGTGACCGGTTGGTGGGTGCTGCTGTTGAATCACCGGAAGCGCATGTTGTCGGAAGGATCACGCTGATCTACGATCACCATTCGAGGCTCTTGCCCGACAAACTGATGAATCTGCAACACACGATCATCACGATGTGATCATCGCCACAACTCACGCGCACCTCGACCACGACACTTGTTTAGAAGTGCTTGTGGTTAAGGGCCACGCGAAGCAAGTCCAAAGGCTTGCCGGCTTATTGATCGGAACGAAGGGTGTTCGACACGGCCGGCTGGTTATGACTTCTCCTAGCGTCGTTCTCACTAAAACTGCTTAAAGACGAGGTTCCCGAAACAAACTGCCAATTTTGCAACTGTGGGTAGCACGAATATATGTTTCGTAATAAACATCAAGATTGCATCAAATTAGCTCCGGGCGTCGCAGTTCTGCTCATCATGTGCCTGAGTATGCGAACGCTTTGGGCAGTAGCCGGAGGTAGTCTCTCCGGCATTATTACGGACGCAACCGGCGCTTCCGTGCCCAACGCACAGGTTATGTTGACGAACATCGACTTAAAGACAGAATTCAAATCCATTTCCGGCGCGAAGGGCGTTTACTCATTTCCCGCACTTCCGGTCGGCCACTATGATCTACGGATCGAATCGCCGGGGTTCACCACACAGGAAAAACAGAACTTGATTGTCGACACCGATGCGGCGCTCCGAATCGACGTGGTTCTGACCGTTGGTCAAAGGCAAGAGGTCGTCACCGTGACGGCAGCGCAAGAGGGAATCGGAACGCAGCCCGACACCGTAGCAACCCACCTGGGCGAAGTTGTCTCTGCGCAGCAGATAGAGGCTGTGCCGCTCAACGGCCGTAGTTACACCGACCTGCTGGCGATTCAGCCGGGCGTTAGCCCGGTTACCACTCTGACGCCTACGTCGGTGATTATGGCTGGCGTTACCGGAACTATTAATCCATCCGGAGATTTGAACCCCGGAGACGTTTCCATCGATGGCCAGCGCGAGTCGGCCAACGGATTCATGGTGAATGCAGCCGATGTACAGGAGCATATGAACGGAGGTACTTCGGTCATTCCTAACCTTGACTCCATTCAGGAATTCCGGGTTTTGACCAATAACTTCGATCCAGAGTACGGCAACTACAATGGCGGCCTGGTTAACGTAGTCACAAAATCCGGCACGGATTCTTTCCATGGTGAGGTTTTCGAGTTCCTTCGGAATACGGATCTGGACGCCAGGAACTACTTCGACAGCACGCGGGGCACTTTCCAGCAGAACCAGTTCGGCGGCGCCCTCGGCGGCCCCATTAAGCACCGGAAGGTTTTCTTTTTTGTCGATTATCAAGGCACGCGCACAGTAGAAGGAATTACCTCGGCCGAAACCCAAGTGCCCTCTATGCAGGACCGTTCCGGCAATCTCAATGATTTGGCCAGCACTCTGACAGGAACTGTCAGTGGCCCGTATACCGCTAGTTTGCTCACGCAGAAACTCGGCTATCCGGTCTCAGAGGGCGAGCCCTACTACACGCCTGGATGTACAAGTTCAGCCGCCTGTGTGCTTCCGAACGCCGTCATTCCGGCGAGCGCTTGGTCTACACCGGCTTCGAACCTGCTCAAATACATTCCCACGCCGAATGCCGGGACAAATCTGTTCGTCACATCGGCCTATCCGGAAATCGTGAGAGACGACAAAGGATCCGGCCGCATTGACGCGAATACCCGGTTAGGAGAGATATCCGGCTACTATTTCATTGACAACTATCGGTTGGACAATCCTTCTCCCGGTGGCCAAGGAGGCGCGAGTATTCCTGGATTCGACGCCCTGACCATCGGCCAGGCGCAGATGTTCACCATCGGCGACACCAAAACTCTAGGCGCAACCACAGTCGACGAGTTTCACATTGGTTTCATTCGCAATGCTAATGACATCGGCCAGCCGCATGGTGGTCTCGGAGTTTCGCTTGCATCGCAAGGCTTCGTGACGGGGGTGGGGACGCCCGGCATCGTCGTGCAGGCGCCTCAATTTGAAGGTGTCGAAAATATCGTTTTCCCGTCCTTCATCATGGGCGTTCCTATCACGAATGTCGATCAATGGAACAATACGCTTTATCTCAGCAATACCGTGTCGAAGGTCATCGGCACGCACACGCTGAAGTTCGGCGGTCAATTTCATACCGATCAAGTGAATGAGCATCCCAATGCCACTTTTAACGGCACCTTCAACATCGATGGCACCGAGACCGGCTCGGCATTCGCCGATTTCCTGCTGGGATTTCCCAGCAACTTCACTCAGACTTCCGGTCAGAGCTTCTATCTTCGCAACCGGTACGGAGGTGCATTTATTCAAGATAGTTGGCGCGTTCGAACCAATCTGACGTTGAATTTGGGTCTGCGGTGGGATCTGATTATGCCGTGGTGGGAAAAATACAATCAGATTCAAACTGTGGTTCCTGGTGAGCAATCCGTTCTTTACCCAAACGCGATGAACGGACTCGTGGTGCCCGGCGATCCGGGAATCCCGTCTACGTTGTCGCCCTCGAAAGATCTCAACTTTGCTCCGCGGATCGGCATTGCCTACGCTCCCCATTTCCGCAGTGGTTTTCTCAGAATGCTGTTCGGCGATTCAGGGCAGAGCAGCATTCGCGCCAGCTATGGAATCTTCTATACTGCGTTCCCTGGTTTAACGGCGGGCATTATGTATGGAGTTCCTCCGTATGGCTATAACTATTTGAGTCCTCAGCCACCGCTCTTTTCGATGCCGTTTCTAAGCTCAGCCGACGGCGTCCAGAATACAGACCCGTTTCCGTTAAACTTTCCTCCGCATAACGTTTCGGCGCAGAATCCGTACACTGGTTTCAATTTCGCGGCCGTGACACCGATCAGCGCCGATCCCTACTTCTACTACCGCAATACCGTCCCTTACACCGAGAACTATATGTTCTCCATTCAACGGCAAATCTCAAAAGCGGCACTCCTCACTGTGAGTTACGCGGGTAATCAAGGACATCATCTTCTTGTGTTGGTGCCGTCGAACTTGGGCAATCCGGCGCTCTGCTTAAGTCTCAGCCAACCGGGCGAGGTCGCGCCGGGAAGCTCTACCTGTGGACCTTTCGGAGAGGATGCGATGTACACGTCCGCCTCGGGCCGCGTTTATCAGGGGACGCGTGTCGGATTAGGTCCGAACTTTGGATCCACTACCGCTCAGAAATCCGTCGGCAACTCGAATTACAATGCGCTCGAAGCAAATCTTCGTTTCACTGCCGGCAGTCGCGGAACGCTCCTGGTTGGGTATACCTACTCCAGGTCAATCGATGACGCCTCCAACCTCGGCGAGCAGACCAATCCATTCGATATGCGCTTGACACGCGCCCTTTCGTCCTGGGACATGACGCACAACCTCGTCGCGACTTATACTTACGCGTTGCCCTTTGATCGATTCTTCCGCAGAAATCGTTTGACCGAAGGCTGGAGCTTGTCCGGCACTACGCGATTTAGTACCGGATTTCCCGTCACGCTATTTGATGATTCGGACCGGTCGCTTCTCGGAAGCTTGGGCAATGGTGTCAATAATCAATTGCTCGACACGCCCGAATACATCGGAGGGCCGCTTGACATCAACACCAACCCTCGTAATGGCGGGCCGGAATTTAACGTTAGCGCGTTTGCGCCCGAAGCGCTCGGTCAATTGGGCGACGCCAATCGGCGGTTCTTCCACGGCCCGGGCATCGAGAACTTCGATATGCAACTCAGCAAAACGATTCGCTTAACGGAATCAAAGTCGTTTGACATTCGGATCGAAGCTTTCAACGTCTTTAATCACGCACAGTTCTATGGACCTGCTTCTGTCGATGGCGAGGTAAACGACTCGACATTTGGAACGGTTGTCAGTGCGGCCGCGCCACGATTGGTGCAATTGGCCGCGAAGTTTCATTTCTAGCCCCGCTACAGCCGTCTGATTCAGGCCGGCTCGATTATTCTGGCATCTCACCTTATAGAATGCGTAGGTAAAGTGTCAGGAAGATATCTGATGATTCACAAGCTACTCGGTGTATTCGGTCTGATCATATTGTCTGCGAGAATTGGTCTTCCACAGAATTCGAATCAGCGGCCGCAGAGCTTCTCGCCGGCCCTGATTCAGAGCGGCGCGGTCCTGTTTCAGCAGAACTGTGCCTTTTGTCACGGCCGCGATGCGGGCGGGGGCGAGACCGGACCCGATTTGACGCGTTCCAAGCTGGTCGCCGAGGACGTCAGAGGAGATAAGATCGGCGTCGTAGTTCGTGAAGGGCGGCCGAATTTGGGCATGCCGCGCTTCGCCCTCGCCGACGAACAGATTGATGGACTGGTCGCGTTTATTCACAATCAAAAGATGAGGTCGGAGCGCAAGGGCCGCCGCCGCGGCGTCGACGTCTCGGATCTGCAGACCGGCAACGTTGAGGCGGGCAAAGCATACTTCAATGGCGCTGGGCACTGTTCGACTTGCCACTCGCCAACAGGCGACCTGGCCGGCGTAGCCACCCGGTACGAAGGCTTGAAACTGGAAGAGCAGATGCTCTACCCCAAAGACGCCAAGTCCAAATTGACCGTGACGCTACCCTCCGGCGAGACGGTAACCGGCACGCTCGCCTACAAGGACGAATTTACTGTGGCGCTGCGCGACGACAGCGGCCGATACCGGTCGTGGCCGGCAACCAGCGTGAAGTTCACGGTGGATGCACCCGTTGAAGCCCATGCCGAACAGCTTGGCAAGTACACGGATGAAGACATCCACAACCTGATGGCATATATACAGACTCTTCGTTAGATAACATGAATATTTCTCTGAAGCTTCTTCGTTTTGCCGGCTTCGCGGCGCTGGCTTTGGCGGCTTCGCCTCTCGTATTCGGGCAAGGCATGGATTCCGCGACACTGTTGCATCCGCCTCCCGGCACGTGGCCCAGTTATCATGGCGATTACTCGGGGCGGCGGCATTCACCGCTGACACAAATCAATCCGCGGAACGCCGCGCAATTGAGTCTTGCGTGGGTGTTCCAGACAGGCCAGGCGCAGCAGATCAAAAGCTCCCCATTGGTGATGGACGGGGTGATATACTTCACCGTGCCGGGCAATGTGTGGGCGCTCGATGTGCGCTCCGGGCATCAGATCTGGCATTACGTCTACCCCAACAGTGGATCGAGCATCGGTAATCGAGGCGTCGCGATGTGGAAGGACTGGCTCTACTTCATGAGCCCGAACGGTCACTTGGTTTGCTTGAACGCCAACGACGGAAAGATGAAATGGGATGTTGAGGTTGCTGATCACAAGAAGGGGTACTGGACTACCATGTGCCCGTTGATTGTCGGCGACCACGTCCTCGCGGGTGTGTCGGGCGACTCAGATAATCTACAAGGCTACCTGCGCGCGATTGATCCTGAGACAGGGAAAGTGCAATGGCAATGGGACAGTACACCGCCTGACGGCACGCCCAACGCGACCACCGGCGGGATGACGTGGATGACCGGAACCTACGACCCTAAGCTGAACCTGATCTATTGGGGAACCGGTAACCCCACTCCGGTGTTAGAGGGCAAAACGCGCCCTGGCGACGATCTGTATACATGCACCATTGTGGCCTTGAATCCGGACAACGGTCACTTGGTCTGGGCTTTTCAAGCATCGCCGCACGACACCCATGATTGGGATGCGGAGGAGACTCCCGTATTAGTGGACGGAGACTTTCGCGGACAACCGCGCAAAATGCTGATGCAGACTTCGCGAGACGGTTACTTCTTCGTGCTCGACAGAACCAATGGCAAGAGCCTGTTGACCATCCCGTTTGGACCGGTGAATTGGGCGGGCGGCATCGACGAGAAAGGGCAGCCGATTCCGAATCCCGAGAAGCAACCCGCGCCCGACGGCCGGCTGATTGCTCCGGATGAAGGCGGTCTGACGAATTATCGCTCGCCCAGCTTCGATCCGAAAACCGGCCTGTTCATCGTCGATGCACATCCAAGCTACGGAATTTATTTTGAGAAACCGGAAGACGGCACCTATGGCTGGGCGGGCGCAGACTATGGCGTGTGGGGCAAGGGCGTGCTGGAAGCAATCGATTATCAAACGGGCAAGCTTCGATGGACTCACGAACTGGGACCCGGTGGCTCAAACGCAGGCGTACTAACGACTGACTCCGGCGTCACGTTTACGGGAGATACCTTTGGTAATTTCCTGGCCTTGCGGACCAGCGACGGCAAGACTCTTTGGCATACGGGAACAGGCGCGCGTATGGGCACTTCGCCGATCAGCTTTGAGTTGGATGGACGCCAATACGTAGTGTCCGGCAGCGGCGGCTTGATGTTCGCGTGGGCTCTGCCGGCGATTCGTTAGGTCACGGACTGTCAAAGAACGGCGGAGGTCTCGTCGAATTTGGTTCTCAAGCCCGGAAGGACCCTTTCAGATGCGTCATCGACTCCTTAATTCAGTTTTGGCCGGGGGATTAGCGCTCCTGGCGACGGTAATTATTGGCCAGGAAGTGCCGAATCCGGCGCCGCCCGGCAAAGCGCCGGCTGGTGCGGGACACGGCGGTTACAACAACCTCACGCCGGCACAACGGGCCGCTGCGACCCGAGCCTTTCTTGGCCTCGGTCCGGCGCCGGACAAGGCAGCCGCAGCACGTGGCGCGCCCTTATTTCAGCAGAACTGCGCGTTCTGCCACGGACCTCAAGCGCGGGGCGCGGAAGGCCCCAGCTTAATCACTTCCGATGTCGTGCTCGGTGACGATCACGGCGAGCATCTTGTGCCGTTCCTGAGGAAGGGGCGTCCCGAAAAGGGCATGCCCTCTTTCGCCAGCGTGCCGGACGACCAACTCCAGGACATCGCCGAATTTCTCCATCTGCAGGTGGACGATGTCGCCAACCGCGGCACTTATCACGTGTTGAACATCTTGGTGGGCGATCCTACGAAGGGCCAGGCCTATGTCGCGGCCAAGTGCATGTCCTGCCACACCGCCGGCGCCTTCGCCCATATTGCCAGCAAGTTTCGCGCTCCCGATCAACTGCAGCGCGGTTGGATATGGCCGTCGCATCCCGCCGGCAATTCGCTTGCCATCACCGCGACTGTCGAGATGACGGACGGCGGCAGGATCTCCGGCCGAGTCACGCAGGTCAGCGATTTTCGCATCACGCTGGTGGACGGCGATGGAGAGACCCATGTTATTGACCGGGGGCCCGGAGTAGGGGTCCAGATGAAGGATCCGCTCGCGCCGCATGAGGCGTTCATCAAAACCCTCACGAACGACGACATGCACAACGTCACTGCGTATTTGGAGACCCTCAAATGAGACTTGCCCTAGCGCTTTGCGCAGCCGTCATTTTGGCGGGGCCGGCGCTCTCCGCGACCAACGTCTTGCTGGATCCGAGCACGATCGGAAAACCCCCGATCGAGAGTTGGAACACTTTCAATGGCGACTATACAGGCCGGCGCTACAGCACCTTGACCCAGATCACGCCGGTCAACGTGAACCAACTCACCCAGCAATGGGTGTACAAAGTTACCAGCGTGGGGGCCCAACGCGGCGCGCCAGAGCCCGTGATCAAATGCACGCCGCTTCTGGTGGATGGAGTTCTTTACATCACCATTCCGGACCATTTGTGGGCGCTCGACGCGCGCACCGGCAAGGAATTATGGCATTACGTTTGGGTCGATCATGGCGGCCACTTGGTCGGCCAACGCGGCGTCGGCATCTGGGAGACTACGGTCTTTTTCCTCACGCCAGACAATTGGCTGATTGCCCTCAATACTACGACGGGCAGAGAACTGTGGCGGAAGAACTACGCAGACGCGCGTAAGCAATATTTCTCGACCTCAGCGCCACTCATCGTGAAGAACCATGTGCTTGTCGGTGTCGGCGGCGACGCGATGGATATGCCCGGCTTCCTCGATTCGTTCGATCCGGAAACCGGCCAGTTGCAATGGACCTGGTGGTCCACGCCGCGCCCGGGCGATCCGGCGCTCAAGACCTGGCCCAACGCAGCCGCCTCAGAACATGGCGGCGGTATGACTTGGATGCCTGGTACCTACGATCCCCAACTCAATCTGTTGTATTGGCCGACCGGTAACACGAATCCAGTGTTCGCGGGCCAGGGGCGCCCGGGAGCGAATCTATGGACGGAATCGATCGTGGCGCTCAATGCGGACACCGGCAAGCTCAAATGGTACTTCCAAGTCTCGCCGCATGATACGCACGACTTCGACAATACAACGGCGCCGATTCTGATCGACAGGATGATTGATGGAAAGCCGCGAAAGTTGGTATCGCAAGCGGCGCGCAATGGTTTCTTCGTGACGCTTGACCGCGAAACCGGCAAGTATCTTGTCGTCAAGCCTTTCGTTCCGCTGGATTATTATTCAGGCCTCTCGCCAGAAGGCGAGCCCATCCCGATTCCCGACAAGGACCCTACCGTCGGCGGCTCGATCAACATCAGAAACGCGACCAATTGGGAGGCGCCCGCCTATAACCCCCGCACAGGCCTGTTCTATGTGAATTCTGTAGAGGGGAAGTCCATCTATTATTTGACCGACAACAGCGTCCATCCCTCGGGCTACGGCGGCACGGGCGCGGGAATCGGCCTTTCCCAACGGGTACTGCAGGCGATCGACCCGCTCACCGGCAATCCCGTCTGGACGCATGAATATCCGAATGTAAACAACGCGCCGGGCACGGTGGGCGCAAGTATGCTGACGACCGCGAGCAATCTGCTCATCACGGGCGATGACCAGAAAAACGTAGTCATCTTCAGCGCCGACAAAGGCCAAGTGCTTTGGCACCAGGAACTGCCTGCAAACGAGTCCGATGGGATGATCACCTACATGCTCGATGGTAAGCAGTGGATCCTCATCGGCGCAGGTGACAGCCTCTACGCCTATCGGCTGCCGAAATAGATCCGTTTGAGATTTTGGCGGAAAAACCATCCCGCCGCGGTATCGTCTTCTCGTAAGGCGAGTTCACTAAGCAGGGCGCCCCCCGCTAATGAACGCTGGCAGATTCAAATCCATCGCAACCACTGACGGCGGTCACCTTCAAGTGCAGACGCTCATTTTGCGGATGACCGCAGTCGTCGACGAAGTCTTCGGCGGCCTCCATCGAGTTTCGAATTTGAGCTAATCGTTGATCTCGCGGGTGCTCCTCGCCAAAGTGAAGACATAAGCCACACTGTCCTTGATGAATGTGCAACACGTGATGAAACCTCCTCCGCCCTTAGACGCCGTGTCTGGCTTAGATGTGTCAGTCGGTTATTGACTCGAAGACGTTCCATCTCTCTTATCCCCGCTCACCCTTAACCTGGAAATCCTTTGCATGATCCAGAGCCCACTGCTGGAACTTCGCAGGCGGGGCGCCGGTCACTTCCTCGACAGTCCGCGTCACCGGCGCAGGCGTTTCCACTGTCCTCGCCATCACATCGAGCATCACGTCGACGATAAATGGCGGCAGGAATGCGCCCATCTGCTGTCTCGCGGCATCCGGCATAAGTTCCTCGTAGCGCAACGTGCGGCCGGTCGCGTCGCCGATGATCTGGAGCTGCTCAAACTGGGTGAGCACATCTCCGCCGGTCAATGAATATTTCTTGCCCGCGTGCCGCTCCCCGGTCAGTGCGCGCACCGCAACTGCTGCGATGTCCCGCTCGTGAATCGGTGCCGAGGCCGCAGCCCCATAAGGCCAGCGCACCACGTCTCCGGCGCGAAGCTGCGGCCCCCACCACGCCAGAGCATTGGCGGCGAAGGCCCCAGGCCGCAGAAAGGTCCATTCGAGTCCTGTTTTCCTGGTCGCCTCTTCGACCTCCAGATGGATCTTACCGACTGGGTTGGTCTGGACCGGCAGTTCATCCCGTATCGCCGCCGAAGATAGAAAGACAATCCGCCGAACGTGTTTCGCCAGCGACACCATGATTGGCGCGATAGGGACGGAAAAGTCGCGCACCATGAGAAATACGGAATCTACTTCCTCCAGCGAGTTTTCCAGCGTAGAGGGGTCCGACAAGTCGCCCCGTACGACTTCAACCGAATCCGGCAGGCCCGCTGCCTCCGGGTGGCGGGTCAAGGCGCGAACGGGAGCGCCAGTGCCCGACAATATCGAAACGACGTTGCGTCCTACATTGCCGGTTGCCCCGGTAACAAAAATCGGCTTGGGAGCCAAACGTGTCATAGTGCTTCTTTTTGCCTTTCGAGCGAACTCTTCGTTCTTCTATTTCCAAAATAAAAGTTCAAGTGAACTTGAAGTCAAGTGGCTCCGCGTGATATTTCTTTTTTCATGCCAGATCTGCTCACCATTACTGAAGTCTCTCGCCGCAGCGGAGTGGCGGCCTCGGCCTTGCGCTTCTACGAGGAGCGTGGACTGATCAGGTCCGAGCGTGCCGGCTCCGGGCATCGCCGCTACCCCAGAGCGGTTCTTCGCCGCATCGCCTTCCTGGTCTTTGCCCAGCGTGTTGGGCTCACCCTCGACGAAATTGCGGCGGAGTTGGCTCAGCTTCCGCAGGGCCGCGCCCCCGAGGGAGAGGATTGGGCCAGGCTCTCCAGCGGGTGGACCGCTCGGATCGACGCGAGGATTGCGCAATTAGAGCGGATGAGAGGGGGACTGCTTAAGTGCATCGGCTGCGGCTGCCTCTCGCTGGAGCACTGCCGTTTCGCTAATCCCGGTGACCGGGCGGCCCGTCTTGGTCCTGGACCGCGATACTGGATCGTCGATTCCTGCAACGCGGCCAAGCGCTAGATGTGATGAAACCGTTCAGCGGCAATACCCATCGAATCGACCGTTGCCGATTCGCTGGTATCGCTCGTGAATCTATACGCATCAATACTTTGAAAGGCGTTGCATTATGCAGACCGCCAATCACTGCCCGCCCGCGGAGGATCCCGATGCGGTCGCACAGGCTATCGAAGATGTTATCCGCCTATCCGCACTAACCTCAAACACCTATTGATCATTCTTAACGCATCGAGGTTTGAGTAGGCCGTAGATCTTCAGTAGGCCGAGGCACGAAGGCTGTTTTTAGGCTGTTTTTAACTGACAGTTCACTGGCCGGCTACCCAAGAGCAGGTAAGCGTCAAACGTAGAGCCCGTATGGAGAACACACGTTGCCTTGGGACTGCGCTGGTACCAGGCAGGAAACTGGCCGGTCAACGGATTCCTTGGATAATGCCATCTGCCTCGGAGTTCGAGAAGCAGTTGGTCGCCTTTGCGAAAGCGCGTCGCATGCGGATACAGCGCGATGTCCACGGGCACGATTTCACCGGGACGCAACGGTTCAGCCTGAAGATGCCGGTGTACGGGCTGCCAGGGGGACGACAGCCGCTCATCGAGCGCACGGTGGGCCGCGCGCTGCCAGCCCTTCGAAACCATATCACCGGAAAACCCGTACGAGCCCTCGAACTTTACCTCGACTCCCGCGTGGATTTTGCGCATTCCTGCAAAAAGGAAGACATCGTCTCCGTTACGCACCTCAACGTGCAACCGCAACGCCATGTGCCCGATAATGTCGATGTCCTCCGGGACCGTCCAGAGGAATTGCGCCTTGCCGCGACGGGTACCGAACGACTGCAACGCTGCCTGCTTTGGTACGCCGGCCTCCGTCATAGCACCAGTCTCCGCGTCAAGCCAAAGTCTTTGCCAGTTAAGGTTCTTCGGTGGCCAACTATCCTCGCCTAGGACGGCGGCCGGCTCGGCGCCCCTCTCTTGAATCGCCAGTCGCACTGCAGGTTGGCTGTCCCAGCCGTTCTCGAGACCCTTCAATATGTAATCGAAGAAGCGCGCGCGCGTCTCGGTGGCTTCTTTGCTGTAGTAGGCGCACCACTTACCATCGCGGTGGGTATAAAGCCACTTGCGAGGGGAACCCGCGCGGCGAAAGACCTCGAACGATCCACGCGTGTGCAGCGAGTGATCGGAGAAACTTCCGCAAGCCAGCACAGGAACTTCAATGCGCTCCAGGTTTGGCGAGACCGATTGATACCACTCATCCCGTTCAGTGTGGGAGACGATCTCTTTGCGTATCGGCGTCTTGATCCGAGCCGCTTTGCTCGCGCCCTTACTCCACACGATGCTGAAACCATCCTCGCGAACACCGCCCGGGCGAGCGAAATCCCGATACAAATCGCTGAATCCCTCCCACGGGCAAATCGCTGCCAGGTGGGGCGGCCGCAGCGCCGCGACTTTGTATTGGCTGATCGCCAAGTAAGAGACGCCGTCCAATCCCACTCGGCCCGTAGACCAACTCTGGGTTCCGGCCCACTCGATCAGATCGTAGTAATCCTCAGCTTCCTGATCCGAAAGAAGTTCGTCGACGCCTTCCGATGTTCCTCCACCGCGCAAATCTGCATTGATCACGGCATAGCCCTTTGGTACCCAAACTGCCGGATCAGGCGATTCCCAACTAGTCCACTCGGAGATCTCGATGAGATGTGGTTGCGGGAAGAGCCGGTATTGCGGATTAGGGCCGCGGCCGTTTTTCGTGCGTGCGGGTATTTTGTCCTTACCGTATGGATGGGCGGACATGATAACCGGAACCGGCGCATCGCCGGCCGGCCGGAAAACATTAACACGAAGAGTAGTGCCATCGCGGACCTTCACCGGGACATTCCAATCCACATGGATGCCGGCCGGCGCCTTGGTCACCCTGACGCCGGGACCTAGAGCGGTACTCAGACGACGCAGCGCTAGAGTGATCGGTCCGGCACTCGGTCGTCCACCTTTGAGAGTCATCGTTTTTTCCTGTCCATGCCAGAGTAAATCTTATGCGGTAAGCCAAACCACTAAGACAGACTACTACGGCATGGTGTCCGGAAAACATCGCTGGCTGCGGCTTCCAGCGCTGGTGCGACCGCGCAACTGCCCACTCTTGCGGTGGCGCCGCTCTGCCTGTTCCCTCCGGCGTCCGCCCGGTGGCGGATCCTGCTAATTCTCTCCTGCAATCGCGATGCTTTCCGATGCGGTCTCTGTGGATGTGTCCCAGACGCCCTGCGTATCCCATACACCCTGTAAGGCCGAAGCCAGGCTGTCGTCTAAGCTGACCGATGTACCCCAAACTCCTTGAGTCGCAACGTCCACCTGAGTTCCCCAGACCCCCTGAGTCCCCCAAACGCCTCGTGTTCCCCAAACCCCCTGGGTTCCCCATACGCCCTGCGCGCTCCACACCGAGCCGTTCGCGACCACAAAGGTTGCTGTGCCGTCGCTGTTTGCCGTCACGAAGGGGGACTCGGCCGTCGCATTCGCAACGTCTGTGTCCGCAAGAGCCGCTGCAATGTCCAGATAGCCCGCTCCCACGGTGAAAATGTCGTAATAAGACAGATACGTCTGTCCGGTCGTGGGATCAGTCGCGACGCTCGATGTCGGGAAGGTCTTGTACGCAGTCAGCATCAGACGAGCTTTTACTTGATCCGGAGTGAGACCGGGCTGTGCTTGCAGCAGGTCTGCGGCCGCGGCGCTCACCACCGGTGTCGCCATGCTGGTCCCATTCAAGGTGAAATAAGCCGCCGACGGCGCCAGGGCTGCCGGCCCATTCGTTGGACCCGGTACATTTTGGTAATAGTTGACTGCGGGAATATTCGCCGGGTACTCCGCCACCAGGGTCACCGTCTTACCCGCCTGAAGTGAAACCACTTGGTTGCCCGGAGCCACAATGTCGGGCTTCACGATACCGTCGATCATCGTCGGACCCTTGGAACTGTAGCTCGCAATCAGGTCGTCCGTCCGGCTATAGGTCCCCATCGACTTCATCGCCCCAACCGTAATGACGTATGGGTCGTTGCCGGGAGCTGTAATCGTCCCATAGCCGTTAGTGCCGAATGAATTATCCCGGCCATCGTTCCCGGCCGCCACCACCACCACAATCCCGGCCTGCCATGCCTGCTCAATGGCTTGGCACAAAGGATCGACCGTATAGCTCTCGTACACCGGCCGCCCAAGCGAAAGGTTCATCACGCGAATGTTGTACTTCGCTTTCAGGGCAATCGCCTGATTGATCGCCGCAATCACAGTGCTGTCGCTGCCCACGCCATTCTCGTCGAGAACCCGCAGGTTAATCAAGTTCGCTCCGGGTGCGATACCAACTAAGGTCCGCGTGCAATTGCCGCAGATCGAGCTCCTTCCACTGCTGGCGATGATGCCGGCGACATGCTGCCCGTGTCCGAATTCGTCCGGTGCATTGTGCGGGTCCCTAACGTTTGCGTTCGGCTGAATTTCACCGGTAAAGTCCTGGTTGTAGACGATGTTGTTGTTCAGCGTGAGATCCGGGCTCTGCACCATGCCGCTGTCCAGCACAGCCACTCCGATTCCTTTGCCGGTAAAGCCCGCCGTCCACGCCGCCTGCGCATTGATAGCCGCCGCGGTGTAGTCAAGACTCCCCTTGACCGGCCGGTCCGGACTCACATACGCCACATCCGGTTCGTTCGCGAGATCGGCCAACGCCGCTGCGGGAATCGTATAAGCGCCCGCTTTGATGAATCCCAAATGCCGTTCTACCCTGCCTCCTCTCCTCAGAACCTTCTGATCGTGTTCAGCGGTCGGAGGGACCGTCCATTGAACGATAACTCGCACATTGCCTTGGGTCTTCCCAGCCCATAAATCGCGTGCCAGCTTTGATTTGCGGGGCGGCGCGGCCGACGCCGTCAAAGCCAACACCAGTAATGTCCAAAATGCCTTTTTCATTTGCTCCTGTCTCTGCAACGGCTTGAGGTAGCCGTCACATAGGCGCCCAGTTGGCCGGTTGGAATTTGCTTCAGTCCACTTATCGGATTCATCTGGGCCGGGGTGAGCCAAAACTGCGAATATTGTCGCGTGATCGCTAAAGCGCGCGTGCTCTTTCGCCGATTGTGCCTATAGAGGCCAAATCGCACTGGCATTCCGAAACAATGATTCTGCGGTTAATTCCATTAGCTCGTTTGCCTGCCTTCGTCCGAACGCTCGCCTGCTTTTGCGCATTCGCCTTACCTCTCCTGGCAAGCCTCGACCCGAATAAATCCATCGCTCAGTACATTCACGACACCTGGGACTCGGCCAACGGGCTGCCGCAAAATTCGGTCCTCTGCCTCGAACAGACTCCCGACGGCTATCTCTGGTTCGGCACCGAGGAGGGGCTGGTGAGGTTCGATGGTGTGCAGTTCACCGTCTTCACGAAAACCAACACGCCGGGTTTGCAAAATAACGAGATCTCCGTTCTGCTCGCCGACCACGAGAATCTCTGGATCGGGACGCATGGTGGCGGCCTCACCCGTCTTCACGACGGAATCTTCACCAACTACAACTCAAAAAACAGCTCCTTGCCCGACACTATCCTTTGTCTGTTTAAAGATCGCGCGGGAGTCTTGTGGATTGGCACCGATGGAGGCGGGCTCTTCCGGTTGGCGAACGGCCGCATCCGTTCCTTGACTAAAAAAGATGGTTTGGGAGACGATTCCGTGTTCTCGGTGGCTGCCGGCAGCGACGGTGTCTTATGGATTGGCACCCATGCTGGCATAACGCTGTTGGCCGATGGACGCCTGATCCCCTACACCGGTGTGAATGGCCTCTATCCGCAGGATGTCCGCTGCCTTCGTAAGGACCAGGCCGGATACATGTGGGCTGGCACCAACAGTGGCGGCCTGTTCCGTCTCGGCAAATACGACCTCAAACACTTCACCACTAAGGACGGCCTGTCGTCTAACACTATTTTGAGCCTGTTCGAAGATCGCGCCGGAAGTCTCTGGATCGGTACGGGAGGCGGCGGCCTCGACCGCTATGCGCACGCAGCTTTTAGTTCTTACACCAGTGCAGACGGGCTCCTGGGTGATGATGTCTGGGACGTTTTCGAAGACCGCGAGGGCTCAGTCTGGGCCGGTTCGGCCGGAAGCGGGCTGAATCGCTTTCGGAATTCGTTATTCACTACGCTTTCGAGCAAAGACGGGCTTACCGGAGACATCGTGCTGCCCATCTTCGAATCCTCGGACAAAGCTCTCTGGATAGGCACCAGTCAGGGGGCGAACCGGTTGAAAGACGGCAAAGTCACGACTTTCACAAGGAAGGACGGTTTGCCTGACGATCTTGTGTTCTCCATTGCGGAAGACCGCGACAAATCTATATGGATCGGAACACGAGGCGGGTTAGTCCGCTTGCGGGATGGAAAATTTCGCCGTTTTGGTGTTCATGATGGGTTACCTAAAGACGTAGTCCCCTGCCTTTATACCGCACGGGACGGAACCTTATGGCTTGGCACCCGCGGCGGCCTTAGTTACTTCGATGGCCGCGAATTTCACACCTACACTACTGCCGATGGTCTCTCTACCAACCATGTTTCTGCGATTTACGAGGATGGTCGCGGAGTCCTCTGGATCGGCACGAACGGCGGAGGGCTTAATCGATTCGAGAAAGGTCACTTCACGCGTGTGACCAGTCGAGAGGGCCTTTCAAACGACGTTGTCTGGTCGATTACCGGCGACACTGACAACATCTGGATTAGTACCAATGGAGGGGGATTAAACCGTTTCCACCACGGCCGGCTCAGCCATTACGGATCGCGCGACGGCCTGTTCGATGACGCGATTTTCGATGTCGTCGATGATGGCGGCGGATCTTTATGGCTCACTTCGAACAAGGGCGTATCCCGCGTTTCAGAGCGGCAATTCGACTTGCTGGACTCGGGCCGCATTACGAAGATTGAGAGTCGCGTGTTTGGCCCGGCCGACGGCCTGCCCACGCGCGAATGCAACGGCGCATTTCAACCGGCCGGCTGGCGGCTCAGCGATGGCCGCGTTGCCTTCCCGACGCCAAAAGGCGCCGCCTTGATCGATCCAAGATTTGACTCCCCACCGGCGGCGCCACCGGTCCTGATTGAAAAGGTAATCGTGGGCGCCAAGGAGTTTCCCGCGAGTACGCCGGTCGTGGTCCCGCCGGCTCGCCGCCAGCTCGAATTCCACTTCACGGCCCTTGAATTGAGTACGCCCGGCGCGGTCCAGCTTCGCTATATTCTTGATGGCTTCGACAAAGAGTGGACGTCCTCCGGAAATCGGCGGATCGCCTACTATACAAACATTCCACCCGGCCGGTATCGCTTCCGTGTGATGGCGCGAACAGGCGCCGGACCTTGGTCCACTCCGTCTACCCTCCCGCTTGAATTGAAGCCCTATTTTTATGAGACGGCAACCTTCGATTTCGTAGCATTCCTACTGCTGGGAAGCCTCTGCGCGGCCGGGTACCGGCTACGCGTCAAACAACTCAAACTTCGTGAACAGAAGCTGATCCTGTTGGTGGATGAACGCACCCAGGCGCTGCGCGAAAGTGAAACGCAACTCAGACAGTCGCGAGATCAACTCGAAATCCGAGTTGAGGAGCGCACCCGGGAATTACAACTCGCCAATGAGCAATTGCGGACCGCCAAAGAAGTCGCCGAAGACGCCAGTCGCGCCAAAAGCCAGTTTCTCGCGAACATGAGCCACGAAATTCGTACTCCCATCGCCGGGGTCCTCGGAATGACGGATCTTGCCCTGGGAACGGCTTTGGACGATGAGCAGCGCGAGTACCTCGAACTGGTAAAAAGCTCCGCCGATTCGCTGCTGCGGATCGTCAACGATATCCTCGATTTCTCGAAAGTAGAAGCTCGAAAGCTGTCTCTGGAAACCATCGGCTTTGATTTGCCATCGTTCCTCGAAGAGACAACGGCGCCGCTGGCCCTGCGCGCTAAGCAAAAGAACTTGTCTGTCGTCTGCGAGGTCGCACCCGATCTTCCAGGCCATGTCAATGGCGATCCGGCGCGGCTCCGGCAGGTGCTGGTCAACCTCATCGATAACGCAATCAAGTTCACCAGCCATGGCGGCGTTACGGTTTCAGTCGAACGCCACGGCGACGCTCTCATCCATTTCACTGTTCGCGACACCGGCATCGGCATTCCGGAAGAAAAGCGCAAGCTCGTTTTTGAGGCCTTCGCCCAAGCTGACGGATCCAATGCGCGCCGCTACGGAGGCACCGGTCTGGGTCTCGCGATCTCTTCTTCTCTGATAGCCCTAATGAACGGCGAGATCTGGCTCGAAAGCGAGGTGGGAGTCGGCAGTGCCTTTCATTTCACAGCACTCTTGGCCATTTCGGATCACCCTGATCCGGCGCCGGTCGAAACCGCCGAGCTCGCGTCGGCGCACAACTGACTGGCTTAATGTTCCGTCGGCGGTCGCACCGCCACTTTGTCCGGCCCCGGAAAGTCCGCCGGAATCGGAATGGTGACACGGCCCGTGGCGGCCCACTCCACTCCTCGTGAAAAGAGCGTCTGAAATCCCGCGCAGAACACGTCCGGGTTCGCCTCGCCCTTCCAGGTGTGTCCCAACATCGTCACATAAATACGCCCTTTGCCATAATTCCGAACCCAGTCCATCGGTTCGTTTTCGTGTGTCACATCGGAATTCGCATAGGTCAGAACCGTCAGTCCCTCCGCCGGACCGTGCTGGCCATGAGTCAGTTGCTCGGACGGATGCATCCAGACTGGTGGCATGCCGCGCGTGATGGGATGATCGCGGTCGAGAACATGGACCTGAAAATCGTGCCGCGGACCGTGCCCGGGATTGAACCCGGTGCCTTTGGGAACCTCGACTACTTTGCCATCCGCCGTCACCCGCAGGCCTGGGCCAAAGTTCTTGTCTCGCCAGCCCAACCCGATCATCTCGTTATACGCTTTCCAGTTCAGGAACGCGTTGTTGGCCGCATGCAGGAACACCACGCCGCCCCCATTGCGCACATATTGCTCGAATTGGACTTCGACGCGATGCGGCCACCGCTTAGAATTCGCCTTCTCTCCGCTGTTGAAATTGACGATAACTGCCTTGTAGCCGCTGAAGTCCGGCCGCCACATGTCCCATTCCGTTTCCGGCGCATCGCCCGGCGGAGTGGTGGAGACATCGACCAGAAAACGCCCGGTTTTGGTGAGAAATCCTCGGACCGCGTTGGTAGCGGCAAGCCAGTCATGGTTGTTTATTCCGTCGATGATCAGGACCCGAACCGGCTGCGGAGCGCCTGCGCCCTGCCCAAAACACGTCGAGCCTACTAGAAATGCAGCCGCGAACACCGTTCTCATTGCGCTGAGAATATCACCCGCCTCCGAGTCGCAACCGTTTCTGCAGACGCACGTCCAATAGTTGATAGTTGAGGAAGCTACTAGCCTCCCGGCGCGCCTCTTCATCCGCGAGCCCAATCAAAAGTTCGATATACTCTGATTACAGTCCGAATTCTTCCCATGAATAACCGCTTTAAATGGACGATTGTAGGCAGTTCCACCTTTGTCGTGGTTTTACTGCTAGTGGGCGCGATGAACGGCCGAGCCGTTGCGCCGGATGACGTGTATGGTCATCTCAAGGTTTACACCGAGGTGTTGGAGCGAATCAAGCTCGAATACGTCGAAGAGCCCAACATGAAGAATGTGACCCTTGGCGCCATTAATGGCCTCCTGGAGTCCGTCGACCCCTTCGCCAGCTACCTCAATGCCGATCAATACCGGCAATACGAACAGACCCACGATTCCAATAAGGCGGGCGTCGGTCTTGTCCTCGCCAAGCGCTACGGATACGTCGCGGTCGTCGACGCGCTCCCCGGCTCACCCGCCGACAAGGCAAGCATGACCACCGGCGATCTGATCGAAAGTATCAATGGAGTTGCCACCCGTGACATGCCGCTGGCCTACGCTGACGAGTTACTGCGCGGCGCACCGGGTAGCACGGTCACCATCTCTATCTTGAGGATGAAAAATCCGGACCCTCAGAAATTGGTTCTGACTCGGATTCCGATGGAGTTCCCTGATGTTATCGCGAAAATGATGCCTACCGATGTCGGCTACCTACACATCGAAAGCCTGGTAGGGAATCGCGTCGATCAGGTTAAGGCCAAGCTGAACGACCTTAAGAAGCAGGGCGCAAAATATATCGTTCTGGACCTCCGGCATTGTACGACCGGCGCCGACGATAACGGCGTGGCGCTAGCCAACCTGTTCCTCGATAAAGGTGAGATCACCTACGTCGAAGGGCAAAAATATCCGAAGCAAGTGTTTGACGCCAAGCCTCAAGACGACCTATGGACAGGCCCGCTCGTAGTCATCACGGATCACGCGACGGCCGGCGCCTCGGAAATCGCGGCTTCGGCTCTGCTGGGTGACAAGCGCGCCGAGGTCGTTGGCGAGCGAAGCTACGGGGATGCCAGCATCCGCAAGACTATTGAAATGGATGACGGCGGCGCGGTGATTCTCGCGGTGGCGAAGTATTACTCCCCCAACGGCAAAGCCATCCAGGATACCGGCGTGGTTCCGTCCGTACAGATCGCCGAAAATGACAATTCCCCCGAACTCGACCAGGATGGCAATCCTATTCCGAACACCGCTCCGAAGAATCCTGAAGACAATCTTCTCCAGCGATCCATCGAGCTTGTTACCGGCAAGACCACGATCGCCCAGTTAAATGGCGCCTCGGATTCGCTTGTCCCGGCGACGGTGGCCGCGCCCCGAACGGGCATTATCGGAGAACCTCATTAATCTAAAGCCATGCCCTTGTACGAATATAAGTGTGAGAAGTGTGGTGAAGTGTTCGAAACAATGCAGAAGTTTTCGGATACGCCCCTGACTACGCACGAAAAATGTGGGGGGACGCTGCACCGCATCCTCTCCGCTCCCGCCTTGCAGTTCAAAGGAAGCGGCTGGTATGTCAACGACTATGCCAAGGGTGGTGCGTCGTCTCCCAAGAACGGATCGGACGCTAAGTCCGATTCCCCGGCTCCCGCAAAGACCGAATCGGGCAGCAAGTCATCGAGCGGCGGAGAATCCGCGCCCGCTTCGACTTCTACCTCGTCCGACAAGCCATCGAGCTAGTCGAACTTCACCTGAGTGGCAGATATTCAATTCTGCCCCACCATTCCTATTGGGATGTCGCTCGAGCAATCAGAGTGAGATCGTCCACCATCTGACCAATCGTGATCCGAAGTTGGTGCGCATAGACGATCCCGAAAAGGATCTGCCATTCCGCAGCCAACGTGCCCCTTCGAGAAGAAGATCCTCATCTTGCGAAACAAAGAGCCGCGACAGGTTGGTTGCTCTTTCCAATAGCAGGTCGTCGGCCCATTGCGCGGCTCCATCTTCCTGCGCCGTCAATACGTCGATCGCGCGCAAACGTAGCCCGACAGTCACAGTACGTGGGATGTGCACGTCCATGTACAGCGCTAGGCTCAAGCGGATCGATTCAAGTCCAGCAGCTTTCGGCGAAAATCGGCATCCGAGACGCTGGGCGCTAACTTCTCGACTGCTTCCAGCCGATCCCTGATCTGCGTGGCAAGCCTGGTTTGGTTTTCGTAGTAGTAGGTCAAAGCCGCGTATACCTGAACTAGGGACAGGTTCGAATGCTCTAGATGGGTCTCTTCCGGGCTCCATCCGTGAGCGATCTTATCCAGAACAACTTCAGTGACCTTGACCTTCGTGCCGCCAATCCATGCGACGCCCTCGTGGTCAACTTCGATTTGTGTCGAGAAAACGGCGGTCAAACGTCTATCCCTCCCTCAAGTATAAGCTCCGATTCTCTTCCGCGCCGACCCCACTCCTGCGCCGTCCGATCTAACCTCGAGCGACCATCCGTTGACGGTTGCACGCAATGTTCTTTTCCCCTTCCGGCATATCTGTGATCCCCCCTGATTAGCGAACGCCATGGCGGTACCGGCCGAGTCGGCGGATTTGGCCGCTCGCAACGTTGGGATCGTGCTGAGAGCATCCGCGCGAAAGAGAACGCGAGAGAGGAAAGGAGGAGGCTGAAGGTTGGGAAAAATCGGTGTAAGTTATTGAAAGATTTGGCGGGGACGACGGGGCTCGGACCCGCGACCTCCGACGTGACAGGCCGGCGTTCTAACCAACTGAACTACGTCCCCTAATTGCGTGCAATACGTCGGACAAGGGCAGGATAACACACCTCGAATCCTGACGCGCTTTTTATGACTTCCTTACGAATCTACCGGTACAGTTAGGTTGTAAACAGGGCTCCGAAGGCCCTATTCGATGCTCGATCTTTTTTACATTTCGGTTGCAATTGCGTTTTTCTTACTCTGTTGGCTTTTTACTAAGGCATGCGATCGCCTGTAGCGCGAGTACCTCTTCTATGGACTACATCGCCGCCGGCATAACGGCCCTTGTCCTCTTTGTCTACTTGATCTATGCGCTATTGAAGCCGGAGAAATTCTAGTCTCATGACGCCCAACGGCATATTTCAAATCGCGGTCTACTTTCTCATCATCTTTGCGCTAACCAAGCCGCTCGGCATCTTCATGGCCCGGCTGTTCGAGGGCCGCAGAACGTTCCTGCATCCACTGCTGCGCCCCATCGAAGTAGGCGCCTACCGTTTCGCGGGAGTTCGGGAAGACTCCGAGCAGCGCTGGACTCAATACGCCGCCTCGCTTCTCGCCTTCAGCGTTTTCAGCGTCCTATTCGTTTACGCAATCCAGCGTTTGCAGGGATGGCTTCCGTTTAATCCCCAGCATTTCACCGCCGCGCAAGTCCCTCCCGATCTGGCTTTCAACACCTCCGTTAGCTTTCCCACGAACACGAACTGGCAATCCTACTCAGGCGAGTCCACATTAAGCTACTTCGTCCAAATGGCCGCCCTCACCGTGCAGAATTTCGCGTCAGCGGCCGCCGGCATCGCGGTTGCGATCGCGGTCGTCCGCGGTTTTTCGCGGCAGCAGGTCAACAGCCTGGGCAATTTCTGGGTCGATCTGACACGGGCCACCGTTTACATCCTTCTGCCACTTTCTCTAGTCGTCGCGATCTTCTTCTGTTCGCAAGGGGTCATCCAGAACTTCGCCCCGTATACCGTTGCGAAAACGCTTGAAGGTGTCAAACAAGTGATCGCCCAAGGCCCGGTGGCTTCGCAGGAAGCAATCAAGATGCTGGGCACCAACGGCGGCGGCTTCTTCAATGCCAATTCGTCGCATCCATTTGAGAATCCTTCGCCGCTGGTGAACTTCGTCCAGATGCTTCTCATTTTTGTGATTCCCGCCGGCCTTACCTATACATTTGGCGAGATGGTAGGCAACCGCAAGCAAGGCTGGGCTCTGTTCGCGGCGTGCTCCGTCATGTTCCTCGGCGGCGTATTTACGTGCTACTGGGCGGAGCAGCAGGGCAACCCAACTCTCGCCAAGCTTGGCATCGAAACGCAAGCTACTGCTACTCAGCCCGGGGGCAACATGGAGGGCAAGGAGACTCGATTCGGCATCGCCAGTTCCGCCCTATTCACTACCATCACCACAGGCGCAAGCTGCGGCGCGATCAACAACACGCACGACAGTCTTACGCCCTTGGGTGGTCTCGTGCCCCTGTTCAATATTCAGACTGGCGAAGTCATCTTCGGTGGCGTAGGCGCCGGACTTTACGGCATCCTTCTCTACGCGATCCTCGCCGTGTTCATCGCGGGACTAATGGTCGGCCGGACGCCCGAGTATGTCGGCAAGAAGATCGAACAGAAGGAGGTAAAAATGGCCATGATCGCGCTGATTGCCACCGCCTTCAGCATCCTCGTCTTCAGTGCGGTTTCCGTAGTCATTCCCTTCGCGCCGCCAGCGAAAAATGCCAAAGCCCAGACGGTAACGCAGAGTTATTGGAATCCGCCAGGGCCCGCCACCGCCAACCTCAACAACGCCAGCGCGCATGGATTCAGCGAAGCTCTCTACGCCTTCAGCAGCGCCACCGGTAACAATGGCAGCGCCTTTGCCGGCATCAACACTAACACCCCTTACTACAACTTGACCATGGGTATTGCGATGTTGATCGGCCGGTTCCTCTTTCTGATACCTTTATTGGCCGCAGCCGGGAACCTGGCCACGAAAAAGAAGATCCCGGCCTCCAGCGGCACCTTCCCCACGGATGGCCCACTCTTCGTTAGCCTTCTGGTCGGGACAGTAATTCTGGTCGGCGCGCTGACCTTCTTCCCAGCGCTCGCGCTCGGCCCAATCGTGGAGCACTTCTTGTTGCAGCAAGGAAAGCTATTTTCCCTCCTTTCCATGCCCTTTGGGTCATAACAACATGGCGGCCTCAATGCATCCTCCACAGCACGCCGGGCCGGCGCCGCCCTCTACCTCAGACCATGGGTCGGTGCTGCCGTCGAAGCTCTCGCGCTCGCGCGCGCTCTTCGATCCCGAAATCGTACGCCGGGCACTCAGAGAATCGTTTGTCAAGCTGAACCCCGCCGGTTTACTGAAGAACCCGGTAATCTTCGTGGTCGAAGTGGGCGCGGCTCTCGTAACCGCCTACTTGATCCGCGACATCGCCACCGGCGGAGCGAATATCAAATTCGAAATTCAGATCGCCCTCTGGCTCTGGTTTACCGTCCTGTTCGCCAATTTCGCCGAAGCCATGGCGGAGGCGCGCGGAAAGGCGCAAGCCGACACCTTGCGTAAGACCAAAACCGATTCGGTCGCCAGGCGTATTTTGAACAGCGGCAAAATCGAAAGCGTCCCGGCCTCGAAGCTTCGTTCCGGTGACATTGTCATTGCCGAGGCGGGCGACCTGATTCCCGGCGATGGCGAAGTCATCGACGGCATCGCCACGGTCGACGAATCGGTGATCACCGGCGAGAGCGCTCCCGTGATTCGCGAATCCGGAGGTGATCGCAGCGCTGTAACCGGCGGCACCAAAGTTCTTTCCGATCGCATCAAGATCCGGATTACTTCGAACCCCGGTGAGACCTTTCTCGACAAAATGATCGCTTTGGTCGAAGGCGCGGAACGGCAAAAGACGCCCAACGAAGTTGCCTTGAACATTCTCATTGCGGGCTTAACACTGATCTTTCTTCTCGCTGTCGTTACGCTCGATCCCTTCTCTCTATACGCGGTGCAATCGGCCGGATCGGGCAGCGTGCCCTCCATCGCGGTGCTGGTCTCGCTGCTGGTGTGCCTGATCCCGACTACTATTGGAGGCTTGCTCTCGGCTATCGGCATCGCCGGCATGGACCGCGTCATGCAACACAATGTTCTCGCCATGAGCGGCAAGGCGGTCGAAGCCTCCGGCGATATCAACACTCTCCTGCTCGATAAGACCGGTACAATCACCTTGGGCAACCGGGAGGCGGTTGAATTTATCGCCTTCGCCAATGTCACCGGGCAGGAATTAGCCGACGCGGCGCAACTTGCCAGCCTTGCCGATGAAACGCCGGAAGGCCGTTCCATTGTTGTGCTCGCCAAAGAGAAATACGGACTACGAGGCCGCGAAGTCGCCGAGCACGAAGCGCATTTCATCCCCTTTTCCGCGTACACGCGCATGAGCGGTGTCGATATCGACGGCCGTATGCTTCGCAAAGGGGCAAGCAACTCCATCGCGACCTTCGTCAAGGAGTTGGGCGGTGTCCTCCCGGACAGCTATAACGAAGCGTCCGACCGCATCTCGCGCAATGGTGGTACGCCGCTCGCCGTCGCCGACGGCCCCCGCGCGCTTGGCATTGTTTATTTAAAAGACATCGTCAAAGGCGGCATGAAGGAGCGCATCGGCCAATTGCGCGCTATGGGCATCCGCTCTGTCATGATCACCGGCGATAACCCGCTCACCGCGGCCGCCATCGCGAGTGAAGCTGGCGTTGACGACTTCCTTGCGCAAGCCACGCCCGCCGACAAGCTCGCTTACATTAAGCGCGAGCAAGGGGAGGGCCGGTTGGTCGCCATGACCGGCGACGGCACCAACGATGCGCCGGCTTTGGCGCAGGCCGATGTCGGACTTGCTATGAACACGGGCACCATGGCCGCTAAAGAAGCCGGCAATATGGTCGACCTTGATAGCAATCCCACCAAGCTGATTGAAGTCGTCGCCATCGGCAAGCAGTTGCTGATCACTCGGGGCGCGTTGACCACGTTTTCCATAGCCAACGACGTCGCCAAGTACTTCGCCATCATTCCGGCCATGTTCATGGCTACTTATCCCGCTTTGGCACACTTCAATATCATGCATTTGCACACGCCGCGAAGCGCTGTGCTCGCCGCGGTCATCTTCAACGCCTTGATCATCATTGCGCTCGTGCCTTTGGCTCTGCGCGGAGTCAAATACCGGCCGGCAGGCGCCGCGGCGTTGCTGCGGCGTAACATTCTGATTTATGGCCTCGGCGGGATTCTGGTCCCGTTTCCCGCCATCTGGATACTTGATCAATTGCTGGTGCTCTTGCATCTGGCCTAGGGAGAATCTTCATGTTTAGACAACTCGGTCCCGCCCTCCGCATGATGCTTCTCTTTACGCTCGTCACCGGGCTCATCTATCCCGGCGTCGTCACCGGCATCTGCCAATTACTGTTTCACTCGCAGGCAAATGGCAGTTTGCTGTATCGCAACGGCCAAATTGTTGGCTCCTCCTTGCTGGGCCAGAATTTTGGTGCGCCGGGTTACTTCCATCCGCGCCCGTCGGCCGCCGGCAATGACGGCTACGATGCAACGGCATCGGGAGGGTTCAATTACGGCCCGACGAACCGAAAGCTCTACGACCGCGTCAAGGCTTCTGCGGCGCAGTTCCACAAAGAGAATCCGAACTTCACCGGCGAAATTCCGGCCGATGCGCTCACGGCCTCCGCCAGCGGCCTCGATCCGGATATCAGCGTTGCCAATGCGCTCGCGCAGTCGGCTCGCGTGGCCAAAACGCGCGGTGTGGATCAGCCAACTATCGCGGATTTGATCGCCAAGTTCGCCCAACCGCGCGATTTGGGTTTTCTGGGCGAGCCGCGAGTGAACGTGCTTCAGTTGAATATGGGCCTGGACCGGAGATTCGGGAAATAAACAGACCGCGCCCAGTTCGTTTGGCAAAAACGCCTCTCCGCCCAAAACATCCGCGTTCATCCGCGGCCCATTTGTCTACCCAGTTCGTTTGGTAATTTCGCCTTCCCGCGGTTGCCCGCAAATTCGTTAACGTTTTTCGAAAATTTTCTATCTCCCATAGATTCAACGTATTCACCCCAAATTTCGCGCCCGCCCGCACTCCCCCGCTGCCATACTCCCCATCAAGAGCGCAAAAAAGTGAGCTTTGATCGCGAACAATTCGATTCTCGTGACTACCACTCCACCGATCCGCGCTCCAGAGGTGAAGCCGCGCCTGCTGCAAACGGCACCAACCGCGGCCGTTCCCAAAAATTCATCCTCCGCCACGAAGACCCTGCTGAATACGAAGCTCTTCACAAAAAATGGTGGGACGAATATCAACCCTCCGGGCACATCGAAGAAACACTCGTCCAGCTTCTAATTGATAATCATTGGCTCTTCAAACGCGCACGCCTCCGCCTCGAGCAGGTCGAGTGGGAAATGCCCATGAACGCCAAACACTGGGTCGAAACTTACCAGAAGCAACTCGAAACCTTCACCCGCTTCAAAACCACCGCCGAACGCGCATTTCAGAGGGCTTTCCGCGAGGTGGAGCTCTATTTTCGCGAGTGCGTTCGTTCCGAAAACATGGCCCACAAAGCCGAGCTATTGCGCTTGAAAATCGAAGCCCAGATCGCCCGCAAACCGGACGAAGCCAAGCAAATAGCCGTCAAAATGGCCACTCCCCTCTATCGCGATCGCCGCGACCGTGCCGCCGCCCGAGCCAAATTCATCCCAATGCCCGAAAACCAGTCTCCTCCCGAAATTGGGTCAGACTGATCATGTACGCGACCGGTCCATTTTCAGACCTCGTGCAGATCCAAATTCACCTCAGTCGCTACAATACGGGTTTCATGACCGAACAGATCTCCCCGCCGCATAGCATCCATGGCGCCATCAGCGTCCCCGGCGACAAGTCCATCTCACATCGCTATGCCATGTTAACTTCCATCGCCGAAGGCTCCTCGCAAATCATCAATTACTCGACCGGCGCCGATTGCCGTTCCACGCTCATGTGCATGGAAAAACTCGGTGTTCGTCATGAGTTTGGCGATCGCGAAGGCCGGCCTGTGCTCATCGTGCGTGGTCGCGGCTTACGCTCCTTGCATCAGTCGGCGAGCTTTCTCGACGCCGGCAACTCGGGCTCTACGATGCGTATGCTCTCCGGCATCCTCGCAGCGCAACCCTTCACGACCGAGATCAGCGGAGATAGTTCGCTGGTCAAGCGCCCCATGCGCCGAATCCTGGCGCCGCTCAGGCAAATGAATGCCCGGATCGACGCCTTCGCTGATCAGTTCCCGCCATTGACCATCCACGGCTCGCCGCTCACCGCCATCGACTACACCTTGCCCGTTGCCAGTGCGCAGGTGAAGAGCTGCATCTTGCTCGCGGGTCTCTACGCGCCCGGCGAGACGGCCGTTCACGAACCCGTTGCGACGCGCGACCACACCGAAATCGCGCTCCGCGAATTGGGAGCCGAAATAACCATCGAGCCGCGCCACGTCCGCGTCCGCGGAGGCGCTTCGCTGTCCGCCAAAAATCTAATTGTTCCAGGAGACATCTCGTCCGCCGCCTTCTTCATCGTCGCCGCTTTGCTCGTGCCCGAATCGGATCTCATCGTGGCCAATGTTGGCCTTAACCCGACCCGCACCATGCTCCTTGATGTGTTGGGTGGCATGGGCGCGAACATCCGTGTGCTTCACATTGAGCAGGTCAACGGTGAACTCATTGGAAATCTCGAGGTCAAATCGTCGCGTATTCGCGGCGGCGTCATCGAAGGTGCAACCACCGCCGGTGTAATCGATGAGATTCCCATCCTCGCCGTCCTCGGCGCAGCCAGCGAGGAAGGCCTTATCGTTCGCGATGCCGGCGAACTCCGCGTCAAAGAAACCGACCGCATCGCGGCCATCGCCGAAAACCTCCAGCGCATGGGCATCACCGTGCGCACCACCCACGACTCCATCGAAATTCCTGGGCGTCAGACCTTCCATGCCGCCGAGCTCGATTCCTTCGACGACCACAGAATTGCCATGGCCTTCTCCATCGCCGCCCTTTTTGCCTCAGATTCGTCTACAATGCAAAATGCCGGGTGTGCCTCCGTTTCGTATCCCGAGTTCTACGCGACTCTCCGGCAGATCGCGCAATAAACCCCATACATGGACGAATCGACCGACTCAGATCTCACTCGTGAGAGTCTGATCCACGATCTCAACAACGTTTTTGAGACCATTACGGAAGTGGCGGAACTGCTTAGCGCGGATCGCCATTGGAAGCCGCTGGCCGCGACGCTGACCCGTTGCGTCGCCAGGGGTAAGCGTCTCACCGGCGCGATACCCGACAGCACGCCGAATCTCGCCGTGGTAATCAACGACGCCATCCAGAGTGCGGCTGATTACGCCGCCGCCGCACGTAAACCGCATATGACCTTCACTCGTAACCTGCCTAAGTGTGAAATTCGGCTACCAGGCGCCGATAAGGATTGGGAGCGTGTTTTCGCGAACCTGTTTCTCAACGCTGTACAGGTCATGCGCAAACCAGGGCTCATCGAAATCTGTGCCGAACAAAGTGAAGGCGCACTCAAAATCACCATCGCCGACAACGGGCCCGGTATTCCGGAAGACATCCTGCCCCGCGTCTTCCGTGCTCACGTCTCCAGTAAAGCCACTACCAGGCGTTCCGGTCTCGGTCTCCACATCGTCGCCTCCATTGTCAAGCACTACTCCGGCCGCGTCACTGCCGCGAATCGCGACTCCTCCCCAGGCGCGATTTTCACGATTCATTTACCTGTGGCATCGACGGGCAATAGCAATGCTTGATACATCTGTTATCTTTTCGCGTCTAATTGTTACAGGTGGATTTATGTGGTTGCGGATTGTTGATACAAAATGAAATCCCTCTGTATCCATGCTCACTTCTATCAGCCTCCACGTGAGAACCCTTGGCTGGAGCAAATCGAACTACAGGATTCCGCCTATCCTTATCACGATTGGAATGAACGGATTACTGCCGAATGCTATGCTCCCAACCTGGCATCGCGCATCCTTGACGATCAACGCCGCATCCGGCGCATCGTCAACAACTACTCCCGGGTCAGTTTCAATTTCGGGCCTACGCTTCTATCGTGGGCCGCCGAGCACGCACCTGAACTCTATGCGGGTTTAATCGACGCCGACAAACAGAGCCAGCGCCGGTTTGGCGGGCATGGTTCCGCCATGGCTCAGGCCTACAATCACATGATTCTGCCGCTGGCGAATACGCGCGACAAATGGACCCAAATCCTTTGGGGCTTTGAAGATTTTGTCAGCCGCTTCCATCGTTTGCCAGAAGGAATGTGGCTTCCCGAAACCGCGGTAGACCTCGAATCGCTTGATCTGATGGCCAAAGCGGGTCTAACCTTCGCGATTCTTGCTCCGCACCAAGCCAAGGCTGTACGGCCCATCGGCGGAGAGGAGTGGCGCGATGTTACCGGCTCGAAAATCGATCCCCGAGAGCCATATCTGCTGAGAACCCCCGGTGGCCGATCCATCGCTCTCTTCTTCTATGATGGCCCGATCTCCCAGGCGGTGGCGTTTGAAAAGCTGCTCGATAACGGCGAAAAGTTTGCTCGTCGTCTTCTTGGCGCTTTGCCCGATGGGCGAACTGCTCCTCAGTTGATGCATATCGCAACGGACGGCGAGACCTACGGCCATCATCACAAACATGGAGAAATGGCTCTCGCGTATGCGCTCGATTATATCGAGAGCAAGAAGCTTGCCCGCATCGTGAACTATGGCCAGTTTCTCGATGAAAATCCTCCAACCCAGGAAGTTCAGATCTATGAGAACACGTCCTGGAGTTGCGTTCACGGCGTAGAACGCTGGCGTTCCAACTGCGGTTGTAACTCGGGACGCTCCGGTTGGAATCAACTGTGGCGAAAGCCTCTCCGCGATGCGCTCGATTGGCTTCGCGACACAGTGAACGCAAAATTTGAATCGCTCGGGTCGACGCTTCTGCGCGATCCCTGGGAAGCGCGGAACGGCTACATCCACGTCGTTCTAAATCGCACGCCGGACGTGCGCCAGCGCTTCGGCGATGATCACTTCGTGCGCGAACTATCCGCTCAGGAACAAGTAATTGTCTGGAAACTGATGGAGCTTCAGCGCAACGCCATGCTGATGTATACCAGTTGCGGTTGGTTCTTTGACGATCTGTCCGGTATCGAAACCGTCCAGGTGATCCAATATGCCGGCCGCGTCCTGCAGCTTGCCGAACAAATCTTCGGTGAACCGCTGGAGTCTCAATTCCTCGAATGCCTGTCGCTAAGCAAGAGCAACATCGCCGAATATGGCGATGGCGCCGCGATCTATCGAAAGTTCGTTAAGCCGTCTATTATTGATCTGGAGAAAGTGGGCGCTCACTACTCCATCAGCTCGCTCTTCGCTCCTTATGGAGAACGAACCGACATCTTCTCCTATGCCGTCAAGCGGCTCGACTATCACAGCCGCGATGCCGGCAAAATGCGCATGGCTCTCGGCCAGGCTCGCTTCACGTCGAAAGTGACTCAGGAGTCGGAGATCCTCACCTTTTGGGTGGTCCACTTTGGCGATCACAATGTTGCCGGCGGAGTGCAATCGATTGGTTCGCATGACGGCTATCAGGACCTGCTCGAAAGCATTAGTGATTCCTTTTCCCGCGTCGATATTCCCGAAGTGGTTCGTCTGCTCGACCGCCGTTTCGGCAACAAAACCTACTCGCTCCGCTCCTTGTTCCGCGATGAGCAGCGCCGCATTTTAAAGTGTATTTTGGCCACGACGCTAGCCGAAGCCGAGACCGTTTATTTGCAGCTTTACGATCACCACGCCGCCCTAATGCGATTCATCGCGAGCCTGGGTACGCCGACGCCGCGCGAATTCTCGGGCGCGATGGAATACGCTATCAACAGTTTGCTGCGCCGAGCTTGCTCCGGCGAAGAATTGGACGGAGAGCGCATCCAGAATTTGCTCAAGGAGGCTCAAGCCAACAACATTATTCTCGATAGAACGACTCTGGAGTTCTCGCTGCGGCGCAAGATCGAATCGCTTACCCAGCGCTTTGCCGCGGATCCCTCGAGTATTGAACGGATGGAGGACTTGATAGCCGCGTTACGTATCGTGAAGCAGATGCCGTTTCCGGTCGATCTCTGGTCGTCGCAGAACCGCGTTTACGCCATTCAGACTGGCCTCTATCAGCGCATGCGAAAGAAAGCGCAGCGCGGCGGCGACCCACGTGCCCAAGCTTGGATCGACCTTTATATCGAACTCAGCGAGTTGTTATCGATTCGTCTCCCGTCAGCCTCCTCCGCGCCGGGGGAATGAACGTTTGGACACGCGAACGAAGATAGTTCCCTTCGAGAATCTCCCGGCTCACCTTCGGAACGATTCTCTGGATCGTCCATGGATTGTCGTGCCCGGTCTTTTCGACCCGATGACCGCTATACAAGCGCGGCGTTTAGGACAATATGCGCAGGGAAAGAATCTGGCGGTGGTGGTGTTCGACCAACCGGGAACTCTGCTCGATGCCGCAGCCCGTGCTGTGTTGGCGGCGGCTTTGAAAGCTGTTGCGGCGGTCTCAATCGCCAGCCCGGACGCGTTCAGCAATACTGTTTTCGCTTGTGAAACGGTTCCTTACGACGAAGCGGCAGAGCGCCGGATGACCGGAGACTTCATAGCGCTCGTTGCCAGGCAGAAGCCATGAACTGCGAGTCGATTCTTATTGTCCGGCTCGGGGCGATGGGCGATATTCTCCATGCGCTCCCCGCGCTCGAAAGTTTGCGGCTCAGCTTTCCGCGATCTTCCATTTATTGGCTAATCGCGTCCAAATGGAGCCCGCTGCTGGAGGGCAATCCGAGTCTCACGGCGCTGATTCCGTTTGAACGGCATGGAGTGCGCAGCGTCATCGAAGCCTGGCGGCGGCTTCGCCCGCTCAGGCCTGAACTCGCCTTCGATTTTCAAGGGCTGATTCAATCGGCTTTGGCCGGCCGCGCTTCACATCCCCGGTCGTTCTTCGGATTTAGCCGGACGGTCGTGCGCGAAGGGCTTGCGAGCCTCTTCTATAGCCATCGCGTGACTCCACTGTCGTCTCATGTCGTAGACAGGAATCTGGAATTAGCCCAGGCTGCTGGAGCGACGTGCGTTCCGCCGGCGCCCTGGATACCTCCCGGCCGTCCCGAGGGCGAACTCCCCACCGAACCTTTCGTCCTTTGCAACCCGTTCGCCGGGTGGGCCGGCAAGCAATGGCCCATCGAGCGATATGACCTGCTAGCGCGCCTTCTCCAGTCCCATGGTCTACGCCTCGTGCTCAGCGTGCCGGACCACCGCAAAGCTGAAATATCCGGATTGCAGCGTGTCCACGTGTATCACTCATCTCTGTACGGATTGATTGATGCGACGCGGCGCGCTGCCGCCGTTGTGGGATTGGACAGTGGACCTCTACATCTTGCTGCCGCGCTCCAGAAGCCGGGCGCGGCCCTATTCGGTCCCACCGATCCGGCGCGGAATGGCCCCTATGGCGGCAGCATGCCGGTCATCCGCGCCGACGATGTGGCAACCACCTATCGGCGCGACAATGTCAATCACCCGAGCATGGAAGCAATCTCCGCCGAGCGCGTGCTGGAGGCAGTGTTGCATTCTATGAAGCATCGGCCGGTTGTCTCGGAGCGCTCAGTTTGAACGGCCCGCGTGCACAGTATTGGTTCCCCAAGCCCTATGCCGATGTCGTGGCGCGCTTGCGCGTGCCGTGCGGATTTCTTTTGCTGGTCGCCTTCGCATGGCTCTCAAAGCCGGCGAGCGAATCGATTCTGACCGGGCTGCCGTTCTGCGCCCTCGGACTCTTCATACGCGCCTGGGCTGCCGGACACTTGGCTAAGAACCGCGAACTGGCCACCAGTGGGCCATATGCCTACATTCGCAATCCACTCTATGCGGGCACACTGATTGCGGCCGCCGGTATTGTCATTGCGGCAAGGGACGCAGCGCTGGCCGCCATCTTCGCCGCCGTGTTCCTGCTGGTCTATCTTCCGGTGATTGAACTGGAGGAGCAGCATCTGCGTGAGATCTTCCCCTCGTATGCGGCCTATGCAACAGGCATCCATCGTCTATTGCCATTGGGGAAATGGCGGGGCGCGGAACGGCAGTTCTCCTGGGCGTTGTACCGCGACAATGAGGAGTACAAAGCGCTGATCGGCTTTCTCATCGCATTGGCGTGGCTGATTCTAAAGTGCTCGTGGCTTAAAGCATTGTGATACGCTGCGCTTCATGAGAGCCGGATGTTTCACCCCATTGTTGTCGCAATTTCCGCTTGAAACCGTTTTGGACAAGCTGAAGAGCCTGAACATTAACACCGTTGAACTGGGAACTGGCAATTATCCCGGCGACCCGCATTGCAAACTGTCGATGCTCGAGAACCAACACGAGTTGAAGGAGTTCAAGAAGAGGCTCGACGATCGCGGCTTTTCGATCAGCGCCCTGAGTTGTCACGGCAATCCACTTCATCCGGACGCGGATCTGGCAAAGGGCTTCGCCGATACTAGCAGGCGAACGATTGAACTGGCCGCGAAGTTGGAGGTCCCTGTCGTGATCGATTTTTCGGGCTGCCCCGGCGATAGCGATAACGCGAAATATCCGAACTGGGTCACATGCCCGTGGCCGACCGAATACCTGGATCTGCTCGAGTGGCAATGGGAGAAGAAAGTGACTCCTTTCTGGACGAAGCACGGTCAATTCGCCAAGGATCACGGAGTGAAGATCGCCATCGAGATGCATCCGGGCTTTGTCGTCTATAGTCCTGAAACGATGCTAAAGTTGCGCTCGATTGCGGGCGATAGCGTGGGCTGTAACTACGACCCCAGCCACATGTTCTGGCAAGGGATCGACCCGATCAAGGCTATCCGCGTCTTGGGCGATGCTATCTTCCACGTGCACGCGAAGGATACGCAGATCTATGATTACAACCTGCCGAAAACAGGCGTTCTCGATACCAAGAAGTACACCGACGAAAAGAACCGCGGGTGGATTTTCCGCACCTGTGGCTATGGCCATCCATACGGTTGGTGGAAGGAGTTTATCTCGACGTTACGCATGTACGGCTACGATTACGTACTCTCCATTGAACATGAGGATTCGCTGATGTCGCCCGAAGAGGGATTGACCAAGGCCGCTGAATTCTTGAATCAAATCGTGATCCGCGAAAAGGCCGCCGGCGCCTGGTGGGTTTGAGCCGCTTGGACTCAACGTCCTCTCGCTTTTGAATGACAGCGGAACGTAAGTCGGTTCTCCAGGCCGCGCTGATTGCTCCCGTAGCCTATTGGCTTTGCCTGCGCTTTCTTTTCCCCGGCTATTTCCATCCGCTTTTTCCGCCCCACTCGGATCTTTGCATGCCGGCTGGTTTGCGAATACGCCCGATTGCGGAGATCTTTACCTATCCCCGGCCGGCCAGCTTTCTGTTTTGGCTTTCGTTTGGATGGATGGGTGTTCACGCTTCAATCCTGATCGGCATTCTGATGATTGGGGCTGGCTTACTTTGCACAATCTGGCTGGTTCAGGCCTGGACAAAGCGAAGCGCCTCTCCGTTGGCCATCGCCTGTTACGCCGTCATCCTGTTTGCGCAGCCGCAGTTCTATTTTCAACATCGCCAGGATCTTTCTTCTTCCCAATCGTTCATCACCTGCCTGCTCGCGGTGGAGTTCTGGCGCCGCTGGGTCAACGATCGAAAGGGTCGGGATTACTTCGTCTTCGCCGGCTGTCTGGCTCTCACGGTTTTGACAAAAGAGACGTATGCCGGCTCCCTGGCGATCCTGCTATGCAGTGTAGTGTTTACTCTGGAAAAGCCGAACGTGAGACAAGTTATCGCCGGCCTGGCCGGAAGCCTATTAGTAGTTGCCGGTTGCGAAGCGATCAATTTGCGTGGATACAATCAATGGGTATTGCCCTTATTGGGCAAAGATCGCACCTATCACGCGACCTCCGATGTACGGCTGATTGCGAAAACCGCGTTAGGATTCTTATCCGATTCCTTGACCTGGCCTGCGATACTTATTCTTCTTCTGGTCCTCGGGTTATTATGGCGGGAGCGCAGAGTCTTGGTAGTCGCAATCTCGCTGATCGCCGCGGGAGTGGCGGCAATCCTTCCCAACAGCCTGTTGCCCAACCATGCCATCGCGCTCTATGCCTGGAGCGCCGTGCCATTGCTGTTTGCGCCGCTACTCATCCTGCCCCGGCGATGGCTGGCGATGGCGCCGCTCCTGGTTCTTACTTGCTTGTGGGTTTGGACCAACCGGACGGTGTATCGCAGCGCAGGGGAGCAATGGGCAGTCGCGCAGGAAAAGGTCAACGAACGCGTCTTGGAGTCCTTTGCCGAAATCAAACGCTCCGATAATGGCGCCGGTCGCTTGTTAGTAAGTGGATTAACCGCACCTTTGTCACCTTGGGGTTACGAAGATTTTGTGCGAGTTGCCCTAGGCAATCATAAATGGACAGTATTGGTTCCGGCGGAATCGGCCGATCGAACCGGGAAGTATGTCTCTGCAAAGCATGTCGCTGAAGTAAATCCGGCCAACTACGACGGGGTTGTCGAATATGGACGCGACGGGACCGTGCTTCGTGCGCTCGCAGGCCCAGCTTATTTTGCCGCCGTCAGGAATGATCCCGAGCACGTTCTGCTTCCCGAACTGGAGGAAAACCCAAAGGATTTTGGTAGCCTTTTGAAGGCCGGTACTGTTCTCCTCGATTGGGGCGATGTCGATCGCGCGGAGAGTTACTTGCAGCAGGCCACCCGGGCTTCGAATGGCGGCAATCCGTATCCGTTTTTCTTTCTTGGCCAGTGCGCAGAACGGAAACACGATCGATCCGCGGCTCTTGGATACTATGAGAAAGCTGTACGCGCCGATCGGGAACCGCGAAACCTACTTTTTCAGCAGGCTGTCGACCGCCTGTCCGCGCGGCCGTAACTGACGAAGCGTGGCTCAACCGCGCGCAACGGTACAATCAAAGAAATTCAAATTTAAGCGCGATTGGAGAGTCATGAAGATTGGCATCTTAACAGGCGGCGGCGATGTGCCCGGCCTCAATTCCGTTATCAAGAACGTGGTATACCGGGGCACTCATGACGGGCATGAAATCACGGGGCTGCGGCGCGGTTGGGAGTCTCTGACTCATTTGAATTTTGACGATCCGGCGAGCGTCAAGCGTTATGTCTTACCGCTCACGCGGGAGAACACACGAACGGTAGATCGAACGGGCGGCACATTCCTGCACACCAGCCGCACCAATCCTTCCAAAATGCCAAAAGTGCCGGATTTCCTGAATCCGAGCGATTTCCCCTCAGCGCAGACTACCAAGAAAGGTGTAACCGCCACCACTTACGACATGAGCAAGCGCGTGTTGTCGAATCTGGAGCGGCTGAAGATCGATTACTTGGTTGCAATTGGCGGAGACGATACCTTAAGCTATGCCGCAGTGCTGGACCAGCTCGGAATGAAAGTGGTCTGCATTCCGAAGACCATGGACAATGATGTTCGGAATACGGAATACTGCATTGGATTTTCGACCGCCATCAGCCGCGCAAGCGAAGCCATCCAGCGGCAGCGGACAACTGTGGGATCGCATGAACGCGTCGGCATTTTTCGCGTCTTTGGGCGCGATGCGGGCTACACCGCGTTGTACACAGCCTATGTAACCTCTATCCGATGCGCCATTCCGGAATACAAATTTGATCTGGAGAAAATGATCGATCTGTTGTTGACCGACAAGCGTAACAACCCAAGCAACTATTGCCTGGTTGTCCTGTCGGAAGGCGCCGAATGGCAAGGCCACACGGTTCGCGAGTATGGCGATCCGGATGCGTTTGGACATCGTAAGAAGGCCAATGTCGCGGAGGATTTCAGCGACGAAGTGAAGAAGCGCAGCGGCGATGAGACGGTTGTCAGCGACTTGACCTACGACCTTCGCAGCGGCGCGCCCGACTTTATTGACAATATGGTGGCTACAACCTTCGGCACGATGGCCTATGACTGTCTCGCCAACAACCGCCATGGGCTGATGGCTGGCGTCTCTGACGGGAAGTTTGCGATGAGGCCCATACCCGACCCGCATCTCGGACCGCGCCACGTTGATGTCGAAACCATGTACAACGAGGATCGCTATCGCCCGAACTACGCCAACAAAGAAGGACTCCCGCTGTTTCTGACGCGGGCGTAATACGTCCTCCCCATGGCCGAAAACAGTACATCGCGCGATCTTCCGGTCTCCGAATTAGTGGAGGCGCAAGGCCACCTGATCGATTCGCACATCATGGAGCAGATCTTCGATACCGTCGTGGAATTCGGAGGCCGTTTTCAGGTGGAGCAGTTCTCGATTGGCCGCACCAACAGCGACCCGTCCTCGCTACGCCTCCGAATTGAGGCGTCCTCGCAGGAGGAAATGGAAAAGATGATGACGCGGTTGGTGGGCTTGGGATGCTCGCTCGTCGACTCCGGCGAGGCCGAGACGAAACCCGCCGAATGCGATCGCTGCGCGCCAGATGATTTTTATTCCACGACGAACCAGCGCACCTTGGTGAAACACGGCGGCCAATGGCTGGAAACTCGAGGCCAGCGGATGGACGCCATGATCGTGCTCCGCGATGGTCAAGCCGAATGCCGCCGCCTGCGCGATATCAAAGCCGGCGACCAGGTAGTGGTTGGGATGAAGGGCATCCGGGTGATTCCGGAATCGAAGGAGCGCGACCGCCTTGCCTTCGCGTTCATGAGTAACGACATCTCCTCAGAGCGGCAAGTGGAAACGGCAGTGCAGCAAACCGTCGCGCTGATGCGGAACGCCCGCGAGGAAGGAAAGAAGATTGTCGCAGTGGCCGGGCCGGTTGTTGTGCACACCGGCGGCAGTGTCGCTCTCGCGCAGCTCATCCGCGCCGGATGGATCGATGCCCTACTCGCTGGAAATGCTTTGGCCGTTCACGATATCGAATCGGTGCTGCTCGGAACTTCGTTGGGCGTTCGCGTCGCCGACGGACGTCAGGAGCAGCACGGGCACCGCAATCATATGCGGGCAATCAACGCGATTTATCGTTCCGGCAGCATTCCAAAGGCCGTCGCGGACGGCACACTCACTCGCGGTGTCATGTACGAATGTGTGCGCGCGGGTGTTCCTTTCGTCCTCGCAGGCAGCCTGCGCGACGATGGGCCGCTGCCCGATTGCATTACCGACATGAACCAGGCGCAGGACGCGTATGCGGAACAACTGCGCGGTGCCGGCGTCGTGTTGTGCTTAAGTTCTATGCTGCACTCGATCGCCGTCGGCAATATGCTGCCCGCCTGGGTACGAGTAGTTTGCGTAGATATCAATCCGGCTGTGCCCACGAAAGTGAGTGACCGCGGCACCGGCCATGCCGTCGGAGTCGTCACCGATGTCGGCTTGTTTCTGGAACTTCTCGCCCGCAAACTGAATGTCTAATGAAAAAGCAAGCTGAGTATACCGGCGAGCATGCCCGTGCGGGTGTGGACGCCCCGTTGCCGGATATTGAAACGTGGCCGAATCAATATCCCGGCTATCAAATTGAAATCTCCATGCCGGAGTTTACGTCGGTTTGTCCAAAGACCGGCCTGCCGGATCATGGAATCCTGCGGTTGACCTATACACCAAACAAGCACTGCCTGGAGCTGAAGTCGCTGAAAATGTACACGCTCGCCTATCGAAACCTGGGAATCTTTCAGGAGAACATTGTAAATCGGTTCCTGGCCGACGTGGTGCGGGCATGCGATCCGGCAGAAGCCACGGTAGTCGGTGATTTCACTCCGCGCGGGGGCATTTCGACGCGTGTGACCGCAAGTTACAAAAGGAAGAACGCAAAGGGAGCCGGAAAGAAATAAGCTGGTAAGCGGACTCATGATTCGAATCGTTGCCGCAACGCTCCTCGTCGGGACCGTCCTTTTCGCCGAGGATGTCCCTCAGACGCGTACCGGCTCGGTTCGCTCTGCTCCCGAATTTCAAACGGGTCAAGCCGCCAGGCTCGTGCTAGGGCAAAGCTCGTTTACATCTCACGATGGGCAGATGCGAGCCAGCAGCTTGGTCTACGCTTCCGGCCGTCTCTTTGCGACGGAGCAAGTAGGCACGCAACAGTTTCGAGTGGACGTGTTCGATGTTTCGGACCTACCGGTGGCCAGATCCCAACCTCCAGCGGGCCGGGATGGGCCGTGTTCTGTTTGCGGCTTCATGCCGTCCCTTGAAATGGATGAGCAGATTCCGCCCGATTCGCCTGCCATTGTTGAAAGTCAAAACGCCCGCATTGTTGCCGACGTTCCCAACCGCCGTGTACTGATTTGGCGTAGCGCGGCGGCTGCCCGAGCCGGTGCGAGCGCCGACCTGGTGTTGAGCGACCGCGGAGGCGCCTACGGAGTGCGGGAGCCGGTGTCAGTCGCGTACGATGGCCGCCATCTCTTCGTTGGGGACGCGGAACGTCATCAGGTGCTTGTCTGGAGAGGACTGCCAGTCGTGGATGAGCAGTCTCCGGATGTAATTCTCGGCAACCCGAGCGAGTCGACCGGTCCCGACGCTATTCGTATGCCGGCCGCCTTGGCATCCGACGGGGAGGATCTTTTCGTGGCAGATCCGCCCAACCGGAGGATCCTGGTTTTCACCGCGGGGGATGTGCCGCTGGCGCACACCGGTATCGTGAACGCGGCGAGTCTCTCGCCCGATCCTTTGGCGATTGGCAGTCTGATCGATATCGAAGGAAGCGGGCTCAGCGACGGAACCGTCTCTGCTCCCGATGAAAATCAGCAACCACTACCCACCGGATTGGGAGGAGTTCAAGTCTTCCTCAACGGGTTAGCCCTGCCGCTTCTCTCCGTGTCGCCCACCGAGGTACGAACCCAGATCCCTTACACGTTGGATGAATCTACCGCGGTCAGTCTATACGTGCGCACGCAACACTCCGATGGCCAGGTGACGATAACAAATGCAGTGCCACTCCGCACCGCACCAGCGACGCCCGGTCTTTTCGGCTTCGGTGGGCCGGAGCCGAGGCTGGGAATGATTCTTCATGCTGCAACTGGCGCCGACGGCGCTGGGACCCCTGTGACAGCAGCCAATCCGGCCCGGCCCAGCGAACAATTGATCGTCTGGGCGACGGGCCTTGGAACGCTGGACACCGACGCTCCCCCGCATGCTGGTGTGCCTTATGACGGGCCTGGGGACCCTCCGCTCCTATACCCTGTCTCGGCTTCTATCGACGGCCAGCCGGCACAGGTGGTTTCGGCGCAGTTGCCGCAGGGCGGAATCGGGATTTATAGCATCCACCTGCTGGTCCCGGCTTCCATGCCCGCCGAATCTGTTGCGCACCTGGTCATTTCCCAGAATGGCATGTCCAGCAACGCCGTCACTTTTCCGGTCAAAGGCTCAACGCACTGACTTTATGCACCAACTTCGTTGGAATGCAGTTCTCGGACAATGGGTAGTCTTCTCCACGCATCGGCAGGGCCGGCCACAGATGCCGGCCAACTGGTGTCCGTTTTGCCCCGGGTCCGGCCATGTGCCGGACGATTACGATGTCTATCTGTACCCGAACGACTTCCCGGCATTTTCCGCGGATGCGGAGCCTTTTGAGCCCGAACCGGGTTTGTTTGCGGTTACCGGCGCTCGTGGCGCAGCCGATGTCGTACTCTATTCGCCGAATCACACCCTGCCGCCTTCGCGACTCACCATCGAATCGTGGCGGAAAATCGTGGACCTGTGGGCTCTCCGCACCGCCCAATTGGCGGAAGATCCGGATATCGCATTTGTGGCTGTTTTCGAGAATTGCGGAGAGGCCGTCGGCGTAACCATGCCCCATCCGCACGGGCAAATCTACGCCATGCCGTTTGTCCCGTTTTTATCGCAACGGGAGATTGCGATGGCCTCGGAGTTTGCAGCGGAGAATCAAGGCGGCTGTTTATTCTGTTGCTTGCTTGCGAAAGAATTAGCCGACGGAATCCGCATCGTGTCGCAAAACGGCCATTTCACCGCGCTGGTCCCGTTCGCGGCGCGGTTTCCCGCCGAAATCGTGATCTACTCTCGACGTCATGTGCGCAATCTCATGGAGTTAGATGATGCCGAACGAAGCAGCCTGGCGGAAACACTCAGTGTTGTCCGGCAAAAGTATGACAATCTCTACGGATTCTTGATGCCGCTGATGATGACCGTGCGGCAGGCGCCGGTCAAGGACAGTGTCGCGCCGTATCACTTCAACGTTCAATTTCTGCCTTTGCAGCGAAGTGCGACCAAACTGAAGTATTTGGCATCGATCGAAACGGGATTCGGAACTTTCCTGGCCGATACATCGCCCGAGCAGATGGCGGAAAACATGCGTAAATCGAAACCTGCAACATAAACGTCTACTGGATATGGGTGCAATCCACAAGGTAAGCCGGCGGTGGCGGGAGGCTCGAATGTTCGCCCGGGCCATGGCGTCTCCGCACCACCCGATATTGGCGCAAATCATCCCCATACGCCGTTGCAACCTGGCGTGCACCTATTGCAACGAATTCGATAAGGATTCCCCGCCCGTGCCCACGGACGTAATGCTGCGGCGGATCGATAAGCTGGGGAAACTGGGCACCGCGATTATCACGTTTAGCGGCGGAGAACCCACGCTTCACCCCGATCTGGATCTACTGATCAAGCGAGTACGCGACACCGGAGCGATTGCGACCGTCATCACCAACGGTTATCTGCTGACGCCCGAACGGATTCAGCGCCTGAACCAGGCCGGGCTCGATTACCTGCAGATCAGCATCGATAATGTGCAACCTGACGATGTTTCGAAGAAGAGCCTGAAAGTGCTGGACCGCAAGTTGGAGTGGTTGTCCCACTACGCGACCTTCGATGTGACCATTAATTCGGTTCTCGGGAGTGAGATTCGGCAGCCGGAGGACGCCTATCAGATCGCCGTGCGCGCGCGAGCGCTGGGCTTCAATAGCACTGTGGGCATTCTCCACGATGGCGGCGGCCAATTGCACGGTCTCGAAAGCGAACAGACGGGGATTTACGAACGCATTCGAAATTTAGGAGCTGGGCTATTTTCCTTTGCGCAATTTGAGGTATTTCAGCGTAATATCGCGGCCGGACTGCCGAACCAATGGCACTGTCCGGCAGGCGGCCGCTTCCTCTACATCTGCGAAGAGGGGCTGGTGCACTATTGTTCCCAACAGCGAGGCCGGCCGGGCATTCCGCTGGCCGACTACACGCAGGAGGATCTCATCCGCGAGGCCGCCACACCCAAAGGCTGCGCTCCGTTCTGTACCATCTCCTGCGTGCACCAGACCGCCATGATCGACGATTTCCGCACTCGCCCCAGGCCGACGCTAGCCGGCATGATCGCACGCCGGAAGGAGCGCGATCCCAGTTGGAAGCCGCCCGTCGCGATACACGCTCTCGAGTGGATGTTCCTGCGCGATTCCCGCCTACGAGACGCCTTCGGCGCTGTTGCGCTACGCTTGCTAGGAGCCAAACGGTCCCCCCGTTGACCTTCTGTTAAGACGGTCTATAAAGTTGCCGCTCCGTTCCGCCGAAAATCAAGCAGGAGGAGATGGTGGCGGTATTTGTCGAGGAAGAGCTTTTGATCGAAAGTAGCAATGGAACCGGAGCGAAGTTCGCGCCCGGTTTAGTGGTCTGGTTTACAGGCTTGAGTTCTGCCGGTAAATCGACCATCGCCCGAGCCGTGCGCAATAAATTGGCAGCGGCAGGCGAGCCGGTTGAACTGCTGGATGGAGATGAGATTCGGACCAATCTCTGCCGCGGATTAGGTTTTTCGCGGGAAGATCGCGATGAAAATGTACGTCGCATCGGATATGTGGCCGCTCTCCTAGCCCGGCATGGGGTCACAGTGTTAGTAGCGGCAATTGCTCCCTATAGAGCTGTCCGCGAAGAGATCCGGCGGCTTTGCGGCCCTTACATCGAGGTCTACGTCAATGCATCCTTAAGCGTTTGCGAATCCCGCGACGTGAAGGGACTCTACCGCAAAGCGCGGTCGGGCGAAGTCAAGAATTTTACGGGGGTCAGCGACCCGTACGAAGCTCCGTTGAACCCCGACGTAGAGTGCCGAACGGGCGTCGAAGATCTCGATGCGTGCGTGCGGAAAGTGCTGGCGGCTATTCAGGCGCGGTAGGCTTTGGCGGGAACGAGGCGGTTCTTGACAATGAGATCGGCTCGGGGCAGAATGATGATGTTGCGTAGGGCGCATCGGTCCAAGCCGAAAAGGGCAACGCCCACCTACGATAAGTCAGGATCGTTGCGCCTGTGCCAAACGTCGAAAATCTCAGAAAACAAGCCAAACAGTATCTGCGTTGGCATCGCGAACGGTATTATCCAGTCGCAGCCGCAATCAGGATGGCTTTGCCTCGGCTCCGCCACCTCAGCGATGAGCAGCTACTGGACGCAAGCTTCAAGCTCGCAGATGCCCAAGAGCTTGTCGCGCGGCAAAGGGGTTTCGCAGGATGGCAGGCGCTCAAATCAGGAGCCCACGCCATGACCGATGAAACCAGACACGCCCCGCCGCGTCCCATCCTCACCTCAATCGCTGCGCAACTGTTCGTTGCTGATATCAAAGCCTCTTGTGAGTTCTTCACCGCGAAACTCGGCTTCGTGGTTGACTTTATTTATGGCATCCCACCGTTCTATGGACAGATCACGCGCGACGGTGCGCGGTTTGCATTAAGGCAGGTCGACGAACCTGTATTCGTTGGTGATATCCGTGAACGCGAACATCTGATTTCCGCCGCCGTCACCGTCGCTACGGTAGATGAGATCAAACGGCTATTTCTCAGCTATAAGTCCGAAGGAGTGCCCTTCCATCAAACGCTCAAGAAGGAGCCGTGGGGCGCCAGAACCTTCATCGTCATGGATCTCGACGGAAATCTCATCCTCTTTGCCGGCCCGGCTGATTGAAGCGTTGGGAGCGGTATTTCGAACGGAGACACTGCCGACATTCTCGGCCACTTGCTTCCGATGTGCTTGTGCTTGTGCCAGACACTTCCAAGCCGACCGACCGCATCAACTCGATCGCGTTACTCCTTCGCACTACACCAACCCGCATGCGGTAGTCGAAGCGTATAGAACCATTTTCTAGGTCGTCTTCAAAGTGCGCATTCGCTCCTCGGGACCCAAGCGAATCGACAATATCCGCCAGCGCCAGATCGCGAGTAGTGAGCAAACCGATGGCTCCTCGATTGACCAAACCGCGTATAATCGCCTCGCCGCCGATTCGCCGATCATGCCAGTTGGTACCGTGCAGCCGTTCGTCTATCAGGAATAGCAATGGCATAGAACCGCCCGCGCTTTCCATGATGCATCGCATACTTCCGCGGCGCGCTGCAATCTCAGAACACGGTCTCGCGAGCAACACCGATCAAGGCCGGCCTACGAGTCCGAAATCCCGCTCGAACTATTCCTCTTCGTCCACGGGTGCGCCGTGGGCCTTCGCCGCCGCGATGATCTTTTCCGCCTGTAACGCAGGAACGTAGTCGTAGTGATCGAACTCCATGTGAAACGAAGCGCGGCCTTGGGTCTTCGAGATCAGGTCGTTCTGGTAGTTCAACATCTCCGACATCGGCACCAGAGCGCGGATCATCTGCGTAGTGCCCTTGACATCCATACCGGAAATGCGGCCGCGGCGTCCATTGAAGTCGCTCATCAAGTCGCCAGCGAAATCGATGGGGGTTTCGACTTCCACTTTCATGACCGGCTCCAGCAGAGCGGGCCGGGCCTGTTGCATGGCGGCGCGAAAGGCCTTGCGGCCAGCCAGTTTGAAGGCCATTTCGGAGGAGTCCACGTCGTGGTAGGAACCGTCGTAGACCGTTACGCGAAAATCGGTCACCGGATAGCCGGCTAGGAATCCAGCCTCGGCCGCTTCCAGGATTCCTTTCTCTACCGCGGGGATATATTGCTTCGGAATGGCGCCGCCAAAAACTTCATTCTCAAACTGAAATTTTTCGCCTCGGGCGAGCGGCTCTATCTTTATCCAGCAATCGCCAAACTGCCCATGCCCGCCGGTCTGCTTCTTATGGCGTCCCTGCACGTTCGCCGTGCCGCGAATCGTTTCGCGATATGGGATTTTCGGAGCCTTCAACTCGACTTCCACGCCATAACGGCGCCGCAGCCGGCTTACCACAATCTCGAGATGCTGCTGCCCGTTACCCGCCAACAGAAACTCCTTGGTTTGCGGATCACGATAGAATCGCAAGGACCGGTCTTCTTCGAGCATCTTCGAAAGCGCCGTGCTTAGACGGTCTTCATCGTTGCGCGTCTTGGCCAAAATGGCGTAGGCGATCGATGGTTCGGGTATATCGACGCCTTGATAAACGGCGCAATTCGATTTCTCGCAGAGCGTATCACCGGTCAAGGTGTCCTTCAGTTTCGCGACCACTCCAATGTCGCCCGCCCGGAGTTCGGTAACCGGATTCAGAGTCTTGCCGAAAGGCGTTGCGATGTGGGCCAGCCGCTCACCAATATTCGAACGCATGTTCGTGAGATGAGCATCGTCCTTCAGGCATCCCGACACGACTTTGAAATAGGTCAACCGTCCTGCAAAAGGATCGGCGGCGGTCTTGAATACGAAAGCCGATAGGGCCCCATCCGGCGTGACTCGGAGAGAGACCGGCTTTCCGTCCTGAACGGCGGTCAATGCGGGGCCTTCGAGCGGCGAGGGGTAGATTTCCGCCACGAAATTCATGACTAAGTCCATGCCGATGTTCTGGCAAGCCGAGCCGCAGAGCACCGGGAAGATGCGGCGCTCGACCATCGCTTGTTTCAGGCCGCTCACGATGTGCTCCACGGGCAAGGTGCTAGTCGCAAAAAACTCTTCCAGCAGTTCGTCGTTTCCCTCGGCGATCATTTCCACCAGCGCCTCGTGTGCTTGACTGGCTTTCTCCGTATAGGGCCCGGGAATATCGCCTTCTTTACCTTTGCCATCGCCGCCGGGCGTGTAGCAGTAGCTCCGCATGCGGATCAGGTCGATGACGCCGGTCATGTTCTTTTCCGAACCGATGGGCAGTTGCACCGGTACCGCACCGCGACCGAAGGCTTCGTGTATCTCTCCACACACGCGCTCGAAGTCGGAGCGCTCACGGTCCAGTTTGTTGACGAAGAATGCGCACGGTTGCCCGAATGCAGTGGCGAAATCCCAGACTTTCTCGGTTGAGACTTCAACTCCGGCGACGCCGTCGAGCAGGATGAGAGCCGCGTCGGCCGCCCGCATCGACGATTTGGCCTCATTCAGGAAAATGTTGTATCCGGGCGTATCGAGCACGTTAATTTTGCACTTCTGCCACGGAAACGCCGCAACGGAGGACATAACACTCAATTTCCGCTGCACTTCTTCTTCGTCGAAATCGGTAAGGGCGTTGCCATCATCGACTTTCAAGAGCCGGTCCGTCGCGCCGGACGCATACAGAAGGGCGGACGCAAGCGACGTTTTCCCCGCGTGTCCATGCCCGATCAACGCAATGTTTCTGATCTCGGAACTCTCAAAGACCTTCATAACAAGACCTCCCGGCCGGCAATCTTGCCTACCAAGCCCGCAGCATATCAAATCAATGACAAGCAAATGACCGAAACCGTAACACCGGAAGCGGGCGCGCGTCCTAGCGGGTAGAGGACAAACGAATGCCCAAAGGAATTTTGCGCTTGGCGGTCGGGTGGATGATGGTTGGAGATGGCTTGGCAGCCTTCTTCGCGCCCGCTGCGTATATGCGTCGATGGCAGGTAGGCGGCGGGTTCGTCGACGAGCTGGTGGAGTATTTCATTCAACATCCCGGTGTCACGCGGGGAGTCGCGGCAGCGGAGGTGGTCACAGGTCTGACGCTATTGGTGAAATGGTGAAATAATCGTAACGAAACACTAGTCGTACGATGCTGGTCTAGCGGTTAGGAGAACAAAATGCGCAAATTTTTCATCACAGCGACCGTGGCCGTTGGCCTGTGCGGCGTTCCCGCACTGTTCGCTCAGCAAGGTTCCGACTCGGTTCGTCAAGCCCAGCAGGCCCTAAAAGATAAGGGCTACGACCCCGGTCCGGTAGATGGCGTGGCTGGTCCCAAAACGCACGACGCCCTCAGACAGTATCAACACAAAGAGAACCTGAACGCGAACGGCCAACTGGGTTCCGAAACCATGGACCATCTGGGTGTGAGATCGGGTAGCTCCGGTACTCAAATGAAGGAGGCGGGCTCCAATATGAAGCACTCGTATGCCAAGGGCGGCAAAGACATTGGCCACGGTGCGAAAAATATGGGGTCCGACGTCAAGCATGGCGATGTCGTGCAGGGCGGCAAGGACATTGGCAAGGGCGTAGGCCATGGCGTGGCCAAAATGGGCGAAGGGACCGGAGAAGCCGCCAAAAATGCCGGCAAGAGCGTGAAGAACAAGGCCACCGGCGACAAAAAGCATCAGCCGCAATAGCCCGCTTCCAGACGATCGATTACGAACGGCTTTTCAGCCGGTCATCTGGGTTTAGCGAGCTGCCCAAGCCAAGCCATCGACGCCTTTACCTGCATCGATGAGCTTGGCGACGGTCCATGTGCCGATGTCGATTGCCGCGACTTGGCTGCTCGAGTCGCACGAAACGTAGGCCATCTTGTCATCGGGGCGCACCAGAACTTCCTGGGGCGATTTGGGCACGTCGATGGTATGGACGACTTTCAGTTCCCTTATATCGATGACCACGACTTGTTTCGCCTTCGGTACGCACACCAAGAGATAGCGTCCATCGCGGGTCGGCGCCGTTCCGTACCCGGGGGCAGGGATTGGGACCCACGCTTTCACCTTATCGGTGGCTGTGTCGATGACCGCGATCTGCGGCTTCGTTTGATCGGCAGTAAAGACTAACTTGTCGTCCGGTGTGATGGAAATCCGTTGCGTTTCGTGGGATATGGGGATAATCGTGATCGTCTTCTTCGCTTGAAGGTCGAGAACCGATACCGTTCCCGGACCGACGTTGGCGGTATATCCACGGCGTCCGTCATGCGAGACGGCCAGCATGTGCGATTCCGTCTGTTCCGTCGGGATCTCACCGATGATCTTCAGCGTTTTCGGATCGATCACGCTAATTGTCTTATCCAGTTCCGTGGTCACGTAGAGCAAGCCATTCTTGGGCCCGAAGACCGCGCAGTGGGGCCGCACGGCATGGCCGAAGTCGAGGTTTCCCACGACCTCACGCGACGCCAAGTCGACGACCACCATGTTGCGACCGTCAGTACCCGGCTTTCCGACTCCGGAGTTTCCGTAGATCGGGACATAGGCCTTGCGGCCGTCCGGTGAAACCGCGACTTCGTGACCGGTGATTCCACCTTCGGGCACGGTAGCAATCTGTTTGTCGGCGGCGGGATCGATGATGCCCATCGTGTGTTCGCCTTTGTTGGCGACGACCAGATAGTCGCGGTCCGGGACGTTACTGTGGGATCGCGCAAAGGATAGAGACAAGGTAACTCCTAAAAATGCTGCGATGGATATAGCTATCGAAGTACGTGCCATGACAACTCCTAAATCTATGCCGCTGACGCTTCTTGAGTCACACTATCACAGTGTAGGGCAGGTGGTGGGCCAGCTTAGTGGCTCAGCGTGAACCTCAGCAGCGGAGCGCATCACGCGAGAAACTGAAGGTCCAAGGCGGTCCTGAAAGCTGCAAGGCATACACTAATGGACGTGTTAACCAGACGGCAAACTCTGCGGGCGCTAACGGCCGCAGCAACTTTCTCCTCCGCCTTATCGCAAGCGAAATCCTCATCGCATCACATGTATCTGGCGCTGAACAGCGTGCTCATCGGCAACCGGGTGCCGTGGCCGGATTTCGCGCAGCTTGCCGCGCGCGTCGGCTATCCCGGCACGGATGTAATGCTCAAGCCTGCAATGACGGCGGGCGCGCCGGCAACCAATAAGTTGTTGGCCGATCTTAAGCTGAGACCGGCCTGTTTTGACTTTCCGGTCGAATTCCGTAAAGACGACGCCACCTTTCGCGCCGGTCTCGAGCAACTTGAGCCTTGCGCGGCATTCGCCGCGGCGATCGATTGCCCGAAGATGATGACCTGGATCATGCCATCCAGCAACACACCCGCCGATCAATTGAGGCGCTTATACAAGGAGCGATTCACTGCCTGCGCCAAGGTCATGGCTCGGCACAATGTTCGGCTTGCCTTGGAATTTCTTGGTCCGCTCAATCTCCGCAAGATGTATCGCTACGAATTTATCTGGCGCATGAACGATATGCTGGCGTTCGCTAAAGAGTGTGGTCCGAATGTCGGCCTGCAATTGGATTCGTGGCACTGGCATCATGCCGGTGCGACGACTGAGGACATCATCGCTGCGGGAAGGGACCGCATTGTGCACGTTCATTTCAATGACTCGCCGAATCTTCCGCCCGATCAGATTCGCGACAACGAACGGTTGTTCCCCGGTGACGGCGTAATCAATCTGACTGGGTTCTTGCAGGCGCTTCAGACGATCGGCTATACCGGCGGGCTCAGTGTCGAAGTGTTTGGGGCAGGGAAGAACATGACGCCGGAAGAAGCCGCGAAAGTCGGGCTGAGCAAGTCTCTGGCAGTTTTCAAGAAGTCAGGCGTGCCTGAGGGATAAAGTCTAGCTGCTTACCCGTTCACGAAGATCTTACTGATGTCGTTGTAAATCACGAACACCACGACCATCATTAGAAACACGAATCCCAGCTTGAAGACAGTCTCTTTCAACTGAAGACTCATGTCCCTTTGGATCAGCATTTCGACAGCCAGCATCAGTAGCGTGCCGCCGTCCAGAATCGGAATTGGCAGCAGATTCACAATCGCCAGATTGAGGCTGACGATGGCCATCAGAAAGAGAAAGCTTAGCGGGCCTTCCTGAGCCGCTTCGCCCGACATCCTTGCAATACCAATCGGCCCTTCTAGCGTTTTGGGCGAAACACGCTGCTCAACAATGCTGCGCAATGCCTCAAAGATCATGCTGGCGTTGCGAACATTGAAGCGAACCGATTCGACGAAAGCCGGTCCGAAAGCGAGCTTGACGATTTCGCCGCGCGGCTTCAATGCCACGCCAATATGCCATGGGACCTTAGAGTCTCCCGTGGGCTTCGGTGTTATGGAAACCTTTAAAATACGGCCGTCGCGCAGAAACACGACCTCTACAGGCTTACCGCCCGACTTAGCCACCACTTGTTGCGTGGTCGCTGTCGAAGCCACTGGCTGGTGATTGACGCTGATGAACAGATCGCCTATCTTCAGCCCCGCCGCGGCAGCCGGTGAGTCTTTGACAACCTCCACCACCTCCACATCCGGATCGCCCATCCACCCTGCGACCCCAATACCCTCTTTGGGGTCCATGCGCGGTGTTACGACTACATTTTCGCGCTGTCCTTTGTGAAGGATCACTACATGTAACGAGTGGTTGGCGCTGAAGGCTTCCCGCGTTAATACGTCCTGCCAAGTCGGGTTCTTCTGGCCTTCGACCTGGATAATCCGGTCTCCCGGTTCCAATCCGGCTTGGGCGGCCGGCGAGCCTGCAACGATATTGCTGATCACCGGATCGGTAGAATCGACTTCTTTCGGGAAGGCATACATGTACAACCCGGTGACAATGGCGATAGCCAGGACCACGTTCATTAACGGTCCGGCAATCACTACGAAGGCTCGCTGCCAGCGTGGTTTGGTTTGAAAACTGCGAGGATCGGCGCTTATTTTCTGGTCAGCGGGGTCTTGCATAGGGTCCTGGCCCAGCATTCGCACATACCCGCCAAACGGAATGGCAGAAATACGGAAGTCCGTTTCGCCGCGACGAAATCCAAATAAGCGCGGCCCTAAGCCGATGCTAAAAACCTCGACTTTGATGCCAACCGCGAGGGCAGCGCAGAAATGCCCCAACTCGTGAATGAGGATCATCACCCCGAGAAGGATCGCAACCCAAAATACCGGTCCTAGCCAACCCACGTTACCGTTTCCCTTCTTATTCGACGCCGCCTAATGGATTTCGGTTCATCAAGCTCTCGCCTGCTCCAAACTATCGAGCCGCTCGCGCCACGATTTCGCGAGCCATCGCCCGCGACTCCTCGTCCGCCCGGATCACGTCCTCTATTGTCGCCGGTTCTCGCTGCGGAAAACGGCACAAAGTCTCTTCCACTGTATCGGCAATTGCCAAGAAAGAGATCCGTCCATCCAGGAAAGCTTCCACTGCGATCTCGTCAGCCGCATTCAAAGTGCAGCACGACGACCCGCCTTGCTCCTGAGCTTGATAAGCGAGCTTCAGGAGCTTGAATTTTTCGAGGTCCGGAGCTGAAAAATTCCAGCTTCTCGGCTGCGTCCAGTCCAGACGGGGAACCGGAGCAGTTTGTCTCTTAGGATACGTCATCGCATACTGAATCGGCATCCTCATATCGGTTGCCGAAATCTGCGCAATAACGCTTCCGTCGTTGAATTCCACCATAGCGTGAATCGACGATTGTGGATGCACAACAACATCGACCTGCGTAGGGATAAGACCAAAGAGCCAGCAGGCCTCGATCACTTCAAATCCTTTGTTCATCAGAGTTGCCGAATCGATCGTAATTCGCCGTCCCATTTTCCAGGTGGGGTGTTTCAGCGCCTGCTCCGGGGTGACGTTTGTCAACTGATCCAGGGGTGTTTCCCGGAACGGACCACCGGAAGCCGTCAAAATCAGGCGGGTGACATCCTCCCGTGCGCCGGCACGGAAGCATTGGTGCGCCCCATTGTGTTCACTATCGACTGGAATGAGCTCTGTCTGACATTCCTGCACAGCCTTCATCACAATCTGGCCACTCGCAACCAGTACCTCTTTATTAGCCAGCCCGATCCTCTTCCGTTTACGGATGGCTTCGTAGGTCGCCTCCAGGCCCGCGACGCCAACGATCGCCGACATAACAAAATCGACCTCTGGGGCAGTAGCGGCGGCCACTCTGGCCAGAGCGCCACAAGCAAGGTCCGGAACCGTACTGAGAGACAGATGCCGCAGGCGCTCGCGAAGCCGGTCTAGCGCCTCATTATCGGCCACTACAACTACTTTCGGATGGAATTCCAGAATCTGTGAACAGAGGAGGTCCAGATTGCGCCCTGCTACCAAAGCATGGATCTCGAACTCTTCGCAGTGTTGGCGGACCACGTCCAAGGTGCTCACGCCGATGGAACCTGTAGAGCCTAATAGTGTTAGTTGCATTCACTTACGCCTATGAGTTTTGGGAGGAGGAGCAGTATTTCTACGGCAAGTAAAAAAATTTTGAAAAACGTATAGAAAAAGCTTGCCTTCCACAAAATCATATCCTAATATTGGAAGTAAGCCAGGGAGGCAACTCCCACCAAAGCGAGACTAACCTCATAGAAAGACCCCTGAAGCAACACCTCCCTGGCGCCCGAAAGGGTCCATGTCTCGCAGCTTCAGCTAGAATCTAACCTCCTCTAATTTAGAACACCGTTCAGGCTGGTCGTGCGCCGTTGCGGCTGGAAACAGCTTGCTACGCTCAAGAACAGAGGCTTTTCTTCCGTGGCCAATCATCCTCCAACCCTTCGGCCGGAAACCGACGTCTTGACTCGCGGCTTCGATCCGACGCTGTCGGTCGGGTCAGCCCGGCCAGCCGTCTTCCGTAGTTCTACCTACGTTTTTTCCAGCCCGGAATCTGCCGAACGCGCTTTCAATGTTATGGGCGGACGGGACCATCTGGGCCCGGGCGAAAGCGTGGACTTGGTCTATTCCCGTTTCAATCACCCAAACGCCGAGATCCTGGAGGACCAGATCATTCCCCTGGAACCGGGCGCAACCGCAGCCGCCGTATTCAATTCCGGCATGGCCGCTATCATGACTACGCTCCTGGCGGTATTGAAGCCCGGCCACAGTATCGTCTACACAGTGCCGGTATATGGCGCTACTCAAGTCCTAATCCGCGATTTTCTCCAGCCATTTGGAATTCGCGGAATCCCGGTTGAGGCAGGCCAAACCCGGCAAATCTCGCAGGCAATTCACGATGCCGAAAATCTGCGTGTCGTGTTGATTGAGACTCCGGCAAATCCCACGATTGTCATGACCGGCATTGCGGATGCCTGCGCCGCTGCGGCGAAACGCGCTGAACGTCCAGTCGTTGTGATTGATAACACGTTTCTCGGACCGGCCTTCCAGCACCCGCTCGCATTGGGCGCAGATGTCTCGATCTACTCGGCCACAAAATACCTGGGCGGTTTCAGCGACATCATCGGGGGAGTGGCGCTGGTACGCGACAGCAAACTGATTGCCCCGATTCGCGCCAAGCGCAGCCTCTTCGGAAACATTCTGCAGCCGGACGAATGCTGGATTCTCGATACTCGCCTGCCGACCGTTTCCCTGCGCATGAATCGCCAGAGCAAAAATGCCCAGCGCGTCGCGGAACACCTCGCCGGGCATCCGAAGATTCGCCGCGTCTACTATCCGTCGCTGTTCGACGATCCGGAACAGATCCGAATTGCGAAGGCGCAGTGCGACTATCCGGGCGGCATCATCTCGCTCGATCTGCCTGGCGGAAAGCCAGCCGCCTTCGACTTTCTGCGGCACATCCGTCTCGCCCGCAATGCGGTGTCGCTGGGCGGAGTCGAAACACTCGCCTGCCATCCTCGGAGCACGACTCATTCCTCATGGAGTGCCGAGGATCTGGAGGCGGCCGGGATCGGAGACGGTCTGGTCCGCATATCGGTCGGCATTGAAAATTGGGAAGATTTGCTGGCCGATTTTCGTCACGCGCTGGAGCTGGTGTGAAAGGCTGAAAAGAGGAAATCCAAATGCAAACTTGTACACACCTTGATCAGATTCAAGACGTTACGCCGCACACCAAGGGCTGCGAGGAGTGCCTGAAAATGGGAGACACCTGGGTTCATTTGCGGCTCTGTACGGAGTGCGGGCACGTCGGCTGCTGCGATTCGTCAAAGAACAAGCATGCGACGAAGCATTTTCACAAGACTAAGCACCCGATCGTTAAGTCACTGCAACCCGGTGAGAACTGGGGCTGGTGCTACGTCGACGAGGTCATGCTGAATTTTTGACGGGCAGAGCGACTTGTCTTCATCACTGCCTTCATGGCCCGGACTTCCGGCTCAATGACCGATTCTCCTCTACTCATCTTTGAAAATGTAAGCGTCCAACGCGGCGAGCGGCTCGGGCTCAATGCCTTGAACCTCACGATTCGGGCGGGCGAGCATGTCGCGATACTGGGACCGAATGGCAGCGGCAAATCCACGCTGATCAAGACCATCACGCGCGAGTGCTATCCATTGCTTCGCCCGGGAAGTTCGTTGCGCATTCTCGGCCAGACCAGTTGGAATATTTTCGAACTCCGGTCCCATATTGGGCTGGTTAGTAACGATCTTATGGCTCAGTGCGCGCGTGACATTACGGGCCGCGAACTGGTGTTATCGGGATTTTTTGGCTCCATTGGCATCTGGCCGAATCACCACGTCACCCGGGAGATGGAGGTCACCGCAGCCCGGGTTATGGAATGGCTGGAGGCCATCCATCTGCGTAATCGGTGGCTGGACGAGTTGTCCTCGGGTGAGGCGCGCCGCCTGCTCATCGCCAGGGCTCTGATACACAACCCCGGCACGTTGCTTCTGGATGAGCCTACCACCAGCCTCGATCTGACAGCTTTGCGCGAGGTCAGAGCTTACCTGAGCAAACTCGCTCAGCATGGAACCGGATTAGTGTTGGTTACGCACCATCTGGACGACATCGTGCCGGCAATCGATCGAGTTGTGCTGCTCAAAGATGGCGCTGTTTATGCCGACGGCCCTAAAAGCGAGATGTTGCGCGCGGAGCCGCTTTCCGCCATCTTCCATACGCCCGTCCATGTGATGGAACGCGACGGCTTTTATCACGCCTGGTAAACAATTCGATTTATAATCAAGCAAGCGCAACCGAGAAAGTCTATGCCAGCAATAATCCATGCGAGCTAAGCAGAATCTTCGCTACCGCGCCACCGTTAAGGCCTCCGATGCGGGTGCCGGGCTGGCGTTCGTCGATTACTGCGCGACCCGCGAGGATGCTATCCTCTTTTGCCTTCTCCAGCTTCGAAGATTTCCAGGGGGATCAACCCCCGCGTGGGTTGATGATCTCTTGCCGGAACATCAGCCACGCGTGTGGGTAGCTGGCAACGGCGACGATTGGCAGATTGTCGATCGGTGGCACTGGGATTCGAGATTGATTGTTCGCGGGTTGCTCGCCATAGGCGTCGTGCTGTTTGCGCAATGGATGAGTACAGTCGTGTTTGGCTATTCCACCGGAGCGCCGCTGTTGTTTTTGTCCATCGCTGTGATCGCCTCCGCGGCGCTGTTAGGCATGTTTCCGGGCGTTGTTAGCGTTGTGGCGGCAACGCTCACTTGCGATTTCTTTAATATCCCTCCACTGCAGAGCTTCAGCCTCAACGGGGAGACTCTACGATTCGGCTTACTCTACGCGAGCCTCGCTCTGATGGGCTATGCGGCAGCCAAAAGAATTCAAAAATTGGTGTTATAAGCGGCTGGCTATCCTCACTACCGTTGCGGCGATAATGGCACGGAAGCTGAGAATCGCCTAGTGGCGGCGACTTTCTTCGGTTCGAACCAGCGGTCCACATGGTAGGATGCGGGGACGCGAGCTAAGCTCTCGTGGTTTGGTCTTCTCGCTGATAAGGAAATGTATGCGTGCGCTATCGATTTGCCTACTTATACTCTCCTCCGGAACGATGCTATTCGCGGAGAGTTCGGCGAGCCAGATTTCCGCCTCTGGTTCCGGCGCCGGGGCGATTCACGGCGAGCCTTATGACATCGTGATCGTGAACGGGCATATCATGGATGGCACAGGCTCGCCATGGTACTCCGGCCAGGTAGGGATTCGCGCCGGCCAGATCGCGGCGATTGGCAACCTGGAGACTGCGCCGCGCCGCAAGACCATCGACGCCAAAGGCATGGTCGTTGCGCCGGGCTTCATCGACATGCTTGGCCAGTCTGAGCTGACCATGCTGGTGGATCCGCGGCTACCTTCGAAGATTTACCAAGGAATCACCACCGAAATCACGGGCGAAGGCGACTCCGTTGCGCCGCTCGATCAGGTGATGATCGCCGCCGGGCGCGCCGGTTACGATCACTTGAAAATCACTCCCGACTGGACCACCTTCCGCCAATACTTTGCCCGGCTTGAGCGCCAGGGCATGGGCATCAACCTGGCCAGCTACGTCGGAGCTACGAGCGTTAGGCGGATGGTGCTGGGCGATGCGGACGTGCAGCCGAGCGCCACGCAACTGGACGATATGAAGGCGCTGGTGCGGCAGGCCATGCGAAACGGAGCAGTAGGACTCTCGACTGCTCTACAGTATGCGCCGGCGCCCTACGCCAAAACTGAGGAATTGATCGCTTTGGCCAGCGAAGCGGCGAAATTTGGGGGCATTTACGCCACACACATGCGCAGCGAAGGCGATGCTGAGCCTGCTGCTATCGACGAGGCGGTGCGAATCGGCCGTGAGGCGCATATTCCGGTCGAAATCTGGCATCTGAAGGCAGCCGGCAAGGCCAACTGGGGCCACATGCCGCAGATTGTCAGCCAGATCGATGCGGCGCGCGCGTCGGGCGTGGACATCAGCGCGAACACTTATGCCTACAGCGCCTGGTTCAACAGCTTTTCCGCATTCATCCCGCCCTGGGCACACGATGGCGGCGACGTCAAACTCATTGAGCGGCTCCAGGATCCGGCGACCCGTGCCCGGATTCGCAAAGATATGCTCAATCCCAGCGGCAACTGGGACAACGAATGGCAGGAAATTCCCGGTCCGGAGGCGGTCCAGATTGCGGTTGTCCAGAATCCCGAGCTTAGGCCGCTGCAGGGCAAGCGGCTCTCGGATGTGGCGGCGATGTGGCATGAAGACCCGATCGACGCGCTGTGCGATCTGCTCATCAAAGACAAGGCCTTCACTGAGGTCGCTGTTTTCGGCATGAGCGAGCCGGATGTCGTCCTCGCTCTGAAGCAGCCCTGGGTCTCCATCGACAATGATTCGCAAGGCACCTCACCAGATGGTCTGCTTGGCCAGGAGCATCCTCATCCGCGCGCCTACGGCACATTTCCCCGTATCCTGCGCAAGTATGTGCGCGAGGAGCATGCGCTCACCCTTGAGGACGCCATCCGCAAGTTCACCGCGCTGCCGGCTCAGCGAATGCGGCTGACGGATCGCGGCGTGCTGAAGCATGGTATGTGGGCGGATGTGGTGATTTTCGATCCTGCGAGTATCCGCGATCTGGCCACCTTCGAGCAACCCAACCAGCTTTCTCAGGGGATGGAGTACGTTCTGGTGAATGGCATCCCGGTGATCTCGGAAGGCACAATGACCGGTGTTTTGCCGGGAAAGGTGCTACGTGGGCCCCGTTATGTGGCCCGGTGAAACCGCGAGGTGGAATCAGATCTCACTCGTATCTCAGTGCCCCCATTGGGTCGATACTTACAGCACGAATCGCGGCAAGTAAGCTGCGAGAGCGCTTGTCGCCAACATGATTCCAGTCGAGACGCCCAGCACAACAGGGTCTCGAGGCGCGACGCCATAGAGCAAGGCGGCAACGAATCGTGTCACGCTCAGCGCTCCCACGCACACCAATCCGCTGCCCAATCGGGTTTCGCGTTCCGAAGAAGTAACGCGCGCTCTGAGGCTACGTTAGGTTAGCGTGGCGCCGCCACGACGAGTACGACAGGCGCTGAGAGACATCGGTATCCGTCACTCTTGCCGCAACGCTTTCACAGGGTCGATCACGCTGGCGCAGCGGGCTGGCACAAAACTGGCCAGGAGCGCCGCCACAGTCAGTAGCGACGTCATCATCGCGAGTGTTGCGGCGTTGACGGGCCGTATCCCCTCAACCAGGTGCTGCAGAAGCCGCGCTGCTGCCAAAGCCGCGATCATCCCGAGGCCAACGCCCACAAGAATCATTTTTAAGCTCTGGTGAAGCACTAGCCATAGAACGTCTTGCGCACTCGCTCCCACCGCCATCCGTACGCCGATCTCAGACGTTCGTTGCCCGGTGAGATAGGCCAGTACGCCGTAAACGCCAATACAGGCAAGCAGCAAGGCCAATCCGGCAAATATGCCGAATAGAAGCGAAAGGAAGCGCTGCCGGTCGAGAGACGCGCCGACAAGCTGCTCCATAGTCCGGATCTCATAAAGCGCCTGATCGCCGGCCGCGCCACGTAGTTGCCGCCGCAAAGGCTCAACAATGCTCAGAGGTGAAGTTCGGGTCCGAATCGTGATGGACATCACCGACGAAAAGAAGTGCAGCAATGCCACGGGAACTTGCGCGAAGGGGTAATACATCTGGTCGTGCACGTGCGACTGATCGTCGCCTGCCAGACCCCAGTGGCGCACATGGCCGACCACGCCCAGGATCCGAACGGGTGCGGGTCCCATCGCCTGAATCCAGAGACGTTCGCCAACCACATGCTTGCGGCCGAAGGCATGCTGCGCGAGATTTTCGTCGATCACTACGACGGGTTCACTCCCCCCTCGATCATGCTGGTTGAAGAAACGGCCTTCGAGTAGCGGGATGCCCATCACGTCCAGATAATCTGGCGTCACGCTGGACGCTAACGCGAACGGTTCTTGATCGGGAGGCGGCGGATTGGGCGTAGTCCGGTAGTCTAGAACGTTCTCTCCCTCGCGCATGGGGATGATGTCTGCCAGTGCGGCGAATTGCACGCCGGCACACGCCGCGCCCGATCCAGCACATCCTGCCACGCAGGGCGAATCTGCGACACGTCCGCGAGCACCTTGGGGGAAAGTGCGAACCGGGCCGTCAGGACGTTGTGCGCATCGAATCCGGGATTCAAAGAAGACAGCGCTAGAAGAGTGTGGCCCAGCATCCCCGCCGCGACCAGCAAGACAAACGCAAGAGCGATCTCAGAGATCACGAATGGACTGTGCAAACGGTGCGAAGTTGCGGTCATTGTCCTTCCGCCGCCGCGCAGCGTCTCCTCAAGCCGGTGCATGGGAACGCGTAGCGCCGGCGTTAGTCCGAACAAGATACCGCATAAAAGCGACATGCCGATGCCGAAACAAAGCACTCGCCAGTCAATATGGATCTCGCTTGCGCGTGGCAAACTACCCGGCCAAAGCGTCACAAACGGGTGCAAGCTCACCATTGCCGCGAAAATGCCCAGAACACCGCCGCAAAGCCCAAGGACGGCGCCGGGCGGCAACGCTGCGACCGTTTTGCGCCATCTCCGCAGTTTCGCCTTTGGTATTCTGCACCTGGAAGAGCGTGAATATCACACTGACAGGTCGTGCGGCGATTGTCACCGGTGCGGCGCGCGGCATCGGGCTGGCAATCGCGCAAAAGCTGGCCGGAGCGGGAGCGGCCGTAGTTCTCACCGACGTCGACGCCGAAGCGCTAGATCGCGCCCGCACGCAAATCGAGAAATCGGTTAGCGGCACCGCTACCACAATAGCCGGCGATTTGACGAATGCCGACTTCCCCCAAGCCGTCGTTGATAAGGCTCTGGAGACATTCGGCTCTGTCGACATCCTGGTCAACAATGCCGGCTATACCTGGGATAACGTAATCCAAAAGACGACCGACGCTCAGTTTCAGGCAATGTTGGATATCCATGCCGTGGCGCCGTTCCGGATGATGCGCGCCGCGGCTGCATGGCTCCGGGAAGCGGCTAAGAAGGAGGCTCAGTCACACCAGCGCATTACCCGCAAGGTGGTCAATATCACTTCTATCTCCGGGACCGACGGCAACGCCGGGCAGGCCGGTTACTCGTCTGGCAAAGCGGCGGTCTTGGGGCTGACCAAAACAATGGCAAAGGAATGGGGCCGCTATCAGATAACGGTCAACGCGGTCGGTTTCGGCTTAATCGACACCAGGCTCATCCGGCCTATGGAGGATCCGGATACCAACATTGCGATCGGCGAGCGGCGCGTCCACGTGGGAATGCAAGCGCAGGTCCGGGAACAGGTCACGAAACTGGTGCCGCTGGGACGCTTGGGTACTCCCGAAGACGCGGCGAACGCCGTGTTCTTCTTCTGCTCGCCCTTGTCCGATTACGTTACCGGCGAAATATTGATCTGCGGCGGCGGGATCCATTTTTGAGCGCCGAAACCGAAATCATCCTGGCGTCCGCTTCAGACATCGCCATCGTTCAAGATCTTTGGCGCGAGTACTGGCAATCGTTAGGGCTCACCTCGGACTTTCAGCACTTTGCGAAGGAACTGAATTCTCTTCCCGGTGCATACGCTTGGCCCAAGGGACGCCTTATGCTGGCCCTGGTCGCAGGAGAGCCTGCCGGCACGGCTGCGTTCCGTCCCATCGCCGAGCACTCTTGCGAAGCCAAACGGCTATATGTTCGTCCCCAATTTCGCGGGAAAGGTATCGGCAAAGCCTTGTTAGACCGGCTGGTGCGGGAAGCGCGGGCGGAGGGCTATCGCGAGATGCTTGCGGACACGCTCAAATCGATGACATCCGCCCAAACGATGTACGGCCTAGCCGGATTTTCTCTTGTGGCGCCGTATTCGTCAATGCCAACTCCCGATGCGATCTTTCTCAGGCTTTCTCTGGAACAGAAGTCCTAAGGGACTGCTAATATGTGCGCGGATAAGCAAACGCCTGCCGCAGCCAGCGCTCCCGGCGATCACGCCACCGGGCCGCCAGAGTAAACGATCCATGTGAACGAACCCCAGCGTAAAGCCACGCCGCCGTATCGCAGAAACTCTCGCACACATATTCGCGCCAACGGCTCGTTTGCTCGCTGCAGTCGTGATCCCGCAGACTCACCTTCCAGGCTTCGGCCGATTCGCCCAATTCACCCCGCACGCCCTGACCGCGTTCCAGGATCAGCAGGGCTCCGTATTCACGCCGCAGCTTGTTTCCCAAACGGGCCCAAACGAAGTGAAATAGTTCGTGGACCAGAATCAGGCGAAATAAAGAGGGGAATCGCAGCAATTCTCGATCAAGCACGATGCGCCGCTCCCGGATAAAGCTGGCCGCATGCACCGGAGTGCCCCGCCAAGTGTCGCCGGAGAGTAACTTACCTCGATAAGTGGTTAGCGAGGGTTTATAAGAATAACGAATCGAATCGCCGATCAGGATCGGCAGCCCGAAGGCTATCCGGTCCAAAGACGCCTTCCCGGCGCGGCTACTTATGGGAAGGCGAAGACCCCGTAGGGGCAGGCGCAGCCTGCGTTGGGGGACCAGCGGGATTCGCGAGAGACGGGATCTTGTGCGGGGCCGATGTTCCATCATCGAAAAATTCAGGATCCTTCACCGTAATGGCGTACTTTCCAAACTCTTTCTTCAAGGCGTCGTTGCTTCGCTCGGTTTGGAACTTGCGAAGAATATTCGCTTGGGCCTCTTCAAATGGCACCTTGCTCTGACCGGTCACCTTGAGGATATAGAACCCGGCGCCCTGCTTAATCGGCTCGGAAACATCTCCTGGCTTCAGAGTTCCGATAGCCGCCTTGATATCCGGGGAAAGGGCGTTATTGGCCAGATTGTAGCTGCCCAAGTCGCCGCCCTTGGCGGCCGAAGCCGGGTCGTCGGACTCAGACTTGGCGACCGCGGTGAAATCGGCTCCCTGCTTCAGCTTTGTCACCAACTCGTCCGCCTTGGCCTTGGCCTGCTCCTCCGTTCGGACCTTGCTGGGATCCGTCGCGCCAACCGGCGGGGGAGCGCCCGGAGGCCTGAACCGGAGCAAAATACCGCTCAACTGTGTGGTCTCAAACTCTTCAGGATGCGAGTCATAGTAGGCCTTTGCGTCGGGAGCGTTCCCGGGCTGATTCGAAATCATCTGGATGTAGGCCTGGATCAACACGTTTTCCCGCGCAATTTTGAGCTGTTCCTTCCAGGGCTCTTGCTGATCCAAGTGCGCCTCGTTGGCCAATTTTGCAAACTGCTGCTGCATATAGAGTTCTTGCAGCAATTTGTCGTACCGGCCGACGAACTTCTTTTTATCCTCGGGACGAACCGGCTTCATCAGTTCGACCGCTTGAGCGGCCGTGACGGGAGTGCCGCCAATGACGGCGATCACCTTATTGGGGTCTTGCTCCGCCACCGCTTCCGGGCCCCGAACGGTAAGTCCAGGCGTCGGAAGCGCGGGCGTCTGTCCGGCTTGGGGCGGCTTCGGCGTCTCCGGAGTTTGCGCTGGAGCGGAGGGAGTGGAGCTTTGCGACCACAAACAGGCCGTCGAGAGCGCCAGAACAAAGAACACACGACTACTTTTCATGAAAAATCTGCTTAAGCCTCCCAATGTAACATGCAACACCGCATCTTACGGCTTGTGTATAGGGACGTTGACGGGGCTTTACGGTTTCGGCGCAAACTGGAATGGCCGGCGGGCTCCAGCTCGATTAGCTGTCTCCATAGACCGGCACCGCGGCGCCATGAATCACTTTGGCCTCGTCGCTGCATAAGAAGAGGATCACCCGCGCAATGTCCTCAGGCTTCGGCCACTTTGCAAAGTCGGCCTTCGGCATGGCCTTGCGGTTGGCTTCTGTATCAATGATGCTCGGTAGAACCGAGTTCACGCGCACCCCGGTGCCCTTCAGATCCTCAGCCAGTGAATCCATCATCGCAACTGCGGCCGCCTTGGAGGCGGCATAGGCTGCCGCGCCGCCCGCGTGATCCACCGCCGACTTTGATGCCACATTTACAAGCGCTCCACGTCGCTCTTTGAGCATCCAGGGAATCACGGCGCGCGACAACATCAGGCCCGTCCTGAAATTCATGGCCAGCATTCGCTCGAACACTTCCGTGCCCGCCTCCCACAATTTGGCGCCTCCGGTGTAACCGCCCACCGTGTTCACCATCGCGTCCAGCCGGCCATGCTCCGCGAGGATTGTAGCTACGAGTTGCCGCGCGGCAGCTTCTTCGGTGACGTCGACACGGTGGCCTTGGAGCGCCGAATCATTCGCTCCGGCCGCGCTTTTTAATGCAGCAAACTCGTCCTCATTGCGGTACGTAACAATTACTCTGGCGGCTTCCTCCAGGAACGCAAGACTTACCGCGCGTCCCAAGCCCCCAGTGCCTCCCGCAACGAGCACAACCTGCCCAGCGAATCTTGTATTCATTTCTTCATCCTAGTTGGCATCCGATTTGCAACGAACATGAGGAACATGCAGACTGATAAGAGTGCCCGAACTGCCGGACATTGCCGCCTACATTAGAGCACTTGAGTCGCGCATCGCCGGTCAGCCTCTTCAGCGCGTGCGGCTGCCGAGCGTTTTTTTGCTGCGAACCGCACAGCCACCGGTCACGAGTGTGGAAGGGCGTCTCGTCTGTCAATTGCGGCGCATCGGCAAACGCATTGCAATCGGCGTTGAGGATGATCTCTGGCTCGTGCTTCACCTGATGATTGCGGGCCGGCTGCATTGGCGTCCGCCCAACGCGAAGCTTGCGGGCCGCAACAACTTAGCAGCCTTTGATTTCCCCAACGGTTCGTTAGTACTCACCGAAGCCGGTACAAAGCATCGCGCATCGCTGCACGTTGTCCGCGGCGAGGAAGGCCTTCGGACCCTAGATCCAGGAGGCATCGACGTCTTCACGAGCGATCTCGACTCGTTTCGCGCGACGCTCATGCTGGAAAACAGGACGCTTAAAAGGGCGCTCACCGATCCGCGCCTGCTCAGCGGCATCGGGAACGCGTATTCGGATGAGATTTTGCACGCAGCGCAATTGTCTCCCATTACGCTGACTCAGAAGCTGCAACCGCGCGAGTGGGAAAAACTGTTCGCAGCGACGCGGCAAACACTAGAGTTCTGGGTGGATCGCCTGCGCACCGAGGCGGAGACCGGCTTCCCCGAACACGTGACTGCCTTTCGTAAAGACATGGCCGTTCATGGACGTTTTGGGGAACCTTGCCCGAGGTGCGGAGAAAAAATCCAACGAATTCGCTATGCCGATAACGAGACGAACTACTGCGCGCGGTGCCAGACCGGCGGAAAGGTTCTCGCCGATCGAAGCCTATCTCGCCTCTTGGGGTCTGACTGGCCGCGTACTCTGGAAGAGCTCGAAATGCTCACACGCCGATAAGACGGTGATTAGAGCAGTCCAGGCCCCAACGGCTGAGCCCAGCAACTGCTTCAATGCCCGAACATACTCAGCGAGGGCTTGGCGGCCGGTTTCGGTAATCCGGTAAAGGCTTTGCGGTTTGCACGACACGTCACCGCCACAAAGCGGACCAGGCGATAGCGAGGTAGTAAATAATGCCCCACAGAACAAATGACCATCCCCAACTCTCCGTGTTCCGGTGCCCTTTGATTCGATATGAGTTCTCAGTCATACTTGAAAATATGAAAGTGGGCGAGCGTGGCCAAGTGACGATCCCGAAAGATATCCGTGACCAATTCGGCCTGGCGCCGGAAACGGAAATCGAATTCCGCGTAATCGCCGGCTCAATTATTCTCCAGAAAAGCCCGCGAAAGCTGAACCTCGGAAAGTGGAAAGGGCGCTGCGGCGAGACGTTCGCGGAACTAGGCTACTCCTCTGTAGATAAGTTCATCGAAGACGTACGGGGGCGATGATCACAGCGGTCGACACTAACGTGTTGCGCGACATTCTTGTACCAAATGAGGACTTCTACGACGCGTCCGCTGCCGCGCTCCAGGATGCGGCGAGTGAGGGTTTATTGGTGATTTGCGACATAGTGTATGCGGAACTTTGCATTCATTTCGTGGACCAGCGCGAATGCGATGCTTTCCTCGAAAGCGTTGAAATCCGGGTACAGTCGTTGTCACGAGAGGCGCATTTCCTTGCCAGTCGCGTATGGCGAACGTATCGTCAGCAAGGAGGCAAGCGAACCAGAATCCTGACGGACTTTCTGATCGGGGCTCACGCCCAGAAACAAGCGGGCCGCCTGCTTTCGCGGGACCGAGCCTTCTATCGTAGTCTTTTCCCTGCGCTGAGTCTTCGGCCTCCCAACTGATCGGCGGAAGCAGTATCTGCGCGGTTGCTCCCGGATGCTACGCTGAAATTTTCCCATGCTTCTCGAGAAAGCCTATGAGCCCCAAAAATTTGAGCCTCATTGGGCGCAGTGGTGGATTGAGTCCGGACTGTATCGCCCCGAACGTCATCCTGGGCGCGCGGGCGTGTTTTCTATTGTCATTCCGCCGCCCAACGTAACCGGCTCTTTGCACATCGGTCACATGCTGGAGCACACGGTGATGGACGTCGCGGTCCGTTGGCATCGCATGAAGGGCGAGACGACACTCTGGGTGCCCGGAACCGACCACGCGGGGATTGCTACCCAGATGGTTGTCGAGCGCGAGCTGACCGCTCAGGGGCTGAATCGCCGGCAACTGGGCCGTGAAGAGTTTGAGCGCCGCGTTTGGCAGTGGAAAGAAGAGTACGGCGGCCGAATCAACAACCAGATTCGCCGTGAAGGCGCCAGCGTCGATTGGTCGCGAGAACGCTTTACGATGGATCCCGGCCTCTCGCGCGCCGTTCGCGAAGCCTTCGTGCGGCTCTGGGACAAAGGACTCATCTATCGCGGTGAATATATGGTCAATTGGTGCCCGAGTTGCCAAACGGCGATATCGGACGTCGAGACCATCCATGAATCGGAACCAGGGCGTTTGTGGCACATTCGCTATGCGGTGAAGGATAGCGACGAATCGCTAGTGGTTGCGACCACTCGCCCGGAAACCATGCTGGGCGACACGGCGCTGGCCGTGAATCCCGACGATCCACGTTACCAGCACCTCCACGGGAAGACCGCGGTTCTGCCGATCCTCGATCGGGAAATCCGGATCATCGCCGATACGATGGTAGACCCGGAGTTCGGAACCGGCGTCGTCAAGATCACCCCGGCACACGACCCGAACGATTTCGAAGCCGGCAGACGGCATAGCCTTCCCAGCGTGAAGGTGATTGATGAAGACGCCCGTATGACCGCCGCGGCTGGACCATACGCAGGCCTCGACCGTTTTGAGGCGCGCAAACGCATCGTGGCGGCGCTCGAGGCCTCAAGCGAGTTGGTCAAAACCGAGCCTTACATCGTTAACCTTAGTAAGTGCAGCCGCAGCAGGACCATCATTGAACCACTGGTATCGATGCAGTGGTTCATGCGCATGCGCACCCTGGCCGATCAAGCCGTGGAAGCAGTGCGGAGCGGCCGCATTCGTTTCGTGCCGGATGACCGCGAGGTGGTGTTTTTCCAATGGATGGAAAATATCCGCGACTGGTGTATCTCGCGCCAACTTTGGTGGGGACATCGCATCCCGGCTTGGCATTGCCGCCACTGCGGTAAAACGACGGTGGCTCGCGAGGCTCCCTCTACTTGTCCGCACTGCCAATCCACTGAGGTGGAGCAGGAAACCGACGTGCTCGATACCTGGTTCAGTTCCGGCTTATGGCCGTTCTCCACGCTGGGCTGGCCTGAGGAAACAGAGGACCTCAAGACCTATTACCCGAACACGCTGTTGATCACTGGCTTCGACATTCTCTTTTTCTGGGTATCGCGCATGATGATGCTCGGCATCGAGATGACGGGCGATGTGCCGTTTCGCGAAGTGCATCTACATGGCCTGGTGCGCGATGCCGAGAAACAGAAGATCTCGAAAACCAAGGGCAACACGATTGACCCGCTGGTGATGATGGACAAATATGGCACCGACGCCTGCCGCATCGGCCTGCTGATTTCCGCGTCCGCGGGCGCCGATATTGCGTTGAAAGACGATCGCCTGGAAGCATCGCGGGCTTTTGCCAATAAGCTGTGGAACGCCTCGCGCCTGTTGTTCCTGAACCTGGAGCGATCGAAGGTCGTGTCATGGACATCCGCGCCATTTCCGCACGATTATTTCGAGGATAGCTGGATATACGGGCGTCTGAATCACGCTGCGACGACCGTGAACGCGGCGCTGGCATCGCATCGCTACCACGAAGCGGCTCAAACACTTTGGAATTTCGTTTGGCACGAATTCTGCGACTGGTATCTCGAGGTCAAGAAGCTTCGATTCCGGGAAGATTCCGGCCAGGATACGCATTGGACCGCCGCGCTCACGATCTACGAAAGCATGCTGCGCCTGCTGCATCCGTTTATGCCGTTCATTACGGAAGAGTTGTGGCAGCGCTTGATCCATGCGTTACCGGGCGATCGCCAATTTCCGGTCTCGATCTCCCTTGAATGCTTTCCCGCAGGAACTGCTGAGGCCACCCCTGCCACGTTATTCCTGGTTTTTCAGCAGGCTGTTACTGCTGCTCGCGAATTGCGAGCCGACAACAAACTTGATTCCAAGTCAACTCTGCCCGCGGCGATCTACCTTCACGGATCGCTCTTTAAAGAGGAAGACCTCGGCATTCTGAAGAACCTGACCAGGCTGGATATCTACCAGCACCCAGGCGCCATCTCCGACCGGTCCGGACTGATCCGCTCGACGCCGGATTTCGACCTGCAAATCCAAGCTGCCGCGCCCAGCGCGAATGGAACGGCGGGCGTTGAATCCGTCGCCCGCGTTTCGAAGGAAATCGCGACCTTGGCGCGCAATATCGAGAATTCAAAACGCCAACTTGCCGATCCGGCGTTTCTAAGCCGCGCGCCCGAAAAAGTGGTTGTAGGATTACGGACCAAACTGGCTGAGTACGAGGTGCAATTGAAGAAGAACAAGGATCTGCTGGAAGGGCTTGACCGATAGGCCGCTCCCGTTGAAAAACCACCGCTTGCTGGCGCGCGCGGCTCAGTCAGAATGATTGCGTTTTTTGGTGGCCGAATAATGCCTCTGGATGTAAAGCGTATCCGGCAACTGAGGCCGGAAAATGAGCTGCACTATTTTTCTAGTGTCGATTCCACCATGAACGTCGCGGCGCGCCTGGCCAGCGCCGGCGCCCCGCACGGAACGGTTGTGTTGGCGGACGAACAAACGGCTGGAATTGGCCGTTTGGGAAGAACCTGGCAATCGATCGCCGGCGCCGGTCTATACAGTTCTGTTTTGCTGCGGCTCGGCATCGCGCCCGCTCATTTTCCGGTTGTCACGCTGGTTCTGGGATTGGCCACTGCCGACGCGATTCTGAAATCGATCGGCTTGGCTTGCGACTTGCGATGGCCCAACGACGTCTTGATTCGGGAACGCAAAGTGGCCGGAATCCTGGCACAGTTGCATGATGGTTGCATAGTCGCGGGCATCGGCATCAACGTCAATCAGACCAGTTTTCCCGATGGCCTGCGCACGCCCGCTACATCACTACTGATCGAGAGCAGCGGAAAGCCGCAATCCCGCGAAGCGCTCGCTGCGCAACTTTTGGAATCGTTGGACTATTTCTGCGACATTCTTAAGACCGAAGGCCCGGAAAGCATCCTGCGAGCATTCAGCGCCGCATCCAGCTATGCTCTCCATCGCCGCGTGATCATTGAGGAGAGCGGCAGAGAAGGCGTCACGGCGGGTCTGGACGAACATGGCTTCCTGATGGTTCGCTTCGAGAACGGCGCAGTGGAACGTATCGCCGCCGGTGGTGTAAGGCCAGCTCGATGAGCGACGCAACTTCGGAAATGGATACCGAGGCGGATTGGCCGCGAAATTATTTCAACTATTTCACTGAAATAGAAGAACATTTCCAACGCGCACGCGGTACCAGCCTATTTCTGCTTTCGCCGCTTGATTGGGCACTGATCGAGAGCTGGAAGAACACGGGCGTACCGCTGCCGGCGGTGCACCGCGGCATTGATGAAGCATTCGAAAAATGGCGAAGCCGGAAGAACAGACGGCGGCACGTGAATTCGCTGGCCTATTGCGCGCAGGCCGTTCTCGAAGCTGCACAGCGAATGCCCGCCGGCCGGGACGAAAAGCCTCTAAGTCAAGCTCCATTCGCGGCGGAGGAACTGCGGGCGCATCTGAGAAGCGCGGCTGAACAGGTTCGCCTGAGAAGCGAGCAGGCGTTTCAGGATCTTGCGGCATCGTTGGACGCGCTCTCCTTGAGAGCTGAAGAACTCACGACGAGCTTGGAAGATTTGGAACGCCGCTTAAGCGCGATGGAAGACAAGATGGTCGCTTCCGCGCGCGCCCTGCAGACCGAAGAAGAACTCTATTCCATGAGGGAGTCGCTTGATGCAGAGCTTAAGCCGTATCGCGGCAAGATGACCGCCGAGCAACTTTCGATGCTGGAGCGGCGGTATCTGGACACCGCCATTCTCGAGCGCGCGAACCTGCCACGCCTCAGTCTGTTCTATCTGCGCTGAGTCTGATAGAGTATGGCAACGCATGCACATCGTAGCCTCCACGTCGAAGCGCCTGCAATGGGCTACGTTGATCCTATTAGTGGTATCCGTCTGCATCAACTATCTTGACCGCGGCAATTTAGGGGTTGCCGCGAAGCGCATTCAAGTCGAGATGCACTTCGGGGATGCGCAACTGGGCCTGTTGCTCGGCGCATTCTTCTGGTCGTATGCCCTGATGCAACTCGTCGCGGGGAAGATTGTCGACCGATGGAACGTAATGTGGGTAATGGCCTTCGGCTATCTGCTGTGGTCGTTGGCCACCGGCGTTACCGGTCTGGTAAGTTCCTTTGCGGCCCTTTTCATTCTCCGCCTCTGTTTGGGCGTGGGAGAGTCTGTCGCATATCCCTCGTATTCAAAGATCATTGCCGCGCATTTCAGTGAAGGCACACGCGGCGCGGCCAATGGGCTAATCGATGCAGGCTCGAAACTCGGGCCGGCCTTGGGTATATTGCTCGGCGTCAAGATGGTCAACGCACTGTCGTGGCGCGGGATGTTCCTAGTCATCGGAGTGGCCAGCCTGTTGTGGATGATCCCTTGGTGTCTGATAGCGCCACGCCTCCGCGTAAGCGCAGAAGTCGCTAAGGTCGCGGTGAATCCTCCCAGCTACGCCAATCTTCTGCGCCGCCGCGTCTTCTGGGGAACCGCGATTGGCCTGTTCGGGGGCAATTACACCTGGTATTTGATGCTGACATGGCTGCCCTACTACTTCGAGACGGATCGCCACTACACGCACGACCGGCTGGCACTACTCGGCTCGCTTCCATTTTGGGCTGTGGCAGCATCCGCGACGGCCGCGGGATTGTTCACAGACCTGCTGGTTCGCCGCGGTGCGCGCGCCGGCCCGGTGCGCCGGGCATTCGTAGCGGTTGGATTGCTTGGCTGCGCGGCATTTCTTTTCCCAGCGGTCGCTATCCGCCAGGACATCTTGTCGAACATCTTATTCACGTTGGCATGTCTTGCGTTCGGGTTGTTCTCGGCCAATCATTGGGCCTTTACGCAAACGCTGGCTGGTCCAAACGCGGCCGGGAAGTGGACCGGACTTGAGAATTTCATGGGTAACTTATCCGGCGTGGCCGCTCCATATCTGAGCGGGATCACTCTGGCTCATACCCACTCGTTTCTGTGGGCATTTGGCATTGCCTGTTTCTTTTTGCTGTGCTCGGTCGCCGGATTCACCGTTGTTGTCGGGCGCGCGGAGCCGGTTTCGTGGCCGGAAGCAAACGACGCCGCTGTGCTTCCTCACGGGACTGGACTCCATCAGGTTTAGGCGCTTGCCTTTTGCGCAATGAGTGTCAACCGAAATGCCGGCCGGTGTATCTTCACATCGGGGTTTGGCAGCCCTGCCGCCTTTGCAAGCTCCAATAACTCCGCCGCCGAAAGCGCCGCGCGAAACGACGTCTGTCCGTCGTGTACCGTGATCCGATGCCATCGGAATAGCGGTTGGCTAACCATCATGAACAGGTATGGCAATACGTTTCGCTCCAGGTCGCAAATCAGAACACCCTGGCGCGCAATGCGGCCAAAGTCGCGCAGCAGTTCGGTGACTTGTGCATCCTTGAAGTGGTGCAGGAGCAGAGAACAGAAGACGTAATCGAAACTCGCCGGCGAGAATGGCATTCGGAACGCGTCTCCGATGAGCTTGGGATGCGGAGCATTGGCAAGATTTACGGCGTTGCAATCGAAATTGGTAACTCTGGCTTGGGGATAGATCTCACGGATCAATCGGCCGCTATCGCCGGAGGCGGCGCCGACGTCTAATAACGTGAATGGCTTCTGTTCGAGCGCAGCTTGCTGAAGCAACTTGCGGATTGTCGAATGGCCGCCGAATCGCTTGTTGAGGAGAACCAATTCCTGGAGGTTGACCTGGGCATCCGCCAGATCGGCATGGTCCAACAGTTCCGGTTCGATCAATCGCTTTGAGAGCCCAAACATTCTCACTCCAGCCTAGACCCAAACTCTTGATGCTCTAAAGGGCGCCCGAAAACCTATAAAGTTAGCGCTCAACCGAAAAGTGGTACAAATTGAGGGGAATCTAGTCCATGCCTCTACCATCCTCCTTCTCCCGGCGTAGTCTTCTGCGAGCGGCCGGCGCCACGGCCGCGTTTTCGCCGCTCGCGGGATTGCCCGCCGCTGCTGCCCAGCGCGGCGGTCCAGCCGTGCCGCTGGGTCCGGCCACCTCCACAATTGAGGATCGGGACCGACGCATGCAGTGGTGGCATGAGGCCCGCTTTGGTATGTTCGTCCATTTTGGTCTATATAGTGTTCTGGGACGGCATGAGTGGGCGATGGAAGAGGAAGGGATTCCGGTTGCCGAGTATCAGATGCTCGCCAAACGTTTTGATCCGAAACCACACGCAGCGCGAGCTTGGGCAAAACTTGCCAAGGCCGCTGGCATGAAGTACATGGTGATGACTACGAAGCATCACGAAGGCTTCTGTCTGTTCAACACAAAGCTGACAAACTACTGCGCGCCCAAACAGGCGGCAGGCCGCGACCTGGTCGCGGAATACGTGGAGGCCGCGCGCGCCGAAGGCCTGCATATGGGCTTCTATTATTCGCTGATGGACTGGCATCATCCTGATGGAGCGCGTTGCAAGACCGATGAAGCGGCCCGCCGGCGATTCGTGGACTATACGCACGGGTTGGTGCACGAGCTTTGCAGCAATTACGGGAAGCTGGATGTGCTCTGGTATGACGTCGATTGGCCGCTCACCGCGGAAGAGTGGGAATCGGTCAAGATGAACAAAATGGTCCGGCAACTGCAGCCCAATATCATCATCAACAACCGATCCGGTATCCCGGAGGATTTCCAGACACCGGAGCAGCACATTCAAGCCTATGAAGTGCCTTGGGAGTCCTGTATGACGATGAATGACAGTTGGGGGTTCCAACGCGCGGACGACAATTGGAAATCGCCCAAGACCATAGTGCGCAATCTGTTGACCTGCACGCGTGGTGGCGGCAATTACTTGCTGAACATCGGCCCGGAAGGCGATGGCTCAATTCCGTCACCTTCAGTTGAGATTTTGACTTCGGTCGGTCAATGGATGGATCGGCACAGCCCGCTCATTCACAAGGCCGACGTCTGCAAGGTGACGCGCTCGAACTATGCCCTGTTCACCCGTCAGGGCAATACGCTGTTCATGCACACGTACTTCTGGCCCGGCAGGGAACTCGCCATTGGGGGACTGCAACAGAAAGTTTTGTCTGCCAAGACCTACCCGGCCGGCCGGCCGGTCCAATTCGATCAGGGTCAATGGAGAGTTCGTTTCACGGGACTGGCGGAGGCGGCGCCCGATCCGCTGGCCACGACACTAGCAATCGAATGCGCTGGCGAACCCACGCAGGATCAACTGGCAATTCGCGTACACCGGAAACGGGAAGGCGTCGGAGTTTAGGAGAACGGCAGCGCTATATTGCTGTCTGCCTGCCTTGTGAGCTTCCGGGAGGTCGGCGGCACAGCGAACATGCATTCGCGCAGTGGCGGCCTGTTAGGATCAGGAAGGAACTGCCGGTTTGGATATTTTCGTTTTCGATACGGGATGGATTGAAGCCATCTGCGGTCCTATGTTCTCCGGAAAGAGCGAAGAACTCATACGCCGCCTGCGCCGTGCGACGATTGCTCGAAAGCGCGTTCAGGTTTTTAAGCCGTCCCTGGACACCCGCTACTCGGAGTGCGAAATCGTGACCCATGCGGATGCTCGCATGCAGTCTGAGCCAGTAGCTTCCGCGCGCGAGATTCTGTTGAAGGTCGACGGGCGGACTGAAGTGATCGGAATTGACGAATCGCATTTTTTCGGAGCGGAATTGGCGCCTGTGGCGGAAGAACTCGCCGGCGACGGCAGGCGTGTGATTGTGGCCGGTTTGGACACCGACTACATGGGGCGGCCATTTCCGCCCATGCCCGAACTGCTGGCGTTGGCGGAGTCCATCACGAAGACACTGGCCATCTGTGTACGCTGTGGGAATCCGGCCAAGAATAGCCAACGGCTAGTAGAATCCGGGAAGTTGCTGCTTGTAGGCTCGACGGGATCTTATGAGGCGCGATGCCGCCGGTGTTTCGAGCCGGGAGTGCCAAAACAAGAGGTGATGCAGTTCGTTTCGGCGCCCCGTAACGGGAATTCTCCACGCGGTTGAAACATAATAATCTGAGGAGACATCTATTTAGCCATTCGGGAGAGACTCTCGCCCGGAACTATAGTCGAAACCATGAGCAGCCAGCCAACCTACATAATTCCGCCGCCGTCCAGTCCTAACTGGAAGACCCCGCTACTGGTGGGGATTCTCGTTCTGCTAGTTGCATCGAACGTTTATCTCTTTACACAGATCGAGCGGGTGAAGACCGATAACAAGAATGAGATGGCCCGTCTCAGCAACGACCTGAACAATTCCGTTCAGCAATTGCGGATCGAGTCGTCGGCCAGTGTCCAGCACTCGCGCCAGACCGTGGCAGAGTTGCAAGCTCAACTCGCCGAACAACGCCGCGCGGCGGAACGCCAAGTCGGCCAAGCGAAAATCGAAGCAGAGCAGAAAGTTCAATCTCTCCAATCCAAAGTAGCGGCTGAACAGCAGAAGGAACAGGAGGCGATTCAGCAAGTCAAACAAACAGCCGACACAGCGACGACGAAGATCGCCGATGTCAGCACTGATGTGGGCACCGTCAAGACGGATGTCCAAAGCACTAAGAGCCAACTGGAGCAGACGATTGCGAACCTGAAGCGAGTCACCGGCGACGTCGACAATCACTCGAGTCTCATCGCGACGAACGGGACCGAACTGGCTGCGCTTCGGGCGCTCGGCGAGCGGAATTACACGGAATTCAGCATTGTTAAATCAAAGCAGCCCAGTCGCGTTGCGGATGTGATGGTGCAATTACGAAATGTCAACGTGAAGAAAAAGCAGTTCACCATTGAGGTGACCATCGACGACAATAAAGTTGAAAAGAAGAATCGAACCATCGACGAGCCCATTCAGTTCGTTACCCGGAAATCGCGGCAACCTTATGAAATAGTCGTTAATACGGTCTCTAAGGATAAAATCGCGGGCTACCTGGCCGTTCCCAAGGTTCTGAACGCGCGTTGACGGCTCATGGTAACGCAAGTCACAGTATCTTTACTCGGTATCGGTTTCGAAGGAGACTTTTCTTACCGTGCCGGCGTCTTTTAAATTGGAGCCGTAACACTGCGAAGTTGCGGCCTTCCCCTTGTGAAGTGTGGAGTGCGGAGTGGAAGCCGCACTCCTTTTTTCTTGTCTTGATACCCTGGTAAACATGCGATATCCGGAACAACTCATAGCGCTAATGCGCAAAGACCTGACTCAATACGGTGTGGCCGAAGCGCGGACTCCCGAAGAAGTGGACCGTATTCTGGGGCCGGCTAGTGGAACGGTTTTAATGGTGGTCAACTCAGTTTGTGGTTGTGCGGCAGGTAAGGCTCGCCCGGCCGTAGGACTGTCGTTGGAACACGTTAACCGGCCGGATGTTACGGCAACTGTGTTTGCAGGGGCAGACGTCGAAGCGGTCACCCGGGTTCGCGAACTGTTGGCCGGCTATCCTCCGTCCTCTCCTTCCATGGCGATTTTTCAGGATGGCAAGCCGGTGTACATGCTGCACCGCTATCAGATCGAGCGCAGTCAAGCTCCCGAGATTGCGGAAACGCTCACTGCGGCGTTCGACAAATATTGCGCCAAAACTCCTGTCACCGCGCAATAGAATTGGACGTGGTCGAGGAAGTCGGGAGCCAAGACTGATTCCTCGGTAAGCCGCCCCGCATAGTGCCGGCACTTACGATCACGCGAGGGCCTCATGAGCCCTCGACCCGCACTTCTCGACCTAAGCCAAAACCCTCAGGAATCTTATGCCCTGCGATGTTGATGTGCTGAAACACGTGCCGATTTTCGCCCTTCTGGACGATGATGAAATCGCAGTCTTGTCTGGCCTTGTTGAATTGAAAACCTTCCTTATCCGGCAACGCATTTGGAAGGCCGGCGATCCGGGCGAGCGGGCTTACATTCTTGTCTCCGGCAAAGTACGCATCTCAACGATAGACAATGACAATCAGGAGGTGGTCGTGGACGAACCCGCACCGGGCGAGTTCTTTGGCTTTGCCTCTATGTTGGAGCAAACGCCGCACCAAACGGACGCGATGTGCCTGGACGAGGCGGTTTGCGTTGAGGTGGAACGTAAGGACATTTCGGCTTTGCTGGAACGCAAGCCGCTGGCCGGAATGGACATGCTGACGGTATTGGGCCGCCAGGTCCACTCGGCTCAAAGTTTGGTTCGCCTCCGGTCGATGCGCAATCCCAACGATGTCATTGCCGAAGAAGAGACAAGGGGCGAACACATCGCCGATTCGGTGGCAAGTTTTGGCGGATCTTGGACCTTCATAATTTCCTTTCTGATTGTGCTGGTAGTTTACAGCGCGATGAACGTAGTCCTTGGGAAGGCCGCATGGGATCCGTATCCGTTCATTCTGCTCAATCTATTCCTCTCCATGCTCGCCGCAATCCAGGCCCCCATCATCATGATGAGCCAGAATCGTCAAGACTCGAGAGACCGCCTCCGGAGCGAGCTGGATTTTGAAGTCAATCGCCGTGCCGAATTGGAGATTCAGGGCCTCTCCAGAAAACTCAATCTCCTGGCCGAGCAGATCGCAGACGTGGGAGAACTTCTCCGCGCCAAGCTTGGCGAAGACGGGCGTGTCATCAAACTAACTCACGAACATGGGGATCTCGCCTGAGAAGCCGCGCCTCGCGGTTTCTAGGCCCACTTCGACGAAGAGCGCAACCTTCTACTCAACCGAGAATGGCTTTATAGAGGTCAGTGGGAGGACGCTTCACGTACTCCACAGCCCACGCTGCGAGCCGGCCCTTGGCATTGTTACCGCCTTCCTGGTACGGAACAGTTGTCCACGGCCCAGTCGGCATCGGCGGCCTCCAGGCACGAATTGCCTGTTCGTAATCTGCGGACCGTCCGGCGAAGGGGACGCGAAATCTTGGAGGATAGTGCCTGGTGATGCCCAAGTCATTTAGTTTTGTCTCCAACTGATTGCGCCACACAAGTTTCTTAATCGTGCCGTAGTGATAAGCAAAGTAATCCTCGTCGTCTGCCTGTGGAGCCTTGCCGCCGACCAGGCTGGTCGCTTTGGACTCTTTGAGCGCAGCCGTTGAAAGATAGTTAGCCCAGAGAAGAAGCTCCAACTCTTTCTTCACCGATTTCTTGTCAAAAGAAAACCGATTACTTCTTGGCTTCGATCTCTCGGCCAAGGTCACCATGATTTCATGAGCCGTGGTGTTGAGGTAGAGAAGAGCGCCCTCCCTTATCGAATCCTTAACAAAGGTCGCGCGTTGATACTCGGGCATGATTTTCGCTTTCGATGCGATGGAGGATTCCTGGTATTCCCAAGACGCTTGCACAACCGAGGCAGGACCGCTTTGTGTATTGATGAAGTCGCTGATCTCTTCGCCTACAGCCCGAAGAATCGACTGCATTTTTTCATTGCACTGAACACGGATGACTTGGACCGCGTCTTTTGCCTGCGCTTTCGGAGGAGCGGGCATATCTGTCAAATGGCGCAGGGTCTTCTTATTTACTTTGTCAACCACTTCGCGCGCACTCTTGCCAAGGCAGGAAGAGGATCCGCCGATGGTGGCAAACCAATCTTTGTAATCAGTGAGTTTCTCCTGTCCATACATAGTCTGAATTTCGTAGGGCCCGAGGGTTGCGGATGGACTGCCAGGCTTATTTGCCTGCACTCCCAGCTTCGCGCCCGATGCTACCGCTTTTAGCCAAGTATCTTCTGTAAAGACCGACATTATAATTGCGCCGACAATAGCGCCGGCTGGAGGGGGGACGGAATAAGTGAGCACTGCCCCCAACACGCCGCCTACAGTACTCCAGATGGCCTGCCGCTCAGCGTTAATGTCTCCGATGACTCTTGCGAGATCTTGTTCCGCCTCGGTAGCGGCTTCGATCACGTCGTCGATCATGGTCAGCCATTCCGAGATCATCTTGCTCAGCGATACCTGCTGGCCCGAGGTGAAGATCCTGCGGGCCGATTGTTGAATCTCGAATACAACGCTGTGTAGATCGACCGCGGCCGAAGGATTTAAATGCCCCTGCAGCTTGCCGTAAGCGACGGGAGGAAAAAATCTTGCAGAGTCGCCTGTAGCTTCCGGAACACGCGATCGAATCTCTCCCATTGCCGCAGCGTGGGCGAGGGCCTGAGCTTGAATGGGTAGTTTCAACGAACCGGCGGGAATTTCCCGTCCATGGGCGTCGACTTGGAAAGGACGATGCAAACGACCGTCTCCTACCGGTATAAAGGTGCTTTCAATCCGTTCCTCGATCGCGTCTAACGTCGCGCGTTTCTTGCTGACGATTTCATTCATTGCGGTATACGCGTCTTTGGTAAGGCCGACTCCGCCGGTCCCAGACGCCGCCGTATCCGAATAGCTTTGGGAATCCAGGACGCGGACTGTACCCGTAGCTTCACGAGCGCTCAATAGCGGCATAGTACTCTCCCAGCTCGGAGTATAAAATTCAAAAATGTAAATGATATGACTGTAATAAGAAATCAACCAATTGCCTGTATTTGTTCGTCATTACAATTAGCAGCGGAAGAATGCGCTATGCGACGACGCGCGAATATTTGGCTTCAGCAGCGTTCGATGTGATATTCAGATATCAAAGAACGGTGCGAATAGGCCGGAACTACCTATTGGGCACCTCTGGACATGGCTTGTTCGGTCAGGAACGCGGCCCGCTGGCCGTGCAAATAACCTTCGAGATCCGCAGTTGAAAATTCGAAGCCATAGTCGGATGGCTTGAACGGTTTGCGGTCGTGTTTGGCCGCAACGTAGAGTTTGGCGGCGATAGCGAGATCATCCTTTTCCTTCTGCTCGCGCTCCTTTTGTAGTTGTTTTGATTTCGGCGATGAGTTTTTCACGGAAGCGGTGCAGGCGCATCTCCTGAAGATTGAGATTGCGGAGTTGGCGCTCATAGGCGAGATAGGTCCGCATGTGGAGTGATGCGCTGCGCGAGCGGGGATCGAGATCGGAGACTTCGGCGGCGAATTCCGTACAGCCTCTGGCGTAGATGGCTTCTTCGAGACCGGGGATGCGGTCGAGACGCCAGGTGGTGTCGGCGAGAGATTGGACGAGTTCGCACTCGCGTTCACCGACGGGCTGGTAGGCCTTTTTGTATTGGCTCAGATGATTTTCGTAGCGGTCGGCATCGTCGCCAGGAAGCAGAACGGTGCGGCCGGTGAGCGCGGTCACTTGTTGAATCTTCGGCTCGCTGAGAAACGCGGCCTCATCCTTGGCGCTTTTTGAGGAGGTAATTTTTCCAGACTCGGATTTTGGTCCGGTACTGAGCTGGGCGTTGGCGCGGTTCGCGGCGAGTCGGGCGGGGGTCAGACCGCTTCCTGGCGGTCGCGGCTCGGCTAATTGCGGTTCGGATTGTAGTGTCGCCGGTTCGAGGGAGTTGTGTTCAATTTGAAAACTTCTTTGATGAAGCGCCGGTATATGGCTTTATTTAGGTCGGTGGTGACGATCGTCGAAGCCATAAGCTACCTCCCAAGTTTGACAACGCTCACCGTGCCACTGTTTCTTATGAAGGACTGCTAAGGCACAACGGAAGCGCGGAAATCGGCGGCCGAGAGCGTAAAGGCGTTAAGAAGAAAACACAGCAGTGGGAAATGGTGCGCTCGCGCAGCCGATAGGCTCATAACGTGCATCATCTACAATTCCTACAATTCCCTGGCGCCGTGCTTTTCTCTTGCCGGTGATTATATATGGCCTTTGCTCTTCCAACCCTGTACCGCACAGCGATTCCATTCCGAAACAGAATTCTGACGCTGATTGCGCTTGCCTCAGCCATTACTTATCTAGATCGAGTGTGTCTATCCGCGGCGGCGCCGGCGATGATGGCCGAGCTAGGGCTAAGCAATCTGCAGATGGGCTATGTTTTCGGCGTATTCTCCATATCTTACGGCATTTTCGAAATCCCAATGGGATACGTGGTCGACCGCTTCGGGCCGCGAGGTATCCTGACGCGTATCGTCGCTTGCTGGTCAGTCTTCACCGCGGTAACAGGAGCTTTGTCGGGATACGGTTCGTTGTTGGCGGTGAGATTGGCGTTCGGCGCGGCTGAAGCTGGTGCGTTTCCGGCGTTTGCAAGGGTCATTCGGAACTGGTTTCAGGTTTCAGACCGAGGCAAGGCGACAGGCGTGATCTGGATGGCCGCCAGGATCGGCGGCGCACTCGCGCCTCCCGTTGCAATGCTGCTGATCGGATCGGTGGGCTGGCGGCTGTCGTTCGTGGTGTTCGGAGCCGTAGGCGCGATCTGGTGCGCGGCTTTCTGGCGAGGTTACCGCGATGAACCGGCACGGCATCCTGCGGCAACGGCCTCCGATCTCGCTTATGCTCGCGGAAATTCTGCGTTGCCAAAGATGGGCGAAAGCGTCCCTTGGAACCGGATGCTCTTGAGCGGGAACTTATGGGCGCTGTTCTGGATGTATTTTGCTACTTCGTATGGGTTCTGGTTCTTGCTCACCTGGCTGCCTACCTATCTTATTCGTCAGCACCATATGCCAGCCCAGCGGGCCAGTCTCTATGCCGCGCTTCCGCTGGCAGTGGGCTCTATAAGCTGTCTAGCCGGCGGAAGCTTGTCTGATCTGCTCGTGCGCCAGCTCGGGAGCCTGCGTTGGGGACGCCGCGTGGTCGGCTTGGGAGGCTATCTTCTCAGCGGGATCGGCTTCGCGGTTGCTGGGTGCATGCGCGAACCGGGCGCCGCGATCGCAAGTTTAATTGTCGCGGAAGTCGGGATCGATCTGGCAACGCCGGTCGCATGGACAGCGGCTGTCGAAATCGGAGGATCCTTGGGCGGCACGGTTGCAGCTTTCATGAACTCATCCTCCAGCATCTCCGCCTTCATCTCTCCGATCGCAGCCGCGTGGATTTTCACCAGATTCCAATCCTTCAACGCGATGCTGGTAAGCGCAGGTTTGGTTTACCTGACTGCGGCACTTCTCTGGCTGAAGATTGATCCTGGCCGGCCGTTAGAACCGTGATTCCGTACACCGGTTGTCCAGTCCTGTCGCGTGTACCTTTTTAAGAAGGCCTCCAGAAAAGGGCCTCAATGGCTGAGCATATAGCATGTATATTAAAGGCCAAAGATTTGGAGTTTCAAACTCAGCATATGCACCATACCACATGAAATATCGTTTTGAAGAGTTCTCTTGGCCCGAAATCCGCGATGCGGTGGCTCAGAATCGTGTCGCGGTTCTGCCTGTTGGAACGATTGAACAGCACGGCCCGCATCTGCCGCTAATCACCGATGTCCTTACGGCGGCGGAAATGTCGCGACTTGCAGTAGAGCGAGTTCCGGAGCAGGCGATCCTATTACCGCCGGTTTACTACTCGTTCAACGAACATCATATGGACTTCCCTGGAACGATTGCGATTCAGGGCGAGACCGTGATTCGGTATGTCACCGATATCGGCGTAAGCCTGACTCGCCATGGATTTCGAAAAGTCCTGCTGGTGAATGGACACGGTAGCAACGTTCCCTTTCTCGATATCGCAGCGCGAAATATCACCAATCGGACCGAGGCGATTTGTGCCATGGTTTCGTGGTGGAGCCTGATACCCAAGAGCGTGATATCAAAGCTTCGCGAGTCCGAGTACCCGGGAGGTATGGCGCATGGCTGCGAGCTGGAGACATCCGTCCTGCTGTATCTTCGGCCCGATCTCGTGCAATTTGAAAAAGCCGAGCGCGACATCCATTTCACATCCAGTGAATTTTTCTTTTGGGATCTGGAACGCCCGGCACCGATTGCTTTCCAGGAGTGGTTCAGCCGCTATTCGAAAACTGGAACGGTCGGAGATCCTACCAAGGCGACAAAAGAGAAAGGCGAGCAATTTGTGAACGCGGTCGTGGACCGTATGGTCGCGCTCATCCAGGAGTTTCGTAATCGGGAGATCGGCGCACGCGTTGATCATCACTAATGGCCGCCAAAACTGAGTCCCGACTCCCTTCCGGAGGCGCGGACCATTGGCACTGCACCCTCGGCGAAACTCTGCTGAAGGCGCCGCGCGACAATCACTGCTCGATTTCCTTGCCTTTGGCTTCATCGCGGTCCAGCCGCGCGTGATCCGCCCGGAACCGGCACCCCCGGCAATTCAGATGTACGATACGGTGACCTTTCTGCCGAATGGATTTTCTTTGGAAGTGACGGACCCGGCAGCGCCTGACGGCGCGTGATAAGAACCGAAATCCGCTGATTTCTTTGGGATTTTGTTCGAGATGCAAGCGACTAAGCCCTTACGGGCCGAGTCTCGAGGCTTAGCCATGTGCGATGACTTCGGCGAGAGAACGCTGTGAATCGGCTATCCTCTTTTCATGCCGTCCAATCTGCAATACCGCTCTCGCGCTGTGCGCGCCATGGTGCTCTTGCACGAGGAACATCTTCGCCGATTCGTCCACACTTGGAGACTGGCTTTGGCGAGCTCAGTGCGCCTCCCGCAGACCGATGACCCCACCGAGAGATAAAGTTCCGCGGCGTCTTCGGCGTTGTCGTTGAACCACAAAAACGGTGTGATCTTGTTCATGTTCTGACCTCCATTTTGATGGTATCTATCGTCGAAGCCGGGCACCCAACTTTAATCAGAACTCGTTTTGCAATCGATGACTCCGCTGTAGTCGCGAAGGGCAGAGGAATCGCAGCCACAATGGCACACAACACCCCAAACCGTACTCATGCAAACTCTGCGGTAGTTCGCCCGTCATCTTCTGAATAGTAAGTCGTAACCTTACTTGCTTTGTCCAGGCCCTTGCCCGCACGGTCGCGATGAGCCTTCTGACATACCGGCTGCCAAAACTCCGATCGCACGATTAGAAATCGGCAGTCGCTCCGCGGGGGCATAGATTCACTGTCTGAATAGCAAGCTTAGCTGACACTCGCGGGACACCAAGTTCCAGTAATGCGCGGACACATTGAGAAACCAGAAGGTGGATCTTGTCCGGTACGAAACAGATCGTACTCAGGCTTGACCCTCATTGCATCGCAGTAGCCACACAACTCACGGTGCTTTTCCGCCCGCCGCATTCCCAGTTTCCGCGTGCGTTCTGTTGGACCGTGGAACCGTGAAGGCGTACAGGATATCACCGGCCCCGACCACCAGGTACTGCCGCCCGTCCAGCTGATACGTCATCGGACCGTTGCTGACCGAAGAAGTAAGGCCAGCATGCCAAATCGGTTTGCCACTTGCGGGATCGAACGCGATGAAATTGGCCGAAGGATCACCCGTGAACAACAGTTTTCCTGCGGTTGTCAGAACGCCTGAAATCGATCCCCCTTCACCCGGGTAGACATGGCGCCAACGGATCTTACCCGTCTTGTAATCGAGCGCCACCAGCGCAGACTCGCTCCAAACCCCGCTATCACGGCCGCCGTAGCCCTCGGGATGTGCGCTCGTGTCGGTCAGATAATAAACGCTGTATGAAGGACTGCTGCTGACATAAAACAAACCGCTCTGCGGGTCGAAACTGGGCGGCGGCCAATTGGTTGCCCCGCCTGACGCCGGATTCACAAGCGTTCCATCAGTCTTTGGTTCTTTGGCCGGATTTGGTATCGGCTGTCCTTTTTGATTTACGCCTTCGGACCAGTTCAAGCTTGGATCAAACCGCGTCGCGACCAGGTTCTTACCGTTCGTTCGGTCAAGCACGAAGAAGTATCCGTTGCGCGCTGCCTGGGCCAGTAGCTTCCTCGGTTGGCCGTTCACTTCGGCATCGAACACCACTGGTTCTTCCACGTCATCCCAATCGTGCGTGTCATGCGGCGATGCCTGGAAGTACCACACCAATTTCCCTGTATCCGGGTTCAGCGCCACAATCGAGCAGGTATACAAGTTGTCGCCCTTGCGGCTCTGCGGCGCATGAACCGGGTTCGGATTGCCGGTGCCCCAGAACAGCAGATTCAGTTCCGGATCATAAGTACCCGTCAGCCACGTCATTCCGCCGCCATGCTCCATCGCCTGCGCGTTCGGCCACGTCTCACTTCCCGGCTCACCTGGTCGAGGCTCGGTATTAAACCGCCATTGCACCGCGCCCGTCTCCGGATCGCGCGCTTCGAGATATCCAGGCACGTCCAGCGAGTCGCCGCCAACACCGACAAGGATGTGGTTGTTGATTACCAGCGGAGCGGGAGTCGAAAAATATTCCAGCGCCAAATCCGCAATCTCCACCGCCCACCGAAACGTACCGGTGTTCTTATCCAGCGAGATCAGGTGATCGTCCGGCGTTTCGAAAAAAAGCCAGTCATGATAAATGCCAACTCCGCGATTGCCTGTGTGAATACCGCCTTTGCTTTCCCATTTGTAATGCCAGATCTCGCGACCCGTGCGCGCATCCACTGCCCAGGCGTGATCCGGAACCGTGAAATACAGGACGCCATTCACTTCCAGCGGCGTGGACTTAATTTCAGGACCAAAGGGAACCGCGCTTGGCCCGGTGTTGATGTGATAGAGCCAGGCAAGTTGCAGATCTTCTACGTTGCCTTGGTTGATCTGGTTCAGCGTGCTAAATCGCCGTCCCGAATAGTCGCCGTTATAGGTCGGCCAGCTGCCCGGAACGGGATGCAGAATCGCGGAAGGCTCAAGTCCCTGCGCTGCCATCCACGCCGGCGCCAGAAGCATCATCAGACTCGCTTTGAACTTCACTTCAGAGTCTCCAAATAAGCAAGAATATTGTGCATATCAGCGTCCGTGTACTGGTGCAGCAGTTTTAAATGCTGTGCCAGCGGGTCATGCACATCAACCCGGATGCCCGCCGCGTCGTTATAAACCCAGGACCGGTAAACGCCGGAATCCTCTCGCAGCGCCACACTGAAATCGTCAACTCGGACCAGCACGCCCGAGTACGTCTGTCCAGACGGCAGCGTTACGGTGACATGTTTCAGCGTTCGCGGATCGGGTGGCGGCCCCAATTCAAATGGATTCGAGTTCTGCGGATACAAAAAGCGGCCCTGAAGCGCCACCGGCTCATACTTCTGCGCGATGTGCGCCAGATCGCCGGCGGGTGAGTGGCAATCGGTGCAGTGTGCTTGGAAGTATGCCTCCCCGGCTTTCGGATCTCCGGTTACGATATTTTGAATCGTGTACTCCATCCGGTTTGCGGCCGCCTGTGTCCTGCCCAGCAGGAATTGGGCAATGTCGTGGATCTGAGCATCTGTGAAGTTCGGAAAAGCGGGCATGCCTTTTCCCGGCCGCCCGTTGTGAATAACAGGACCAATGTCTTTCCCCGTTCCCTGATCGTGCAAGACCACTGTGGAGCGCACCAGGTTGGGACCGCTCGCGCCTCCCGTCGCATTCGTGCCGTGGCAAAATCCGCAAGTCGGAACAAATATCGCCTGACCGCGCTTTGCTGCCTCCGGGTTCGGAGGCGCTCCGATTGCCAGAAAGTTGCGTACCGCTTCCTGCATCGCGGCTGCATTCGGAGCGTTCGCTTGCGTCGGCTGCCCCTCGCGCTGTTGAGCCGGAGCGGCCTCATTTAACGGAGGACCAACTTTAGCGCCATTCGGTCCCCGCGGCGCAGTGCGCTGTTCAGCGGCCGGTGGATTTTGCTGCTGTTGTGGATGGCCGTCGGCCAACGCGGCAGTCACAAGCAGAGGAATCAGCCAATTACGAATCTTCATACAGAATCGGCCATTCTATCTAAGACGCCATCCGGTCGGTCGTATGGAGCACAAGAATCGCGGCCTTTAGATAACACAACGCCTTTTCTGTTCTTCTCCTCAGCCTGCGTATTCCGGCGATGTGAATGAAGGATTCCGACGATGTGAATAAAGTCGGAGCGAAGCGACAGTGGCACGAAAGATGATGGCTGAAATTATTCACATGAGTCCAGAGGTTTTTAAGACTTCAGCCGGGAAGGGGTGTGGGGCGAGGGCGGCCAAGAGGGCGGTGGAGTGAACCCCAAAAATGAGAGCGCGAGTTAAGGGAACAAATACATTGAACGGAGAGAGGAATGGATTTGTCCCGAGGTGTTTACAGCCGCGATCTGAAGATCACGGTGATGCGTGCGTTGGATGGGGGATCGACAACCACTGAGATCGCGCGCAAGTACCAGT
>DATAXY010000072.1:0-16167 GCA_036272835.1 Bryobacteraceae bacterium
GAGCGCCAACTCCGCAATCTCAACCTTCAGGAAATGCGCCTGCACCGCTTACGCGAAAAACTGAGCGCCGAAATCAAGCAATTACAGAAGGAACGCGAACAGAAGGAAAAGGACGATCTCGCCATCGCCGCCAAACTCTACGTCGCAGCCAAACACGACCGCAAACCGTTCCACCCATCCGACTATGGGTTTGAATTTTCAATTGCGGATCTCGAGGGTTATCTATACGGCCAGCGTGCCGCGTTCCTGACCGAAAAAGCCATGTCAGAAGGCCAATAAGTACTTCAGACCTCGTAAGGTGTCCTCCCCCAATCGTGGGGCGGCCATTCATGCCCGCAGCCGCCTCTTCAGGCGGCTGCGGCGAACCATACTTATTCAATTTCGCGCGGGCGCTTCTTTCGATTGCGCTTGCGAGCGAGAGCTTCTTTCGTCCGGCGTTTTTCACCCGGCTTCAGGTAAAAAGAGTGCCGTTTGATTTCCTTGACGATATCCTCTTGCTGAACCTTGCGTTTAAAGCGCCTTAAGGCGCTTTCCAAAGTCTCGCCATCCTGCAGATGGACTTCTGCCAAAAACGATTCACCACCTTCCGAAGGCAGCGCTCCGAAGGCACACTTGCCCTAGGAGCACTCGTACTAGTGTATCAAGGGACTAAAACGTCAGTTTTGCTCCCATTTCTGCCATGTGCACCAACGAGATTGGGTATTGCAAATGCCACCGAACGCACCCCAGAATAATGTCGCCGCGAGCGGCCTACCCGAGCACAGGAAGCGCTCAACCGGTTCATGAAGGCTGGAATCGGAGAGGCCGGTAAGATCGCATTTGAGGAGGTAGAATCATAGCTGAAGACTTTCAGGCACTCTTGCGCAAGAGAACTTCTCGTCTCAGCGGGCGCGTATCCAAGCAACCTCCTGCGCCATCATCGGACCCGGCATTTGAGACAACTCGGCCGGTGCCGAACCGCTTTCTCATAGTCGGCATTAGTCTTGGGCTCTTCTTGACCACGCTACTGGTCTACGCGCCGGTTTACCGGTTCGGCTTCGTCAACTTCGACGATCCGGACTACGTCACCAACAACCCGCACGTGCGCAACGGCCTTACCATGGACGGCATCGTCTGGGCGGTTACCAGCACGGAGGCCGCGAATTGGTTTCCCGCGACACGCCTTTCGCACCTACTCGATGTGGAGATCTTCGATATGCGACCGGGTGGGCACCATTTCACCAATGCCTTCCTTCACGCGTGTGCCACGGTGTTCCTCTTCGCATTCCTCCTCGCCGCCACTGGCGCAGCGTGGCCCAGCGCATTCGTGGCCATGCTTTTCGCCGTGCACCCCTTACACGTGGAATCCGTTGCCTGGATCGCGGAGCGAAAAGACGTGCTCAGCGCGTTCTTTTGGTTCCTTGCGTTATGGAGCTATGTTCGCCGGCATTATTGGCTTACACTGCTGGCCTTCTGCATGGGACTCATGTCCAAGCCGATGGTCGTGACGCTTCCGTTTGTGCTGTTTTTACTCGATAAATGGCCGCTGCGCCAGTCGCTCCGCTCAGCCCTGCGAGTGAAGATTCCGTTGCTGGCACTGTCCGCAGCCAGCGCCACCGCGGCCTACCTTGTCCAAAGAAGCAGTGGCGCGGTCCGCGAAGTTAGACAATTTCCGCTTGGTTTACGGGTGGAGAACGCCGTAGTCTCGTACGCGGCCTACATCGTTAAGATGTTTTGGCCAGCGAGGCTGGCAGTGTTCTATCCCTATCCACGCCACTTGCCCCTATGGCAAATTGCGCTGTCAATCGTGTTGCTCTCGGGCATCTCGATCGTTGTGCTGCGGGAGCGGCGTTCGCGTCCTTACCTTGCGGTGGGATGGTTGTGGTATCTGGGAACGCTTGTGCCGGTCATTGGTCTCATCCAAGTCGGCGCGCAAGCGCGTGCGGATCGGTACACGTACCTCCCGATGGTGGGCTTGAGCATCATGTTGGCATGGGGTCTCCGGGAGGTTCATAAGAGCGCAAACGGCACGGCGTGCCGCCTAGACAATGTCAGGAACTCGGGCGGCAACGCCGGGACCGTTTTGCGCGAGTTCTTTAAGAGCAAGGTTGCCATTTCCGGGGCCATTGCCGCGTGCTTGGCGTGTGCTGTGCTGTGCGAAGCACAGATCCAATATTGGCGGAATAGCGAGACCCTCTTTCGTCATGCGCTCGATGTCACCAGCGGCAACTACCTTGCGCATCATAATCTCGGTGTAGCTTTGGCCGATGAGGGCCGCTTCGCCGAAGCAATCAAGCAATATCAAGGGGCGTTGCAGATCGAACCCAATGCCCCGAACGTGCAAACCGACTACGGAAATGCCTTGGCAAAATCCGGACGCATGCCCGAGGCGATCACGCATTATCAGGAGGCGTTGCGAGCGCTTCCCGATTCGCCCATCACGCATAACGATCTGGCCAACGCTTTCGCTGCGAATCCCGGAACTATGCCGCAGGCGATCGCCGAGTATCAAACTGCGCTGCGCCTCAAGCCGGATTATGAGGAGGCGCGAAACAACCTGGCGAAGGTGCAGTCCAATGGCGCCGAAATGCAATACAACATGGGTGTCGACCTGGCCAGAAGCGGGAAGCCGGAGGCGGCAATCCCATACTTCGAGGAAGCCTTACGGCTTAAGCCGGATTATGTGGACGCGAATAATAATCTCGGCGTGGTGCTGGCGGGCATCGGCCGGGTGCAGGAGGCGATCTCACATTTTGAAGCCGCGTTGAGAATCGATCCCAATTCCGCCGAGGCGCACGTCAATCTCGGAATTGCCTTGTCGGGGGTACCCGGGCGAATGCCGGAGGCCATCCAGCATTTCAAAGCGGCGTTGCGCATCAAGCCCGACCCCGAGATCCAGCAGATGCTGGATCGTCTCGAAAAACCGAGATAGCCACCGGCGCGGCCGGGGCCGCACCCGTGGCTAAACTTCCCGAAACGCTAGAAGGTGAACTTTACGGCCAATTGGACAGTGCGCGGGCCGCCGGTGCCAGAGTTGATCGAGCCAGACCCGCTGCCGAGCGTGCTGGTCACGAATCCGAAGTTCGCGTTGTTCGCGGTGCAGCAACCGGCGTTTGGATTCGCGAACTGCGGGGTGTTGGTTGTATTCACCGTCTCCAGCCGAAGCTGCATAGTGAGGCGTTCGCCGAATTGGGTGGTCTTGGCCAGAGCGGCATTCAAATTAAAGAATCCCGGCCCGATCATGGAATTGCGTCCGACGTTGCCGGCCTGCTGGGCAGCGCCGGGGACCTGGTCGGCCGCTCCCGTTGGGCAGGCCGCGCTAGGTGTCGCTGACTGGCAAGGTGGCGGGCCAAACGCCGTTGGATCAAACCACGGGCTTCCCCCGTTTGAGGTGGTGTTGATTCCATTCAGAATTTTGACGCTCGGGTCCACTTGCTCCGGCGTATTGGTGCCGCCTTGATTCAGGTTCAAGTACGTCGAGCTGTAAGTCACCGTGAAGGGAAGTCCGGTCATGACCGTCAGGATGCCCTCGATCTGCCATCCACCGATAACCTTGTCCAGCCCTGACGAAACGGAGTTCAGGAATGGTTTCCCCCTGCCGAAGGGTAGTTGGTAAACGTAGCTCTGCACGTAGCTCACCGTACGATTGAAATCGTTCAGCGCCCAATTACGGTGATATTGACCGTTCAGATAGAAGCCGTAGAATCCATCGTCGTCGCCGCCGTTGTAGTAAGCCATGCCCTTCTGCCAGCTAAAGGCGGAGGTCATGCTTAGCCCGGAGGCGAAGCGCCGGTCAATCTTCACTTGCAGGCCGTTGTACATCGAAGACACTGGCACGAAATACTGCGATACGGTGCCTGTGTGCGGGAAGTAAGGCAGGTACTCGGTGTCGCCCGTGGATGTGGGGGCGATTACCGGACTGGCGTTGATGTTTTGCGACGAGCCCATGTCCACGCCGTGATTGCCAACATACGCAATGTCCGCCGTGAAATGATACGGCAACGCCTGCTGGACCGAGAAGTTCCAGGCAATGATGTGAGGGTTTTTGTAGTTTGTCGGGAAGAATCCTTCCGAAGTACCGTTCTGGCCGAGAGCGCCGACGCTGTAGATCCCGTTGGATGGGATTGGCTGCGGCGCGGGCACCGGCAGACCGCTCTCGAAACTCAAAGCGGATCCGTTGTAGAACGCCGAGGTATAGGCGCTCGTGCCTTGTACGGCTCCGAGATTGCCTTTTGTCGGATAGTTGTTGTTAATGTACGTATTGTCCTCAAACGGGGTGTAACTGAGCCCGATACCCGTCCGGATAACCGTCTTGCCAGTCAATCGGTACGCCACTCCGAAGCGCGGCGCAAGGTAGTTTAGGTGGTTGACTAAACCCCCGTTGTTGGGGTTACCGCCAACACCGCCGACCACAAGCGTGTTATTCGATGGAATGTAATTCGAAAACTGTCCCGGGAAGGCCGGCGTGGCTGGCGGGTAAATTTCCCATCGTAGCCCTAACGACAACGTCAGGTTTTTGCTGACTTGCCATCTATCGGCGGCGTAGGGGAAGAAGTACCACTGCCGGAAAGTCGGGAACGTGCCACTGAAGTCGCGGCCGGTGCTGGACGCCTGTGGGCTGTCCAGCAGGAAGCTCGCCAGGTCGTTGGCCCACGAGGTGGTATTGTTCGGAGTGGTCGCCGAGGTTACAGTGCCGTTCGCGAGCTGGCAATCGCCCGCGCAGGCCGTTTGGGCGGTGCCAAAAAAGTAAGCACCGCGCGGACTGTAGGTCTGCGTCTGCAGCAGGTCGTCACGGATGCGCCGCATATCGAACCCGAGCGTAAAGGTGTGGTTACCGTAGGTCTTGGTCACGTTGTCCACCAAATCGATGTTGGCCTCCGCACGGACCCAGGGCAAACTGGCGGAATATCCCACCAGGGGTTCAGTAAATGCGCCAATATTGATACCCACCAACCCGCTGTCGAACTGGCTGATATTGATGCCAGGGATTCCCAGATTCGTGGAATCGTTCGATCCATAGTCGGTCTGTTGAGCCGTGTTGTGGTAGTGTGCCACGCCGAACCGGAATTCGTTCAGCAGGTTGGCCGAGAATATATGGGTCCAGTTGATGCCGCTACTGTAAGTCTTCTGAACGCCCGTACCCTCGAAGGCTCCGTTGGCATCGCCGCCGGCATTGCCGAAAATGGGCGCTTGGTAAACCACAGGACGCTGGAAGCTGAAGCGACCGCTGAGGTGGTCCTTGTCGCCGACGGTATAGTCCACTTTCCCGTCCGTGAAATCGGTGTCCTTGGTGAAGGGCAGGAGGGCGAAGTAGTTGTTGGACGGTGCAAGGGTGCTGTACGGTTCATTCGGCCCGGGTATCAGGCCAAGAATCTTGACCGCGATCGGGTTCAGGCGCGATGGGGGAATGATGTTGCCCTGGAATGGAACCCTTCCCACGCCGGTGGCCGTATTCCCGGTTTGCGGATCGTAAACCAGAGCCGGGTTGGCGCCGGCCAGGGCCTCGCTCAAGTTGCCGGTGCGCGACAGTTGCGACGGTATCGTCTCTAGGTTGGTATTGGCTTCGTGATCTGAGGTGCGCAAGAAGTCGGCGAAGAAGAACAACTTGTTCTTTTTGATCGGCCCGCCGATGGTGCCGCCATAGTAGTTGTAGTGGACAGCGCCTACCGAGGGCTGGAAGAAGTTGCGAGCGTCGAAATCGTTGTTCTGAACGAACTCGTAGGCCGAGCCGTGGTATTGGTTGGTCCCCGACTTCAGGATCACGTTAGTGACCGCGCCGGCGCCGCGTCCCAAGTCCACGGAGTGGTTGCTGGTGGAGACGTCCACCGTTTGAATTGCTTCAAGCGGCGGGATCAGGATTTGCAGTAGGCCGGTGCGCTCGTTGTCGTCGATGCCCTCGATTTGGTAGTTATTCGCCACGCGCGGAGCCCCGTTGACTTCGGTCTGCAGCGAGTCCGAAGCGTTAAAGAACTGGGAGTGCTCCTCTGTCGGCGGCGAGGTGCCGGGCACGAGGGCTAGCAGGGCTTGATAGTTGCGATTGCTAACCAGAACCGGCAGTTCCGACACCGTCATCGTTCCGAGGCTACGGCCGGTATCGGCGCGGTCGGTCTGCAACTGCGATGATTCCGCGGTGACCACCACGGACTCACTTATCTCACCGGGCTGCAGCACCGCATCGACGCGGACATTGCTATTGATATCGACGCGGTTGTTCTCTTTCGTCTCCTTCTTGAAGCCTGGGGCTTCGACTGTTACCGAATAGTTGCCTTCCGGAAGATTGGGAACGGTATAGTTGCCGCTCCCGTTGGTTTGAGCCTTGTGCAGAATCCCGGTGTTGACTTCGGTCAACGTCACTTTGGCATTGGGGACTACGGCTCCGCTGCTATCCGTTACGGTACCCAACACTGTGCCAGTGACAGCTTGGGAATAGGAAGCGAGGCAACCTGCCCCCAGTAGCGCTAACAGCGCACACATCTTACGTAGATGCTTCATAACTAACCTTTCGTTTTATGAGCGACTTAGCGAAGAACCGTGCTCCGCGTTTTCGCGAGTGACCAGAATTGAACCGATTATATGCAAAAACGTTCCAGGCGACTAGTGATTTTTAGTAAGTACAGAGAAAGATTGCCCTTTCCCCTTGTTGAAGAAGCTGAAGACGTTGCGGAAGATAGCCGAGGTACAGATCTCCGGCGTAGGGAAGTAAGATCTCTACAGTGTTCTTGGTTTACACTCGCGACATGAGTCTTGATGAAACGCAACGCCCGGATGTTCGGTTGCTTCCTGGAAATCGGCCGGGCGTCGTGATCCTAACAGTCAAGGGCGCGCTCACTATCGGCAACTTCGTCGAATTCCAGGATGCTGCTCGTCGTGACTCGCCTATCACGATTGTCGATCTTGCCGGAGTGCCCTTCCTCGATTCTGCCGCATTGGGGTGTTTGTTGAGTATCCACGATTCTTGCAAGCGAAGCGGGCGCAAGTACGCTCTCGTAAATCTGCCGGAGCGCTTGCGAACCATGTTTTCGGTAACTGGCATGGCCGACTTCCTGATCATTTACTCGACTGTTGAGGATGCTGAGAACGCTTTGGCGACGTAAATTAGAAGCGCGAAGGGCGCGGATGCGCTATCGCCGATAAAGCGTGTGAACTTACGGCCGGGCAGGAGTATGCCTACCAAATAGGGGATACAGGTCTCTAAATCGAAAATTGCCGGTCCGCTCATGAGGTCCTCGGCGCTGCCCTCGGTTGGCTCCGGACCTGTATCTCGATGGCGACGTCGCCGTCCGGCATGCTTTCGTACCGCACTGTTACCCGGGATCTTACGCGGACCGTGCGATTCGTCTTGGTCTTTGGATTGATGAGAAACGTCCGGATTTCAGGCGGATGCCCGAACAGCGTTCGCGAGACTGTAACATGCCCTGAGTTTACATCTGTCACTGTGCCGGCAAAGAATTGAGCTCTGGGTGAAGCGGCTGTTGGTCTCATCGATGGAGTAGTCTGAGCCGCGCCGGAGATCGAAAATGCACCAAACAGACACAAGAGTGCCAGGCACGCAACTTGAGAGAGTTTGAGCAATCGTGTTCCAGCCGAATTACCTATGTAGCACAAAGTTCCATTCAATTCGAAGCTGGGCGGTCACAAAACCACAGCTGGATGGTAGGTATTAGGGAATTTTAACTGCCCAATGGCAATGAGATCACCCGAATGGGATATAGCTTTGACCAAGGGAGCACCCGGAGAAACCACAAATGGGGACGTGCGGAAATCGCGTCCCTGCCGGATCTGCGCCTCGGCGATTGGATCTATATGGGCGGAGGGCATTTCAGGCAGAAGCTCAGCAGCGGGCACGATTGCTTCATCGAGCTGGCCGGCGGCGGCGAGCGCGGAAAGTTCCTCCAGACTCTTGGCTTTATCGATCGTGAACTGACCGCTTTGCACACGGCGCAGGCTGCTCAGCACCGCGCCGCAACCAAGTGTCTGGCCCAGATCGTGGGCGATCCCACGAATGTAGGTACCCGCCGTGCACGCCACTGTGAGGCGGATTCGACCGTCCATCACACTGTGCACCTCCAGCCGTTTGACTTCTACGTCGACCGCGGGCAGCTCCACCGGCTGCTGCCGCCGGGCCAGTTTATAAGCCGGAGTACCTTTGATTTTCTTGGCCGAAACCGGAGGCGGAACCTGCTGAAAACGGCCGCGGAAACGTTCCAGCGCCCGGCAAATCTCGGAGGTATCGGGCAATGCCGCACCCGTCGCCGCAACCTCGCCTTGGATGTCATAGGAATCGGAAATCGTTCCGAGGGTGATTTCGGCCACGTAGGTCTTATCGTTACCGCCATAAAACTGGGCCAGCCGAGTCGCTGTTCCGGTCAGGAGGGCCAACACACCGGTCGCCATAGGATCTAGTGTTCCCAGATGCCCAACGCGCCTGGTGTCGGCGAGCCGCCGCCAGCGGTTCACGACGTCGTGACTGGTGCAGCCAGCGGGTTTGTCAATCAAAACGAGACCATTCATAGTGATACGTAGAGGAAGCTGGGTTAGCCTTGTAAGGAGAATACCGGGAAGCGGAACTCGGCAGGAGCAGAACGAGGCTTGGAAGAAGAGGTACTGGGAAAAGCTTACGACGGGCGGCTGATGCGGCGGTTGCTCACCTACATGCAGCCGTATAAGGTCTCCCTAGCCGTTTCACTCGGGCTGCTACTATTCGATTCTCTCCTTCAGATTATCGGACCTCTCCTAACCAAGCTAGCAATTGACCGCTATCTGGTGCCGGCCAAGCAGGTCATGCCCACCTCGCTGGATGCCTGGTTATCGAAAGACCCCTGGACTGGCCTCGGGCAACTGTGCGGACTCTACTTGCTGGCCATACTGTTGGGCTTCTTCTTCGATTTTGGCCAGACATATTTGATGCAGTGGACCGGACAACGCGCGATGTTTGATCTGCGGCGGCAGTTGATGACGCATTTGCAGACCCTGGATATAGCTTTCTACGACAAGAATCCAGTCGGGCGCCTGGTTACGCGTCTGACCACGGATGTAGATGTATTGAACGACCTATTCGCGTCGGGTTTGGTCACCATAATCGGCGACATCCTGATGCTGAGCTTTGTCCTGATCGTAATGTTCCGGTTGAGTCCTGGCATGACTCTCTTGATGTTGGTGGTGATGCCCTTGGTTCTGCTAGTTACTATCCAGTTCCGGCGTACCGCATCGCAGAGTTATCGCCGTATACGCGTCGCGATCGCCAAGATCAACGCCTATTTGCAGGAACACGTTGCCGGAATGGCCGTACTCCAGCTATTCAATCGCGAGGAACGCAGCCGCGCCGAGTTTGACGCGATCAACCGAATCCATTTGGAAGCGTTTAAAGACTCCATTGCGGCGTATGGCTGGTTCTTTCCGGTCGTCGAGTTTCTCGGAATGATGGCCATGGCTTTATTGCTCGCGTACGGCGGTTGGCGAATCCGGCAGGGCGCGCTGACGCTCGGCGTGTTGGTGGCGTTCTTCCAATACGGCTTGCGGTTCTTTCGGCCGATCCAGGATCTCAGTGACAAGTACAACATTCTGCAAGGCGCTATGGCCGCTTCGGAACGCATCTTTAAGCTCCTGGACACGCAGCCCCAGATCCTCGCGCCGCCCGAACCGGTTCCCGTCCCCGACGGGCCATTGGACATCGAGTTCGACCGCGTCTGCTTCGCTTACAACGACGAAGACTGGGTGCTGCGCGATGTGAGTTTTCAGGTCGCTTCCGGCGAGACTTTGGCCATCGTCGGCCACACCGGCGCAGGCAAGACGACATTGACTAACCTCTTGATGCGTTTCTATGACGTCCAGCGCGGAGCGGTGCGCGTGGGAGGCGTAGATGTGCGCCACTTCGATCCGATCGAGTTGCGGCGCCGGTTCGGCGTAGTTCTGCAGGATCCGTACTTGTTCACTGGCACAGTAGAAACCAATATTCGGCTGGGCACACCATCCGTTACCTCTTCGCGGGTACGCGACGCGGCCGCGCAGGTGAACTTGTTCGATTTCATTGCCGGTCTACCTGATCAGTTCGATACGCCCGTCCGCGAGCGAGGGCAGGGCTTCTCGACCGGCCAAAAGCAGCTCATCAGTTTTGCGCGGGCGCTGGCGCACAACCCGCGTATACTCATACTCGATGAGGCGACTTCCAGCGTTGATACAGAAACGGAACTACGTGTGCGCGAAGCCTTAGGACGCTTGATTGAAGGCCGCACTTCGGTGATAATTGCCCATCGGCTATCCACGATTCAACGCGCCGACCGCATTCTGGTGATGCACAAAGCCGAGTTGCGCGAGATAGGCACGCACCAGGAGCTGCTAGCGAAGCGGGGCATTTACTGGAAGCTTTATCAGCTCCAGTACAAGGAGCAGGAACTCGTCCCGCTCGAAAGCCGTTAGTAGCGGCGTGGACTCCAAATATGAAAGGGATTTCGATGAATCAATTCTTATCTGGAAAGAAGGCGATTGTGACTGGCGGCTCGAAGGGGATCGGTCTTGCCATTGCGAAGGCGTTGCTCGAAGAGGGCGCGGATGTGCTGTTGTGCGCCCGAAACGAGGAAAGCCTGGCGTCGGCAGTCTCGCAATTGAAGGCGGCTGCGCCGGAACGCAGGGTGGTGGGGCGCCGGACGGATGTCTCACGCAGCCAGGAGGTTGCCGAACTATTCGCGGCCAGCGACCGGGAATTGGGCGGTCTGGACATCCTGGTCAACAACGCCGGTAGCGCCACCTTCCGGGCGGTCGCGGACCTCACGGTGGAGGAATGGGACCGCGTGGTGGAAACAAATTTGTCAGGAGCCTTCTATTGCAGCCGAGAGGCTTTACTCCGCTTTCGCACTTTAAAGCAAGGGGCGATTATTAACATCAGCAGCTTAGCGGGAAAGAACCCGTTTGCCGGCGGTTCAGCGTATAATGCATCAAAGTTCGGTTTGAACGGATTCAGCGAAGCGATGATGCTCGATCATCGTAACGATGGGGTTCGCGTCAGTACCATTATGCCGGGCAGCGTCGATACGCAATTTGGAAGACAGCCTGGCAGCCAACGATCCGATTGGAAAATAGCTCCCGAAGACATTGCGGAGATCGTGCTCGACATCTTACGCAAGCCTCAGCGAACCCTTGTCAGCAGGGTGGAAGTGAGACCAGCCCGGCCACAGAAGGGCTAGCGCGCGCCGCCCGCGTACCCTCTACGACCGGTACCGTTCCAGCACGGCTAGCGACTGGAACGTCCCGGAAAAGCCTGAGAACAGAAACTCCAGAAAGACTATTCACAAAACAACTCCCAAGGACGATGAAGGGTATAGAAGCAACGGAGATCTTTTGGTCTCACGAATGCTCAGTAGAAGGGCAAAAGGTCGGCTTTGTGAGAAATCAAGCCGGTCGGAAAGAGGAACACGGGAATGAGCCGGCTCCGGAAAGCGCTTGACCCGACGAGGACGGGTAGAGACGCTGAATCTCTAGAACGAACCTTGAGGAAACTGGTTGTCGGCCAGGATGAAGCGATCGACCAGATTGTGAATATTTATCAGATGTACTTGACTGGGTTGACGGCTCCGGGCCGTCCTGTCGGTAATTTTCTGTTTCTGGGGCCGACCGGTTCCGGGAAGACACGCACCGTGGAAGCAACGGCGGAAGCGTTGGTGCGCAATCCACGGGCGATCATTAAGATCGATTGTGCCGAGTTCCAGCACAGCCATGAGATTGCAAAGTTGATTGGTTCGCCTCCCGGCTATCTGGGTCATCGTGAGACCCATCCCCTTTTGAGCCAGGAAGTCATCAATCAATACCAAACCGAAACTGTGAAGATCAGCTTTATCCTTTTCGACGAGATCGAGAAGGCCAGCGACGCATTGTGGAATCTTCTTTTGGGCATTCTGGACAAGGCTACGCTGACACTGGGCGATAACCGGAAGGTCGATTTCTCGCGCGCCATGATCTTCATGACGAGCAATCTGGGCGCCGGTGAAATGAGTAACCTGATCGCTCCGAAACTGGGCTTCCGGCCGGCAGCACCCATAGGTCCAGCCGCTCAAGCCGCCGGCGAAGAACTGAACAAGAAGATGTCGCGTACTGGAGTGGAAGCGGCCCGCCGCAAGTTCACGCCGGAATTTATGAACCGCATCGACAAGGTGGTCGTATTTAAGACGCTCGGACAGGCGGAACTCCGACGTATCCTCGATCTGGAATTAGGGCAGGTGCAACAGCGCGTTCTCTCGTCTCCGTTCGATAAGCCGTTCGTGATTACGACGACTTCCGATTGTAAGGACTTTCTGCTGACGCAGGGTACCGACGTGAAATATGGCGCCCGCCACCTAAAACGGGCGATTGAACGCTTCCTGGTACAGCCGTTGTCCAATTTGATTGCAACCCACCAGGTGAGTGGCGGCGATTGGATTCAGGCAGACGTCGATCCGGACGCCAAATCCCTCGTCTTCACCAAAGAAGAAGAGGGCATGGAAGTCCACGCGATGGCCAGTCTCATCGGGGACGACTTCCGTATCCCGCCGTATGTGGCGGCAGCTTCGGCGATTCCGGACCAAGGAAAAACACAAACGGCCAAGAATTCGAAAAAATGAATTCGAAAAACTAACCGGTGCTCGTAGCAGGCGCAAGCAATTAAGATCAGGGCGGGGGGTTTCCCCGCCCTTTTTGTATTGCCGCGCCGATACTTTTCCTCTCTTTCGGCCTTCACGATAAACTGTAAGAAATCACGAATCGTTCTCCAAAGGAATCCACACCTTCGATGGCTATCACTAACGCGAAATCCATTGTGCCCTTCGGCCTGTTCATCGATGGCGTGCTATTCCTGTTTGCCGTGGGCTATAAGCCGCGCGAGGTGACTTAACCCATGGAGATGCCGGTCAGCGGCACCTGCATCTTCTGCAAGATTGTGCAGCGTGACGCTCCGGGCAGTCTCGTCTATGAGGACGAGGCAATCCTTGCGTTCCTCGATCTACATCCACTGTTTCCCGGGCATGTGCTGGTTTCGCCGCGCGGGCATTATGAAACGCTCGCCGATCTGCCCGGTAATTTAATCGAGCCGTTATTTTCGGCTACCCAACTTCTGGCGAAAGCCGTCGAAACAGCAATGCAAGCGGAGGGCACCTTCGTAGCGGTGAATAATCGTGTCAGCCAAAGCGTACCGCATCTTCACGTGCACGTGGTCCCCCGCCGCCGCAAGGACGGTCTAAAAGGCTTTTTCTGGCCGAAGCATCCTTACCGGGATGACGCTGAGCGGGAAGCCATCCGGGTCTTGATCGAACAGGCCGTACGGGAAATCAAAGCGCGTGCTTCGTGAGGACCGAGCCATAAACAACGGGCTACATCCCCGAATGCGCCGGACTCGTTCCCTCAAATACGATTTTTGTGTGACTGCCTCCCACATTAATCGCTTGCAAGTTCGTGTTGTTCAGGTAAGTCAACGCCGTTGACTCAGTCTTATTGGGTACGGTTTCCTCTTTCGCCGGCACTTCAATGGTTTTCTTTCCCTGGCTTATAACTGCGTTACCGTTTTCCATTGAGAGTTTGTATTCGCCGGCTTTCAATGCCTTACCTTCAACCACTGAATCCTGGTAAATGTGTAGTGTGAAAGTTTTAGTGGATGCGAAAGCCGTTGCACCGAGAGCGACGAAGCCCAAGAGTAGTGTCTTTTTCATTAGGTATTTCTCCATTTCATCAATGCGCGTTCTCAGCGCTTACAACACATATACGAATATTCGTTCTATTTAAGTTACTCGCAGCGGATGAAGTTATGTAAAGGCTCATAAGCATTCAGGTTAGTTAGATTGCAACTGATAGTTGTTCGAGTGTGTTTGAGCAGTACCGCGAGACTGAGTGCACCCGCCCCGGAGCGATTGACGGAAGCGCCTTTGCTAAACTTAAGGCATCCGAACTGAGGGCCGGTAGCTCAGTTGGTAGAGCATCGCACTTTTAATGCGGTGGTCGCGGGTTCGAGCCCCGCCCGGCTCACCATCAAAATAAAGGACTTTACTGGATCTTTCCATTTTGTCTGTGCCCGCTGTCTGTGCCCAAAATCTCTTGTTCCTTATCGTGCAGGTAGTTCTCCAGTCTCTCGGCGAGCTGTTTTAATCGACGCGGGGAGACAATGTGATACCGGTCAAAAACGTGCCGCGTCTTGTGCCCGCTGATTTCCATGGCCTCCTTCTCGCTGAATCCGGCTTCAATCATGTTGGTGAGCGCTGTTCGCCTAAGGTCATGAAAGAGAGCATCGTCGACCTGCGCTAGTTCGCAGGCTGTCTTCCACGATTTCTCCCAGTCGTAAACCGGGCCTCCGTCGCGCTGGACGAGGAAAGGACATTGAGGGTCGGCAAGCGAGATCGCCATTGAAAGCTCCGCTTTCATGTCACCGTAGATTGGCAAATACCGTGGCTTCTTGTTTTTTGTAGTCTTACCGAGCAATTCGATTCGACAGAGTTTCAGGTCGATGTTATCGAGTCGAATCTCTCGAATTTCGCCCTTTCTAGCTCCGGTGTGATAGGCAATGACCAGGGCGATACGCGCATAGGCGGGCAGTGAATCTCTTATGGTCCGATAGTGCTCGTGATCAACAATACCGCTACGTGCATTGTCCACCGGCAACATTCGGAAGTAGGGAACTTTGTCAACCAACCGCGGCTCGTGCTGGTACCCCAAGCGGAAGGCTCGGCGCAAGTAAGCCAATTCCTTGTTAATCGTTGCGGGTTCTGCTTCTTTCCTTGACCGTACATCGGTGTAGTTCTTGATCACTGTCGTCGTTACGTCTCTGGCTTTTCTCTGGCCAAAGAACGGACGAAGGTGCTTTCCGATTCGAAGCTCAACATCGTAGGTGGTGCTCCGCTTATTGAACCGGTAGTCTTCCACGACCAAATCGAGCAGCTGATCAACGAGAACCCGTTCGATTTGCTCTCAATAATCTACATACCGGGCTGCCTTCGCCATCTTCTGACGCAAAATACGAAGGGCTTCATCGCGGTCTTGTGTCCTGGCCGGAATGCGCACGGGCTTGCCGCGGAGATAGTATTTTAAAAACCAGGTCTTCGTTTTGCCGCCTTGTGGAGCGATCCACTCATCAGATCGCGAATGTCTAACATCACCCGCCTGCCATGGCGAACGGCTGCCAAGTCCTTGTTAGAGATCATGTTATAAACCTCGCGTTCGGATAATGACAGGTAAGCCGCAGCATGTTCTACATTCAAGAGCCGACGAGGAGAGAGATCGCTGATGTGGAACGCCTCTTTGATCGCCGCCTCACAAGCGGTTTTAATCTTACTCGAGAGTGGATTTGCAGGAGTCATGTCATGGCCTATCGTGCCGGCGCCGCGCGTTTACATCGCGACTTCTGTCTCGTGTTCCTATTGAATACGAGGGTTTGAAAACAGAAAATCTGACAAACATTTTTGAAGAATTGCGTCGAATGGCTACCGGGGAGTGGTATCCTGTCTCCGCGGCGCGCCAGAAAGCTGTTCATGTCTTCCGCTGTACCAACAGATTCGCTCTGTGCACACCCCGACCCGAAACGTGTCTTTTTCTGGATCTCCCCTGTGGACAAAAGGAGCGGTTCAGAGCAGATACGGCCTTCGTGGAAGCCGCTTACGACAAAGCAAATGATTTTCGGCTCTATCGCTGGCAAGTGTTGACGGACGAGGCTGTGCGAGCAGATCTGGTTGAGAAGGCCGTCTACGCAGCTTCACGAGCACAACGCGGGGATTCCGTCCGAGATCCTAAGGGTTATGTATTTACGGCGTTTCACTCGGCTCGTGGACGCACATATAACAAGAGAAGACGTCGTGGCCCCGGCGCCCGCCTCAGAATTGGAGCAGTTGGAAATTCGTTCTGCTCCGGCTAAATCAACGGAGTTGCCCGACCTCGACCGCGGCATTCTGCGCGGCCAAATTTTAAAGGTGATGCCGCCCGAAGACCGCTGGGCTTGGGAGCGCCGACTCGCGGGCTTTGAGGTTCAGGAGATCGCGGCGGATTTGAACATTTCACCCGACTGTTTGTCGACTCGAATGCGACGCGCTGCCAAGGAAGCTGCGTGAGCTTTCGGCAGAGCTGCGTAAGCTGCTGGGAGGCGTGGCGATTATCGGGAGCTGGCCTGCAAACGTTTAATCGCAGCGGGTTTCACTCTGATGAAAAGCTTGTCCCATTGGATGTGATTGCCTGTAGAAGTGGGCC
>DATAXY010000073.1:0-1799 GCA_036272835.1 Bryobacteraceae bacterium
GGCTTCAGATTCGTGGGAATCCCCAATTCGAATTCGCAAGAAAATCGGTCCCAAAGCCCCAATTTCCGGCAAATCCTATCGCCGAAAACCGCCCGATTTCCCCCACCAGCCAGCCGCTTCAGCATATTTCACGGTCGACTAGTTAGCCTCCCGCGCGGCCGATGCTAAGTCAAGTGCATAGTTGCCGAAAAAGGGCCAGCTCGCGCCACAGCTCAGAATGGCTGCGAACCAAAAGATAACCATCTCATAGCCCACTTGATCCCGATTAGCTTAACAATAGTGGAATAACAGGCCGCGTCTGAGTTGGCGAAAGCAGCAAAACCGATGCAAGGTCCTGATCTCGCGAGCGATTGGTCGAATACTCCTTTCACCGCTCGATGTCCGTTCCGGGTCAATCGCGTCGTTTTGGAGCCCTGCCATCAACTTCCGGTCTACCCCCAGGACCGGACATGACGCCAATTCCAAGGACTATTCGGAACCCTGTCCAAGGGGCTAAAAAGGACGACCGCCACGCCCGAAACCGCACCGAGTTAGCGGAGTGCCAGATCGTAGACAGCCGTATGTTGCCCAGGTCAGTCGTGCTGTGGGCTCCAGCATCATAGGGCTACGGCGAAGCAGTATTGCTCATCATCATCGAGCGTGGCCCGCCACCTGGCCTGTTCGGCATCTTTAATGGCGATCCGCATGAAAGAACGAGAACTTTCACGCTTTGTTGGTCAGAGAGCAGTACAGATCCCGGTACCGATCGACGGTACGGTGCCACGAACGCGAGCGCGCCCATGAACGGCACTCTGCTGACCATGCGGCATATGTAGCATCTGGAAGTTGGAGTAGCCGGGTGACTTTCTCAGCTATGTCTCGCGGGTTACACGGTTTGGTTAGATAGCCTGTCCGGCCGTCGACAATTGCGTCTTCACCGCCATTTTCAAATGAGCCAACGACGGGCACCCCCCGAGCGTTCGCTTCGAGGTACACCAAGCCGAAGCCTTCAAAATTCAAAGGTGCCGAGACCGGCGTCAGCACAAATACCCGCGCGCGCCGATATAGATCGTCAAGTTCCGCATCCGATATCCCTTCTTTGAAGGTCACGCGCTGCTGCAATCCCAGTCGTTCGACGATCTCTCGAAGAGAACGAGCGTATGCGCTATCGCGTTGGTCGCCGACCGCGACATATGTGACGGCGGGAGTGGCTTGAGCGATCTGAGGTAGGGCTTCGAAGACGTAACGGTATCCCTTTCGCTCCTTCAACGCTCCGACGCTGAGAAGAAGCGGTTCTTTGGGGTTATGTCCACTGTCCAGCGTGGGTATTCGCACGCCGTTGGGTATCACCGCTGTTGGCAAGTCTGGCTCGAACATGCGCAAGCGCTTTTGCGTGTAGGCGCTGATGCACACAATCATGCTTGCTACGCGGTATGCTTGTTTTTGCAGCGGCCCGAAAGAAACGTCTGCAAGCGACCGTACCGCGTACGTTCCATGGGCTGTGAGGACGAATGGCGCGCCGGACTGCCGCGAAAGCTTTGCTGCGAACGGCGCGTACGGCTCGACGAAACAGTGGATGATGTCAGGCATAAACTCTCGTTCGCGAAGCACGCGCGATAGAACAAAGGGCCTGAGAATACGCATCCGGGCGATCCGGTTGAACGCAATTGGATCCGGGAGCACGTCAATCTGCGGCGCATCGACCGCCGGATTTGTCGCGTTGCAAAATACCAATACATCATCGCCCTGCGCTTTAAGCGCGGATATCACTTCAAGCGAGTATCGTCCCCATCCCGATCGTTCCTCAAGCTTCTCTACGA
>DATAXY010000074.1:0-9037 GCA_036272835.1 Bryobacteraceae bacterium
CCAAGGATTTCGCCGAACTAAAACACGGTGCGCGCCACGCACTCCGCAACATGCGCCGCCGGCCAACCTTGATCACCGCCTTCTGGGAACAGGCTTCTTTATGGTCAGAATGATCCTATATTATGCGAAGCTCAGTAGGATGCGGTTGATTACCACGAGCGAGTCGCGGTAAATCAACTTGCTCGATATGTCGACTCGTCCACGCGTATCTATTTCCGAATTCAGTCCCCGTTTCGCCGAGAGCTGATTCCTCCGAATTTTGAGACTCGAATCGCTGCCTGGTCCCGAGCCGAATTGCAGCGCCAGACCTGCTCCGGAAAGAAAAGGGGCAGTCCCTCATAATACGGCTTTCTGCAATTTGTTCTGCCCTTTGCCTTTTGTTTGAAACGAGCGACCGCGTAGACCGAGGTTTTGGAAGCGCCGCGAGGACTTCTGAGGATTGGAGATTGCTTTCCATATACTGCTTCTTGTGGGACAAGCTCTCGTCTCGGATTGCCTCGGACGTGGATCAGCTGTGCACCCGGCCCATCCGAGTACCCCATTAGCTTCCGGTGGCTGGCGCCACGCCGACTTCTGACCGTGGTCCTCCCATTTCCCCATGGGCAAACTGAAATTGCGCTCGTGGCATAGAAGCGGCATTTGGGTTGGCCGCAAAGTACCTGCGGTTCGCCTCAGACTCAATTCGAGTCTTACGTCCCACTGGGAATGGGACGGCGGGGGGAGTGTTGGTGCGATCTCTGAGAGCGGCGAGTTCCTCAAGCCGCAGTTCGACAATCGCCTCCTTGTGTCAGTTCAGTTCTGCGTCCAGATATCTAGTCAAAGGCAACGATCTGCGAGTCCGTGGCCATCTCAAGGAGGGCTTTGCATGCCAAAGCATGAATTGGTTCGCTCTTTTCGCCGCATCCTGCACCAGAATGTCTGGGGCGCGGCCCTGGTCGTTGCCGCAATTTTGTTGGCGGGGTTGACGGCGGTCGGACAGGTGAGCACCGGACGAATCTCGGGAACCGTGACCGACGCTTCGGGTGCAGTCATCGTCGGCGCGAATATAACCGTAAAGAACGAAGCGACCGGGATCGTCGAGCATGCCGTGACGGGTGAGCAGGGCGGTTATCTGGTCCCGGATCTGCTGATTGGGAAATATGACGTGCAGGCGCAGAAGGACGGATTCCAAACAGGCGTTCAAAACGGCGTAACTGTGATCGTCGGAACGCAGACGGTTGCCGACCTCTCCATGGCCGTGGGACAGGTTAGCCAAACGGTAGCCGTGCAAGCGAGCCAAGCACAGGTGGACACTTCATCATCGGATGTCGGCTCCCTCGTCAATCAGAGACAACTCGATTCCCTGCCGCTCAACGGACGCGACTTTCAACAACTGATCCTCCTGGCGCCAGGCGTCCAGCTGAATACGACGATGCAGGGGAACGCCAACATGGGTCGGGACCAAGGATTCTCGGTCGCCGGAGCGCGCACCCAGGGTCAGTGGGTCGTGCTCGATGGAACCAACGTTCAGAATTTCTGGGAACGCGGGGGTGGAAATACGCTAGTCGGCACGTCGCTTGGCGTGGAGGCAATCGCGGAGTTCTCGGTTTTGACGAATACCTTCGGCGCCGAATACGGTGGTAGCGGGTCGGTAGTGAATGAAGTCACGAAGTCGGGCACGAATCAATTCCACGGCTCTGCATACGACTATCTGCGAAACAGCACCTTTGACGCGCGAAACTATTTCGATCCGGCAAGCGGACCACCGCCATTTCGCCGCAATCAGTTCGGCGGTTCACTTGGCGGTCCAATCAAGAAGCAGAAGGCCTTTTTCTTCGTGAACTATGAAGGGCTGCGCCAGTTGCTCGAACTGGACCCGATCTACAATGTGCCCACAGACGAGGCGAAGGGTTCTGTTTACGACCCCGCGGATCCCGCGGGAGAGGGCTGCGTACCGAGCGGCACTGCCGGCACGGTGACAAATCCGCCCACACGTATAGCTACGACGAACTGCTTTCCCATCGGCGCTTCTCAGGCCGCTGCCTTCGCGCTCTATCCAGAGCCGACTCCCGGGCTCAAAGATTTTGGCAACGGAACGGCCCAGTCACAAATCTTCGGCGGAGAAACAGTTCATGAGGACTATGTCAACGCTCGGGTCGACTACAATCTTTCTCCGAGCGACTCGTTCTTTGGCCGTCTCGTCGTCGATAACGCCCATCAAAACGATCCGTTCTCTCTGTTGTCGTCATTCAGCCTTCCGGAAACAGGCCATGGCGAGAACACGTATCTGACGCTCGAGTACAAGAAAATTATCAGCGCGAACCTGATCAACTTGGTGCGCTTTGGCTTTACGCGCACGATCTTCGCGACAACGTATCAGTTCAATCCCAATCTGGTCTTTACCTATTTTCCCAGTACCCGAGACGCCAACGGCGATCTAAGCATCACGGGCCTCAACACTATGGGGATCGATGGCACGGACCCGATTTCATTCACTCAGAATCGCTTCACGTACTCGGACGACATTATCTGGACGCACGGCGCTCAGTCGGTGCGCGCGGGCGTCGCCGTCGTGCGATTGCAAACGAACGCCACCAGCCAGCTGGGGCTTGGCGGAACTTATTCGTTCACTAGTTTGTCAGCCTTCTTGCAGAATCAGCAATGTCCCGTCAATTCCACAACGTGCGCCATCGGCCCGACCTCCTTCGCGGCTGGTTTGCCCGGAGACTACGACTCTGAGCGCGCCTACCGGGAAATCGATATCGCTCCCTACTACCAGGATGACTGGAAACTCAACCGGAAGCTGACCCTGAACCTGGGACTTCGGTGGGACTTCGAGACCAACCCGATCGAAGTGCACGACAAGCTCCACAACTTTCCCGACCCGCTCACGGACACGTTCTGGGTTTCCGTCCCGCGCGCCTATCCCAACAATCCTTCGTGGACAAATTTCGAGCCGCGGATTGGATTTGCGTATTCACCATTCTCAAACAACTCGACGGCCATTCGCGGTGGGTTCGGCATCTATGACGATCCAATCCAGCCGCGCCAGTACGTCCAGGGGTACGACTCGGGCGATCCGTATTTTTACGGCACCCAGTTCGCACCGCAACCTTTCCCTGCCGGGTTCATCGGCTCCCCCTCGCTGCCCAAACCGAGCGCGGGAGGACTTATTGATTGGTCCAAGAACCTCAGCACACCTTACTTGATGGAGTTCAATCTGAACGTCCAACATCAACTGACGCGCAACTCAGTGTTGACCCTAGGATACGTGGGGTCCGAAGGCCGGCACTATTTCAACAAAAAGGACCTGAATCCCCCCGTGATCACAACAGCGCCGGATGGACAACCGTACATCGCGAACGTGAACAACCGGCTGAACAACAACATAAGCCTTTATTCCCCTGGCCAGACTGATGGCAACTCGAATTACAATTCGTTCCAAGCTTCTTATAACGACACGTTCCACAACCTCATTCAGACGCAGGCGTCTTACACCTACGCCCACTGTCTCGACTTCCAGTCGGAGGAGCTCGCGAATGAAAACGGATACAGCGGCGGCTTCGCTCAGGTCAATCCTTACGACAGAGCACCGGAGTATGGACGCTGCAACTACGATATCCGGCACAATCTGACCTTGAACTCCGCGGCGTTGCTACCATTCAAGGGAAATCGACTCGTCGAGGGCTGGCAGATCAACACGATTCTGACGGCACGGACGGGGGAAGCGTTTACTGCGATTGATGGGTTCGATCAATCGCGAGACGGAAATTCCAACGCTGACGATCGGCCGAACCTTGTCCTCGGCCGGAGCGACAATCCAATCGTGGGCAAGGTGGACGAATGGTTTGATCCTACGGCTTTCACCTTGCAGCCCGCCGGGGAATTTGGCGACCTTCACCGGAACACGCTCACGGCTCCCGGTCTTCTCAGTCTGGATATGGGCATCATAAAGAACACGAAAATCAACGAAGACCTCAGTGTTCAGTTTCGTGCAGAGTTCTTCAACATCATCAACCATGCCAATTTCCAGGCACCGAACGTGAGTCTTTACGTTTCCTCGTCGAACCCCGCCGCCCCCGGCTACGTGAACGGAGGAGTTCCAAATCCGGCGGCGGGCATAATCACAGCGACTACGACGACAGCCCGGCAGGTGCAGTTTGCGCTAAAATTTATCTTCTGAATCGATGTGGGGAAAAACGTCCCGGCGTGAGCCTGGACTCGCATGGCGCGGACTTCCAAGAGGATGACACAATGTCCAGAACCCAAAAGGGCCCGATCGATCGTCGTGGTTTCTTGAAAGGGGCAGCTGCTGCCGCTGCAGCTGTCGCCGGAACGTCTCCCTTCGCACTAGCAGGCCAATCCGAGCAGGTCACGCCCGGCGCGCAAACAACGAGCAGTTCCTCGGTCCAGGGGGAAACAATCGAGCGTCCCGGCAGCGATTTCATGGTTGACGTCATCAAGACTCTCGACGTCGAGTTCCTCTGCGCCAATCCATCGGATAGCATGGCATGCTTGCAGGAGTCGATCATTCACTACGGAGGAAATAAAGAACCGGAATGGATCACGTGTGTCCATGAAGAGGCCTCCGTGGCGATGGCGAACGGATACGCCAAGATTGAATGCAAGCCCCTAATTGTGTGCGCCCACGGAACCGTGGGACTTCAACACGCCGCGATGGCGATCTATAACGCATATTGCGACCGTGCTCCGGTCATTGTCCTCTTGGGCAACACTCTCGACGCCGCAGGCCGACGTGGATACGTCAACTGGGAACACAGCGCCCGAGACGAAGCGGCACCGGTTCGTGACTTCACCAAGTGGGACGACATTCCGATGTCGCTTCCTTCCTTCGCCGAATCGATGGTGCGCGCCTACACGATCGCAATGACTCCGCCGCTTATGCCTGTTGTTTTAGTCGTCGACACCAAACTGCAGGAAAAACCCGCGGGCCAGGGCTTGCGCATTCCTAAGCTTACAGTTCCGTCCCCTCCTCAGGGAGATTCGGAGGCGGTGGAGGAAGTCGCGAGGCGTTTGGCAGCGGCTGATTATCCGGTGATTGTTGCTGGCCGCTCCGCGCGTACACCCGAAGGCCTGAAGCGGTTGATCGAACTCGCGGAGACGTTGCAAGCGGGGGTCATCGATCAATATTTTCGGATGAACTTTCCGACACGCCACCCGTTGAATCAGTTTCGAAATGCGCGAGTCGCTCTGGCAAATGCCGACGTGATTTTAGGCTTGGAGGTGGAAGACCTTTACGGCACCCTGAACTCCTACGACGCCCGGACGGATACTAACGTACCGCTTACCAAGCCGGACGCCAAAATCCTGAACATCACCTGCAATGACCTGTACATCAAGAGCAACTATCAGGAATTCCAGCGCTATCCGGACGCCGATCTCTCGATCGCCGCCGATTCAGAGGCTACACTACCGGCACTGATCGACGCGGTCAACCGATTGATCACAAGCGGCCGCAAGCAAACATTTCAGGATCGGGGGACCAAGATAGCAGAAGTGACGCGGCGGGATCTGGAGCGAGACCGGATGGAAGCAACTTATGGATGGAACGCGAGCCCGATCAGCACCGCACGCGTATCCGCGGAGCTCTGGGCCCAGATTAAGGACGAAGATTGGTCGCTGGTGAATGATGTCGTATTTTTCGGTCGGTGGCCGCTCCGCCTGTGGGATATGAACAAGCATTACCAATACATCGGTGGCCGGGGTGGCGAGGGCATGGGCTATGGCATGCCGGGAACCGTGGGCGCAGCGCTGGCTAACAAGAAGTATGGAAGGCTCACGGTTAACATTCAGGGTGATGGCGACATGATGTACAACGTTGGCACTCTGTGGTCGGCCGCCCATCATCGCGTGCCACTGCTCACGATCATGCACAACAACCGCGCCTACCACAATGAGACGATGGCGATCCAGCGTCTCTCCAACGTGCACAACCGCGGCATTGATAACTGCAAAATCGGCACGGCACTCGACGACCCCAATATCGACTACGCAAGAGTCGCTCAAGGGATGGGTGTATATGCTGAGGGACCCATCAGCGATCCGAATGAGCTCGGACCGGCGCTTCGCCGAGCAATCGACGTAGTGAAAAAGGGCCAGCCCGCTTTGATCGATGTGATTACACAGCCGCGCTAAGGAGCGTCACCGATGCAAGCTACTCAGGCGAACGGATTCGGACCAGCTCGGTTGGCGCGCCCGTCGCACCCTGAAACACACAAATTCCGCAGAGTGGCTATTCTTGTTTCCGGGTTCGTGCTGACTTTCTCGCTTGTAGGCGGCGCCACTGTAAGAGGTCAAGGTGCAAACGCCACTTCCGAGCTTAAATCGACCCAGCAGACCGCGGCTTCGCCATCAAGGGGCGATGCCGCGAACGGTAAGCGCCTCTATTTCCGTGACGGTTGTTGGGAGTGCCACGGAACCGTGGGCCAAGGCGGGGCGGGAGCACGGCTCGCTCCGAAGCCCCCTTCGGTTGTTGCCTTGATCGCATACGTGCGTCGGCCAGCGGGAAGAATGCCGCCGTATACGAGCAAGGTGCTTTCTGATTCCGATCTCACGGACATACGGGCGTTCCTGGCGACAATTCCGCCGCCACCCTCATTGAACAACATTCCGATGCTGAACCAATAAGTTCTTGCGCGCATCAACGTGAGGACGACGTCGTCTGATGTCTCAGGCTCCATAGGCTCCCCATTTCCTTTAAGCGACACCAGATAGGGCGCTTAGATTTTGGACTCTAACGGCCGTAACCGAATGCTTTGGAGAGCTATCGCATCGGCGAACTTTGACCCGAGCTCTCGTCGCAGTTTGTGGTCGCAGTTCTGGTGGCAGTTGGTTCGGCAATTACGGGCATCATGAGGCGCGCGTAGCGAAACAATTCGCGCAACTTTCGAGCTCCATGAGATTCTTTATGAGTTGCGTGAGCACTCCGCCGGATTGAATTGCGGACGCTGGGACTATATTTTCAGCTTCATCAAGAAATTTTCCAAGGATCCCGAAGCCGTCCTGCCGGACCGCGGGCAACAAGCAGCGCAAGGAGGCTTATGAGAAGGCCGCCGATTTGATGCGCCAACTGGTCCGTTCCTCTGAATTTGTGGAATTTCTTACTGGGCCGGCCTATCGCCAGATTCTGGCACAGGAACGTGTGGCCACGTAGAGATCGCGCGCGGTGCAATACGTTCGTGTGAGTTCGGCCCGTGCGGATCCACTTCTCCCTGAGAGAAGTCGAATTGCACTATGGGTATAGCCCTTGGATTTCGATTATGTCAAAGCTGCGCCGTGTCTTACGGGGGGAAACGCAGCAGGTCCATTGTTCGCCCGGTTTGTGGAGCCGCAAGTCCTGCAACGGGGCGGAAAGCACCGGTGATGCGATTGCGACTGATTAGGCCGATCGAATGATGATGCGGCGAACGGCAAGCGCCTTTATTCCGATGCTGAACCAATAGGTCTGATGGCGCGAAGTAGCCGTTCGCCCAAAAGCTTGAGCGCAGAAAAATCAGCGAGACGAGGGCCTTGGTTCGATGATTGCCCGAATGGCACGCCCCGAGCGGTGCGATAAATGTAGACTAGCGGAAACAGGAGGAACTAAATGAAAGCCAGATATTGGAGCGTAGCGGTCGTCAGTGCGTTGTTGGTGGGGTCGGCGGCATCTTCGTACGGGGCGGCCGGCACGAATTGTGATCGCGCGTGCCTCACGGGCTTTGCGGAAAAATATCTCTCCGCCATGGTAACCCACGATCCGCACAATGCGCCGTTCGCGACCAATGTGAAATTCACTGAAGACGGTGCGCCCTTAGAGCTTCCCGACGGACTTTGGCGCACCGCCAGTGGACTAGGGCCGTACAGGCTTTATGTCGTCGATCCAGACACCGGCCAGATCGCCTTTTTCGCCACCGGATTGGAGAATGGCGCGCCGGTGATTCTTGCCGCGCGGCTGAAGGTCGTTCATCAGAAGATCACCGAGGCCGAAACCGAGGTCACGCGGATAACCCCTCCCGTCGGCGGCTCCAAAACGGGGCTCGATGCGCTGCCTGACGCGCTCAAGGACAAGCCGCGGCCGCAATTCCTGCAGGACGTGCCCCCCTCGAAGCGTCTTACGCACGAGCAGCTCATCGACGATGCCAACGCCTATTGGGACGATTTGGAGAGCAACGACGGCTCCAAGCCCAATCCTTTCGCCGCGGATTGCCAGCGTCTGGAAGGTGGGCATCCAACCACCAACCTGCCGGCAAAGCCGGGCGCTCCGCCGAGCGGCGCGAATATGAGTTGCGCCGCCGCCTTCGGGCTCGGATTCTACCGGGAGGATAACCGTGTGCGCGATCGGCGTTACCTCGTGGTCGATCGGGAACGCAATCTCGTCTATCAGGTGGTCTTCATCGACCATGACGGTACGGTGCGCCAATTCAAGCTCACCGACGGCCGCGAGATAATAGTCAAGCGCACGGCGCCCTATACCTGGCTTGCCTCGGCCGTGATCCAGATCACTCCGGAGGGCAAGATCAGCCAGATAGAGGCCACGCCGAATGCAGTTCCCTACGGCATGCCGGGCAACTGGTCCAATGGCGAGACGAGACCCACGCACGCCAAATGGAATCGGAAGATGGAAGATTAGGACAGATCTATGGTTATGGTTCTTGTTGAGCCCGCGGAGGGCTCCGACTTTCTTGGAACACTTCAGCTGGCCGCGCACCATACCATATTCCCGACTGTTTCGCGTCTCCAGAGCCAGGCCAACTGTAGGGCCACAGTTGTCGGTTGGTGCGGAACCGGTGTGGTATCTGGATGAGTGCGACCAGGAGCACTGCTCAAATCGGACTGATCGAAGGGATCTGGTGCAGCAGGTTCGTGGCCCTATGCTTTCCTGCCCTTGGCCAACAGGTCTTTCCGGGCTTGCTGCTAGAAGTGTTTAGCGCCGGAATTGTTGGACAGTGAATTGAGTGTATTCATGCAGCGGCTCCGAGCGCAAGGAACTGCCGGCGAGCTTGGGCGGGCGTGAGGTAGCCCAGGCGTTGGACGATCCAGCGTTGGTTATAACGCTCGC
>DATAXY010000075.1:0-9624 GCA_036272835.1 Bryobacteraceae bacterium
TCTTCGCCGTCACTTCGCCAAAGACAGCGCCGAACTCAAAGAACTGGTCCGTATCCGGGAAGCCCGCCGCAAAGCCGAAATGGAATCTGCTCTCAACAACATGCGGAACGCCAAAGCCGAAGGCCTACCCTTCGATCCCCGTGAAATTGGGTTCGATTTTTCAACTGCCGAGTTGCTCGCCTTTATGACGCCGCCGATCGCCGAAAGCACGTCGGCCAAGCTACTTATTACTCCCAAAAGAAGCGAAAAGCAGTCTAAAAACATAGTGGTGCAGGTTGTAAGCCCCTGTGGCCTTAGTTTCCGAGAGAAAGTGGCGTGCGAGTTGTGGGGTGAAATCGGAATACCCCTCGCGTGAGCGCCCTTATCTAAGGAGTTTGCGCGACGCGGCTTGGTGCTGTCCGGTATCGGTGCGATCTCCGGACTGGCGGCGGCGCTTTGCCCTCACACGTTTAATGAAATCACTGCTCTTTGAAGTAAGTCAAGCCGATCCGTTGAATTATGGCGCGGCTTCGGCGGCCGTGATTTTGGCGACAATCGTTGACAGTTACTTGGCGTCGCAGAGAGCCGCCAGAATTAACCCTGTGGAAGCATTACGCGCGGAGTAACATCGTTTCGTCGGCGATTAAAGGTAGCCGAGTAACCACGCAATCAATAGAATAACCAATACCAACCCCAATCCGCCCGAAGGATAGTAGCCCCATCCGCGCGAGTAAGGCCACGCCGGCGCTGCGCCAACTAATAAGATCAGAATCACAATCAGAAGAATCAAACCCATACGCCTGTGAGACGATTCCCCAGCAAAAACATAACACTAATTAAGTAGAAGTAACTCCCAGTTAGAATAAATGGCCGAGTTTGTCCCGCTTTGTCCGCAGGTATTCCGCGGTAGTCGCCTCAGGCGCGATAATGATCGGCGCGCGTTCTACGACAGCGATGCCGGCGCTCTCGAGCGCGGCTACTTTATCCGGATTGTTCGACAGCAGCCGTACCGCTTTCACATCGAAATAGGTCAAGATCGCTGCTGGCAGCGCATAGTCCCGCAGATCGGCCTCGAACCCCAATTTTTCGTTGGCCTCCACGGTATCCAGCCCGTGGTCCTGCAGTTCATAGGCCCGCAGTTTATTCAGCAGGCCGATACCACGGCCCTCCTGGTGCTCGTAAATTAACAGGCCGCGTCCTTCCGCCACAATCTGGTCCAGCGCCATCTCCAATTGAGAACGGCAATCGCACCGGAGGCTGTGAAAGACGTCTCCCGTCAGGCATTGGGAGTGGATGCGGACAAGTGGCGGCCCCAGATCACCGGCCAAATCGCCCATCTTCAGGACGACCGCTTCCTCGGTTTCCATTGGCTTGATGCCTTCGAAACCGTAGATCCGAAAATTGCCGAAGCGGCTAGGAAAGTTGGCTTCGGCGACTTTGTTTAGTGTGAAATCGGGCAAGTAATCCTTTGTCCCTCTATTATAGAAGCCGTAAGCGTTAACCACCGAAGCCTAGAGACCAATGCCAAGCGAAGCACAAATCGCGGCCTTACTGATCAAAGTGGCCGCTTCCGCGTCCATCGCGAGCATTCTGATGCGCTTCGGCCGGATCCAGCGGCTTCTGCTCGCCGACGATCGTACCGTGAAACAACGTTTGCAGTTGGCATTTATGCTGGCACTGGTCTTTGGCGCGACCGCCGAAATGCGCATCCTAAATAGCCAGTACCAGGCCATCGAACTGGCGATGGAAGGCGCCATCATTTCCGGGCTCCTAGGAGGCTACGTCACTGGCCTTATTACCGGCCTCTGCGTCTGCGTTCCTGATATGTTTGCCCACAACTACATGTCGATGCCGCTGTTCGCCGCTGCCGGCATCCTCGGAGGCATCATGCGAGACCTAGCTCCCCGCACAGAAGACGTGTGGTCGTTCTCGCCATTCATCGACCTCAACCTCTATCGGCTGGTCCGGCAGGTGCTAAAGCGTAACCCTAAAACCATTGAGCGCCGCGTCGTTGAAAAGGCCGCCTTCAACCTTGTCTGCAATGCCCTTGTGATTGTTGCGGAACTCTTGCGCTGGGGCATCAATCACATATTCAAAGTGCATCGAACATTTCTCATTCTCGAGGTGAAGGCTGCGGGTCCGTGGGATTTCATCTGGCTTGCCGCCACCACTCTGTTCGCCACTACCCTCCCGATTCGCATCTGGAGCAGTTTTCGTACGGAAAAGCAACTCGAAGCCCAGCGCGTACATCTCACCGAGGCTCGGTTGGCGGCCCTCACCAACCAAATCAATCCACATTTTCTGTTCAACACTCTGAACTCGATCGCCACGCTGATCCGGATCAACCCCGATCAGGCGCGCAGCATGATTTACAAGCTCTCGAATATCCTGAGACGCCTGCTCCGCAAGACCGAGAACTTCTCCCCCCTGCGCGAAGAAGTCTCGTTCATAGATGATTATCTGGCAATTGAAATGGTCCGTTTTGGAGACAAGCTGCGGTTCCACAAGGAGATTGACCCGGAAACCCTCGACCTGCTCGTGCCTAGCATGGTTCTGCAACCGATCATCGAGAACAGCATCCGGCATGGATTGGCAAACAAAGTCGAGGGCGGCATGATTCGCCTACGGACGTGGGTCGAAGATGGCCGCCTGCGGATCTTGGTCGAGGACGACGGCCTCGGGATTGAAGAAAGCAAGTTGGCAACACTATTTGAGCAAGGAATCGGCGTCAGCAACGTAAATGAACGCTTGCGCGTACTGTTTGGGGCCGACTACCGAATGACCGTGGATAGCTTGCCAGGGCACGGAACGCATACATTGATCGAAATCCCGGATCTGGCCAGCCAATTGGTCTCTCCGCGTTCGTCCTGACGGTCTGGCTAATACTTTTGCACAATCACTTCCCGAAAGCCCGCCCTCTTCCGCAGCGCGTCGCGCGTGGAGGAAAGGTCGCCGGCATCGCGAACGGGACCAATCAGAACCCGGTAGATTTTGGAGTTGCCCGGCTTGGGGACGGCATGAGCTCGAAAGCCTTTCCTGTGTAACACGTCTGCGACGGCCTCAGCTTCATCGCGTGTCACGGCGGCCACCTGGAGGAACGTTTGACCGGGCTGTGGAACCAGTGGCGCCGCCGTGTCGTCGGTCGGCGCGGCCGCTTCGGCCTTCGTTTTCTTTTCTTCAGCCGTCCGTTTGGGTGAGCCTAACGGCGCCTCACTATCCTCCGCTGCCCCGTTCTTGCTCGCAACCGGAATTGCGACTGGTTGATCCGCCGCCCCTGTTGGCTGCGCCTCACTTGCCTTGCCGCTGGGCGAGGCTGCGGCGTCCGAGCCAGACGCAGCTTCCACCGAGTGCGTCTCTCCGCCAGTCGAACTCGCGCTCGGTGTTGCCGGGCCTACTGGCGCCGATACGGCAGCCGCTTTCTTCTCGCCTGGCCCGCGCCCTACCATGTAGCCGCCCGTGAAGGCGACCCCCAGCAGGACGGCAATCACAAAGAATATGCCGAGAAGCTGCTTATTGCCTAGCAGAATCTCCGTTTCGTTCTCGCTGGTCCGCAACATTTCTATTTAGAATTGTACTTGAGTTTCCGCCGCTCACGAACGGCCAATTTCGCGCTTCGGTTTTTCTCAGCACCACGTTACTCTACAGAAGTAGCTATGCAAGTTTCACCTAAGGCCCGGTCCCGAACCGCTGTCTGCGCGTTCGTTGCCGGTTTCATCCAGTTCGCGGGCGTTCTCTATGCAGCCGGCCTCCATCCGCTCCCTGGCATGCCGCCCATTCTTGACCCGCATGATATCTACGCGGCCGATCGTCCCGGGATGCTCAGCCCGGTAGTTAAGAATTTTCCATCGCGCGTCTACGTGCCCAATTCGGTCAGCAATACGGTCAGCGTGATCGATCCTTCCAGCTACAAGGTCATTGAGACCTTCCCGGTCGGCCTCGAACCCCAGCACGTCATACCCTCGTGGGACCTAAAGAGTCTGTGGATCGCGCAGGATCACCAGGATCAGCTCACGTATATCGACCCGGCAACCGGCAAGCACGGCCGATCCGTACACGTCGACGACCCGTACAACATGTACTTCACGCCCGACGGCAAATACGCCATGGTTATGGCCGAGCGCGAGAAGCGCATCGACTTTCGCGACGCCCACACCATGGCGATCGTCAATCGCGTCCCGGTGGGCTGCGCTGGTGTCAACCACGTCGATTTCTCCACCGATGGCCGCTACTTCATCGCCACGTGCGAGTTCTCGGGCGAACTGATCAAGGTCGATACGGCGGAGCAGAAGGTCCTCGCCCATCTCAAGCTTCCCCACGAAGGACGCCCGCACATCCCGATGCCACAGGATTGCAAAGCATCGCCGGATGGCCGGACTTTTTATATCGCCGATATGGAATCGAACGGCGTTCACATCATCGATGGCGCTTCGTTTAAGGAAACCGGCTTCATACCGACCGGCGTCGGCGCGCACGGGCTGTATACGAGCCGCGACTCGCGGTATCTCTATGTTTCCAACCGCGGCACCGGACCCGGTCCGCAAAATAAAGGCTCGGTATCGTTGATCGACTTCTCTACGAATAAAGTGGTTGCCAACTGGCCCATTCCTGGGGGCGCCAGCCCCGATATGGGCGGCGTGTCGGCCGACGGTAAGGAGCTATGGCTTTCCGGCCGCTACCACAGCGAAGTTTACGTCATCGACACCACCACCGGAAAGCTAAAGGCGCGCATCCGCGTTGGCAAAGGCCCGCACGGTTTGTGTATCTATCCGCAGCCGGGCCGCTATTCGCTTGGCCACACCGGCGTCTTCCGATAACCACCAGGCATTTCATGGCTGATCCAGAGCCCTGGCTGCGAGGTCCACTACCCGGCGTGCATCCCCTGGTCGCGCCGGTCTTCTTCAGCTTTGCGCAGGTTCGCGAGGACCTTGCCCGCTTCACCGCCGGTCTCACGCGAGAGCAAATTTGGCGCTGCTTCCCGCCCGCGCCGTCGCTCGGCTTTCATTTGAAGCACATTGCCGGCAGCGTGGACCGGCTAGCGATCTATCTCACAGGGGCGCAACTCTCGAACGAGCAACTGCTGTATCTGAAGCAAGAATCCCAACCTGATGCGGATTTACCCCAGCTCCTCGACAGAATTGAAGCGAGCCTGCGCGCCACCGAAGCTATTCTCTTGCAGATAGATCCCGCCACGCTTTACGACCCTCGTTTCGTCGGCCGCCTCCATTTGCCCTCGACGGTGATCGGCTTGATTGTTCATCTCGCGGAGCACACGCAACGCCATCTGGGCCAAGCCATTACTACTACTCAAATGCTGCGGTAAGGGCTTGCGTATCCTACTAACCAATTCCTATTGACACGGGACGTATAACCCCCTACACTAGAAAAGTTTGGCGAGTTGATTCTTCGGCCTCCGCGCAACCGTGCTCAAAGGAGCATAGGGCTGGAAGTCGGGCCCCGCTGTCGGACCGGTTTACACCGATTTCTGGCATGGGCCACTACCCGAAGCAGTTACCCTCGCGGTTCTGGGCCAAGGCAGTACTTTAGTTTGGCCTGCTTACTTAACTAAGTTCCTTGCAGCCGGGCTTTGCCTTGCCTGCTTTTACGATTTTCGCCCTCTAGGGCTACTTAAATTTCGTTTGTGATGCGCCCCTCGGAGTTCTGTGGCGATGCCGCAGGCTACCGGGGTGCTCGATTGAGTTAAAGAGTTTTCATGCCCACATTCAACCAACTCGTCCGTAAGGGACGCCGGCCGACCCGTTATAAAACGGCTAGCCCTGCCTTGCAGGCCTGCCCGCAGCGCCGGGGCGTTTGCACGCGCGTGTACACGACTACGCCGAAGAAGCCGAACTCGGCGCTCCGGAAAGTTGCCCGCGTCCGCCTAACGAACGGCATCGAAGTTACAACCTATATCCCCGGCGTGGGGCACAATCTGCAGGAACACTCGATTGTGCTGATCCGCGGGGGCCGTGTGAAGGATCTCCCGGGTGTGCGCTACCACGTGGTTCGCGGAACTCTCGATACCGCCGGCGTGGCCAATCGCAAGCAAAGCCGTTCCAAATATGGGGCCAAGCGGCCCAAGGGTGGAGCTGCCGCCGCACCCGCAAAAGGAAAGAAGTAATAAGGACACAGTATGCCGCGCCGTAGACGACCAGAGCCGCGAGACGTTCTTCCCGATCCGCTGTACAACTCGACACTTGTCGAAAAGTTCGTGAATTCGATGATGTGGGACGGCAAGAAGCAGACCGCGCAAAAGATTTTCTATGAAGCCATGGATACGCTGCGGGACCGCTCGCAAGACGATCCGCTGAAGATGTTCAAAAAGGCCGTTGAAAACGTCAAACCGCTGCTTGAAGTGAAGACTCGCCGGGTGGGTGGCGCGAACTATCAGGTTCCGGTAGAAGTGCCGCAGAATCGCCGGGTTAGTTTGGCGCTGCGCTGGCTGATCGGGAATGCGCGGAGCCGTCCGGACAAAAGCATGGCCGATAAATTGGCGAACGAATTAAATGACGCCGCCAATATGCGTGGAGGAGCAGTCAAGAAGAAGGACGATGTGCATCGCATGGCGGAGGCCAATAAGGCTTTTGCGCACTATCGCTGGTAACTAGTTTGTTTGTCAGTATTTGGATTTAAATTATGCCTCGCACCGTACCGTTAGAAAAAATGCGGAACATCGGCATCATGGCTCACATCGATGCCGGTAAAACCACCACGACCGAACGCATCCTGTATTACACCGGCCGTACGCACAAAATCGGCGAAGTGCACGAGGGAACCGCCACCATGGACTGGATGGCGCAGGAGCAGGAGCGTGGAATCACGATTACGTCGGCCGCGACGACCTGCCAGTGGAATGACATCACAATCAACATCATCGACACGCCCGGCCACGTCGACTTCACGGCTGAAGTCGAGCGCAGTCTGCGCGTGCTCGACGGCGCTTGTGCGGTTTTTGACGCAGTCGCTGGTGTGCAGCCGCAATCGGAGACGGTGTGGCGCCAAGCCGATAAATACGGCGTACCGCGGATCTGCTTTATCAATAAGATGGACCGCGTGGGTGCCAATTTCTTCTATTCTGTCCAAACCATTACGGACCGCTTGAGCGCGCGTCCAGTGCCGATTCAGTTGCCGGTAGGCGCAGAAGATAAGTTTTTGGGCGTAATCGATTTGGTGACCATGAAAGCGCGTATTTGGCGCGATGAGACTTTGGGCGCCGAGTTCGATGACGTGGAAATTCCAGCAGATCTAGTTGAAAAGGCACAGGAATATCGCGAAAAGCTGATTGAGGCGGTAGCCGAAAGCGACGACGCTCTATTTGAGAAGTTTGTCGAAGGCAGCGCCGTTACCGAACAGGAACTGGTCGCGGGCATCCGCAAGGCAACCATTGCGCAGAAGATTTTCCCCGTGATCTGCGGGTCATCCTTTAAGAACAAGGGCGTGCAGAACCTGCTCGACGCGGTGTGCGCATATCTGCCTTCGCCGCTCGATATTCCGCCGGTGAAAGGCCATTCGATCGATAATCCCGACGAACTGATGGAGCGCCCGGCAAGCGATTCCGCTCCGTTTTCGGCTCTGGTGTTCAAGATCATGACCGACCCTTACGTCGGGCAACTCTGCTTTATCCGGGTGTACTCGGGCAAATTGAACACGGGCGATTCGATTTATAACGTTGCCAAGGGCCGCAGAGAGCGCATTGGCCGCCTGGTGAAAATGCACGCGAACAAGCGTGAAGAGATCCAGGACGTGCTGGCCGGCGACATCTGCGCGGCTGTTGGGCTGAAACAAGTCGTGACGGGCGATACGATTTGCGACGAGAAGAGCCCGATCCTGCTTGAATCGATCATCTTCCCCGCACCTGTGATCCAGCTCGCGATTGAGCCGAAGACCAAGGCCGATCAGGAGAAGCTGGGCATCGCGATTCATAAGCTGGCGACCGAAGATCCAACCCTCCATGTGGCAACCGATCCGGAAACCGGGCAGACGATTCTATCCGGCATGGGCGAGTTGCACCTGGAGATCATCGTGGATCGCATGCAACGTGAATTCAACGTGGGCGCCAATGTGGGTAAGCCGCAGGTGGCGTATCGCGAAACAATTCGCCAGCACGCCGAATACGATTACACGCATAAGAAACAGACCGGCGGCAGCGGCCAGTATGCCCGCGTGAAGCTGAAGGTGGATCCAAATCCGGAGAAGGATTTCGAATTCGAGAATGATGTAACTGGCGGGAACATCCCGAAGGAATTCATCCCGGCGATCGAAAAAGGCGTCATAGAAGCGCTCGAAGGCGGTATTCTGGCCGGTTATCCGGTGAACAACATCAAGGTGACGGTGTACGACGGCGCGTATCACGAAGTCGACTCGTCGGAAATGGCTTTCAAGATCTGCGGTTCGATCTGCGTGAAGGAAGCGTGCGCGAAAGCCAAGCCGGTGTTACTCGAACCGGTGATGCGAGTGGAAGTCACCGTTCCCGAAGAGTATATGGGCTCGGTAAACGGAGACCTAATTTCGCGTCGCGGGCGCCTGGAAGGCACCGAGATCGCGGGCGGGACGCAGATCATCAAGGCGATGGTGCCGCTGTCGGAGATGTTCGGGTATGCGACCGAACTACGATCGCGAACACAGGGCCGCGGCAGCTTCAGCATGCATTTCGGGCAGTACGAAGAGATTCCAAGAAATCTCGCCGAGGAAATTATCAACCGCAATAAGGGCGGGGTCGCGACACGGTAGTCCGCGTTAAGGAGACAGACAATGGCGAAAGAGAAATTTGACCGCAGCAAGCCGCACGTAAACATCGGGACGATCGGGCACATCGATCACGGCAAGACCACCCTGACGGCGGCGATTACCAAGACGATGTTGAAGTACAATCCGAAGAACAAGTTCCGGAGCTTCGACTCGATCGACAATGCGCCCGAAGAGAAGGCGCGCGGGATCACGATCGCGGTGGCGCACGTGGAGTATGAGACGGCGAACCGTCACTACGCGCACGTGGACTGTCCGGGTCACGCCGATTACATCAAGAACATGATCACGGGCGCGGCGCAGATGGACGGCGCGATTCTCGTGGTAGCCGCTACCGATGGTCCGATGCCGCAGACGCGGGAGCATATTCTGCTGGCCCGCCAGGTCGGCGTGCCGTATATCGTGGTCGCGCTGAACAAAGTCGATATGGTCGACGATCCGGAACTGCTCGAACTGGTGGAGTTGGAAGTGCGCGAGCTGCTGTCGAGCTATCAGTTTCCCGGTGACGATATTCCAGTTTGCAAAGTGAGCGCGCTGGGCGCGTTGAACGGCGAAGCGGAGTGGGAAAAGTCGGTCGACGAGCTGATGGCGCAGGTGGATTCGTACATCCCGATGCCGGAGCGCGCGATTGACAAGCCGTTTTTGATGCCGATTGAAGATATTTTCTCGATTCAGGGCCGCGGCACAGTGGTGACGGGGCGCATTGAGCGGGGGATCTGCAAGGTCGGCGAGGAAATGGAGATTGTGGGTTTCCGGGACACCCGCAAGACGGTGGTAACGGGCGTGGAAATGTTCAAGAAGCTGTTGGACGAAGGGCGGGCCGGGGATAACGTGGGCCTGCTGCTGCGCGGCATTGAAAAGACGGATGTGGAGCGCGGGCAGGTGTTGGCGAAGCCGGGTTCG
>DATAXY010000076.1:0-12305 GCA_036272835.1 Bryobacteraceae bacterium
AATCAGAGTCACGTTGTCAAACAAGATTTAGAAGCTGATGTAGAGTCCTTACCGATCCCCGCCAATGGGCTCTCCAGACTGGCTCCATTGGCTCCGCCCTATTCCGCCGAAAATGGCGCCGTTTCTCGCCGCCCCTGACATGTTTTTGGCCTTTCAATAAATGCCCCCGCGGCGGAGGGGTGAAAGACGCGACGAACGCCTTTCGAGCATTGGTGTAGGCGCCGGGCGGGGTACCCGGAAGTTCACACACTTTGTTTTGCCGAGCGGTGTTTGCGAGGGGGTGTCAAAAGAAAGTGTTGACGAGGGGTCGTCCGGTGCGAATGCGCAGAAAGAAAAGGCGTTCGTCGGGCTCTGAAACCCCGGAATCCGGGGGCTTAAGTCAGATCGCTGCCAGTTTCATCGGCAGCGCACCAAATGATGTCTTTGGGGCGTTGCGGGGTGTCCCCCATAAGGACGCGTTTTATGCGTCCGTGGAACAGCGCGATGACCCGCAGCTACGCGGCAAGCCCGTCGTCGTAGCCTGGCGCGGCAAACGTTCTGTTGTTTGCGCCGCTTCGTATGAAGCGAGGCGGTTCGGAGTGCGCTCCGCCATGCCCGCGGTTCGTGCTGAACGCCTGTGTCCCGATGCTGTGTTCATCGCGCCAGATTTCCCGCGATATCGAACCGTCTCGCGCATGGCGCACGAGATTTTTCGGCGACACACGGATTTGGTCGAGCCACTATCGCTTGACGAGGCGTATCTCGATGTGACCGAGAACAAGACCGGCTTGCCGACAGCAACGCGCGTAGCCCGCACCATTCGCGAGCAGATTCGTCAAGAGTTGCGATTGACTGCCTCGGCAGGCGTGGCGCCAAACAAGTTTCTGGTTAAGATCGCGTCCGATTGGCGCAAACCGGATGGCCTCTTTGTCATCCAGCCTGACGATGTGAATGGGTTTCTATCACCCCTGCCGGTCTCACGTTTGCCTGGTGTGGGCAAGGTGACGGAAAAGAGACTTGAGGAGCTTGGAGTCCAGACGGTAGAGCATCTGCGAGCTCTGGAGCTAGTGGCACTCGAAGGGCACTTCGGCCGGTACGGCGCGCGTCTCTACGAACTGGCTCGGGGCATCGATAACAGCAAAGTCGTTCCCAACAGGCCGACGAAATCGATATCTGCCGAAGACACCTTCGAGCAGGATGTACCGTTGGTGGAAACGGAGCCCATGATACGCAGCCTTGCGGAAAAGGTTTGGGCGGCATCCCTGAAGGAATCGCGAGTTGCGCGCACCGTTGTTCTTAAGCTAAAAACGAGCGACTTCAGTATTCTGACCCGTAGCTGCACACCGTGTTCGCCACCTGCTTCATGCGACGAGGTAACCAATATCGCTCTATCACTTCGCGAGCGGGTCGGCCTCGATCCCGGCCGTTATTTTCGCCTTATCGGACTGGGCCTAAGCAATTTTTGCGAACCAGAGGGTGCTCCGGAACAATCAGTCCTTTTTGAATAGTCGATCGAGGACGCGTTGATGGACATATGGCCCGCGCCTGATCGTCGCCCAATTGGAGCTCCTCTACATCGCCGTTACTCACGGGCTATCGACGACGCTGAATATCGCCGTAGTTGCGTCAATGCCAAGCGCCAGAGTAAGCAACGCCACGGCCGTAAATCCGCGATTACGCAGCAGCGTGCGAATTCCGAAACGAATATCTTTCTGAATATCCAGTAGCATCGCTGCTCCTCAACGCGTCCAAATACTCCTACTCCATCGGCCGTTCCCACGTAGACCTTGCCGTTGGCGATCATCGGAGTGATGAACTTGTTGCCCGCGCCGAAATGATCTTTGCCACTGGCCGCCGCGTTGCTGCTATACAGCTCATGCGAGAGATCACTTGCGTCATATGCGTGCAGCACTGCGGGATTCCGATTCTCTGTCACCCATACGATTCCGTTTCGAACGCCATCGGCGGAAATGCTGGGCGCAGCGCCAGGATAGATAAATGTCAAGCCGGTCTGAGAAACAGGTTGCGCAATCAAGTGAGCATTTTGGAGATGATACGCACGGAGCGTATCGTCTGTCGATGCATAATAAATCCGCCCATCAAAATATGCAGGAATTGGACGCGAGAAGCTGTGTTTCATGGCGTGCGGCAGTTCCTGATAGATATCGTTCCGGCGCATATTAAACTTTCCCATTGCGTCGCGATTCAAAAGGTAAATGTTTAGGTCCTTCCCAGCTCCTACCACCAGCCGCTGCATCCTGCCCAACCCATCTTTGCTATCCGGCAGAACCATCGGCCCACCGGAACCGAGATCCCCGTCGTTAGCGTTTTCTTTCGCTACGTCAAACATCGTGAAGTAATCGGAAATCGCGAGCTTGCCGTTGCGCGTTGCGATCTTCAAAAAGCTATTCCCGAAATCGCTTCGTTGAGGAAAGCCTTGCGTATTGAGAGTCGTGTCAAAGGTCCCATTCGCAGCCATCACATAAATGTTGCCTTGCGGATCGGCTGCCGGGCCGGCTCCGCTTTGCCAGATGGAACCTTCTTCTCCATTCGGCGTGATGTCTAAGACCGCGCCTTGCTTCAAGGTGCGCCCATCATAGCCAATCACCCATCCGTTGTACGGATTGATGTCGCAATGCGAGGTCCAGGTAGTATAAACAACGCCGTTCAGAAGAAGCAGCGCGGCGCGCTCTGCGTATTGCTTTGGATCGAATATTGCCGCGCCGTCGCCGGGAAAGGTCGCGTGAACATCTACGGGACCGTCGAATTCTTCCGCTCCAGTCCGTAGATCCAGCGCATGCAGCCTTTGAAAATAGCGGCCTTGCGAATCCTTACTCATTGCGACCACATAAATGGCGCCGTGAGGACCGAGTTGCCGGTCAATGACTGGCGTGGCCGTAATCCCGATTTCTGGCGTGATCTGGCCGCAATTGCGATTGTCCGACGGCTTCTCTCCGACTTTCAGCAATTGCCTGTGCCAGAAGGGCTCACCCGTATCGGCATCGAACGCATAGAGGCTGTCGTGTTCCGTCGCCACAAACAGGACATTGCGAAATCCTCGATTGACGATTTCCAGATGATGCACATAGAGCGGTTCAGCATCCACTTTCCGATCCGTGGGAATGACGAACCGCTTGCCGAATGTTTTTGGATTGACGCTTTCGAGTGTCAGGATTTTCTCCGCCAGGTTCTGCCCCGTCCTCGCATTGTCGTTGTGCCACGTCAAGACATCCTGGGACACTCCCGGTAAGCTCACAAGCAACAGCAACGCTGTTCCCTTCACGATTCGTTCTAAAGAAGGGCCTATGCGGCGACTTCCCGATTTTTGACAGTGTGCCTCGAATGCCGCGGAAGATATCCGAACCATGATTATTTGCTCAACAGGCCAAAAACTCCGACGCCATCGGCGGTCCCGATATATACCTTGCCGTTGGCAATCATGGGTGTGATGAACTTATTGTTCGCGCCAAAGTGGTCTGTTCCGCCGGCAGCTTGATTGCTGTTGTACAGTTCGTGCGACAAGTTAGTCGCGTCGTAGGCGTGAAGTACAGTGTGATTCACGTTTTCAACAGCCCAGAGGATTGCGTTCCGAGGTCCATTCGCCGAAATACTCGGCGTAGCGCCGGGGTACACAAATGTCTCCTTTGTGGCCGAAGACGGTTGGGATAGGAGCTTTCCATCCTGGAAGCGAAATTCGCGAATGGGTTGGTCGCGCGCGCCGTAATAGATTCTTCCATCGAAATACGCGCCGCCGCCGCGCGTGCCGGCTAGCGGGCGGCCTTCAAGCACATTCGGAACCTCTTGATAGACGCGATTCTGCTCAGGATTGAACTTACTCATATCGTCACGGTTAACCAGGTATATATTCCCGTCTTTCCCGGCTCCAACCGCCAAGTGCCAAATTCTTCCAGCGGCATCCTTGACATCTGGCAGTACAACGGGACCGCTGGAGCCCAGGTCACCGTCCTCCTCATTCTGCTTAACCACGTCAAATGTCGCGAAATAATCTACGATCGAAAGCGTTCGGTTGGATAGGGAGAGCTTTAGAAATGCATTCCCGTAATCGCCGTGCAAAGGAAAGCCTCGAGGGTTAAGTGCTGTATCAAAAGTTCCGTTGGCGGCGAGGATATACACATTGCCTTGGGGATCGGCGGCCGGACCGGCCCCGCTCTGCCATACGGCTCCGTCCTTGCCGTTGGGTGTGAAGTTGAGGACCGCGCTCTGTTTCAGCGTTCCCGTGTCATAGGCAATCACCCATCCGTTGTAGGGACCGATATCACAGTGGAATGCCCAGCTTATATAAAGTACGCCATGCACGAGTAGCAGAGCAGCACGTTCTTCGTATTGTTTCGGATCGAAGATCTCGGCGCCGTTTTGACTGACTGCGCCAATTCCCGGATACGTCGCACGAATCTCAACCGGGGAACCTGATTGCTCTCTGCCGGTTGATACGTCCAGGGCGTGCAACCTTTGAAAGTAGCGGCCTTTGGAGTTCTTGCTCATTGCCACGAGATAGATGATCCCGTGCGATCCGCTATGGCGATCAATGACCGGCGTGGACGTAACACCGATTTCTGGTGTTACCTGGCCGCAGTTGCGATTATCTGAAGGCCCTTCTCCCGCTTTCAACAACCGGACATGCCAATACTGTGCGCCTGTATCCGCGTCGAACGCATAAAGACTGTCGTGCTCAGTGGCGATAAAGACAACGTTGCGCCGCCCATATCGTGGAATCTCCAGTTGATGAACATAGAGTGGTTCAGCATCCACCTTGCCATCCACCTCAATCGCAAAGAGCTTGCCAAATGTCTTCGCATTGACGTTCCCAGGAGTCAAAACGGTTTCGTGGAGATTCTGGCCGGTGCGTGCATCGTCGTTATGCCATGTCAGTACGTCATTCGGAGCACCGGGAAGACACAGGGACAGCGAGAGCAGCGCGAATACTGAGGTTCTGATCGTCATCAGGCCTTCAACTGACTTTCAAGATCGGCAGCCTTCGCATTCGCTTTCCCGTCGCTGCGAACACAGCATTAGCTACTGCGGGCGCGAGAGGAGGCACGCCGGCTTCTCCAACCCCGTTGGATGGTTCGGCGGTTGGAGGCAGAAGATGAACTTCAATCTCTGGCGCATCCTTCATCCGCGCAACCTGATAATTATGGAAATTGCTCTGTTGAACGGCGCCATCTTTTACGCTGATTTCGCCGTGCAAAACAGGAGTTAACGCATAGTTGATCGCCCCTTCGATTTGAGCGCGAACGTTATCGGGATTCACAGCTAGTCCGCAATGTACGGCGCTCACCACGCGCAGGACATGAATGGTCTCGTCGACAACAGATACGTCTGCAACATGAGCCACGGCCGTTCTTCCAAATACACAGCAAGCCACGCCGCGACCTTGTCCCTTTGGCAGCGGATTGCCCCAATTGGACTTTTGCTCCACTAGTTGCAGAACGCTGCGAAGCTTCTGGGCCTCGCCTTTTTTGTCCGCGCGCAATCGCTCCAGCCGGTAATGCAGCGGATCCTTGCCAGCCGCATGCGCCAATTCATCGATAAAGCATTCAATGGCGAACACCTGAAAAGGCGACGACACCGAACGCCACCAGGCGCGCGGCACAACCGACAACACCGGCGCATAGTCGGCACGAAAATTTGCAGCATCATAAGGCGTCTCACCATTCCAGTCGAGGCCGACTACGTTCTTTGGGTCTTTCAGCTTCTCCGGCGCGCTAAAAACCGCTGCGATCGGCGTTGTCACCTCGCGATACCACCACGCCCCGATACGTCCATCTTCTTCCAGCGCTGCCCGCATGCGCTGGAACGAATACTGCAGATAAAAGTCATGCTGCATATCGTCCTCGCGAGTCCACACCAGTTGCACGGGCGCCTTGACATTTTTGGCGACGTTATAAGCTTCGGCCAGATAGTCCCATTGGTATCGCCGCCCGAACGATTCGCCGGAGAGCATCAGTTGCACGTTAACGTTTTCAGGCGGAATATTTGCCAACGCCGCAATGGTTTGTTGCGCCATCGCTGGTCCCTGCGTCGGGGTCCACACATCGATCTGTCCGTCGTCGCGGACGTGTACGGTCGTGTTCATCGGCTCCATGGTGGCGTGCGCTTGAAATGGAAACTCATAGTCGGCTTCGATTCTCTTTGTTGCGGCCGTCAGCACTTCTTCCACCTTGCCGCGATCCACATTGACAACGCTGGCAGGCCCAGCAGCTGTCTTACGGAATTGCGCCTGTAAGGTTGCCGTGCTTTCGTTGCGGCTTTGGTCCCAGGTGACGTTCAGAGCCTTTCGGCCCTGCATGGCATTCCATGTCGAATCCGCCACTACCGCAACTCCGCCCGCGACATTCAAATTGGTCCCGATAGAAGGAACGAACCCAACGGCCGGCACGGCGAACACAGCCTTCACGCCTGGACGAGCTTTTGCATCGGAGTCATCCACGTGCAACGCCTTGCCTCCAAATGAGGCGGCCGAGCAATCACTGCATACAACATGCCCGGGCGGCGCACGTCCAGACCGAAGACCGCGCTGCCATCAACCTTGTCTGGTATATCGACCCGCTGCAGCGGTTTTCCGATTAGGCGGAAGTTCTTCGGATCTTTCAGCGGGACGTGATCGGGGTCGGGCACTGGTAACCTGACTGCATCTCGCACCAAGTCTCCATAGACAACCCGGCGTCCGCTTGGCGTATGTACGATGGCGCCGTCAGTTGCGTGGCACTGTTGTACATCCACGCCCCAGCGGTGGGCTGCGGCGGCGAGTAGCATCTCGCGAGCCTGAGCGCCGGCCTTTCGCAGCGTCGGCCAAGTGTGAATCGTGCCGCTGCTGCCGCCCGCTAACAGATCTTTATAAATCCGCGGAATCGTCGGCGCCTGTTCCCAATGTACGCTCGACCAATCCAATTCGAGCTCTTCGGCCAGCATCATGATGTTGGCCGTCCGCGTTCCCTGGCCCATCTCCGGAGTCTCTGCCAACACCGTGATCTGGTTGTTGCTCGAAATCCGCACCCAGGCGTTGAACTCATTCTTCTCTGGATCGCCCTTGCCCCGCAGCGGCAACGCAAACCCGATCATCAGAGCGATACCTGTTTCAACCACTTCCCTGCGAGTTACCGTGCTTTTCATGCTGTCACTCCGGCCGCCCGTTGAATCGCTCTGCGAATACGTTGGTAGGTTGCACAACGGCAAATGTTGCCGTTCATCGCATCATCGATCTGTTCTCGTGTGGGACGCGAATGGCTCGTAAGCAACGCGGCGGCCTGCATAATCTGGCCCGATTGACAGTATCCGCACTGCGGCACCTGCTCGGCAATCCAGGCTTTTTGCAGCGGATGGCTGCGATCGTGCGACAAGCCCTCGATGGTTGTGATCTTTTTCGTTCCCACGCTTTCTACCGGCGTCTGGCAAGCGCGCACAGCCTGTCCGTCCAAATGCACGGTGCACGCGCCGCATAAACCCATCCCGCAACCATATTTCGTTCCGGTCAGGTTGAGCGTATCGCGCAGCACCCAAAGAAGGGGCGTCGAAGGCACAATATTTACTTCGTGTGAAACGCCGTTGACGACGATGCTGGTGGACAAAGCGGCTATCCTTTCTCCCTCACCGTAAAGCCGCGGCCGCGAGGAACGCAACGGAAACGAGCCTGAAATCCGTCTGTCTCATGAACTCTTTGCAAATCATGGTCTTGCAAATCTTCCTGACTTCGGTTTGGGGTGGCTAAACCTGCCTGAAAACCCGGTTCATCATCCATCCAGATCGAGATCGAGATATCCTGATCCTGAACCCAAGCAAACCACATGCCGGAAACCGCTCCTGAGCTTAATTCGCATCCCCGCGGATATCGCTTTGGGTTATTCGAGCTCGACCTGGTATCGCAGCGGCTTCTGCGACAGGATCAAGTGGTGAGGATTCAGGAGAAGCCGTTTCAACTCCTGGCCGCTCTTGTGGAAAACGCCGGTGAAGTTATTTCCCGTGAACAGCTTCGCGCACGGCTTTGGCCTTCCGACACATTTGTTCAGTTCGATGACAACCTGAACACCACCGTGAAACGGGCTCGCGAGGCGTTGAGCGATTCGGCGGAGCGACCACGTTATATCGAAACCGTCCCCCGTCGGGGATATCGATTCATCCCTCCCGTCGAGCGATTACCTGCTGACCCCGAGCCGCCTGCGCTCTTGAATACTCGGTCCACACTATCGCGATCAAGTCCTTCCGTCTCGCTAGGTTGGGCATTTGTTTTTCTGTCAGTGGCTTTCCTTGCGGCCGGATCCTGGTATCTTTTTCATCGCCAGTCTCACACTTTGAAGATTTCGCAAAACAAGATAATGTTGGCCGTACTTCCGTTCCGCAATTTGAGCGGTTCTAGCGAGCAGGACTATCTGAGCGACGGCTTCACCGAAGAACTGATTGCTCACCTTGGACGCCTCACGCCGAGAAAACTGGGCGTGATTGCAGAGTCCTCAGTAGCTGGAATGCAGAATCCCATGGGAAACATATCCCGTGTCGGGCACGACCTTGGCGTTTCCTACATCTTGGAAGGAAGTGTGAGCCGCATAGACGGCCAGGTGAACGTGACCGCTCGACTTGTGCAGGTCAGCGATCAAACTCAGGCTTGGACGGAGACGTACGCAAGGCCGGCCCAGGAACTTCTTACAATCGAGCGCGATGTCGTCAAGTCAATTGCAGAAGCATTGGCGATTCGCCTGTTGCCTTCGGAAGAGAATGCTCTGGCGCGCGCGGCAACAACAAATACAGAAGCCTACGACGCCTATCTCGCCGGAGTGTACCAGTTTGATCGCGGTACTGAACAGAGCTTTCAAAACGCACTCGCAGATTTCGAGCGCGCCATCAGTCTTGACCCAGAATACGCTCTGGCGCACGACGCCATAGCAAGGACGTATCTGGAATTGGAGGGGTACCATTTTCTTTCTCCCGAAGAGGCGTATCGCAAAGCACAGGAGCATGTTTCCCTCGCACGCACGCTAGACGACGATCTTCCGCAGACTCACGCGCTAATGGCCGCGTTGCTCCAAAAAATGAACCCGCATGCCCCAGGTATCGACGAAGCATATCGACAAGCGATTGAACTGAATCCGAGTGACGCGTACGTGCGACGGGAGTACGCGCTGTATTTGCTCTCTGCAGTGAAGCAACCCAACCCAGCCATTGCGCAGATTCTCGAAGCGGCACGGCTAGACCCGCTTTCAGTCCGCACCCGTTGCTATGTTGCATGGATTCTCTTTTCGGCGGGCCGGTTTCGAGACGCGCAAGAACAAGTCACACGCGCTCTCGCACTCGATCCGAACTTCCCTTTTGCTCTCTATATTCAAGGCCACTTATTCGAGCACAATCACAGGTTGGAGGCGGCAGTTATGCAGTTCCAAAAAGCAGTAAACTCTTCAGGCAGAACTCCAAAATATCTATTTACGCTTGCCGATGCGTACGTGCAGGCTGGCAGGAAGGGGGATGCCAGAAGGATTCTCGCTGAACTCCAGCAGCAAAGCAAGACCCAATATGTCTCTCCCGATTACCTACTGCATCTTTCGGACCAACTTGGGAAATAGCTCAGGCACTTTGCAGAATTCACTTGGCCGGTTAAGTCGTCCTTCTCGGACAAGTGACCCCTGTGCAGTAGCCCAGCGTTTAGAAAACGCCGACAGCGGCAAAGCCATGCGGATGAATAACGCGCCAAACCGTAGACCGGATTTGGATCTGTACAAACCGTTAACGGTTGCGTGTCTACAATCTACGACAGAGCTTCCACCGCCGCCTCCATTGGCAAATCGCGCCCAGATAACAGGCTCGCAATTGTGTTCGACTGTTCGCATTCCACTGGAACTCCGGTCCCCTCTACCAGTTCACGTTTCGCCGTGTACCACGCCGTGACTGGCATTCTGAGCCGATACTCGCCGCCAACGTGAAAATTCGCTGCGCCGAGCACTTCACCCGGGGTTCGCGTTCCCATCACACGCGCAGCACGCTCGTTGCGGGCAAACGCTGCGATCATTTCGGCCGCGCTCCTGGTGTACTCATTCACCAAAACCGCTACCCGCCCGTGAAACGGCATCGGCCCGAGACCCTCCGTGAATAGGCGGAACGAACGGTCGCGATTTATCAATTTGAATCGCACCGCAAGGGGAAGCAAACTGAGCTTGCTCGCAGGCAAGCGGCGGATCGCCGGCAGTTGCTCCGGCGCTTTGTTGCGATCCCGACCGAGCCGGGTCAAACTGTAACCGATTAATCTGCGATTTGGAACTAGCAGGCTCATCAACCGCACGGAGGAAAGGCCGCCGCCACAGTTCGATCGCAAGTCCAAAATCAGGCGGTCCCCGTTCTTTTCGGCAAAATGTGCGAGTGCGGCTTTCAGATCGCGTAACAAATCGAACCCGATTGCGCCGGGAAAGGACGTGATTTTCAGAATGCCTATGCGACCGTGCGTTGAGATGCTCAACGGCTTTGCGTGGGTCATCGGCGGTCGATCCTTTGGTCCAACACGGGGAAGTTCGATATCGATAGTTTTCTCAATGGCATCCCGCGAAACCGTCAGACGATATTGGCCTCCGAGCCGAAACCGCGGCTCAGCCGTGCCGATCTCTTGGCCATCAAGCCCAAGAGAACGTCTCCGAGCCTGATACCAACGCGCTCAGCGATTCCGCCCGGCAGAATGTCCCAGAAGACTAGCCGGCTGTCGTCCATTCGCTTGAGGACTGCGTTGATTGCGAAGTAAGGAGGCAGTCCGGAGCCGGGCCCAGTTCCAGGATTGCCGGCGCTGACCCACATGGCGATGGGCCGCCGCAAGGTTGTGCGGCGCGAATGGTTGGAGGTTTGGCTAAATGTCGGCAAGACCCAGTGCTAACATTTCGGTGCTATGCACGGGTGGATCGCCCATGACGCAGAGAAGAGGAAAACACATGCGTCGGAAGCGATTTCAGCGAGGCTGTTTGACGACTCGCAAGCGAAGTGGAAAGAACTATTGGTTTGCTCTGTGGAGAGAGGAAGGACGGCCAAAATCAAAGGAAATCGGGCTCTGCACGAAAATGAGCAGGGTTGCAGCCGAATCGATCCTGCAGGAAATTTTGAAGCCGATCAACGAAGGCGTCGAGCGTTCGATCTCGAAAGAGACAACGTTCGAATCGTTTGTCGAGCTGACTTACCTTCCCGTTTATCAACGGAAGTGGAAAGGCTCGACCGCAATGACCGAGGTCAACCGGCTTCGAGTTCATTTGGTGAATACGATCGGGGAAACGAGAATGAGAGCAATTACCCGGGAGCAGTTGCAAGCTTTGCTTGATGCAAAAGCCACGCAATGCGGCCACAGCATGGTCGATCACATGCGATTCCGGTTGCGCTCCGTTTTCGAACTGGCGATGTCAGAGGGAGTCGTGGATCGCAATCCCGCAACCTCGCTGTTCACGCCGCGGAACTGTAGACCGGGACGTGAGCGCCATGTCCTGACTCCATTTCAGGCAGGCACTTTGGTGGACTGCCTGGATTTGCGAGAGAAGCTGGTGGCCAGGCTGGCAACCTGGGAGGGAATGCGACCGGGAGAGATCCTCAGCTTGCAGGTTTCGGATCTGGATGGCGATTCGCTTTGGGTGAAGAGGCGCCTGTATAAAGGCGATCTGGATGATCCGAAGAACCGGCGCTCGGCGCGCCAGGTGGCGTTGACAATCGGCACGAAGCTGCTGCTGGAGTTCTGGGTCGAGCGGTTGCAAACCGGTTCCGAAACTGATTGGTTGTTTCCATCAGAGAAGGGGACGCCCATGAGCCGCGACAACATCTGGATCTGGCCCGCAAAATGCTTCCCAATCTTAACCCTGTGGGACTGGGTTGGGCGACGTTTCAAGTCATGCGGCGGACATGGGCTACATGGGCAAAGAAAGCCGGCGTGAATGCTCACACGCGCTCCGCGCAGATGGGCGACACAGTAGATGTGAACGAAAATGAATACGCGGTGGCGACCTTTGAAGAGAAGCTGGCCGCCGTTCGCAAGTTGGAAAAAGACGTCATTCAGTGACGGCGCAAGGAGCAGTTGTATGAGGCTCTTTGAGGTGGAGGCTACGCGAGTGATTTTGAATTTGGTTAGAGGGTGCTGGAACACCCTCTAACCGGGCTCCGCGAGGTGATCGGGAGCTTAAAGCATAATCGCATTAAACCTGAGAATATGGAAGCTTCCCAAGTCAGACACCCCCCGCGAAGCGGGTGGCTTGATGGGTTGGGCCGCCTCAAAGGCGGTTGATCTGTAGATTTAGGCGTCGCGCGATGCGCGCCTTATTGGCTAATTCAAAACTGGCCGCCTGCTCCATCCGCTGCGTCCT
>DATAXY010000077.1:0-17973 GCA_036272835.1 Bryobacteraceae bacterium
GGCCATGATCTGCGCGATTGCGGACGATTCAGGCAACTAGGCGATGACACTCATCAGCCTCAATCTCACCTTTCAAGAACTGGAGCTGTTGACCACTCTGGTATCGGATCAGCTATTTCGCAGAGAGTTCATCGACCCTAAAATGCCGGGCTACAGGTCTAATTCCGAGGAGATGAAGCTCGGAAAGGCGTTAGCGGCCCGCTTGAAACTGATGGTCGACCCCGACTCTGCAAAGAGGATCCCCCTTTCGAGGGTGACGGGGTAATCCTCCGACGCTGGGAAGAAATTTCCGTAGGAGCGCCATAGATGCAGTTCAGTCTCATAGGATTCAGTCAAGACACGGGATTCCGGGTGTTTGCATTTCAAGGTACGGCCGCGGATCGAACTCGCACCGAGTACACGGTCAGGGCGGATCTTGCTCTTACACGGAAATATGGCATCCGAGTGCAGGAACTCCCCCTATTGTGCCGGGGACTTCTGGAGCGCGCTGGCGAAGGCGAGCAAAAGTGTACGGCGACCTTTACCGAGGAGGAGATGCGTCTGCACGCGCATAACTGTGCAGCATCTCGCAATGCAGCGACGCAGAAAAGGAAGTCGCCGCGCACACCTCCCACACACCAGATCGGAAGCAACTGGCGAGCCGGGCGCGGGTTCGGAGGACCAACGAATACATCATCCACAGCGGTGCCGGCCAAATGATAAATGAAGAGATTTGGAGCGCTTGGGCTAACCTTGCTTGCAACTAGTGATGAATCGAGCTATGGTCGCCATGTTCTCTATGCACTGCCCTCATTGCCGGTCTATTGAGTTTAGAAATGTCGGCAGCCGAAATGCCTTCGAAAGAGCTTTCCGCTGGATTGTTCTGCCCTACAGGTGCGCTCTCTGCGGCCGTCACTTTTTCCTGTTTCGATGGCAAACTTCCCTTCTCCGGATTGCCTAGGAAATAGTGGCGATACAGGCGTCGATCGTTGATGCCCCGGCGTGATTATCGCGAATCCACTACGCACAGTGTGCAGTCACTGCACCAAATGCAACGTTCTCTCGAGTAATCTCATCCGAGCAATGGGGAGGGCCTTACGGTGAAGTTGAGCTCGATTGTGAAGGTTGCGATCGTTCAAGCGCATCTTCCTTTGCCGCACTACGATTGACGCCATTTAATACTTTGCGGCGCTTGCGGTCTGCTGGGTGTTGGTAGTTGGCGGTCCACCCTTTATGCCGGCGGCGTGTTCACTCTTCCTTAACGGCGCAGCGTTTATTAATCTCTTTTGTCGAGTTTCGCCATCTTGGGCGCTGGTTTGATTTCGTTTCCGAGCAGCTTCCAAAATGGTGGCGACCCGGGAAGTGGCATGATTCGATTCGTCACGCATTTACCTGACAACCACCGGATAATACTGCCACTCAAACGGAACCTGCCGGACCTCCATCTTGTACTGACCTGGTTGGAAAGAACTCAAATCAATCTTCACCATGAAAGCTGTGACACCGCCCTCGATACTTGCGGGCGCTGACTTCGTCAGGATTACGCGGTCCGCGGGGGTGCGAAGTTGAAACTCATATTCACCCGCCTTGCTTCCAATCGGCAATTGAATTGTTAGGGCTTCCCGGTCCCGATTCAGGTAATATGGCACGTTCTCTGCGCTCCCTCGCACCGAGCGTGTCATTGACTCGATGTCGATCCGTCTGGGAAAGTAGGCGAGTTCGGCATTCTGGGGGCGCTTTGATTCGAATATGGCGTCGCGTTTTAAATAAAGCACTACGAAAGCAACGACGAGTGCAGCCACGGCAATTCCCCATCGAATTGCTTCGCGCCGGACTTGTCTCTGCCGACTCAACGCCGACTGGAATGCAAGGAATTCGCGATAACATTCGGAGCAGTGCGTAACGTGCTGCCAAGCCGAATCATTTTCGATGGGTTCTGTTAAAGGCGTCGCTGCCAAGAGTCGCAGTGTATCTTCGCCTGGGCAACCCTTCCGTTCCGGGTTCGGGTACTTGGTGAGAATTTCCTCTTGAAATCGCCGCTGCAGTCGTTCATATTTGGCTTTCGGCGATTCGTCAGGGGACATTGCTCCCTGACATTATGGCAGTTACGCGCAATGCATTTGGGACCAGAAAACTTAGAAAGAAAGATGTGCGGTCCTCGCGGCCTTCCTCATGTTTCGGAAGAACATCTGCGTAAGGGTATTGCGCTTTTTGCCGAATTGTTTCTCATACTCTTGGGCGCTAGCGCCGCGCAAGATCATGGGTACCATCTCAACAGCCACGTCCATCCCCAACTCGGTTGCCTGAACTACAAGCTTGTCGAGAACGTCCTTCGTCTCCGCTGCAGTTATCAGATCGAATTCATCACGCAACTGATCGAGAGTCTCGGCAAAGAGTTCTACGTCGTAGCCGGTGCGTGCCCGGCGGCCTCCGGCCTTCAGGTCTACGGCGCACCATTCTGCGCTCTTATAGACAATCAGTTCCGGATTCGTGCCTAGGTCCGCGCCTCTGTTTCGGGAGAGCGAATGAACGGCGGTCTCGGTCACTTCAGATACTCTGAACACGTCCTTCAAAATCCTATGGGTCATGGTGCGCAATCGCTCAGCAACCGGCACCACTCCGAGCTCGACCCAAGCAGGATGAATCGGATTCCCCTTCCGATCTGTATCAGAAATGCATATCGGTACGACGTCGGGGTGGAGCTTTTCGTCGTAATCGAAAGGAATTGTAATTACCGGCATGTGTCTCTACCGCTAACGATCAATAACTGTTGGGATCACTGTCACGCAAGTGCCTTGCGGCCGCCTACAGAATAGAGGAACGGAATAGTCCCAATGTCTCGCAATATAGCACAATCCTCAAACAATTCAAGGCAAATTGTTGCTGCGGCGCTGGACCCGCATTTCGCAAGACTGGAAGCAAAATTGAAACGGGAATTGGGTGAGATGGTCCTACAGATTTTGGCGCAAGACGACACCGAAGACATTGTTCTGAATCCGGATTCTTCGCTTTGGGTCAAGCGAATGGGGACGGGTTTTCAACGAATTGGCGCGATGTCTCCGGCGCAGGCGGCAAGCGCCATGAACACGATTGCGGCTTGGAAGGGAACCGTCTTGAATCATGATCGGCCCATTCTGGAAACGGAATTGCCGCTCGACGGCAGTCGTTTTGAGGGAATTGTTTCTCCTGTCGTTTTCAGCCCAAGCTTTGCAATTCGGCTTCGGCCCAAGCAAATATTTACGCTTGAACAGTATGAAAAGTCCGGTATTATTACCGGAAAAGATGATCGTCAGAATGGGACGAAGTCCGGGACAACGTTTGCCGAACAGGTCTGTGGACGCAATCACGCCGGCGTCATCCGCGCCGCGATAAGGGCGCGGAAAAACATTCTCGTTGTTGGCGCGACTGGTTCGGGCAAAACGACTCTGATCAACGCCATTCTGGACGACCTCGCGCGCATCGCACCCGATGACCGCGTCATCACGATTGAGGACACCAGCGAACTTCAATGTGCTGTTGCAAATTACGTAGATCTGCGAGCCGTCGGCGGCATTTCGATGTTGGATTGTTTGCGGGCGTGCATGCGCCTGAAGCCCACGCGTATCGTTGTGGGTGAAGTTCGCGGCGCTGAGGCGCACGTGATGTTGAAGGCCTGGAACACGGGGCATCCCGGTGGTGCGGCAACAGTTCACGCCAACGATGCGCTCAGCGGGCTAATTCGCCTCGAAAGTCTTGTGGCTGAGGCTACGAGCGCGCCACAGCAAACGCTGATTGCCGAAGCTATTGATTTAGTCGTGTTCGTTGACCAGGAGTCGGGCGTCCAAGCCGGGCGCAAGGTAAGGGAAGTGATGGCCGTTTCCGGTTATCGGGATGGCCGTTATCAAGTCGAGTATGTCTGAACCAATGGAGGTGTCGTGAGTAATCTTAAATTTCGATTGAACAAACGCGTAGCTGGCGCCGTACACAGACGAGCCGTGCTTCTTCTTTTGATGGCCTACGGCTTTGCCGCGCATGCAAACGCCGCGCCGGTAGGGGCATTGCCTTGGGAAAAGCCAATGACCGCTATCGCTACTTCGTTGACTGGGCCAGTTGCCTACGCTATCGGTCTAATAGGCATAGCCATTGCGGGCGGCGCTATGTTGTGGGGCGGCGAGTTGACGGAATTTGGCCGCCGCGCCTGCATGATTGGCCTTGTTGTTTCCGTTCTTGTCTTTGCCGCGCCAATGCTCGCGAGTGCGTTCGGCGTTGCCGCCGCGGTGATCTAAGTCATGCAAACAGAAGACAAGCCGCGGGAGGTGGTCATCCATCAGTCCGCGAATCGCCCAAATCTGCTGTTGGGCGGCGATCGCGAGTTTTGTGCTCGTCACGATGATGATCGCTGCCGGTTTGGCTTTCAGCTTGGCAACTCTTTGGGGGATCGGCCTGTCGCTCGCGTTTTGGATTGCCGCAATGGCGGTATTGCAGCGTATGGGCAAGGCCGATCCTGTTCTTCGCCACGTCTATTTTCGTCACATCCGTTATTTGCCGTTCTATCCGGCTAAGAGCGGAATTTGCGCCGCAAGCGCGGAAACGCCAAGGAGTTGGCGGTAGATCATCCATGCAGATTACCCAACACAGAACTCGCGCCCATGGTTTGGCGGACTTGCTTCTGCCGTTTGCTTTGATCGATGACGGCATCCTTCTTCAGCAGGACGGTTCGTTGGTTGTAGCGTGGTCCTACCGCGGCCCCGACATGCACTCAGCCACACATGCTGAAATGCACGCTCTAGCTGCCCGCCTCAACTCCATATTGCGGCTCGGAAGCGGTTGGATGATTCACACCGATCTGATTCGTTCGCGCGCGCCAGGCTATCCAATTGAAGGTTCGTTCCCACGTCTTGTAACTCGCATCATCGACGATGAACGCCGCCAGCAATTCATGGATGAAGGCAGCCATTTTGAGAGTGAGCATTACTTCGCTCTCACTTATCTGCCGCCCATCGAATCAGAAGAGAAGCTGAAGGGCTGGATGTTCGAAGGCCGCGGCGGCAAGGATTCCGGGGTTGTTCGTGTGGTCCTCGATCGCTTCAAGTCCAAGGTCGAGTTATTTGAGGACGTCTTCAGCTCGCTTTTTAGAGTCGAGCGCCTGAAGCGCATGAACGTGGAAGACGACTTCGGCTTCATTCACTCACACGATCGTCTCTTGCGCTACTTCCGCCGCTGCATAATCGGTGACGATTATCCATTCTTTCTGCCGGAACTCCCGGTTTACTTGAATGAGGCGCTTGCCGCGGGTGATTTCTCTGCCGGCGTTGAGCCGCGCATTGGATGCAAGCACATGCGCGTTATCGCGCTCGACGGTTTCCCAAGGACCAGTTTCCCCGGCATCCTGGGGGAGATCGATTCGCTGGCAATGGAGTATCGATGGAACACACGAGCAATTCTGCTGGCCCTGAAGAGGCTGCAAGCATTCTGGACAAGAACCGCAAGAAGTGGCGGTCCCGGATTCGCGGGTTTAAGGACCAGATCCTGAAAAGCCAAAACGGAGCAGTGAATCTCTATGCTCAGATGATGGCAGAAGACGCCGAGCAGGCAATGGGCGTCGCCGCTTCGGGAGATGTGCAGTTTGCGCAGTACACAAGCAATATCATCTGCCTCGATGAGGATCTCGACAGGTTGGCGGAAAACGTTCGCACTGTCATGAAAAGCATTCGGAACCTGGGCTTCTCATGCCGCTTGGAGACCGTTAACGCCGTTGAGGCCTGGCGGGGCAGTATCCCCGGAGATGGCTATCGCAATGTACGACGCGTCCTCCTGCACACGCTGAATCTTGCGGATATGCTTCCGATCACGTCTGTTTGGGCCGGAGAACGTGAGAACCCATCCCGGCTTATGCCGAAGCAGAGTCCTCCACTTGTGTTCGGAGCTACAACAGGAGCAACCCCATTCAGAGTCAACCTTCACGTCTCCGATCTGGGGCATTCGCTTATGTGCGGGCCATCCGGAGCTGGAAAGTCAACCGCTCTGGGATTGATCGCGGCACAGTGGTTTCGATATCCGCGCGCGCAGGTATTCGCATTTGACAAGGGATACTCATTGTTCGTTCTCACGAAGGCGGCTGAAGGTGAATTCTATGACTTGGCCGGTGAGAAAACGCATCTCGCATTTTGCCCCCTTCGCGATATCGATTCCGATGCGGATCTCACATGGGCGGTTGCCTGGCTCGAAGACTTGTGCACCTTAAACGGCCTGACGATCACTCCGAAGCACCGCAATGCTCTGACGGCAGCTCTGCAACAGCTCCGCTTGTCACCCTCGCGCACACTGACAGAGTTGAGCGCCAACGTCCAAGACCTGGAGGTGAGGGAAGCGCTGCAATTCTACACGCTGTCCGGTCCACTTGGCCATCTATTGGATGCTGATGAGGACCTGCTCAGCGATGGCCGGTTCCTCACGTTTGAGACGGAAAGCCTGCTCCAGCTCGATGACAAGGCCGTAATCCCAGTGCTGCTCTACCTGTTTCGCCGCATCGAGAAGCGCTTGGATGGCGCACCAACGCTCGTGACGCTGGATGAAGCTTGGGCTTACCTGCGGCATCCGGTTTTCCGCGAACGTATGCGCGATTGGTTGAAAACTCTTCGCCGCATGAACGGCGTTGTTCTTCTGGCAACGCAGAACCTCAGCGATATCTGCAAATCGGAAATCAGCGACGTGATTCTGGAGATGTGCCCCACTAAGATTCTGTTGCCGAATGGGGAGGCGAAGAATCCGTCTTCCAAGGAGTTTTACGACCGCATCGGTCTGAACTCCCGCGAACTCGACATCCTGCAAACGAGCATTCCGAAGCAACATTACTACTTTATTTCCCCACTAGGGCGGCGGCTCATCTCGTTCGGACTTCATAACGTCGCGCTTTCATTTGTTGGCGTAAACGGAAAGGAAGAGCGCCAACTGGTCGAAGATCTCATGGAACAACACCCCTCAGACTGGCAAAGCGCTTGGCTTCGGACGCGCGCGGCGGCGCTTAAAGATGACCAGCTGGCTGAATGGGCCGAGTACTATGAGCGGCTACAAAGGCAGTCGGTACCTCGGTCTTTGTGCGCCACTGCATCTTAAACCTTCGGGAGGTCAATTATGCGTTTTAAACTGTCAACCCTTCTTGCTGTTTCCGCAGCAATGATGTGCTTCTCTGCCGCTGCCAGTGCGCAGTTCGGAGGAGGAGTCGTCGTTTGCACTAACTGCGCGTCCGAGCCGACCGTGGTAAGCATCAAGCTCATGCATGATCTGGAATACGCAAAGCAGCTTCTGCAATACGCGATTCAAGTGCAGCAATTGGCCGACGCGATCAAGAACACGGCTCACGGCGGTGCAGCGGCACTGAACTACACCTCGGCCGATCTGGCCCAACTGGCTAACGTAGTTCAGGGCGGCCAAGCGTTGGCGTATTCGCTCGGTAACCAAGACGTCGTCTTTCGCACCACCTTCCCCGGCTATCAACCCGTTTCGGGCGCTGCGCCAGCCGTCGGAAGCTACCAAAGCAGGTATTCGCAGTGGGCGCAGACGAGCCTTGCGACTACGCAGGGCATTCTTCGCGGCGTTGGATTGCAAGGCAAGCTGCTTGCAACCGAGCAAGGCGTTCTTTCCATCTTGCGGGCGCTCAGCGCGTCGAATTTGTTGAATAGAAACGACGCGATCAATTTGTCGAGCCAGCTCGCTACAGAACAAATTGGACAACTTCAAAAGCTCCGTGAGCTTCAGCTTGAAGATATGACCAGCAAAGCCGCTTTTCAAGGTTACGTCATTCAACGACAAGCGGCGAGCGAGGCCGCTACCCAGCAGTTCTTTAAATATACGCCGGAGGTTTCCGATGGAACCACATTTCAATCCGGCTGGAAGTGAGGCGCATGAAGTTCGTTCTCTTAATTTTGGTTGTCTCTTTCATCGGGTGTTCAACGAGAAAAGAGCCACCCAGTGCAATCGTTCAGAAAGCCCAGTTCTGTGGGGCTGGCGAGTTGTCGGGAACCTCCATGATGGCTCTGCGGGACTGGTTCAGTAAGCACCGCGATTGCGCAGTTGCTGTGGACGGTGTTTGCAAACCGGTTCGCGATCGCGCTACCGCCGATTGGGCTGATTCGACCGAAGGACGCGTCTGTATTGCTGCCCGGAATGTTGCGCAGTGGGTGCGAAAGCCCTCTCAGGATCACGAGACATTCCAGGGTGGCTTGAAGTAAGTCTCGCCTGAAATAGGGTCGAACAAAGCAGATCGAAGGTGAAGTCAGTTGAGGTGTGTCTTGAAGCGGCCAAATCATAAAACCCAGCAATTCATCACGCTCGTGTTCCTTGTAGCAATCTCGTTGGCGTCGTCGCGGCTTGCGTCCGCTGCGAATTTGCAGCCGCCGAGTGCGATTCTAAACCAATACAGAGACCAGCGGGTCACCTGGTTCACCGCAGTTTGGCCGTATGCCAACAACCTGTTTGGAATGCTGGCGGTGATCGAATTCGCCTGGAGCGCCGCGGTCATGTTGCTCGAAAAGACAGACCTTCAATCGTGGGTCGCGGCGCTTGTTCGCAAGGTGATGTGGCTCGGGGCCTTTTATGCCCTTTTGCTCTATGGCCGGTTTTGGATTCCGGCGATCACGGACAGCTTCGAACTGATCGGTCAGAACGCGGCGGGCACTGGTCCGATGTCTCCGAGCGACGTTTTTACCCGGGGCATCGACCTGGCCGGAGCTCTGATGGCTACGTCCAGTTCAGCTGCATTCTTCACTAATCTTGGAGCCTCGTTGACGATGGTTGTTACTGGAATCGTTACGGCTCTAGCATTCATAGCAATTACCGTTCAATTCGTCGTGGCGATGGTCGAGAGCTACGTCATTGTCGCCGCTGCTTTCATCTTTGTCGGTTTTGGCGGGTCGCGTTGGACGGCGCCATACGTCGAACGTTACATCGGCCTCGGTGTTTCGAACGGCGTCAAGATCATGCTGCTTTATTTGCTGATTGGAACCGGAATGCAGCTTTCGGCCGGCTGGATGACGCAGGCGGAGAATATTGCGTCCAACTCTAGCCCTGCCATGTCCGCTCTGGAGATTATGGGCGCTTCCATCATTTTCATGATGCTTTGCTGGCAAATTCCTAAGCTTCTCGCAGCGGTGCTCGGCGGATCGCCCGCGCTTTCGGGCGGTGACTTGGTCAGCACATCGACGTTCCTAGCAGGCAGCGCCGCAGCGGTCGGGTCATTGGCAGCCACCGGGATCGGCTCTGCTGTGGCCGGAGTTCGTACATCAACAGCAGCGGCTGGAACGGCGGGAGGCGGTACTGCAAACGGGACAACATCGGCGGCAACCGCTAGTACCAAGCCCCCTTCGCCACCGCCCCCCTCTGCCAATTCTTCATCCAACAGCGTTCCTCCGCCCTCGCCCTCGTCTCCGGCTCCACCAGCCCCCGCAACCCGAAGCGGCTCAATTATGCCGGACGTGCGAAGGCGTCTGACGGCTCGACCGCCGTCCGATTCAGCGCCTCATGCCGGTCCACCGCGCATGAATCTCGATCACCAGGAATAGAGGTCTCTAATCATGGCTACAGCCGTAACTTCAACGAAGAACCACCCTGAGAATCCCTATCTGTCAGCTCGCCGCGAGTGGGACGAGCGTTATGGCCACCTCGTCACCCGTGAGCGGAATTGGAGAGCCATGGCTTTTGTCTGCTCGTTAAGCTCTCTCTTAACTGTCGCCGGTCTCGTGTGGCTTTCCGCGTTCGCGAATTGTTCCATTTGTCGTGGCTATGGACTCGCTCGGCCGCCCCGTCGCAGCTGGCCCCGCGGAGCAGACCACAACTGCCGACGACCGAATTAAACGAGCGACCCTGTATACCTGGCTCGAAAATCTGCGCCTGGTCACCAGCGATGGTGTGGCCCAGAGGAAAGCCATTGATCGAGTGTATGCATACGTTGCCAGCGGTTCACAAGCCCAAGCCTTCATCAGTGACTTCTACCGCAGCGATCCGCCGCAGAAGCGTGCGCAAACCGAAACGGTCAGTATCGAAGTTCAATCGGTTCTGCCGACGAGTGACAGAACCTACGAAATTGAGTGGGCTGAAACCACTCGCGACCTCTACGGAACGGTTACACAGAAGGCTCGTTGGAAGGCGGCGTTCACCGTTGCGATCAATCCGCCGGTTGATGAGGCAACCGCGCGTATAAACCCGCTGGGGATCTACGTGACCAACGCCAGTTGGGGCAAGCTTCTCTAATTTGAAAGGAACTTCTCATGCGCACTGCACTACTCGCCATTAATTTGGCTCTCCTTTCTTTCTCCGCCGTCGCGCATCAAACGGGCAGCGCGGTTCCTCCGCCATTCCAAGCAAAGCGGCTGCCGCCGGAGAAAATGACTCCACACAACAGCAGCGAGACAGTTACGCCGCTCTCAGATCATCACGATGTTCTTCCACCGCCTGCCGGACGTACCCAACTTCCCGTCGGGTCGGGAATAACAGTACCCGCCGGATTTAAGCCCAGGACCGATGTGCAACTGAGTAAGACCGCTCAGGATGCCGTGCAGATGAGTGAGAAGTGGATGGCTGAACACAACCAGCCGCTCGCCGGGCAGGATGGCCGCGTGTTGTATTCGTATGGTGCTGGCCTCCCGACAGTAGTTTGCGCTCCGCTACGCGTTTGCATTATCGAATTGCAATCGGGCGAGAAGCTTGCCGGAGAGCCGCACATCGGCGATTCGGTTCGATGGAACGTTTCGCCGGCGATGTTCGGCCACGGCGATTCCGCTACCACGCTTATCGTTCTCAAACCGCAGATTGCCGGGCTCGATACCAATCTGCTGATCACAACGGATCGCCGCGCGTATTACCTGCGGCTCTTATCGAAGCCGGAAGACTATGTCGCTCGCGTCGCATTTTCGTATCCGGACGACGAGTACAACAGCAGCGCCAAATGGCAGGAGGAGATTGCAAGACAGAAACAGCAGGAGCAAAAGAGCACGATAGCGGAGTTGCCAAAGAACCCTGCCGATTCGCTGTATTTCGACTACCGCATCAAAGCCAAATCCCAGGCAATCAAGCCGGTACGCGTTTTCGATGACGGCCAAAAGACCTTTATCCAGATTAGTGCCGAGTCGCGAACTCATGAAGCTCCGGTCCTCGTTGTGATTGGCGCGGACGGCAAACAGGAGATGGTCAATTACCGCGTGAAGGGAGACATGTACATCGTGGACCGCCTCTTCGAGCGGGCCGAATTGATCTTAGGCAGTGGGAAGAAAGCGCAAAAGGTGGAGATTGAACGTGAGCGAAAAAGCTAATCCCGGCCCCGGCGAGCAAACACCACCCGCAACTTCTTGGAGTTCTCCGGGTGGTCTGGATCTAAACCCGCGGCCTCCTCAAACAGTCCGCATCAGTCGCAGGGCGTCGCTGGCGCTTGTCGCGCTAGTTGTCGTCCTGCTTGGTCTGTTTGCCTACGGAGGTTGGAAGCGCCGGCAGCGCCAAGTCGCGGCGCTTGCCGACGCGAACCTGCCGAAACGAGTTGCTCCTGCTACAGCGGCCGCTGCCGACATCGAGAGGGAAGTCCCAACCGGAAATGTCCCCACTGAAGGTGTCCGTGCCGCCGTCGCACCTCAACCTGGACAGCTACAGGCGCCAGAAGACGTCCCGGGTTATGCCCCACTACGGGCAGACGGAAACGAGACTCCGCTTCCGACAACGGTGTATGTTCGCCAGAGCGCGCGCATCCCCGCATCTATACCTGTGGTCTCGCAACCTCAGCAACCCACGCCAGAGGAGCAGCGGCTCCAAGCGGCCTATGACGGCGAACAACGAGCCATGGCCGCTCCGACGAGCTTGAGCGGGTTTGGTAGCGAGAACATTGCCGTGCCAGCGTACACCACGGATCCTTCGTACCAACTTACCCCCGCGCTCCAATCGCTTTCCAAAACTCGGTCGGAACCGGTGACCGGGCCGGACCAGCATGAATCGCCGACAACTCCTCAGGAGGCATTTCTAAAAAGTGCCCGCACAGCGCAACCCGACGATTATCTGAAATCGACCCGCACCGCGCCGATCTCCCAATATGAGATCCAAGCTGGCTGGGATATTCCGGCCGTTATGGAGCAGGCTCTCAATTCCGATTTGCCCGGCGAAGTGAAGGCGCTGGTCGCGTCTGACGTTTACGACACAGCCACAGGGCATTACGTCTTGATTCCGCAAGGCTCGCGTCTCACCGGGGAATACAACTCACAGCTCGGGTACGGACAGGACGGCGTCCAAGTTGTCTGGAACCGGCTCATCTACCCAGACGGGTCGTCGCTCGACTTGAGCGGCATGCTTGGCCAGGATTCCCACGGATTCTCCGGCTTCCGGGATAAGGTTGACCACCACTACAAGCGGTTACTCGGCTTCGCTGTTCTGACCAGCCTTTTCGCTGCCGCCTCCGACGTTTCTCAAAACCAGAATCGCTCTGTCTTGACGTATCCGAGCCCAGCTGAAGCCGCCGGCAGCGCCGTGGGCCAGCAAGTCTCCGATCTTGGCGCCCAGATCACACGCAAGAATCTAAACGTTCAACCGACGGTAAAGATTCCGGTGGGATATCGATTCAACGTACAAGTGAATCGCGATATTGTGTTTGACTCGCCATACAGTCCACAGAATTGAATCGCCCGCGGGCGTCGACCTTCGTAGCATTCAGCGGAAGATTGAAACTCCAGGATCGTGAGTGGGGGCAGTTGCAATCACAGTTATGACTGCGTTGGTAGGGAGAAATCAGCTATCGCTGAATCGCCAAATAAGCGAGAGACGTATGTACGTTCAATAGCAGGCTCAATGCGAGCAAAGGACGTCAACTCAGATTGTCGCAGTCCAATCCGCAACGACGCGGTCGAGCGAGTCCTGGGATGTTCTCTTGACGAGATTACACCAATGTCGCCTTTCATCACCCGGTAGGATTCGGCTAGCCCAGATTACTGCCCTCCTATCCCACGGAGAGTGATTCGCCCATTTCTCTTTTTGCCCACGAATCCACGAAACGTTTCCATAAGCTTGAGCCAGTAGAGCCAGCGGTCGAATACCCAAGCTGTTCCGCGATTCTTCGGCAATCGTGGAGATTGTTGGATAAGTATCTTTAAATGGTACCCTTGCGAAGAGTTCGAGTCCCCATAGCCTTACAAATGGCAATCTCCCGACGGGGCTATTGTTGAGGTGTGCAATCATCGCCTCCGCGACTTCCGCATTCCTAGATTTGATAGTCGAAACGAGATATTCGATCACCTCCCGCATCGCCGGACTGAGCCGCCTCAGGTTCGCCAAAATGGGTTTTTGAAGCGCGGTCGTTCGCAATTGTTTGGCCCGACGAAGCAGATACCGAATAAGGCCCAGGTGTATCGGTCGGGCCCCTATGGCTGCTTCAAAGAGCTCTAGCAGATTTTCCCTTGTCGCTTGGTTCTGCTCAGAATCCGGTAGGTCCTCGAAACCGATGGCGTAACCGGAGTTCGCGAATACTTCTTCGATTAGCGATTTTAACTTTGCGACTTTCCCTCGTTCCTCCTGCTCTGCTGGGTCGACCAACTCGCGCTGAATGAATTGATCGACAACATAAAGTTTTGTCTTAGACGGGGTCAGAACAAGACGATGTGCGGTATGAAGATATTCCCATAGGCTATGAACTGCCTCAATGGCATCACGCTCTGATGGAGTGAAAATCCGGAAGTCGTCCACATAGCGGGTGTAAGCGAGCCCCCTCGACATCAGGAACTTGTCAACATCATCGAGCGAAGCCTCGGCCAACACAATCGATGCCGAAGGCCCAACGGGCAAACCACGTGACTGGGTGGCGGTCAGGTTGGAAAGGAAATTCTCAATATTCCGCGCGCGTTGCGCAGAAATGCCTGCTGCCTCGAGAATGTTGTTCACTCGATGGTGAGAGACCTGATTATAAAAATCTGAGATGTCCGTCGTGATCACATGCGTGAAACGGTTTGAATTTGCGAGCGCTACTGAGCGCGCGTGATAAGTCGGCCAGCCGGCCTGCGGCTCAAATAGAGATCCGTCTGCTGCGAGCTCAAAGCGAAATGAGCATGCTACACCGAGGTTCGCGGGTACTCGGTACTTTTCTAGCGTTTCTGCCGCTTCATATATCGCCGCCGCATACACGAGGCTATCAATAGGATCCGGCTGGAGTGAGGCGCGAAAACCCGTAGATGACTTCGGCACTAGCAAGGATTGCGCCGCCCGAGTCGGGTATGCCCCCAAATCGAGCGACGCAAGCTGGGCTTTGATTGTCGACCAACCGTGCCTCAAAGCGGCGAATTCAAAAGGAACCGGAAAGATATCAGTATCACCAAACCTTAATATATGTGCGGCCGCCCAGTCTAACGATGTGTGCGAAAGCTGGTCCGGCTTTGCGATTGCAATTCTATCCGACAGTTTCGCTTGCAGCCTCTGGTCATCAATCCTTGTCTTTTGGGACATTCTGCTCGATCTTGAAGCCGATGTGATTGTTATTGCCTATCGATTGGAAACAATTCGTTTGCTTTAACGATGTATGAGATGTCCCGACCCGGCGCATTCAGCTCTGCCTCGAGTAACGCCATCCTTTTCTCCCGCATCCGGAATGGCATTCTTGCGAGCTGACCGTAGCGAAACTTCGCGAGGTTCTCAACGACATCTGCAACAGCGGTGACCAGAGTCTCAAATACGATCTCTCCGGTTTTAATCTGATGCATCCGCAGATACGATTTGTATTCCCCAATAAGCGAATCCAGCTCCGCTGCAATCTCCTTTGGCGAGGCCGCAGTACGCCTCGCCTTATGAATCCAAGTGCGAAGCGACAGAAGCATCCTGCTACTGTCTGAAGCACTCTTGAACGCAAGAGATATGCACGCGGCAAACCATCGGTCCTGAGAATAGGAGTAGCTTCTAAAGTAGTTCTCCGTTTCCATCCCGCGATTGCCCGCCGGATTGCAAACTTCACCTCCCGGGTGAGGAGGTCCAGAAATAATGAGTCCCGATGAGTTCAGATATTCGAACTCGGCTTCGCGTTGATCGGGATCGACGCCCAAGGAGCGTTGTCGCTGCTCGTCTCCTAGCAGATACCTTTCGTATAGCCGGTGAATTAGGAGTCTGTCGAACAGCAGGCCATGAGATTTGAGCGTGTTCAGGTCGTCAACGTGACAGGTGATGCCTAACCATTCCGGGTTGGAAACGATTTTCTGCAAAATGTGTCCGCACGCCTGTGCCTAATGTAGGAATCCTGAGACGTTGGAGGGTGCTTGGCGGCGCGCTCCGCAAGATGAACAATTCAACATTGTCTCACGTCGACAGCATCGGTTTCATGATTGGCTGGCGATCCAGAAGCTGAGTCGGATAGGGATGTGAGGGTGCCCTCGCGCCTGAAACCACAGCCGAGGTCACACTCTAGGAACGCGCTGGTCCGATGCGTTCAGCCGCCGAGCACGCCACCGATAATCTTCTCTGCCAATCTCAAAATCATCGATGCTGAGCTTATTCTTGGCGTAGTAGACAATAACGTCGCGGCCTGGAATTGGAAGGTAGGGAGCAAGTATGCTCCCGCCGCCGTTTTGAGAAGGAGACGGCTGGCAAATAGTCGGGCGCCGCTCCCCACTCCGGCTTGAGAACACCTTGTTTTTAGGGCCCAACAATTCATTGATTTGCATATGGCAATTGTAGTGGGGTCTGTTAAACACCAACTCGACCGGAATTCTAACCACCGAGGCCTAAGGCCGTTACTGTCGGGGACGACCCGTTGGCTTTCCCGCCCGAAGGCGCGCGGATATGTGTGGGCGCAGGAAATCCACAAATCCACAGCCCTACTACAGGATTAAGTCAGGAACTACAGGATATATAGATAACGCCCCGAGAATGCCGAACTTCCGCCCCGAGAATGCCGAACACAGGCCTTCAAAGCGCCCCTAGAATGCCGAATGCTGTGGCCATTGTCCACTGCTAGTTGTGAGAAACCGCGCCCCTAGAATGCCGAACAATTTCTCTGCTCTCTGCTCGACACTTCAGTCACAAACCGCGCCGCCCAAGACTTACGGAGTGAGAGGAGAACATGGAAAACTCGGCAGAGATTCTGACGATTGAGGAAGTAGCGAAAGTCCTGCGCTGTTCGAAAGCGCACGTGCAGAACGCGCTGCGAGGCAGGCTCCAGGGCGTGCCTCGGCTGATGCATCTGGCCATGGGCCGTCGCAAAGTAGTGCGCCGCGAGTGGCTCCAGCAATGGTTGGAAACAAACAAGACTCGATAAGATGGCGGAATGTCAGAATGCACCGTTCTGGACGCAAGAAAGGTAATTCTTAATGCGTCGCAAACGATATCAAAAAGGCAGCGTCCGTCCGCGCAAGCACGGTCGCCACAAAGTCTGGGTCGCCCAGTGGTGGGAGCAGGGACAGAGAAAGTCCAAAGTTCTCGGCCGCTTCAGCAACATGCCGAAGAGCGAGGCCGAGGCCCGATTAGCGGTCATTCTCAAGCCGCTCAACGAGGGCGCCGGTCGGTCGCAAAAACCCATCTATACTTTCCGCGTCTACCTGGAGGAAATCTTCCTTCCGGCGGTTCGCCGCAAATGGAAGGAGTCCACCCGTCTGACCACTGAACCCAGAATGAAGTACCATCTCCTGCCTGCGCTAGGAGAATGTCTTCTTCAACAAATCACGCGTGAGCAGATGCAGGCCTTCCTGGATCAGAAGGCGCTTACCGCGTCTCGCAGTACCGTCGATCACTTGAGGTGGGACCTGAACTCCGTTTTCAAGATGGCGGTCAGTGATGGCATCGTGCCGTTCAATCCGGCAGCCGCGCTCTTCACTCCGGCTTGCAAGCCGGAAGCAGAGAAACGGGTGTTGGCTCCCGCGCAGATACGCCGGGGACTAAGCGTTCTCGATGCCCGCGCGCGGCTGATCTTTCGTTTAGCGGTGTTCGAAGGCTTACGCCCGGGCGAGATCTTTGCGCTGCGCCTCTGCAATGTGTTCGATGACCATGTGGCAGTCGAGCAGCGCGTGTACAAAGGAAAGCTGGACACCCCGAAAGGCCGCAAGGGCAAACGTCGGCTAGAAAGGTTGCCCTCTCGACTGGGACCGCCCTGGAGATCGCGGTTTGGAGAAGCTCGCTGTTGAACCTCAACCCGGAGGCGTATCTTTTCCCCACGGAGAGAAACACGCCCCTGAGCCGCGACAACGTTTGGAATCGTGACCTGCGGCCGAAGCTGGAAGCGATCGGTCTGGGATGGGCAACATTCCAGGTTCTGCGCCGAACAAATGCAAGCTTGTCCCGAAAGGCCAAGATCGACGACAAGGTCTCCGCTGACCAGCGGGGCCACGGGCTAGGAGTAAGCATGGAGGTCTACTCCCACAGTGATCTCGAGCAAAAGAGTGAAGCAGTGAAGCAGTGAAGCGCCTCGAATCCGAGGTGATTCAGTAATGAAACCCGCGATTCAGGCGAGAGTTGGAAAGAAAACGGAGTAAACGGAGTAACGCGTGTTTCTTGGTTCTTCCCAAGTGATTGAAAACATGGAGCGGGAGACCGGGTTCGAACCGGCGACGTCCAGCTTGGGAAGCTGGCATTCTACCGCTGAATTACTCCCGCTTACCTTTTATTTTCAGTGACTTCCAACACCAGCATTCGCTCCGGACACTGATTGCACACTATTGTAGCAGCAATCGCTTCTCTAGCTGATTCAGAGCTGCCTGCCGGATCTCCACTGCGGTTTGAGTGTACACGTTCTGATTTTCGTCAACTGTGTGGCCGAGTTGATCGGCAACGATCTTGGGATCAACCTTGAGTTCCTTCATCAGGCTTGAATGCGTGCGGCGCATCACCTCAAATTGGCCCATTTCCAGCCCAGCAGTTGCGAGCCGTGGGCGCATGATGTCAGGGGCGGCGAGAAACGGCGCCATTTTCGGCGGAATAGGGCGGAGCCAATGGAGCCAGTCTGGAGAGCCCATTGGCGGGGATCGGTAAGGACTCTACATCAGCTTCTAAATCTTGTTTGACAACGTGACTCTGATT
>DATAXY010000078.1:0-188991 GCA_036272835.1 Bryobacteraceae bacterium
GTCGGGTCCTTACCGGAGAACGCGCCGCCGCCGTGCCGGCCCATGCCACCGTAAGTGTCCACGATGATCTTTCGCCCGGTCAGCCCGGTATCCCCGTGCGGACCGCCGATCACAAACCTTCCCGTCGGATTGATGTGGTACTTGGTCTGCGAATCGACCATCCCGGACGGAATTACGGCGTCGATAATGTATCTCTTGACGTCCTCCCGAAGCTGTTCCGTCGTGACTTCGTCGTCGTGCTGGATCGATATGACCACCGCGTCGATCCGTTTCGGTTTCCCATCGACGTATTCCACGCTTACCTGACTCTTGCCGTCCGGTCGCAGGTACGGTAACTCTTTTGCCCTTCGGCTCTCGCTTAAACGCCGCACCAGCTTATGAGCCATCATGATCGGCAACGGCATCAACTCGGGCGTTTCGTCGCACGCATAACCGAACATCAGACCCTGGTCGCCTGCGCCCCCCGTGTCCACACCCATCGCAATATCGGGCGATTGGGCCTGAATCGTATTCAAGACGCCGCAGGTCTTCGAATCGAACCCAAACGCAGCGTCCGTATATCCGATATCGCGAATTACCTCACGAATCAGCTTCGGAACATCGACGTACGTTCTGGTCGTGATCTCACCCGCGACCACACAGATTCCGGTGGTCACCAGCGTTTCGCAGGCTACGCGCCCAGTTGGATCGTCCGCCATAACAGCGTCGAGAACGGCATCGGAAACCTGATCGGCGACTTTATCCGGGTGCCCTTCCGTAACGGACTCCGAGGTAAAAATATACTTCATCGAGAGCTTATAAACTCCTTGGAACTTTTGAATATTCGACCACTAGCGCGGGCCGGACAGAAGCCGCACTATGCCTAGACACCTCAATGAGGATCAGCCTCTTAGTTTAGCAATTGCGCCGCCATACATACAGCGCAATTGTGCCAGCCGAGTACCGTGACCACCCTCGAGAATTGGAGCGAAACCGCCGTTCTCCAGCGAGCCGAAGGAGTTCGTTTGGTAAAAACGCTGCAAACAATTGAAAACAATAAATCGGGCTAGGCTTCTCCAGTTCTTCCCAGTATTCTCTGCAGCTAACAAAATCGCCGGAAGCGCACCTGATCAACATGCAGGCACAAAGCGTCCGCCGGGAACGGCAACTTGACCGTTCCGTGCCCCCGCACCTGGTTCCCGACCTGCGGCCAGGGTTGCTGAACGAACTCTGCGACCAGGTTCTCGGCGCATACTCCGCGGCTCCGCATGGCGGCATAGAGATCGGGATGGTCCTGTTCGGAAAGCGAATCGGCCAGACGATCCGGGTCCAGGATTGGCGGCCTCTTCCGTGCAGCCATCTCCTTGGGCCGCGCTTCATCCTATCGCCGGCTGACGAGGAACTCATCCCGGAAGTGCTCTCCACGCCCGAGCGGGATCCGGCGCTCGCCGGTACCGAGCCGGTTGGCTGGTGCTGCTCCCACACCCGGAATGAACTGGTCCTCCTGGACCGTGAATGCGATTTCCACGAGCGGTATTTCCAGAAGCCGGGAACCCTCGCGGTGATCCTAAAGCCCCGTTCACCCCTGCACGCAGACGGAGCCCTCTTCGGGCGCAATGGCGATGGACAAATGCGGGCGGGCGAGCCGCTACTCACCGTTAAGCTACCCATCCCGGAATCCGCAACTCCGCCCAAAGTAGCCAGTACATCGAACGCCGCGGCGAGGAATCGGGCACTCGTGAACCGCCCCGAAGTGTTGGCAAGCCAGGACGAAGTGAGAATAGCCGCACCGGTACATCTCGCGCCCGTACCGACCGCACCGCACGACGCGCTTGTGACGTTGGTCCGGGGTTGGCAAGCGAAGCGTATGGTTGTTTTGGCCTGCTTGCTTGCAATCTTGACCGCATTCGTCTTTGCGCTCTGGCGGGAATACCCACGCCCCGCGCCGACGCCCCCAACCCTTTCGGTAACTCTCAAACCTACGTCTGCCGGTCTGGCGCTGGTTTGGAAATCGAACTTTCCGGAGGCCAGTTCCGCGCAAGCCCGAATTGTGGACGCGGCCGGGACCAGGAATCTAGATCTGACCGGTAGCTTCGAACCGTCTGGAGTCCTGCTGTTTCCTCAGCAGGCGGGGAATGTTCAAACCGTGCTCACCGTCCGTAGCGGCGGCCATACGCTCACACGCCAAGCCACCTATTTAGACCCCGTCAAGAGCGAAATCGTCACGCCGCCGGTTCCCGTGCCCGCTCCCGAAAAGCCGGCGAAACCGGTAAGACCGGTGTCGCGGCATAGGCGACATCGGCGGCGGAGCTAAGAAGTGCCTGCGGTCTTCCGCCCCGTACGAGCCAATTGGTGACGAAACATCGCGGTGAAATCCCCCGTGGTTGCCCCGTTTAACTCCTCTAAGCTGAGCTTCATTTTGCGGCGCCAGTTGGGATATTGGTCCGTGCTGCCGGGAAGATTCTGCTGCTCAGTTTCCTTCGTCAGGTCCTCCTGATTCAGGAGCAGAATCATCGAGGGCACCTGCGCCAGGAACCCGATGATCGCGTTGTGCAAAGGGCCGTCCACTTCCGGAATCTGTCCGGCATCGCGGGGATATCCCGAAGGAAGAAGTGCTTCCTGGTGCAGTTTGTCCAGCATGCGTTGCTTTTCACCGCGGCGATCGTTCATTTGATTGCGCCAGCCTTGTTCATCGGCCAAACCTGCTGCCCGCCGCGCCTCAATATCCCGAAAAGTCCAAAAGCCGGCGACGGTTGGAAGATCGTGCGTCGTGGATGCCACCAGGGCTTGCCGGGGATACTCTGCGCTCCCCTTGAAGGAGCCGTCGCGGTGCTTTTCGAAGTAGAACAGCCGGTAACTCAGGATGCCGAATCGCGATAACATGTCCCGGATCTCGTCCGTAACGGTTCCCAGATCCTCGCCGACCACAATGTTCTCGCTGCGGACGCTCTCCAAAGCCAAAATATGCATCAGATCGGCGGCGCGATCGCGGACATAGGCGCCCTCCGCCGCCTCCACGCCATCGGGTATCCAGAAAAGGCGGAACAGGCGCATCACATGATCGATGCGCAAAGCACCGCCATGCCGGACGATTTTGCGAATGCTTTCGCGGAAGAGACGGAAGCCGTCGCACTTATGCGCCTCGGCATTAGGAGGTGGAAACGCCCAATCCTGCCCTTTGGGAGAGAAATCGTCCGGTGGGGCGCCCACCCGGCAGCGGTCCACATAATAATCGCGATAAGCCCAAAGGTCGCAGCCATAGCGATCCGTGGCCAGTGCCATGTCGTGATAGAGACCAGAGGTCAGCCCGCTATCCTTGGCGTGCTTCTCCGCCGCAGCCAATTGCTCTTCCAACACGAACTGAACGTACTTATAAAATTCGACCGTGCGGCGATGCCGGAGCGCAAATGCCCGGCAGGCGGCGGTGTCGGGTGTTTGATATTCCTCCGGCCAATCGCGCCAAGTCCATCGCTTCCGATCCTGTTTGTGGAGGATCTCGTCGAGAGCGCAGTAAAGAGCGAACTTATCCAGCATTTCGCCTTCGCGTTCGCAATAAGCCTCGAAAGCTACGGCTCGCTCGGTACCGCGTGGAAAAGAGCGAAATAGTACTTTGAGAAGGCGCCGCTTCAGGGCATCGACTTGTTCATATTCAACGAACTCGGAATGGCGGAGACAACTGAGATGCTCTTGGATTCGGGGCGATCGCACCAGGTTCTGAGCCATGCTCGAACTGGAAAACTCCGGCACGCTCTCTACGTCGATGTAGATGAAGTTTTTGTAGAAGATCGATTGCGGGAGATAGGGGCTGGTGTTGTACGGGAAGCGGTTGTGCAGGGCATGCAAGGGATTCAGACCAATAAAGCTGACGCCAAGTTCGCGGGCCGCCCAATCGATCAGGGCTCGCAGATCGGTGAAGTCGCCGCACCCCCAATTGCGATTGCTGCGTAGGCCGTAGAGCGTTATATTGAGTCCGGCCGTGCGGCCGCCAGACTGCAGTCGCTCGGGTAAATAAGCCCGCTCAGGGCATACGATCAGATGGGCTCTACCGCACACACGCCCGTTCAATGAAACCTGAAACATGTGATACCCCAACGGCAATTCTGCCGGTAGGCTCAATTCGTATACACGCCAGTGTTCGGTGTCCAGCGAAAGCTCGCGCCGCAAAGGAAGCTGCGAAACATCAAGCGAGCCAGCAATCTGTCCGCCCGCTTCCAAATCGATCTCATAACAAAGGGACCCGCTTCCGCTAGCCTGCAGGGTGATGGGAACGACCCGCTCGCTGCCGGCCACAATCGTGACGGGCAAGACCCTTGCCACTTCCTGCCGAAAGCGCTCGCGCCGCCCCAGGTCCAGGTTCTCGTGACTCGAAGCGTCTACACCTAGCGCCTCTAAAATCCGTTTTTGGACGTCGGCAGACACTTCATGACGGTGGCCAAAGATGTCCCAATATTCAGGATCTATTCCGCGCTCCAGCGCGGTCTTCGTTAGCGCGTCTGGATAACTGGCGGACGGTTCATAGGCTGCTCGCGAGACGGACATCGTACTTCATTTTAAATGGCAGTACTTCTAGGACCCGGCTTGCATGGGATACTCGAAGTGTGGACCAGACCGGGAAGTTTGAAATTAGCCAGCCGCCTGAACTTTTTGCGCGAGTGGATCAGGACCTGTCGGAGAACTTCAAAGAGAGCATTGTCACGACGACGCTCGACAACGCGTTGAACTGGGCGCGTAAGAATTCCATCTGGCCGATGACGTTCGGGCTTGCCTGCTGCGCCATCGAGATGATGTCGATGAGCGCCTCGCGCTATGACATTTCCCGCTTCGGCGCGGAAGTGTTTCGCGGTTCGCCGCGGCAATCGGATCTGATGATCATCGCCGGTCGCGTCTCGAACAAAATGGCCCCGGTCATCCGGCAGCTATATCGCCAAATGCCTGAGCCGAAGTGGGTGATCTCCATGGGCGCCTGCGCGACCTCGACGGGCGTATTCAGCAACTATGCGCTAGTTCCGGTGAACCAGGTGATTCCGGTCGACGTGTACGTGCCCGGCTGCCCGCCCCGCCCCGAGCAACTGATCTACGCGATCATGATGCTTCAGGACAAAATTCAGGCGGAGCGCGGGACCGTTATGCAGACGCTGAATCTGGCGAAGTAAAAGAGCGGGACCTGGGGCTCCCTTTGGGACGGCATCATTGAACGATTTTGCTTACAACCAAGCAATCCGGAGCCTCCTTGTCGATCTGGAGGCGTTAAACGAGCAATTAGGGCCGATTGAACTCTGTTCGATGTGGTTTGATGACCTCTATTTTCCCGGCCAGTCCTTGCCATCGGAATACCTCCGTGATGTTTGGGAACGAGGACAACGTGAGTGGCAAGCCTGCTTCAGCGCTCAGGAATTAGAGAGTTTGGCGAAATCCCACGAGTTGTTTGCCTCGCAAGTTGATGTGCTTCCGATTACTGACCCGTGGCAACAGGACCCGGGCTGGCAAAGCGTGAAGAGGGCGGCCCGCGCTGCGCTGGACGATCTCGAGCTGCGGATATCGAATTCCTCATAGTACGGTCCGAGAAACCGCTGATTATCCTTCTAGGGCCAATCCTGCGCGCCGTGGAAGATACGCGAAATCTCAACCGCGTTCGGCTTGACCTGATAGACGGCTATGTAAGGCAAGGAGGCGAACGAAAGTTCGCGTCGTCCGTTGATGCGTCGGCTGGCTCGACCGAGATTGGGAAAATCTCTCAGGCGGGCGCACCCGTCGTAGATCGTTCGAGCAACGCGGCGGGCCGCTTCGGAATTGTCGCGTTCAATCCAATCACAAATGCGCTGTAAATCCTGAGCTGCGGGTAGAGACCAGCGGACCTCCATCAGGTCCGCAAGAATCGTTTGAGACGTTCGCCCACTTGCTCATGCGTGAGAAACTCACCGCGCTGTAGAGCTTCCTCACCTAGGCTCACTGCTTCTTTGAAGTGGCTTTCCTCGTCGAAATACCTCGCCACGACGTCCCGCACCAGTTCGTCGGGATTTCGTCCCTGTTCGGCTGCAGATTGTGCGAGCTTCGCTTCAAGCTCGGGTGTGAAGTCTACTTGCATGCTTTCAGACTACGAGAAAAGCGACAACGCTGCAAGCCGGATGTGAGTACGCCCCCCGGGACGTTCCAGACCGCTGGCAACATTCCTCACAAGCGACATCCCTATACGAAGTTATCTCCGCCGCCATCACCACCGGAATTGTCGTCGTAGCTGGAATCGTCTACCGAACTGCTGTCGTCGTAATTGGAATCGTCCTGCGCCGAGGCATCGTTGTCGTCGCCCCGATCATCCCGGTAATCCCCGCCTCCGCCGCCGGAGTTGTCGTAGTAGTTGTTCACGATGTTTTCTTCGACGGGCGCGCCGCCTCCGCCGAAAAAGCCCGGCCCGCCGTAACCGCCGCCGTATCCATAGCCGCCGCCAAAGAGGTGCCCGCCGCCGTGGAATAGGCTTTCAATACCTTGGACCGCCAACGTTCCAGCCGCGACACCAGCGGCCGTTTGGGCGGCGTTTTGGAGAAAACTGGAGCCGGCGGACGGCTGTGCCTGCGGCGGAGGGGGAGCATATTGCGGCGCTGGAGCATATTGCGGAGGAGGCGCCGAATAGGCCTGCTGTTGGTAAGCAGCCGGCGCGGATGGCCGGGGAGGCGGAGCCGGTTGACCACCCAGAAAGCTCTGACCGCTCGGCGTAGCGGGCGCGGATTGCCCGCCCCGATCCTGCTGCAAACTTTGAATCTGCTGTTGCGCCTGATGCAGCGCCATGTTCTGGATCAACACGGTTTGCGTCATAATGTAAAGCGCATCCGGGCGCGAGCCGATGTTCTTGCGAATGAAGTCTTCCGCCTCGGGGTCGCGAGGTGGCGCCGGAGTTTGAGCGATCTTGGCCGCTAGATCCGCGAGCATATTTTTTTCTTCGGGAGTCATGGGGAGGGTCTCCTAATTAACGACGTGTTCCGTCTTCTCTTTTATACATACGTTTGGGAACCGTTAATGTTCGGCTATCGTTTCCTTCGAGCCTGACCGGGAGGGGCGGGATTGGCCTCAGTGAGACGAATTACAGCCGCGGCGCTCATGACTTGCACGATATCCCGGGCATCGTCCAGCAGCGGCTCGATCTCTGGTAAGCTAGCCCGGTCGTCGTGAATCGCCAGAGCTTTGCAAGACGCCGCCACCACAGCGCCGTCCTTGTCTGAAAGCATCTCTTCCAACAGCCTCCGCGCGGCAGCCGAGTTCTCTTCGCCTACAAATCGAGCGGCAACAACTCGACCGGCGGTTCCGCCGCTCATCTTACGGCCCTGCTCCGCGTAGGATAATGCGGTCCCTGCCGGGCCAAAGAAGATACCGGTAACCTCATTGACGCTGAGCAGGGCCAAAGCGGACGGGTCGTGTAGGGTACGGTGCGCCTTCAACATTGCGCCATGGACAATACCTTCTGAATCCTTCTGTGATCCGGATAGCACTTCTTCGAAAAGCGGCAGGCCGCTGCGGTCTCCCATGTCCCAAAGCGCTTTCGCCGACGAAAAGGCCACCACGATGTCGGCATCGTCGAGCATCGTCCTCAATACCGGAATACAGCTCCGGCACTTTCCTTCCGCCATGGCCGAGGCCGCCAGTGTGCGTATCTTCGGGTCCTTATCGTGGGACAGCGCGCCGGTCAGCATATCGGCTACCCCTCGATCGCGAGCCGCGACGGACAAGACGCTTACCACCATTTCACGCTTCGCCGGGTTGGAGGAGGAATAAAACGACTTAAGAATGCCGCGCGCCTCAGTCTGCTTATCTTGTGACGTTTGGGGCCGCGGTTCTTGTGCGGAAATCGTCAAAGCCGCTATTAGAAGGAAGAAACTTGCCAGAAGTCGTCGCGTCATGACAGTGTATTGATAGACCTGGGATCTTGATCAAGCAAGAACAGCGCCGCGACCGGAACCTACTTGCTCCCGCCTGGGATTCCCACCAGACGATTGTACGCGGCGCGGAATGATTCCGGAGGAAATGCACCCAATGTTACTAGAAGCGACCCCGTCCGCCGCTGGTCAGGAGATCAACCCCTGGCAATCCGCTTCCCATCGTTTTGACGAAGCGGCCGAATTACTGAAACTTGACGATGGGATGCGCAAAGTATTGCGCACACCCAGTATGGAATTGACCGTTAACATTCCTGTTGTATTGGACGACGGCCGGATCGAGGTGTTTACAGGCTATCGCGTCCAACATTCGATCGCCCGCGGGCCGGCCAAAGGAGGAATCCGGTTTGCGCCGGATGTTTCTCTAGACGAAGTACGGGCACTCGCCGCATGGATGACCTGGAAATGCGCCGTGGTGAATATCCCGTTCGGTGGTGGCAAAGGCGGCGTGATTTGCGAGCCATCGCTGCTAAGCGAGGGCGAACTGGAGCGCATCACGCGGCGATATACCGCTGAAATCTGCGAATTCATCGGGCCGGAACGCGATGTTCCAGCGCCCGACGTCAACACCAACGATCAAACGATGGCTTGGATCATGGATACCTACTCCATGCATAAGCGCCATACCGTAACGGCGGTCGTAACGGGCAAGCCGTTGGAATTGGGTGGCTCGCTGGGAAGGCCCGAAGCCACCGGTCGAGGTTGCATGTTCGTGACCAACGAGGCTCTGAAGCGGTTTGGCCTAACGCCGGAAAGCACGCGCGTCGTCATTCAGGGTTTTGGGAACGTCGGCGGCATGGCGGCGCGTCTGATGAGTAGGGCTGGTTTCAAAATCGTCTGTATCGCCGAATGGGACGGCGCGGTTTTCAACCGGAAGGGGCTGGATATTGCCGGTTTAGCGAAGTTTCGCCACGATACCGGTTCGATCATTGGGTTCCCCGAAGCAGAAGCGATCGATAAAGAGGAAGCACTGCTAATCGATTGTGACGTGCTGATCCCGGCGGCGCGCGAGAACGTAATCACCTCCGCCAACGCCGCTCGCATTCGAGCCAAGATTCTATGCGAAGGGGCGAACGGGCCGACTACTTATGTGGCTGATTCCATTCTGGCTGAAAAGAAAGTTTTCGTTATTCCGGACATCTTAGCCAATGCCGGCGGCGTCACCGTCTCCTACTTCGAGTGGGTGCAGGACCGCCAGGGTTACTTCTGGAGCGAGAAGCAGGTAAACGAGCGGTTGGAGGAGATCATGGTTGCCAGCTTCAACGATGTCGTCGGGTTTGCGCAAAAGCACGGAGTAAACAACAGGCTCGCGGCTTATATGTTGGCGGTGGACCGCGTGGCTTCGGCAATCCGCCGCCGGGGGTTGTACGCGTAAGTGAGCGCCGAAGCATCGACGCCGCTGATGCGGCAGTATCAAGCCGCCAAGCAGCAGGTTCCCGGCGCGGTGCTTCTCTTCCGTCTGGGCGATTTCTACGAGCTGTTCTTTGAAGACGCCGTTCGAGTTTCAAAAGACTTGGAGATCACCTTAACTGCACGCAATGGAATGCCGATGTGCGGCGTACCTTATCACGCGGCAAGCGGCTACATCGCACGCTTGATTCAACGCGGGTACCGAGTCGCAATATGCGAGCAGATGGAGGAGGCCGGTCCTGGCAAGAAGTTGGTGCGCCGCGAAGTCACTCGCATCGTCACGCCGGGCACGGCCACCGATTCGAACCTGTTGACCTCGCATGAAAACAACTTCTTGGCGGCCGCAATCAGCAAAGGGCAGCGCACTGGGCTGGCCTATGTGGACGTCTCGACTGGCGAGTTCCGCACCACCGAATTGGAAACGTCCGAATTGACTGCGGCGCTCGAAAGTCTCAGTGTGCGCGAGGTGCTGCATCCGGAGGGCGACCCGGTAGGGGCAAGTTGTCTCGAAACCCCACTCGAGACCTGGGTGTTCGGCGGCGACTATGCCGGGCGTCAAGTGCTCGAGATGTTCCGGCTGTTATCGCTCGACGGCTGCGGGTTAGGGGATAGGCCTTTGGCGACAGCAGCGGCTGGGGCTGTGATCCATTATTTGCGCGATACTCAGCGGGCGGCTCTCGATCACCTGAACCGGCCGGTCTATTTCGAGCGCCATGACTACATGGTTCTGGACGCGTCGACGGTACGGAACCTGGAGCTGGTGGAACCTCTCTTTGCGGGTGAACGGCGTGATGTCACTTTGATTCACGTGTTGGACAAGACCTGCACGGGAATGGGTGGGCGGCTGCTTCGCCAGCGGCTGCTGCAGCCTTCGTCGAACCTGGAGGAAATCGAGGCGCGGCTGGATGCAGTAGCGGAGTTAAGCGGCCGCGTAGTGCTGCGCGCCAACTTACGGAAGGTGCTTCAAAACATCCTGGATTTGGAGCGGCTGTTGGCCAAGGTGACACTTGGCACGGCGATGCCGCGGGAGGTGCTGGCCCTTGGAAAATCGTTGGCCCAATTGCCAGCCATTCAGACGCTCGTCTCCGAACTGCAGGCTCCACAACTTCGGCGGGAGATCGATCTACTCGAAGAATGCCGCGATCGGATATTGAACGCCATCTCAGAAGAGCCTCCGTTGAACTTGGCCGATGGCGGAACCATCCGGGATGGTTACAATGCGGAACTCGACGAGCTGCGCGACATTAGCAAGAATAGCCGCCAATACATTGCCGCCATCGAGCAGCGTGAGCGTATCGCGACCGGCATTCAGTCCCTCAAGGTCCGGTTCAACAATGTTTTTGGTTATTACATCGAGATTTCGCGCGCCAACTTACACCTCGCACCCGCGAGTTACGAACGCAAGCAGACGCTGGCAAATGCCGAGCGCTTTACGACGCCAGAATTGAAGGAATTGGAAGCGAAAGTACTGGCCGCGGAGGACAAGATTTTAGCGCTCGAGCGAGAGCTGTTTCAGGAAGTTCGAACGTATGCCGCTTCACACGCTTTGAGAATCAAGACCACTGCCGCGAGCATCTCAGAATTAGACGTTAGTGCGGCGTTAGCTCAGGTGGCGGTAGACCATCGGTATCGCCGGCCGCGATTTTCCGACTCAGGGGAAATGCGGATTGAGGCGGGCCGGCATCCTGTCATTGAAAAGCTGGCGGAACGCGATGCCGTTCGGTTTATTCCCAACGATCTTTACTTGCACTCGTCGAACAAATATGTTGGGCTGATTACAGGACCCAATATGGGCGGTAAATCGACTTACCTGCGGCAAGCCGCCCTGATCCTGATCCTGGCGCAAATGGGATCCTTTGTCCCGGCGGACGCGGCGTTGCTGCCGATAGTGGACCGGGTGTTCACGCGGATTGGCGCTGCCGACAATCTGGCCCGGGGACGGTCGACGTTCATGGTGGAGATGACGGAGACCGCGGCGATCCTCAACACTGCCACTGAACGGAGTTTCTTGGTACTGGACGAAATTGGGCGCGGAACCTCGACGTACGACGGTCTGGCGTTAGCTTGGTCGGTGGTGGAGTATGTGCACGACCATATACGGGCTAAAACACTGTTTGCCACACACTATCACGAGCTGACAGAACTCGCAGATCAACGAGACGGCGTAAGAAATTTGCACGTCGCCGTGAAAGAGTCGGGCGACCAGATCTTATTCATAAGAAAGGTTGAACCAGGTGCTGCAGACCGGAGTTATGGCTTGGAAGTTGCCAGGTTGGCGGGTCTTCCCCTAAAAGTAATCGAGCGAGCGAGGTCGGTTTTATTGCATCATGAAAGAAGGGAACGCTCCGTTAGCGAGGAGTTGAGTCCCGGCGACGCTACCGCGCCGTTGCAGATTAGACTTTTTGAGCCGGTAAATCCGTGGCTCGCCGATCGGGTAAGGGCTTTAAATATTGATGAGTTACGTCCGATCGAAGCCTTGCAGATTTTGCAGGAATTGCAGCAAGAGTTGCTAAAGAGATGAGAATAGCAGGAATCATGAGCGGGACTTCGCTCGACGGGATCGATGTAGCGATCATCGATATCACCGGTTCGGGCTTCAAGGCGAAAATTAACGTCTTGACGAGTCATTCGGTCCCTTACCCCAAAAAGATCCGTGAAGCGCTCCTCGCCGTTTCGAACGCGCATGCGCACACGGGTGAGATTTCGCGGCTGAATTTTCTCCTCGGCGAATTATATGCCGAAGCGTTGGAAGAGACAGCGGAGCGAGCCGATATTCCGCTTAGCACAATTAAGCTTATCGGTTGCCATGGCCAGACCATTTACCACGAGGGACACGGATCGCAATACCTCGGGAAAAAGGTTGCGAACACGTTTCAGATTGGCGAATCAAGCATCATAAGCGAACGCACGGGGATCAACGTCATCTCGAATTTTCGGGAAGGCGATGTCGCGGCGGGCGGTAAGGGTGCGCCTTTAGTACCTTATCTGGACTACATGCTGATGCGGCATCGCGGGCGTGGGCGTGTTGCCGTTAACATTGGCGGTATCGCAAACCTAACGGCCATTCCGCCCAACACCAGCACGGATCGGGTGATCGCATTCGATACCGGCCCCGGCAATATGGTTATCGACCAACTGGTGTCCCGGATCACGCTTGGGCAGCAGACGTTCGATCGCGATGGAGCTATGGCGGCCTCGGGCGAGGTCGACCCTAAACTGCTGGCCAAGCTGCTACGCGACAAATATTTCCGGCAAAAGCCGCCGAAAACGGCTGGGCGGGAACAGTATGGCGCTGAGTTTGTCAGTAAACTGCTCGATACGGAACTCAGCACTGAGGATTTGATCGCAACCGCAACGGCGCTAACGGCGGAAAGCATCGCGCTTGGCGTGCGGAATTTCGTCCTGCCCGAAATGCGGGTTGACGAGATTTTCGTCTCTGGCGGCGGCACTCACAACCCGACCATGATGCGGTTTTTGGCAAAGGCGATGAATCCCATTCCGGTTATGGAAACGACCGAAGTGGGCTTGGACGTGGATGCCAAGGAAGCGATTGCGTTCGCTGTGATGGCATACGAAACAGCTCATTCGCGGCCCTCTAACATCCCTATGGCGACCGGCGCTAAACGGTCGGTCGTGCTAGGAAAACTGACCCAAAACGGAAGTACCCCGAGAAACGGGAATACCAATCCGGCGGCACCTGCGGCAGCCTCCACACAGAACGGTGCGGCTCGAAATGGCGCCGGCACCGCCACGCACAAAGCCAAGACGACCAGAGCGAATAACGTCAATCATCGTCCGGTGACTCCCAAAGCGCAAGCCGCCGTTCGGTAAGAAGCCGTTGTGATATTTTCGTCCCCGTGACGATCAAAGATGACGGTTTAGCTGACATACAAACCCCAACGGGTCCGATGAGGACCTACCTATTTCACCCCGTGGCGCCTGGACGGTACCCCGGGGTGATTCTATTTTCGGAGATTTTTCAGAAAACCGGGCCAATTCATCGGTTTGCGGCGATGCTTGCGGGACATGGCTATTTGGTCGCGGTCCCGGAGATTTATCACGAATTGGAGGCGCCCGGTACCGTGCTCGAATACGATCAGGCGGGAGCTGATCGGGGTAACGCCGACAAATACGAGAAAGAACTATACTCCTATGATGCGGATGCTAAGGCGCTGAGCGGCTGGCTGAAGATGCACCCGGCCTGCACCGGTAAAATTGGGGCGGCCGGGATCTGTCTGGGAGGGCACCTGGCCTTTCGGGCAGCGATGAATCCGGAAATTCTGGCGACCGCCTGCTTTTACGCGACCGACATCCATAGCGGCACGCTCGGCAAAGGGAAGAAGGACGACTCGTTGGCGAGGGCCAACGAGATTCAGGGCGAACTACTCCATATCTGGGGGCGACAGGATCCACACGTTCCCCTGGAAGGGCGAAACGCGATCAAGGCGCGCCTGGATGAGACCGGCGCTAATTTCCAGTGGTTCGAAGCGAACGGCGCCCACGCATTTATGCGAGATGAGGGGTACCGGTACGATCCTTCCTTGGCCTCACTCTGCCAAGCTATGATGCTCGACCTATTTCATCGCCGATTGCGGTGATTTCGGTCTCAACGGCTGGCTCCTCGTAGGCAGTCGACAACACGACCGCACGAAGTCCTTCCGGCAATTCCTGCAGAAGCACTTGAGCGCCAGTCATAAAGCGCACACAATCCCGGTAAGTATACATCTGGCTGGAACGCTGCGTGAACGTTACCGGCTCAGTTACGCCAATACCGAGGCGGTTCTGGAGAGTTCGCGGAACGTCAGTCAGCAGAAGTCGAGCGCCGGGTGGAACACACACCGCCGGAAACCCGCATGTTTTGCGCGGCGCGAGCCATTCCTTGAAAGCCGACCACGGGGTCGCCCCTTCGGCGCGCCGTTTTAGGTGCGCCGCAACGTCGCAGGTTGCCGCAAAGCCCAGACTACCAGTTGGGAACCGATACAGCATTAATTCTTCGCCGTCTTGAGCAAGGCGGCTGTTGAAGGCGTAAAGCGAGTAGTCACACATGTTTTCACGTCCTTGATTTGAATGTAATGCCAATCTGGGGTGCATGGAACTCCTCAAAATGCTAGTAGCCCATCCGCAGTTTGTCCGGCGAAACGCGCTCCAGCGGACCGCATCCCATGCTTGACCCTGTCACTCAAAATTCAGGGAGGCGAAATCGGGCATAAGATATCCCAATACAGATATATAGTGAACGGCTCCTTGCGATCCAAGCATCGAAAATCCAGACACGTTCAGACAGGTGTTTGAAACCCGGTATAAGGTTAGGACGCTATCGACGGCTCACATTTCATTCGATGAGGGGGCGGCCGGGCGTACCGGAACTTGAGAGCCCCAAACGGTTGATGTATTCGACCGGTTTTCCGTGTATAGTATTCAAATTGCTCAATTGTATTTTTGGACGGGCCGGTGAAACTTCATCGGGATCCCATGCATCAGATGAGACTGAAAACGACATAGGCCCGTTCGGGGCCGAATTCCTAGTTCCCAGACAACTAGAGTTAGAGGAAGTGCTCCGCACCATTTTTGGGGTGCGGATGGACGTGGAGAAGAGATGACGACGACAAACTTAGAAGATTTCAGGCGGACGCTCGAAGCAAAGCGCCGTGAACTGATGTCGAACACCGCGGATCGGGACGAGATTCGCATCGAAAACGCGGCGGAGGACTTTGACAGGCTGCAACAACAGATGAATCGTGAAGTAGCTATCCGGAACCTGGATCGCGAATCGACGCTGTTGAAGAGTGTGCAATCGGCGCTCGCGCGCATTGAAGACGAGAGCTTCGGGATTTGCCTGCGTTGCGACGAGGAGATCCCGGAAAAGCGGTTGAAGGCATTGCCCTGGGCGGCCTACTGCGTAAAGTGCCAGGAGATTGTAGACCGGCAGCGCGCAAGCGGCGATTACGACGACGAAGGCGGCAGCGGATTGTTAGCCGAGATGGCGGCGTGAGCCAGCCATCTCTTTCAATGTGGACGGCGGCGTGGGCCATGCCGTTTCCTGGCAGGGTTACAGTCCTGCAGCTCCGGCTGCAATCGTCGCGCCCGCCCTTGTGAACTTAGCATCCACCTGGGCTTGTGGTGCAAGTAAGTAGTAAGTCGCAAGCAACGCCCAGGGCATATCGAACCCGCCTTGGCTCAATTTCAAGGCATCTTTTTCAGCCTCGCGCAGCGGCTTTTGACCGGCAATTGCGCCGGAAATCTTGCCCATCGCTTGCGCCCACCAATCGATACTGAAGAAATCAGTGGACGACGCTGAATCGCTAATCCCCTTTGTGGCAAGAAGCCTCAAAACGTTATCACGGGAGCCTTGAGCGCTCACCTCTTTCCAGAACACCGCATCGATGTCGGCCAGACGGAGGCGCCTCGCCGCCAAATCATCGCCGTTCAATATTGTTTTCAGCGCTCTTTGACCTGCGCGAATGAAATCGTCCACGGTTCGACTTCGAAATAACCCGAGACTGAGCTCTTTATTTAAATTCAAGCTCAGATAGATTGCCGCCGCGCCCGTTTGCTCCAAATTCGGCCGGTCCTGTGAGCCGACCGCCTGAAGCACGTTCGCAAACTGCCGAAGATCTGACGGGGACGGGCGGGCTTTCCGATCGAAGAACACCATCCTATACGTGAAATCCGGACTTTGGGGAGAACTCGCCGCTGCCGTGGTGATCATGGCGCTTCGCAACAGCGCTTCGCGCAGCCGATCGGGTTCGACGTTGTTCTCCACGACCTTGATGTCCGTCGAAGTAAGTACTACCTCGCCCGTCTGCGGGTTGAGCCCCGTCTTAGCTCTTTGCACGAAGCTACTCACGTCGCTGAAATTCAAGATGCCCAACAGGTGAATGGTCAGCTCATGCTTCGCGCCCAGCGTGGTCGTGGTGATGGTGTCTATGTCGCGAATCCCCGCCAGGCGCAACCCGGGGTTAGTTAACTGCGTAAAATCTCCGCGCAACGCAGCTTGAACGGCCTTCTTACCGGAGTCATCCAGCGAGCCCAAATCGACTTCGTAAGTAAACAGCCTGTTCGTTTCCTTGCTCTTCGTCAGAGCGTCGTGCAGGGAGGCTTGAATTCCGCTCTTCATCGCGCCCTGCAGCACGGACTTAATCTGATCGCTCAAGTTCGATTGTTCCCCGGCCGAAAGCGATTGCCTGATCTTTGCCATCTCGCGGCTGGCGCCTGGTGTGATCTGCTCCACAACGAATGTAAGAGCGTCGAAAGACCCGGCCCCCGCCGATACGCCAATTGCAAAGTCCAGGCCCTCTTCAATCTCGGCCTCCGCTGCCAGGCACGCTCCCAGTTGATACTTGTTTTCGCCCAAAGCTGCAATGGTTAAGCGGTGGGTGCTGCTGTGCTCGACGGTGACGGAGACAGTCGGGCCCGATTCCGCCGTGACGTTCAGCGACTGCGACACAAAATCCAGTGGTTCGGAGGCGAGCACGTTATTCAACACGCTGTATTCGAACGACACCGTGAATTTCAGGACGCCTTTGCCCTCGATACTGCAAATGTCGCCTGCTGGCATTGCAATAAGATCGTCCAGTTCGTGTGGGATTGTCAGGCCGGAAATGGCCTTTTGAACAGCCGCTAGGAATTGAGTCGAATCCGCCGCTGTCGCGTAATTCGCGATTGTTACCTGACTTCCCACAGTAAGGCCAAAACAAACATCGCCCGCGTTTATGACTGGTCCCGTAGCCAGGTTCGTCGAGAACGCAAAGGACACAAGGTCCGGTGTCACGGGCGATGCCGGACGAACATTGCGTAGGAAGTCGCGAGCGTGGTCGCCGGTCAACACATTCACCGAAGCCTTTGCACCACCTGAGATCGTCCAGGCCTCTTGGCCAATCGGAATGCTCGCTGGTCCGGACGCTGACAGCTCCAGCGGGAAGTCATCCAGGTTCAGATCCCGGAGCGACTTGTTTTGAGAGTTTTTGAAGCCGGATTCCAAATGCTCGAACGCAAATACGAGATCCTTTTCCAGACGCGTGGCTATACCGGAGTCCGTTTCGGCAATTACTAACGAATTTTCGTCGACTAACTTGATACCTGACATTTCGCCTCCGTGTTGCCGCAGCCTGTGCCCGAAAGTATACAGCTTTCGTTCAACCGCGCACAACCGGCACAAAAACGCCATTAGCGCTCCGATCGCCGCGTTGGCAATTGTGTTGGTAGAATTCGTTAGCACCTGGAATGCCCAAGCCGTCGCCGTATGACCCCATTGCGGGCCTGTATCACGATCTTTGGGCCGATTGGTACCTGCCGGCGACGCGCCGGGCGCTTGAGACTTTGTTCTTTTCCCAAATACCAACCGGCGCTTCTGTTCTCGATGTTTGTTGCGGATCGGGTCACGTAACCAGGGAACTGGTTCGGCGCGGCTACCACGTGACAGGAGTCGATGCTTCAACCGAGTTACTTGCCCGCGCGCGCGCGGAGTTGCCGGCCGTTGATTTTCGGATGATGGACGCACGGCACCTCATCCTCAATCGTGAATACGACGCTGCGCTCTCTACCTTCGATTCACTGAACCATGTTTTGTCCCTCATCGGACTGCGTCAGGTCTTCGCCGGCGTGTTGAAGGCGCTGAAGCCCGGCGGCCTGTTTGTGTTTGACATGAATCTGGAGGAGGCCTACCTCGCCGATCTGAAGCAATGGTCCGTTACCGCAAGAGATGAGGACGTAAGCCTGGTTCGCGGCACTTACGACACTGCCACAAAGATCGCGTCTACGGAACTCATCTGGTTCAAACGCCAGGCTGGGTCAGATCTGTGGGAGCGCCACCGCAGCCTGGTTGAAGAGCGTTGCTATAAGCAGCAGGAGGTCGTGCAAGCTTTGGCGGAAACGGGCTTTGTTTCCATTGAAGCTGCGGCCGCAACCGATTGCGGCGTCGCTGCGGATCTGGGGTACGGACGCATTTTCTACTCCGGACGCCGTTTAGGTGTGCGGGAAGACGCGTAAATCAAAGCCTTCCGCTTCGCGAATCAGGCGATCCAGATCGGTTCCGAAAATTCGTTCCCACCAACTTTCGCGCCCACGTTGGCCGACATAGATCTGAGTGATTCCACGCTGGCGCGCCAAACGCAATATGGTCTTAACGGCATCTTCACCGTCCAATTCCACAATTTCGGCGCCCTCTTGCTCCCCAAGGCGAAGGCTTGCTTGCACTTTCGCCCGCTGCTCCGGAGACCATTCCGGCCGATTCACATAGGCGGCAATCAACTCGCCGTGAAAACGGTCGCGATTGCGCACACCGGCAGCGATCATGCGCTTGGCATCGGCTCGCGGGGAGAGCCATACAAGAATCCGCTCCTGAGTGCCCCAGACCTGCTCCAGGCCGTGGCGTCCCAAGTACCGTTCCAACTGCTCATCCACAACATCGGCGGCCAGCAGCAAGGCAATTTCACGTAGCTCTGAAAGCTGTTGTTGGGTAAGGTGAGTTACTGGGCTTGGCTGTCCGTCAAACGCGACGCGCATACAGGCATCGGGCGCTGCATCCACCACCACAATCTCGTCCGCTGTGTTCAGGAAGCTCAGCGGAACGGTTTGCGATACGTGTTTGGTGGTGATCGCTTCCACCTGATCGCGCTTCTCTTCAATATGCTGAAGGTTGACGGAGGTGATGACGGAAATCCCCGCGTCGAGCAGTTCTTCAACATCCTGCCAGCGCTTAGCATGCGCCGATCCGGGCGGATTGTCGTAAGCCAACCCGTCCACCAGGCAGACTTTGGGATCTCGCCGGAGTATCGCTTCGACGTCCATTGCCTTTTCGCCCCCGGATTGGCGGAACGGAATCACTTCCAGCCGCGCTACCGCGTGCTGCACATCGGGGGACAGACGAGGCTGAATAGCACCGACCACTACATCCTGGCCGCGTTCATAACGGCGCCGCCCTTCATCCAGCATGCGGAAGCTTTTGCCCACACCCGAGGCATAGCCGAGAAACACTTTCAGCCGGCCGCGGGATTGATATTCCTCCTCCGACTCCAGACGTTGCAGGAGTTGTTCCGGCGTCGGCCTCCCCGTAACTGACGCAGCCATAATTTCATTATCCGCCGATGCGGGTAATTTCAACATACAATATACCCGCTGCGCTGCTTCATGTACCATGATCAGATAACTCGATTCCCATATATACGTTGAGGTGAACTTCCGATGAGCCTTGCCGCGACTGTGCACTCTAAGTGTGCGGTGCCTATTTTGTTTGCATCCTGCGCTCTTTTGTTGTGTGCCGCCACAACGACGCACTCCGGTACAACCAAGATCGTCAAGGTGTCTGAAGGCACGAATATTTCGGTGGCTCTGTCGCCGGACCGAAGCACGATGGTGATGGACCTCCAGGAGTGTCTCTGGTCGGTGCCGATGAAAGGCGGTCAAGCAAAGCGCCTAACGGATCCTCTTCTGGAACCGGCGCGTCCGGATTGGTCGTCTAAAGGCGATGCGATCGCATTCGAAAGCTATAAGGGCGGCACGTTCCACATATGGATGATGAAGCCAGACGGAACGGGGATTGAGCAACTCACGTTTGGCCATGGCGACGATCGGGAACCGCGCTTTTCGCCAGATGGCGCCAAAATCGCGTTCTCATCCGACCGGGCCTTCGACGGCAGCTATGACATTTGGGTGGTCGATATCGCCACGAAGAAGCTCACTCGTTGGACCGACGCTAAAGAGGATAATTTTGAGCCCGGCTGGTCTCCTGATGGATCACGGATAGCCTATGTGAGCGCGGTTCCGATGCCGGGTCCGGGCGGCCATGGCAACCTCACCAGCGCCTACGGTCAAAAGATTCTGGCTTCGACCGAGGGTGGCGCGCCGGAATCGATCGTGGTCGCGCCCGCCGGCGCTCACGTCGATTCGCCGGCTTGGTCTCCTGATGGAAAACAGATCGCCTATGTGCAATTTGCAAAAGGAACTAGCGAGCTGATGGTTTCCGGCAAGCGCGTGAGCAAGGACGACGATGTCTTTCCGTTCTATCCCACTTGGCTCCCAAATGGAGAACTGCTCTACACTGCGAACGGTAAGATTCGCGTGACCAGCGCGGACGGTCAGGATTCGCGCGTGATCCCTTTCGAAGCGGAGTTCGACCTGTATCGGCCGATATACAAACCGAAGACATACGATTTCGATTCGCCCGCGGCGCGACCAGTTCGCGGCATTGTTAGTCCGGCTCTTTCCCCCGATGGCAAGCGCATCGTGTTTGAAGCTTTGAATCAGTTGTGGTTGATGGACGTTGGCGGCAAACCCGAACAATTGACCCACGACGCGTTTTATAAGGAAGACCCGGCATGGGCCCCCGACGGCAAGCGCATCGCCTACTCGTCGGACAAGACCGGCACTGAAGATCTCTACATTTTGGACATCGATACGAAGCAGGAGCAGCACCTGACCTCCTCCGCCGATTCGGCCGAAGTGTCTGCGGCGTGGTCTCACGATGGAAAAATGCTCGCGTATCAGGATCAAACCGGCGCAACGTATGTGATCGGCGCCGATGGTTCAAACCCTCATAAGGTGATCCCGGCCGAGTTCGCGCCATCAAAGCCAAGCTGGTCGAAGAACGGCAACTCCGTTTCGATTTCCGCCCTGAAGGCGTACACGCACCGCTTCCGCGAGGGCACGAGCCAGATTCTGACTGTCGATCTTGCGACCGGTAGACTGACATACACCGAGCCGGCGCCGTTCAAATCTCTCAGCACGCGCGGCGAGGACGGACCGATCTATTCTCCTGACGGTTCATCGATGGCCTTCGTGATGGATAGCCTGTTGTGGATCAGGCCTGTGGATGCGAATGGAGTTCCCACAGGCCCGGCGCGCGCCATCAATCACGAAGCGACCGACGCGCCCACCTGGAGCGGCGATTCCAAGCACCTGCTCTACCTTTGGAATGGCAAGCTACGGCTGATCGATGTGGATGGCTCAGGCGCGCGGACTGTTCCAATGGAGATGACGTGGCATCCCAAGGAACCGAGTGGCCGGACTCTGATCCATGCAGGCCGGCTTTGGGACGGCCGTGGCCCAACGGTCCAGAATGACGTGGACATTCTCGTGGTGAAGGATCGCATTCAGAGCATCACGCCGCACAGCGATGCCGCCGTCGAGGCCGCGCGGTCCCAACACGCAATGATTATCGATGCTTCTAACCAGACCGTTATACCGGGTCTATGGGAATCGCACACGCATGAGTACATTGAGGGCAAGTTCTATGGCGATCGCTTGGGCCGCCTCTGGATGGCCTACGGCGTTACGGAGTTGCAATCACAGGGCGATCCGGCCTACCGGGCGGTAGAAACCCGCGAAGCGTTCGCATCGGGCGCCCGCGTCGGCCCGCGTTATTTCGCCACCGGAGAAGCCATCGACGGCGAGCGCATCTACTACAACTTCATGCGCCCGACCATAGGCGACGCGCAACTGCGGACGGAGCTGTCACGCGCGCAGGGGCTGGGCTACGACAACCTGAAGACCTATGTGCGCCTGCCGCACGCGATGCAGAAAGAGGCCATGACGTTCGCTCATAACCAGATGGGCATAACCACCGCCTCCCATTACATGCTGCCGGGCGTTGGATTTGGAATGGACGGCATCACGCATATAAGCGCCACATCCCGCTTCGGCTATGCTTACACGCGGTCCGCCGGCGGCGTCAGCTACGACGATGTACGGTCCGTTTTTGAGGCTCCCCGTATGTACGTCATTTCAACGACGTTCGAATCCTATCCGTTATATGCTGAAGACCCCACAATGGTGGACGATCCGCGGTTGCTGACGCTGAATCCGATTTGGGATGAGAAAGTACTGCGAGGCAAACGCGATGCGGCTGTGAACCAGAATGAGTCCGTGATGCTGGAAAGTCTGAAGAAGGAAGAGGACACGGTGGCGAGCCTCATTCAGCATGGCGGCATTGTGCTGGCAGGCACCGATTCCCCGCTTGATAGTGTGGCGACCGCGCTGCATCTCAACTTGCGCGCTCAGGTGAAGTACGGCCTTGCGCCATGGCAGGCGCTACAGACGGCAACCTATTTCCCGGCCCAAGCTTTTTCACGATTGAAGGATCTAGGAACCGTGGAGCCAGGCAAACTTGCGGATCTGGCGTTCATCGCAGGCAATCCGCTCGAAAACATCAAGGATCTAGCCAACGTGAAGAGTGTGATGAAGGACGGGGAGATTTACACCATAGAAGAACTTATGACCCCTTTTGAGAAGTAGCCGCACACTGATGCCGCGCGTCAGCTTCGCTTTAAGAACACAGCGCCGAGCGGAGGAACGTTGATGGTCAACGAATATTTGCGGCCATGGAGCGGAATGGGAATTGCTTCCACTCCTCCGAAACTTCCCTGACCACTACCGCCATATTGCGTGGCGTCGGTATTCAGTATTTCCTTCCAGAAGCCTTTTGCGGGCACGCCAATCCGATAATTGCGTCGCGGCAATCCGCCAAAATTGCAGACTACCGCGATTGACTCATCTTCGGAATTGCCGATTCGCAGGAAACTGAGAACATTGTTTTCGGAGTCGCGATTATCGATCCACTGGAAGCTGGAAGGACTGTTTTCGCAAGTGTGCAAAGCCGCTTCGACACGGTAAAGATGGTTTAGCTCCCCAACCAAGAGGCGCAGCTTAGCATGACGCTCGTGTTCAAGAAGATGCCATTCGAGACTCGATTCATGGTTCCATTCTGACCACTGCCCAAACTCGCCACCCATAAATAACAGTTTCTTTCCTGGCTGCGCATACATGTAGGCATAGAGCAGGCGTAAGTTCGCAAATTTCCGCCATTCATCACCGGGCATTTTGTTCAGCAACGAACCTTTGCCATAGACGACCTCATCGTGTGAAAGCGGCAGCACAAAATTTTCGGAAAAAGCATACACGGCGCGAAAGGTCAATTCATGGTGATGATACTTGCGAAAAACGGGATCCTGCCTGATGTACTCCAGGGTGTCGTGCATCCAGCCCATGTCCCACTTGAGGCCAAATCCCAAGCCCCCTAAGTAAGTGGGTTTCGAAACCATGGGCCACGCTGTCGATTCTTCGGCGGTCGTCTGGGTATTTGGTCTTTCGATATAAACGTGTTCATTAAACGATCTCAGGAATGAGATTGCGTCTAGGTTCTCGCGGCCACCATACTTATTCGCGACCCATTGTCCGTCGCGCCGCGAGTAATCCAAATACAACATGGACGCCACGGCATCCACACGCAAGCCATCGGCGTGATATCGTTCCAGCCAGAAGATGGCACTGCTCAGGAGAAAGCTGCGAACCTCGCCGCGGCCGTAGTTGAAGATAAAACTATTCCAATCCGGCTGTATTCCCTGCCTCGGATCCGCATGCTCATACTCATGCGCCCCGTCAAAATAACCAAGGCCGTGTTCGTCCTGCGGGAAGTGCGACGGCACCCAATCCAAAATCACACCGATGCCCGCCTGATGGAGCTGATCGATCAGATACATGAGGTCCTGCGGTGTGCCATAGCGGCTCGTCGGCGCGAAATATCCCGTAGTCTGATAACCCCACGATCCGTAGAACGGGTGAGCCATGATCGGCATGAACTCCACGTGCGTGAAGCCCATCTCCTTCACATAAGGGATCAACCAGGTAACGAGTTCGCGGTAGGTCAATGAGCGGTTATTTTCCTCAGGCACCCTCCGCCATGAGCCAACATGCAATTCGTATATAGACATCGGCGCTTGCAAGCTGTTGACGTGTTCCTGATTCGCCATCCAGTCCCAGTCGCCCCACGAGTAATTGAGATCCCAGAGGATGGAAGCATTGCCGGGCGGCAGTTCGTGTAGGAAACCGATAGGGTCGGCCTTATCCACGCGATAATCGTTCAGCCTCGACTGAATATGAAATTTATACCGCTGACCCTGCCGTGCTCCGGGGATAAATCCTCCCCAAATTCCCGTATCGAGGGATCGAATGCCTAACTGGGACGAATCTTTGTTCCAGCCGTTGAATTCTCCGAAGACGGATACCGCCTTGGCGTTTGGCGCCCAAACCGAAAAGTATGCTCCTTCCTTATCGCGGCCGGCGGTCAAATGGCCGCCGAGATAGTCGAATAAATGTGTATGTGTACCTTCGGCGAAGTAATGGATATCCTGCTCGGTCAGCAACGGTGTCATGCGTGTGTTTGCCTAAGTTAGTAAGATCAGGATGCCCCGGAGCGGAATGCTGACCCAGTCCGGACGATTGTTTAGTTCATACCCGATTTCGTACAACGCCTTTTGAAGTAAAAAGATATCGAGCAGTAACTTTCTTTCCTGGCGATTTGACGGCACGGACGAAAGGCCGGCCGCGGCATCGAAGTAGCCTTGTAAGTAAGCGGCTCCAACAGAAGCCGTCCAGAAATCCGCATAAGACAGCAGAACTGGTAAAGTATCCGCCGTGGGTGTAAGTACAGGTGAAGCGCTGAAGAGCGCCGCATAGGGAGCATATTGAAACGATCGGATCATGCCCGCTACATCGCGCATAGCGAGACCCTTGCGGCGGCGGTCCCCCAGGCTTCGCGCAGGCTCGCCTTCATAGTCGATGATTTTGAAGTCCTCGCCCGTATACAGCACCTGTCCCAAGTGAAAATCCCCGTGAAACCGTATCCGTTGGGAGTTGATTGGAGTGTTAAGCAACGGTTCAAAACGCCCAAGAATTTGCTCTTCAATAGCCAGAACTTTCTCGGCGTCCTCCGACTCCTGTGGGCGCAGGCCGGAGCGCATCTGACGCAACAACGCCAGCATTGTTTTAGCATGGAACACCAGATCCTGGTGTAACTCAGCTCTGGCCTGCTCTGCCATAGGTTCCGGGGCGAAGTCGGGACCGGCATTTGTACCGGTTAGGGCCGCGTGCATCCGAGCCGTCCTGTCGCCCAACAGCTTTGCCGACTGTAGATAGGCGCCGATTATGCCTGGCGCTTCCTTCGGCAGGCCCGATTCCATCAGCGTGAGTGGATGATAAGACGCAAGCTCAGGCGGAGTTCGCAACGGGATATGAAGTGCGCTTCCAAAGTAATCTGCCAGCGAGGTAATCGTGTACTTCCAGGCATCGCCTTCGTTCGGTATAAACTCCTGGAGAATTGCCAAGTACAACGGCGGCGTCCGTTGACCGCGGTATTCCAGCGTCCCCGCGATGGATGGCGAATAGCGGAACGCGCGTTCGGTGAGGAAGAGCCCCATTTCGATATCCGGATTGACCCCGGCTTCGAGTTTGCGGAAGACCTTTAGGATAAAGCTTTGGCCGAAGATCACCGACGTATTACTCTGCTCTGCTTTGGAAACTTTCGGTTCGAGAGCGGTTGTCCCTTGCGACAGAATCCGGCGCAGGGCTGGAGTTTGGGTGGCCTGCACTGTTCCCACCCGCCCTGGAAAGGTCATTTCGTCGCGTATCGCCGCGAGTAGGGCTCCCGTGAATTTAGCATTCACAAACGCGTCGTATAAGACCCCCTGTGTTCCGGTATCGTCTTCAAGACGCGCGATGATGTCTTCTATGTGGGCGGTCTCGATTCCCGGCACGTCTTCGCCACGCGCGGCCGCAACGGCGAACAGGTAGATCTGCGGATCGGCTTCCGTATAAGTTACCGCGGTAAGCAGAATAGAAGTGTCCGTTCCCGGAATGGCAACTGCATCTTCGACAGTCAGAGCGCGAATGGATCTGGTTTTGTCTCGATACCATCGGCGGCTGATCAGAAAGTCCGCCAGGGCTTCGGTGAGCGGACCGGAATGACCCGGCACGGAAAGCCGATCCCAAGCTTCCAATGGGACGTTCATCTTGGTCCTATGGTCGACACGCAACATAATTCTTGCTCCACTCACAGAAAATAATCGAAGTCGACCTCAGACCGGATGTGCCGCCGGATGACGAATAAGTGCGCGGGTATACTAGCCGGGTCCAATTCGACGTAGTTCCTTGGCCCACTCCAGAGATAGCGTGCGCCGGTAAGTAAGTCGTGCGCTTGAAAGGGCCGTGAGGGATCGATTCCAAGCTTGTCCAAAGGCAGGTCCACGAATCCGGATTGTTTATAGTGCGGGTCCAGATTCACCACGACCAGTACTAAGTTGATTCCATCGAGCGACCGCTTCGTGTAACAAATTAACTGGTCGTTATCGATTCGCTGAAAATCGAGTGTCCAGTCGTTTTGTAGTGCCGGATTATCCCTGCGCGCGCGATTCACAATCGCGATCAGGTCTCGTAAACTGCCGTCTGAGTTAAGATCCCAGTCGCGTATTTGGTACTTTTCAGAATCGAGGTATTCCTCGCTTCCGGCGCGTACTGGCCGGACTTCCAGCAATTCGAAAGCCGGTCCGTAAATCCCATAATTGGCTCCCAACGTCGCGGCCAAGATGAAGCGGATCAGAAATGCCGCGCGCCCTCCGGTTTGCAGGAACTCCGTCAGGATATCGGGCGTATTGGGCCACTGGCTGGGCCGGAAGAACTCCCGCACAGGCGGTTTCGTCAACTCTGCCAGATAGCTGGTGATATCCCACTTAGTATTACGCCACGGAAAGTAAGTATAGGATTGGCTGAAGCCTAACTTAGCCAGCCGGTACATAATTTTGGGGCGCGTGAACGCTTCCGCGAGAAATATCGTTTCCGGATGGCGCTTCTTGATGCCGGAAATAGCCCACTCCCAAAAGGCGAAGGACTTGGTATGCGGGTTGTCAACGCGGAAAATGGAAACGCCTTGTTCAAGCCAATAATCGAAGACGCTTTGTAGCTCCTCCCACAACTCACGCCAGGAGCTGCTTTCGAAGTCAAACGGATAAATGTCCTGATACTTCTTAGGCGGATTTTCGGCGTACTGTACGGTTCCATCAGGCCGTTTAATGAACCACTCCTGGTGCGCGGCGACGTAAGGGTGGTCCGGGGAGACCTGGAAAGCGACATCCAGCGCCGTGCGAATGCCAAGCTCAGAGGCGCGATACACAAAGGCGCGAAGATCATCAATGGTTCCCAAGCTGGGGTGAATGCTCTTGTGTCCACCTTCCACAGATCCGATGGCCCAGGGACTGCCTACATCACCGGGAGCGGCAACGGTTGAGTTGTTCTTGCCTTTGCGAAATTGCGCTCCGATGGGATGAATTGGAGGCAAGTAGACAACATCGAAACCAAGTTCCTTTGCGTAATCGAGCCGCGTGAGAGCATCCTTCAAAGTTCCATGCGCGCCGGGCACAGACGATGTAGAACGCGGAAAGAATTCATACCACGCACTGAATCGTGCATGGGGCGGATCGACGACGATCTCCAATTCGCGATCGAGGCTCGTGGCGAGCGAACGGTCGGGCGCCTGCGACATCCCGATCTGCAATTGTTCGCCGGTCGCGACATTTCGCTTCTCCGCCAAGTCGCGGGCAGAGCCAAGTAAATCGGCCGCCTGCGTGAGCCAAGAGGACCGATCCCCTGTGGCGCGCATCGCGGCGGCGACCACTAGATTTGCGCCAATTTGATAGTCGATCGACGAATCCTGTCCGGCTTGAATACGCTTCATCAGGTCCCGGCGCCATGTCTCGAAATGATCGATCCACGCGTGGATGGTATATCGGTAGCGGCCAATGCGCGAAACTAGAAATTCACTAACCCATCGGTCGTTCACTAAGGCGCTGAAGGGCGCTTCTTGCCAGGTGCTCTCGTCTTCTTGCCTGTAGAGCAGGACGGCCGCGATAGAGTCATGACCGTCCGCAAATATATCCGCCTCGACACTAACCACATCGCCGATGATTCGCTTCGCGGGAAAGCGGCCGCAGTCCACTTCGGGGCTAACGCTTTCAATCATCGCTCGCCGCCGGCCATCATGTTCAGGTGGTTTCATAGGACGAATTTGAGTTTGAGGCGGCGCAATAGCGTCACCTGTTTGATCCGCATTTCGATGCTTTGTTACGCCTTTGTGCGCAACTTACCCAATTGAGTGATAGCCCCGCACTCGGCAAATGGGCCGCACGTAGAATGGAACGAGGAGAATTATGTCACAGGAAAACGGCGAAAATATTATGTGGTTTCTAAGCGGTTTGATTTTAGGCTCAGCAGCGGCCTTACTACTTGCGCCTGAAACCGGCGCCACCACTCGTAATCGCCTGGCTAAGCACGCTAAGATCAGCGGCAAGAACATCGCGGAATCCAGCCGCGATGCATATGAGAAGGGCCGCGACCTATTCGAACGCGGTCGTGAGCTGGCCGAAGACGCTGCGGAGATGTTTGAGCGCGGACGAAAGTTGGCTGAGAAGAAGCTTGACGAAGCCGTCTAGCATCTAACGGAAGGATCTGACTTTATGAATGCTTTTGCCACGCTCGAACAGATTTCCGTTGCTCCGTTTGTGAATGAGCCTTATGCCGACTTTTCGCAACCGTCAAATGCCGAAGCGATGCGCGCGGCCCTCGATAAAGTTCGCGGCGAGCTGGGAAAAGAGTACGATCTGTGGATTGCCGGCGAACGCCGCAAGTCGGAAGACAAACTGAAATCGGTGAATCCGTCGCACTTTTCACAGGTGGTGGGGATTCATCAGAAGGCAACGAAGCAGGACGCCTACGATGCCGTGGAGGCCGCTTACCGATACTTTCCTACGTGGAGCGAGGTTCCCATAGAGGAACGTGCGCGCCTCTTGTTGCGCGTCGCCGAAATCATCCGCCGGCGCAAGTTCGAATACGATGCCTGGCTGGTGATTGAGGCGGGCAAGACATGGGCCGAAGCGGAGGCTGATGTTTCGGAAGCGATCGATTTCTGCGAGTATTATGCGCGCGAGGCGCTGGCGCTGAAGAACCCCGATCCCTTGCTGCAGCTTGCGGGTGAACGGGATCGTTTGGTTTACCTGCCCCTGGGCGCCGGGATTATCATCCCACCCTGGAATTTCCCGCTTGCCATCATGATTGGGATGAGCACGGCCGCGCTCGTCACCGGCAACACGGTCGTGATTAAACCGTCCAGCGATACGCCTACGATTGCGGCAAAGTTTGCGGAGACGCTGATCGAAGCCGGCTTTCCTCCACAGAGTTTTTCACTGCTGTCGGGGAGTGGTGGCCTGATTGGGGACGTGTTGGTCGCACATCCTAAGACTCGCTTTGTGTCGTTCACCGGTTCGCGAGATGTAGGCCTCCACATTAATGAGCTGGCTGCCAAGACACCGAAGGGGCAGATTTGGATTAAGCGTGTTATCGCCGAAATGGGCGGTAAAGACGCCATTATCGTGGACAGCGAGGCCGATATCGATCAAGCGGTGCTGGGCGTGATGTACTCGGCATTTGGTTATCAAGGCCAAAAGTGCTCGGCCTGCTCGCGAGCCATAGTAGACGAATCGATTTACGACGAGTTTCTCGACAAGTTGAAGGTCAAGGTAGAGACATTAACCGTTGGGCCTTCGGACGCGCCCGAAAACTATATGGGGCCGGTGATCAATGGAGGCGCGCGCAGCGCCATCTTGCGGTATATCGAGATAGGGAAGAAAGAAGGCCGGCTCATCACGGGCGGGACGGCGGCGCCGGGCGACGGCTTTTTTGTGAAGCCGACGGTGATTGCCGACGTCGATAGCAAGGCCACGATATATCAGGAGGAAATCTTTGGCCCAGTACTCGCGGTTGCGAAGGCGAAGAATTTCGACCATGCCCTGGAATTGGCGAACGATTCGGAATACGGGTTGACCGGCGCGGTGTTTAGCAAGAATCGGGAAAAAATCGATAAGGCGAGCCGGCAATTTTTCGTTGGCAATCTTTATATCAATCGGAAGTGCACCGGCGCGATGGTCGGAGCGCATCCGTTTGGCGGCTTCAATATGTCGGGAACGGACTCGAAGGCAGGCGGACCCGATTATCTGCTGCAGTTTGTGCAGGCAAAGTCGATTGCCGAAAAGATCGTCTAACCGGAGCGTTATACTATTGAGTGCCCCGATGCGAAGGGGACTAAGTAGTCACAACTCTAGGGTCGAACGCGATCGACATGACGAAGGGGACCGCATCATGGTCCCCTTTCGCTTTACCAGATCGCATGTTACGCTGCGGCAGATGCTTCGCCCGATTCGTCGTTGGTTTTTAATGTTGCCCCTTGGGTTGGCGCTATTGGGACTGCCGCTGAGTGCTTCAAGGCCGCTGCTGGCATGGCAACATGGAACGGTGATGAATATCACCGGCGGCTCAATACAAATCACACTAAACCAGCGAATCAAGAACAAGCGGTTTTCCAAACGCAAATACGCTTGGGATTTCGATATTGACGACGGCTCTTCGGTGATCATGGCCGAATATCGCGGACCTAAGCCTCTTGCGGTAGGTAAGGGCGGTTTAGTTGCCTTCGCCGTATCGGGCGATGACCTCTTTCTGCGAGATTCACACGGGAGACGGCATAAGCTGGATCTTGTGAGTAGGAAGGCGAAATGAAGAAGAGCGTGATGACTACCCGCCGCGAAGCACTCATGACTATCTTGGCTGCTCCGCTCGCCTTAGCAAAACAGTCGAGAACGTTTGAGATCTCAGTTGAAGGCTATATCTTTCAGCAGTACGCGCAGCGGCAGAAAAAGCCATTGGCGGAGGTGATTCCGGAAGTGTTGCCGATGGCGCACGCGGCCGGCTTCACGAATGTCGAACTGAATACCGCCTTCTTCGCCGGCGACTTGCGCGAACGCACGGTTGCTCTCTTGCGTTCGATAGGTCTGCAGATGCCGTCCATCTATGTTGGTGGCGCGATGCACACTGAGGCGGACGCCAACAAGACGATCGCCAATGCGCTCGAATACGCGAGCATCGCCGCTCCGTTCGGCTGCAAGGGCGTTGTCAATAACCCCGATCCGAAGCCTGGCGGGCAAGCGAAAACAGACGAAGAACTTGCCGCGGAAGCTGACGGCTTGAATCGCATGGGCCGCGCGCTTGCCGCCAAAGGATTCGATCTCCGCGTCCATCATCACACGCCACAGCTTGAAAACGGAGCGCGCGAGTGGCATTACATCCTGGCACATACCGATCCGAAGTTTGTTCACATCTGTGTTGACGTGGACTGGGCCTACGAAGGCGGCTTTGAGCCGGTTCCGTTTCTGCGCGAAGTCGGGAGCAGGCTCCGTGAGATGCATGTGCGCAGCGCTCGCAACAAGATCTGGCTGGAAGATGTGGAAGATAGCGACATCGATTACCGGAAAGTTGCTCGTTATCTGAAAGAGCAGCACCTATATCCGCTCCTCGTCGTGGAGTTGGCCTACCGTCTGCAGACGGTTGTGACGAGATCGCTCGAAGAGGACCTGCGCCGCAGCCGCGTGTATACGGAAAAAGTGTTTGGAATGTCAACCGATTAAAGTAGAACTGCAAATCCGAGCATCGACATGATGGCGAAGATTGCGGCGTAGCCGGCGTTCCCCCGGTCGTTTACAGACAGCTCAAACACTCCTTCCGATGGCCGTCGCATGGTGACGGCATCCCTAAATTCGCTTAGTTTGGCAATCTCATCTAGAGGATTATCTTTCGATGTCGAAAGAAAGCGCGCCCGGATAGTGCCAGGGGGGGCACCAACTTGAACCACAATCCCGATCGCGCCGGAGTCTGCCTTGTCCAATGTCTTGTCTATCGGATATGTCGGATCAGTCGTGGCGGATGCCGGGTTGAAATGACGGAGCCCCCATACGGCAGCGGCCGTGCCGGTCTGCTTCCATTCGGGCAGCGCTTCGAATCGCGAAGTGTGCGGAGCAGTAGAAAGCTGTGAAATTACTGATGAAAAGAAGTCTTCATCGTTGCATGCCAACAGGATGTCCGGCTTAATCTTTGCGGCGAAGAACGTATCGTAGATCAGTGGTGCGTCGCTAGGCTGCTCGTCCAATTGATGCCTTACGCTCCATGAGTATTGGCCGAGAATCGCAACGTTAGGGGGTTGCGAGAACATGTTGTCCGGAATCGCGCTTGCAAATGCGTACACACCGCACCCTTCAAATGCGATCATGCCCAATGGCAGAGCCCCGCTGTCGCCCGTTAGATGGTTCTTGAAGTTCCTTCCCGCAAGTACGGCATAGCGCAGAGTGATGCCGTCCAAGGATCTCAACGCATGTTCCTCTTGCAGGGGGTCAAGCACATTCATGATGTATTGTCGTGCGAGCGAAGCGGCGTCAATTGGCGTCTGTCTCTTCTCCTGCACGACCGTGAAGGGCTGCTGCGCGACTAGTATCGTCTCGGTGTTCTCGGGGAGCCACGAAAGTACGCTGCCGATCTGTTCTGCGTTGCTCACCGAGAACGAGCGGTCTCTCGCCTCCCGGACGGCATCCTTCAGTGTGGTGCTCAAGCCGGCAGCGGTTTTCCAGTCTCCTGCAGCCATCGCTGCCCGAAGCCGGCCGGTTAGCGATAAAAGCTCATCCGTCGAGGCAACCGACGATTGCGCGCATAGGAATCGTGCGCAAAGAAGAACAATTGCTAGTCGCATCAGCGATAAACTCCAAACCCGAGCATCGCGGCAGCAGCATGAAATGGAAAGTCGCCTCGCTCTCGCGTACTCGATTCAAATTGCCATACATCGTTCTGCATATGTGTCGCCTTAAATTGCTGACTCATCGTGCTATCGAGGTCAGGCGGCGTAGCGGCTCCGCCGAGATACCTGATGTCAAGCTCGCCGGAATCGACGTCGAAGCGCACCGATAGACCGCCAGCCACGGAATCCGAGTAGCGACGCAATGCCCAAAATTTTGCTTTCCGATCCACCTGCTGCCAAATCGAAAGGCGCTCGGGAAGCGCCCGGTCCGGCCGATCTGGCTTGTTTGCCGTCCCGCCGGCAATATGTTGAAGCACCTCGGCCAATGTCTCGCGGCGCGAACAGAGTACCAGCAAATCGGGCCGAGGAAACGCCAGCCAATTGGAATCTTCACGTTGAGCCCGCTCTCGGCGGCCAGGCGTCCACGGTTCACCTGCGTCGACTTCGGCGGTGCCGCGCCACATCGGACCAAGGTTAGACGATGTGTCGGGTTCGCCCAAAATGTCCTCAACAACAGGCTCAGTGAAGAAGTAAAGATAGGTTGCATCTGCGTCGGGCATAGTCGCAGGAATTATGCTCACTCCGGATGCACGGGGGTGGTGGTTACTTCTGATCCCCACAGCCGTAAGCCGGACTGTTTTGCCCTCAAGCCGGCGGTAGATATCTCCGTGATTTAAAGCCATCAGGCGGTCGAACGCGTACTGGCGGGCTGGTCCTTCACCTGTGATCTCGCGCGAACCTTGAGCATGAAGCACAATTGGATACTGCAGCACAAACAAGGTATCCGTGCCGGTGGGTAGCCAATCCAGAACTTGATCGACTCGCTGGCTAGCATCGCGTTCCAGCGATTCTCGGAATTGCCGCTGAACCCCGTCGTCAAGCTTCACGGCAATCTCAGAGGCCTTGGCAAGATTGCCCGCTTGGATCGTGTCCTGGAGTTCTTGCCTCAGATGATCGAGATCGCTAGAAGTCGGGTCTTGAGCAAACAATGAGATGGCGAAAAGTGCCGTAAGTCGCAAGCCGGCCATATGCACAACTTGTACTGTACAAGCAAACTGGCACCCATGAGACGTGCTTGTGACGCTTTTTGGAAGTGTCACAGAGCAATCAGTACCGCCAACTGGTCAGGTCCGCTCCGGGCGGCGCGGTTTTTTGAATGCGCTCCATGATCTGCGGAACATACATCTGGTTGTAGTGGAGGCGCGAGTACCAGTTCGGCTTGGTGGGATCGCCATTCCAGCAGTGCTCGGCACGCGGCCCATAGTGAACCTCACCTTCATAGGGCACGCCGTGTCCGGGCGTTCCGGTTTGCTTGAGAAAATCTTCCATCAGGTAGACCGCATCGTTCAGGAAGTAAGTGTCGTCCGAACCAACGTAAATGTGGAGCTTGCCCTGCAGCTTCGGGCCCAGCGTGGCCCAATCGCGTTGAAGTATGGCGTCCAGGTCGTAGTGCTCGCGCCAATATTCGGCCGTATGATGATCGATTACGCCGGTTTGCTTATCGAAGATCGGCTGTGGAAAGCCATCCTCCCCGACCGGAGAATAAACCGCCTGCCAGATGTCGAACTGCTCGCCCGATCGGCCGTGATCGCCGAGCGCGGCTTCATAGGCGATGTTGTCGCGCATTGACATTAAAGTGTGGCCCAGATAATCGCGCATTGACGGCTGCTCGATCCTCTTATTCGCACCCTGAATAAAGAACATATTGTCTTGCTTGTAAAGGTCGACCGTCATATACGCACGGAAATCGACCGGATCGGGACACGCGACGAAAGCGCCGTTGTAGTCGTCGGGGTAGAACATCTGCGTAGCGAGCGATTCCCAACCGCCCGTCGAACCGCCATAAACAAACCGGGCCCATCCTTGCCCGATACCCCGAAACTGGTGCTCGATTGCCGGAATCAACTCGGTCTCGATCGCATCTCCATAAGGACCCACGTTGGACGAGTTCACGGCATAGGAGTCGTCGTAGTAGGGATTCGCGTGTTGTAACTTCGCGATGAGCATGCGCGGCGTTCCCGGCGCGATCCAGTTCTGATAGTTCTTATAAGCCTCCTGCTGCTGGATGTGGTTGTAACCGGCTATGTGAAAGCGGCCGGAGTAGTCGGGCTTCAGGTTAGGATCGGGCGGGGTCTCTCGGAAGTCGTTGAAGCCGGTCACAAAGTGATCGTGAAAGACGATCAGCGGATAGTGCGCCTCCGGATGGGCGTCGAAGCCTTGCGGCACAAGAACGATGGCGGAGAGATAGACCGGGCGGCCCCAGAACGTAGTGAGCAGTTTTGACTGAATGCGGATGTGGCGCACGTACTTCGTATCCGGCTCGGGCTTGATCGGCGGAATGACGTCATCCAATGAAACGGCAATCGGCGCCGACCCAGGGCCAATGTGAACCAGTCTCGGCTTCGACATTAAGTTGCCGGGCGCGACGTTCCAGTGCTGTCCTTCACCGCGATCTGGCGCCAGCTTCACCGTCTTGCCATCGGACCGGTGAAATGTCTCGTAGGTGTTCAAAACGGCCTGGATTGTATAGTCTCCCGGCGGCACGTCTTTCAGATTCGCTCGCGGATAGCCCTGTGCATTATCGCCAATAGTGATGCTCTCCCCCGGCTTCCATCCATCTACCGTGACGCCAAACACCATCTGCGATTTGGCCGTATCGTTGATTTGCATGCGCGGCTCTTCGCTGGGGTCATTCGAGAGCAGAAGGAGCACGCGGCCGTCTAGCGGTTTCTCCGAGCGCGAGGCCGGAAAGCTCAGGGCAATTGTCTGCGCAGGAGTCGCGGCAACACAGAACAGTCCAACGGTCGACAGTGCGAATAAAAAACGAAAAGAGCGCATACCGGAGTATAAGCGGAGGAAAACCACCGTAGCCTTTACGAGCGGTTCATCATGGCGTTCGCGGTCGGCTCGAAATAGGCCCACAACACGGCGGCGGCTTCCTTCGGCAGCTCCGTTTCGGCCAGCGCGTTGCGCATGAGTTGGAGCCAATGATCGCGCGCAGCCCCGTCGATGGGGAATGGCGCATGGCGCATGCGTAACCGGGGATGACCACGCTGCTCGATGTAGCGCTGTGGTCCTCCGAAACGAAAGATCAGGAAGTCGCGCAGACGCTGCTCGGCCGCAGGCAGATCGTCTTTCGGGTAAAGTGCTCCCAAGACGGGGTCGAGCGGCACTTGCCGATAGAACGCGGCGATTAGGCGGGTGAATCCGTCTTCGCCAATGACGGAATAGACCTCTTGCTCTTCCAAACAGCGATGCTAGCAGGCCCGGCGGCCCAGCGGCGCTCGCGATTGGCGACTGAGTGCGGGATTTGCCCACCGGCTACGAAGATGTTCGTTCTACTGCGAAAACGTTCGTAGTAGAACGAAGTTATGCCGGTTTACTGCCTCTCCTTTCGGGTTCGCTCCGAACCGCCAACACGCGATACGCCGCCGCATTGGGAATCCTGGCCGCAATGGGCGTCCCGCCCGTGATCATGTTGCTTGTGACGTTCCACGCGCCCAGCCCGGTGGGCTCCGCGCCGATCGTTCACCAGATCTGTCCCCAATGCTTGCCGTTTCGGGACAATTTTCCTCGACTTGGCTCAGCTACGTCGATTGGTCCGCGCAAGGTATACAAAGTACTGGCGGCCCGAATCAGGCCCGGTCATAGAAAGCCGGGGGCTCAATTCCAAGCGCTCGCAGATACACGTATGCCTGACCCCGGTGGTGAATCTCATTGTCGATCCCGTACAGGATCGTATTGAGGCCTGAGCTCTCCCATTGGCCAAATGCCTTGTCCACCTCAGCGAAACGATGCGGCGGGATCGTTTGCCAGATCGTGTTGATCTCAGCCGTCGCTTGATCCCAAAGCGCGAGTAATTCGGCCTTGGTATGCGGCGAACCCAGATCGTCTTTGCTCACCCATTTTCCCGTGGCGACTCCGTGTGCGATGGGTTCCGCCATTTTCAAGAATTCCATCACCATCTCGGAGAACGGCCGCATCGATCCGACGGAAAAAGTGAACAACTTATCCTCCGGAAAGGCCTCGATTACCCGTCGCGTCAGCCGACGATGTCCCTGCCAATGGTCGAGCAGTTTGTCCGATGTGAGAACGTATGTTTCCTTCGCGGTTGCTGTCATTTCAGATCTCCTTTAGGGTCGCTTCGCGTTCCCTGATACAAGCCTAAAGGCGATACCCGACAAAGCCTGTCGTAATTCCATGCCACGATAGAAATTTATGTATGACCCAATCATGCGCGTTCTGACGGTTCTTGAGATCCTGCAGGCTCGCGAACGGGTCAGCGGCTCGGAATTGGCAGAACGCCTGGAGGTCAGTGTTCGAACAGTTCAACGCTACATCGAGAGGCTTCAAGACCTCTGTATTCCGGTGGAATCGGCGCGGGGCGTAGGAGGGTTCTATCGTCTGAAGCCAGGGTTTCGGCTACCTCCTTTGATGTTCACGGACGAAGAGGCTTTTGCGCTGGCGCTTGGGATCAGAGCGTTGCGCCACTTGGGACTTTCGGCTTTCGCTCCAGCCACGGAAGGCGCATCGGCGAAGTTGGGGCGCGTTCTTCCCGAACCGCTGCGCGATAGCGTACAAACTGTTGACGAAGTGGTGGCGCTGGAACCAGGGCCTTGGGTGATCTCGACTTCGGCGGAATCCTTGATCCGCGTATCGACGGCGATTCGGGAGCGCCGACGGCTCGCGTTCGATTACCGATCGTATGAGGGAACGTTCACACGACGGCAACTTGATCCGTACGGTGTGGTTCACATGGACGGCCGATGGTACATGGCCGGGCGATGTCTGCTGCGCCAGGCGCTGAGGACCTTTCGTTTGGACCGTGTTTCGCATGTGGAGATTTGTGAAGAAGGATTCAAGCGGCCGGCGAGTTTCGATATTAAGGAGTATCTCCATCAAGCGATGCCATTTGTGCAGTCCGCTTTTCGCATCGAAGTCTGGCTGGAATTGCCGTATCGGGAGGCGCAGTCGCAGTTCGCGCTTCACCGCGTTGCGATGCGGGAGGAGAACGGAGGGACGACGCTCCGCTGCGGACGTGACAACCTGCTGACATTCGCCGCAATGCTTTTAAGCCTCGGTTGCCGCATCGTAGTCCGTGAGCCAGAAGAATTGAAGGAAGCCTTTGCGAATGTTGGCAGACGTGCGATGGAGACGGCGGAACGAGGGAAATAGAAGCCAGAAGACAGACTGGCTTCCTGTGACGCCGTGCAACGGCGTGGAGAATCACAGTCGCTTCACGAAACGCGCGACAAGCAGCGCTCCGAAAAGGCCGACGCCGCCTGCTAAGAAGAATGTGCCGATGAAGGATCCGGTGGCCTGAACGATCAGACCCGTCGCGGTGGGGCCGACGATGCCCGCGCAATTTGCGATCAGGTGGACAAAACCGCTGATGGCACCGACGTGCTTCGAGTGAACAGTTTCCTGGACGATCGCCCAATACGTCGCGCCGGTGAGATAGACGAAGAAAATTGCCGCAGCCATGAGGGCTACCGCCCAAGCGAGAGCCGGAACCAATCCGGCCAGGCCGACGCAAATCGCAGCGGCAATCAAGCAAACGACTAAGACCAGTTTGCGCGCGCGCAGCGCGTCACCGGCGATCCGCGACAGAACGTCGCATGCCAAGCCGCTCATTACCAGCCCGACGGTCCCAAAAATCCACGGAATTGTATTTACGAACACCATGTCGTGGATACTCAAGCGCCTCGCCATGGTCAAGTAGCTGGGAAACCAACTCAAGAAGAAATAAAGAATATAGGAATATCCGAAAAAAGCAAGGCCGGTGACAATAACTGTAGGCTGCTTCAGATAGAACGACAGAGGTAACTCAATTGCGGGTGGAAGTTTGGAGCTCTCAGGTCGAGCGCTTTGCGTCTCCGACCGATCAGGAATGAACCGAGTCCAGAGAATCGTCCAGAGAAAGCCAATGGACGCGAGGACGACGAACGATGCGCGCCAGCCATACCGCAGTTCTATCCATCCCGCAACAGGTCCGGCGAGGGCGCCACCAATCGGCGTACCGGCGTTGGCCAGTCCTATCGCGGTGGCGACGCTCCGACGCGGAAAGCAACTGCCCACCATCTTATTGGCGGCCGCGCCGAACGGGCCTTCGCCAAAACCGAAACCGATACGCGCCAGCAGCAAGGACGTAAAGCCGACCGCGGCCGCAGTTAACCCGCAAAAGGCCGACCACACGGTCATCGCGAGCGTGAATACAAGTTTTGGCCCGAGTACGTCAGAAGCGTAGCCGCCTATAAACGTGAACAGCGCATACCCGGCAAAGAAACTGCTGAAGACGATTCCGAGCTGCGCCGCGTCCAGCCGCATATCCTTCATGAGAAGCGGAGCGGCGACAGATATCGCCGAGCGGTCCATGTAATTGATCATTCCGCCTGCAAATAGAAACCAAACGGGAACCCAGCGGCCTCGGCTGATCACAATTTGGAAGTCACGCCAGAATAGAGAATTTGGTCGTTGGCCGCCAGCATCTGGGAGTGAAAGGCCACGGCACCGGGATGGAAGTCTGACAACGGCGCTGGCTCCAACAAGAAATGGCCATACTCGTCCTTACCGCGCACCAACGTCGCGCTGTCCCGCACTCCGGCGAGTTGCGCAACGTGCGTCGGCAAATAGCGGATCGCGAACCCAATGCGCCGATAATCACTGCGGTTTGGCTCGGAACCATGGACCAGCAGTACATGATGCAGTGATATTTGTCCCGGCGCTAAAACGATATCGACTGCCCTCGACTCGTCGACTTCCACCGCGATTTCCTGGCCGCGGCTGAGCAGGTTATCTGCGGCGAAGGTATCTCGATGCGGAAGTTGTTGAAGAGTATGTGTTCCCGGTACGACGCGCATGCATCCGTTTTCGGCTGTGCTCGGCGTAAGCGCGACCCACGCGGTGACAATATCGGGTTTCGAAAGACCCCAATATGTTGAGTCCTGGTGCCAGGTGACGCGCGCAGGATCGTGGGCGTTCTTTATAAAGAATCCAGAACCCCAACATAGGATGTTCGGCCCCAGGATGTCTTCCACCGGATCCAGAATTCGAGGATCGCGGATAAGCTCATTCAACCACGTCAAGAGCAGGTGAGGCTTCCGGTTCACCCGGGCTTCTAACCGGCCGCCCTCGCGCAGTTCCAGCTCTTCCAGTTTGGTCCGCAAGGTGCGGGTTTCTGAATCGGACAGGATCGGCAAGGGGAACAGAAAGCCTTGATCCCGATACTCTGTTAGCTGCTGTTGGGTGAGTGCTTGTCTCATCGAAAACTCCTCTTCTTGCCGTGCCTCGACGCGAAGGACATCGTCATCTGTACGAAGACTATCATCAAACCCGATATGTCCCTTTACGGGTGCACAAGCCGGTTGATTTGAGGGTGTTCTTACGCCGCCTTTTGCTTCTTTTTGGGAGAAGTAAATGCCTTGGCCGACGTGCTTGCGCCGATCGGCGGCGTCATCGAAGGCGAGGAGCTAAGTTATTGAGCTATCGGGCTCAAAAAATACCTTAAACTGGGACAAGCGGGAGACCGTTCTGTAATGTCTAAAGGAGACTCACCTCGCGCTATACTGAGCGTGGCGTGTCGGACGCCTCCGTGTCCGCGGGCAGGGCCGAGCCCACCGGCGAGATTGCTTTTTAGCGCTTAGGACGAATCTTCTTCAACCCGTCTACGCGGACAGCGGGCATCGATAGGAGATCGTCTTGTCCGAAAATCTTCCGTATCCCGCGCCAACGCGCCGCCTGCCACAACGTCCAAATTTAGAGCAACTGCGAAAGCAAGCTAAAGACTTGCTCGAACAGTACCTTGCTGGAGATCCCGAGGCGATAGCTGAAGTACGGCAATTTGAACGCAGCCCCAATCCTTCCACATTTGCACTCAATGACGCGCAGCGAGTACTGGCGCGCGCCTACGGCTATGAGAGTTGGGCCAAGCTGAAGGCATCTGTCGACGGAGTGAACATCGCCAGGTTTATCCACGCAGTTCAGACCGCCGATATGGCTCAAGTTCGATTGATGCTAAAAACTCGTCCTGAGCTGATCGACATGGATGTCAGCGCCAGTAATGAACATCGCGGCATTCACTATGCGGTGTTGCGCCGGGATGCGGCAATGGTCCGGCTGCTGATGGAGGCCGGCGCCGATGCGCGCAAAGGCATTTACCCGCATCGTGATGCAACCTCGGCTTTGGGCATTGCTCGTGAACGTGAATACCACGAAATCGTCGCGATCATCGAGGAAGAGGAACGGCTGCGCCGCGAAGAGATGAGCTGCCCGAATGCCACTATCTCACCGATTCAGGACCAAATCAGCGCTGCCATCTCACGGGACGACAACGCGACCGCAATGCGCCTGCTTGAGGCGGATCGTTCGCTCATTCAAGCGTGCGATCGCGATGGCGCCACGCCGTTGCACATCGCGGCGGAAGAGACTAACGCCGAACTCGTGGCATGGTTATTGAAGAGGCGGGCTAACGTACACAAGCAAGACCTGCAGGGCTTGACTGCGCTTGACCGCGCCGCGCTCGCCGCCGATCCACGCGACCAGAGCGCGCGAGAATTTCCGTCTGTTGCTACGTTGCTGTTAGAGCACGGCGCAGAGGTTACTATCCGCGCCGCTGTCGCTTTAGCCAATGCGCCGCGTATCCATGAAGTGGTGAGCGCCGATCCCCCGTTGTTGCGGCTAACGGGCCGGAACGGTGGATTACTCACTCTGGCTGTGAATCACGGGCATGTTGAAATCGTCAGGCTGTTGCTGGATCTGGGCGCTGATGTCGATGAACGCACCATGCTCCAGGAATTGGAAGAACCAATGCTTAGTTGGGGCATGCCGTTGTGGTGCGCGGCGTTGGCGGGAAATTTTGAACTTACTAAGTTGTTGCTAGATCGCGGCGCCGATCCCAACGCCAACGTCTACGCTTCCGGATGGCCACTGCGGAATGCCTGGAATCACAAGGACGACTCCGTAAAGCGCCTGCTGCTGGAACGAGGTGCGAAACCGCAGCCCTACATGGTTGCCGAGGCGCACGATGTCAACGAAGCCAAGCGGATGTTAGCAACAGACTTGACCGAGGAACTGGCGCATGAGTTGCTCTGGTCCGCCGCCGACCACGGATGCCCGGATATTGTGGAACTGGCGCTTCCCCACGTCAAATGGGTAGCCAACGATCCGAGGTGGCATTGGGTCCTGATTCAACCAAACCGTGGCGCGGGAAGCAATTCATCGGAGAACGAAGGCCATTTCAGAAGCATGGAGATTTTGTTAAGACATGGAATCGACCCCAACATTACTCGGTATGGTCAAACCATCCTACATTTCTTGGCTGCGCATCACGGCAACCTGGGAGAAAACGACCGTGCACGGTTCGGCGCTATGCTGCTCGACCATGGGGCTCAATTTGACTTAAGAGATGAGTTACTCAAATCGACACCTCTCGCGTGGGCGTGCCGATGGGGGCGCACGGGCTTGGTGAAGTTGCTGATTGAACGCGGGGCTCCAATTGACGAACTGGATGCGGAACCTTGGGCTCAACCGAGAGCATGGGCCAGAAAGATGAAACACGATGCGGTGCTCGCAATACTCGGAGAGATGGCGAGCCGATAAAGTCGAATTCAGAAGCGACGTAACCCCAGCGGAGTCTGCTCTATTTCGAGCAGTTTCCGCTGGTGTCGTATCCACCCGGCGTGCAGCGGATTATTCAGGAATACGGTGTAGAGGGTCTCGTATGGCGGAGGGCCGGTGGAGTTATTCTTCACGGCGTCCCATACCCCCCACGTGGATCTCAGCGGCCGGCAACGCTCTATCCTGAAGATGAAATGCATAGCAGCTTTGAAGAAATCGTCGGGACCGCCGACGCGAGTTTGTTCGACATACGCACGCATGCGCCTGGACCGCGCGGCTTTCTTCCCTTGACGGCGGACATGCTCCGCAATTGGGCCTCGGGCGATCTGTTTGGTCTGTCGCAGGACGCCGGAATGGGTTGGGACCCGTCCAAGGTGGGCGGTCCGGAGTACCTGATTCTCAGCACCCACGGCGGATTGCGTGCGCCGGACGGCAGCCCCGTGGCATTGGGTTATCACACAGGCCACTGGGAGGTGAACCTACTGGTAGAGGCGGCGGCGAAGGAATTCAAAGCACTGGGCGGAGTGCCGTTTGCCGGTTACTGCACCGATCCGTGCGACGGGCGCACGCAGGGCACGACAGGTATGTTCGATAGCCTGCCTTATCGAAACGATGCCGCTACTGTGTTGCGCCGGCTGATCCGCTCCTTGCCGACGCGCCGTGGTGTCATGGGCGTGGCCACGTGCGACAAGGGCCTGCCCGCAATGACGATGGCGCTGGCAAGCAGCGGCGATCTGCCCTGCATTCTGGTCCCCGGCGGAGTCACGCTGATGCCCGAGAACGGCGAAGATGCCGGGCACGTGCAATCCATGGGTGCGCGGTTCGCTCACCACACGATGACGTTGGAACAAGCGGCGGAAATGGGTTGCCGCGCATGCGCTTCTCCCGGTGGCGGATGCCAATTTCTCGGTACCGCGGCTACTTCGCAAGTGGTAGCGGAAGCGCTGGGGCTGACGTTGCCTCACGCGGCGCTCGCTCCCTCGGGTCATGCGATTTGGTTGGACACGGCCCGGCGCTCGGCCCGCGCGTTGACGGCGATGGACGACCGGCGGCTGTACGTTCGGGACGTCCTGACTGCCAGTAGCATTCGTAATGCGATGGCGGTTCATGCGGCGTTCGGAGGGTCGACAAATTTGATTCTGCACTTGACCGCGTTCGCGCATGCCGCTGGGCTGGCCCGCCCGAAAGCCAGCGATTGGGTGGACATGAATCGCAAGGTTCCGCGCTTAGTCGATGCGCTGCCGAACGGACCTAGAAATCACCCGACCGTGCAAGTCTTCCTGGCTGGCGGCGTGCCGGAAGTGATGCTCCATCTGCGGCGGTTGGGGCTGCTCGATACCAGCGTGCTCACGGTCTCAGGCGAATCGCTGGATAAATCGCTCGACTGGTGGGAAGCTTCGGAACGGCGCGCGCGTTTGCGGCAGCTTCTGCGCGATCGCGATCGTGTAGATCCCGATGATGTAATCTCCGATCCTGAGAGCGCGAAGCAGCGCGGCTTTACTTCAACCGTGTGTTTTCCCCACGGCAATATTGCGCCCGACGGAGCGGTCATCAAGGCGACCGCCATCGATCCGACGATGGTGGGCGAGGATGGCGTGTTCCGGCAAACCGGTCCGGCGCGAACGTTCCTGACGGAGACTAGCGCGATTGAGGCGATTAAGAACGACGACGTGAAAATCGGCGACATTCTAGTGCTAATGTGCCGCGGGCCCATGGGCGCCGGCATGGAGGAGACATATCAGTTGACCTCAGCGCTAAAGCATTTGGAATTTGGAAAGCACATCGTGCTGATCACGGACGCCCGCTTCAGCGGTGTCTCGACTGGCGGATGCATCGGCCATGTTTCGCCGGAAGCATTGGCAGGCGGCCCAATTGGCAAAATCCAGGATGGCGACTTGCTTGAAGTAATTGTCGACAGAAAGCGTCTCGAAGGATCGATTAACCTGGTGGGCGTGGACGGCAAGCTGTTTGGCGCGGAAGAGGGCGCGCGCGTGCTCGCCGGGCGAAGGCCTCGCGCGGACTTGCGGCCCGATCCGGCTCTGCCGAATGATACGCGGCTATGGGCGGCGCTGCAGGATGTCAGCGGTGGAAGCTGGGGTGGCAGCGTGTATGACGTGGATGCGATTCTGCGCGTGATCGAGGCCGGAAAGCGGGCTCTCAGCGAAGCGTAATCAACGAGCTGTCCAGCCGCCGTCGATCAGGATATCGGTTCCGGTGATGAAGCCTGCGGCGTCCGAGCAAAGAAAGCAGGCCAGACCCCCGATTTCCTCCACCTGGCCCCATCGCCCTACGGGAATGTTGGCGAGGAACTGAGCATTGGCTTCCGGGTTGTTGATGATTGGCGCATTCAACTCCGTGGCAAACGGCCCAGGACTGATGCCATTCACGGTGATTCCTTCCGAGGCCAATTCCAGTGCCAGTGCGCGCGTAAGGCCCAGCAGAGCGGTCTTGCTCGAGGAATATGCCGTGCGCCCCGGCAGCGAGACATGGCTCATGATGGACGTCATGTTCAAAATGCGACCGTAGCCGGTTCCGCGCATGCCCGGCACAAAGGCGCGGCACATGAGAAAGACACTGGTCAAGTTAGTGTCCATCACGGTGCGCCACTCTTCAAGTGTGAACTCAATGAGTTGCCTGCGGATATTCGTCCCGGCATTATTGATGAGGATCTGGATGGGGCCAAACAATTTGGCGACCTGTTCCTGGAGCCGGTGTACATCCAATTCATTCGCGACATCGGAGATGAAAACGACGGCCGTTCCGCCGGAACTTTCAATCTCCGCGCGCACTTCGTGCAGTTTCTCTTCGTTGCGAGCGACCAGCGCAATCTTGGCGCCTTCGGCACTCAGCGCGAGCGCCATCGCTTTGCCGAGACCTTTGCTCGCTCCGGTAATCAGAGCAGTCTTTCCTAATAGGTTCTTGTTTGACATTTGAGACCTTGCGTAATTTGGAATGTCGCCAGCAGATCCTGCGCCTGGTTTCGACGGATTCCAGCGAGTACATCGTATCGAATGGCTCAATGCTCATTTCCGAAATCGTTCTGGATCCTCACTCGGAAGACTACGTTTCGAATAAGACGTTCATGAGCTCCGTGCTGGTAACTCGTGGCAACGAAACATTGCTGAACAAGGCTACAGTTCGACGAATTGAGAAGGCAAGTGGCGAGAGCTATGGGAAGTTCCTGCAGGAGAATATCTTCGGTTCTTTGGGCATCAAGGATTCCACTGTCGATTCGAACTCCGCCCTTATCTTACGGCGCGCCGCGGGTTATACGCCGAGTAAGGGAGGCCCGCAGAACGCCGGATCTGCTGCGTTGGGAACAAGGTTGTTTTCACCGGCCGGGCTGGGTTTCGTGTCCCTGATATTCTAAGTTGGTGAGTCGGCGTTTGTGCTAGCCCGGGACCTCGTAAAGGAGCGACCCTAGATGTCCAAACATGAAGAAGCTAATCTTATTCTGAAGCTCTACGAGCTGCGCAGGGAAGCCACCATGCGCAAGGCTCGCGACTGGTATTTTTTGGAATTCAATCCCGCATCGATGGCAGACGTTAATGCGGCCCTATTTGGCGAACACAGCGGACATTTGCGAATGGTCATGTCGTACTGGGACATGGCTGCCGCTCTTGTAAACCATGGAGCCATCAGCCGGGAACTCTTCAGCGAAACGAACGGAGAACATATCTCGGTCTTCGCCAAGCTCGAACCACTGTTGAGTGAGGCTCGCGCTGCCGTGGGCCCGCAATTTATGGCCAATCTGGAGAAACTGATCGATGCGACCCCAGGCGGCCGTGAGCGAACGGCGGCTACACGCGAGCGAATGAAGGCCGTCCGGGCGGAGGTTGCCAACAGAAGAGCAGAGGCGGCCGTAGTGGCCTGACGGCGAGCTGTAGGATTAGCGCGAAGCGGTGGGCTTTCACCGCTCTCGCAGTAAGGTTAGTTAGCAACGGCTTGTGTGCGGAATCATCAGTGCGCAACGTTCACGAGCGCCGAACGAAAACATTATGAACAAGGAATCTAAGACTAGGCGAGACGTTGCGGTCTGAATATGACCTCTCTCTTTTGCGGGGAGGCATTCGCGGCAAGTATTACCGCCAAGCGGCCGTCCGCGGCCGAGCTAAGCCCATCTCCCGTTTGCGATGCACCTCCTCGTCCAAATCATCTATCCAATTCTACGCCGTCTGTAACTGCTCCAAATTGATGCCAGTCGCCTTCTCGATATCTGCGTGCAGGCTATTGCCGTGCGCATCCATAGTTACAATCGCGACGAAATCCTCAACGCGCAAATGCCACATCGCTTCCGGGATGCCGAACTCCATCAGATGTACATCCAACACATCTTTGATGGATCGCGAATAGAATTGAGCAGCTCCGCCGATGCCGTTCAGGTAAACCGCTCCGCACTCCTTTAGCGCCGCTAGGGTCTTTGCGCCCATGCCGCCTTTGCCGATGACCGCGCGGACACCGTAGCGGCGCAGGATCTCGCCTTGATAGGGCTCTTCACGGATGCTCGTGGTCGGTCCGGCGCCCTTCACCGTCCACTTGTCGTCTTGCTTAAGCATCACCGGGCCGCAGTGATAGAGGACAGCACCATGCAGGTCGACCGGTGGCGGGTTCGTCATCAGATGCGCATGTACCGCGTCGCGGCCGGTGTACATATCACCGCTGATCAGGACCACATCGCCGACCTTTAGGCTGCGCATGACTTCTTCCGTGAGCGGCGGCGTCAAGCGAATTTCGCGCCCGGTCAGCGGAATGCCTTCGCTTTTGGCCATGCGTTGCACTTCTTTGGAGGGATCGCGATACAGCCACTTGCGAATGGCTCCGGTGATCGCGTCGAGACGCACACCCAGGCGGCGAAAGGCCCAGCATTCGTATGCGACGGAGACGAAGAAACTCGCCGGCAGACGGTTCGCGGCCGTGACTTTACAGCCGATGAGCGAAATGCCGCCGCCGAACCCCATGGCGCCCACACCTATACGGTTGGCTTCCTTCAGAACCTCGTCTTCGAGTTGCGCTAGCACCGGATTCGCGTTCGTGTCATCGAGCGTGCGGAACAGTTGCGCTTTAGCAAGCGAATACCCATGCGCTCGATCACTGCCGATGCAGACTCCAAGAGCCCCCGGAGCGCATCCTTGGCCCTGCGCCTGCCAAACGGCATGCAACAAGCATTTCTTCACACCGGCGATGTCGCGACCGGCCTTGCCCAAATGCTGCAGCTCGCAAGGCAGCGAGTATTGGATATTCTTGTTCTCGCAGCCCCCGCCCTTGAGAATCAGCTTGACCTCAATTTCGTCCTGCTCCCACTGCTCAAAGTGGATCACTGGCGTTTCTTCGCCCAAGTTGTTCCCGCTATTACGCCCAGTGAGGGAATCGACTGAATTCGGACGCAGTTTGCCGCGTCTGGTTGCCTCAGCGACGGCTTCCTGGATGGCCCGCTTGAGCGCGATTTGGTTCACGCCGACAGGTGTATGTACGACAAAATTGGGCATGCCCGTGTCCTGGCAGATTGCCCCCTGATCTTCGGCCGCCATGTCGATGTTTGCGGCGATGATACCGAGCGCTTGCGCAGCTTGCGTCGCTGGAGTTTCTTCTTCGATAGCCATTCCCATGGCCGCACGTACGTCCGGAGGTAGGTTCGTGGAGGTTTGGGTGATTAGGTCGACAAGACTTTCCGGCAACAGGTCCATAAACAAACATGGTAGCCCTCGGGAACTTTATGAGGCATGACCGCCGTCTCAGTCGGTAGCCACACGGCGGAAAGGGATTCCATGCATACCCACACCGCGAGCGCCGTCGCGCTCATGTTCGTACTCACGACGCAACCGGCGTTCAACGCCGAAATTCCCGTCAAGCAAGTAATCCTCTACAAACACGGCATTGCATTTTTTGAAAGGGTAGGCTCGGTTCCGGCGGGTGAGGAGGCTCGTTTGGATTTCAAGAGCACCGACATGAACGATGTCCTCAAATCACTCACTGTCAGTGAGGAAGGCGGCGGCCACGTCAGCGGCGTCCGTTATGATTCCAACGAATCGCTGGACCAGCAGCTCACTGTTTACCCGTTTCGTCTTGGCGACCAAGAGCGGTTGAGCACGCTCCTCGATGGCATGAAGGGCGCGCATATCGAATTGAAGTATGGCGACGGGCCGATCAAGGGCCAAATTGTCGGCGCGCGAGCGATTGAAGCGGAGCCGAGTGGCGATAAACACGGCGTACGGGAGCAGATCACGTTACTGCTCGATTCGGGAGATATCGCGAATTACAATCTCGATACGATTAGCTCGCTTCGGCTGCTCGATCCAAGGTTGCAGGAGCAATTGAAGCAGTATTTGCGGGCCATCGCGCAGTCGCGTGCGAAAGATATTCGGAGCGTCTATATCGATTCGACCGCGGCGGGAGAACGTCAGTTGCGTGTTTCCTACATCAGTCCGACGGCGATATGGAAATCGTCTTACCGGCTGACGCTGGGAGAGGCGCCGACGCTCGAAGGCTGGGCGATTGTGGACAATACAACCGGCGATGACTAGAACAACGTTAGGCTGGCGGTGGTATCCGGGAGGCCAATTTCGTTTATCAGCCTGCTCGATACGCCGCGCTATGGACAGAGGCAAGTGGCCGAGTTGCCGGAAGATCGCGCGGCCGGCCCGGTGGTGTATGGGGGGCCCGTGGAAGGGCGGGCCGGGGTCGCAGGAGGAGTAATCGGAGGAATGTTGGGGAGCTTGGATGCCGCCGCTCCGCCGCCTCCTCCGCCGCAAGCCATGCGGCCGTTCAGTGCTAATCAGTTAGAGAAGCCGGTTCCAAACTCGGGGAACCGCGGCGACGGTTGGTTCCACTCTGAAGAGAGTTCCGTCGAAGGCGCGACGGGTGAAACGCTGGGTGAACTGTTCGAGTACAGCTTCGCCACGCCGGTAACCATCAAAAAGAACCTATCGGCCATGCTGCCGTTCCTGCAAGACAAAGTTGAGGCGCGCAAGCTGCTGATCTATAGCAATGGTGCGAGAGAGCATCCGGTAAATGCGGCCGAGATCACTAACAACACCGGGAAGACGCTCGACGGGGGCCCGATCACGGTCTATGATGACGGCGCGTACGCGGGCGAAGCGTTAGTTGAGACATTGAAGGCCGGCGATAAGCGGCTGATTGGTTACGCTGTCGATTACGGTACGCGCATCACGCAGCAGTATGGTTCCGGACGCCGCAGCGTGCGCGAGATCCACGCAAGCGACGGCATTCTGCACGTCCGTTACTCCGAACACGATACACGCAGCTACACGATCCACAACGTGGACGCTAAACCGAAGACGCTGATCGTGGAGCAAGCCGATGCCAGTGAGTCCCTAGTCCTTTCACCCAAACCCTCCGAGCGAACGGCCAAGGCCAATCGCTTTGAAGTGAAAGTGTCGGCGAACGGCAATCAGGTCCTGAAGGTGGAGGAAGAGCACATTACCTTAGATGCCGAGTCCGTGAGCGACGCAACGCCAGACTGGCTGACAACAATCCTTGTGAATAAAGAGCTGAGCGAGCGTGGAAAGGCTCAACTTCAAGGGATCAGCGACGTGAAGCAGCATCTCTCGGAAACGAACAGCACATTAGCGGACGTACGGTCTCAATCGGAGGACCTGACCGGAGACCAAACCAGGCTGCGGCAGAACATCGACAGTTTAAACCGGGTGAAGGGGCAGGAGGACCTGGTGCGCAAGTATTCGGGGCAACTTTCGGATAATGAGGCAACGCTATCAAAGCTGCGGGACCAGATACGGACCTTAGCGCAACACAAGGCCGCCTTGGAAAAGCAGCAGCGGGAACTGATTCAGAAGTTGGATTTTTGAGCCACTTGGGCTGTCGAGGCCTGATCGAGTTCGTGGGCAATGAGCGCGCGTACCCGATCGGTGAGATTTCCGCGGTCCTTCAGGGTTAACTCACTCGTATTGATAGGTGGCAGGATGCGGAGCGTAACACGCCCGGGAACAACTACGCCAGAGCCGAAGGGGAGAATGCGTTGGGTGCCGAGAATTGCCACGGGGACAGCGGGCACGCCGGCTCGAATGGCAATATACGCTGCGCCTTCTTTGAAGGGCTGCAGAACGCTGTCGTGCGAGCGGCCGCCTTCCGGAAAAATCAACAAGGAGACTTTGCGCTTTTGGATCGTTTCAGCCGCGAGTTGCATGGTGCGGACGGAAGCGCGGGGATCCTCGCGAGGCACGGGAATATGGCCAGCCTGGCTGAGGTGAGTCCCCAGGAATGGTATTTGAAACAGTCCCTTCTTGGCAAGAAAACGGAACTGGACGGGAATATTTGCGAGCACAACCGGCGTGTCCATGTAGCTCAAGTGATTGGCGATCAGGACGTAGCTTCCGCCCGGCGAGAGTTGGTCGAGACCTTCGACATGGACGTGTACGCCGCCGATGGCGAGTAGGCTGCGCGCCCACGTGCGGGCCGCACGGATGAGCGTATCGCCGGAGCGGTCAAATAGGGAAGCGACGATGCTGATGGTTCCGAAAAAGATGGTGGACAGGACGATGGCCGGATCGGCAAACAGATAGGCGCGGAGCCGGTGCATTCAGGACCCATTTTACGGGAGAGGAGGGCGGCTTCCGAGCAGCAGACCGCGCACTTCGCCGACTAGAAAAAGAGAGCCGGTGAAAAAGACCGTCGTCTCGGGCGGAGCGTTGCGCGCGACGTCGATTGCGTCGAGCACGGTTAGGGCGATGGTGGCATTCGGGTGGCCGGCGAGCTCGAGGATGGCTTCGGGGCGAAGGGCACGGGGAAAATCGGGCGCGGTCAGGATGAGGCGATCGGCCAGAGGAAAGAGCTGCGCCGTCACTTCGTCAATGGCCTTATCGCGCATCGCGCCGTAGACGAGCCAAACCGGCTGGGCGGCATAGAATTCGCGGATGTAGACGGCGAGCGCCGCAGCGCCGGCAGGATTATGGGCGCCATCGAGGATGAAGTCGGGACGGGCCGAGATACGTTCGAGGCGACCGGGCCAGCGAGCGCGTTCAATGCCAGTCTGAATCGCGGCGGTGGGAATGCCGAGACGCTGCGCTGCAAGAACGGCGGTGAGGGCGTTATCCACTTGATGCCGTCCGGGGAGTTCGGAAGTGTAGACGTTGCCGTCCAGTTCGAAAGAGATTTCCCTGGACGTGAGACGGACGTTCGTCACTTCGAAATCGGCGGCGCGGATCACAGGGCAGTGGAGTTCGCTCGCGCGATTGAGGATGACGGCTTCGGCGGCGGGGTTCTGCCGAGCCAGGACCACCGCTACGCCGGGCTTCAGTATCCCGGCCTTTTCAGCGGCGATGGATTCGATGGTGTTGCCCAGAAAGCCTTCGTGGTCGTAGGAAACGGGCGTTATGACGCAGAGTTCAGGCGAGACGACGTTAGTGGCATCGAGACGTCCTCCGAGGCCGACTTCGAAGACCGCACGATCGCAGCGGCCGCGAAACAACAGGAAGGCCATTGCGGTGACGGTTTCGAAATAGGAGGGGTGAGTGTCCAGCCGATTCTCGCTCAGTAAGCTTTCCGCGACTTCGTGGACCGCATCGAAAGCGGCGGAAAAGTCATCCGGCGTGACCGGTTCGCCGTCGATCTGTATCCGTTCGGTGGGCGCAATGAGATGCGGAGAAGTGTAAAGGCCTGTATGGTGACCGGCGGCTTGAAAAATGCTGGCGAGAAAGGCGGCGGTCGATCCCTTGCCATTAGTTCCGGCGATGTGGACGCACGGGTTCACAGCCTCGGGATGGCCGAGGGCGGAGGTCAGAATCCGCGTCCGTTCCAATCCAAATTTAGCGCCGGCTTTGAGTTCGTTTCCGAGCGAGTAGAGATAACGGACGGATTCGGGATAAGCCACGACGGAGGAGAAGGACCAGTATAGAGCCTCTAACGCAAAAATCGTCAAAAATGAATTGGCCCAGTCACCTCTGGTCCATTTTCACAAATTTCATCCCGTGCATATTCAGTCTGACACCATTTCTGGACACTAGCGTAACGTTTCATTAAAACATATCCATATGTTCTTGTTTTGCTGCTATGCTGGGCTCATGGCCCGAGCATCCACGCGTCCCAGGCTCGTTCTCACTGCCGACGAGAAGAGTCATCTCGATCAACTTCGGCAATCCCAGACCGCCGCCTTCCGCGATGTCCAACGAGCACAGATCTTGTGGCGCTATCATGGCGGCGAGACGGTGAGCCAGATCGCACGAGCCCTTAAGATGACGCGCAAGAGCGTTCTGAAATGGATTGACAAGAGCCTGCAGATCGGCGCCAAGGTGGGCCTAAAAGACACACCGCATAAGCCGCGAGAGGCGGTCATCACCGACAATGCTAAGGTCTGGGTCGTGAATCTGGCGTGTTCAAAACCCAAGGAGTTCGGTTACGCGGCGGAGTTATGGACGCGGTCCGCGTTGGCTCGGCACGTGCGCCAGCATTCGGTTGAGGCGGGCTATCCCGCCCTGGCCAAGGCTGCCAAGGCGACGGTGCAACGCATCCTCGATGCTCAGTCACTACGTCCCCACAAAGTCACTTACTATCTGGAGCGTCGCGACCCCAACTTCCTGTCGAAAATGAAAGTGGTGTTGCTGGTGTATCAAGAAGTCGCACTGCAAAACGAGGCTGCCTCAAGCGAGGCTCCGTACCCTCTGGTGATCACGGTCTCGGTGGACGAAAAGCCCGGCGTGCAGGCAATCGGCAACACCGCGCCGGACCTGCCGCCGGTAGCGGGCCAATATCCCACGGTAACCCGCGACCATGAGTACATCCGCTATGGTACATGGTCGATCCTGGCAGCGTTAGACCTCCATGATGGGCACGTTACCGCGCGCGTTGAGGAGCGGCACAGGAGCGTGGAGTTCATCGCGTTGCTCCAGGATCTGGATCTCTATTATCCCCCGGACTGCACGATTCGGCTAGTCCTGGACAACCATTCGGCGCACATCTCAAAGGAGACGCGCGCCTATTTAGCAACGCGCCCCAATCGGTTTAAGTACGTGTTGACGCCGACGCACGGCTCCTGGCTCAACATCGCGGAGACTCTGTTTGGCAAGATGACACGAACCTTCTTGCGGCAGATTCGGGTAGGATCGAAGGAAGAGCTCAAAGAACGCATTCTCCTGGGGATCGCCGAAATCAACGAGATGCCGGCCGTCCACCACTGGACGGCATTCGAAGCGCTCGAAACCGCTCCGCAAGCGGTCTGATTTAATGGATATCTTTTACTGATACGATATACTAGGGCTAGAGCGCTAGAGTTCGATTCTGGTGCCTAGAACTTGCAGGAATTGGGAGAGCCAAGCGGGATGAGCGGGCCAGGCGGGGGCGGTTACGAGCTTTCCCTGGGTATACGCCTCGTTCATCTGGAGATCGATAAATGTTCCGCCTGAGATGGTGACGTCCGGCGAAACGGCCGGGTAGCAACTACACGATTTGCCGCGCAGCACGCCGGCTGCGGCAAGAACCTGAGCTCCGTGGCAGATGGAAGCGATGGGTTTGTCGGCATTCGCAAAATGGCGAACAATCTCGAGCACGCGAGCGTTGAGGCGAATGTATTCGGGCGCGCGGCCTCCCGGAATGACAAGTGCATCGTAGTCTTCCGGTCGAACTTCGTCGAATGTGGCATTCAGCCGGAAATCGTGGCCGCGCTTTTCGCTGTACGTCTGATCGCCTTCGAAGTCGTGGATGGCAGTTCGCACCGAATCGCCGGCGCGCTTGTTGGGGCAGACAGCCTCGACATGATGGCCGACCATGAGGAGCGCTTGAAACGGAACCATTACTTCGTAGTCTTCGACGTAGTCGCCGACCAGCATGAGAATTCTTTTGGCGGGCATAGCTGCTAAGAGCCATCGTGGCACAGGAGGCTCCTCGGGGTGAGGGCACTGCTAAAGCTTCTGCCGGTTTGGATAGATCTGATACACGCTCTTGATGCGGTAGTCACCGGTGCCGCGGTCCTGCTTTTGGGCATAGATGCGCCACTGTCCCCCGGTTCGACAGCCGATGATGGAAGCAGCCCGGTCGGCCGAATCGTAATTTCCCGTAGTCGCCGAAGCGCCATAGATTTGCGCGTTGGCGACGCCCGCGGTCAGTTGGGCGTAGAGGGCCTGTCCCGTCATGCCTTGTGGTTGGACGTGAGCCACCCTGACGTGGCCGGCAACGGCGTCCGGAATCATTATGAAACTGCAGCCCGAGAGTTGCCCGGTGACCATAATGCTGGGGCCGCCTGCACCGAGCACGTAAAATCCCATCGCCCCGGTCCCTACGTCCATGTGAACGGAGTGAGCCTGGAACACACGCCCGCCGTGACCAGCGGGTATCGCCATCATGGCGGCGGCTGAGCGGATGGCGAAGGACTCCGTGGGGTGCATGTTGAAGGTGCCCATGATTGAGCCCGGCCGCATGGAGGCGCCGAGGTTCACCATGGTGTAATTGGCCAACCCGGAGGCGTGCGCATCCCCGAAAATGCGGACAGGGTAGTTCTTGAGAAACCCTCCGGGATTAGCGAGGAGCGTGTTGTAGGCGACCGCAGGATTCAAGGGCATTTTGTCTCCATTTCTATCGATCTTTGGCTTGCGCCGAATCGTCGCTAGGCTGAATGCCACCCTTTTCCCGAGCAGCTATTGAGGAACTCGCCGCCCAAACGCTTAACGAATTCGTTTGCTGTCTGGCGGCGCGCATCCGCGCCCTTTGCGCTTCCAAGTAACCCTTTGTTATCGACCGAATTCTGACAATCGTTAGGCTATGACCGTTGGTCGCATTGCTGAAACGAAACACCTCTTTCGCCGCCTCCTCGGTTACTTCCGCGCTGAATCCAGCCAGGTACATCAGCCGGCCGGCGTATACATCGGCTTGGTCCTCATTGACGTACGAGTGTGTGACGTGATGGCATTCGTGACTTAGAATCAGGGTCTTAGCGGGTTGCGAGAAGCGCTCGAACGCCGGATCAACGAGAATCAATGGACGGGGATAATGCGTCGCCCTCGCCACGTCAGGGGAACGAGCGACGACGATCGGCACATTTACGGACTGGCCATTGTCGGCGAGGCAGGCCGCTGTGGTTTGTGCAAGACCCGAGAGCGCTCCGGCAATCGCGAGCGCGCAGACCGTAAGGCTCTGCACAGTTTGTCGAACCAGGAAGGTTTTCATCGAGGATCGGTTTTAGGCCTCTTTTTGAAAAGGCACGAGCATGAAATCGACCGTGTCGGACTGTTGAGAACCCACGCAAAATGGTGGTAGCATCAAGCGCGCGCCCGAATGTTTAACGGGTTCCTTTGCTGTCTGGCGGCTCGCATCCGCGCCCTTTGCGCTTTTACCTCACTGTCGTAGTGGCCGAAACAATTTAAAATTCTCAGACAGATCTGAATTGGAGAGGGCCTTTTCTGGTATGTCTGCGTCCTTTCTAGTAGGCATAGATTATTAATAAGCACCCGGAGTGATGGAATGTTCGGGAATTCAGGTCCGGCTATTCGCCGACTCGAATCATTTCGCCGGGCTGGATCGAATGCATGAAGGTTCGACGCGAATGGATCAACAGCGATAGATGGCTTAGTCGGTTGGATCTGGCGCGGAACAATCAGAACAGCGATGGTCCGGACGTCTGGATGCCTTCCAAGTAGTCCAAGAGGGCCTGAAATGGTACCCTGGTGCCCCGGAAGACAGGGTGTCACCCAAAACGTCCTGGTCTTGTACTGATGATGTCCCGCGATTGTACTGATGATGTCCCGCGATTGCGCGACCCTTGGTACATCACTCGTTCTATCTTCATACACTCCTCATACCCAAAATAGACAACTAGTAGCAACCTAGTACGCGCATTGGCATAGGGCCGGTTATGCCTTTTAGCAGATGCCGGAGGTGCAAGGACACGCGATATTCGAAGAGACTTCACCCGAAAGCGGTACGACCGCAAAGCGGGCGGGCGGACCTATATGAGCACAGATTCATCCTCTTCGGAAATTCCAGCAAAGAAGCCTTCGGCGGCGCCTCCGGCGAGAGCAGGGCGTTCCAGAACGTGGGCGATCTGGCTCGCCGTATTGTGTTTGATTGGCGCCGGCGGATATATGCTGTCCCAGGGGCAATCGACGAAGACTGCCACTAGCAAAAAAGGCAAGGGCAAGGGCGGGAAGAACGCGGGAGCGATCCCGGTAGCCGTGACGCAGGTTGTCAAGGGCGACCTCGGCGTATATATAGAAGCCCTGGGGATTGTGACGCCGGTTTACACGGTGACCGTCACCAGCCGTGTAACGGGCCAATTGATGTCGGTGAACTACCGGGAAGGCCAAATTGTACACAAGGGCGATCTTCTTGCTGTCATCGACCCGCGCCCCTACGAGGCGGCGTTGACGCAGGCAGAAGGGCAACTGGAGCGCGACCAGGCTTTACTAAGTAACGCCCATATCGATCTACAACGCTACAAATCAGCATTGGATCAGCATGCGATCCCCGAACAGACCTACGCGACCCAAACGGCCACGGTAAGCCAGGACGAAGGGACGGTCAAAGTGGATCAGGGGACGCTGCAGGCGGCACAAGTCAACGTAGATTACACAAAAATCACATCGCCGATCGACGGGCGTGTGGGTCTGCGAACGGTGGATCCCGGCAATATCGTCCCGGCAAATGGGACCACAGGGTTGTTGACCATTACGCAACTCCAGCCGATTACGGTCATCTTCACGATGGCCGAGGACTACATATCGGACGTGGCGCCGCAGCTTCGCGCTGGGCGGTCGCTGCGCGTAGATGCGCTGGACCGTGCGCAAGAGACGGAACTGGCGCAAGGAAGCGTTCTCACGGTGGACAACCAAATCGACACGACGACGGGCACTGTGAAGGTGCGGGCAACGTTTGCGAATCGGGATTACAAGTTGTTTCCGAACGAGTTTGTGAACGCGAAGATGCTGGTAAGGACGCTACGCAACGTCAACTTGATTCCCATGGCCGCGATTCAACGGGATAACGACGTTGCCTATGTCTATATCCTGCAGCCCAACCGCACTGTGAAATCGCAAAACATAAAAATTCAAAATACGGACGGTACGACGGCGGCGGTCACGGGCGTTAACGTGGGCCAAACGCTGGTTACGGACGGCTTTGATCGTTTAACGGACGGCGCGAAGGTGGTGGTTCGTCAGCCCGCGGAGACGCCCGCCGACGCGAATCCCAATTCCGCGCAGGAAACGGCTCTGCCGGAGCCAAACGAACATGTGGGGCCGGCAAATGCGGCGGAAGGCCCGCTGCCGGGCGACGCAAATCCAGGGTATTCGAAGCATGGCGATATAAACCCGAATTCGACCGCCAGTGCAAAGGCGAAACACGGCAAGAAGAATACGCAGACGCAGGGTACAGAGCAATGAGTCCGTCGCGGCCGTTTATTCTCCGGCCGATCGCAACGTCACTGTTGATGGCGGCCATCCTTCTGGTAGGCATCGTGGCGTACAAACAGTTGCCGGTTTCGGCGCTGCCGGAGGTGGACTACCCGACAATGCAGGTGGTCACTTTCTATCCTGGCGGCAGTCCGGACGTCGTGGCTTCCGCGGTAACGGCGCCGCTGGAGAGGCAGCTTGGAGAAGTCCCAGGGCTGAACCAGATGCTCTCAACCAGCTCCGAGGGCGCGTCCATTATCACGCTGCAGTTTGTACTGACCCTGAACATAGACGTCGCCGAACAGGAAGTCCAGGCGGCCATCAACGCGGCTCAGAACTTCCTGCCCGCCGGATTGCCGATGCCGCCGGTGTATAGCAAAGTGAACCCGGCCGACGCGCCGATTCTGACGCTGGCGCTGACGTCGAGTTCGATGCCGCTTTCGCAAGTGGAGGATTACGCGGACACGCGGCTGGCGCAAAAGATTTCCCAATTGGCGGGAGTAGGCGCGGTCACGATCAGCGGCGGGCAGAAGCCGGCGGTGCGTATACAAGTCAACCCCACGCAGTTGGCGTCCTATGGCTTGAATCTGGAGGATGTCCACACCGCGTTAACGGCAACGAGCCTAGATGCGGCGAAGGGTAGCTTCGATGGGCCCCATAACGGCTATCAAATTGGCGCGAACGATCAGCTAACGACCGCGAAGGATTACCGGCAGGTGATCGTCGCGTATCGAAACGGCGCCCCCGTCATGCTGAAGGACGTCGCGCACATTCTCGACGGCGTTGAAAACAACATGCAAGCGGCGTGGATGAACAAAACGCCCGCCGTCATCGTGAACATTCAGCGCCAGCCCGGAGCCAACATCATCGAGGTGGTGGACCGTATCAAGGAGCTGCTGCCGAAGCTTCGCGCAACGGTGCCATCGTCCATCGGAATTGCAATCCTGACCGACCGGACAACCACAGTGCGGGCATCGGTAGCGGATGTGGAATTCGAGCTGATGCTTTGTATAGGGCTGGTGGTCATGGTGATCTTTCTGTTCCTGCGAAATTTCGCCGCCACTTTGATCCCGAGCGTCGCGGTTCCGCTTTCATTAGTCGGCACATTCGCGGCCATGTACATGCTGGGGTACAGCCTGAACAACTTGACTTTGATGGCGTTGACGATCTCGACCGGCTTCGTGGTGGACGACGCCATCGTGATGATCGAAAACATCATGCGCTATGTCGAGGAAGGCGAAGGGCCCTTACAAGCCGCGCTAAAGGGCGCGGAGCAGATCGGCTTCACTATCGTTTCATTGACGATCTCGCTAATCGCGGTACTCATCCCGCTGCTGTTCATGGGCGATATCACGGGCCGGTTGTTCCGGGAATTCGCCGTAACGTTAAGCGTCACGATTCTGGTTTCGGCCGTGGTTTCACTAACCCTCACTCCAATGCTGTGCGCGAAACTGCTGCGCCATAAAAGGAAAGAAGATGAGGGACGGTTCTACCGGGCTTCGGAAAAAGTCTTCGAAAAGACGATTGCGTTTTACGGCAAGACGCTCGAGTGGGTTTTGAAGCATCGCAATGCAACGCTGCTGGTTGCGGCGGGGACGCTCGCGCTCACCATTTACATGTACGTCATCATCCCCAAAGGATTTTTTCCGGTTCAGGATACGGGCGAGATCCAGGGCATCACGGAAGCGGACCAAAGCGTTTCGTTCCAGGCGATGTCGCAGCTCCAGCAGCGCATGGCCGCGGCGATTCTTCAGGATCCGGCTGTGGAGAATTTGTCCTCCTTCATTGGCGTCGATAACACCAACACGACGCTAAATGCCGGACGAATTCAAATTAATCTGAAGCCGCTCGAAGAGCGGAAAATCAGCGCTTCCGATGTGATTAGACGGCTGAATACAAGGGTGGCCGCCATCGACGGAATCCTTCTATACATGCAGCCGGTTCAGGATCTGACGGTCGAGGACATCGTCAGCCGGACGGAGTATCAGTACAGCCTGGAAGATCCGAATGCTACCGAGTTGTCGTCCTACGTGCAGCAATTTACGACCAAGCTGAAGACGTTGCCGGAGTTGGCCGACGTTGCCAACGATCTGCAAACCCGTGGATTAGAGACAAGCTTGCTTTACGACCGGCAAACGGCTTCGCGTGTGGGCATTAACGCCCAAAACATCGACGACACCCTATACGATTCGTTCGGCCAACGCCAGGTCTCAACGCTCTTCACGCAATTGAACCAATATCACGTCATTTTGGAGGTGGACCCCCGATTTCAGATACTACCGGCGAAGTTGTCGGCCCTCTATATACGGTCCACGGGTGGCGGCATGGTGCCGCTGAGTGCGTTTACTCATACTTCAAGCGGAACGCTTCCAATCCTGATCAGTCACATCGGACAGTTCCCCGCTTCCACGGTTTCCTTCAATCTGGCGCCGAACGCGGCCTTGGGCGAAGCGATCTCAGCGATCCAAAAAGTCGAAAAGGACATGCCTGCGCCTCCAGCCATGCAGGTCGCGTTCCAGGGCACGGCGGAAGCCTTCATTGCATCGCTGACGAACGAGCCGATTCTAATTTTGGCGGCGCTGGTTACGGTTTACATCGTATTGGGCGTTCTCTACGAGAGCTATATCCACCCGATAACGATCCTTTCGACGCTGCCTTCCGCCGGCGTGGGAGCGATTTTGGCTTTGATGCTTTTCCATTCGGAGTTGACCGTGGTAGCCATCATCGGAATCGTTTTATTGATCGGCATTGTCAAGAAGAACGCCATCATGATGATCGATTTTGCGCTCGACGCCGAACGTCATGAGGGGAAAGCGCCGTACGACGCCATTTTTCAGGCGAGCCTGTTGCGCTTTCGCCCGATCATGATGACTACAATGGCCGCGCTATTGGGCGCGGTGCCCCTGGCGTTCGGACAAGGTGTCGGCTCGGAACTTCGGAGGCCGCTCGGCATCACGATTATCGGTGGATTGCTCCTCAGCCAGGTATTGACACTCTATACAACGCCGGTGATTTACCTGTTCTTCGATGAGCTGGCATCGAAAGCGGCGGCCTTCCGTAACCGCCATCGGGGAGATGAACCGGGATTAACGCCGCAACCGGCGTCGGGAGATTAGCATCGTGAGCCTTTCTTCTCCTTTCATCAAGCGACCGGTGGCGACCACTCTGCTCACGCTGGGGGTGTTCTTGTCCGGCGCGGTGGCCTACCGGCTGCTGCCCGTTTCGCCCCTGCCGCAGATCGACTTCCCCACCATATCGGTATCGGCGGGGCTGCCGGGCGCGAGTCCCGAGATTATGGCGTCCTCGGTGGCAACGCCGCTGGAGCGCCAATTCGGACGAATCGCTTCGGTGACGGAGATGACTTCGTCGAGTTCGCTGGGACAAACAGGCGTGACTCTGCAGTTCAACCTGGACCGCAATATCGACGCCGCGGCGCGCGATGTGCAAGCGGCAATCAATGCCGCGCGAAGCTATCTGCCCGCCGACCTTCCGATCAACCCAACCTATCGCAAGGTAAATCCGGCGGATGCGCCGATCATGATCGTGGCATTGACATCGGACCGGTTGCCGCCAAGCGCCTTGTACGATGCCGCATCGACCATTCTGATGCAGAAGCTTTCGCAGATTAAAGGCGTGGGCCAGGTGGTGGTGGGCGGCAGTTCGGCGCCGGCGGTGCGTATCGATGTTAATCCGACGCAACTGAACAGTTTTGGACTCCAGCTCGATAATTTGCGCACCGTCATAACCGGGCAGACCGCCAACGAAGCCAAGGGCAGCTTTTCGGACGGCCGAAAAACCTGGCTGCTTCATTCCAACGATCAATTAATGCACGCTGTCGATTACCAACCCTTGCTGGTGGGTTATCACAACGGAGCGGCCATAAAACTCTCTGACGTGGCGACGGTGCAGGATTCCGTTCAGACTGTGCGTTCGATTGGACTGGCCAATGGCAAGCGGGCCGCGCTGCTGGTTATTTTTCGGCAGCCGGGAGCCAACATTATCGACACAGTGGACGGGATCAAGGCGGCATTGCCGCAACTGCATGCGGCAATTAATCCGAACATCAACATGCTAACGGTGATGGACCAGACCATCACCATCCGGGCCTCGGTGATCAACGTGGAGCAGACACTTTTGATTTCCGTCTGCCTGGTGGTGCTGGTCGTGTTTGCTTTCCTTCGGGACTGGCGGGCTACTCTGATTCCGACCGTTGCTGTGCCGGTGTCCCTCATAGGAACTTGCGGCTTGATGTACCTCTTCGGGTTCAGTCTGGACAACCTGTCCCTGATGGCACTCACAATTTCCACCGGCTTTGTGGTGGACGACGCGATTGTGGTGCTGGAAAACATTACACGCCACCGCGAAGGGGGCATGACCGCGATGGAAGCGGCCTTCAAAGGGGCGGCCGAGATAGGGCCAACGGTTCTGTCGATTAGCGTGTCGCTGGTTGCGGTCTTCATTCCCATTCTGTTAATGGGCGGCATTATCGGACGGCTGTTCCGCGAATTCGCGATCACGCTATCGATCACGATCATGGTGTCGCTCCTGGTCTCATTGACCACCACGCCGACCATGTGTTCCCGTCTGTTATCTACTCGCAGAAAGCATGGACGCCTATACGAGGCGAGTGAAAGAGGCTTCCAGGCCATCCTTGGAATTTATGAACGGAGCCTGGCCTGGGTCCTACGGCACTCCGCCATTATGCTGGTGGTCACGATCGCGACCCTCTGCCTCAACATCTATCTGTACGTAATCGTTCCCAAGGGATTCTTTCCGCAGCAGGATACGGGACGTTTGAGCGGGAATGTACTGGGAGATCAGAGCACCTCTTTCCAGGCGATGGTCCAGCGCAATGTGAAGCTGGTGAACATTGTCATGAAGGATCCGGGAGTGGCGACCGCCACCATGTTCAGCGGCGGTGGCGGCGGCACTTCCACCAATACGGGACGTATGTTCATCGCGTTGAAGCCGCTCGGGGAACGTAAGGTCACCGCTGATGAAATAGTGAATCGCCTGCGGCCGAAACTGGCAGTGGTACCCGGCGCAACGCTGTATCTGCAGGCCACGCAGGATCTTCGCGTCGGAGGAAGGCGGGCTTCGGCGGAATACCAGTACACATTACAAGACGATAATCTGGCGGAGCTGACGCATTGGGCGCCAATCCTCTTGAACCTGCTGCGGAAGATCCCGATGTTGGCCGACGTTAACAGCGACCAGCAGGACCATGGATTATCGGCGAACCTGGTTATCGACCGTCCTACGGCATCGCGGCTGGGAATTACGCCGGCGACGGTAGACAACATTCTTTATGACGCGTTCGGCGAGCGCGAGATAGCCAGGACATACACCTCGATGAACCAATATTTCGTGATCATGGAGGTGGATCCGAGATTCTGGCAGACGCCAAACGGACTGAAAAACGTGTACGCCACGGCTTCCAATGGAACGACGATTCCACTTGCCACGTTCACTCATTTTCAGCCTGCGACGGCATCATTGACGGTGAACCACTCGGGCGTCTTTCCGTCTATCACCCTTTCGTTTAACTTGGCGCCGGGCGTTGCGCTGGGTCAAGCCGTGGACGAGATCAATCGGGTAGAGTTAGCGGCGGGAATGCCCGCTACCATCAACACCAATTTCACCGGAACCGCGCAAGCGTTCCAATCCTCTCTGTCGGGTGAGCCGCTGCTGATCGCAGCAGCTCTGACGGCCGTCTTCATCGTGCTAGGCATCCTGTATGAAAGTTATATCCATCCCATAACGATCCTTTCTACACTTCCGTCCGCGGGCGTAGGCGCCATCCTGGCGCTGATGATCACGCATACGGAACTGAGCGTCATCGCGCTGATCGGAATTATTCTACTGATCGGCATCGTAAAGAAGAATGCGATCATGATGATCGATTTCGCGCTGGCGGTGGAACGGCGCGACCATAAGACTCCCAAGGAAGCGGTTTTCGAGGCTTGTCTGTTACGTTTCCGGCCGATCATGATGACGACCATGGCGGCGGCGCTGGGCGGACTGCCGCTCGCGCTTGGTCACGGCACGGGGTCCGAATTGCGGCGCCCTCTGGGCATCACGATTGTTGGCGGACTGATTGTCAGTCAGGCATTGACCCTATATACGACACCGGTGATTTATCTGTACATGGACCGGCTGAGCTTGTGGTTGAACAAGCTGCGCGGAGGACGTTTGCCGGAGGCTCCGGCGGAAGCAGTGGGGCCGGCGGTTTAAATGGACGCGCACTATAAAATCACTACAAAGACCCGTCCGGAGGAACATTCAGTGATTCTACTGCTGGATGGGAAATTCGGCAAAGAGGCGATTGCGGAACTGGAACATTCGATTTGTGAAGCGCGCGGCCATCGTCAGACGATCTATATCGACTTAAGCGAAGTGACGCTGGTGGACCGCAAGGCCGTGCAGTATATATCCGGGCAGGCGCGCAAGGACGTGAGGCTGGTGAACTGCCCAAATTATCTTCGACGATGGATAGCACAGGTGAGCGATGAAGCTGAGAGTTGAATGGAAGACGGCCTGGACAGAGTGGGCGCGAGTGGCTGGGCCGGTGGCGGCGATATTGCTATTGGCTTCGTGCAATCCAGGACCGAAATATGCCAAGCCTCCAGCGCCCGCGCCGGTTGCATACAAAGAAGTGCCGCCCGAGTATAAAGAAGGCAGCGGATGGAAGATTGCGCAACCGGGTGACGATAAGCTGCGCGGCAAGTGGTGGGAACTTTATAACGATCCACAACTGAACGGCTTAGAAGAACAGGTGGCGGGCGCGAATCAGAATATCATTGCGGCCGAAGCGAACTATCGCGTATCCAAGGCGCTCGTCGTCTCGGCGCGATCGGCGCTGTTCCCAACCGTTGGGGCCTCGCCGTCCTACGCGAATAGCCGGGCTTCCACGACGACAAGGGTGACTACCGTGAGTGGCGGAACGTCGTCGGGAGCGCAGAGCGGCACCGTGTTGAATGAATATTCGCTTCCCTTTGATGCGTCATACACGGTCGATTTCTGGCATCGCATCCGCAATCAAATCGCCGCGAATGCTTATGCCGCGCAGGCGAGCGCGGCGGACATCGGAACTGCCGTGCTCTCGGCCCAGGCCGCGCTGGCGGACGACTATTTTGAGATTCGCTCGTTGGACACGCAACGCAAGATTTTGGACGACACCGTGGGTTCCTATCGCCAGACACTGCAACTGACAGAGACTCTGTACAAGACCGGCATCGATTCCGATCAGGACGTTGCGCAGGCGCAAACCCAATTGGATACTGCGGTGACACAGCAGACGGATCTCGGTGTTGCGCGCGCCACTTACGAACATGCGATTGCAACTCTCATCGGGAAGCCGCCCGCCGATTTTGCCTTGCCGGTCGCTTCCTTCAATCCGAATCCTCCGCCAGTGCCGGTGGGAATTCCTTCGACACTCTTGGAACGGAGGCCGGACATTGCGGCAGCCGAACGAACCGTAGCATCTGCGAATGCGAATATCGGGGTGGCGCGCGCCGCTTATTATCCAACCGTTACGCTGAGCGCCTCCGCCGGGTTCCAAACTGCAACTCTCGCAAAGTGGTTCACTTGGCCCAGCGGTTTCTGGTCTGTCGGCCCGCAACTTGCCCAGACTTTTTTTGAAGGCGGTGCGCGGCGGGCGCTGAACGAACAGGCGCAGGCGCAATACGACGTGACTGTCGCGAATTATCGTCAAACCGTTCTGACCGCGTTTCAGGGGGTGGAAGATAATCTGTCCTCGCTGCGGATTCTTTCGCAAGAGATCGTACAGCAGCATGCGACTGTGCTATCGGCGACTCACTATCTGGACCTGGCTCTTACGAGGTATCGGACAGGCGTCGATAGCTATCTGAACGTGATTACCGCGCAAACGTCAGTTTTGACGAATCGCGAGGCCGAGGTCGGAATTGAACTGCGTCAGATGACTGCGAGCGTCGGCCTGGTCGAGGCCCTGGGCGGTGGTTGGGATACGAGCACGCTTCCTGACATGAGGCAGCTTATCCAGAAGGAGCCAAAGTGGTCTCCAGCGGGCCCGGTGCCACCGAATCCGCCATCGGTTGCGCCCATGAATCCACCGCCCGTCGGTTCGAACACTCCGCCAGCGCCGTAGGAGCGGCTGTCCGGACATCGACCGGCTATTATCGGAGCAGAAACAATGAAACGCGTGGATGTGTTTATCAAGGTCGAGCTGGAACTCGACGAAGACGAGAAGCCCGAAAAGGTTGCAGGCGAGATCTGCCGTCAGATTCAGAAAATTTACGTCGTTCGGCGAACTGAAATCTCGAACGTCGTCACCAAGGAATAACCGGGACCTACTCTCTCCCCTAACTCTCCAACGAAACCGGGCTGGATTTCTGGTCCAGAGTTACCACCGTCACTCGCGCCGACCACTCCGCGCCCATCAATAAAATCATCGCGGCCATGAACGACCAAAGCACGATGCTGATGGATTCAACAAAGGGCGGGATTTCATTCTTCAACTTGGCATGCAACCAGGGCCAAGTCAGGATATCCACGTACTTCAAGATTTCGAGCAGAATGCCGACCAGGACGGACGCAAAGGCGATTCGCTTTACCGGAATGCGCACGTTGGGCAGCCGCCAGTAAATCAGAAAGATCATCAAAATGGTCATCGGAAGCGAAAAGACTTCAAATGCAATCAACTGCAAAATGGGTCCTAGCCGGCCAGCACCAAAAGTGGATTCGAGCCAGCGGGTGTTCATCGCGGTCAAGCTAATGGAAGTGAGTACCAACCCTCCGCAGACAAAGGTCAGACCCAGGCTGACAACCTGGTTCTTCAGCACGTTGCGATTCTGCTTTGCATGCCAGATGCGGTTCAAAGCGACTTCGAGCGGCAGAAAGATGCCGTTCGCGGTGAAGAAAAGCAGCAGAATGGAGATCCAGCCGAAGCGGCGTTCCGCCGGTAGCGCGGCGTGCAGCAGATCGCCCCGAATGTTGGAGAAAAAACCGCCTGGAAAATAGTAATTGACGGACTGAAGGATGACATTGACCGCAGCCTGCCAATGCAGCACCGACCGGCAAATCATGATCATCAACACGAGAAACGGAAAGAAGGTGAGCAGCACGTTGGCGGCGACCGCAAAGGAGTAAACGTGCACCTCCGCCTGCACCAGAAACCGTAGCGATGGCAAAATCGTCTTGTACAGCGCCTGCCACGACCGCACAACCACTTGGGGACCCTGATGAAAGGGGTCCGGCCGTGGCGCGGGCATCGCAACCGGCGGCGGAGACTCCACGGCGCTGGAGGGAATTGCTTCTGGCATCAGTTATGTTGCACCGGTCATTTAGCAGAACTTTGGGCTTGCACATTTGATAAGGAGTAATCGGTGCCACCTTTCACATCCACGGTGGCCTTGATTTTTTCTCCGACCCGCAGCGAATCAAAATCCGATTTCGATTTGATGGGAAAGTCCATGGTCATCGCGTCCATCCACCCGGGGACGGGTCCCGCCTTGATGTTCGCCGTTTGATCTTTGGCGTCCAGCGACAGCACTTCGCCCGTCATCGGATAAAGCTTCTCGGTTTCGGCGGATTGATTTGATCGTGAGCAGGCCGGGATGAGAGCGATGCCAAACAGGCTAACCGCGAAGAGGACGCGTTTTAAGAAAATTTGCACATTTATAAGGGTAACGGGTCGCGGCTCGACACCGTGGAGCCATTTCCAGGTATAATTCCAGGCGATCACCCTAAAAAGGAGAGTACGATCCGATGGAAGCAATGGTTCCGGAATTACCAGATCAGCATTCGGATAGTTTTCTGAGCTATGTCACGGGGATGTTCAACTTTCTCATTGATCCCAAAGCGGCTGCCCGGTACGTGCACTCCAAATGGTTCTGGGTTGCGCCTGTCATCCTGATGTCGATCATCGGACTTGCGGCAGGCATCATCATGCAGCCCATCGTTCGCCATGTTCTAGAAGTGACGCCGCCCCCGCCGAACGCCAACCCGGAGCAATATCAGAGGAGCATGGCCATCGGGATCAAAATCGCTCAATTTGGCGCGTACCTTGCGCCGGTCGGCGTAATCGTGACGGTCGCAATAGACGCTCTGGTGCTCTTTGCCACCTGCTCTGTAATGTCCGTAAAGGCGTCGTTCCGCGCCCTTTTTAATTTAGCCGCCGGCACAGCATTGATCACCACGTTGGCGTCTTTGGCAAGCGTGGCTGTGCTGATGGGCAAAGGGGAGGTCTCTACGCAAGCCGAGCTGAGGCCGCCACTGGGGCTGGATATTTTCATGCCGGAGACTGCGAATAAATATCTGGTCGCATTCCTCGGCTATTTCTCCATCTTTGAACTGTGGTGGATTGTCATGACCGTGCTCGTCATCAGCGCGGCGTTCAAAGTGGACAAGGCCAAGGCCGTCATGATCGTGACGCCGCTGGTGCTTCTTGGTCTGCTGGCGCGGCTCGGCGGCGCCATATTCCAACGCTAGCCGATAGAATCAGGTTATGGCCGCAGCGCTAGGCTTTCTTTCGCTAACCGATTTTCACGCCCAATACGATGGCCAGAAGCCTACCTATGAGTATTGGTTCGGCGAAGCTATTCAAAAATCAATGCCAACAGGTCTGCATGGGATTATTCAGATTGTGCTCGGGCATTTGTTTTTGCGAGCTGGCTGGAAGTGCGCAGGTGAGGTCCGGCTAAAGCTGAGCCGGTTTGCCGAGCCGGTACCCGACCTGATTGCCGATCCCGGACGCATCGACCCGCGATATCCCACCGAGCCCATCGCGCTGGCTATCGAGATTCTATCGCCATCGGACAGTCTTGCCGCGGCTGTCCGTAAATGCGCTCATTATCTCGATTGGGGGATCGGATGCGCGTGGATTATCGATCCAGAACGGTCGGTCGCGTACCAGATGTCCATTGATCGGCCAGAACCAGCCGTAATTGGCCTCGACGGTGCACTGACAGTTAGCGACCTACGCATTGAGCTTCGGGAACTTTTCGATTTGGTCGCGCAGAATGTTCGTCAGTAAATCTTAGTAGCTGGTCCGCGGGGCTGGCGCCGCATCCTTCGCTTCTTAGAAATCCAGCTCAGCTCGAAACGCAACCATGCGCGGCGAACTATCGCCTCCCAGACCTACGCCTAACAATCCCGTTGGTGGAGACGTGGTGTACGTGAACGCTCCGAAGCCTGTCTGTGTCGAACTCTTGCCAGGAATGCCCGCATAGACGTCCGATGGAAGCGCGAAATTCGGATGATTAAAGACGTTGAAGGCCTGCGCTTCCACACGAAGTTGCATGTGCTCTCTAAGGGCGAATTCCTTGGTCAGATAGAAATCGCTCCAAATAAAATCGGGCCCGCGCAGCGCATTACGTCCCAAATTGCCGAACTGACAATTCTTGGCCGTATTGCCACCTACGCAGGCGCCGGTGCTTGGATCCACCACCGAAACGAATGCGTCCGGATTAAGCCATTGCACGGTTCCTGGTTGTGTCACCCCGGGAATCGCGTTGTGTTCGTAGAGCGGTACGCCGGTAACAACACTTGCGTATTGCGGCCCGCTACCCTGCACAATGCCGTCCCCATTGGCCGTAAAGGGAGCGCTGAGGACCGAGAACGGAAGCCCGGTATGCCAAAACACGGTTCCGGATACGCGCCAACCATTCAGAGCGTAGCCCAGTGCTTTGTTCCGGACCTTGATGGGCAATTGGTACGTATATTGGCCCGTAAAATTCTGGCGGACATCATAATCGCAAGGGCCGTATTGGCGGCCCAGTTCTCCGGGCAAGGGCGAAAGAATCCCCGCCGACGAGAATGACAGGAATCCGCCGTTCGAAACCGTGTCCATGCAACGGCTCCAAGTGTAATTCGCCTGCGCTTGAAAGCCATGCGCCATCCGCTTCTCGGCTGTTAGTTGCAGACCGTTGTAGTGGCTATTCGCTCCTGTATTGAGTTGCGTCACCGCTCCGAATCTTGGGTCTTCGGGTTGCCCATAGGGGAAGGGCGCGAAACATCCTTGGCAGACGGTCTGATATCCGTTCACCTGTGTCTCGTATGGTTGCTGGACCGCGCGGGTCCCCACGTACTGCGCGCGTAGCTTGATAGTCGAGCCGATCTGGTGTTCAAGGGCGAAGCTCCATTGCATAAAATAGGGCGCGCGAAGCTTGCCATCCGGCACAGCAGTGATTGCGACCGGCTGAAGGCAAGTGGTTGGATTGGAGAGCGTCGAGGCGCACGAGAGCCGACCGTGCGCGAAACCGGAATCGAAGATCTGATTCGCCGCGACAGTTGCATTCACAGCGCTATTCGGAACTCCCGGCGCAATCGCCACGCCGCCCACAGTGCCCAGAAGGCCGCCTTCGAAGGTCTTAGAATACGGCGGATTCGTGCCGACGAGGTCGGCCACGCTCCCCGGCAACAAATCGCTGAACAATCCAAATCCCGTCCGCAAAACGGTATTCGGCATCAATTGCCACGCAATCGCCGTCCGGGGCTGCAACAATTCGACCGGCGTGGACGTGAAAATGCCCCCCAATCCAGTCCTGATCACGTCGCTAAGAGGTTGGTTGACATCATGAGCAATGGCATCGAACGATCCCGCAAGCCGCGCCACGTCGTCGTGGGGGTTGGTGGGATTCGCGTTGTGAGTCGCGCGCAATCCAAACGTCCAAGTAAACTTCCGGCCAATCTTCCAGGTGTCCTGAGCGTAGAGATCCACATTCAGGAAATTGAATGGTTGTGAATCCGCCACCGGAAAGGTTTCAGAAGCCGTTGACGCTGCTCCGTAGATGAATTCAGGCAGGGTAGTGTACGTAACCAGCGGGACCGTGCCTTCGCCGAAGTCGTAGTCGTTCAACCGAAAGATTCTGGTGTTCGTGCCGAATCTCAACTCGTGCGCCCCGATACTCCACGCCAGGTTGTCGTTAATGAAGAATCGCGACGCACGCCTGCCCTGTACCCAAGTATTGTCGAGTCCGCCCAGCGTGGTGAACGGCGCATTCGCACCGCTGCCCTGCAGCACAATGGGAAAGGCATTGAGCGTCGCCGCTAAGTTGGCTGGTTCAAACAGACTCTCATACCAGGAAAATGCAGGATTGAAATAGTTCACAAGATTCTGCGAAAAGACATGAGCATAGCCCGTCGCGAACGAGTACAGTGGCTGGGAAGACAACGAATCGAACAACGGATTAATCGGATCGGTATAGGCAGCCTGAAGACCGGTATCCGCCTGAAAGCGGAACCATGCCGTGTTTTTGGGGTCGATGTTGTAATCGATTCGAACCGTCTGCACTTGTTCGTGGTCGTCGCTTGAATGCGAAATGCTCTGCCGGTTTGCGCAGCCGTTTCCATTTGGCGGATAGCCTCCCTCCGCGCTGCCATCGCTGTCGAATGGACATCCGAGAATCGTTAGCGGGGTTCCCGCTGTGTTGCCATAAAGCGAGAAAAGCTTTCGATAAAAGGGCACCAGTTGAGGCGCCGGCTGGTATACAGACCCGGTCACCGAGTCCGTTCCGCCGCGAGGCAGTTGTTGCAGTACATAATTTTCGAAAGCGGGCGTCGGAACAGTTGTCGCGGACACAATGGGAAGGGCAATCCGAACCCACTCGCTATCAAAAAAGAAAAACAGTTTGTCACGCAAGAGGGGACCGCCAAGGCTACCTCCAAAGTGGTTTACGGTGGAGCGCGGCTTATGATTCCCCGGCGTGGAGTTCGTGAAGAAATCCGCCGCATTGAACCTTGATCCGTTCCAAAGCTCGTACAGATTCCCATGAAAATGATTTGTACCGGATTTCGTTACGTAGTTGACTTGCGATGCTCCGTAGCGTCCCTGATCGACCGCGTAAGAAAGAGTGTTCACCGTGACTTCCGCAATCGAATTCAGTCCCAAGACGAGATTCGTCGAAAGCCCGCTGTTCAGGTTTGTCAACGGATCGTTGGTCTCCAAGCCATCCACGATGTAGCCATTCGCCAAGGCCGGTAAGCCATTGAACTGCACGTTTCCATAACCGTTCGTCGAGCCCACGAAATCGTTGCCGCTGCCGGCCGTATTCATCAGCGCGCCCGCACTGAATTGCAAAGGATACGTCGTGTCCCCGCCTGGATTGGGAAGGTTCTCAATTGTCCTCGCATTCAAAGTCGTCGACGTGTTGGGATTCTCGGGATTAATCAGCGGCGCCTCTTCGGACACAGTGACACTTTGACTCGCTTTTGCAATCGTAAGCGTGAAGTCGACCGTCTGCTTTTGGCCGAGGCCTGCAACAACAGCGTTGTTCTGTTGCGCCTCAAAGTGTTGGGCTTCGGCTTTCACCCGGTAGGGCCCGGGTGTGAGCTGTGGAAAGTTGAATCGTCCGGCATTGTCGGTTTTTACGGAGCGTGTCATGCCATTGTCGGTGCTGGTGATGGTCACGAGCGCGCCGCGGATGGGCGATCCCGTTGGATCGAGAACCGTTCCGACAATTGCGCTGGTTGTTTCCCCTTGACCGCTGGCGGGTACGCGCATCAGGAGTATCGAGAGCGCCAGGAACGCGATCCAATATAATTTAGGCATACCTAAAACCGATTCTGAATAGGAATTGGCGGATTGTCAAGCTGAGTCGAAGACCGGGCTACCACCTAAGCGCTTAAGTTAAGCTGCGCGGGTTGCCGGGCACCACGAATTCATCGTCCGAAGTACTGCCCGTGATTTAAAAGAGCGCAAAAGGGTTGAGGCCCAAGCTTATTCCGGCAAGCAATGAGAAAACATTGCATCCACGACAACATGAATGAGCAGGCTCAAGATGGGCGTCGGAACCCATTCAGACACCAATCGCAACCGAGGAACGTCCGCACCTGCCGGAGCCTACGCCGGAGGAATATCCTATGTTCAGTGCCAAGGAACCATAGGGCCGCGGTCAATACCGAATCGGTCGACGATTATCTAAAGGCTATCTGGGAGATGAGCGGTCCGGAAGAACGGCGCGTCACAGGCAACGCTCTTGCGGAGCGGCTCGGAGTGCGCCCTGCTTCGATAACGGGAATGCTTCAAAAGCTCGCAGCCCTGAAGCCCTCTTTAGTCAAGTACGAAAAGCATCACGGGGTGCTTCTGACGGACGCGGGGAAGCATCGCGCGCTGGAGGTTCTTCGGCACCACCGGCTACTGGAACGGTTTCTGCATGATGTGCTGGACTATCCTTGGGACGAAGTGCATGAGGAAGCCGAACGCCTGGAGCACTTCATTTCGGAGCGCTTGGAAGATCGAATTGCCGCTAAGCTAGGCGATCCTGAGACCGACCCCCATGGTCATTCGATCCCGGAGAGAAACGGGAATCTGAAACCTCGCCGGGAAGTAACGCTGGTTTCGTGGGCATGTGGCGTTCCTGCTGTCATCAGCAGCGTTTCCGACCGCGACCCCGCGGTCTTGCGCGAGGTACAGCGGCTAGGTTTGCTGCCCGGCACATCGTTTGTGGTTGAGCCGGGCAGGCGAGATGCCTCAGTGCGAATTAGAATCGCCGGTGAAACCAGAACTGTTCGACTGAGCGGCAAACTTGCGGAGGCTATCTCAGTCGCAGCCGCTTCGAGCGACTCGGCAGCATAGCCGGATCAAAATTAGTTCCCAGGTCCTGTCATCCATAATCCGCCGTACATCTTCATCCTCAGGGCATCAAACGCATCGCAACTATCTTTGACCGGATTAAAGGTCGCATCGACATCGCGCAGACCGCCCATACCGCCGCCAAAGGTTAGCCCGGTCATCTCTTTGCAGAAGCCATCGATCAGTCCTCGGAATTGCGTGTAGAACTTTCCCGACCGGGCGTCATCACCCGTCAATGGCTGAAAACGGTCCGGCACCGAAATGTTGGCTCGCAGCGGCTGGTTCATATTGTACTTTTTGTCCCGCTCGGAAACATAAATATCACCAACCATCAGAGCGAAGAACTCTTCGGTATTGTTGAACCGCTGACTCAAAGCGGCCGTATTCAAGCTCAATGGCTCCATTAAACCCATCATCATCCGCAGGCCATGCAATATTTCGTGAACCAGCACATCGTCGGGCAGGAGGTTGCCGATCCGCCGAGTCTGGAATGTGTCCACCAACCACGTGATAGGCATATAGAAAATGGTGACATTCGCCCCACCACCGGTCCCCAAGATAGGCTGATTATTCGGACCTAGTTTCGGCTGGCCATTGGCTGGATTACGCACAGGCTGCCCGCTCGGAGTTGCGGCTTGTTCGTTGGAAAATATTGTGCGCGCGTCCTTCAGGAGAAAAGGAACGATTCGCAGCGAGTTCCCGCCAGGACCGCCCATGATTTCCCGCAGCAACACCTGCCCGCTCTTGCAGGTGCTGACGAACCGCAGGGTCTGCGCTACGGAGGCCTCATACAAGGCCACTTGATTCGTGGGCAACACCCCCGGCAAATCGGGCGGCGCACCATCAATCGCAATCGTCGGGTGAAACTGCAGCATAGATACTACCTCCTGGTAGTGGAAAGTCACTATGCAAGTGGAGTGCCAATTCGACGGCGTCTGCTGAGAAACTGAATATGACAGATTGTAAGGATGGCAGCCATTGGTGTGCGCGGGCGACCGGCGGGCAACAATTACGTCCTGATCGTCTTCGATAGCTGCCGCTTCGATTCGTTCGTTGGGGCCAGTCCCAAGGTGATGCAGCGACTTGGGCGGCTGCAGCAGCGCTGGTCCTATGCGTCCTGGACCGCGCCCTCCCATTTCAACCTGTTGATGGGCTTGATGCCGCACACGAGCCCGAAAAATGTTTTCGCGCCGGAGTACTACAAACGGGAGTTCCGGAAGTTCAACAAACGCCTGGGCCAGGAGAATATTGAGTTCAAATCACTGGTACCCCGGCTTTACTTGCCTGCCTTCCTCAAAGAGTCGCTCGGCTACGCGACGCACGCCCGTGTCTCGCTTCCGGTGCTCAACCCGAAAACACCTCTCAACGTTGGCTTCGATAGTTATCGTCTGATGGATAAACACAACGACATGAAGGCGATGATCCGCGAAATGCATTTTTCCGAAGAGCGTCCCTCGTTCTGGCTGCTCAATGTAGGCGAAACGCATTATCCGTATGCATTGCCGGACGAACCCGAAGACAACTGGCCGCGCATCCATGGCGTACACGGCGTCTTCGCGCATTTGGACGAACTTGTCACGGGCGGAAAGCTGAGCCCGAACCGCCGCTTGTTCAACCAAAAGAAACTGGACCAACTCCGGGGCCGTCAAGTTTATGCAGTTCATTATCTAGATCGCGTGGTGGAGGAATTGTTCGATCTGGTCCCGCCCAACACCTACATCACCATTACCTCCGATCATGGGGAACTCTTCGGCGAGGAGGGCTACTTCGGCCACGGGCCCATCCAGCATGAAAAGGTCCTGGAAGTTCCCTTTCTTGAAGGCAAGTTAAGGTGAACCTGCTTCAGACGATGTTTGCTCATCACGCGCCGCAGTTGGCTTACATCGGCCCCGGCGCCGGGTTCGCTCTGCTGGGATCGTTCTTGTCGCTCATCGCGGGCATATTCTTGAGCGTGGTATCGCTCTTGCTATGGCCGCTTCGCATGATGCGTCGTCTGCTGGCCCGCCGCAAGGGCTTCCGCAATGCGCGTGTAAAGAAGATCGTCTTCATCGGATTGGACGGTCTGGACCCGCGTTTAACGGAGCGTTTTATGGCTGAAGGCAAAATGCCGAACCTAGCGCGGCTCGCCGAGAGCGGTTCGTATAGTAGGCTGCGGACTACGTTTCCCTCGCTCTCGCCGGTCGCCTGGTCCACGTTTGCGACTGGCGTCAATCCAGCCAAGCACAACATCTTCGACTTTCTGGACCGCAATCTACGGTCCTATGTTCCTCAATTGTCATCGGCCCGCGTTGGCAAGCCGCAACGCATCTGGAAGATCGGCCGTTTGCGCATCCCACTCTCGTCACCAACATTGGAACTGCGCCGCAAGAGCGAGCCATTCTGGAGAACGCTCGGCAAACACGGCATCGCCTGCACCATCTTGCGCGTGCCTATCACGTTTCCGCCCGAAAAGTTTGACGGGAAGATGCTCTCCGCTATGTCGACGCCCGACATGAAGGGCACGCAGGGCAGTTTCTCGCAGTTCACAACGCGCGTAAAGACGGTGGCATATGAAAGCGGCGATCGCTATCCGCTGGTCCCGTGCAATGGTGGCTTCCATGGCGAAATCGAAGGCCCAGAGGATGCGTTTATCGAAGGCGCGCCCGCGTTGCGAGTCCCGTTTCATCTTGCGGCTGCTGCCGATGGAGCGTTGGAATTGCGCGTTCAGGAGCATCGCTGCCGGCTCGTTCTGGGCGAGTACACCAATTGGCTGCAAATCGGCTTTCGCAGTGCGATCGGAACCAGCGTTTCCGGGATTGTTCGCTTTCTTTTGACCGAAACGGCCGAGCACTGCAGCCTTTACATGTCGCCCATCAATATCGATCCGGCGAGCCCGGCCCTGCCCATCAGTTATCCGTCGTATTATGCGAAGTATTTGGCTAATTTGCTCGGGCCGTTTGCGACAACTGGTATGGCCGAAGATACCTGGGCATTGAATGAAGGCGTCATTGATGAAGATGCGTTCCTGCAGCAGGCTTATGACATCTTTGACGAACGTCAAGCTATGTTCCTCGACGCTCTCGCCCACACGGGTCGCGGAGTAGTGGCATGTGTCTTCGATACCAGCGACCGTGTGCAGCACATGTTTTTCCGGCATCTCGGGCAATCGGACCGCCATGCTGGAGTGATTGAAAATCTGTACCGGCGCATGGATTGTTTGATTGGACAAGCACTGCCGTTCGCCGATTCAAATACCGCGCTATTCGTGCTCTCGGACCACGGCTTCTGCGCGTTTCGGCGCGGCGTGAACCTGAATTCATGGCTGCGCGATCACGGTTACCTTCATCTCAAAGAACATGCCAAAACTTCCGCGCGCTTCTTCGAAGACGTGGACTGGACCCGCACCCGAGCCTATGCGCTCGGCCTCAGCGGTCTATATTTGAACCTGCGCGGGCGCGAGTCCCAGGGCATTGTGGCGCCCGAAGAGGCGGACCGGCTCAAGCCCGCGATCGTCACCAAGCTTGCGGCTCTGCGCGATGACGACGGCGCATCGCCCATCCGTACGGTGTATCAAACATCGGCAATCTACAGCGGCCCGTATCTCGATGCCGCGCCCGATCTGATTGTGGGGTATCACGATGGCTATCGTGTCAGTTGGGAGAGCGCAGTCGGCGCGGTGCCGGAGTTCGTCATCGAAGACAATGACAAAGCCTGGAGCGGCGATCACTGCGTCGATCCCGTCCTGGTCCCAGGCGTCCTATTTTCAAACCGAAGGATCGACAATCCCGACCCAGGCATCGAAGATCTTGCCCCTACGGCGATGAGTCTCTTCGGTCTGAAGCCTTCCGCGTGGATGGAGGGTAAAGCGCTCCTTTGAAGTTTTCTGGTATTACGAGTGCGCTTTCGATCATCCTTGCCTGTCTCGCACTCCAGGCGTGTGGCCACAACATCACAACAAAGAAAGTCATCGTACTCGGGATCGATGGCATGGACCCAGGATTCCTCGAACGCCATTGGGATTCGCTGCCGAATCTGAAGGGCCTACGCGACACCGGCAGTTTCGAACGCCTGCGAACCACGATTCCTCCGCAGAGCCCCGTAGCGTGGGCTAGCTTCATCACAGGTCTTGATCCCGGCGGCACGGGCATTTTTGATTTTGTGCATCGGGATCCGGCAACGATGCAGCCGTTCTCCTCGATGGCCGGCATCGAGCCCTCTCTGCACACATTGGCGATCGGTCCCTATCTTCTCCCGCTTTCGCAGGGGCGCGTGGTCCGTTATCTTCACGGCGAGGCATTCTGGCAATTTCTCGATCGAGCGGGTGTTCCGGCCACCATACTGCGCATACCCGACAACTTTCCACCAATCGAATCACGCAGCAAGACCCTGTCCGGCATGGGAACGCCCGATATGAGCGGCACATTCGGCACCTTCACGTTCTTCACAAATGATCCTTTGGCTACGGCGGAAGACGTGTCGGGCGGTCGCATCGTCCCTGTGCGCCTGGATCAGACGAATCGGACGGAACTCACGATTCAAGGGCCTCCCAATAATCTCCGCAAAGACCACGCCGTGTCGACCCTGCGCATGGTCGTGCATCGCGATGCGACGAACGCGGTTGCGCTGTTCGAAGTCGAAGACCAGAAGATTTTGCTGAAGCAGGGTGAATGGTCGCCGTGGATGCGAGTCGCGTTCCCGATTATTCCCGGCCTCAAGAACGCCGCCGGCATGTTCCGCGTCTTCGCCAAGGAGCTCCAACCCGGCTTCGCCGTTTACGTATCGCCCGTCAATATCGACCCATTCACTCCGGAGCTTCCGATTTCCGCACCGGCCGGATATAGCCGCGAACTCGCCACGGCCATTGGCCCTTTCTACACACAAGGAATCCCGGAAGATACGGCCGCTTTACGTCAAGGTATCTTTACACGAGACGAATTTCTTTTTCAGACTGGCACAGTCGCCGAAGAGCAGTTTCGCATGCTGGAGTACGCGCTCCGAAACTTCGCCGGCGGTGTTGTTTTCCTGCATTTCTCAGTTGTAGACCAGAATTCGCACGTGCTCTGGGGTGCCTACGAAAAGGAGCTTTTGAAGACCTACCAACGCGTTGACACCGAGGTTGGCCGCGTTCGTCACACGCAACCGAATGCAACCTTGATCGTCATGTCGGACCATGGCTTCGCCGCGTTCAACCGCGCAGTGAATCTCAACACCTGGCTTTACGAGCAGGGCTTTCTGGCATTGCGTTCGCCCGCGAATCTTGGCCCCGATCCCTTATTTGCGCACGTCGATTGGTCGCAGACCAAGGCTTATGCGATAGGTCTGAACGCGGTCTACATCAACTTAGCGGGACGCGAGCGCAATGGCATCGTCTCGCCCGCGGACCGCGAACGCGTTGTCGATGCGATTGCCGACCGCCTGAAAGAGTTACGTGATCCCCAAGGCGACGTCCCCGTCGTCTCCTCGGTTTACCGGTCACGCGACGTTTATCACGGTTCGCAATTAGCTGCAGCCCCCGACATCATCGTCGGATGGGCGCGCGGTTATCGCGCTTCCTGGCAGACTGCTCTGGGAGCCATCCCGCCCAACGTCGTTCAAGACAACCAGGACGAATGGCGGGCGGACCACTGTATCGATCCAAAGCTCGTTCCGGGCGTGTTACTAACCAATCGCAAGGTAATCGAGACGCATCCGTGGCTGGGCGATATCACGGTGACATTGCTGGATCAATTTGGCATTGCGCCGGGTCCAGGCATGCGTGGCCGGCCGTTATTCTGAAAGGAATTGAAATGCTGGAACCCTCCGTTAAGCTGCGCAAGGATCTTTGGGAAAAGGTTAAGCGCGTGGCTGCCTTCGCCGGTTATCACTCACCGCGCGAATTCGTGGAACACGTGCTTGAAAGGGAAGTCGCAAAGCTGGAAGACACGCCAACAGATGAAGAGGTCGCCCGCAAGCTGAAGGGCCTGGGTTATCTCGACTGATGATCTCGCTCGCCGATATTAGCCTTTTGACATTGGCCGCTATTGCCGCTGGAATCGCCATTCTCATCGCATTTCGAAGATTTTCGAATCGGAAATCGCTCGCCCTCGCGAAGCGGCAAGTGTGGGCGCAGTTGTATGCATTGCGGCTCTATTCCGACGAACCGTCGCTCATCTGGCAAATCCAAAAGCGATTGTTCGTTTGGAATGGGCGATATCTGTTTCAGATGCTCCGTCCTGTGGCTGTGGTTATCGTGCCGCTAAGCGCGCTGCTGTTTTTGCTTGATGGATTCTATGGTCATCGGCCGTTGCGAAATGGTGAAACGGCGCTCGTAAGCATCCGCAGCCTTAACCAAGCTCCCTCGCTTACAGGCCACAATGTATCTATTGAGACTCCCGCGCTGCGTGTCCCCGGTTCGCACATAGCTTATTGGAGAATTCGCGCCGGCAGCGCCTCGGGCGATCTGATCTTCGCCGCTCATCGCGAACCGGTACATGTGGGCTCCAGCTTGGCATACATATCCGCTTGCCCGCGCTGCTTTGGAAAATCGATAGACGTCCTGTACCCTCTGGCTTACATCGATATGTTTGGCTACCAAGTGCCCTGGCTGCTTTGGTTCCTTATTATCAGCGCCGCTACAATGCTTATCTTGCGAAAGAGGTTTCGCGTGATGTTCTGAAGCGCAAAGGGCCGAGGTGCGGCATCAGCAAGCCATTTACTGTATTATGGACAACGGTTTTCCGGGAGATGCGGGCGCTTGCAGACCGCAGTTTTGACACTAGAGAAGCCTACCGGGCCGGGATCTTGAAGCCCGGTCGATCGGTTTTTGACCGATCGCCTGAGATTTTCCGGATAGGGTCAAGTCTCTACGCTCACTGTTTAAGTAGTGACTCGCGCCCTGCTTCCATGCTAGAGTTGGTCCGAATTGATGTAGTTCTTTTTAAACCTACCCTCTGATGCAAAGGCAGAACGGCGAAGGCGATTGCGGTTGGAAGGCAGCGTGCTTGCGGGAGTCGGTTGCGAGGCTTCTTAAATCCACCGGAACCGTCCGGTCTGAAGTTGCACCAGAGGGCCTTCTTTTGAAACGCGCCCCCGGGATTTGCAAGCCATTCTGTTAACCTAAGACTTCTATGTCAGGCCGAGCAGCTTTGGAAGCCGGCCCGATGTGCCATGGCGGCTCGGGTAAGTGAGACCTACATATTTCGTACCTATCCTTTCCGTGAGTCGGATCTGATCGTCAGCTTTTTCACCCGTGACCAGGGCAAGCTGCGGGGAGTGGCGCACCGGGCGCGGAAGCCCAAAAGCACGTTCGGATCGGGCTTGGAACGGCTGTCGCTTGTGAACCTATCGTATTCGCAAAAAGAAACGCGAGAACTGGTGAATCTGAATTCCTGCGAATTATTACAATCGCAATTCGATTTACTCGACAGTTTCGATGCTGGGGTTGCGCTGGACTATATCGCCGAAGTGAGCGATCATTTGCTTCCGCCGAACGAACAGAACGAACGTTTTTTCCGGCTGCTGACGGCCATTCTGGACTTTATGCACTTGCGCGGCCCTGGATCGATCTGGGCCGCGGTAACTTATTTTTCGCTGTGGGCCACCCGGCTTTCCGGATTTCTTCCAGACCTGGCGCAACAACCGGAGCGAAAGGTATCGCTTGATTCGCGCGAGCTGGCCACCCAGATGCTGCGCAGCCATATCGCCGAGTTGCCACCGCGAGCCTGGAATAAAGACACGGCGTTGGACCTTAGACGTTTTCTGATCCGGCAAATGGAAGAGCACGTGGAACGGCGATTTCTGACGCCGGCCGTGCTCGAAGGGCTGTAGGTTCCCCCGATTCGAAACCGCATGGATTCTTTCCAAGACACGATCTTCAAACTGCAGCGCTATTGGGCCGACCGCCGAACGATTATCCAGGAACCATATGATCTGGAGGTGGGGGCAGGCACTATGTCTCCGGAAACGTTTCTGCGGGTGCTGGGGCCGAAGCCTTACCGGGTCGCGTATGTGCAGCCAAGCCGCCGGCCGGCGGATGGCCGCTATGGCGAAAACCCGAACCGGCTTTACAAGCATCAACAGTTACAGGTGATTCTGAAGCCCACGCCGGACGATGTGCTGGACCAATACCTGGGCAGCCTGGAAGCGATCGGCATCGACCTTCGCAAGCATGACATCAAGTTTGAGGAAGACAATTGGGAAGCGCCGACGCTGGGCGCCTGGGGTGTCGGATGGCAGGTGATGTTGGACGGGCTAGAGATTACCCAGTTTACATATTTCCAACAATGCGGCGGTATGGACCTTGATCTGGTACCAGCGGAGATCACGTACGGGCTGGAACGCATCGTGGCCTTTCTGCAGGGTGTGGAGAGCGTCTACGATATTGAGTGGGCGCCGGGCTTTTCGTACCGCGATGTTCGTCTGGCTGATGAAGAGCAGTTTTCCGTATACAACTTCGGGATGGCGGATGTTGCAGCTTTGTGGCAGGGTTTCGAACTGCACGAGAAAGAGTGCCGGCGGCTGCTGGACCTGTGGCCTAAAGCGCCGGATAAGCGGCGATTCCCGTTACTCCCCGCATATGAGCAGGCGTTGAAGTGTTCTCATTTTTTCAATTTGCTGGATGCGCGCGGGGCGATCAGCGTGACGGAGCGAGTGGGGATCATCGCGCGGGTGCGAAAGCTGGCGGTGGGCGTGGCGGAGGCTTGGGCCGATCAACAACAGGAGGCCGCATAGATGCCCGATTTTCTGTTGGAGATCGGCGTTGAGGAGATTCCCGACTGGATGATTGATCCGGCGCTGGCCGACTTACGCGCCCGTTTTGAAAGACTAATCGCCAAGCAGGCATTGCGAGGATCGGTGCATTGCACACACGCGACGCCACGACGACTCATACTGCACGCACAGAATTTGAGGGCGAAGCAGGCCGATAGCGAAGAACTCATTACGGGGCCACCGAAATCAGCCGGCGCTGGAGCGGCGCAGGGCTTTGCGCGCAAGAACGCGACGACAGTGGATGCGCTTGAAACGGTGACCACCGGGAAAGGCGAGTACTTCAGCTTCCGCAGGCGAGTGAAGGGCGGCGAAACTCTGCAGATTCTGGCTGAAGCGCTGCCGGTGATGATTCCTTCGATCTATTTTCCCAAGACGATGTACTGGACGGGCAAGGGCGGCGTTCGTTTTATACGGCCTATCCGATGGATTGTGGCCTTGCTGGATAACGACGTCATTCCGTTTGAGGTTGCGGGAGTGCGATCCGGCAACGCGACGCGTGGGCATCGCGTTCTTGGCGCGGAGGGCCCCCAGCCGATGACCATCTCGAGTTACCAGCTTGTGCTGGCCGAGAACGGCGTGATCGTGAGAGCTGTGGACCGTCGCGCGCGCATTGAAGCGGCGCTTGGCGCGGATGTGCAGCCGGACCCGGAGCTGCTTCAAACGCTGGTATATCTGACGGAGTTCCCGACGGTGATTCGTGGCCGCTTTGATCCGTCTTACCTGGAACTTCCGAAGGAAATTCTTTCAACCGTCATGCGTCATCACCAGCGTTACTTCTCGGTGCTGGCGCCAGATGGATCGCTCGCTCCCGAGTTTGTGGCGGTGACCAATACCGACGGCGACCCCGACGGGCTGATTCGACAAGGCAACGAGCGTGTACTGCGTGCGCGGTTCAACGATGCGCGCTTCTTCTGGGCCGTCGATCAACAGAGGAAGCTATCGGAACGCGTGAACGATCTGGAGAAGGTGACGTTTCAGGCGAAGCTCGGCAGCTATTACGACAAGACTTTGCGCGTCCGGGATTTGGCGGCGCGATTGGCGGCGGAGCTGGGCGCCGACGAAGGCATTGTTTCGAGAGCGGCGACGCTATCGAAGTGCGATTTGACAACGGAGATGGTGAAAGAATTCACCGAACTGCAGGGTGTCGTCGGTGGGCTTTATGCTGTCGCGCAGGGCGAAGGCGACGCAGTGGGGGCGGCGATATACGACCACTACAAACCCACGAACATGGACGATTCGATTCCGCGCACCCTGGAAGGACAGGCGCTTTCGATTGCCGACAAGTTCGACACACTGCGCGAATGCTTCCGTATCGGCATGATTCCGACAGGTTCGAAAGATCCGTTCGCATTGCGTCGCGCAGCGCAGGGCATTGTGAAGATTTTGTTCGAGGCGAAACTGCCGCTAGGCATTTTTGAACTAACCGGCGATTTGGCGGATCTCGAGGGCTTCTTGCGCGAACGCGTTCAGTTCTACCTGAAGGAAGTTCGCGGCTACGCATATGATGAAGTGAACGCCGTTATGGCAGTTCCGATGACTACGCTGGCCGATCTTGCCGATCGCGCGGAAGCGATTCACAAGGTGCGGCCGACTCCCGATTTTGAACCGCTCGCGGCCAGCTTCAAGCGCATCAAGAATATCCTGATCAAGGCCTCTGAGGCGGGCCAGACGATCCCCGCCGAGCCGGACGAATCGATGCTCCCCTTCGGCGGGCCTGAGAGGCAGCTCTTCACCCAGCTGAAGCGCGTAAAGCAATGGTCGAGCTATGTTGCGGAGAAAGACTACGAGAGTCGACTACGCGAGATGGCTCAGCTACGCGGCCCTGTGGACCTGTTCTTCGATAAGATTTTAGTGAACGATCCAGAGGAAGCGACCCGGACGAACCGCTTGGCTCTATTAGGGAGCCTGTTGACCGAGTTCTCCAGTATCGCCGATTTTTCCGAGATCGTCACGGCTTCGGCCTGAGAAAAGAAAGAGCCAGTAGGAGACAGAGAAAATCGAAATGCATAAATATGTTTACTCGTTTGGCGGAGGAACGGCCGACGGCGATGGCAAGATGCGAGACGTGCTGGGAGGTAAAGGCGCCGGTCTTGCGGAGATGAGCCGCGCGGGCGTGCCGGTGCCGCCCGGTTTCACGATCTCAACAGAGGTTTGCAATCTCTTCTTTGAGAACGGCAACAAGGTTACCAACGAAGTCGATCACGAGATCCACGAAGCGCTGGCGAAGCTCGAAGCGTTGATGGGCAAGAAACTCGGCGGCGAAGACGATCCGCTGCTCGTCAGCGTACGATCCGGCGCCAAATTCTCCATGCCTGGCATGATGAACACGATTCTGAATCTCGGGCTGACCGATCACAGCGTGGAAGGATTGGCAGCAAAGACTGGCAACCCGCGATTTGCCTACGATTCATACCGGCGCTTCATACAGATGTTTGGCGAGGTGGCGCTTCACATCGAAATGGAGAAGTTCGACCATATCTTCGATACGCGTAAAGCCAAGGCGAAGGCCAAGCTGGATACAGACCTGACCGCAAATGATTTGAAGGCCATTATTGGGGACTACAAGAAGCTAGTCAAGAAAGAAACCGGTAAGGAGTTCCCCCAGGACCCAGTCGAACAGTTGATGATGGCACGGGATGCGGTATTCAATTCGTGGAATACGCCGAAGGCGATCTATTACCGCCGCATGGAGAAGATTCCCGACTCCATCGGAACGGCTGCCAATGTTCAGGCGATGGTATACGGCAACAAGGGCGAGACATCCGGCACGGGCGTAGGTTTCACGCGCAATCCTTCGACTGGCGAGCATGTATTTTATGGCGAGTTCCTGGTAAACGCGCAAGGCGAGGATGTGGTGGCGGGCATTCGCACTCCGCAACCGATTGCCGAGTTGGAGCAAGTGATGCCGGAAGCATATGCGCAGCTTCGCGACATTACGACCAATCTCGAGAAGCATTATCGGGACGTACAGGATTTCGAGTTCACCATTGAAGACGGCAAGCTCTACATGCTGCAGACGCGCAATGGCAAGCGCACGGGTCCGGCGGCGGTGCGGATCGCGGTAGACATGGTGAAAGAAGGGCTGATCTCGAAGCGCGAGGCCGTGCAGCGAGTCGCTCCGAATCAGCTCGATCAACTACTGCACCCGGTGCTCGATCCCTCCATGCGAAAGGGTTTACAGAAGATTGCGACGGGTCTGCCCGCATCGCCGGGCGCTTCCGTGGGCCGAGCGGCGTTTTCATCGGACGACGCGGTGACGATGTCCGCAAAAGGCCCCGTAGTATTGGTGCGTAAGGAAACGACCCCCGATGATATTCACGGCATGGACGTTTCCAAAGGCATCCTCACTGCCGTTGGCGGATTGACGAGTCACGCGGCCGTAGTGGCTCGCGGCATGGGCCGGCCATGCGTGGTGGGCGCTTCGTCGGTATCAGTGAGTGAGGCGAACAAGCAGGCCACGATTCTCTTTGAAGGCAAGAAGCTGACAATCAAGGAGGGCGATTGGATCTCGCTCGATGGCACGCTGGGTGAGGTATACCTGGGCCAGTGCAAGACGAACGATCCCGATCCAAAATCCCACTACTTTGCCACTTTCATGGAGTGGGCGGACGAGTTCCGCGGCGGCTTCGGCGTGCGTGCAAATGCGGACATTCCTCGCGATGCCAAGCAGGCGAGGCTTTACGGCGCCGAAGGCATCGGCCTGTGCCGCACAGAGCACATGTTCTTCGCTGAAGACCGAATCCCGCACATGCAAGCGATGATTTTGGCGCGCGATGAGAAGACGCGAAAGAAGGCACTGCTCAGATTGTTGCCCATGCAGCGGAAAGACTTCATCGGGCTGTTTCAGGCAATGGACGGATTCCCCGTAGTGATCCGCACTTTGGACCCACCGCTACACGAATTCCTGCCGAAGCGCGAAGACCTGATGGTAGACATCGCGAAGTTACCCCACGCAAGCATTAAGGAAAAGAAGGAATGGGCGGCGACATATGGGGTTTCCGTTGGCGAGCTGAAGAAGTATTTGCCTGAATTGTTGCAGCGCGTCGAAGAGCTGCATGAATTCAATCCGATGCTGGGTCATCGCGGGTGCCGATTGGGCGTCACCTATCCCGAGATCACGGAGATGCAGGCGCGAGCGATCTTCGAAGCGGCCGTAGCGGTTGCGAAGAAGGGCGTAAAAGTGATTCCCGAGGTGATGATCCCGCTGGTTGGCGATGTGAAGGAATTGGAGAATCAAAAGGCGATCGTGGTGAAGGCGGCTGAAGAAGTGCTAGGCGAGGCCGGCATGAAGGACATGAAGTATTACGTCGGCACCATGATCGAGATCCCGCGCGCGGCCGTGACGGCGGACGAGATCGCCAAGGAAGCCGAGTTCTTCAGCTTCGGCACGAACGATTTGACCCAGACGACGATGGGCTTATCGCGCGACGATTACACGAAGTTCTCGAAGCAATACGAAAATCTGAAGATTTTCAAGGCCGACCCGTTTGCGGTGCTCGACCAGGAAGGTGTGGGAAAGCTCGTGGAGACGGCGGTGAAGCTGGGCCGGAGGGCGCGTCCGGATATCGAGATCGGGATCTGCGGCGAACACGGCGGCGAGCCGAGTTCAGTGGAGTTCTGCTACCGCGTCGGGATGAATTACGTGTCGTGCTCTCCGTATCGCGTGCCGATTGCAAGGCTGGCTGCCGCGCAAGCGGCGATTGCTGGAGGAGAGAAAGCGGAGGCGATGCGGACAGCGTAAACCCGAAGAGTGAATGGAGGGGCCGGGGAGAGCTGGTCCCCGCACGATGAGTGAGTTGTTTCGTGAGGCTCTGCGCCGCCATATGGGGGCGGACAGACAATGAGAGGAAGCGTAGCGCCCGCCTTGGCGCTACACTAGCCTTACAGGAGCGCCTTTGATTCCGCTCAAGTTCTGCATGCTCGCGCTGGCACTTATGCCGCTGGCCGCCGAAATTCCCGAGCCGATTGCCGTCAACGCTGTGCCGGATCGCTATAGGCCTGAAGCCTATGCCCATTTGAAGCTAACCGGTTTGCTGGCTGATCGCATGCAGGTCAACATCGAAGGCCGCCTGCTCGAAGTCGATCAGAAGGCCATGCTCGAACCCTTCGAACACCGCACCGCGCCTTCCAATAACGACCGTGCGTGGGCAGGTGAACACATCGGCAAGTTTCTCGATGCCGCCGCCAACGCGTATCAATATACAGACGACCATCGCCTCAAAGAATTAATGGACCGCATGGTGAAGGGCCTGATCGCGACGCAGGAGCCGGATGGCTATCTCGGCACGTACACCCAGGCGACGCGCTGGACCAGTTGGGATGTCTGGGTTCACAAGTACGATCTGCTTGGATTGATTGCGTATTACCGGGTCACCGGCGATTCGGCGGCATACAACGCGGCGAATCGCATTGGTGCGTTGCTCGTGGACACCTTTGGGGATGGCGCAGGCAAGCGCGACATTACCGCGGCGGGAGAACACGCCGGCATGGCCGCCACCAGCGTCCTGGAACCGATGGTTTATCTCTACCAATATACTGGCGATCCGCGCTATCTCGACTTCTGCAAGTACATTGTCCGTTCGTGGGACCAGCCGAACGGTCCCAAGGTTGCCTCCACTATAGAAAGCACGGGAAGCGTGTTCAAGACTGCTGATGGCAAGGCATACGAGATGCTCTCGAACCTGGTCGGCCTGGTGGAACTGTATCGGGTTACCGGCAACTCCGCGTATTTAGACCCGGCCGTAAGGGCCTGGAAGGATATCCGCGACAATCGTTTGTATATCACGGGAACCACCAGCACGGATGAACATTTCCAGGACGGCCATGTTCTACCCGGCGATGAGTCCGCTCATGTGGGCGAAGCGTGCGTCACCGTTACATGGATGAAGCTGACACTTGAACTTCTGCGCATCAGCGGCGACCAGGCCTACGCCGACCAGTTGGAACGCACCATCTATAACCAGTTACTCGCCGCGCAGGATGCCAAAACTGGGGACGTCTGCTATTTCACCCCGCTCAACGGCAGTAAGAACCCGACTCACAAGATAACGTGCTGCACGTTCAGCGAACCGCGCGGTATTTCCCTGATTCCAGCGGCGACGTGGGGGCGTTATGGGGGCGGGATCGCCATGCTTACTTACACTGGCGGACACGCGGATTTCGCCTTGAAACGCCGCGGCCTGGTTCACATCATTTCCGAGTCGTCCTACCCCGAATCAGGGGACATTCTGCTGCATATCGAACCCGATCACAACATTCATTTCCCGTTGCGGCTCCGCGTTCCATCGTGGACTAAGAGTTTCACAGTCGACTTTGGCGGCTCTCATCTTATCGGCACGCCGGGCGACTACCTCGTGATTGATCGCGAGTGGAGAAAGGGCGACATGCTGAAGATCAAAATCGACATGACCCTGAGCTTGATTGAGGGCGCGCCCACATATCCGGGTCAAACGGCTGTGCAACGCGGTCCTCAGGTGCTTGCGCTGGAAAGCGCCGTGAATCCCGGTCTGGGCCCGCTGACCTCTGCCTCATTGACCGCCGCCGCGTCCAGCCAACTGCGACCCGCAGAGGCTCCCACGCAGCTTCCCCCAACTTGGGCGGGCGATCAATGTTATAGTGTCGAGGGCCAAGTGGACGGCCGCCCAGCCCGTCTTTTCCTGGTTCCCTTCGCCGATGCGAGGAATTATCGCGTTTGGCTTCCGCGCTAAGAATGAAATTCGCTCGGATGTTTCTGCGTCGTGCGTTCGTACTCGCGGCGATGGCTTTGTGCGCCGACGCACAGCCCCTCGATTCCGGCCCTGCATACGGCCCGCGGTTGGAGGGTTTCGCCTATCCGTGGCCCGTAACATTATTCCATTTCCGCTCGCAGCGACAAGAGCTCGAGATGGCGTATATGGACGTGAAGCCCTCGCGACCCAACGGACGAGTGGCGGTATTGCTCCACGGCAAAAATTTCTGCTCTGCCACGTGGCAATCCACCATTAACGCGCTGTCCAGTGCGGGATTTCGGGTAATCGCACCGGATCAAATCGGCTTCTGCAAATCGAGTAAGCCGGAACAGTACCAGTTCACCTTCCAACAGCTCGCCGGCAACACTCATGAATTGCTCGAATCGCTCGGGGTGCACCGCGTGACCGTGATCGGTCACTCCACTGGCGGAATGCTCGGCATACGTTATGCGTTGATGTATCCATCTGAAGTCGAGCAACTGGTTCTTGTAGATCCTATCGGGCTTGAAGACTGGAAGGCGCGTGGCGTTCCTTGGGAGAGCGTCGATTCTTTATATCGGAGCGCATTACAAACAACGGCGAAAAGTATCCGCGCCTATGAGCGCACTACGTATTACGCGGGCACTTGGGACCCACGTTACGAGCGCTGGGTGCAAATGCTCGCCGGCATGTATCGCGGCGCGGGGCGCGAGCAGGTTGCCTGGGACTCGGCTCTGCTTTCAGACATGATTTATACCCAGCCGGTTATCTATGAGCTTGGTGAGCTGCGCATGCCGGTGCTGCTGATGATTGGCGATAAGGACAACACAGCGATCGGTAAAGATCGGGCATCCCCGGAGGTGCGCGCGAAGTTGGGCAATTATCCCGTGCTCGGCAAGAAGGCGGCCGCGGAGATTCCGCACGCGAAGTTGGTGGAGTTTGCCGATCTCGGACACTCGCCACAGATCCAAGCGCCGGAGCGTTTCCACAAAGCGTTGCTGGAAGGTTTGCAAGCGCTCACCGCCAAGCCATAGCCAGCGACGATACTCAAATCAATTCTTGGACGCCGCGATGGGATACCCTTGCCACAAATACTCCAGAGCCTCGGGCAGAGTCTGTTGTTTGACCGAGTGATCGGTGTGACCGGCGTTACGCGCAAATACAAACTGGTAGTGGTATCCCTTGGCAGCGAGCACTTTGGCCATGTCCTCATTGGCTACGACCCAGTCGTGCATGTTGTCGCGCATGTCATTCGGATTGAACAGGTCTCTATCGCCAACTTCCATCCAGATGCGCAGCGGCTTGCGGTGGCTGTCGGGAATGAGATGTTCGTGGAACTCCCATGCGCCATGGGGGGTCTTCGGGTTTGGAGGCCACTGCTGGTTTACATAGGTGCCTGAGTAAGTGAGAACGCGGTGGTATAGCTCTGGGTGATACCACGCCATGATTAAGGCGCACGAGCCACCAGAGCTGCCGCCCATCGTCGCTCGCCCATTGGGGTCTTTGGTTAATTTCACATGGTACTGCTTCTCTATAAGAGGCAGCACTTCTTTCTCAACAAACTCTGCGTAGCGGCCGGACATGGTGTCATACTCCAAGCCGCGTTCGCTTCCCTGCGCGTCGCCACTGCCGTTGCCTATGGAGATAGCAATCATCACGGGCACCTTGTGCTCCGCAATCAGATTATCCAGAGCAGTGAACAACAGCCGGTCCGGTCCGTCCGCTCCCACGATAAATGGCGCAGCCGTGCCGGCGACGTATTGTTTGGGCACATAGACAGCTACTCGGCGAGTATAAGGAGCAGGATGGCTCGTCGTGACTATCAATTTGGCGGGGTCGTTTGGGTCTGGCGTGCCAAACGTTTTCGGTTCTCGGGCGATGCCCGGATAGAACTTACTGTCCGAAGAGCTCATGGTGAACTCATACACGGTTCCCTGCGGCACTCCTTCATGTACGGTCATCTCCGGCGCAGGATTATGCGTAGGACCAATAATGAAGTTTCCATCGGCATTCGCGGGGGGATTGTCGCCGTCGGGCAGCTCCTTGGCCGTAACATAGCCCGGTGTGTGCGGATCGCGGGTGGGAGGCCTTGGGCGCTCCCTGCGTTCGGAGACGGCCGGAGACTGAGCGGACACCACACAGGTGGCAAGACTCAGGCCCATCAGGATCACGAAATTCGGAACGCGGAACATGGCAATGGATTAATTGTAGACCGCGCGAAATGATGATAGCCTCAATCCGTGAATAAAGTCGGTCCATCCAAAGCTAACCCGTCGAGGTTTGTGTGCCTCCTATTGCTAGGGGCAACTGCCTCAGCATCCGCCCAGTCCCTGCCGCAAGTCTCGCCTGAGAAGGTTGGTCTGTCGAGCGAGCGCCTGAATCGCATTCGGCCCGCCATGGAACGCGACATCGCGGAGGGCGAAATGGCCGGCGCTATCGGGCTCATCTCGCGCCACGGCAAGATTGCCTACTTCGAAACATATGGCATGGCGGATCGCGAAGGGAATAGACCCATGACGAAAGATGCCATCTTTCGAATGTATTCAATGACCAAGGCCATTGTTGCCGTGTCCGTCATGACGCTCTATGAAGAAGGCCGCTTTTCCCTCCGCGATCCGATCTCGAAGTACCTACCCGAATTCAAAAATATGAAAGTCGCGGTGGACAAAACCGACGCCGCTACCGGCAAGCGCGTTTATTACACCGTGCCCGCTGAACGGGAAATCACTATTCTTGACCTCATGCGCCATACTTCCGGACTCAACTACACCGGGCCGCGAGACGGAAACGGCGAGCTCATCTATAAGCAGGTGCTCGGCAACATGCACTACCCGCTCGCCGAATTTGTTAAGCGGCTGGCTTCCGCGCCGCTTGTTCATCAACCCGGCACGATTTGGGATTACAGTTATTCGATTGATGTCCTGGCCCGGCTCGTGGAGGTGGTTTCCGGCAAATCGATCGACGAGTACTTTGCCGAGCACATCTTTCAGCCGCTGCGCATGATTGACACTGGCTACTTCGTACCCGAAGCCAAGTGGAATCGACTGGCCGCTCTTTACGTGCCGAATCCGGGCGGAATCGCAAAACGGTCTGACAGCCCTGCTCAGGAAAGCTACAAGAAGAAGCCGGTGCTGATGATGGGCGGCAGCGGTCTTGTATCCACCGCGTCCGACTATGCCCGATTCGTTCAGATGCTCTTGAACGGCGGCGAACTCGATGGCGCCCGCATTCTCAGTCCGAAGACTGTGGATTTAATGAGATCGAATCTGCTTGGCGATATCCCCAGCGTTAATAATGTAAATGGCCGGATCGGCTACGGCTTTGGACTGACGTTTGCTGTAAATCTCGGCATCGACAAGACCGCCGCAATCGGGTCGAAAGGCGAATACAACTGGGGCGGCGCCGCCGGCACTGCGTTTTGGATAGATCCCACGGAAGACATGATCGGCGTATTCATGATCCAGGTGATGCCCATGCGGACGGTGAAGGAACAATTCAAACAACTCGCTTATCAAGCCATCGTCAGCGAAGAGAAGTAATCGGCTCAGATGGACGCGATCAACCCCCCGTCGACACGGATCGTAGAACCTGTAATATAGGATGCCTGTGTGCTCGCAAGAAACGCTACTACAGTCCCATACTCGCCGGTCTCGCCATAGCGTCCGATCGGGATCGATGCTTTGCTCTCCCTTTCGATGTCCTCGACGGTCCGGCTCTCCCGTTTGGCTTTGGTCTCGTCGAGTGAGCGGACGCGATCTGTCGCGATTCGGCCGGGAAGTACAACGTTCACGGTAATACCGTCTCGAGCGACTTCGCGCGAGAGCGTCTTCGACCAGCCCAACAACGACAGCCGCAGAGCATTAGAAATTGCGAGATTCGGAATGGGCACGACAACGCCGCCGGAAGCGCTGGTGATGATCCGGCCCCACTTGCGTTCGCGCATGCTGGGCAGCACACGATCGGTAATCGCAATAAGGCATAAAACCATCGCCTGGAACTGCTTGCTCCACAGAGCAGGGTCTTGGCCGGCGGCAGGCGTGGGCGGAGGGCCGCCGCTGTTGTTTACCAGAATGTCCACCGGCCCAAATACCCTCTCAATGTCGGCTACTCGCGCATCGATCACCGATAAGTCGGAGATGTCCCAGGTCAAGGCCAGTCCTTGCGAACCGAGAGCTTCAATCTCCTGAACCGCTTGATCCAATGTGGCGGCTGTGCGGCCGGCGATTGCGACGCGCGCGCCTTCGCGAGCCAGTGCCAGAGCGATTCCTTTTCCCAATCCTCCTCCGCCGCCGAGCACGAGAGCTGTTTTTCCGCGTAATCCAAGGTCCATATGGTCTCGGTTCTTTATAACAAGTGCGCCATCGGCGTTCGATAATCGAAGACGAAATGCCACTCGACCATAAAATCGCCGAAACTCTGTCTGCCGTCTCCACGGCTACGCTGACCACGGTCCTGCTCAAGAAAGGACTGCGCAACGTCTGGATGCGCCGAACACGTCCCTCGCGAACCGGGCAGAGTCGTGTTGTAGGCCGCGCGTTCACGCTTCGTTTCATACCAGCGCGTGAAGATCTGGCAACACCCGAATCCTGGTCCTCGCCAAAGTCGACGCGTGCCGCCATCGAAGCCATGCCGGAAGGCTGCGTCGCCGTAGTGGACGCTATGGGAGTGACGCATGCTGGCATTTTCGGAGACATCCTGTGCGCGCGTATTCAGAAACGCGGCGTGTCCGCCTTGGTCACCGACGGCGTAGTGCGCGATATCTCGGGCGTCCTTGAAACAGGGTTGCCGGTCTGGTGCCAGGGCGCGGCCGCGCCCCCATCCGTTGCCGGCTTGACGTTTGTGAATTGGCAGGAGCCCATCGGCTGCGGCGGGGTGGCGGTGTTCCCCGACGATGTGGTTGTTGCGGATGCCGATGGCGCCGTAGTCATCCCCGCTTCCTTGCTGAACGATGTTGTCGCGGCGGCAGTCGAACAGGAAAAACTGGAAGCGTGGATTATGGGCGAAGTGCAGAACGGAGTGCCGCTTCCCGGACTCTACCCGCCGAATGCCGGGAACAAAGCGCGCTACGAAGCATTCCTGAAGGAATCGGCCAACAAAGCGTGAAGAATCACTTCAGCGCGCGTACTAAATCGCCGGAAAGCGCTGTCGGACTCCAATATTTCTCGATATATTCCACGACTAACTCCACCCCCTGCTGATGACTCACATAGGGTGCGTCTTTGGGATTGTACATGGCGTCCGTCAGGTCCCGCAACAGAACACAATGCACTCCCCACTTTGTCATTTGCTTTATGGCAAATGTGCGATTCAAAATGCACATGTTGACGTGCACACCGGCATAGAAAACGGTCTCGATACCGCGCGAGCGCAATAGGTTGTAAATTTCGTGGCCATTATCCGAAATGTAGTCTTCCGGTGCGATCGTCAAACCCGGATTTTCGCGGGTCCATGTCCGATGTTCCTTGTCGCCCGGCGTGTCGCAACCGCCATCGGAATCGTCAATCGGCAGGGGCGACGCGGAAATGCTTAGCTCCTTGGGCGGAGCAAATTCCGGCAACGCGAGAATTCTCTGCCGTTGCGGCGCGTCCGCATAATAGGACATGGTTTCAGACGGCGCATGCACGATGACGATTCCTTTGCGCCGCGCCATTTCGAGAACGGGCTCAAGTCGCTTCACAAGTGGCGCTAGCCGCATGTTCGCCCCGCTGCACCAGTGCTTATCCCACATGTCGCAAACAATAAGCGCGCTCTTGCCGGGCTGAAAGGGATAATCGGCCTGCACCGGACTCCACTGATTACTGCCTTTAAACAATTGGACTCGCGAACGCAATGTCAACTGGCGGATGCCGTCCTCAGCCGGCAATGCCATTGCGGCAATCAAGATCGCAGTTCCTAAGAGCCAAGCGTATTTCATCAACTACCCACTGTATCCTTTGCGGATTCGTGGGTAACGCAGCTTTGAGCAAGATACGATGTTCCTTTACGGCGATTCTATAACCGATGGTCGCAGCATGATCGCACTTTTTCTCTTTTTCTTTCTTTCACCTCAGCAATTGTTCAATGAACACTGTGCGGGTTGCCACGGCGCCGATGCACGCGGCACAGCTAAGGCTCCCGGCCTCGCCACCAACCCGCGTGTTGCGGAACAATCGGTCGACCAACTGCGCTCGTTCCTCGAACACGGCGATATCGCCAACGGCATGCCATCGTTTTCCGACCTCGCAGCCAAGGATCTGACGGCGATCGCCAAATACCTACGGGTTCTCAATATGGGAACGGTTGCGGGACCTATGGCCGGGACCGAGCCGGCGCGCAAGATAACCTGGGGCCCTCCGCAACCCGGCGACTGGCTCACTTACAACGGAAGTTTGTCGGCCAATCGTTATAGTCCGCTTAAAGACATCAGCACCGCAAACGTGGCTTTGCTGAAGCTGAAATGGGTTTTTCCCATTCAATACTTTGGCCTGGAAGTGACACCGCTTGAAGCCGATGGCGTCCTTTATGTTACCGGTCCGAACCAGGTCTTTGCACTCGATGCTCTCACCGGAAGCGCGATATGGCATTATTCGCGCCCAACGAGTAACGCTATGGTTGGCGATGCAAAACTCGGCACCAACCGCGGAGTCGCCATTCTAAACAACCGGGTCTTCTATGTCACCGACAACGCCCAGTTATTAGCGCTTGATCGTGCAACCGGCAAGCTCGTCTGGGAAACTCCTCTAGCCGCAGACCAGCCCCAACACTACGGCGGCACTGTCGCCCCGCTCGTTGTCAACGATGAAGTAATTGCAGGCGTCTCCGGAGCTGATGAAGGCATTCGCGGCTTCATTGCCGCCTTCAAGGCCGAAACCGGCGCGCTCCTTTGGCGCCGTTGGACCGTGCCTCGCCGTGGCGAACCCGGCATCGAAACATGGAAAGGCAGCGAGCCCCTTGAAGGTGGCGGTTCCACTTGGCTTACGGGTTCCTATGACCCTTCGTCAGACACTCTCTACTGGGCCACCGGCAATCCGTACCCCGATGGCGACGATCGTGACCGTCCCGGCGACAATCTCTATACCAACTGCATCCTCGCCCTCAACCCCAAAACGGGCGCTCTCAAGTGGCACTATCAGTTCACTCCGCACGATCTGAAAGATCGCGATGCCACGGAGCCTAACGTTCTGGTCGACATCGTCTACCAAGGCAAGCCATCAAAACTGATCCTTCATGCCGACCGCAACGGTTTCTTCTATGTGCTTGATCGAACTGATGGTCGGGTACTTCTCGCCAAGTCTTTCCTTCATCGCGACGACTGGGCCTCAAGCATTGGACCCGACGGCCGCCCTGTTGTGACCAATCCGCGCGGCTGCCCTAGCGATGCCGCAAATTGGGATTCAACCGCCTTCTCTCCCGAGACCGGCCTTTACTACTTCATGGCGCTTGAAGAATGCACCGGCAAGCCAACCGGCTATCCCGATCAGACCGGCCAACATTTCTTGCGTGCCGTCAACATCGAAACAGGCGCTATTGCTTGGGAGATTCCGCAGCCTGGCCCCACCCGCGCCAAAACTTGGACTGGCGTTCTCGCCACCGCCGGAGGCCTGGTTTTTTACGGCCAGCCGAACGGAGGCTTCGCGGCCGTCGATCAACGCAATGGCAAAACGCTTTGGCAATTCCCGACCAACGTACGCATGAAAGCCTCTCCGATGACGTTTAGCGTCGACGGCCACCAGTATGTCGCCGTAGCCGCCGGCCCCAACATCCTCTGCTTCGGCCTGTGAATCAAGCGATTCGCATTGTCAGTCCGCCGTCGATCACTAAATCCGCGCCGGTGATGTAATCGTTCTCGATCAGCATTGTGATGGCCGCGGCCACATCATCCACCGTGCCTTCGCGGTGTAGCGGTATGCGATTCTTGATATTGTTTTCCACCTGGGCAGGCGTCAAGTAATCCTGAAAAGGCGTGCGAATCACGCCGGGAGATATGCAGTTTACGCGGATATTCGAGTCCGCCAGCTCTCTGGCCAGAATGCGCGCGAACTGCGGTAGTGCGCCTTTCACAACTCCGTACGCGGCCGCTCCGAGAATCCCACGTTGGCCGGCGGCGGACGATATCAATACGATCGAGCCCTCCCGATTTTGCTGCATGGAAGGAGCGACGGCGCGGACAAGGTGAAAAATCGCATGGACATGCACTGCAAAGGCGGACATCCAGTCCTCAACACAAACGCTGAGGGCCGAGCCCGGTACTGCCCCTCCTGCCGAGTGCACCAGCACGTCCACTCTGCCAAACCCGTCTAGAGCGCTTCGCACCATCCCCTCGCAGGCCTGCTGCGTACCGGCATCGCCGGTAACGAACAGGAAACGTCTCCGATGATCCGTTGCGCTTTTCTCAAAACGTTCCAGTTCTGCCTTACGCTCCGTCCGCCCAACGGCGATCACATGCGCTCCTTTTGCGAGTAAACCGTGGCACACAGCCGCCCCGATACCGCTGGTGCCGCCCGTCACGAGACAAACTTTTTCCGTCAATTCCATAGTTCTTCCGTGTTTCCCATTCCTTTCATCCAGCCGGTTTCTAACTCCGAACTTCTCGCTCAATCGCCGCAGCCTTCGACGCACACCGCGTGGTTATGGTCAATAGAATGGCTGCGGAAACCAGCGGCATTACTCCGAAACCAAAAAAGACCGGCACGTACGAAAATCGCGCGATTGCCCATCCCGTGATGAGGCTGAATAGCATTCCGCCGAAACCAGCTCCGGTGCTCGCCAGGCCCCATATCGATCCCAGTACTTCAGAAGGATAGAAGTCGCCGGGCAATGCGAGCATGTTCGCCAGGCATCCCGTGTAGCCGAACGTCGCAACCGATACGAAGGCGATCGACACCGAAGAAGTGGTCGCGAGCACTGCCGGAATAGCAGCAGTCATAAGTGCCGCAAACGTAACAAGCGATATCTTGCGCGCGGCCGGCAACGATATCCGTAAGCGCAGCAGTGCTATGTAAAATGCGCCGCCCGCCAGATTACCGATATCCGCCGCAAGGTAGGGAATCCACGCGACCAAGCCAATCTCGGCAAGATCGAAATGCCTTGCCGAACTCAAGTATTGCGGAATCCAAAAGATGTAGAAGTACCACGCGGGGTCGAAAAAAATCTTCGCCAGCAGCAGACTCCAGACGAAGCGATCTCGAATGAGTCCGAAGCTTGGCCGCTTCGCTTGCGGTGTGGTTAGGGTCGCGATCGCAACGGGGGGCATCCGGTAGGTGCGCAGCCAGATTGCCGCCCAGATGAACCCAAGCAGACCAATCGAGAGAAAAGCGCTCCGCCAACCAAAGCGCAGCGTGATCGCCGCTACCAACGGTGGCGCCAGGAGTGCGCCAATCGACGATCCGCTATTGAAGATTCCCGATGCCAGCGCGCGGTCTTTCACCGGGAACCATTCCGATACCACTTTCACGGCAGCCGGCCAGTTGCCCGCTTCGCCGATTCCCAGCAGGAAACGACAGACTCCCAGCGAAGCGGCGGACCGGGCAAACACATGCAGAGCGCTCGCCGCAGACCACCACAGCATGCAAATCGCGTAGCCCCACTTTGTCCCCGTTCGGTCAATCAGCCAGCCTGATACGGCGTTCGCGATAGTGTAAGCCAGCAGGAATGCGCTCACAATTCGCGAGTAATCGACATCCCCGAAATGTAACTGAGTGCGCAGTACGGGCGCAATTACAGACAGCGTCTGCCGGTCCAAATAGTTGATCACGGTGGCGAGAAATGCCAACCCCAGGAATATCCAGCCAGTTTGCCATCGGCGAACGCCGGGAGCCGTCATGGGCACCGCCTCTTGCATTGATATTGCAGTATTATAATCTGAAGCGGCAATCGTAATGAACAGACGAGACTTTCTAATCGACAGCATCGGGGCGCTTTCAGCAGCGACCCTCCTTCAGGGCGCGCCCGAGCCGCCAGCCCATCGTCTGCCGGCCAGCGACAGTCACCTCCGGCATGTAGAGAGTTATGTAGAGCCTGTTCCCGTTTCGGGCTATCGTTGGGCATCCTCACAAGCCTACGAAGCCTTCCGGGATATGAAAGTTGGAGTACGTGTTCACTGGGGTATCTATTCCATCACACGTCAGGCTCACGAGTCATGGCCCTATTTATCGATGTCCTTCCCGGAGCGCCACCATTACAACGAGCTCTACAAAACCTGGAACCCGAAGGGATTCGATGCCGATCGATGGACCAGCCTGTTTTCCGAAGCGGGCGCTCGCATGTTTGCCTTCACGAGCAAGCATCACGAAGGATTCTCGATGTTCAATACCAAGACCCGCGTACACTCGCGCGCCAACTGGATCGCACCCGGTGGTCCAAAAATCGAGAACTGCGATCTCGCTTATAGCATCATGGAAACGCCCTTCCGGCGTGATATCGTCAAGGAACTTTGCGCCGCCGCCCACCGCCGCGATCTGAAAATCGCCTTGTATTTTTCTCATCCGGACTGGTACGACGCCGATTTCCGGCCCTATTGTTTTCACCCGTTCCAAGTTCCCGCCGCCCAGAGTTTGACGGGAGTGCCGCCGGCTCAAAACAAACGCACTGGTGAAATTCAGACAATTGTTCCGGATCCAACGCCGGCTGAGGTTCAGCGCATGATGGCGCGGCACCGGGCACAACTGGTCGAACTGCTGACAAATTATGGCCACATCGACATGCTCTCGCTTGACATGTGGCTGGGCCCCGCAGTCTGGCCCGAGATGAGAAAGACATTGCTCGAAATGCGTAAGTTGCAACCGGACGTGATGCTGCGCGCGCGAGGTATTGGCAACTACGGCGACTATTACACTCCCGAAGGCTTTGTCCCCGGCAGCAAGGAGAATACGGGCATTCCGTGGATGGTTATCTATCCGCTCGGCAAGTCGTTCTCCTACGATCCCAATGGAAAGGATTACAAGGGCGCGGGCTGGATCGTCAAGAATGTGGTCGACACCGCCGCTAAGGGCGGGAGTTTTCAGATCGGCGTCGGTCCCAATGCAAATGGAGAGTTCCATCCGGAAGCAGTCAGCCAATTGAAGGAAGGCGGGAAATGGCTGAAAGTCAATGGCGAAGGAATCTATGCCACTCGTTCGCGGTCCGGCGATCTCTGGCGCGAAGGCGACGCCATTCGATACACACGCACCAAGGACAACCGGTATATTTATGCCTTTGCTCTCAGTTGGCCCGGTCAGGAACTTGTTCTCAAGACGGTGAAGGCGAAACCCGGGTCCGCCATTCAGTTAATCGGCGCGACCGAGCCGCTTACCTGGCATGCGGACAGTAGCCGGGGACTGATCATCGACATACCAGCCTCGCTACAGGACCCAGCGAAGCGTCCCTGCGATTTCGCTTGGGCGTTCCGTATGGAAGGGCTAGACCGGTCATGAGAAAAACCAGTTACGGTAGCGCTATCGTAGCGTCGGGACGCATCCTGCGATATGTTTTAAGAGCAGTGCTATTGCAGTGATTTCGAGATTTATAAGAGCCACCGCTCGCGATGAGCGAGTATCCGGGGAGCGCATATGGCATATCGATTAAAGGCTCATGCGCGCGATTCATCCGCCACTGCCAGTCTGTCCCAGAAGGCTTATCTTCAACTGCGCGACAAGATTTTGCGTGGTGAATTCCCCCTGGGTGCGGCGCTCTCCCGGCGCGGTTTAGCGATCGAACTGCACATGAGCTTCCTCCCGATTTCAGAAGCGCTCCAGCGGCTGGAACGTGAGGGCCTGGTTGAAAGCAAACCGCGCGTGGGTACTCGGGTTCGCATTCCGAGCGCCCAGGACATTGAGGACCGCTACATCATGCGCGAGGCTTTGGAAACGCAGGCAGCCCGGCTCTTCGCGGAAAAGGCTTCACCCGAACAAAAGGAACAGCTCTGCCGCATGGGAAAACACTTGGACCATCTATATGAAGCTTGTGGGTCCATTTCCGCCGATACCGATTTCCTGTATTCGGTGCATACCTATCACATGAACTTGCACATGAGGATTGCCGAGTCTGCCCGCTGCCAAACCCTTTGCGACGCAATTGAGAGCCAGCAGGTACTCATATTCAATTGGTTGTACGATACGGCGGCCCAGCAGCGAAGTCTTCCACCAAATTTTCACTCCACCCTTACCGCAGCGCTTGCAAGCGGCGATCCGCATAAAGCGGATTCCGAGATGCGCCGCCACATCCGCCATGGACTCGACCAGGTTCAGAATCAGATCGGCAGCGTTCAATCGGATACGAACGGATGGCGGTTGAAACGGACTCGGGGGGACTAAAATGCCTTAAAAAGTCGTGCATCGTGTCTCCAAAAGTGATATATCAGTGATGAATGTCTCCTGCTGAACCGCTTCTCGCAAACGGCCTTTCCCGCCGGAATCTGCTATTGGCTGGCGCCCTGACGGCTATTCCTCAAACGGCTTTGTCCCGCCCGGGATCTGCGGAGCCCTCCGCCTCCGGGCTCAAGATTGCTATCTTTTCAAAGCATCTGCAGTTCTTACGGGGTGAAGACCTGGCGAAGGGGGCCGCGGAAATTGGCTTCGATGGCGTAGATATCGCCGTTCGCAAAGGCGGTCATGTCGAACCGGCTGTCGTCTCGCAGGAATTACCCAAGCTGGTTGGCCTCATTCGCGCCCACGGACTCCAGGTTCCGATGATCACCACAGACATTGTCGACAACACGTCCCCCCATGCCGAAGCGGTTCTCGAAACTGCTTCGGAATTGGGCATTCGCCATTATCGCTGGGGCGGTTTGAAATACGACAATCAAGGCTCGCTCCCCTCCCAATTGGACGCAATGAAGCCCCGTGTAGCCAAGTTGGCCGCGCTCAATAGGCGCTATGGGGTATGCGCGATGTACCACACGCATTCCGGCATCGGAGTGGTGGGAGCCCCGATCTGGGACTTGCACATCCTCCTGAGCGATTTCGACCCAAACTCGGTCGGGGTGAATTACGACGTCGGCCACGCTACTGTGGAGGGTGGATTCGGAGGTTGGATCGACAGTTTTCGAGTAACCGGACCATATCTAAAGGGAATCGCGGTCAAAGATTTTCTTTGGAAGAAAGACAAATCCGGCGAGTGGAAAGTAGCTTGGCAACCACTTGGCGACGGAATGGTCCACTTTCATCAATTCTTCTCGATGGTCAAAGAAGCTCGTTTCTCCGGCCCGTTGCAGTTGCACTTTGAATACCCGCTTGGCGGAGCGAATTCCGGCAAAACTACGCTTACTATTCCGCGCGGACAGGTGTTCGCCGCCATGAAGCGAGATTTAACTCAATTACGAGGCTATTTAGACCAAACCGGGCTTTCTGCCTGATTTGGGGACTTACATCTCGATCTTTTGCTCTTGCGCATTCCATGTGATACGGCGGCCGTGCTTGAGCGAGATATTCGTCATCTGAACTACCAGAGCCGCCTGAAATCCCAATGCCATGGGAGCGGTAGGACGCTGCCGGGTTCGTATGCATTCGAGAAAATTCGCGACGTGTAAGTCGGTCGCGTAACTGAAACCCTTTTCGGATTTATATCCTTCAGCGGGAGTCTCCTCCGCGCCCAGCTTGTAAACCTTGAACTCTTCCCGTTTCACATCGAGGCGTGCCTGCTCTCCGTCGAAATGATTCATCTGGTCGTTGGGCGCCTTATAATGCATGGCCGCGTAATTGATCGTGAAGACCGCCATGTAGTCTTCCGGATAGTAGGCGCAGGCAGTAACGGATTCGGGCGTCTCAAACCCCGGCCGGTGCGGTTTCCCCGCGGCCGCCGTCACCGCGACCGGTCCGCCGGAACCCATCAGCATGTGAATGCCATCGAATACATGCGCGCCCTGGTCGGCGATAATTCCTCCCGAGTAGTCCCTATACTCGCGCCAATTGCGAAACCGGTCGGCATCGAATTCGTGCCTCGGCGCGGGACCCTGCCACTGATCCCAGTCGAGCTTTCCGTCTAGCTTGGTCGCTCTCGTTCCGTGTAGGTAGTTATTCAACCACCACGATCGAACCATGCGAACCTTCCCCAAGGTCCCGCCTCTCATTACCTTTTGGGCTTCAAGAAACAGGTCGTAACTGCGCCGTTGCATACCCACTTGAATAATTTGCTTGGTATGCTTCTCTGCTTCCACTAAGCGCGCGCCCTCCTCTGGCGTATGACAAAGCGGCTTCTCCACGTAAATGTCTTTACCCGCCGCAATGGCATCCAGAACCATCTGCGCGTGCCAATGCTCGGGAGTTGCTATCAGAACAGCGTCAATGTTTTTGTCCGCTAACAACTCTTTATAGTTTCGATATGCGCGAGGCGCCTTCCCTTGCGCCTTTGTTGCGAGAGAAATCGCCCGTTCCAGATTCGGTTCATATACGTCGCAGATCGCATCGACCGTTACTCCTGGCTCCTTCTGGAAGACTCCCATGACAAACGTGCCCCGGCCGCCGGAACCAATGACTCCCAGCCGAACCCTATCGCTCGGCGCGGCGCTCAAAACGGTTAATCCAGCACTTGCTGCCAGGAAAGTTCTTCGATTCACGGTAGGTCGATGCCTCTACTTTCTAACGGCGTATCAAAACGTAAATTTCAGCGCCAGTTGGATAATCCGCGCGGCGTTCAGCGTCCCGCTTACCTGGCCGCCCGACGAGCTATTGACGGCCGTGGATGGCGCGGAAAACGTCGGATGATTCAGAATGTTGAACATCTCGGCACGAAACTGGAGCCGCATGGTCTCGGTAATCGGGAATGCCTTCAACATGGTAAAGTCAAATTGTTTTAAACCATCCGCGCGCAGAATGTTGCGGCCAGCGTCGCCGTAAGTGTACTGAGCCGGCGTGGTAAACGCGGCCTTCTCGCCAGGAAATTGCGCGGCGCACGCGGTATTTGAAGTTACATAGAACCAACAGGTGGGAGAGCCTGTGATCGCCGGTGTGCCTATGATTTGGGGGGGTTGGCTGCCGACTCCCGTGTTTGCGACATCTCCGTTAATCGTCGGCGTGAACGGCAAGCCGGACCGAAGCGTAACAATCCCGGTCATTTCCCAACCACCCAAGACCTGGTTGACGAAACCATGGGCATTTCCCAGAAATTTCATACCCCTGCCAACGGGCAATACATAATCGAAACTCCCAACGAACGCCTGAGGCAAATCGTAATCGCAATCGCCGCGGTACTGCGGCATCAAGAGCAGCGTTGTTCCGCCTTGTTGTGTTCCAGAATCCAGGCATTTGGAATAGGCGTATGAGATCAAAGTATTCAACCCGTGAAAGTTCCGCGTTTCGTATTTCGCTTGCAGGGCGTCGTACTCGGCGTTCTCGGCGAAATTGGCGTACGTGATCGTTCCCCACTGCGGATATGGGCGGCGCGCCTGAATAGATCCCGGTCCCGGCGCCGGGTCGTTAATGCTGAGGTTCTGATTTAGATAGCTCGTCTTATTCCCAACATAGGCCACGTCCAACGAGGTAGAGGGCGTGATCTGATGCTGAACAGAAAAATTCCATTCCTGCACCGTTTCGCTGTGGAATTTGACGTTTCCGGAATCGACGTTTGGCGTAGCGCATGAATTTGCGACAAAGCCAAATGAACACGGTTGCCCGGGATTCGGATTCGGCGAGACATTCGGCTGGCCCAGAAAGAAGTTTGCCCATGTGCGCGTCGGGAGCGCGGGCGGCGCATTATTGAACACGGTGCTGGCCGCGATAAACGGAACGGTGGCTACCGTGTTGTTGATGGTGTTGCTGTCAGGGAACGCATAGAAGATTCCAAAGCTGCTGCGGATCACAGTGTTCGAATTACCGCCGGGCTGATACGCAAATCCGACCCGTGGCGCCCAGTCTTTCTCCACCGGTTGGATCGAATTGGGCAGGCCGAGGCTGTTTGTATACTCAATGCGGTCGCTGAACAATTGGGTCAGACTGGGCGTGAGCAATTGCACTGCCGGATCGATACTGGAAGGAATAATCAATTGGCCATTCGTCAGATTGAAGGCACTCTTCTGGCCCCGGATGCCATTGTAGAATCCGTTGAGCTCAAAGCGCCCACCGAGATTGAGCGTGAGATTCGGCGTGACTCGAAAGCTATCCTGCCCGTAGAATCCCCAAAAATTCCCGTTGTCTCCATTCAATTGCTTGAAATAGTCGCGGGTCACGGAATAGGGATAGCCTAATAGAAAGTCGCCGAACGCATCTCCTGTCGTTTCCCCGTTGAATGCGAAGATGCCAACCGCACTAGAACCGTTAATAAACCCGGCGTCGGCGTGAATCAACTCAGCGCCAAATTTCAGGCTGTGCCGGCCGAGCGTATAACTCAGATCGTCCCCATACTGCAAATCGCGAATCCGATTTTGCTTCGGCCGCTGATCGTACGGCGACCCGGTAAATGTCGAATAACCCGAAAGTGTAATTTCGGGGAAGCTATAGAGAGAAGTCGTATCGTTGAATCCCTGGACACCAGCCGCTTGGTTGAAGTTAGTTCCGGGCAGCGCGGCGCCAAAGTAGAAATAGCTGCGGTAATAAGAGAAGCGGGCCACATCAACCAGTTGCGGGCTAAAAATATGCGTCAAAGAAATGGTTGGGTTTTGTGCGCGGCTATGCAGTGAAAACGTCCCCATGGCCGGGTATGGATTCGGATCGTTTTCGGTATTTTGATTGAGAGAGTAACGCCCCATCAACTGAGTGGAATTGGAAATTTGCTCGTCGATGCGAACATCCCCGCGCACTTCGTACTGACGGAGATCGTTCGTAATGGATGCGTAACTGGTGGAACCTTGTTGCGTGTTTGGCAGCGGCATATAGGGAAGGAAAAACATCGCTTGCGGGGAGATCCGGCTGGGCGGAATAATGTTGCCGGGAAACTGTTGGTAACTCTGGGGAGAGCTAGAGGGGTTCAAAAGTTCTTTCGATACTTGACTGAAATCGCCGCTGCGCTGTGCCGCAGTGGGAACGGGGTTATTAAAGTCATCACCCTGCAGTAGGCCCGTCCGCTCGACATCTATGAAAAAGAATGTCTTGTCTTTGCGGATTGGGCCGCCTACTGCAATGCCATATTGATTTCTGCGCAGTGGTTCCTTCGTCTCGTTAGAGCCGAGCGGCTTGACAAAGAAAAAATTCCTGGCATCGAAGGCCGAGTTGCGAAGGAACTCAAACGCCGTACCGTGGAAGCCATTGGTCCCGCTTTTCAACGTGACGTTCACCACGTCCGGCGTATGTCCGTACTCGGCGGACATGTTGGCGCTTTCCACGTTGAACTCTTGCAGTGCATCGACGTTTGGTTGGATCAGCGTGCCGCCCAGTTGCATCTCGGTGATGAATGCGCCGTCCAGATACCAGCCCACCTCATTAGGGGCAGTGCCATTAATGGTGACGTTCACCACTCTCGAACGGATGGAATTGCCGCCGGTTTGAGTCCCCTGCCCGCCGGGATTGTATGTTACGCCAGGAGTCAGGTCCGTTAACTGCCAAAAGCTGCGGCCATTCAGGGGCATGCGCTCCACGGCAGTCGTGTTCACGACCTGTCCGACCGACGACTCGGAGGTTTGAAGCAGCGGAGCCGTTGCCTGCACTGTTATAGCCTGCTGAACGTCGCCCACCTGAAGAGTTGCATTCACCAGCGCCTTCTGGGCCACCTGCAGTTCAATGTCTGGAATGGTGTAAGTCTTGAATCCGGCCATTTTTACCGTGATCGAGTAATGAGCGGCTGCCAAGTTGGGAATCACGTATTCCCCGGTGTTACTTGTTGTGGCCGAACGAGTCGTCAACGTGCCGACATTCTTCACTTCAACTACGGCCCCGGCAATTGGCCCACCCGAGGGGTCTGTGACGGTTCCTAACAATGTTGCCGACGATATTTGTGCCCTCGCAGCACCAGCACAAATAAAAAGAATGAGACAAAGCCAACTGAATGACGCCCTAGTCATTGATCTATCCCCTTAGCCGACACGGCTCGCATAGAAATTCAGTATGTACTGATATTGCAGATATCGTATTGCAACTATCTTGTTGTGTCAACAGAAAAGGGATGAGTCAGCGGGGCGGAGACTCAGATGAATCCCAGACCCGGTCCGTTCAACGAGCCACAATGGACGTATCCGTCGCGGATGTGGAAAATTCCTGGATATTTCGTGTCCCAGCCGCGATTTGCCGCCGGCACGTATTGGCGCGCATTGGCTTCGATCGCCGCAATACCGGGAACGTGGGCAGCCAGCCCTACCGATTCGATCAGCGATGCGCCCGGGCAGGTCAGATCCTGGACACATAGAAACAGTTTGTGCTTTTGCCCAAGCGCCGCATTGATTAGCGATTGGCTGATCCCTTTGCACGCCTTCAGGGCCGCTCCGGAATAGCCTAGTTTTTCGGCCATCAACATGGCGTCGATGCCTGTGAGGGATTCGTCGATAACGAGAGGAATCAGGCGCGAAGCCCGATGCATATCGAAAGCCGGTATGTCGACGAGATCGCGCGCCGTGGGTTGCTCGATGTACTGAATCCTTGGAAAGGCCGACGGCGCCTTCTCTTTCAGATTCGCGATGAACTGAAGCACATAATTCACATCGCGGCACTTCTCGTTGAAGTCCAGGGAGTAATACCAGGAAGTCACTCCCAGTTGCGCCTGCGTTTGCGCCGTCGCCTTATCCACCGCCGCGACCCTATTCACGTCCCAGCCAAGATCGTTGCCGTTCAGTTTGATCTTAATCCGGATCAGGCCGTTGTAGCGAATCCATTCCGGCAAGGTTTCAGGCAATCCGTCGTTGACACGCTCTTTGACATCCGCGCCGGTAATCGGATCCAGTGCGCCCACCAGATGATAGAGCGGCAGTTTCTCGACAGGCTCGGAACGAATGTAGGTCGAAAGGTGCTGGCCTTCAAACTCCTGTCCCAGGTAATGACTCAGATCGTGAGGCAGATACTCCGGCGTCAGGAGTTGATACGCATTCCGATTGTGATACCGGCCGTAGGCATCGTGAAGTGCGGCGTCAAACGGGCTGGCCGTCACAATCGTACAGAGTTTCGGCATCGGTTCCGGCCAATGCGTCGACAACTGCGCTGCGGCCTTCAAATACTCCGGCTCGACCGCCCATGTGATGTCGATCGGATGGCCGGTCACTGGGCTTGATTCATAGAGATGGCCCACGCGCACTGCCAGGTCTTTCATTGCCTGGAGCGTCTGGTCGTAGTCCATCTTGTGCGCCGGCCACGCCCACACGTTCCCAAGCGGCATCGAGCCCATCCCTTTTGCCGTCTTGCCATCCGCGCCCTCGACGACTAAGTCGACATTCAGAAGAGTTACTCTGTCGAGAGTCCTGCCACCAAACTTGATGGGTACCCGATAAGTGAAGTCCTGATATCCCAGGGAGACCGACTTCACCTTCACGCCGGTGCGCCGTGCCGAACGGGCGAGAGCTGGTGCGGCAGAACAAAGGGTGGCCGCCGTCTTGAGAAAATTCCGCCGGCTTGGGCAGGTTGGCTTCGAAATCATGTGAGGTTCTGTGACTGACATTGCAATAGATCTCACCGCCTTGCGACGGTATGGTGATATCTTATCGCCGCAACTTCCTCGATTGGAACAGTTCGTGAACGATTCGGAAGTCGATCGGTGGATCTTACGGCTTTATCGCGGAAATTGCTGCGGCGGCCGCGTGATAAGCTTGGCTACCGGAAATGCGCAAAGCCGGGCTCTTCTTTATTGTCATTGCTCTCCTTCTGGGTTCTCTCGCTTTCAAACACGCCGCCAAGCCGGAGAAAGTTGAACACAAGTCCTGGGCTGCGTCCGGCGGCGGTTCTGAGAACATCCACTACTCGACGCTGAACCAGATCACTCGCAAAAACGTCTCACGCCTGCAAGTTGCCTGGACGTATGACACCGGCGATGCGTTCAAAGGCTCGGAAATGGAGTGCAATCCAATTGTCGTCAACGGCGTCCTGTTCGCCACTACTCCAAAGCAGCGTGTGATTGCGCTCAACGCCGCAACAGGCGCGTTGAAATGGTCGTTCGATCCGAATCCAGGGCATAAAGTGCTTGCCAAAATGCGCAATCGTGGCGTTACGTTTTGGGAGGATGGCTCGAGCGCCGGCAAACGCGTCTTCGTGGTCTCCCATCAATATCTCTATGCCCTCGATGCCGATACCGGCAAGCTGATTCCGGGTTTTGCCGACGAGGGCCGCCTCGATCTGCGGTTTGGGCTTGGCCGTGATCCCGAGCAACTCTTTGTGTCCGACACCAGCCCGCCCATGGTCTATAAAGATTTGGTCATCGTTGGTAGCATTGTTCCCGAAACTCTGCCCGCCGCGCCGGGTGACATTCGCGCTTACGACGCTCGTTCCGGGAAATTGCGCTGGTCGTTTCACACCATCCCCCATCCAGGCGAATTTGGCTTTGACACTTGGCCGAAAGACGCCTGGCAATACATCGGCGGGGTTAATAATTGGTCGGGCATGAGCCTCGACACCGCTCGCGGGATCGTCTACGCGCCGCTCGGCTCCGCTACATTTGATTTCTACGGCTCGAATCGCCTGGGCGACGACCTTTACGCAAACTGCTTGCTTGCTCTCAATGCCGAGACCGGAAGGCGCATTTGGTATTACCAGACCGTCCATCACGATCTTTGGGATCGCGATCTACCTACGCCGCCGGCGCTGGTCACGGTAAAGCGTGACGGCCGCTCCCTCGATGCCGCCGCGCAAATCACTAAGTCCGGGTTTGTTTTTTTATTCGATCGTGAAACCGGCAAGCCCCTCTTCCCGATAGAATCCCGTCGTTATCCGCCGAGCGACGTCGATGGCGAAGTCACCGCGGAAACTCAACCCCTTCCCACGATTCCCAAGCCGTTCGCGCGTCAAATTTTAACCGCCGATATGCTGACCACCCGCACACCCGAGGCCCACGCGGCTGTTCTCGCCAGGTTCCAGAAATTGAGAAGCGCCGGCCAATTCGTCCCTCCCAGCCGCGAAGGTACCATCATCTTTCCCGGCTTCGATGGCGGCGGGGAGTGGGGCGGGCCGGCCTTCGATCCGCAAACCGGTTTGCTCTACGTTAATGCGAATGAAATGGCTTGGGTACTGCGGCTGGTTCCTCGCGAATCGAATGCGCAAGCCAAAACCGGCAAGGCGCTCTACCTTAATGAATGTGCTGGTTGCCATCGGCAGGACCTCGCCGGCTCGCCGCCCGAATTTCCTTCTCTCCAGCATATTGGCGACACACTCGATGAAAACGATGTGATGACGATGATGTCCCAAGGCTCGGGCCGAATGCCTTCTTTCGCTCATCTGGGCAACCAACAACTCCACGCAATCATGCGTTACGTCGTTTATCGCGAGGATGTTGCGGTGCAGGCCGCCGATACCGCGCCTTCTCCAATCGACCAGAAATATCGCATCGATGGTTACAACAAGTTTCTGGATCCCGATGGTTATCCGGCGGTCAAGCCGCCGTGGGGAACGTTAAATGCCATTAATTTGAATACGGGTGAGTACGCCTGGAAAATACCTTTCGGCGAATATCCGGCGCTGGCGAAAGAAGGGATGCGCAACACGGGAAGCGAAAACTATGGCGGTGGCATCATCACGGCCAACGGGCTCGTCTTCATCGCGGCCACTGTTTACGACAAGAAGATTCACGCCTTCGACAAATCCGACGGCAAACTTCTTTGGGAGGCCACTCTTCCGGCCGCCGGCAACGCAACGCCCGCCCTCTATAAGGTGGACGGCAAAGAATTCCTTGTCATCGCGTGCGGAGGTGGAAAGTCAAAAGATCCTTCCGGCGGCTCTTATGTCGCCTTTGCTTTGCCTTCCAAGTGAAGTTCGGTTTGCAGCGGATACCCGAAGTTTAGCGCGATCGCTCACGATTCCCGGCCGTACAACCCAAATCTTTACGATTCGCGTTTCGCTTACAAAACGGCTTTTCCGGATTCCCAGCAGAGCCGCGAGCGTTAGCGAGTCGGTCCGTACCGCGAGTCACAGCCTGTTCCATCCGGCCCTCGCCGGAGGCGATGCTGGCCGGTGAATTCTCCTACTGGCTAGTCGGCGGCGTCGAACTATTCAGATCCAACGCTGTACCCAAGCCAACCAGCCCAGCCGCAGCCGCCGCGCCGATTAGCAGGATATGGCCCGCCGATATTCCTGTCGCGCCCACGCCGGCCCCGCTCACCACCGGGGTGATCGGGAATACGAAGACCAAGCCGGATTTTAAGGTCTTGAGAACTTTGCCGGCCTCATCGACGATGTTGACCGTTCCGTTGATCGAAGCAACCTCTACGGATCCTGGGGAGATGGAAATCACGCCGTCCGCGTCATCACCCACTCCGACGACCCACACGCCCGCGTGGCCCATCCGCCAACTGCCGAATTGCCGGGCCCGTGCCGCCCCGGTTTCAATAATCAACGAATTCGGCTCGCTCAGGAGGACGGATGAGTTCGGCCCGATCAGAAACTCGCCGTGATTATGCAAATAGAGAACGACCGGTTTGGCCCCCGCGCTCACCTCGGTGCCGTTCTGCAAATTGGCATTGCCATGAACGGGAGCGCCATTTACCGAGAACTCATCGGCCAACGCGATACCAAGAGCTCCCGCTGCCGCCGCGGCTCCAACTTCACCCGTCCGATTCGCGTTGGATGGTTGTAGGTTATTGGCGATTTGGTCTACTTTAGGAGGCACATTCGATTGGTGAATCGTTACATGACCGATCTCCTGCCCTTGCACAAAAACGTGGACGTCAATGTTGAAGCTTCCGTTAACATTGTTAGGGCGCATACCCGTAGCGGCCGCTCTACCATCCGCCCCGGTCGTGGCTGCGAAGTGATTGGAACCGTCGGCAAAAACCGCGCTCGGTCCCGATTTGGGACTGTCAAACACTACGTACGCGCCGGGAATCCGTCTGTGATTACGATCTTCAACTTGAATAACAGGCTCGCGAGCCAGGCGGCCTTGTACATTGTTCAAGGCTCCTTCTCCATCGATGATGGAGATGTGGAAGGCGGAAGGCTGGAGTTGCCATGCTCCCGCAATAAGAGGTATAAGCGCTAGAAGCGCGATGAAGTTGCGTATGCGCATTTGGACAAAATTTCAAGCGAACTATTCGTCCCACGACTCTAAAAGTCGGTCAAACAGTGCCAGTAGCATAACATGATTGTGACGTCTCTTAGTAAAGCCGCCTGGGATGTGTCGTACTGTTACTAAACGGAAATAGATAGTGACCCGAGATCAAACACAAGGCATCCTGGCGGATGCGTTAAACGAGAAGTACGAGATCCTGCGCTGGATCGGAGGCGGCGGCATGGCGGAGGTGTTTCTCGCTCGCCATCGGATACATGGGGCGCTGTTTGCCGTCAAAGTGCTTTCCACCGATCTCGCCGAAGACGAACGAATCGTCGCGCGCTTCGTACAGGAGGCGCGAACCGCCGCAACCCTGGCCGGACACGCCAACATCGTGCCCATTTTCGATATCGGGGCGCAAAACGGACTTTACTTCCTGATCATGCAGTATGTGGAGGGCGAGGATCTCGCTAAGTACTTGAAGCGTAACCAACGGTTGGCGCCGCAAGACGCAGCGCACGTCACCTGTCAGGTTGCTGACGCTTTGGTCTGGGCATCGGCCAAGGGAGTGGTGCACCGGGATCTTAAGCCGTCCAACCTATACCTGGATCAAAACGGGCGGATCATGGTACTCGACTTCGGTATCGCCAAAGCCGCCGATGTTCCCAGCGTTCTGACCGCGGCCACCGAGCGTCTGGGCACGGTCTATTATATGAGCCCCGAACAGATCATGGGCCGCCCTTGCGACTCCCGCAGCGATCTGTATTCGCTCGGCGTGGTCTTCTTCGAAATGTTGACCGGGCGCAAGCCTTTTGAGGCGGATAACAGCCGGGCAATCGAAATCGCGCACGTCCAGACACCCGCGCCGGATGTCAGGGACGTGGATCCTTCCCTTCCCGGCGAATTGTCCTATATCGTTGGCCATCTTCTGGCGAAAAGCCCGGAAGACCGGTACCAATCGCCAAGCGAATTGGTCGAACATTTGAACCAGCTAGGCGCAAGCTCCAATCCGCTGATGCTACGGCCCCACGTTTCGCCAATAATTCCGGTGGTGGATCCGTCGCCGGCGCCATACCAACCCACCCAGCTCAATACACCTCGCCCGGACACCAAACGTCCGGGCGTCGCTACGCCGCCTCCACAAGGGAATGCCACCCCTTCCGGGCCGCTGCCCGCCATTCCTGCCGCAGTTACAGCGCCCGCCCGCGCGAAGAGCCAAGATACAAAGCTAATTTGGGGTGGTATTGCCCTTTTTTCGGTGCTGATCCTCGGCGCCGCGCTCTATCTGATGCTTAATAGACATCCCGGGGCTGGTAAAGAGTCGCCCACGGTCACCGCAACGCAAAGTGCGGTACCACCGGTCGCCAATGCGAGCATAAAGCTCGACCGATTGGGCGGCCGCATGAGGTTAGTTCCCGCGGGAAACTTTATTTTCGGCAACGACGCCGATCCGGCATCGCCAAACGGCAAAGAAACCGATACCTTGCCGGCGTTTTATATCGACGAAACCGAAGTTTCCAATGCCGCCTACAAAGCATTTTGCGATCAGACGAAACATGCGCCACCCGATTCCCCAACCTTCAACCCAAAACCCGACTTTCCCGTGACAAATGTCTCTTTCGAGGACGCCCTAGCCTTTGCGAGTTGGATAGGCAAACGCCTGCCTACCGAAAAGGAGTGGGAGAAGGCGGCCCGTGGCACCGACGGACGCATCTATCCCTGGGGCAATGATCCTTGGATTGATCCGCCTGTCGATATCGAATCAGTGCTTTCTAATCCGGACCGTCTGTCGCCGTTCGGCGCCTACAATATGGCGGGAAACGTAATGGAATGGACGACCGGCCATTACCCGACCGGTCCAGCCGAAATTAGCGACATGACCAAACTGTTGGGAACGTCAAAATTTTCACATGATTGGAAAGTAATTAAAGGTGGATATTTCGGCAGGGACAAACCGGCTGACAAGTTTTTCAAAACCTACATGCGGCGGGGATTTCCGGAAGATAGCAAAGTTTCACCGGTGATCGGCTTCCGATGCATCGTCGACGCGCCCCAAAATTAGATATGTTAGTAACGACGAAGATGGCACGCTTTTACAATTTTCTCCCAGCCCTGATGATTTTCGGGTACACGCAGTTTCCAGCGACATCGCTGGCCATGCAAGCGGACCAGGAACCGCAATTGAACGCGCGGGACGCTTTTTGGTCGGCGGCCGACATGGTCGGCAAACGGCCGGCTGACGTCAAAACCGCTGAGAGGAAGACTTCGAACAAGCGCGTTGAACCCAGTCCGGTCAAAGTCGTTACAGTGAGCGCGCCCTTGGGACTTCGTTATTCGGTTCTAAAGCAGCGCGAGGACGGCACCTACCAGGAGATCTCTCCCGAGTCTGTTTTCCACGCGGGCGATCGCATTCGCCTTAGCCTGATGTCGAACCAGGAAGGCTATCTATATGTCGTCGAAAAAGGCTCCAGCGGCAAATGGATTCCTCTTTATCCAGGCGGAACTCCGATGACAGACAGCAACAAACTGGCCGCTGGCAAAGAGTATATTGTGCCCGGCAAAGGAGCTTGGGAATTCAAAGGCGAGGCGGGGCAAGAACGGTTGTTTGTCTTACTCAGTAGGGAACCGGAGACGGATTTGAATTCCATGATCGCCTCCTTACGCGATCGCAAAGAAGCCGGCCTGGATAACCAGGAAGTGGCTCGTCTGCGCGGTCAAGTTCAAGCGCGCGACCTGGTGTTCGCATCCGGCGATGACAATTCCTCGGACAACGGGGACAAGGCCAACTACGTCGTAAACAAAGCATCGAGCCAAACCACCGATCCACACGTGATCGTAGATGTCGTTCTTTCACACAAATAAAGAGAAGATGCAAAAACAAATCCGGTGGGTTGGATTTCTTCTAGCGCTGACGGGCACGTCGCTGCTCGCTGCACAGAGTCAGGCGGAAGTCAACCGCCGGTTGGACCTGGTGCTCGAAAAGAAAGAGGCTAACGGCGTTAAGGCCGTCAATGCCGAGTTCGTGTTTGCGACCGGCGATAAGATACGCTTCCGTTTTCACTCGGCCGTGAACGGCTATCTATACGTCATGGATCAGGGTTCGTCGGGTAAGTGGATGCAGTTGTATCCGCGGGATGAACTTACTCAAAGCAGGAAGGTCACGGCTGGAAAAGATTATCTGGTGCCGGCGTCCGGTACCGGCTGGTTTCAAGTGACCGGGCCGGCGGGGTACGACAATGTTTACTTCCTGATCTCGCCCATAGATCTTGGCAAAACTTTGCCCACTGCGTCGCAGCCATCGGCCGGCCAATCTGAGTCGGAGGCTGCCGCCAAGGCCGCATTTGCCACCGCCACTCCGCGCTGCGACGACGACCTGTTTCGTGCTCGTGGCGAGTGCCTGGACACAAATGCCGGACTGAAGCCGCTTGGTAAAGATGAACCGTTGCCGGATAAGTTATCTCAGTTGCCGCAAACCAGCCGCGATCTGATTGTAGTGGATGGCGCGAAAGATACGACGGTATCCTCGACCGAGCCGTTCGAAGGGCCGGCTATTTTTCGTTTCCGGATTGCGCATAAGTAGGAGTTTATGAGGCGAGTTAGTCTTATTGCGTCCTTGTGGTTAGTATGTTGTCTGACTGCCGGGGCACAGCCTCCGCCGCAGGCCCAACAACCCGAACAGCATCGGGATATCGTGGCGGTGCCGGACGATACCAGGACCGCGCCTCCCGCCAAGACGCCAGCCGCCAATGTTACCGTTCCCCGGAGTTATGCGCTGGTAATTGGCATTTCCCATTACGAAAATTTACCGCCGCAGGCGCAGCTTAAATATCCCGACAGAGATGCCGAATCGATCTACACGGTACTGATCAGTAAACAGGGCGGCGAGTTTCCGCCTGAGAACGTGCATGTACTCAAAGATTCCGATGCGACGCTCGCGAACATCACTCACGAACTGGAGGACTGGCTGCCCTCCGTATCTAAAGACGACGACCGGGTCTTGATTTACTTCGCCGGACATGGCTTCATCTCGAATGGCGCCAGCTATCTAGCCCCTTACGATTTGAGCAGAAACAATATCCCAGGGACCGCCTATCCAATGAGCCGATTGGGACAAGTAATTGGCAGTAAGATTCACGCCAAATGGAAGGTGCTGCTCGCGGATGCTTGTCATAGTGGCGCAATTACTCCCGAATCCGACCGGGCGCAGGTGAACCAATCATTACTCGACCTGAATAAGTCCCTCTTTGTTATGACTGCTAGCCGCGACCGTGAACAAAGTTTTGAAGGTCCAGGTTGGGGCGGCGGCCACGGAATCTTTACCTATTACGTAGTAAAGGGATTAGAAGGCGAGGCCGATACCTCACACGATGGCATCGTATCGGCTCAGGAATTGGGTGATTATGTCTATTCAAACGTCAGTCAGGCGACCGATGGGCGACAGCATCCCACTTTCGACCGCGGCAGCTTCGACACCCGCATGTTGTTGGCCTATAACCAGGATCGAGTAATCGGTAAACTTCCTCCGCCCAAATTCGGCACCTTAGTAATTGAGAGCAACATGGATAATGTCGAAGTAACCGTGGACGGTAAGACCGTAGGCACAGTGAATAAAGGCAATGCGCTCCGGCTGCCGGGAATCCAACCGGGCATCCATATTATCCAGGGTAATCATGAAGGTTACGCGCCGGACGGTCCTCGCGAACAGGAAGTCTATCCGGGCCAGGAAGCCACGGTCAGTCTGCGGATATTAATTATGAGGCAGCACAAAAAGGCTGCGGTGGACCATTTTAATCATGGGCTGGAGTATTACAACAAAGGCTACGAACAGAACTATAAAAACGCCGTCGAGGAATTCAAACAGGCTCTCGCCATCGATCCAACTTACAGTCAGGCGGCCATGTATCTTGGCCGGACGTATCGTTCTCTCTACGATTTCGATACGGCGAATCAATATTTCAAGCAGGCGATCGATATTGATCCTGTTTATTTGGAAGCTCGCGTAAGTTATGCCGGTGGCTTATTAGATACAGGTGACATGGATGAGGCGGTTCGGCAGCTTAATTTCGTGATGCAGCATGACCCGACAAATGGAACCGCGTGGTATCTGCTGTCCCAGGCGTATTTTCGCAAAGGTGCGTATGACGAAGCGGTTCATGCCGGTCAGGAGGCAGTGAAGCTGATTCCGAGCAAAGCGGAAGCGCATCTTTGGCTCGCCGACGCTTTGCGGCTCGAAAGCGACGCAACGCACTCAACGGCGAAATTGCCGGATGCGGAGACCCAGTACCAGCAGTACTTGGCGTTGAGCAATTTCGATAGCAGCTTCGCCGGAAAGTTCGCGTACTATGTGCTGCCGTTCGGAGCCAAGAAACGTGCGGCACAGGGCGATATTTGGAAACAACTGCGCGCCCAGGCCGAGTTTGGTTTATGCGATTGCGAGTGGCTGCGGAAGCGGCTGGATCCGGCGATACACTACTGCGAAGCCGCGCTCTCTTATAACCCAAGCGACTTGTATTCGCATTACCGCCTCGGAATTCTTTATAGCCAAAAGTTCAACGTGGCCAACGAACATGCAACTGCGCCGAGCGATCTTGACTTACTGGTGGAAGCTCGCAAACAGTTCAATAACGTGATCACATTGAATTCGGAAGTGGATCAGGCTTCAAACGCCAAGAAATACATTCAGAACATCGATCAGTTTCTCGGCTCGCAAAAGTAATTCATAATGAGGTCGTATGCCGACCGATCCCGAGGCGAGTCGCTTCAACCTCGAATTTGTCAAGGCCGCGCTCGAAGACTTGCGGCCTGCTGAGGAAATGCTTGCCCGGCATCCCGCACTCGCCGGTTCGGGTCTCCACAGCGCGCTCGTGCTGGGTGATTTCGAGCAAGTGAAGCACGCGCTCGACGAATCGCCGGAGAGCACGGCGGCAAAAGGTGGCCCGCGAGAATGGGAGCCACTGCTATACGTGTGCTTCTCGCGTTTCGCGGGCGGCGGATCGAACCGTGCCGGCTATTTTAGCGAAGTCGCCCGGTTGCTTCTCAGCCGCGGCGCCGATCCCAACGCTTCATACGTCGACGAACGATGGCCGGATTTCCCGCTTAGCTGCTTATACGGAGCGACGGGCTTGAACAACAACCCCGCGCTTGCTCGCGTTCTTCTCGAAGCCGGAGCGCGGCCGGATGACGGCGAATCGCTTTATCATTCCACCGAACATGCCGATCTCGCTTGCGTGCGGCTGTTGCTCGAGTATGGCGCATCGACACGCGCCACAAACGTATTGAAACACGTGCTCGACTACGAACAGCTGGAGGGGCTGCAATTGCTGTTAGCCGCCGGAGCGAACCCTAACAAAGTAAACCAGCGCGGCGAAACAGCCCTCCATTGGGCGATCTCGCGCGGAAGAAGCGCGAAAATCGTGGCCGCCTTGCTGGATGCAGGCGCCGGCGTAAACGCCAAGCGGAACGATAGGCGCACGGCATACGCGTTAGCGGCGCGGAGCGGTCAGACCGAGACTGCGAAACTGTTGGAATCCCGCGGCGCCAGCACGGAGTTGCCGGAGGTGGACCGGCTCATTGGCAACTGTGCCGCCGATCCGGCGAAATCGCCCGGAACGAAACTGCCTGAGGAATGCAATCGCTTCCTGCCGGAGTTCGCCTCCAGCCATCGCACTTCCGCCGTGCGCGCCCTGCTGGCAGCCGGCGTTCCAACCGGCACTCTCGGCGAGTCCGGCGGCACGGCCCTGCATTGGGCCTGCTGGAAAGGTTATGCAGACATCGCGAAGATGCTCCTCGATAGCGGAGCGTCCCTGACGATCGAAGACACGGTGTTTCACGCCCCGCCCGCCGGATGGTTCTCGCACGGCCTGAAGAACTCGCTTGAAAGAGACGGCGATTACCCGCAAGTGGCAAGATTGCTGCTTGACGCCGGTGCGGCGATCGCTGCCTGCGATATGCCTACCGGCGATGCCGCTGTCGATGCTGTATTTCGCGAATACGGTTTGATCGAGTAACCGGCGTTTACTTCTTATCGGCCTCGGACCATGGCGGGACAACTCCGTTCATGCGCGCGTATGCGACCAGTTGCCCCATGTGCTCGTTGGCGTGAATGATGATCCGCAGATACATGCCATCGACAGTGGCATCCCGATCGTAGATCTTGACTCTGCGCTGAAGGCCGGAAGAGGTAACCGCGGCATGGGCGTTTTTGACTGCGCTCAATGAACGCTGTAACCAGTCGATAACTTCCGGTTTCGCCGTCACGCTCTTCTCCATGCCGGCGTTCAACCCGGCGGGCATCTTAGGGCCGGTAACGCTCAGCAAATAAAAGTTCGTCAGGGCGATGTGCATTAACACCTCGCTGGTAGATCGCACGCCGGGTGCTGGCCGCCAGGCGTATTTCTCAGCCGGGAATGCCTCGGCGAGCGCAATCAATTGCCGCGACACGTGCCCCCACTCTCCGTCATATCCTTGCCAAATGCCTTCGAGCGGATCAACTCGCTGGGCCTGTAAGACCATCGCGCCAAATACGAAAGCTAATAGAAGCGTCTTCATAATCTTCCTCTCTTGAAGGGACTCACCGGCAGGCGAATGAAGACGTTCCGGCGATGTTTCCACTCTTGTCCATGGTGAACGACAACGTGCAGTTTTGAAAATGCGCGGGAATGTCTTTCGACAGTACTAACTGAGTACCGGCGTAGTGGCAGCGAAGAAAGATGTTCATGCTTCGATAGCCGGCCAGATGCCAGATCTGTGTGACACGGCTGTGGTCCTGCTTCTCATCGTCTGGAGCGAGATCGTACTCCCGGCCGCCGTTTTTTCCGTTCAAAATCGAAGTGCGCTCGAACTTGTGCTTTGCCGTGGCGCTACCCGATTGCCAACCGGACACCAGCGCGGCTGTTTCCACCACATCGATGGTCGATGGGCAACTCAATTCCGTTTGCCCGCATGCCGGCTGCGCGCCCAAAATCGCCAGCACAACGGAAGCGATGCGGAGGAGCGAATTATGATCAACCGTGAGCGGAGAAGGCACTCCCTGAGTTTACTTTCCTTCCGCGTTCCGGTTTTGGGTGAGTTAGAAGATTTCTATGCGCATACCGTTTCACGCGGGCATCGAGGGTCGGGCACCTAGGTTAGCGCTTATGGGGGCAATCGCCTCGCGGGCTTCCGTTGTGAGTTGTTCGAGGCTTTTGCCCATTGGCTCAGGAAGGCATACAAGGGTGACGATGATGCCGAGCAGGCTGACACCCGCGGCCGTCAACTCCGCGCCAGCTAGTGCGTATTTATGCATGAGGATAGGAAAGAGAAAGACACCGATGAATGCTCCCACTTTGCCCGTCGCAGCGGCGATGCCATGCGCCGTGGTACGAGTCCACACGGGAAAGATTTCGGAGGGATAGATGAAAGTAGTGGCGTTGGGGCCAAATTCCGTAAAAAAATAACTCAGACCGTAGATGATGAGAAATGGTACCACCATTTTCTCGATGCCAGGAATAACGCCGATCGCGCCGAATGCCAGTGCCATGAACGCAAATCCGACCGTCTGGATCGCTTTGCGGCCAAATTTGTCCATGGTCGCGGCCGCAACGAAATAGCCCGGCACGGCGGCACAGACAAAAATCATTAACTGCAGAAGCGTGTGTCTCATCAGAGTTTGATGTGGAGTGATGGCCGAGAGAACGAGCGGACTGCTGACAGTGTTGCCGTAATAGGCGAAGTCCATCAGAAACCAGGCGGCACTGGTTCCGAAGAGGCGCAGGAGCAAGGTACGGTTGGCTCCGAGTTTACGGTAAGCCTCGCCAAACGACGCCTTCTGGCGCCTGGCTTTGGTCTCCTCATCCGCTTTAGTAAACGCGGGGGTCTCGTTCATCTTTCGTCTTAGGTGGAAAACGGCGAGGGCGGGTACAGCACCAAAAGCGAGGAGCAGTCGCCAGACGATTTCGTGGGACGATCCGGTCGCGAGCAGTGCGGCCGCCAGAAGCGGGCCGACGATTAAACCCGCAGCCTGCATGGAGAACACCAGCGAGACGAGCATGCCGCGAGAACACTTGCCGGAAAACTCGCTCATTATTGTTGCACTTACGGGATAATCCCCGCCAATGCCAAGGCCGAGAATGACTCGGCAAAGGATTAGCATGCCCATATTGACGGAAAATGCAGAAGCAATCGCTCCGATAGCTAGCACGAGGACTTCGTATCCATAGATGCGCTTTCTACCAAGCAGGTCCGCGATTCTGCCGAACAGGATGGCTCCGACGGCGGAAGCAAACAGGGCTGTTGACGTGATTGCGCCAACCGCAAGCGGCGACGGATGCCATTCGGGCTTGATCATAGCCATAACAACGCCGATAATAAAGAGGTCATAGGCATCGGTGAAGAACCCCATTCCGGAGATAAACATCACCTTCCACTGTTCGGGCGTGATCTTGCTGTCGATTTGAGTACCTTGAGGATCGGGTTGGTCAGCCACGACTCTTCCTCCCCCCGTTGGACCCCGAGGAATAGAGGTCGTTACCCGCCATAATTTAGTGCGGAATGCTGGCAGAGTGTTGTGACAATTGAATGAAGGGAGGAACACGGTTCCGGCGCGGGCCGTTTGAAGCGCACGGGTTGTGGTGATTTCTTCGGGAGATTTATTGGCTCCGGACCCGACTAGCTTATGTACGTACTCGCTTCACCAAGCCGTACCATGCCAACTGAGCTGTTTCAGCAATCTCGCAATTACGAACAATTTAGATGTATTGGGGCGGCATGCGAGGATACCTGCTGCGTGGGCTGGCAGGTTTCGGTCGATCGCGCAACATACGACAAATATCAGGCGTGCTCACACCCCGTGCTGCGGCCTCGCTTCGATCAGTTGATTCAGATCCAGCCGGATGCGGCTAATGATAAGACCTACGCAAGGATCGTTCTCGAAAAATCAACCTGTCCCTTTCTTTCGGAGAATCTGTGTTCCATTCAGTCGGAATTGGGCGAGGAGTATCTCAGCAGAACCTGTGCCACTTTCCCTCGGATCCGCCACAAGGTCGACAACGTCATCGAGCGATCCTTGGACATATCCTGCCCGGAGGCGGCACACCTCTGTCTCACCGAGCCTGGGCCGGCTGTGTTCGAGCAGGTCAAGCCTGAACGCGAGGAACGCCACTACGTACCGGAGAGTCTGCCGAATCCGGAGCCTTACTTCTGGGAGATCAGATCGGCGATTCTTTCCGTACTGCAGAATCGCGCCTTCCCGATTACGAAGCGACTCGTCCTGGTTGGGCACATGTGCTCTAAGCTCGATGAACTATCGGACAGCGGCCGCCATGCTACTATCCCCGAAACGCTGGAGGGATTCGCCTTTGGAATCAACGCCGGCTTCTACGATACTCACCTCCGCGAGTGTTCGGCAGATGCCGTCGATCAACTGAGCACGATTCTTGAATTGATGACGGCCCGAATCAAGCTCGATTTCGTGCCGGAACGCTATCTTGAACTATATCGGGAATTTGCAGATGGCCTTCGCCTCAAGCCCGGCGCCAACTTTCACGACTGTGGCGAGCGGTACGCCCACGCATACACATACCAGTACGTGCCCTTCATGGCCACGCATGAACACATGCTGGAGCATTATCTGGTCTATTATGCCTACCGGACGCTCTTTCCGTTTTGCCCGAAACCGGTTGGCGATGGCGCGGACATAAAGCCTGCGCTGGGCCGATTTACCAGGGAATATATGATTATGGGCGCCTACTTTGGAATTATCCGTTCGACACTGATCGGCTTGGCGGCGCGCCATGGGTTGCGGTTTGGCGTGGATCAGGTAATTCGGTGCATTCAGAGTTCGTCAAGGGCGCTCGAGCACTGCACGTCGTACCCATCGCAGGTTCTTCAAATTCTCGCCGGAAAAGGCATAACGAGCGATGCACGCATGTCCGCTCTGACTCAAGATCCTGCCGTCAGCCGCCCAACGGTCTCGCGCGGCCGGGCCGCCGGCGGTAGCCACAAATAGTCCGGCAGCCGGCCGTGCAAAGGTAAGCGCTTCCTTTGCGGTTCCTGAATCATCTTATAACGGTGAGCCTTGTAACGCTTTCGGTTTTGGATCTGGTGGCAATGCGGCCAGGCGAAGGCGCGGGCGCGGCGATTGCCCGCAGCGCACAGACTGCACGGCATGTAGAGGCGCTCGGATACAAGCGCTACTGGCTGGCGGAGCACCATTCCATCGCTGGGCTGGCCTGCTCAGCAACGCCCATTCTGATTGGTCACGTTGCGAATGCAACAAAGACCATTCGAGTGGGCTCCGGCGGCGTCATGCTTCCGAATCACGCGCCGCTGGTTGTTGCCGAGCAGTTCGGCACGCTGGAATCGCTGTATCCGGGCCGGATCGACTTAGGTCTTGGTCGAGCGCCGGGCTCCGATGGGGTAACCATGCGCGCGCTACGCCGCGATCTGCGCAGCACTGGAGACGATTTCCCTGAGTTGCTCGCGGAACTCCTCGCATATTTGGGCGCTCCGTTGCCTGGTCAAAAGGTCCACGCTATTCCGGGCCAAAATACCAATGTCCCGATTACGTTGCTGGGATCATCCGATTTCAGTGCACAACTGGCCGGACGCATGGGTCTGCCATTCGCATTCGCAGCTCACTTCGCGCCGGATTACCTGCTACCTGCCTTGGAACTCTATAAGCAGACGTTCCACGCCAGCGAATTTGGCGACCAACCTTATGCGATGGTTGGTCTGCCCATCATCGTCGCGCCCACCGATGCGGAAGCTCAGCGTTTGTTGACCACACCGCAACAGCGGTTTCTCGCGCTCACGCGCAGTCTGTCTGTCGAACTGAGGCCGCCCGTGGATTCGATGGATGGACGTTGGACGCCGTGGGAGAAACAGGCAGTCGATGCTCGTTTGCGGGAAGCAATCGTCGGCAGTCCAGCCACTGTCAGGAGAAAGCTCGAGACGTTTGTTGAAGTAACCGGTGTGCGGGAGATTCTGGTTGTAACCGACACGTACGAGCAGTCGGACCGGTTACGCTCCTACGATCTGCTTGCTGAAGTGGTGGGATAAACCACCCCCTAAAAGTTTCGGCGCGGCGTTGTCAAGGCGCCGCACCATTTAGAGAGGGGGTAATGCCCGTATGTTTATTTTTAGGTTAGGTGAATTTGCCGCTTACGTCTTCAGCACTGGGATCGAATTTCATCTACAACTTTTGGTTGGGGCTTAGCCGCCAAGTTTGTACGGAATGGCGAAGCGGCCAATCAGCACCAGCGGCTTGTCACCGGGAGGTTGGATCAGAAACGACTCGATTTTGCCGATGCGGCTGTTTCTGACTGCTTTGACACTTCCAATGTACTTGCCCGTCTCCGCTTCGGAGAAACGGACGTCCAGGGCGTCGTCGGATTCGCGCTTCCAGCCAAAAACGTAATCGCCGGGAGTCAGCCGCAAGGCAGCGAGATGAATGGGCACCTGCGTGAGAAAGAAGTGCGAATATTTGCCTTCGGCGGAGTAACCGGCGGTGATTAGAACCACCCCGGCAACGTAATGCCCTTTGCCGTCGGTGATGCCCGAAGCCGTGCGGAACTCGGTCTCAATGCGCTCTTTTTCGACTTGCGCGCGCGCGGGGATGATGGTTCTCAACTCGGCTTCCGTGGCGGTATGCCAAGCTCCGGACTGCGTCTGCGCGGCCCATGTCAAGGCGGCGGCCAGCGCCAAGCCACACAGGGCGCGGATCATCGCAACTCCGGCAGATGAACGATGCCACGTTGCAGCGCGGTGGTGGCGGCTTGGGTGCGGTCCGAAACTCCCAGCTTACTCAGAATGCTGTTAATGTGCGTTTTGACGGTGGCCTCCGAGATAAACAGGGAGGCACCGATCTCTTTGTTGCTTTTGCCGTCGACAATCAATCGCAGCACGTCCAGCTCGCGTCCGGTGAGCGAAGGGCCGCCCATACGCTCGGCTAGACGTTGCGCGACGGGCGCCGGAATGCGCGTTTTGCCCGCGTGAACGGCGCGGATGGCGTCCATCAGCTCGTCTCCGAACATGTCTTTCAGCAGATAGCCGCGCGCGCCGGCTTGTAAGGCTCGGAAGATATCTTCGTCTCCCTCGAACGTGGTCAACACAATGATGCGCGCGGTTGGAAAATCGCGGCGAATGGCGGCGATCGCGTCCACGCCACTCATTACCGGGAGACGCAAATCCATGATGGCGATATCGGGGCGATGCTGCCGGAACAGCTCGATAGCCTGTGCACCGTCGGCGGCCTCGGCGACGACGGTCATGTCCGGGACGGTGCGGATCAGCGCGACCAAACCCTGGCGCACAACGTGATGATCTTCGACGACCAGAATGCGGATGGGGTCGCTCAATGGACTGGCGTCTCCACGGAGATTCGAGTGCCTTGTCCGGCCGCGCTTCGGACGCTGAGCTCAGCATCAATTCCTGAGGCGCGTTCGCGCATGCCGCGGAGGCCGTAGTGCCCGTCGGGGCCTGCGCCATTTTCGCTTTCGACGAAGCCACGGCCATCATCGGCAATAATCATATGAATCCTCTTGCTATCGAAAGCTAATTCTATATCGATGTGGCCGGCGTCCGCGTGGCGGACCGCATTGGTGAGCGCTTCCTGAGCGATCTTAAGCAGCTCTTCTTCGACCTTTGGGGCGAGCGGGCGATAGGTTCCGCGCACCTCTAGTTTCACCTCAGCGCGGCCACCGGCGGACGAGTCGTTCACACGCGCGGCCATTTGCGAAATACGCGATGCAAAGTCCTGGTTTTCGGCGGATTGCGAACGCAGATCCCAAATGGCTCGCCGCGCTTCGGCCAAACTGTGGCGGACCAACAGGCGCGCCTGGTCCAGATGCTCGCGCGTTTGTGCTTCGCCAGATGCCAACAGGCGGGAGACTAACTCCAATTGCACGGACACTCCCGCGAAGCCCTGGGCAAGCGTGTCATGGATCTCGCGGGCGATGCGATTGCGTTCTTGAAGGACGGCCTGAAAACGGTCCTCCACCTGGCGCACGCGCCAGCGATAAGCGGCCCAACCAAGCAGGGCCAGCGCCAGGGCCGCGAGTGCATAAAACCAATATGTTTGATACACGTGGGGCTCAACGCGGAACGCAAGGGTTGCGGCGGAGGCGCTCCACAGGCCGTCATTGTTGCGCGTCATCACGCGGAACCGATACTGCCCTGGCGGGAGATTCGTGTAGTAGGCGACGCGCCGTGTGCCGGCGTCTATCCAACCGCGATCGAACCCTTGCAGTTGGTAACGGAAGCGCACTTTTTGCGGCGCCAGGAAGCTTAAACCCGCATATTCGAATGAAACGCGCGAATGGCCGGGGCCGATGGCGTCGACCTGGCCCGGAGCTATACTTTGGTCGTCAATCGACACAGACTCGATCACCACCGGAGGCGGCACATGGTTGCGCTGCACGTGCGGTCCTCGCAAAACAGCGACGCCCTTCAACGTGGCAAACCATAGCGATCCATCGGCCGTCTTCCAGATGGAAGGATGGCCGCCGCTGCTGGATTCGCTGATGCGCAGGCCATCGCTGGTGCCATAGGAGGCGACGTTTAGGCTGGTCGATCGATCTTCCAGAAAGGCTTGGAGATCGGCGCCGCTTACACTGAAAATTCCGCCGTCGGAAGACATCCAAAGATTCCCGTCGTCGTCTCCGGCGAGCCCGTAGATGGTCTCAGGCAATTCCAGCCGGGATGGAAATCGGATGAACTTTCCTTGGTAAAAAGCATCCAGTCCCCCGCCCTGCGTGCCGATCCAGAGGATGCCGCGGTTATCGCAATAGAGCGCGGTGATGACGTTGCTCGAAAGCCCCTGCGCGGTCGTGCTGTTCAGAAGCTTACCGTTCGATAAGTGAGTCAGGCCGTGCAAGGTTGCGATCCAAAGATCGTCGCTTGCGATGGGCAAAAGAGCTCCAATGATATCGCTGCCCAAACCCTGCTGCTCGGTGTAGACGGTGAGTCGCCCGCTACTCAGGTGCGCTAGCCCATGGCGCGTGCCGATCCACAATGTGCCATCCTTGCCGGCCGCCAGAGACCGCACGAAGTCGTCTGGCAAGCCATCGGATGACGTGATCACAGACACTTCACCGTTGTGGAGCCGGTTGAGCCCATCGGGAGTGCCAATCAGCAAATCTCCGTTCGCGTCGCTGGCCAGCGCGAGGATCACGTTGCTCGACAATCCATTTTCGGTGCTGAGCGTGGTGAACTTTCCGTGTTCATAACGGGCGAGGCCGTGCGAATCAGTGCCAATCCAAACGGGGCCGTTCAAAATGCTCGCTCCCTCACGGTCGCGGCTCTGAAATACGCATCGCACAGAATCCTCAGGAAGGCCGTCGCGCACGGTGAAAGTTCTGAATTTCTGCGTTCGCAGAACACTGAGACCGCTCGATTCGGTGCCGACCCAGATGCTGCCCTCGCGATCCTGCATAAGGTCCAGAATGGTTTCCCCGGCGAAGGAGTCTTCCGCATTCAGCGGCTGCACACGGGCATTCACGATATGGGTTAGGCCCGAGTCGGTACCGATCCAGAGTGTGTGGCGGGAATCTTCCAGGCGCACGGTAATTTTGTTTGACGTTTGCGCGGGGGGTTGATACGAAGAGCGCGTGAATCGTGTGCCTGCGAACTGGGCAGCACCAGCGTTAGTGACCGCGATCACGGCACCGCTCGACGAGCGAGCGAGCGACCACACGTTACTACCCGGCAAACCATCGGCTTCATCGAAGTGCGTGAAGCGGCCATCGGCGAGCCGCGTCACTCCGTCGGCGGTGGCCATCCACAATGCCCCATTTTGCGTTTCGAGCAGAGCACGGATGTTGTTGCTTTTCAATTCCGGCGTGTTGCGGGTGTTGTAGACCTGGAAACGAACGCCGTCGAACCGTGCTAGACCGCCTTCGGTGCCCACCCAGATGTAGCCTTGGTGGGATTGCAGAATCGCTTGCACGGTATTTTGCGGGAGGCCGTTTTCAGACGCCCAGGTCTGGCGGGCGAACTGCTCGGGCTCGGGAAGCCCATCAGCTGCCGCACATAGAGCGCAGGCTAGCAGCGTGGCAACGTAGCGAGACGCATTCACTTTAGTAGACGAAACGCGAACAGCGTGTCTCCCGCCCCCGCCACTACATACTGGCGGCCATCGAGCAAGTAGGTCTCGGGACCATTACTCAAGGAGCGGCCCATATGAAAGTGCCAGAGAATCGCGCCGTTCGCCGGCGCATAGGCGATCAGGTTGCCCCCGTAATCGCCCGTGAATAGCACCTGGCCGGCTGTGGTTAAGATGCCGGGTGTGCCTGCTCCGCCGCTGGCCGTCGTATAGCGGTGACGCCATTCGATGTTACCCGTGCGGTAATCGATCGCTTCCAATTCATGCTGCGTCCACAAGTTGCGCCCCGAGCCGCCATATCCTTCGGGCTTCGCATCGGTGTCCGTGAGATACGCCAAGCTGTAGCCATTGGTCGCGTTGACATAGAAGAGGTTGGTTTGGGGATCGAAGCTGGGAGGCATCCAATTGGTGCCGCCGCCCGCGGGAATGGATAGTAGCGCGCCATCGACTGATGGTTGCTTTTCGACATTCGGGATGGGCTCGCCGAGCGAATTGACGCCTTTGGACCAGTTCAAAGGAACAAATGGCTTCGAGACGATGTTCTTGCCATTGGTGCGGTCCAGCACGAAGAAGTATCCGTTGCGCGCGGCTTGGCCCAGCAATTTGCGCGGGTGCCCATCGACAGTCGCATCGAACAAGACGGGGGTTTCCACATCGTCCCAATCGTGCGTGTCGTGCGGCGAGGCTTGGAAATACCAAACCAGCTTGCCGGTTTCGGGCTTCAAAGCCACGATCGAGCAGGTCCACAGATCGTCGCCTTTGCGGCTCTGTCCCGCATAGACGGGATTGGGATTACCGGTGCCCCAATACAAGAGATCCAATTCGGGATCGTAGGTGCCGGGCAGCCAGGTCATGCCGCCGCCATGCTCCATCGCACTCGCGCCGGGCCATGTGTCCGCTCCCGGCTCACCGGGCTTCGGTTCGGTGTTCCAACGCCATTCGACATCGCCGGTTTCGGGATCGCGCGCTTCGAGAAAACCAGGCACATCCATCGCGTCGCCGCCCACGCCGACAATCACGCGATTGCCAATAACCATCGGCGCCATGGTGGTGAAGTACTGCATTTTCTCGTCGGCCACTTTCTTGCGCCAGCGTTCTTTACCCGTTGCGCCATCGAGCGAGATGAACCAGTCGTCCGGCGTCATGAAGTAGAGCCAGCCTTCATAGATACCCACGCCCCGCTGGCCGGTCAGATGTCCGCCGTGATCCTCCCAATCGAAATGCCATAGCTCACGTCCAGTGCGCGCGTCGACGGCATAAACATGATCGGGGATCGTAAAATACAGGACGCCGTTCACCATCAAAGGAGTGGATTTGATGTCGGGAAGGCCCACACCACGCTGCATCCCTACGTTCTCGATGTGGTATATCCAGGCCACAGAGAGTGCCTGTACGTTGGCGGCATTCACTTCCGTCAACGGGCTATAGCGCCGCCCGGAGTAGTCGCCGTTGTAGGTAGGCCACACATCGCGCGGGGGCTTGGAGGGATTGAAGGCCTGGGGGATGGCGAGGCTTGCGGCGCTCAGAAAGATGAAGACCGATTTCGTTAGCGGGATGCGGAGCGGGTTCATTTGAACGTTGTCAGATAGGCCGTCAAATTGTGCATGTCGGCGTCAGTATAGTGTTTCAGCAATTCGAGATGGCGAGCTAATTTGTTTTCTACCTCGGCCTTGGTCCCATTGCCGAGCACGAAAGATCGGGGCACGCCATTATCGTCGCGCATCGTGACCTCGAAATCGTCGATGTTCATCACCGTTCCTTTGATCGTCTTTCCGTCCGGCAGCGTCACGACGACAGTGGAAGGAGTCCTTTCCTCGCGGACGGATGCCGGATAGAGAAACGCCTGTTGGAGATCGGCGGGCCGCATCTTTGCTCCAATATGCGCGAGATCGCCGGTCACTGAGTGGCAGGTATTGCATTGGCCGGCGCCATTGAAGTACGCTTCGCCGGCGGCTGCGTTGCCGCTCACAATATTCAATAGTTGGTAAGTGCCGCGATTGGCGGCCAGGTAGACCTCCTGGTGCAGGAACTCGGCGATGTCATAAAGTTGTGTCTCGCTCAAAGTAGGGAAGGCTGGCATTCCGCGATCAGGACGCCCGGCGTGAACCACTTTTCCGATTGATTCTCCCTTTTCATCGTCCAGGACAACGGAGGAGCGCACTAAGTTCGGCCCCTCGGCGCCGCGGGCTTTAGGACCGTGGCAAAATGCGCAGTTTCGTTCAAAAATTGGCTCGCCCAGTGCGGCGGCGGCCGCATCGGGTGGGGGTCCAAGGCCCAAGAATTGGCGAGTACGTTCTGCGCCAGGTGCCGGACGTTGCGGCGGTCGGGGCTGCTGTGCACATAGGCTGATCGCAAATGTACAGAGGACCGCGGTCCGGCAGCCTTTCCAAACAGCGCGCGTTACGAGGCGGCTTTCAGCGGTCTTCATCGTGCTAACAGTACAGCGTCAAGAGCGCTATGCCTTCAACTGGGCCATGGTCTTGCCAACCGGGCCGGGGCCGAAATCGAGGCGCACGTCTGCAATGCGGGAACCCACAACTTCAATGCGCTTCAGATCCGTGGTGCCGATGCCCACTCGCTCCGCCAACTTCAGAGCACTGTCGCCGCGCACAAACGGAGCTGTACCGCGATCGCCTTGCGGATCGTAGCTCATCACGGCCATACCTACAGAATCCACGCACACGGGGTTGCGCCCAACCAGTATTACGCCGGGCGTCATGCGTTCCACACCGCCGGGCAGCCAAGGACCTTCGCCGCCGCGAACCGTCTCAATACCATCGACGATGGCCAGATCGACAGGGCGAATACCAATCTGATCGACAGCGATGCGGGGCACACGATGGCCGGGGTCGCGCGACGAATTACGATCCAGTTCGGCATCGACTCCGGCGGGCGGCTCCAATTTGCCAGCGTGGCAGACAGGACCGCGCTCTTGGGTCGGATGCTCATTGCCGCTGGGGCCGCAGTCGCCGCCGTACAACGCGCAGGGCGTGTCGCCGAAATTATTCTTGATCGACATGGTCACCCCGGCGATCCAGTGGTTCTTCATCTTCGAAAGCGAAACGTAGGTGTCGCAATCCACGAACGCCTTGTTGATGTGATAGGCCGGAAAGATGTAGCCGCCCCACGGCACTTTCAGCCGGACGTACTGTTTGTAGCGACCCAAGTTTTGGACATTCTGCCACTCGACTTGCGTACCCAGATTATTGATGGCGGCGACGTCGATACCGTATCGCGCCCACAATGCTGGGTCTTCAGTAGCAGGGAAGAAGCTCTCGATGATGCTGACGCGCTTGGCGCCGGCTTTGGCCAGCAGATGGACAACCGTTGCGACAGTGTTTCCGTTGGTGCGATAGGGCAGATTGGGCGTCAGCGGCCAATTCTTGGGATTGCCCGTGAGGTTCAGCTTCAAAGCGACGGTTTTGCCGCGCACCAGATCGCCGATGCCGCCAACCTGGTCGAAGGCCGTCGACAGTTTTCCCGGCACATCGTCGCTGTAGTTGCGGCAGCGCGCAATGGCCACCCTGCTCGCCGGGGCATCGGCTTTTAGAACCTTGCTTAATCCGAGTGTTGCCGCGCCGGCGCCCGCGGCTGCCAGCAGTTCCCGGCGGGAATAGTGAGAAATGGCGTGATGTCGCTGCATGCGGATATGGTATCGCTCTCAAGGGCAGCCAAGATAGGGTTGTTGAGAATTCTAACCAAGCGATGAGCGATCGACGGTCAGTTTTTCAGCGGGGGTCCGCGCCTGAGGCGCATTCAAAGTGGCTGAAACGGGTATTTCGGGGTATTCGCGCGACAATGAAAAATCGAACCCAACGGCGCGGCCGGGACTGGCTGGAAGGACCGGCTTGCGGACGCTGGCGGCTCGCGCGCGCTCGTGCTGAAGGCCGCGCAGCTCGGCTGTATCCTTTTCGCGGTTGCGACGGATCCGCATTTCCTGAATCTGGAGGTTGCGAAGCTGCTTTTCGTAGTGCAGGAAGGTGTGCATTTCGGTGAAGCCGGCCTGGAGGGCGCCGCGATCGGCAAATTGTCCGGCGAACTGTTCGTGGCCGCGGGCGTAGATGGCCATTTCGAGACAGGCAATCCGGTCGAGACGCCAATCGTGATCGGCAAGAGCCTGGACGAGTTTGGATTCTGAAGGCCCGACGGGCTGAAACTCATCGGTGAATACCTGGACGTGCTTGCGATAGGCGGCGACGTCGTCGGAGGGTAGGAGGACGGTGCGGCCGGTGAGCGCGGTTTTGACGGCATTGATGGAAGATTTGGCCTTCCCTTCCGGAGTGCGCGGGCCGGTTGAGAGCTGGGCATTGGCGGCATTCGCGGCGAGGCGAGCTTCGCTAACGGTGGGAGCTGGTTGCGCCGGCGGTTTGACATCTGGGACGGGGACGGCGAGGCGGGCGTCCTTCTGAGTAAGCGGCGGCAATGCCGGAGCGGAGGCTTGGGGATTTTCTGTCACTGGTTGACCAGGCACTGCTTGGCTACCGCGCTTGCGGGCGTCCTTGAGGGCTTTGCGCTCAGCGGCGCGGCGAATGGAACGAGCGGACATGGGCGTGATCTCCGGAAATAAAAATGGCCCGAAGCGCGGAGGTACTCTCCGGGCATTCGGGCCTGACAGAGAGTAGCACGCGGGACGGCGAAACCGGATTAAGCGATGTCTTTGAAGAGCGGGTAAGTGATTGAGATGGCAAAGCAAAAATATTATTTTCAAGATCGGTGACTGGCTAGAGAGCCCTTTGCGGAAAGTGATTGTAATCGAAGGTTGTATAAAGGTGTTCAAGCAAATGCAAAATCGTGCTATGAACCGAAGGTCTTTCCTGTTTGCCCTGGCGGCGCTCGGCGTGGGAGCGCAGGCCGGTATCCCGAAGATGAAAATCACGCGAGTGCGCGTGTATGCGCCGCCCAACGCCACGCCGCTGTTCAATCAGAGCGACCTGGTGGTGCTGGTAGAGACGGATGCGGGCATCACCGGCGTGGGCGAAGGCGGCGCCAGAGATACGCTGGAGCAGTGCGCGGGCCGATTGATCGGCCGCGATCCGCAGTTTATCGAGCACCTATGGCAGGATATGTCACGTTCGTTCTTCTATCCGGCCGGGCGGGAAAAGGAAGATGCGTTGGGCGCTCTGGATCTGGCGCTGTGGGACATTCGGGGCAAAGTGCTGAAGCTTCCGGTGCATGAGGTGCTGGGTGGCATGGTCCGAAATTATTGTGAGTGCTACAACACGGCGGGGCGTATTCCAGGCGTGCATCCGGGCATGAGTATACGGGAGCGTGCGCAACTCACCATTGCGGCCGGGTATCGAGCGTTCCGCATGGGCGCGGCCGACAAGCCGATCAATACCACCTACAACACACGAGAACGAGTGAACCAGCTTTATCGGGATTGTCAGGAGGCGCGTGAAGGGGTCGGAAAAGATGGCGACTGGGTTGTCGATTTTCACCAGAGGTTCGATCTATCGGATGCGATCCGTGGATGCGACATGATACAAGAATTTGCGCCGTTCTTCGTTGAGGATCCAGTACGCGCCGAGGCGTTCGCGCAAGATTTGCCGATTCTACGGCAGAAGGTGAACGTTCCGTTGGCGGCGGGCGAGGAGTGGGGCAATCGCTGGGACTTCAATCAATTAGTGGAACACCATGACATCGATTTCGTCCGGGCAACTTTGCCCAATGTCGGCGGCATCACCGAGATGATGAAGATCGCGGCCATCTGCGAAACACATTTTGTGGGGATGGTGCCGCACTTTACTGGACCGATCGCCACGGCGGCGTTAGTTAATTCTCTGGGAACATTTTCGGGGCGGCTGTTGATGGAATACAACTATCAGGGCCGCACTTTCGACTACCTGCCGCAGTGCCTCGACTTTAAGGACGGGAGGCTGTATCCGAATGAGCGGCCGGGGCTTGGCGTGGAAGTAGATATAAAGCCACTAACGCTGGTTACGGAGATTACGAAACCTGTAACTGCGCGCGCGCAGACTTATTTCCGGCCGGATGGTTCGATTACGAACTGGTAACGCACGCGACAGCGCTGCTCCAGAGCCTCCACCGCCGCCGTGGAGGCTCGCGCAAGGCGCTCCCTATTATCGGGCTAGAAGTTGTACTTCATGCCGAATTGGATGTTGCGATTCAGAGTCGACGAAGTGATCAGCCCGTTAGACGCAGACGATACGCTGTGCGTGGGAGCTTGCAACAGAACGTTGTTAAAGGCGTTGATCCATTCGCTGCGGAACTCCAGGTTCTGACGTTCCGTGATATGAAATCTCTTGCTTACGCTGAGATCGGTTTCCGCAAAGCCGGGGCCGCGAAATGTTCCGACGCCGCAGTCGCCAAAGGTTCCGGCCACCGGCTGAGTAAAGTTGCCATTGTTGATGTAGTAGCGATAACCGCCGACGCTCGGAGAGTTCGCGATGGTAGCATCCACCGAGGTACCCAGGATGTCAGGCGCTGAAACGCAGTCGGCGCGGGCACCGCGGGAGTTGGTCCCCGATGCGTCGGAACCGGATTCCGTAAGGGGGAAGCCGCCGTGGACACTAATGATGCTGTTCAACTGCCAGCCACCGATGGCGGCATCGGCAACCCGATTCATGTTTTTGCCGAACGCGCGGCCGCGCCCCACAGGAAGGTCGTACGAGAAGTGCGCCGTCACCACGTGCTCCAGGTCATTGAAGCATGGCCCCCACTCCGATTTTCGATCGTAAAGGTTTTGGATATACGCAGAAGCGGAGGAGGCCAAAGTGCTACCGCCATAAAACCCCGTCGAATCGGTCATGCATTTAGACCACGTGTAGCCGAATTGGCCGGATAATCCGTGCGAAAGGCGCTGCTGCAACGTAACCTGCAAAGCGTCGTATTCCTGGTTGCCGTCAGCTTCGGTGCCGGAAATTTGACCCTTGGTCGCATAGAGATCCGCCTGCAATGCCGGGTTGCCGGAGAGGTAAGGCGAAGGGATTACGGTGCCGTTTGGCAGCAACTGTTTCTGCAAGTAGGGCTGTGCGACCACAAGATGGTCATTCTTCTGACCGACATAGGCTGTTTGCAAAACTGTAGAGGCGCCAAACTGTTTCTGCACGGAAAAATTCCACTGTTGAGAGACCGCTGGCCGGAAATTGGGGTCCCACAGCCGAAGAGTAGCCGCTGCGAAGGGATCAGTCTTCGACTGTATGGGCAAATATCCTTGGTCCAAGGTTGAACTTGGATAGGTTTGGGCCGTGTAGTCAGCGTTCTTTTCCACGGAAAACGGCGGATTAATTGTTAGCCGCAAATTAGTTCCGGTGCCTTCCAAATAGGAGGAGAGCGTGTAAGCGCCACGAATAACCATGCTCTGAACCGGCGTATAAGCAAAACCGAGGCGCGGTTGAAAATTAAAGATGCCGTTGTACTGGTTATAGAGAGCCCGGCTATTATTGTAGTAAGTCGAACCTGTACCTGCGATGATCTCCTGGCCGCCAAACGGAGTGAAGTTAGTTTCCCGATTATCAACCTCGACCCAGGGTGTGTGAAGCTCCCAGCGCAAGCCGTAATTCAAGGTAAAGTTTTTTGAAACGCGCCAGGTATCCTCGGCAAAGGCCGCTAAAATGTCGGCGCGCTGTCCCCAAGTCCCACCATTCGTGCCCACCCCGACCGCGCTGGGCAGACCCAAGAAGAAATCGGCTTCGGCAAGGCCGGCTGTGCTGGTGGCTTTCTGAGCAACGGTTGGGCCCGCCGTGAACTGCCCATTAAAGGTGATGGTTCCGGCAGCGCCATTATTTCCGGAATAGAATGTATCCAGCCGTTCGCGGAACACCTGGGCGCCGAACTTGATAGTATGCTGGCCCTTCGTCCAGATAGCCGTGTCACTGACCTGGATAACTGTATCCGCGAAGAGCGAGATATTATCCGCACTGCCGATAGTGCTGGCGTTGCCGCCGCTGAAGACGAGGCCCGGAATAATATTGATCGGCACGCCAGGAATGCCGAGTGACGCCGGGCTGGCAGTGCCCGGAGTCGAGCCTGTGTTATTGAAGTTGTAATTCACACCTGCGCGAAACTCGTTTACCAGAGATGGACTGATGGTTCTGGTATAGCTAATCTCCCCGTTGTGAATACGGAAGATACCGAAGCCGCCATAAATTAGCGGCAGGCTGTTGGTGCTTGGATTCGTAATATCAGCCTGGGAATAACGAACGGTAAACCGCTCGTTGTCGGATTTATTCCAATCGCCACGAATATCGCCTTGGTCTCCATTTGTGTAGCTATGCGCTTGGTAGGTCAAGTTATTCGTCAGATTGTTATTTATAGGCAAAGGATAAAGGCTGGAACTCAAAATCTTCGCCGCCGCGGGACTCATCATGCTGATCGGAATCTGGTTGCCGGAGAAGGCCGTACGCACTCCATTCGTGACCGCATTTGGATTATAGAGGGCCTGGGTGATACCGGAAAAATTACCGCTCCGCTCGGCAGCCGTGAGGACGCTGGTCGACGAAGTGGATGCCGGCGTGTCATAGCGAGAGCCTTGATAATCGCCGAAAAGAAAGAGTTTGTCTTTTATGACTGGACCGCCCATTGAGCCGCCGAATTGATTCCAGCGAAGTAAGCTACGACTGATACCCTTCCAATTATTCTCCCAGGAATTTGCGTTCAACACGTTGTTTCGCAAAAATTCGAAGGCGGTCCCGTGGAGCTGGTTTGTCCCCGACTTGATCGAGACGCTAATGATTCCACCCATGAAGTTTCCGAATTCAGCGGAAGCGTTCTGCGTGATCATGTTGAATTCTTCGATGGCGTCCACGCTAGGAGCGTAAGCGACAAGGTTGTCGGAGACCTGGTTGTTATCCAGGCCGTCGAGCAGGAAGTTGTTAGTCTGCTCTCGATTGCCGTTGACGTAGGGGCGTTCGCTTTGGAAGGATGTTTTCGAGCCGCCAAAGCCCGCGGGGTTCGGTGTGACGGCTCCCGTGGCCAGAAGCGTCAACTGAACGTAATTGCGGGTAGAGAGGGGAAGCGAGGTATTCTCGCGAGCATCTATGACAGTCCCTAATTGGGTGTCTTCCGTCTCCAAAAGCGGCGCGGCGCTAGTGATTTCAAGTGTCTGATTGAAGCTGCCCAAAGTCAAAGGAAAGTCAAGCTGTACGGTCTGATTTAGTTGAAGCAGGATACCGCTGCGCACAACGGTCTCAAAGCCCGGCTTTTCGACACGTATTTCGTAGGCACCGACCGGCAAACGAGGAAGATTGTATGCGCCATCCCCGTTGGATGTTGTTGGGAACACAGAACCTCGCTCCGTGTCCCTGGCGGTAACCTTGGCGTCGGCAACGGGCGCCCCGCTGGGATCAGTTACCAGTCCTTTAATAGCGGCGGTTACTTCCTGGCTCCAAGCGGGCGCAGCCGCGAAAACACTGAAAAGTGCACAGAACGTCCAAGCTAGAGACGTTTGTAAGACAGAGGACCCCCCAGGTAGTCTGCTCATTTGTTACACGAACCCCCTCGTGAAATACCGTTCAGGCCTTCAGGAGTTTCCACCCTCAACCTGAAGAGTTACTCGATTGTAGTTGTGTTCAAAATAAACGTCAAGTAAAACCGACAGGCCTGATGTAGGCCAGCGCACGCGTGATCGGCGATATTGAAAATAAACGACCGGCTCAGGCGTGGGCGTGCACGACATCCGCCTGCTGGTCCTGGGGTAAGCCGACGATTTCTATGACCGGGCGCACCTCGACGGTTCCCTTGCGCGCACCCGGAATGCGCGCCGCTATGGTCAGCGCCTCATCGAGATCGTTGGCGTTTACCAGGAAAAAGCCGCCGAGCTGCTCGCGTGTCTCCGCGAAGGGACCATCGGTCAAGATCCGCCGGCCCTCACGCACTCGAACGCTGGTCGCGGTCGATGTCGGATATAACGGAGCAGTCGCCAGGAATTGCCCCTTCGCGTGAAGGTCGTGAGCGAGTTGTGAGGACTCGGCATAGCAGTCCGCCCGCTCGCTTTCGTTCAACGCGTTCTCGTCCAGATAAATCAGCAGCATGTATTTCATTCCGGTAACCTTCACTCAATCTTAAATTCTTTATGTCCGGGAATCGGCTTGCGTAATGGCAACATAACGGCCTGTTCGATCGACAAAGCCGCCATAGTCGTATCGGTCGTGGTGCCGCACCCAGTCCGTGAGGTTGAAGCCGGGCCCGTTCTCATTGCGGCCCTTGGGCGTGATATCCAGATGCACATAAGTGCCGAGCAATTCCTCGTTTCCGCGCCCATAAGAGGAATAAGTGTGGAAGATTTGCCCTGCATCGTCTTTATAGAAGACGCTGAGGCCCGCACTTTCGTCGCCGTTGAACTCGCGCCAGTCGTAGTTATAGTAGACTCGGCCGCCAACAATTTGCTCCGGAGTGAATGAGACATGGTAGTCGAAGTTGAAATCGCTTCCGAACGAGGACACCCATCTGAATTTCCATCCCATGCGGCGTTTGAAAGGCTCGATTTCGGCTAAAGGCGCGCGCGACACGGCAACATAACTCACATCATGGTGCTCAAGATGTACCAGAGCGCCTTCAATGTGGTCCGCGCCGAACGAGCAGCCCACGCACCCTTCCTTCCATCCTGGACCCATCATGAAGTGGTTGACGATCAATTGACTGCGCCCCTCAAACAGCTCCGCGAGCGGCTTCCTGCCCTGCGGTGTATCGAAGACGTATTCTTTCTCAACCTTTACCCAGGGGAGTTTGCGCCGCTCGGCATTCAGTGCGTCGCGAGCGCGAGTAAATTCCTTCTCCTTCGCCAGCAGTTGCTTACGCGCCGCGAGCCACTCATCTGTCGATACTACTCTCGACGATTTGCCATTCTCGAATCGGATTTCGTTGTTGATCATAAGGAATCGCTCCATGAATGAGTCGAACGGCTGGACCTGGAATCGACAGCATGTTGGAAAATTCTTATAGATGAAATCGTATCCGGATGCCGACCAAGTTGTCGAGGATCTTTACCGCTCCGATTGGGGTCGCATAGTCGCCACTCTGATTCGGCTATTCAACGACTTCGAACTGGCGGAAGAGGCGGCACAGGAGGCTTTCGCGGCCGCGGTCGATCAATGGCGTGAGTCAGGGGTTCCGGAGGTTCCTCGAGCTTGGATCATCCAAACGGCTCGCCACAAAGGAATCGATCGATTGCGCCGGAAACTAAAGCTCGCCGAAACAGTGCAGTCTTTGGCCAAATCTGCCTTGAACCAGACTGCCGAAGAAGCGGACTACGACCCGGCCCGGATTCCAGACGACCGCCTCCAGTTGATTTTTACTTGCTGCCATCCGGCGCTGGCGGTTGACGCCCAGGTGGCGCTGACCCTCCGCACCTTGGGCGGCCTGGAAACGGATGAGATCGCGCGCGCGTTTCTGGTCTCTTCGGCGACAATGGCGCAAAGGCTCGTCCGCGCGAAACATAAGATTCGGGATGCGCGTATTCCCTATCAGGTCCCGGACGTCACCGAAATCGCGGAGCGGATCGACTCGGTCCTGACGGTAATTTATTTGATTTTCAATGAGGGCTACGCCGCCACGCGGGGAAAACCGCTGATCCGGACCGATCTTTGCGCGGAAGCCATACGCCTGGCGCGCCTGGTGCGGACGCTGATGAACCCTCCGCCGCGGGAAGCCACCGCACTGCTGGCCCTAATGCTCTTTCACGACGCCCGCCGCCATGCCCGACTCGATGCGGCCGGGGACCTTGTGCTGCTGGAGGAGCAGGATCGCGGTTTGTGGGATCAGGCGCAGATTGAAGAAGCGTGGCCGCTGGTTACCGAAGCGTTCCAAGGCGGTCCGGGTCCCTACGCGGTACAGGCAGCGATCGCCGCCTTGCACTGTCGATCAGAACGAGCACAGGACACAGATTGGCCCCAAATTCTCTCTTTATACGAGGTTCTTGAGCGTATGCAGCCCTCTCCGATTGTGTCGTTGAACCGCGCGGTTGCCCTCGCGATGGTGCGGGGATGCAGCCCTGCGCTCGAACTGATTGACACACTCGCCGGCGACGCGGCTTTAGAGTCCTATCATTTGCTGCATGCCGTGCGCGCCGACCTGCTGCGGCGTCTCGGATCATTCGAGGAGGCGGCAATGAGCTACACGCGTGCGCTAGCATTGGTTACCAACGAAAGCGAGCGGCGATTCCTCGAGCGGCGGTTGCGCGAAGTTCAACCGGAACGGGCGTGACGGGAGTTGACGACTCAAATTTCGCCTATGTTAAGTTTGAGCTGAAATGCGACTTTTTCATGCTTCCGTGACTGTTTTTTTGGTCGCGGCCGTTTCCGTGTTTGCACAAGGGCAGAAAACGGAAGGTAAGGGCCTGGAGGCCACCGAAATGACCGGGATGCCGCCACGCGCCACTGCGGGCGATTATCCCTCTCAGGCGCGGGCCGGCGACGTAACCATTGCCGCTGAGTTTATGGGCCATTCGGTCCCGAAACCGGAAGGACCTCTCTCTACAGAAGATTATGTGGTGGTCGAAGCCGGTTTTTTCGGGTCCGCCGGCGGCCGGATCAAGCTATCGACCGAGGACTTTTCTCTCCGCATTAATGGAAAGAAGCCCTTAGCCAGCCAACCTTACGGGCTGGTGCTGAGTTCGCTGAAAGATCCTCAATGGTCGCCGCCGGTGCCGGCTGAGTCGAAATCGAAGACAGGCCTGAGCACCGGGGGCGGCGGCGATTCTACTCCCGCGATTGTGCATGTGCCTTTCCCATTGCAGCGGGCGATGGCGATGTACGTTCAAAAGGTCGCGCTGCTGGAAGGCGACCGCCCGCTGCCGCAAGCGGGATTGATTTTCTTCCAATACCGCGGCAAGACTCAGAACATTCATTCACTCGAGCTGATTTACTCGGGTAGCGCCGGCAAGACTGGCCTGAAGTTGCAGCCGTAAGCTATTAGGTGCGATGGAACCACGGCGGGCGTGCGGTGGCTCACCGAGTTAACCCGCATCAACCGGGAATTTGGGAGTTGCGGTCCCGGAATTACTCGTTTTAGCGCTCGCGGAGGACCGTTACCATGTCGTCTACTGAGATGACGCCGATGAGGCGCTTGTCCTCATCCACCACCGGGAGACTGAGAAGGTTGTATTTATCGAAAATCTCGGCAATGCGGTCCTGCTTTTCGTCCGGATAGACGAATAAGAGCGGCTCCATCGCTAAGTTTTTCAGCGGTTCGTCGCCAGCGGCGAAAAAGAGGCGCGCCAGGGGTATCCGGTGGCATAAGCGCTCCTCACTGTCCCAGAGATATAGGTCGTGGATCTCTTCGATGCTCTCCTGCGGACGCAGAGCTTCCATGGCGTCGGCGACGGTTGCGGTCTCGGGAAGAGCTACGAAACTGGTCACCATGAGGCCACCGGCGGAATCGTCGCGGAAATCGAGCAACTCTTCGACTTCTTCCTTCTCTTCGGGCGCCATTTCTTCGAGGATGGCCTCCGATTTCTCCTCTTCCAGCTCATGCAGCAGGTCGGCGGCTTCGGATGGCTCCATTTCTTCGAGGATCTCGGCGGCCTTTTCGGCTTCGAGCGACTCGATGATTTGCATCTGAACCTCGGGTTCGACTTCGCTGAGCAGTTCGGCGGCAGTTCCGCTGTCGATCGTATTGAAAATCGCTTCGCGATCCTGATGGCCAAGGTTCTCGACGATGTCGGCCAAGTCGGCCGGATGCATGTTCACCAGCAACCTATTTGAAATGTTGAGGCGCACGCGCCGTTGGGGATCGGGTTCCAGCATGTTGCAGAACTCCCAACGGATCGAATTCGGGGCAATCCGGGCTTGGAGGCGACGGATCGCGGACGGCGGTACGATTCCGCGCAGAACGCGGCGGAGGATGGAGCGCAGACCGATGTCCACCTCCAAAATGTGCAGAACATCGTGACCGTTCTCCGTCTCCTTCAGGAATGTCACATCATTGACGCGCACAACCTTACGCCCCTGGGCGTCGATGATCTGCTGGTCCAACAGGTCACGCACCATGCGGAGCATGTATTCGTCGGAATGGTAGGGAGTCAGCCGCTCATCTTTCAGGTGAATGCCGTCCGGGCCGATGGTCTTCACCTGGTCGTGCCGAATGCTCAGCCAGCCAGGCCCCGCGCCGACCAAATAGCGGTCCAGACGCACAGGGTCGATCAACGGCACCAACGCCGCGTCGCGAAACGTGCCGATGCGGCGGCCTTTCAGGTCGTACACGCCCAGCCCTACGAGTTCCGTCAAATAAACGTAGCCGTCAGTCACCCATCTTGAGAATACCCGGCCCGTTCGCGTACTACACTGGGGAATTCTTGGGGCGAGAAGGTAAGGAGACAGGAGCTAAGAAGACAGGAGACAGCACCGCCTCCGGCGGGGGCCGGAGGGAACAGGCTGTGCCTCGCGGTATGGACCGAGCGGACCGACTCGCTAACGCTCGCGGCTCAGAATGTTGCGCGGAACGTCAGGAGGTTGACTGGGAATCACAACTCAGAGCCGAAAGGCGGAGGTTGGGAGCGATCGCATCAAGGTGCGGTCCTTCTTTAAAAGCAATGGCTTGTTGTCGCGTTTCCACCCCAATTATGAGTTTCGGCCCGGGCAGTTGGAAATGGCCGAAGCGGTGGAAGCGGCGCTCCAGGAGAGCCGGCACCTGATTGTAGAGGCCGGAACGGGGACTGGAAAGACGTTGGCTTACCTGGTGCCTGCGATCCTTTCCGGCAAGCGCGTGGTCGTTTCGACCGGCACAAAGAACCTGCAGGAGCAGCTTTATTTTAAAGATGTTCCTTTCTTGCAGACTCTCTTTGAGAAGCCGCTCTCGGTCTGCTACATGAAAGGGCGTGCGAACTATGTTTGCCGCCAAAAAGTGTATGACGCGGAGCGCGAGCCCATGCTTTCGGGCTTTGAAGAGATCGGCGACTTTCGGAAGATCCGGGATTGGGAGCGGACGACGGAAAGCGGCGACCGGAGCGAGCTGGTGGCCTTGCGGGAAAATAGTTCTACCTGGCACAAACTGGATGCGCGCAGCGATTTGTGCCCGGGTCAGAAGTGCAAGCAGTTCGACCGCTGCTTCATCACGGAAATGCATCGCCGCGCGAGCGCGAGCGACATCATCATCGTCAATCATCATCTGTTCTTCGCCGATTTGGCAGTCCGCGACGACCCTTATGCGGGCATTCTGCCCGATTACCACGCAGTAATTTTTGATGAAGCGCATGAAATTGAAGATGTCGCCGGCCAGTATTTTGGAGTGAGCATCAGCAATCTCCAGATACAAGAGCTGGTGAAGGACACCTCGGCCATTGCGCGCCGGAAGTATTTCGCGACGCCAGAGCTGGATCGCGCGCTGATCTACTTGAACGAGCGCACGGAGAGGTTCTTTAGCATCTTCCCCCAGGAGGGCCGTCAGGGGTTTCGCGATCGGGAACGGCTCTTTGAAGAGCATGAAGATTCCTATCGTGAATTGCTGTTGGCGCTGGATTTGGTTTGTTCTCAATTAGAGCTGGTTCAGAACGCCGTTGAAGATACGCTGCCGCTGGTGCGCCGGGGCAAATTGTTCCAGCAGGCGCTGCGGTTCTGGACGGAGGGCGGCGACGCTACCTTTGTTTATTGGACGGACCGGCGCGGGCGGAGCCTTCATCTGCAGGCGACGCCGATTGATGTAGCGGCTACGCTGCGCAGCCGATTGATGGATCGCGAGAATCCGGTTATCCTGACGTCGGCGACGCTGACGGTAGCCGGCAATTTTGAGTATTCGCAGAGACGGTTGGGACTAGAGAACTCGCGGACGCTGCATGTGGAGAGCCTCTTTAACTACGGGAAGCAGGCGTTGCTGTATGTTCCGCGACATCTGCCCGATCCCCGGCAACGCGAGTTTACAGTGGTGGCCGCAGATGAGATTGAACGGGTTTTAGAAGCTTCGCGCGGCCGTGCGTTCGTATTGTTCACCAGCTATCAGCAGATGCGGCAGATTCACGAGATATTGAAGGACCGGCTGGAATATCCGGTGCTCCTGCAGGGGACCGCACCCCGCACGGCCTTGATCGATTCATTTCGCGCCACGCCGAATTGCGTGCTGTTCGCCACTTCCAGTTTTTGGCAGGGTGTGGACGTTCAGGGTGAACAACTGAGTTGCGTAATCGTCGACCGGCTTCCCTTCGCCGTGCCGACGGATCCCGTGATTGCGGCGCGTGTGGATGCGATCCGGGAGGCGGGTGGGAATCCGTTTTACGATTACCAGATACCCCAGGCGGCGCTGGCGCTGAAACAGGGGTTTGGACGACTGATCCGAAGCACCAGCGATCGCGGCGTTCTGGTTCTGCTGGATAATAGGATTATCAAGTTGCCTTACGGGAAGGTTTTCTTCGATAGCCTTCCCGCCTATCGGTTCAGTTCAAGAATAGAGGACGTTCAAGAATTTTTTCATGTTTGAGATTTGTGTAGAACACACCTTCTCCGCCGGCCACGCGCTGCGTAACTATCATGGCAAGTGCGAGAACGTGCACGGGCACAATTATCGCGTGCAAGTAGGCGTGGAAGGCCCGGATCTGGATGAGAACGGACTACTGCTCGATTTTGTGGAACTGAAGAAGCGCTTGCGCGCAACCAGCGAGTATCTGGACCATCAGTTCATCAACGACCTGAAACCGTTCGATGAAATCAATCCTTCGGCAGAGAATATTGCGCGGTTCATTTGCGACGAGGTACAGAGGGATTTGAAAAGCGCATCCATTGCGTATGTGCGCGTGTGGGAAACCGACACGTCGTGCGCTACGTACCGGCCGTAGCCTTCACTACTACGTGGTCTGCCGTTTGTATTTCGGCAGGGCGGCGAACAGCATCGCTGCAACGAGAATCATCGCAAGCGACGCAAACAGCACGACCCGGTACGAATGGGTGCGATCGAACACGTTGCCCATCACCAAGGGACCAAGCGCGCCCGCGACGGCGTAGGCGCACCAGGTGTACCCATAGAGTTCGCTAAATCGGCCGAGGCCAAAATAGCGTGTCAGCAGATAGGGAACCGCATCGGATTCGGCGCCCATTCCGATGCCGACCAGGACGGCCGCGGCGAACGCGAGCCCACTGGCGTGACCATAGAGGATGGCGACGAAACCGCTGGCGCAGACGAGCAGTAGCGCCGCAACGGCCCGATTCGCGAAGAAGCGGTCGAGTAGATACCCGGTTGACAGTTTGCTCAACAGCGTGGCCAACCCGGCAACGGAGAGCACCGTGGCCGCGAGTTCAGGCGCCCAGCCGCGATCCGTGAGAAGCGCGGCCCAATGAGCGTTTAAACCATTCGTCGCAAAAGAAAAGAGGAGCAATGCCGCGACGATCGCGAGAAATCGTAAGTTGGTGAGCGCTTCCCAAATGGATGAGCGCGTCTGGTCTCGATCTAAAGGTTCCGCGATCGGTTGGATGGCTGGTTCGTAGAGAAACGCCACGGCGAGTGGGAGACCCAACACGAGGATTATGGCTCCCAGAACACCATACGCGACACGCCAACCATAGGCCGAAATCAGAGCTTGGGCTACCGGCGGAAATACCATCGATCCAAGACCCGAGCCCGCCATGACTGCGGCCAGAGCACGTCCGCGTTCCTGGTCGAACCAGGCGCTGACGACTCGAGCATAGCCCAGTTGCGTGGTTCCGTTCCCCACGATTCCGAGGATCACAAAAACGCAGAACAGGTGGGCGATGTGGGTGGTGAGCAACGCCAGGGATGAAAAAGCGATGCCGTAAATAGCCACGCAAGGGATAACGATGCGCCGCGCGGGATAGCGATCCAGAAGGCGACCGATAAAGGGAGAACAGGCCGCGACACTCAGGGCCGCGAGAGCAAAGGCGAAGGACACTTCGCCACGAGACCAGCCGAACGTCGAGGATAACGGCTTTAGAAAAATGCTGAAGGTGTAAACGACGATTGAGGCAAAGCTGACGAAAACTCCGCAGCAGGCCGCGAGCAGAACCAAGGCGCGCGGAGGAAGCCGGCGATCACTTGTCTGGTCCGGGCGGTGGTGGTTGAGAACTTCTGGAATAGCCATAAATAGCCGACCGCTTTGCTCCCGCCGCATGCGCGGCATCGCTCATAGGGTGAACGCCACTTGCATCGATCCACCGGTTGTAGAAATTGAACAACGCGCAGACTGTAATCGCGTAATAGATTGCCTCATCTGTAAATCCTGCCTCGTGAAGGGTAGAGATGTCCGCCGGCTGAATGGAGACTGAATCATGATTCACCTTATAAACGAAGCGGAATAGCGCCTTTTCCGATTCTGAAAGGAGAGACGTGTCCACATCGGCCAATACACTATCAACGAGCTCTTTGCTACCTAGCAATTGCGCCGCGACCGCGGCGTGCGATTTCGTTCAAAACGGGCACTGGTTTAGATGCGACGTGTAAGCGGCGATCAACTCGCGGATGCCAGGCGAGAGCGGCGCCTTTTCCCGCAACATGTCCTGCGTGAAACGCTCGAGATGAGCGGTGGATTTGATCTTGTAGGAAAACATGTGCAGGATCTGCGGGTATTCAGGCCCGGCCCGCTTCATCATCTCGATCGCATGAGTGTAATTGTCGTCGCCTTTATGCTGCTCGACATCTTTCAAAAACATCGGTTCCATGGTGTGTCCTTGACATTCTCTTTTCTAAAAACCAGTTTTATGCTAATTGAAGCAGGCGCGGGGTGTAGCTTGGAGGATCGCCTAATGCATAGCCTAGGGGCAATTCTGCGTGGTTGTCTTGCATCTGTGGATAGAGATTCGTCCCCACCTTTCGGTCTATCCGTTGGTCAAGTGGTCTGGGCGATGGTGACCTGGGGATGGATTTCGCGGGCTTGTTCCATGGACGCGAGGTTGATGCCGGGCAACTTGGCCGATGCGGTTCCGGCAGCGACGCCCCAACGCAGCGCATCTTCGAAACTTTCACAGCGGTCCATTGACCAGACGAGGGCTGCCGCCAGGGCATCGCCCGCGCCTATCGGGCTGAGTGCTTCCACGCGCGGCGGCACAACCTCGACTACGCCTTGATCGGACGCCGCCACCACGCCCCGGCTGCCGAGTGAGAGCACCACATATTTCGGCCCCATCGTCTTTATCTGCCGCACCGCTTCGATCCAATGCGACCGGGTAATGAGCGCGCGATTCAGTAGACGCTCGGCCTCCGATTGGTTCGGGCTCACGAGGGTAGGCGCCCCTTCAATCCCGTGCAGCAAGGGGTCGCCATCTGTGTCGAGTAGGGTATTGACGTTGTGTTTAGTGGCCAGACGAATCAGGTTGGTATAGAAGTGAGGATCGACTCCGGGCGGAAGGCTGCCACACAGCATCAGCCAGGAAGCCGAGGGCAGCAGCTTTTCTACGGCTTTCCGAATGCCTGTCATTTCGGTCTTGGAGAGCTGCGGCCCGAGTTCGTTCAGCTTTACCGACAAGCCTTGCCGGTCAGAGATGGTGAGATTGATTCGGATGTTGTGGCGTATTTTGACAAATTCGGTCGAGAAGCCGTCGCGCTTGAGCATCTCTTCAAACTTGCGTCCCACGTCAGGCCCCGAAGTAGTAACGGCCATGGCGCGAGCGCCAAAGCTGGTGAGGACGCGCGCGGCATTGATGCCGCGTCCGCCAGCTGCCTCGGTGGTGGAGAGAATGTACGCGCGGTCTTCAAAGACCAGACGGTCTACCGTGATAATGCGATCGATGGCCGGATTCACCGTCAGCGTAAGAATGGACTTGTTCATTCGTGCGTTGGCAGTTCCAGGGTAACAGCCGGGGCCAGCCTTTTGACAGGCCCGCCTATTCCGGCCGCGCACAACGGGCAGCCTAACGCCCAGTGCGCTCAAGAGTGTTACTATTTCACATCACTATGACAAACTCCCGGTTCTTTACCGTTTTTTCGGTTTTTCTTCCGCTGTTTGTTCTAGCCCCGTCCGCTGGAGCTCAGGCGCCCACCCGTCCCGTTGTTCTGCATGCCGCTCGATTGCTCGATATCGAGTCCGGAAAGATTGTCTCGCCGGGCGAGGTCCTGGTTGAGGGAGAGCGCATCGCCGAAATAGGCTCGTCCGTAACGCACCCAGCCGGAGCCGAAGTGATTGACCTGGGCGACCGCACGTTGATGCCCGGGCTGATCGACGTTCACGTTCATTTATTTCTGCATCCCGGCGCGGAGGACATGGAAACGGTGGAAGAATCCGTTCCGCAGCGGACGATTCTGGCGACTTTAGCGGCTAAGGCGGATCTGTTGGGCGGGTTCACGGCGGAAAGAGATATGGGAACGGAGGGAGCGGGTTCAGCCGACACGGCCGTGCGCAATTCGATTAATAAGAGCTTGATTCCCGGACCCCGCATGCGCATCAGCGGGAATGCGATCAGCATTACCGGCGGCCACGAGGACGCAATCCGTTTCAACCCGGAAGAGCATATTTCGTCCAACGCCACTTATGCGAATGACGCAACGGATCTGGTCAATGTGATACGCCAGCAATACAAGGAGGGCGCGGATTTCACCAAAATTTATGAGACCGGCCACGATTCCTTCCGGGACGGCAAATTCTCCACGCCTTATCAATACACGGAAGCCGAACTGGCCGCGGCGGTGCGAGAGGCGGCTCGCGTTGGAAAGCGCGTTGGTGTGCATGCGACCGGGGAACCTGGCACGCTGTATGCGGCGGAGGCTGGCGTGGAAACGGTTGATCATGCCGATCAACTTAGCGACGAGACCATGCGCATAATGAAGGAGAAGCAAATATACGCGGTGCCGACGTTTACGATCTCCGAATATTTCGCCGATCATGCAGCATCGCCGGCTCAGGCAAAGCATGGGCACGACTCATTGGCCGCGCACGCGGATCAGTTTCGCAAGCAGTTGGCAGCAGGCGTGCCGATGGCGGTTGGGTCCGATGTAGGCCCATTTCCGCACGGCACGCAGGCCCGCGAATACGTTCTGATGGTGAAGTACGGCATGACGCCGCTGGCCGCCTTACAGGCGGGCCTGTTGAATGGCGCGAAGGTTTTGGGATGGCAGGATGAGATCGGCGCTCTGAAACCACATTATTTCGCCGATATCATTGCGGTGCCCGGCAATCCACTCGAAGACATTAGCGCGGTGCAGAAGGTTGCCTTCGTAATGAAGGGCGGCGTGGTGTATAAGAAGCCTAGCGAATGACGAACGAGGATCTTGATAAACTCCTTCCACTATGAGTCTCACGGATTCTCAGGCAGCCGCGGCCGCCGGAGTTTCTTTTCAGAACGGCGCCGATATCGTGTCGTTCTTCCAGTCGACGGCCGGCGACCACTATATCGACTGGTTCAATCAGAAGTGCGCAGGGAAGCAGAGCTGGGCTGGGAAGCAGCTAGGCGCTAGCGACGCGGTGAAGACGTCGTTCCTGCAGATCTGGAACAACATTCCCGATATCTTCGGCGATCCCTCCATCGATCTGGTGCAGTTTGTTGCGTTAATGAGCATTTTGACCAACGAAGTGGGCGCTGAGCTGCAGCCCGTTGCGGAGTTCTGCGGGAGCCAAGGGTTGGCCTATCCATTCGACGCAATTCCTGGTAAGAAGCGGTCGTATAACAGCACCGAAGGCAACCGGCTCGCCGGCGATCTATTTTTCGACGATGATGAGTTCTGGAAGGCGCACGGTGGTCTCGCTCCAGCCAATAACGTCCGCAATCGGCCGGAATTGAAGGCGGCTTGGAACGGTACGGCTTATCCAACGACAGACTTCTCGCCTGCGATCGATAAAAATACGACCGCGTTCATACAGCAGGCGGATTTCTATAAGTTCCGGGGACGCGGCTTGATACAAATGACATGGCGAACAAATTACACGCTCTTGGTGAAATACATCCAGAACTATCCAGGCGCGCACCCGACGATCGTGCAGTTCAAGTCTACGTGGGGGGGCAAAGATCCCGATATGGTCTGTACAATTAGCACCAATGACGATTGGGACACATTGTTCCAGCAAACGGACTTGGTTGTGGCGAGCCGGGCCGTGGGTTTGCACAACGAAGCCCCCGGCAATCAATATCTGAAGCTGGCAAGAGACGCCGCAACTTTGACCGCGATGAGCGACGTGATGGAGTCGTTCTACCGGATGGGACTGAAGATCAGCGGCGGCAATGCGTACGCCGCACTATTTACGAATCGAGTGATACAAGTTTTGACAACATTGAATTATTTGGGCTGAGCAAGAGTCACAAGTGGCTGCGATCAAGCTGGGAATCAATATGGCCGGCGCCGCTTCCGCCGGAGCATACACAGCGGGTGTGCTGGATTTCTTAATACAGGCGCTAGATGAATGGTACGCGGCGAAGGCCGCGGGCGAGGATGTTCCGCGACACGATGTGTCGATTGAAGTCATCTCTGGCGCATCGGCAGGGGGCATGTGCGCCGCGATTGCCGGAACTCAAATTCAGGAGAGCTTCGATCACATCACCGATACAAGTCAAATAGGCAGCAACAACCGGTTTTACGAGAGTTGGGTGAACAAGATCGATATCCGGGAACTCTTGAAGACCAGCGATCTGGGAAGTGGCAAGAGCGTGGTTTCGCTGCTCGATTCCGACATCATCGAGCAGATCGCGTCCTATGCGTTGGCGCCGGAAAAACTCCAGCCCAGAAGCTATGTTTCTTCGCATTTAACGATCTTCTTGACGCTCACCAATATTCGCGGCGTGCCTTATCTACTCAGCAGCGATCAGAGCGGCTCGGTGGAAGAGTATACGGCCTGGTATGGAGATCGTTTGCGTTTCGAAGTGGTTCAGCCAGGGCAAGCTCCGGTGGGGCCAAATGCAAAACCTCTGCCTGCCGGGCGCCCGGGTGAAGGCGCATGGCCCTTGCTACAGCAGGCGGCGATGGCTACGGGCGCGGTGCCGGTCATCTTAGCTCCCCGCACGATCACGCGCGACACAGACGACTACTACATGCCGCTTTGGCAGCCGGTCGATACGAAGGTTTCGGAAATACCGCCGAAATGGGATTATCAAAAAGGCCAGACGTGGACGACAGTAAATGTCGATGGAGGCGTTACCGACAACAACCCCTTCGATCTTGCTTTAGAGCACCTGCGATCGCTCGACCCGCCTGTATCCGAGAATCCGGGCGATTCGTTGCAGGTGGATCGTGTCGTCCTTTCCGTCGCGCCGTTCCCGGCGAGCAATTCCTTCAATCCGAAATTCGATCCTGAAAAGAGTTGTGCACTCGGCAGCGCCTTCTTGAGCGTGGTGAACGTGATGCTTTCTCAGTCGCGATTTTTAGGAGAGTCACTCGGGGCCATCACGTCGGGAGATTGTTTCGACCGATTGGTTATTGCGCCATCCGATCCCGATGGCGCTCCGAACGGCGCGGCTTTGCAATGCGCGCCGTTATCGGCTTTCGCTGGATTCTTCGATCGGGGTTTTAGGGCCCATGACTTTCAGTTGGGACGCCGCAATTGCCAGCGGTTCCTGGAGGCGCGATTCCTGTTGCCGCAGAACAATCCGATTATCAAACAGGGAATGGGTTTGAATGCACACACAATTTTGAGCCATGCGGATTACGGCAAGCAACCGCCCACAAGAGAAGCCCAGCCCGCCGACGAGAAGTGGATTCCTGTGATACCGCTGTGCGGCAGCGCGAAAACAGAGGTGCCCGAACCGGTGCGGGTCCAGATTTCGGATGAAAACCTTAACGAGATCACGAAATTGATTACTCATAGGGCGAAAGCGCTGCTGCCTGGGTTGCTGAAGGGCTTTCCTTCGCAGTTCGCAAAGCTGGTAATCGAGGGCGAAATCATGGGTTATCTTTTAACCGTGGCGCCCGGGGAATTAAAAAAGTATTTGCGGGCGCAGTTATAGGCGCGTGAAAAAAACCTGCTACACTCAACTCGAACTTGAGGGGACTCCCGTTGTATCTTTGCCGCCTCCTCTGCTTGATGATCCTTTTCGGGAGCGTAACCGCCGCACGGCAAGCATCGCCCCAACCAGACTATCGACTGCGCGTGGACAGCACTCTGGTAGTTATTCCTGTTAGTGTCACGGACCCCTCCAATCATTTCGTGCTGAACCTCGAAAAAGACCGTTTTTCTGTATTCGAGGACGGAGTCGAGCAGCGGGTTATGCAATTTGCCGACGAAGACGTGCCCTTGTCGGTCGGCCTGTTGGTAGACGTCAGCGGCAGCATGGGAAGGAAACTGGCAATTTCGCGAAGCGCAGTCGCCGAGTTTCTGAAGACAATGAACCCGCAAGACGAGGCATTTCTGATTACATTCAGCGATCGCGCCGAGCTCTCGGCCGGTTTCACTCACGATCCGAAGGTAATCGACGACAAATTGAGTTCCGTAGAATCGGCCGGGCTCACCGCTTTGCTTGACGCTGTGCACCTTGGCTTGAATGAGCTGAAGAGCGCCAAGAACCCGCGCAAGGCGCTGTTGATTCTCTCAGATGGCGGCGATAATAATAGCGGCTACTCGGCTGCCGATATTAAGGAGGTAGTCCGTCAAGCCGACGTTCAAATATATTGTATGGGAGTGTTCGAACCCGATCTGTTCGCAGGGCTCAGCGCGGCGGAGGTGTCCGGACCTGGATTGTTGGCCGAGATTTCCGAACAAACAGGAGGACGGGTATTTCCGGCGCGCTCCTCAAGCGCGCTACCCGGTATCGCACGACGCATCGGGATTGAACTTCGCAACGAGTACATCCTTGCTTACAGGCCCTCCAATTCCGCTCGCGACGGCAAATATAGAAAAGTGGCAGTGAAGCTACAATCTCCCGAAGGGTTGCCGGGCTTAAAAGCCCGCTGGCGAACCGGTTATTACGCGCCTGCGCGATAGCCGGTATTTTTCAAAGCGGCCTATCTACGTCCTCCTATGGCCGCATGCGGAGCAGCGATGTGGGGCGCCGTGTAAGCATGTGGTGCTCCGTAGGTGTGGGGTGTCGTGTACGCGTGGGGCGCAATGTACGTGCGGGGCATTGAGTATAAAGGCGTCATATGTGGAACTGTCGTGACCGACGGCCGCATAGCCGATCCGCCGATCGGATAGCGAGGCATTGAAAGTGGATGAGCAAGCAGGCCCTGTGCCGGCGTGGGCCATAGACCGGTTCCAATCCGCGGACGGTACCCGAGACCTGGAGTTCTGGGCCACTTCGAACCGGCGAATCCATATCGGCGTGGCGCGACTACGATAATGCCCGGATAATCCGCGAAGCCGAGGAACTGCGTTGGCGAATACAGGTAGAACGGGTCGATACCGCTGCCGTAGATGGAGTAGCCGAGCACGGAAGTGGTGGGCATCGAATAACCAGGGGAGGAATAGATTGGCGGTACAACAAACATTCCACCGATACCGCTCGGATCAGGGTCTTGCGCGTCGTCCTGGTCCGCCAAGGCTACTTCGTTCTGGTTTGCGATCACATCGCTGCGATTGCGGGCCCAATCATAGAATTCGTCCATTGCCCCATCCCCGAACTTGTCCGTGGTAATTCCAAGCAAGAAGTAATACAGGTGCGATGAATCGATGGTAGAGGTTGTTCCGCGACGTTTCACCTCAGCCTCGCCGCTGTATACCTGAAGTTCACTAAAGTTACAGTCGATTCGGTAAACGCCGGGGTTGGGGAAGCGGATTTCCGATTCGTCAACCACGAGCGTTATTGCGCCGTGGGAACTCGCGTTGACATTATCGAGAATTACAGCTCCTTCTGTTACTTCCAACCGCGTATCCGTCAGGGAGTTCGACACCATCCGCAAGGAGGTATCCTCGTCAGCGCGGAGATAAACACCAGGCGTGAGCAACAGTTCCGCCCGGCCCTTTGCCGTGCGAAGAGTCGATCCGTTTTTCAAGCTGGGAAACACCGCCGCTTTATGTTCAACCGGCAGGTTGTCGAGAGATACAGCGCCTTCGAAGTACTGGAGAACTCCTGAAGAAGCGGAAACAACATCCTGGGCCGCACTTGGCTGGCAAGTGGCGAGCAGGAGAGCGAAGGTGAAAAAACCACTCCCGCGCATAATTCCCCCTGCGGATAGGATCTATGCGATGCGGGCGCTTGTCAACCAAAATCGAGTGTACGAGCAACTTGGTAATAATGCCTGGCGAGGCTACTTACCCACGCGGGGCAGGAGCAGCGGTTCAATCGCGGCGCGAAGTTGGGGCTCGTCGAGCGCACCAGGATGATAGAGGCGTACGATCCCATGCCGGTCGACAATGACAAAAGTGGGCGTGGTGCTGACGCCGAAGCGGTCGAAATTGGCGGCGCTGAAGGGAACCGAAATATTCGGAATTGACGAATAGAACTTGTCGAATGTGCGCAGAATGAATGCCTTCTCCGTGGCGGGATCGGCGGGATCGCTGGTGGGTGTGTAGCCATAGAGCCGGGTCGGCGCAATAATGACGAGCCCGCGCTTTTCGAATTCTTTTGCAATACGGGCCAAGATAGGCGCATCCGCCTTGCAATCCGGGCACCAATGCGCCCAGAAATAGAGCACCAGCACTTTGCCATGCAGGGAGGCAAGGGCAGGCGGCTTGGCCACGATCCATTCCGTCTCCTGCACTGGCGGCAAAGGTTTGCCGGTCATGGTCATCAGATTGATGTTCTTGCGCAATCGGGTTGCGATGGAAGTCGCGTGCCAGGTGTGCAGGGCGGTTTCCAGCAGTTGAAGCGCTTCGGTTTTCTCGTGCCGGGCGTCGAGCGCCAGCGCGGAAACTTCGAAGCTAGCGCCCAGAGCGACCGCCAGATGAGGATCGGCATCAAGCGGGTTGCCATGCAGCGAGCCGATGGTCAATTCTCGAACTTCATTGGCGACCTTAGCGGCCTCATCCAATCGTCCTGCCAGTAGCTCTCCTCGCGCAACCCAAGATAGAGCTTCGAGGGCTTCCGGGGTATTTCCGCGCATACTGCGAAACTGCGCCACTTCAGCGGCGGCGGCATCGACGTTCCCTTGCGCGATGGCGTACTGCACGTTCGAGATGAGGATGCTGGGAACCTGTGCCGTCATAACCGCCAGAGAAAACGACGCGGACACGAGAGCCGCAACACGCCACGCTAATGTATGCACAACGTTTTCAAATAGTCACGGAACGATTCGCCCAAATCATGACGATTCAGCGCGAACTCCACGGTTGCTTTCAGGAAGCCGAGCTTGTCACCCGCATCGTAACGCTTGCCTTCAAATTTCAAGCCATAGATCGGGCGGCTGCGCAGCATATATTTCAGCGCGTCAGTCAATTGGATTTCGCCGCCGCTGCCGGGCTCAATGGATTCGATGCAATGAAAAATTTCAGGAGTCAGAATATAGCGCCCGATGATCGCCAAATTCGAAGGAGCGTCGCTGGGCTTCGGCTTCTCCACCATGTTGCGTATCCGGTACAGCCGGCCTTGCGACGCTTTGTCCGGAACCAACTCCGCATCGACCACGCCGTAAGCCGAAAGCTGCTCTGGGGGCACTTCCATGAGCGCCACTACGGAAGCACCGTAATATTCGTAAACGTCCAGTAGTTGGCGGACGCAGGGCGTCTCAGAAGCAATGATGTCGTCCGAAAGAACGACCGCAAATGGCTCATTGCCGACCAATTCCTTGGAGCGCAAGACGGCATGGCCCAAACCGAGCGCCTCCTTCTGCCGGACGTAGGAGACGTCGATCATGTCCGAGATCGCTCGAACCATGGAGAGCATGTCGCCTTTATGCTTCAATTCCAGTAGATGTTCCAGTTCGAAGCTCACATCGAAGTGGTCCTCAATGGAGCTTTTGCCGCGGCCGGTGACGATGATGATGTTCTGAATACCGGAATGCATGGCCTCTTCGACCCCATACTGGATGAGGGGTTTGTCGACAATAGGCAGCATCTCTTTCGGCTGCGCCTTCGTGGCCGGCAGGAAGCGGGTTCCTAGTCCGGCGGCGGGAAAGACGGCTTTACGCACCTTTGGGATCATCAACCGCCATTGTACGCGTTCGACCCTAAAAACCGGCCAATCACTGCCATTGCCTTTATCCGCTAGAGGACGGTGTGCTACTCCTAAAAGTTAAAGGTGCTGAGTCCAAATTGGACTTGCGGAAGAGATTAAAAATGGCTTACGTAATTGCAGAACCGTGCATTGGAACCAAAGATTCGGCTTGTGTCGACGCCTGCCCCGTCGATTGCATTCATCCTAAAAAGGACGAGGCCCAATTCAACAGTGTCGAAATGCTTTACATCGACCCGGTAGAGTGCATCGACTGTGGCGCCTGTGTCCCCGTATGCCCGGTTTCGGCAATTTTCGCTCTCGACGATCTGCCTGAGAAGTGGGCCGATTTTGCCCATAAGAACTCCGAGTATTTCGGCCGGTAGGCGCGCCGCCACACTCGCTAACCTAAAGCAAGATTTCTCTAGCCGTTAGGCGGTCGCTACAACATCGGTATTGTTCTTGCTGAGAACGTGGATTACCAAAATGCGCTCTAATGCCTACGCCGGCGCTTCTGTGTTTAAGCACTTATGTTATGCTCGCTGAATTAGTCTAGCTTGCCCGATCCGCGTCGCCTCGAAGAGACTTTCGGCCCGGTTGCCCGCTCACTCGCGATTCGCGATCGAATAATAGGTCTTTCAACGCCGGCAAAGCTCCTCACCAGGAGGGCTTCGCTTTGTGCGGCGGTACACATCAAGGAGTTGCTTATGATTCGCAAATCGATATCGCTAATCGTCATTTTGGCATTTGTTGTCACGGCGCAATTGTTCTCTCAAACTTTCCGAGGAGGCGTTGCCGGTTCCGTGACCGATAGTTCGGGTGCCGTGGTAGCTGGCGCAGCGGTCAAGTTGGTGAGTCCCGATACAGGATTGACCCGCGATAGCACCACCTCTTCGGCAGGTGAGTTTGTATTTCAGGATCTTCCGCTCGGCAAGTACGATGTTACCGTCACCCAGTCGGGTTTTGACACGGTTCGCGTGGCCGGTGTAATAGTTGACGCCGGGAAGGTCAATACCATCGGCGTGAAGCTGAACGTTGCGAAAGAGGCGACTACAGTGGAGGTTGAGGCATCGGCTGTGGCAATTGAGACGGCTTCATCCGCCGAAACCAGCTTGATCAACACTAAGCAGATCCTGGATGTGCCTTTGAACGGCCGGGACTTTACTCAGTTACTGAAGCTCAACCCCGGCGCCAACGCCAATGGCTCTCTCAACGGCTCGCGGTTTAACGGCATCGACTGGAAGATCGATGGCGCCGATAACAATGACATGTGGCATAACGTGAATGCTGTCAATCAAGGCGGTGTGTCGGGTATTGCGGGAGTCGTGCTACCGATCGACGCCATTGCCGAATTCTCTCTTCAGAGCGGCAGTAACGCCGAGGAGAATCGCAACTCGGGCGGCGCGTTGAATGTGGTGATCAAGTCGGGAACCAATAGCTTCCACGGCTCTGTTTACTACTTCAATCGCAACGAGGCGTTTGCCGCGAATAGCTGGTTCACGCCACCCGGTTCGCCCAATTCGGAACTGCGGAACAACCAGGAAGGGTTTTCGCTCGGCGGCCCCATAGTGAAAAACCACACCTTCTTCTTTATGAATTACGAGCAGCAGAATTATAGGGAGGCTCTGACTGCCCCTGGAACCACTCCGTCGGCCGCATGGGTTACTGAGACCGCCCAGATTATGGCGAAGAACGGGGTGCAAGTGAACCCGCTCGCATTGACGCTACTCAACAATCTGTGGCCGTCCAACAGTCTGTCCGGGCCCGCTGCGGAGCACAATTACGCCGGCGCTGGCATCAATCTGTCGAACAGTTACAACGGCGTAATCAAGCTGGATCATCAGTTCAATGAAAAGAACAGCATCGCGATCCGCTATTTCGGGGGTACGGGTAATCAGACCGAGTACATCGGCTCGGCGTTGCCTTACTATTTTCAGGCCGCTCCTAGCCGCATGCATAACTTTTCACTTGTTTACAATGCGGTGATTTCGCCTCGCTTCATCGCCCAGACGCTAGCGGGCGTGAATTATTTCAAGCAAGTATTCGGTGACGCGAACCACGGATTCAATATGCCGGCGTTGGGTTTCGATGACGGCGTGACAAACCCGACGGATTTCGGGTCGCCAAATATCAATATTTCCGGATTTGATTCAACAGGCTTGACCGCTCAACTGGGACGCATCGATACCACCGGTCACATCGATCAGACCTTCACTTATACAGTTGGTTCCCACGAGTTCCGTTTTGGCGGCGATTATCGCCGCTCGCGCCTCGACGTATTTTACGATGCGAATGCGCCGGGTACGTTCACATTTGACGGCACACAGGGGCCGTACGCATTGCAATGTCCAAACGACACTTGGAATGTTGGGGGCGCCTGTCCGGCGGCCGGAGCGCCACCCAGCCAAGTGCAGTCTCCCAATCCATCGCTCGATGCGCTCGCGGACTTCCTTTCCCTTAGCGTTGCGACCCAGCATGCCAGCGTCGCGTACGGCAACCAGCAGCGTAATTACTACCTGAACGGATTTTCGTTTTTTGGCCAAGACACCTGGAAAATTACTCCCAGGCTGACTCTGAACTATGGCCTGAACTGGGTTTATCAGAGCCCGATCGAAAATCCGGCCGATCTTGTTTCGACGTTCATTCCCGCCGATGGCGGCATCACCTATGTGGGCACGCATGGGCTCAACACACTGTGGCCCCGCGATCTGCACGATTTCGCTCCACGGTTTGGCTTCGCCTTTCAACCGAAGGCCGGCGGCAAACTGGTGATGCGTGGAGGTTGGGGCATCTACTATCAAGTCCCTAACGTAGCTTATTTCGGCAACAGTTCCGCGTCGAACAGCGCAGCGACGGGAATCAACGAGAACATCGGCGGACCATCGCCGGTTTTGACACTGTCGAATCAAGCGCCGATTACTATCCAGGCGGGCATTCCCATCTTTGCGACAAACTCCGCAACCGGCCCGTATGGCGGATTCTCAGTCAGCCAGAACTTCGTCACCGGCTACAGCATGAATACGAATTTCAACGTTCAATATCAGATGGCTCAGGATGCCGTGATCGAGGTTGGATACTCGAACACGTTGGGCCGTCACTTGCCGGACACAGTGGATATCAACCAAATTCCGATCGGTTCGCCAGAATCGGTTACGTCGCGGCCCTATTACAGCGAGTTCCCGAATCTCGGCGCCATCAATGAAGTGCAGTCCGTCGCCAACAGCAATTACAATGCGCTACTCGCGTCGGTGCGAACAACCAACTTCCACGGCTTTACCACGAAGCTCAGCTACACCTGGGGGCACTCTCTGGACGATTTGTCCTATGCTCGGGGCATCATCCCGCAGAACAGTTATTGCTTGCAATGCGACTATGCCAGTTCGGATTTCGACATCCGCAGTACGTTTTCAATGTTCCTGAGTTACGCCGTCCCGGAGCCGCATAAGTATCGCGCTCTTTTGGGCGGCTGGCAACTGAACACCTTGTTCACCTTCTTCACCGGCACGCCATTTACCGTCTATTCCGGCGACGACTCCAGCGGCACAGGCGAGAATGACGATCGTGCAGAACTTGTTGGCAATCCGTACGCGAACGTGCCCGCATCCGATCGGGCCAGCAGCACAATCAATTGGTTCAACCCGGCTGCATTCGCGTCGCCCGCGAGCGGCACTTACGGGAATGTGGGCCGGAACGAGTTTACTGGCCCGCCAACTCATCAGATCGACTACTCGATGTTTAAAAACATCCGGATCACCGAGCACGTTAGTATGCAGCTTCGCGCGGAAATCTTCAATATTTTCAATTTCCGAAACCTTTCCGAGCCGGCCAATAACGTTTCGGGCAGTAATTTAGGTCAAATCGGCTCCACTTACGACGTGTCCTACGGCGCTCCAGGGATCGGTCCGGGCGCTCCGAGGAACGTCCAGCTAGCGGCGAAAATCATCTTCTAGCGTTCTAAGCGAGAAGGGTACGCCTAGTCCTTTAATCGTACTTTTCGTAAATGATCTGCTTGCGGTCGAGGCCGCAGCGTTTCATTTCGAGAATCTTCGCTGACACGGGAACCGAACTGTTAGTTGCTAGCGTGACTTGAGATGAAGGTGCCTGGGGCGGAGCGCGCTGTCGTCGATGTCCATAAGTTGGCCGACTATTGCCTCAGTCCCATGCATCCCCGCGGCCGGCATAAAGCTCGTGTTTTCACGTCCGCCCCTGCAAATCGGACAAAGAGACTCGGTGTTCCTAGAAGCAAAGACTGCTTGGTGCCGTCCGTCAGCGCCAGGCAATGATCGGCGAGAGCGATAAGTACGTCAACGATACATTGTGGATTTCGAATGCGCTAAGGGCGACCGAAGCGCCGTGATCCGTAGCGGTTGGATCGTGCGGCGAGATGAAGTTCAGCGATGACAACGGGCGCACGTACGCTTCCGTGGCACTCGCCGCCGATCAACTTCTGCAGCTTCATTTACGAACGCAAGCATTGGGCGGCCTGAAGAATTTTGCTTGGCGCGTAGCGACCGGAGCCGGAAAGCAATAGGACAAATCTTACGGCCGATCTACTTTACTGTGACATGGGCGCAGGCCAATAATTTAAACTATCCTCGATGAATTTAGATCGGCTACTACAGTGCCATTCTCGGCTTGCGTCGCTTTTGGGTGAACGTGCGGAGCCGGTCGAAGCGACAAAAAACGTGGAGCGTCACCGCTGGTTCTGGCGACCGGGCCAGCCCCGGCTGATCCTCCTGGCTGAGTCACATGTGCATACGACCGCTCCGGAGGCTACCTGTCTCGTGCGCTCTTCCGATTTGCCTGGGGGTATTCCAACAGAATTTGTGAGGCTTGTTTACTGTCTTGGGTACGGCGAGAGCGGGCTGCTTGACCGCCAGGCAGTCGGCAAGAATACTGGAACGCCCCAGTTTTGGCAGATTCTTGCAAGTTGTCTCCGCACCGTGAATTCAAGATACGATTTTCGCGACATTCAGTCTAGCCAAACTCGGAACCTAAAGCATCGGGTCGACAATAAGATCCGAGTTCTGGAAAGGCTACAGGCGGAAGGAATTTGGCTCGTCGATGCGAGCATCGCGGCCCTGTACCGGCCAGGCCTCCCGAAGCCAGTTGCTAGTCTTCGGAGGTGCCTTGTCCGCGAAAGCTGGGACACCTACGTCGCGCAGGTTCTGACGGATGTCGCCCACAGGCGATTCTGTGTATCGGCATAGAGGTAGCTCGAAATTTGGAGTGTCGACTGGATCGGCTCGGAGTCCCATGGGACGTCGTGCCACAGCCGCAGGCACACCTCTCATCATCGGAACGCCTTGAGGTCTTTGAGGTTTATCGCTCTGTCTCACAAGATACGCGCGCAATCCGCCTATTATCCCGCAAATGGCTGCCTCGCGTCTCTCAGTCGTACTTCTCGTAAATGATTTGCTTGCGGTCGAGACCGCGCCGTTTCAGCTCGGCGCGGACTTCGTCCACCATTGCTTTCAGCCCGCAGATGTAGACGTCGGTATTGGCGCGGCCGTCGTCGCTTTCGAGCAATAGCGCTTCATCCAGGTGAAGCTGCACGCGGCCGGAACGGCCCGTCCATGATGGCGTGGGGCGGGTTAAGGTGGGCAGAAATCGGAAACTCGGATACTTCCGGGCCAATTCCTCGAACTCGGACCTGTAGAGCAGCCCGCCCTCGTGGCGCACGCCAAAAAGTAGAGTTACGGGACTTTCCCATTCCGGCAGTTGGTCGTGGAGCATAGATCGGAAAGGCGCAATTCCGGTTCCGGTGGCGACCAATACCGCACGGCGCGCCGGATTGCGGAGAGTGAAGTACCCGAGCGGCTCACCGATCTCAATGACATCGCCCGGCTTCAGCGTGAACAGACGCGGCGAGACGAGACCTTCTTCAACGCAATTCAAACAGAGCGAAAAGCGATTTCCACCGCGCGGAGAAGCGATGGAATACGCCCGGATGATCTCCTTGCCATCCACCTCTTCCTTAACCGATACGAATTGGCCCGGTTTAAATGCGAGCTCCTTCACGCCGTCGGCCTCGAAATCGAAGTGACCCACTCCGGGCGCGAGCTCGTATCCGCCTATCAGCTTCGCTTTCAGATATAACCCCTCTATAAGATGATGCTTGGTGCGGACGGCTCGACTCGGGAGGTCCTATGGCAACTGAGCGCCGTATTGCGAGTACCACGCCTTCCAAAATTCCGCCGCCGCCGCGTCCTGCGCGGCGCTTCCGAACACCGCGTTTGATGCCATGGCATCGATTTGCGAGGCCGCCATCGGGATTACGGGCACGCAGGTTGTGCCGTTGAGGGCGCCCGACTGCGAGCCCTTGGGCACCGGCGGCACTCCGCATGCGCGGGCGGCTAGTCCTCTCAGCCTCGCTTCCAGCATCAACGGGTCCTGGCTATCTAGGAGCTGCAGGAGGAACGGCACGGCCTCTTTTGTATGCAGCCGCGCAAGAGCATCCGCCGCGGCTAAGTCTGTACGTGAGCCGAGCCCTGCTCCACCGACGGCCAAAGATCCGAGTGCCTGGACGGAGGCAGGGTCGATCGCACTAAATCCCTCGACTGCGAGCCGTGCATCGACGTGTGCGGGGCACATGAAATATTGCTTAACGTTCTTCGAGAAATCGGCGGCGGCCGTTGGCTCCCCACCCCAAAGACCAACGACGACTCCCAGCAGATGTGTGCACGTATCTGAGGCCGCACTCGCCGTCGCCTCGACCGAGTTCCGCTCCGCCGCGTCGGCGGCGGCCGCGAGATCGAGAAATCCGGACAACACCGCCGGGGTTCTGCTGCTTGAATATTGTACACTGCCACTGCTTCCCTGTTCAGCCGTGTATACGACGCTGGCGGCCGCAGTGAAGGCGCACTTGTCGGCAAGCGACGACGCCGATCGAGGAATTGTCGAGCCGTCAAAGCCGGGAGGCAGGACAAAGACGTAGCTTGGGAGGGTTTTCTCAAGCGGAAGAGCGGTAAGATTTCCTCCAGTGTCCTCCAGGAACCAGAGGCCGTTCGTACCAGCCGTGAAATCCGAGTCAAGGAAACCAGGGGGCGCGTTCAATGCGGCAACGCTAATTTGCCCTGACAATCCGGTTCCAGTCAGATCGCGCAGAACCTGCAAACCGATTGTGACATCCGGCCCGTTCTGCTGGCTGGAGCCAACTGCGGCAATTACGATGTGTTGTGCATTTTGAGCCAAGCCGGGCGTTGCTGCTCGCGTCTGGCTGAAGCAGACCAGCGCCATTGCGACGATGACAGCTCGTGAGTTTGCACGATAGGCCCTGGTCCTGTTGGTATTTGATGTACCCATATTCCCTTTCGCAGGCGAGGCGCGACACCTAGGGAGGCGTAACGCCGACGCTATAAGTCGCCAGCGTGGCTCCCGGTGCGCCGTTTGTGATGTTCTGAAGGTAGAAAGTCATGCCGTTCGTAACCCACTGAGCCGTGGTCCCAGAACCGTCTGGTCCCGTTTGACTGAATAAGCTGCTCGGGCTTGGAGGACCAACATAAACCTGCACACCCGTGACGCCAGTAGCGGCGTCCCAAAATAGCTGCGCCTGCCCAAGGCCGCTCCGGTTTCCTAAGACCGACGCGGGCACCGCCCTGAAATAGCTCGTTGGCCTGCTATTGGGGTTTATGTCCTCGGCGCATCCATGGTCCATGTAATATCCGAGGTTGTGTGTCGCGATAAGCGCGTTCTGACTGTTCAGAATCGGAATTAATAACCCTGTGGTGGTACCGGCGCCGTTTGATCCCCCGTAGAAGGTTTGTTGCAGAATGTCGACTTCGCCGGTGGTATGAATCGCTGAGCTGTTGCTGCATGTCCAAATGGCTACATCTTGGCTTTGCGGAGCGTACACCCTTGGGCTCGCCCCGACCCCATGTGTCGCTATCTGGTCAAAATCAAAGTGGCCCACCCCCGGCGCGAGTTCATATCCGCCAATCAGTTTCGCTTTCAAGCCAACGCCTCTCTCTATAGGATGATGCTTGGTGCGGCCGGCTCGACTCGGGCTGCCTCCGGAGTCATTTGGCGCAGCAGATCGATGAACATACGGCCGCGGGGGCGGCCATTCTGGCTGCGCTGCCCGAAGTTGTGGAGGAAGACAAGGATACCCAGGATTTCGGCATCGCGCACTGGTGACCGGCCTTCTTCAGTTAGCGTTTGCCGGTAGCCCTCCAGAGATTTTGAAAAAGACGTCTGGATAGCGGCGGCAATCAGGTTGGGCGATCGTGTTTCATAAATCAGCCCGGAGGCCATCGTGCGGCTGGTCTGAATCAGCGATTCCAGCGCCTGCATGACATCCGCGTCCACTGCGCCGGACGTATTCAGCGCGCCCTGCAGCAAGGCGTAAATCGAGAAGAGCAACAATTCCTCATGGGAGTGCAGGAACTCCTCAGTGACTTTGATATCCGGGTTGGACAGGTCGCGCTCGGCGACAGGCACGGGCTTCTCCCGCTTGTGGGCCTCTTGGAGATATTCGCATTCGAGCGGGCAGGAAAGTGTAACCTCCCGCTCCGTGCCGCAGCACAGCGGGCAGATGTCGCCGTGAACGGCGGGGCACAAACGCTTGGCACGGCGTTTGCCGCAGATTTTGCATATAACAGGTTCTGGCATTGTGATTTAGCGAGCAGCCGGCTTGATCTGGGCGGCGATATCGGCGCCTAATTTCACGGCTACGCGGGATACCTCAGAGGCAAATTCCGCCTGGAGTACAGGCATAACCGTAGCCATTTTCTTTTCCAAATCGGGCGGGAGGCTCGCCGGTTCGCGGCGAGCGACGGAGGTGCGGTAAGCGATCAGGCGCCGGACCTCGTCGTCGGTGAAGTGTCGGGCGATGACGGGGACTAGCGCGTCGACGAACAGATCGGGAGTGAGCTGTGCGCGCATCCGGCGCGTCCATTCGGCCATAAATTCCGGCGGTTGGTCCGGGTGGGCTTGCAACACGGCGGCACGGCTGCTGTCGATGGCTTGGTCGCGATGGAGCAGCAAAATCTTGCGTACGCCGAGCACATCGCAGAAATTCCGGAGGTCGGCGTCGAACGTGGGGTCAATCCGGGGAGTCGCAGACGCAGGCTGCCCAGCGAACGTGAGTTGCGAAACGCAGATTATGAGGGCTACCAGACGCATCTGCGCGCAGTGTAGCACTGGCCGCTTGTTACACTTTTAGAGCATTTGATGCGGGACATCCGGTTTGCCCTACGCGTGGCAAGACAGAACTCCGGGTCCACGGCCGCCGCGCTGTTGGCTATGACCCTGGGATTAGGCGCGTCCACTGCCATGTTCAGCGTGATCGATGGAGTGTTGCTGCGCCCGCTGCCGGCCAAAGAGCCGCAGCGCATCGTCCAGCTCTATCAGAGTTATGAAAGCGTGGACCGCGGAAGGCTTTCGATGATGGACGTTCTCGACTGGCGGCGGCATGTGCATTCCTTGGCGAGTCTTGCGATCTATCGCGTGGACCTGACTAACGTCACCGAAGGCGAATCGCCCTTAATGGTGCGCGCTTTGAACTGCGACCCTGCGCTGCTTAAGGTGCTAGGCGTGGCGCCTGCTCGCGGGCGAGGATTTGCGGACGACGACACTCAGCCAGACCGTCAGTTCGAGGTGCTATTGACGTGGGAGTTCTGGAAGAACCGCTATGGTGGAGACGAATCAATCGTGGGGCGCAGGATTCTTCTGGACCAGATTGCGTATCAAGTGATTGGAATCCTACCGGAGGGGTTTCAACTGGCCGGAGAATCGAAGACTTCGCTCTGGCGTCCGCTCCCCTTCGATTTCAAGAACCCTCGGAACGAGAGAGCGATACATGCGTATCGCGGGATCGGGCGATTGGCCGCCGGCGTTACTTTGGGCCAGGCGAATGGCGAGTTGGCCTCTATGCAAGCGGAACTGGTGCGGCAATACCCGCGTGACGATGTGGGTACGAAGGCGTTCTGCGTTCCCTGGCGCGAGGCCGTTAGCGGCGATGTTGGGACGGCCCTGTGGCTCTTGTTCGGATCTGTAGGATGCGTACTCCTCATAGCCTGCGGCAACACGGCGAACCTTTTGCTGGTGCGCGCTGCCGCGCGACAGAATGAGATGTCGATTCGAATCGCTCTCGGCGCCACCCGGATGCAAATTATCCGCCAACTGTTGGTTGAGAGTTTAATGCTATCGATGACGGCGGCGGCGCTCGCATTGGGATTTGCTTGGGTGGCCATTCGCGTTATTCGCAGCCTTCCGGAGACCAGGATTCCAAACAGCAGCCAAATTCTACTCGATTGGCGTATTGTCTTGTTTGCGGCCTCTATGGGCTTGTTGACCGGAGTTCTGTTCGGTTTGGCTCCGGCGTGGCGGGTCTCTTCGAATCTTGTAAACGAGGCTTTGAAGCAGACCAGCGGCCGTTCCACAGAGACGCGCGCTCAAAGGAACTTTCGCGCGGGTTTGGTGAGCGTTGAAGCGGCACTGGCAGTATTGCTGGCCGTCGGTTCCGGGTTGTTGATTCACAGTTTCCTGGAAATTGCGCGAGTAAACCCGGGCTTCAATCCAAAAAATGTGGTGACTCTAGGGCTGTCCTTGACAAGCAGCCCCTACGGCGCGGCTGGCGCGGTCACACGGTTTGTCAACAACGTTCTGGAAAAGGTCCGAGTTCTACCGGGAGTAGAGGATGCCGCGTTCAGCAGCAGTGTGCCGCTCGGGATCACCAGCGGCAGCGGACCGGTGCAGATCGAGGGTGAAGAGGAGAACAACGATCTTCACTCCCCGCAGGTGGTGTTCAGTTATGTCACTCCGGGATATTTTCGAACGATGGAGATAGCACTGATCGCGGGCCGCGATTTTGACGACCGCGACAGCGCGCATGCTCCTCCTGTGGCGATTGTCAATCAGGCTTTTGTCCGAGAACTGCTGCATGGGGGGAAGGCTGTTGGAAGAAGGACCCGATACTACTTATACAAAGATTGGCGGGAGATCGTGGGGGTGGTTGGCGATGTACCGCAGGAGAGCTTTGAGCGGGACATTGAACCGCAGGTCTACATTCCCAATGCGCAAGTCGAAGATGTCTGGACGACGCTGGTCGTGCGTGTTAGGGGCGATCCGAAGCACATGGAGCGCGCCGTAAAACAGAAAATGGCGGAGGTGGACCCAACGGTTCCCGCGTTTCCCGGGCGGCACACAATGGCGGATGTGATTGCGCTATCGTTGGGGTGGCGAAGTTTCAGCACGTCAATATTGATGATCTTTGCGGCCATCGCTATCTTGCTGGCCTCGGTGGGCATCTATGCCGTGATCGCCTATTCTGTGGCGCAGAGGACGTCGGAAATTGGCCTGCGTATGGCTTTAGGAGCGCAGCGGTCACAGATCCTGCTGATGGTGTTATGGCAAGGAGTGACTCCGGCGGCCTTGGGAGCCCTGGTAGGAGCGGTGGTGGCCATGGGAGCTTGCCAGTGGTTGCACTCAATGCTGTTTCGGGTAAGTACGCTGGATGCATGGGCGTATGCGACGTCGGTCGTGCTGGTGATCGGAGTGGCTGCCGCGGCATCGGTAGGACCGGCGTTGCGTGCAGCCGCCGTGGACCCGAACCGTGCGCTGCGGGATCAGTAAACGTCCTGAGACGCGTTAGTGCTATTCTCCGTTCGTAGTGTTGCACATCGTCGCTCACCCGCACTCGCCGGCTCTGAAACCCTTCGTTGCGTCCTTTCACTATCACGAGAGTGAATTTCCGGCGATTATCGAACGCATATTGCCCAACGGCCAGGCGCACTTGATGGTCAACTTGGATGAGGATGAGTTTCGGACCTATGGTGGACCGGACTGCAGAACCGTCTGTCGCGCAGGCGGCGCAGTCCTGGTTGGCCCGCATGGGCGAGCCACTGCGATTGATACGGCAGAACAGCGCAGGTTGGTCGCGGTGGAATTCAAGCCTGGCGGAGCCGCCGCCTTTCTGCCGATGCCTATGAGCGAGACGCGGGACCAAATGGTTGAACTCGCTGACATCTGGGACAGTGATGGACGCGTGCTTCGAGAGCGCCTGTGCGAGGCGCCTACGCCGGCTGCCAAGTTACGCACGCTCGAAGCCGCGCTATTGGAACGGCTTGCCGGCACATTCGATCCACAGATCTCGTTCGCGATTGCTCTCCTCGAGAGCGGCGTTTCTGTCGCCGAGACAGGCGAACGTTTAGGTCTGCTGCCCAAGACATTCGTGCGGCGTTTTCGCCATCACTCCGGTCTCTCTCCCAAGCGGTTTGCCCGCGTGCGACGGCTTCAACACATCGTCGCCTCGGTTGCTGGTCGAGCGCACGTGGATTGGTGCCGCTTGGCAGCGGAGCACGGATACACCGACCAAGCGCACCTGATCCACGATTTTCGTAACCTGACGGGAATGACTCCGGCGGCATACCACCCGTCGTCGCGTCAACGACGCAACCATGTCCCGCTGGCGCCGATCGTAAGCTGACGTTTTTCTACAATACAAATCTGCGGAGGCTCGTTATGCTGAACAGGCGAGGGTAGTGATGACGAACCGTTCTGTGCCAGTCGACTCCGTGCTACCGCACATTCTCTATCGCGACGTTGGGGAGGCCATTCAATGGCTATCCAAGGCGTTTGGGTTCAGTGAGCACTATCGCTATGGCGACGAGGATGGTCAGATCAGCGGAGCGCAGATGCACTTCGGGAAGGCCTGGATTATGCTCAAGCGGGCTCGGCAGGACGATGCGCCTCCAGCGCAATTGGGCTACGGTACTCAAAGCCTGACCCTGTTCGTCGAGGAAGTTGAGAGCCATTTCGAGAAAGCGAAAAACGCGGGCGCCAAGATTGTGGAGGATCTCCACGAAACCGTCTATGGCGAGTTGCAGTACGCAGCCGAGGATCTCGATGGCCACCACTGGCTCTTTTCGCGGCATGCGCGTGACGCGAATCCCGCAGATTGGGGCGCCACAATAGCTCAGCCTGTGATAATGCCGGCCCAAATCTCTCCCATGTTGGCCGTTTCCGATGGAAACGAGGCCATCGAGTTTTACAAAGCGGCATTCGATGCGACTGTGCTATGGCATTTGGGCAGCAATGGCCATGTCGTTGCTGGACTGTTGATTCACGGTGCTCCCTTATTTCTCGCGCAGGAATCGCCGTCCTACGGGACGCGCAGTCCAGCCTCTGCGGGATTTACTACCGTGAGGATCGAGTTGTTTGTCGACGATCCTGTCGCAGTGCATAAGCGGGCGCTGGCCGCCGGTGCGGTCGAACGGAGCCCGGTGGTAGAACACAAACACGCCACGGTTGGCCCGCGCCCCATCAAGCAGATGCTTCAAGGGGCACTGGTGGATCCTTTTGGTCACCTGTGGCTGGTTGGTAAGATTTTGGCGTAGCGAAGGCCACGCGAGTTTGACTTACGACTTTCGTTAGACGTCCAGGTTGCGAACGTCGAGCGCGTTTTCTTCGATGAATTTCCGGCGGCTTTCCACGTCCTCGCCCATTAGTGTCGAGAAAATGGGCTCGGTTTCGGCTACGTCTTTCAGGTCCACCTGTAGCAGGGTTCTAGTTTCGGCGTTCATGGTGGTGTCCCAAAGTTGTTCCGCGTTCATTTCGCCGAGGCCTTTGTAGCGCTGGACATTGACCTCGCGAGTGCCTTCCGCCTTCACCGTATTCAGGAGATCGCGCCAGGTTGGCTGCATTTCGCGGCTGGTCTCGCGCACGATGGTGAAGGGGGGAATGTTGAACCGGGAAACGCCTTTCATCATGGCGCGCAATCGGCGGAATTCCGGCATGCTCAAGAATTCGGTATTGATGTAACGCGTGGCCGAAGTTGGATCTTTGTAGCCGACCATCCAGGCTGAATGTTCTTCTTCGCGCTCTACGACGACTTCCAGTTTGGCGGCTCGTAAGTGGCCGGCGAAATTATTTACGTTCGCTTCGTCCTGAAGATCTGTTTTAACGTCGATGGGAAGCGAAACATCGGCAAGCACATCGACGACGCGGGGATCGCGCACCCGGCGCTCGAGACGGCGGCAGACCTGTGCCACTTCATCGAGCGTCATTAGGAAATTGCGCAACTCACCGCCCTCTAGGACCTTGGCCGGTTCACCAGGCACTGGGCCGAGCTCTACCGAAAGATGCTCAGTGGCGCGGCGAAGAATTTCACGGGTGAATTCCTTCTCGTTCTTGATGTATTTTTCGCTCTTGCCCTTCTTGATGCGATAGAGCGGCGGCTGCGCAACGAAAACCTTACCGCGCGTGATGAGTTCCTGCATGTGACGGAAGAAGAAGGTCAACAGAAGCGTACGGATGTGGGAACCGTCCACGTCGGCGTCGGTCATGATGATGATCTTGCCGTAGCGGAGTTTGGCGATTTCGAATTCCTCGCCCTTGCCGATGCCCGTTCCTATGGCGAGAATCATGTTGCGGATTTCTTCGTGGGCCAGCATCTTGTCGTAACGCGCCTTCTCGACGTTGAGGATCTTGCCCTTCAATGCGAGTATGGCCTGATAACGCCGGTCGCGGCCCGATTTCGCGGTGCCTCCGGCGGATTCGCCCTCGACCAGGAACAGCTCGCAGCGGTCCGGATCGCGTTCCTGGCAGTCGTAGAGCTTGCCCGGCAGTCCCCCCGAGTTGAGAGCGCCTTTGCGCCGGGTAAGATCGCGAGCGTTTCTAGCCGCTTCCCGCGCGCGAGCCGCTTCGACGGCTTTTGTGACGATGCGCTTGGTGACGGTTGGATTCTTGTCGAAAAACTCGCCAAGCTTTTCATTAACCAGTTTGGCAACGGGACCGCTAATATCGGAATTGAGCTTGCCCTTCGTCTGGCCTTCGAATTGGGGTTGCGGCAGCTTGACGCTGACTACCGCGGTAAGGCCTTCGCGCACGTCGTCGCCGGTCAGGGTTTCTTTGGTGTTCAATTGCTGAGCGGCGGCGTTGATGGTGCGCGTGAGAGCCGAGCGGAAACCGCTGAGGTGCGATCCGCCATCGACGGTATTGATGTTGTTCGCGAAGCTATAGACCACCTCGCTATACGCGTCGTTATATTGGAGGGCCACTTCAATTGTGAGGATGCCGCCATTAGCAAGCTCTACCTCACCCTCGAAATAGATTGGGCTCTCATGCAATACGCTCTTGCCCCGATTCATATGCTTGATGAATTCGGACACCCCGCCAATGTAGACAAATTCTTCAGTGCGGGTGTCGTCGCCGCGCTCATCGGTAAGCGTGATTTTCAGGCCCTTGTTCAGGAAGGCGAGCTGGCGCAATCGTTGTGCGAGAGTGTCGAAATTGAACTCGGTAGCGTCCATGATGGAGCTGTCGGGTTTGAAGGTAATTTTCGTGCCGGTTTTATTGGATTTGCCGGTTCGAGCGAGGGGCGATTTCGGGATGCCGCGCTCGTAATCCTGTTCCCATGTCGATTTGTCGCGCCAAACTTCCAGATGGAGCGTTTCGGCCAACGCGTTTACGCAACTGACGCCAACGCCGTGCAGACCACCAGAAACTTTGTAGGTGTTGGAATCGAATTTGCCGCCGGCGTGGAGCTTCGTGAGCACAACCTGAGCCGCAGAAACACCTTCTTCGGCATGAATATCCACGGGTATGCCGCGTCCGTTGTCGACAATGGTGATGGAGTTATCGATGTGGATGGTAGCGGAGATTTCCGTACAGTAACCAGCCAAGGCTTCGTCGACTGAATTGTCGACCACTTCGTAGACAAGGTGATGCAAACCAAGTTCACCGGTTGAGCCAATGTACATGGCTGGCCGGAGACGAACCGCCTCCAATCCTTCAAGCACCTTGATGCTGGTGGAATCGTAATTGTCGTTGTGAGCCACTGTTGCCATATTCTTTTCTAAGTTCAAACATCTCGCCGCCATCAGATGCGCATGGGCATCACGACATAGCGGTTGATGGAGCCTTCCGGAGCGTTGTGCGGGCGCAACTCGCCGGCGTTATTCAGGTCCTTGAAATGAAATTCCACTTCATCCTGTGCGGCGCTCCGGAGGAAATCGAGCAAGTACACGGCGTTGTAGCCGATTTGCAGTTCGGGGCCGTTGTACTCGACCGGAATCGTTTCTTCGCTTTCGCCTGTATCCGGAGTAGCCGAATGGACGCGAAGCTCTCCGGGAATCATTTCGATACGAATCGAGTGAGAGCGTTCATCGGAAAATTGAGCTACGCGTTCGATTGCCGCCTTGAATTCATCCCGCTGGATAATGACCTGGTGGGGATGATCCTTGGGCAACACACGCTCAAAGTCGGGAAAGTTGCCGGTGAGCTTCCGGCTCAGCAGCAGACGCTTGTCGATGCGGAAGAAGAGATGGTTTTCGTTACCGGAAAACTCGATCAGTTTGGTCGCATCGTCGCTAGCGAGCTTCTGAATCTCGCTCATGGCCTTTTTAGGCAGCAAGGCGCGGAACGGCGCTTCGAGCCCAGGTAACGGCACAGCACGCTCCGCCATGGCCAACCGGTGACCATCGGTCGCAACCATCACCAGTCCCTCGGGTTTCAGTATGAGCAGCGCGCCGTTCAGCGTGAAACGGGACTCTTCGGCGGAGATGGCGAAAATGGTGCTCGCGATCATTTGGGATAGCGTGCTCAGAGGGATTTCAGCGAGAACCTCCGGCATCACCGGAAGTTCCGGGAAGCTTTCGCGCGACATCCCGGCGATGCGCGTTCGCGAACGCCCGCAAACCAAACTTGCCCACTGGTTGTCGCCTAGCTTCACTTGCACATCACTGTCAGGCAGAAGCCGGACGTAATCGAGCAACCGGCGTGCCGGAATGGTACCCGCTCCCTCCTTCTTCACGCGCGCAGGGCACGCGCAACGAATACCCAATTCAAGATCGGTAGCGGTTAGCCAAACATGATCCTTGTCGGTTTCGACGAGGATGTTGGAAAGGATTGGGATGGTAGTCTTGCGTTCCACCACACCCTGGGTGAGCCCAAGTTCGCGCACCAGATCGGACTTGTTAACGGAGAATTCCATGGTTTGTGCTTTCTTGTCGTTCGTTCAAAGTGCGGCTCGGACCGGCTGCTGCCTCTATTCCTTAGAAGGTAGTTATAAGTAGTTAAGAGAGAACCGTATTCGTAAGGGCTGTGGAAATGTTGATTTCCCTCTAAATTATAGCAAAATTACGCAGTTCCTGCACGATCAAGTTGTGGATTTCGAGGTGCTGGAGAGTGACAAAAGTATGCGTGGTGAAATCCTTGCACAGCGATGCAAGCCCAAACGAGGGAGGCAGTGTGGAAAACAGTCATAAGCCTATTGAAATGAGTCCATTATGCTCTGGATAAGGCTGTTCAAATTCGCATCGCGCTGGCGCAGGTCCTCGATTTTCTGGATGGAGTGAAGCACGGTGGTGTGGTGCTTGCCACCAAAGAACCGTCCAATTTCGGGTAGCGAGGCACGAGTGAGTTCCTTCACCAGGTACATCGCGATCTGCCGTGGGTAAGCGATCTGTTGAGTATTGCTCTTCATCTTGAGCTGCGAAGGCTGCATGGAAAATCGTTCGGCAACCGCGCGAATGATGGAATCCATTGAAATCTTGCGGTCCGGCGCGGAGCCGAGATGGCGCAGCGTTTGCTGCGCCATGCTGAGGGAAATAGGCTGGTCGGTCAAGGACGAGACAGCGATCAAACGAGTCAGCGCGCCCTCAAGCTCGCGCACGTTCGATTTAGTGCTCCTGGCGATAAAGATGCGCACGTCTTGTGGAAGGCGAATTCCATCCGACTCAGCCTTCTTGTCGAGGATGGCCATTTTGGTTTCAAGATCCGGCGCTTGCACGTCCACAATCAATCCCCATTCGAAGCGGGAGCGCAACCGCTCAACCAGGCCGGGAAGTTGATCGGGCCGAGCGTCGCTCGAAATAACGATCTGTTTTTGGTGGTCATATAGCTCATTGAAAGTGTGAAAGAATTCCTCCTGTGTGCGTTCCTTTCCGGCGATGACGTGAATATCGTCGATCAGCAATACGTCGGCGGAGCGGTAGTGGCGATGAAACAGCGGCATGCGGTCGAGCTTGATTGAATTGATCATCTCGTTCATGAAGCGCTCGCTGGAGGTGTAGACGATATTCATAGTGCCGTAGTTGTCCAATAGAGATCGGCCAATGGCATGCATCAGGTGTGTCTTACCGATGCCGACGCCGCCATAGATGAAGAGCGGATTGTAGCGGCGGGAAGGGGTCTTGGCAACTGCCTGTGCCGCGGCGTGGGCGAGTTGGTTCGAGGAACCTACAACGTAGGTATCGAACGTGAGCCTCGGGTTTAGCCAGGTTGCGGAACTTTCAAACTGTGGTTCGGCGGAATAGGTGTGACCGTTGCCGATTGAGGAAACCCGAGGCCTGGGAATATCTTCGCCAAGTGCGATCTGGAACCGAATCTTGCCAACCGGAATCGCAAGTTCCTGGGCGGCTGTCCGGATCAGAGGCAAGTACTCCTGCTGAATCCATTCCCGGGTGGCGTCGTCGGGTACCTGGGCTGTCAACTCGCCATCCCGGAACGAGATCAGCACTGTACGGCAAAACCAGTTTTGGTAAGCACCAGAACCGAGTTTCCCGGACAACCAGCCTTTGATTTGTTCCCAAACGTCGTCCAACCTGCGGTGCTCCCAAAAACAAAAGAACGGAGCGCAAGGTTCCCACAACTTTTCCACACCATGTGGAAAAGCGACAGTGCATCTGCTTGATGGCTGTGTTGCAATCGCGAGACGGCAACGTGTAAACAGGTTGGGGGAAACCGTGTCCGTTCGTTCGGAAACCTCAGTCTATCACAGCGTCCGGCGTTTCCAACACAAATCTATCGAGAGATTAAGTTGCTGAAAACAAAACAATTAACAAGCCTGGGCGGTAGACGGACGAATTACTAAAAGCAGATTGCGGACTAGTGACTTTGCTGTAACATTCGCGGTTGCAATCAGATGAATTGACTTCAGAACAACTTCGGAGGAGAATGTCTGAAGCGGCATTTCATTGCGGGAGTAACTCAGCTGGTAGAGTGCAACCTTGCCAAGGTTGATGTCGCGGGTTCGAATCCCGTCTCCCGCTCCAGTCGAGTTCGCCGTTTCAGAGTCTTCCTCCTGAATTCTTCACAGCGCAAGTCAACCTGAATAGAAGAACCGCGTTTAAGAGAGCGGCGGTGCTGAAGGATGTGTCGTAAACGGACGGCCGGGTTGATATTGGGTTTTTGGCTGATCCTGACGCCAGGAACGATCGCGAAAACCCGCAAGGTCAAAAAAATTCGAGCGACCGCCAACCCGCCGCAATATGTAGCGTTTAGCAGGCCACTCTCAACCGACGAACAGTTTCATCATGCGCTGGACCGGCTGACGTTTGGGCCGCGGCCGGGGGACCTCGATCGTTTGCGGGCGATCGGGTTGGATCGATTTATCGACGAAGAACTGCACCCGGAACGTGTGCCGGAGAACCCGTTGCTCGAGGAGCGGTTGGCCCCGCTTGAAACGCTGCGGATGAGTGCGCGGGATATCTATGTCCACTATCCGCCGCCGCAATTGATCAGGCAAGTGGCGCGCGGGAGAGCTCGGCTGCCGGACGACCCGGAGCTGCGGGCGGTGGTGGTGTCTTTGGAGCAGCGTTATTTAAAGAAGCAGGCACAGAAGGAAGATGTTCCCACGCAACCAGCGACCGGGCAACTCGACCCAAACGATGATTCCGATCTGATTTTGAAGGTGAGCCTTGCCAGTCTGCTGACTCCCCAACAAATCGAAGCCCTGCACACTGGCAGACCTGACGAGAAGAGGGCGGTATTGGCCGCAATACCGGAATCGCGGATGACCGATTTTGCCGGAGCGCTGCGAGTCCGCGAGAGGAATCAGTTGATCGGTCTTGCCCCGGTGGAATTGCGACGGAAATTGCTGATGTTCAATGCGCCACAGCAAGTGGTGGCGAGCGACCTCGTGGAAGGCAAGCTGTTGCGGGCAATTTACGGCAACCATCAATTGGAAGCGTTGATGGTGGACTTCTGGTACAACCACTTCAATATTTTTTTGAACAAGGGCGGGGAACGCTACCTGGTTCCAGAGTATGAGAGAGAAAGTATCCGTCCCTATGTGCTCGGCAACTTTGAGGATCTGTTGCTCGCGACGGCCAAGAGTCCGGCAATGTTGTTCTACTTGGACAATGCCGAATCCGTCGCGCCTCAGGCGATGGCCGGCGCTGTTGCGGGGCAACTTCCGAAGAAGCTGGCCGACCGTGGTTTGAACGAAAATTATGGGCGCGAATTGTTGGAGTTGCACACGCTGGGCGTGGATGGCGGCTACACACAGAAAGACGTCATCGAAGTGGCGCGATGCTTCACGGGCTGGACGCTGACAGGTCCACGGAAGGGCGATACGTTCCAGTTCAATGAGAAGGTGCATGATCGTGGCGCGAAAGTGGTGCTGGGCGTGAAGATTCCGGCGGGTGGAGGGATCAGCGACGGACTGAAGGTGATCGACATCCTGGCACATCGCCCGGCGACGGCGCACTTCATATCGTTGAAGCTAGCGCAGCGATTTGTGGCGGACGATCCGCCGCCCTCCCTGGTGAACCGCATGGCGGCGACGTTTCGGAAAACGGATGGCGATATTCGCGAAGTAATGCGAACAATGCTGAGTTCGCCTGAGTTCTGGTCGCAGGGAGCGTATCGAGCGAAGGTGAAATCGCCGTTTGAAATGATTGTCAGCGCCGTTCGCGCAACCGATGCAGATGTGACGTCGGCGTTCCTGCTGGGAAATATTATTCAGCGGCTGGGGGAGCCCCTGTATCGAAAGATCGAGCCGACCGGCTACTCGAGCGCAAATGCGGAATGGGTGAGTTCGGCGTCGCTGCTCGATCGCATGAATTTTGCGTTGGCGCTGGCCCACAACCGCGTTGCCGGCGTAAAAGTGAACATGGATCAGTGGGCGGCGATGACCACGAGAGATCCGATGGAACTGGCGCATTATCTGCTCGATCAGGATCCGGCCGAGCAGACGAAGCAGGCGATTGATAAGGCATTAAACGACGAAGAGTTACAGAAACAGTTGGCGTCAAATGCCAAAGCCGGCGCGCCGCGTGTCCCGAGCGTGGTCGCTGGATTGGTGATTGGTTCACCGGAATTTCAACGGCGGTAGTAAGCAAGAGGAGTTCGAGAGAGAGTTATGACGTCCCGCAGAATATTTTTAAAAAGCTCAGCGTTTGCGATGTTCGGCGTTGGTTCCGTGCCAACGTGGTTATCGCGCGCAGTGTATGCGAAAGATGCGACCAGCCAGCGCAAGAAGATCCTGATTGCAATCTTTCAACGCGGCGCCGTAGATGGCTTGAACGTGGTTGTGCCACACGGCGAACAGGCCTACTATGCGCTGCGTCCGTCAATCGCGATCCCGCGGCCGGATGGCACCGCGCAATCGGCGATAGATCTCGATGGGCGCTTCGGGTTGCACCCTTCGCTGCATTCGTTGAAGCCGCTGTGGGATAAGAACATGCTGGCCGTGGTGCATGCGGTGGGATCGCCCGATCCGACGCGTTCGCACTTCGATGCGCAGGACTACATGGAATCGGGCGCTCCGGGATACAAAAACGTTTACGACGGCTGGCTGAATCGAGCGATGTGCCGGGAAGAGGGGCCATCGGCTGTGCGCGCGGTCAGCTTGACGCCCGATCTGCCGCTGACGTTGCGCGGCAGGAACCAGGCGCTGGCAATTAACAATCTGGCCGATTTCGAAGTGAAAGACCCACGCTTGGCCGCAACGTTCGAAAGCATGTATGGAACCACCGCCGATCAGGTCTTGAATGGTACGGGCCGGGAGACGTTTGAAGCTATCAAACTGGTGCAATCGATACAAAAGACTCCCTACGTGCCGGCGAACGGCGCGAGCTATCCGCGGAATCGATTGGGACAGAGCATGCTGCAAATTGCACGGCTCATCAAGGCCGATGTGGGATTGGAAGTGGCGTTTACCGATGTAGGTGGCTGGGACACGCACGTGAATGAGACCGGCCCGCAGCCGCATACCGGCCAACTGGCAAACCTGTTGCGCGATTTCGGCGATACGCTGGGCGCGTTTGCTGAGGACCTGGGTGACCGCATGGCCGATGTAACCGTGGTGACCATGTCTGAGTTCGGGCGCACGGCGAAGGAGAACGGCGACCGCGGGACCGACCACGGCCACGCAAACGTGATGCTCGTGATGGGCGGCGCGGTGAAGGGCGGCAGGGTCTATGGGGAATGGCCAGGCATGGAGCGAGAGCAACTGCATGAAGCCCGCGATTTGATGGTTACGACCGATTTCCGGACGGTGCTTTCCGAACTCGTCAGCAAGCAGTTGGGCAACCGGCAACTCGCAACGGTGTTTCCGAATTTCGCAGAGACGAAGTACCGCGGAATACTATCGGTTTGACGGTTGCAATGCTCCGCCTAGAATAGAGATGTCTATGCGGACACAAACATTCGAATACAAGCTCGAAGACAAGACATTTAAGGGCTATCTGGCACTGGATGAAACCCAAACCGGCAAGCGGCCCGGTGTGCTGGTAGTTCACGAAGCCTGGGGTTTGGGCGAGCACTCTAAGAACCGTGCGAATCGATTGGCGGAGATGGGCTATGTAGCGCTGGCCGTTGATATGTTCGGCGACGGGTATATCCCAAAGACCACGCAGGAAGGAATGGAAATCATCACCGCTCTGCGGAACGAGCCAACCACACTGCGAGCGCGCATCCGAGCTGCATTTGACGCACTGGTGAAGTTACCTGAAGTGGACCCGAAACGGACGGCGAGTATTGGATTCTGTTTCGGCGGTGGAACTTCGATCGAACTGGCGCGCAGCGGTGCGCCTGTGTCGGCGATCGTGAGTTTCCACGGAGGCCTGCAGACCAAAATGCCCGCCGAGCCGGGGGTGGTCAAGGCGAAAGTTCTATCCTGCACCGGGCATGACGATCCCTTCATTCCGCCATCGCTGGTGTTGGAGTTCATGGATGAGATGACCAAGGCCGGTGTGGATTTTCAGGCGATCGTATATGGCAATACCAAGCACAGTTTTACGGAGCCGAGGGCTTCCGAGCGCGGCGTCGATGCATTGGCGTACAGCAAGTCGTCGGATGAGCGATCATGGCGGGCAATGCAGGATTTGTTTGAGGAAGCTTTCTAACTTCTTAGCTTCTTCTTCCCCGCCGCGGTCCCCGATCGGGTCTTCCCCGGTTGAATCCGCCTCCGCCTCCCCCGCCGCGAGGGCCTCGGTCGGATCCGCGCGGGGGGGCGGGTGGCGCGGGGGGAGTGGGCATGTCTGCCGGCACCACAACCACAGCGCGAGCTGGGCCAACGCCCACACTCTCACTACGCAATTGCGTTTCGTCGCGCAAAGCTAAATGAATCACCCGGCGTTCCCGGCTGCTCATAGGGTTGAAGTAGAACGGCGTGTGCGTGCGCTTGACTTTATCGGCGGCGGCGAGAGCGCTCATCCGAAGCTCTTCCAGCCGCAAGAGACGATAGTCGTTGGCGTCGAAGCAAACCAGCGAATGGTCTTCAAGCGGCATACGCAGCGCTTCCATCGACAGATGCTCCAGTGCTAGAAGAAGCTCCGCGCGGTTCTCCAGTAGCAGGTCGACATCGTTGCCCCGGAACCAAACCGTTACTTCCGGGTTCTCGACCTCCGGGTGCGGGTTTTCGGCTGAACCTAATTCGTAAGTAAGACTAAGACCCGCATGCGCCAGTAGCGGCTTCAGAAACGTATCCAGTTTGGGCTGTAAGAAATCGACGGTGTATTTCATGCACTCACTTTTTGACCGTTGCCTTCACAGGCGCCTTGACGGCGGGCGGTGGTGGAGGAGGCGCGGGCATGAAGCGGTTGATTATGAGCTGCTGTGCGATTCCCACCAGGTTCCCGGTCAACCAATATAGTACAAGTCCCGACGATGCGTAGTAGAACATGAACCCGAACAGCAGCGGCATGAACATCATCATCTTCTGTTGGTTGGGGTCGACACCAGCGGCGGGAGTGAGGCGTTGGGAGAAGAATTGCGTGGCGATCAGGATGATCGGCAGCATGTGGATGGGCAATGTTTCGGCTTGCGAAAGATCGGGCACCCAGAGCCAGGACGCATGCCGCAACTCGATTGCGATATTCAGGACCCGGTAGAAGGCATAGAAGAACGGCAACTGTAACAGCATGGGCAGACATCCGCCGACCGGGTTGATGCCTTCCTTCTTGTAGAGATCCATCACCTCCTGATTTTTTTCGGCTTGCTTGGGATCGCGAATGCCGATGTTCTTGTACTTGTCGTTGATGGCCTTTACCTTAGGCTGAACCTTCTGCATTTTGCGCGCGGATTTCAAGCTGGACATCCGGAACGGGAAGAGGAGAACGTTAATGATGATGGTGACCAGGATGATGGCCCAACCATAGTTATTGGTCAGGTGGTCGTTCACCCAGAGCAGGCTCAGAAACAGCGGTTTGGCGAGGATACCGAAAAAGCCCCAATCGACCAGTTGCGCTAGCTTCGGATTCACCTTGCGAAGAATGTCGACATCTTTAGGACCGATGTAAAGAGAGAACTGGTTCTGCGCGCCTGTGGAGATGCCGTCGCCCACATAGGGAACCGGCTTCTCTTCGGCGGGAGTCTTTACTTCGTCGCTGTAGGTGCGAACCTCCAAAGTGGAGGAATCGACAGGGAGGGCCACGGCGGCGAAGAAGTTATCCTCAAGCCCGCCAAACGTATAGTTCCCGCTATCGGTAACGGGGCCATTCTTGGCATCCTTCGCGTTTTTGGTGACAAGTTTGCTGGCTGTGGCGTCATAGCGGACAGTGTGCTGAAGGGCAGTCGCATTGCGAACATCCTGATCGCCGAACCCCCCGCGCCACATCAACACGCTGGGTATGAGCGTGTTGCCTTCGCTCACCTCCGAGCGAATTTCGGACAAATAGCTGTCTTTGGCGAACCGGAAAGATTTTCGGATGGTGACTTTGCCGTTCGAATAGAGATAATCGACTCCGAGTTTGTCGGGGGTGACCGTGGTCTGGTATAGGACTGTGTTGGGATCCACGTCGATCTTGGTGTCCGTCAGTTGGATGGAGAACGGCGAGGGCACAGCTGTCGCGGCCTGATTCACAAGCTGCTGTGGTTTTCCGTTGCTGCTGGGGTAATCCTTCAATATCCAACTCTTAACAACGCCACCGCGGTTTGAGAAGGCGATGTGGTACAGATCCGTGTCGATATCGGTTGTGACTTCGGACTTTGCCTGAATTTGGCCGGCGGGCAGCGCTTCGGGCGGGCCCTCGGCCGTGGTGACCGGCGGTTTGACCGTAACCGCCGCCGCAGCTTTATTCGTATCGATATGGGTGACCGGCTTAGGTCCGGGCGCGGGCTTAAAGATGTATTGCGAAGCCAGCAAAACCAGCATCATCAAGGCCAAAGCGAGGGGCAAACGCTTTTCGAGCGATGGCGGCTGGGGATTCACATTACCGGGAGTTAGTGGCATTTGTCGAAAGTTATTACCTAATAAATAGATCTATCAGCGGACGGGATCATAACCGCCTTCATGAAAGGGGTGGCACCGGCAGAGGCGCTTCACGCCGAGCCAAACGCCGCGAACAGCGCCATGCTTCTCGATTGCACCCACCATGTATTCCGAACAGGTTGGATAGAACCGGCAGGCGGATGGCAAGAGCGGCGAGAGAAACAGCTTGTAAGCCCGCAGAAGGGCGATCAATACGGTTTGCATCGGGAAAAAATCCGGCCGACTTCCCGGCAGAGGTCTTCGAAGGGGGCTTCGGCGGCGCTTTGCCTGGGGTTAAAGATCAATGCCCAACCGGGCGCAATTTGGTCTAACTGATTTTGGACGGCGCTCCGCATACGCCGTTTGATGCGATTGCGCAAACAGGCCTTGCCAATAGCGCGTGGTAGGGTAAACCCGAAGCGCGACGGCATTGCGTTTGCGGCAGAATCTGGGCCAGGACTTTCGCGGAGGCAGAAGGCGGTGAAGTAGCGGCTGGTCACGCGGGTTCCCTTCTGATAGATAGTACGGAATTCCGGCGACCGGAGGACGCGCCTGTTTTTAGGAAGTGACAGCGAATTAACGATTGGCGCACAAACGAGAACCGCTGAACTGTGCGCTGGCATAATCATCGTGCACACAATGGTCGTGTGCGGGTTAGCGTCTTTAATGAGCCGCGCGAACGGCGGGCTCATCGCTGACGGTGAGTTTGTGGCGCCCTTTGGCGCGCCGGCGTGCGAGAACAGCCCGGCCATCGGCGGTCTTCATGCGCACACGGAAGCCGTGGGTCTTTGCCCGGTGACGGTTGTTCGGCTGAAACGTACGTTTTGGCATCTTAAGTCCTTCGAATCTTTCTTAGGAGTTGCTACAGGTTGACTAACGAGGGAGCCGCGAAACACAAGCGCACGGGCGCACTGCTGCTAGTTCAGCAAACCCAAATCCCTAGTGTAGCGGGTGGGGGCGGGGGTGTCAAACGGCGGATTGTTAACGGCAAACAGATTATTCATAAACTGCCTATAATCAGTGGGTTAATACAAAACTTGCGTAGCGCGTGTGATCGCTCCCCCGGATACTTGCATTTGAGCAAAGATTTCATTCGCGATCAGTATCTTGCCGGTAAGCCAGAGAAAATATGATAGAGCCGTCGACAATAGTGTAGGTTCGGACGATAAGACTAATGGACGCATCGACGATTGGAATTCTTGTTGGTATTTTGGGCGCTGGGGCCACGATCCTGGCGGTCGTGATCACACATGTACTCAGCCAAAGAGCGGGCGAAATGAGGGCGAATCAAGTGAGAGAAGAAGTGCTAAGTAAAATGGACAGCGTCAACATGTGGGTTAGCGAGGTGGGATCGTCGTTGAGCGATCGGATTGCTGGATTAAATGACCGCATATCCGAAGTAAAATCCGATCTGAATCTCCGGATTTCGGATGTCAAGACTGAGGTTTCTGCGCAGAGCGGGGCACTGCGGATCGAAATTGAGAATAGTTCCAAGGGAGTCAAGGAGTTAGTCACGTCGGAACTTCGGGCGATCAAAGCTGAGATAATCGCAGCTCTGCCGGCACGCTCGGCGGACCAACCGCACTAAAGACCACACGGTGCGCTGTTGATACGCTAAATGTGTGCACCTCGGAGTCTGTCAGGGAGCTAAAAGCGGCAATCGGGAGAGTTTTGCAAATCGCAGCCTTCTCCATGGCCGTTTCAGCCGTACCGGCTTTCGGGCAAGTTGCTGACCGCGGCGCGTTCCCGCAACCTCAATTTATCCGGACTCAGTGGAAGTCGCTCAGTGGGCAATGGGATTTTGCCTTCGACGATGGGAACAGAGGCCTGGGCCAGCACTGGGAGAGAACCTGGTCCCCCGCGGCGCGGAAAATTGAAGTTCCGTTCTGCTTTGAGAGCAAGGCCGGCGGCATCGCGGATACAAATATCCACCCGGTGATCTGGTACCGGCGGAACTTTGTGTTGTCCCCTACCTGGTCCGGAAAAAACGTCCTGCTGCATTTCGGTGCAGTGAATTACCGGACATGGGTCTGGCTGAATGGGCAGTTTTTCGGAACACACGTCGGCGGCAATGTCCCGTTCTCCTTTGAGATTGGCAGAAATTTGCGGCCTGGCGAGAATGTGCTCACGCTGCGGGTGGAGACTCCAGCTTCGGATAAGGGCGTTCCGCGCGGAAAGCAGTACTGGGAACCGAAGCCAAAGAGCATCTTCTACACGCGCACCAGCGGCATCTGGCAAGCTGTCTGGCTTGAGGCTACCGGCGAAAATTATCTGGATCACGTCCAAGTGGTGGCCGGGCGGGATGGCATCGCGCATTTCAAGGCAATGCTGGGCCATCGGCTGCCTGAGGCCCTGACATTCGAAATCGCCATCCACGCCGGTGGCGAGACAGTTACACGCCAAGCGAATACGGAACTCGGACTGGCAACGGTGGATGTGCCCATAACCGATGCGCAATTGTGGTCTCCGGAATCACCACATTTATATGACGTGACCTACCGGTTGCTGCGCGGAACCGAAGTGCTCGATGAAGTGCACTCGTATCTAGGTTTTCGCACCATCGGCATCGCGGACGATCGTGTCACCATCAACGGTAAGCCGGTCTATTTGAAGTTCGTGCTGGACCAGGGCTACTGGCCACAGAGCATACTGACGCCGCCATCGATGGAGGCGATCAAACGAGACATTGAATTGACGCAGGCGATGGGATTCAATGGCGTTCGTGTTCACCAGAAAGTGGCCGATCCGCGATTTCTCTATTGGGCCGATGTCAAAGGACTGCTGGTCTCGGGAGAAATGGCTGATGCCCTCCTATTCGACGACGACGTGGTGACCCGCTTTACGAAGGAATGGATCGCTGCGGTGGAGCGCGAGTACAACCATCCGTCGATTATCATCTGGAATGCCATTAATGAGAGTTGGGGCGTTCCCGATCTAAGCGATGTTCGGCAGCAGGCCTATTTGAAGGAACTGTATCAACTGACGCATACGCTCGATAGCACACGGCTGGCGATCGACAACGAAGGTTGGATGCATACGAACGATACGGACCTGTTTGCTCTCCACGATTACGAGAAATCGGGAGAGGCGCTTTATGAAAAGTACAAGAATGTCAGCCCGGAGAGCAAGACCGTTCCCCCGAACGGAAGGCCGGCGTTGATCGCTGGATACAGTTACAACGGTTCACCGCTCTATCTTTCCGAGTTTGGCGGAATCGCCTATATTCCGCCTGGGGCGAATGTACCGGCAGAGAGTTGGGGCTATTCGGGCGTCGAGAAATCGCAGGACGCTGCCATGGCGCGGTTGACGCAGTTGTACGAAGGCATCGCGAAGCTGCACAACCTTGCCGGGATCTGCTACACACAGTTGGATGACGTTGAGCAGGAAGTGAATGGCCTGACGACATACGACCGCAAGCCGAAGTTCGACTTACAAAAGATCAAAGCCCTGAACGACATGCTGCACTAGCGGAATCCGGTCCTTGGCACTCTTCGGCGGGCTCCATTTATCGTTGTTAGGAATCATTTTGGCGGTCGCGATTCTGCTGCCGATTGCGAGCCGGCGTGGAGTTCTGCCAGAGCGAATAGTGCGAAGGGCGCTTGCTTGTGTGCTGGCAACCGGCGAAGTGATCTGGTGGATATTCGTCTACGCGCACGAGGGGTTGCGGCCGGCGAATCTGCCGTTGCAATTATGCGATGTATCGCTTTGGACTACCGTAATCGCGTGTTGGACGCTCCGGCCGTGGTTGGTCGAATTCTCTTACTTCGCGGGAATCGCAGGAGCTGGGATGGCATTGCTGACTCCGGATCTGTGGTCACCGTGGCCGTCGTATCCCGCCGTTTACTTCTTTATTTCGCACGGCGGAACCGTGGTGGCGATAATCCTTCTGGTGTTCGGCGGAATTGCCCCCCTCAGGAAAGGTGCGATGTGGCGCGCGTTTGCGATGGTAGTAGCGTATGCGGCGGTGGTGGGCGCGATCGACGCGGCGCTGCATGCCGACTACATGTATCTGTGCGAAAAGCCCAGAAGCGAAACCATTCTGAACGCATTTGGGCCGTGGCCGTGGTATTTGTTCGCGGCCGCGGCCTTGACGCTGCTGCTGTTTGAAGGGCTTTGGCTGGTGGCCAAGAAAGTCCCTTGATTAAAAGATACTTCTTGTTAGAAAACCTTGACTTAGAGGAATAGCGGTGCGGCCACAAGCGTAATTGTGCTGAGCAGCTTGATGAGCACATGAAGCGAAGGCCCGGCGGTGTCCTTAAAGGGGTCGCCAACCGTGTCGCCAACGACTGCCGCTTTATGTGCCGGCGATCCTTTGCCGCCATAGGCGCCGGTCTCAATGTACTTTTTGGCATTGTCCCAAGCGCCGCCGCCGTTGTTCATTAGAGTGGCCATGAGAACGCCGGAGATGGTCCCAACCATAAGAAATGCGGCGACGGCCGCAGCGCCGAGAGGCGTAGTTGAAGTGTCATTGCTGAAGTAGCGAAAGATGAGCCCAACTGTGACGGGCGCGACTACAGGCAGGATTCCCGGGGCAACCATGGCTTTTAGCGCGCCTTTGGTAACTATGTCGACGCAGGTTCCGTAATCGGGATCGGAAGTGCCAGCCATGATCCCAGGGTCCGAGTGGAACTGGCGGCGCACCTCCTCGATAACGGTTTGGGCGGCGCGGCTCACGGCACGGATGGCGAGCGCGCTGAACAGAAAGACAAGCATGGCGCCCAGTAGGGCGGCAGTGAAGATGGGCACATTGCCGATGTCGATGACGAATGCGCGGGTTGGCTCCCAATGCAAGAGGGATCGGACCTGGTCGATATAGGCGGAGAAAAGTAAGAACGCGGCCAGCGCGGCGCTGCCGATGGCGTATCCCTTGGTGAGAGCCTTAGTTGTATTGCCGACCGAATCGAGGCGATCGGTCCGTTCGCGAACTTTCTCGTCCTGATGAGACATTTCAACGATTCCGCCCGCATTATCGGTGATGGGTCCAAACGTATCCATGGCGAGTATGTACGCGGCCGTGGAGAGCATTCCCATAGTGGCCACGGCGGTTCCGTATAACCCAGCGGCTTGTTCCGTGATACCCGGAGCCATTTCTGAAATGCCGGAGTGGGTGCCCAAGTAGTAAGAACCGAGAATCGCGGCAACGATGGTGATGACTGGCAGGGCGACGCATTCGAGTCCCACGGCGAATCCGGTGATGATGGTGGTAGCCGGGCCGGTGGTGCAAGCTTTTGCGATCTCCTGAACCGGGCGATATCTATATTCGGTGTAGTACTGCGTGATGAAGACAAATAGAAAACTGGTGGCGATGCCGAGGACACCAGCCAGGAAGAGCATCATGTTGCCTTGAAGCAGAATTTGCACCGCAGCATAGAAGCCCACAAGCGCGAGGATCGTGGTGACGTAGAAGCCGCGGTTGAGGGCCTTCATCGGATCCTGATCCTCCTTGGTCTTCACCATAAACACGCCCACGATGGATGCGATGAGTCCGAAGGCGCGGGCCATCAAGGGGAAGAGAACACCCTTGATTCCAAAGACAGGATATAAGGAGACGCCCAGGATCATTGCGCCGATGTTTTCGGCGGCGGTCGACTCGAAAAGGTCGGCTCCACGGCCTGCGCAATCGCCGACGTTGTCGCCCACCAGATCTGCGATAACGGCTGGATTGCGGGGATCATCTTCGGGGATTCCGGCTTCCACTTTGCCCACGAGGTCGGCGCCGACATCAGCAGCCTTGGTGTAAATGCCGCCCCCGAGCTGCGCAAATAAGGCGACAAAGCTGGCCCCGAATCCGAATGCGACGATTTGGGCGGGCACCTCTTCGGGATTGGTCAAGCCGCCGAAATACCAGAACAGGCATCCAACGCCGAGCAGCGACAGTGCGACTACGCTGAGACCAGTGACGGCGCCACCGCGCAGGGCGATCTGGAGAGCGCCATTCAGCGTGGTTCGGGCTGCCGAAGCGACTCGTATATTAGTCCGGATGGACACCCACATGCCGCTGAAGCCGGCGGCTAGAGAGCAAGTTGCACCGACTACAAAGGAAATCGTCATCCGGCCGGCCAACGCTGCGTGACCCTGTCCTAGCGAATAACCGATGAAGATGAGGATGGCCAGGATCACCGCGAGCAGAATAATGGTGCGGTATTGACGCCGTAGGAATGCTTCCGCACCGGCTTTGATCGCATTCGAGATCTTCTGCATGGCTGGCGTGCCGTTATCGCGAGTGGTCACGTACCGGGCAAAGAGTACGGCGACGACCAGCGAGGCAACGCTGATGGCAAGGGAAAGGAAGAGATAAGTGGAGGCTTCGGGTGGGATTGCGACCGTCTGAAGCCAAAGCGCCAACGGGGCGATGAAACTGTGCATGTAGCAGACTCTCCTGAGTTACTGTTGTTTGTGCAAGTGGCAATTACGATATCGCAGGAGCCTGTCTATTTCAAGTAGATGAAGGAAGTTTTGGACTAGAAATGTGGTCCGAAACGGACTGGGACAGGGTTTGAGTGGTAGGAACGGGCAGATTCGAACTGCCGACCTGCCGCTTAGGAGGCGGCCGCTCTATCCATCTGAGCTACGTCCCCACACAAGGGTGTCTGATTGGTAGTTTACCAGCGGCCGAGGCCTTTTTGGCCAATGTCTTTGCGGTATTGCATGCCCTCGAAGTGGATTTGCTCCGCTGCGCGGTAAGCTCCATCGATGGCAGATTGCAGGGTGTCTCCCGAGGCCGTTACTCCCAGCACGCGGCCGCCGCTGGTCGCGAGACCATCGCCGGATTTGGCTGTCCCCGCTTGAAAGATTTTCGCTCCCAGAGCCTCAGCCTTTTCGATTCCCGAAATTGGATCCCCGGTCCGCGGCGTGCCGGGATAGCCGGCTGCGGCCAGAACCACGCACACTGAAGGTTGGGCCCACGGGCGGGCGCGGATGCCGCCGGTACCGGTAACCACCATGTTGAGAAGTTCGGCGAAATCGCCATGAAAGCTATGGAGGAGAGCCTGTGTTTCAGGATCGCCCAAGCGTACGTTGAATTCGAGAACTTTCGGGCCCTTGGCGGTCATCATTAAACCGGCGTATAGGAATCCAGTGAACGGATAACCTTCATTCTGCATCTGGCGGATTGCGGGCATCATAATACGCTCCAGAATGGCGCCCTGCTCGGCAGAAGTAAGGATGCGCCGATCACAGTAGGCACCCATACCACCGGTGTTAGGCCCTTGGTCGCGATCGAAGAGCCGCTTATGATCCTGACAAGGCGCGAACGGGAGAATAAGCGGGCCGTTGCTGAGGCCGATAAAGCTAACCTCCTCGCCTTCAAGGCATTCTTCGATCACCAGATTGGGTCCGAGGCGCTCAACGGCCGATTCGGCCTCGGCTGGCGTTGTAGCAACAATGACGCCTTTGCCCCCGGCGAGCCCGTCGGCCTTGATCACGACCGGCAATCCAAATTGCTTCAGAGCGTCCAGGGCTTCGGTATGTGATGTGACCTGGAGGGAACGAGCACTCGGAATCGCCGCGCGCTCAAAGAACTGCTTGGCGAAGATCTTGCTGCCCTCGAGTTGCGCGGCGGCACGCGTGGGTCCAACAATCCAGAGCCGACGCCGGCGAAAATAATCGACGATGCCGGCCACCAACGGCGCCTCCGGGCCGACTACGGTCAGGTTGATGCCATGGGCCTGTACAAGGGGGACCCAGCCGGTTATCTCCAAGGGCGGTTCAATACATGTGGCCAATTCGGCAATACCCGGATTCCCAGGACTTGCGTAGATTTTCGAGATCAGCGGCGATTGCGACAGCTTCCAGGCGAGAGCATGTTCGCGGCCGCCACCGCCGATGATGAGTACCTTCAAAGCGCTGAAACCCCTCTCGTATGCGTTCCAAAGATAGAATACTGGATGTGCAAGTAAAGAAGTACGACGCCATCGTGGTGGGTGCGGGTCACGCGGGATGCGAGGCCGCCCGAGCTTGTGCGCGGCT
>DATAXY010000079.1:0-294465 GCA_036272835.1 Bryobacteraceae bacterium
GATCCGTGTCCAAATGCGATGTGCCGTATGGCGCTGCTTACGAGGCGCCTTCTGGTCCAACTGCAGAATCTCATCGATGAACGCCATCGCCGCAACCAGCTTCCGTCGCGGCCTCGCCACTTTCTTCCGCGGCCTCGGCAAGGCGCTGCCAACCGCTTCCCGCACCATTCGCTTGTGTTGCGGCAATGCGAAGGCGATAAATAGGGCGACGGACGATCTCTTCCGCCGCCTGCCGCCACCGCGACATATTCCTTCCGTCGAGTTCGTAGATTGCAAGCGTTGCGTTCGCCGCAAATGGGAGAACCGTTTCCCAGAGCAGCTTTCCCGTTTGTTTATCGAAGGCGCGAAATCTGTTGTCGTAGTATGTAGCGCCGATGAACAGCAGGCCGCCCGCCGTCACTACGCCGCCCCCGTGATTCTCAGTGCCGGTTTCTTTGATCCCTTTTGCGATGAGTTCGGGATATTCGCCCAGCGGAACTTTCCAGACATACTTGCCAGTGTCTAAATCGACCGCGCTCAGTGTACCCCAGGGTCGAGTTGTCGCATGCTGGCCATCGGGATCAAGAAACTTCTCATAGCCTTGCGCCGCGTATTTCAACGGATTGGGAGTACGAGGCCGAAACTGGACAGTGACTTCCTGATCCTCATTATTGAGGAGCCAATTCTGCATCGCAGCAATTGCAGGCTCGTCGATCGAGGCAAGGGATGGCATGCGACCACCGCCTTGATGAAGCATGGTTAAGATCTGCGCCACTGTAAGCTTTGCCGGTTGGTCAAGCGCCGGGTATTCCGGCGGAGGTCCTTTTCTATCCGGGCCGTGGCAACCACCGCACATCGTCCGGTAGATTCGGCTTGGTCTTGGCTTGCGTTGCAGGGTTTGTGAGGGAACCAGACGTACGACCCACCCAAGTTCATTCGCATTGACGTAGTAGATATGCGTTTTTGGATCGTAAGCACTTCCACCCCATTCCGCTCCGCCGGCCAAGCCGGGAAAGTAAACCGTTCCCTTAAGGCTCGGGGGGATAAACAGGGTCGCCATAATTGAGATTATGCAGTTCTTCCAAGACGGCGGAATGAGTGGCCGCCGTTCGGTTGGTGATCGTCGTTTCGTCGAGCCTCTGACGGACAAAAGGAGCCGGCAAGGCGGGCACTATCTATGTTTTAGCCAGCTGTTCGCCGTCAACGGTGGGTCGCTGCATCCAGACACAAGAGACTGTCGGCGAACAGATCATCGCCGAGACGATGTGGTTTCACCCTTCCGGAGTGGCGAGGTTTCCTTCGCGGCGACACACCTCGCGGAATGGGAACTTGACCTTGCCGTCCAGATAGTAATACCAGCTCATTGCCTGCTCCTCCGGACGGGCATCGACGATGGCTTCGTTTTCGATACGGTCTTCCCGGACTGGATCTCTTTTCGGCTTCTTCATGCGTTGGCACCGAGAAGACGTCTGACGGAGGTGCGCCCGATCGCGAGCCGCCGTGCGATTTCGGAGTTGTTCACCCCGGCACGATGGAGTTTCCGGATTTCCGCAGCGTGTACGGCAGCAGTGGCCGGCCTGCCCAGCCATTTGCCGTTCTGCCTCGCGAACCTGCATAGCAACCGTCCAACCGCGGCGGTTGGCGTATTCATGCATCGCCCGCATCTGTATCGGAAGTGTCTGCTGTTCATTCGTGGACACGTGGGAATACAAGCCCACCCGCAACATTTTCGGCTGCTCGCGTGACTGGCCAAAAATGTAATGTGATTTTGATTTTTGAGCAGCCCGTTTTATAGGCACTTCGAAGAAGCTCCGATCCACTGGCCGCAGAGGATCCTTTTCGGCCAGTCTGGGCATCATAACTCTAGCCGACTCTAGCCGGAGTTAACTCTGCCACTCGTTTGCAGAAGTGTCTCGCAGTAGTTCCACGGCATCCAGCGCGCCGGTCTGCTGGCTAAATCAACAGCATGTTTTTGCAATTCGGTGAGATCGTCGAAAGCATTCGAGCCACATAGCTCGCAGCTATGAATCAGACTCATGAAGAGGTCGCCCACTCCTGCACCGTTCAGGGTCTTATAGAACAAAGAGTTTTTGCGATTTAAGACGGCCCGCTTGAGCGCTCTTTCGCACAGGTTATTATCCAGTGGCACGTTCGGCAGTCGTAAAAAGGCGGTTAGGGGCCGCCAATGGCGGAGCAGATAAGTGATCGCTTGCCCCAATCCGGAATTAGGCTCCACTTTCTTCTGCGCGAACTGTGTCTCCAGCCAGCGATGTAGTTCTTCCATGACGGGTCCACTGTGCTCTTGATGAAACAGCAGCCGTTCGGCACCTGTCAGTTCAGGCGCCCGTGCAGCGGCGTCGTATCCATACACGCAACCCAGCATCTCAAGAACGTAACGGCACTCGTCCGGAAAGTTTGGCACAATATCCACAAACTGGCGCCTTCCATGAGCCATGCATTTGGCCACCAGAATCTCTACTCCCGACGACAGCTTGGGGGCATTGCGCGAGAGTGCATCACACATCTGGATAGGCGGCTGCAGATCTGCTGCACGCAGTCGTAGCACATCCGCCAGATTCTCTCCCGCATGCTGACGGCCGGTAAAATAAAGGGCAATCTTCTGTCCCTGCTGGGTGGCTACGATACCGCTAGTGAACACGCCGGTTCGTTTATCAGAAGGCTCTCGCGCCATTTGCAAAACACGCATGCCGGTATCGTCGTTGTGCAATACTTCGCCTTGCGCCGCTTGCCGGATCAACTCTTCTAGAGCGGGCTGGATGATCTCGGCGGCGTCCTCGACGATCTTCCACTGTGTAGACGCCGGCATGGGAACGCCCAGGTTCTCTTGCAGCTTTTCCAGCCGGTAGAACGGAACGCCGCTGCCGTACTTGAGTTACGCAATCATCGCGCCCGTGGTCTCGTCGTACTTCTCTGGCCCAATACCTTCTGGTTCTTGCGCCGTGAACACCCGGCCGCAGCCGTTGCAACGCAAGCGTTCCAGGTTGTAGACGGTAGCCGATAGCGGCGCTTGCCCAATGACACGCACCAACGGCTTCGGCTCCTTCTGCACATATACTTTGCCTTTGTCACAATCCGGGCAACGATCCCCGGCTTTAAGCTGCGCCTGCGGCACCGCAATGTTCTGCGCACTGGTGAACGCAGAGGCTCCATTGCGTCCGTGTCCGGGTGCGCGGGATGCCTTAGGCTTGTCGGTTCCTGTTTCCTCCGCCTGGCCCGTGGCTTCCGCCAGCACCGCACTTGTTTTCTCGGTCTCGGTATTCCGCATAGGAGTGAGCAGCTCCACCAAGGTGTGCAGCGTGTCCTTGAGTTTTTTATAGTCCGGGTCACTCAGTGGAGTTTCGCGAGCTTGCTCCAACACTTGGTCCAGCTCTTGCAGATTGACGTCCATGCGCCGTCTACTCTGCCTCATAACGTCCTCGTCAACAGTTCACGGAAGCGCAAACTCAATGGCAAAGCCAGTAACTCCTTCACTGGTTGCGTTGCCTTGTTCGCCGGTGCATTGTGACCGCGTCCTGTGGTGCGTCCCAACACCACCCAGTTAGCCGCCAGATAACACGTGCCTTTGAACCGCGCCGGATCGATAAACGTTTCCAGCCAGTACACAGGGTGCGGATATAACTTCTGCCTGCGGGACGCCGGCCGGATCGCCGGTGCGCCGGGACGACTTCACTTGCCGGTTCAGATAGCGGAACTGCGCGTCTCGATCAGGATGCTGCGGCCCTCCCGCGTCTTCACGTTTGGCCTGCAGCGTGTACCCCATTTCCGTCAGACATCGCGCTACCGTGACGTTGCTGACCGGATGTCCGGCCCGCGCCAAGTCTTCCGCAATCGTGCGCGTTGACTTGCTCGTCCACTTCAGCGGACTCATCGGGTCGCCGACGGTCGTCTCCTCAACGATCGACTTAAGGCGGCGTTGCAGAGCGGGGTCCGCTTCCTCCACTTTCTTCCGTCCGCCGCCGGGCGCCCGCACCCGGCCCGTACCGGCATCCCGCAGCCTCTTGCCCCCGCGAAGTTCACCCAGACCGCTGAGAATCGTCACGCGCGACATCCCAGTTAGCCTCGACAAACGGCTGGTCCCGCCTCTGCCCAATTCCAATGCCTTCCCGGCTACGAAAAGGCGCGCCTGATACTCGTTCAAAGTGCTCATCACCCGCAACCAGCAGCGTTCGGCCGGTGAAGGCGATATCCTCATCGCTTTGGGGTAGTTCTTCACTACCTAAAACATATCTTGACTCTCCTGTTTTGTATAGTTTATTGTTTAACAGCCTCTTAGCTTTGTCGAACGACCCAAAAAACTTGAACCGATCAGTTTCGTGACGAACTTCGGCTAAAATCGATGCCAGTGCCCACGCGACCCCAGCTACGTTTTGTGGCAAGGACGGAAAGCAGTAGGTTGTCATTACGGCCACGGGGGGAACGTATTTAATCACGTGAACGCAGATAGCCTGATTGCTTTTGCTCTGCCTTCACCCGCCACTCTGCACTAAATTCTCGGAGACTTCCTAAATGAAAAATAAAATCCTGCTACCAATCGCTTTCTTAACCACTCTCGCGGCCGGCGTTTCCGGTGCTGACCTGCGCCTCGGCGTCATCGGTACAGATACATCACACTCGGTCGTTTTTGCTCACGCGCTAAATGACGCCGCTAACCCAAATCATGTGGCCGGCGCTCGAATTGTCGTGGCTTATAAGGGCGGCAGTCCGGACGTCGAGGAAAGCCGCAGCCGGGTGGAAAAGTTTGCAACCGAGCTACAAGGCAAGCTGGGCGTGCGGTTTGTGGATCACATTTCTGAGATGTGCCGTGCGGTTGACGGTATTTTGCTCGAAAGCGTCGATGGACGCACGCATCTGCCCGAAATGAAAGAGGCTGTGAAATGCGGAAAGCCGATCTTTATCGACAAGCCGCTTGCCGCCTCGCTCAGCGATGCTCGAGAAATTGCGCGAGTCGCCGGTGATGCTCACGTTCCGTGGTTCAGCGCGTCGAGTTTGCGCTTCAGCGACATCGAGTCGATGAAGCAAGAGCCCATCAACGGCGTGATCGTTTGGGGACCTGGGCCGACTGAGCGGCATCAGGAGCTGGATCTTTCGTGGTATGGCGTTCATGCCGTGGAAATGCTCTACACCCTGATGGGACCAGGCTGCAGCGAAGTCACGCTGACGCATGCAGAGAACGCGGATGTCGTGACCGGCAAATGGAAGGACGGCCGGCTCGGCACGATCAGGGTAGAGCGGCCCTACACCGCATTCGGAGCGGTCGCGTTCCGTCCAAAGAATAAAGTGGATACTCTCGCCAACGTGAAAGTAGATTACCTACCGTTGGTTCGTAAAATCGTCGAATTTATGCAAACTCAGAAGCCCCCTGTATCGAATGCCGAAACGCTCGAAACATTCGCCTTCATGGACGCTGCGCAAAAGAGTAAAGAACACGGTGGGTCTCCAGTTTCGATGTAATCGGCCGCTGCCGATACTTTTGTTCACTCTTAGCCGCGTCATTCCCGGCGTGCGCGGGATTTAGCGCAAATCCCTGCCCACGGCGATGATCCCGTCGATGAGCGGATGGGCATCAAAGTTCATGTACATGTGGATTCGTTTCTGATATCTCCAACGGAAACGGCGCAAGAAGAGTTCACATCCGCGATGGGCTCCAATCCATCGCAATACCGTGGAGCCAATCTTCCGATCGGCAAAATATAGGGTTCCTGGATCATCATCAGGGCCACTCGCCAACGCCGGAAGCAGTTTGGCGATCGATGGAATGGCTTCGGCATTTTCTGCAGTAAAAGAGTAGCGCAGCGTTGGTTTCGCATCCACTCTTGTATAGAATTATGATTTACGATTGTGATCGACACGTCCGCATTACGGAATTACCGTCCGAGACCCAACGCGGGCTCCAAGCCCGCATAGCCGGTCGGTACGAGTTGGCTCCTGAGAAATACATGGCCTCATCCGATCAAAACATCAGTTTGATAGCAGACATCGCGTCACAGGAAGAGTTGGAGGAAATCCTTTCGCGACCCAGCCAAGAAGACATCGAGGCTCTTTCGCATTTGGATGGGGACATTTTGATTCTAGGTGCTGCGGGCAAGATGGGACCGAGTCTTGCCCGGCGTGCGGTTCGAGCATTCCGGAAAGCAGGTTCGGCGCGGCGAGTCATCGCAGTTGCTCGTTTTTCGAATAAAGATCTGGCACACCTGCTGCGTCATGATGGCATCGAGGTGATTAAGGCCAATCTTCTCGACACTCAATCTCTTACTGATTTGCCGGACGCGGAAAACGTTGTCTACATGGCTGGCCGCAAGTTTGGGACGGTGGGCGATGAGCCGCTTACCTGGGCGACCAACGCCTACCTTCCGGGCTTGGTGGCCGATCGCTACCGGCATTCGCGAATCGCGGCATGGTCCACGGGCAATGTATACCCGCTTTCGCCTCTCGAGTCCAAGGGTCCCAAAGAAGATTCACCCGTCGGGCCGATTGGCGAATATGCACAGTCAGCTCTGGCGCGCGAGCGCCTATTTGAATACTTCGGCGCCGCGTATGGATGCAGAACCAGCCTTCTTAGGCTTAATTACGCAGTCGAATTGCGCTATGGAGTTCTGGTGGACCTGGCATTAAAGATCGCCGCTAGAGAGCCTGTGGACTTATCCATGGGCGCAGTGAATATAGTCTGGCAGGGCTACGCGAATTCCGTCTGTCTACGCAGCCTTTTGCACTGTTCGGCTCCTCCGTTTGTTTTAAACGTGACAAGCCCTATATCTTATCCGGTAGGCTGGCTGGCTCAGCAGCTGGCAAATGAAATGAAAATGGATCCCGTCTTCATCGGCGAGCCAGGAGATTCGGCGCTGTTGAGCGACGCCTCACGCTGCTTACAGATGTTCGGCCCGAGCCCTGTTTCCATTGAACAAGTGATCGCTTGGGTAGCTGGTTGGGTAAGATCGGGCGGCTCTCTCTTAAACAAACCGACACATTTCGAAACCAAAGAGGGCAAATTCTGATTAGCTGGCAAACCAACCTGCGAGCCGGCGCCGTTATTCCGGCTCATCCGTTAGCGCTGAATGCGCAGCGAAAATTGGACGAGCGCCGTCAACGGGCGCTTACCCGCTACTATTTGGCGTCGGGCGCTAAAGGTGTGGCAGTTGGGGTGCACACTACGCAGTTTGAAATTCACAACCCGTCCACCGGACTCCTAAGGCCGGTTTTAGAGCTGGCGATCGCTGAATGTAAGAGCCCTGGGTTGATCAAAATTGCGGGCGTATGCGGCGAAACGCGTCAGGCCGTTTGCGAGGCGGAGATGGCCAAATCGATGGGGTATGATCTGGGTCTCTTAAGCCTTGCCGATCTTTGTGAGGCCACTGTCGATGAATTGATCGCTCATGTGACGACAATCGCCGACATTCTTCCCGTGATGGGCTTCTATCTGCAGCCGGCGGTGAAGGGCCGTGCCCTGCCCTATGAATTTTGGCGCCGGATGGTGGAAATTCAGAATGTAGTTGCCATTAAAGTCGCGCCGTTTAATCGTTATCGCACGCTGGACGTTATCCGGGCCGTCCTCGATTCAGGACGAGCGCATGATATCGCGCTCTATACGGGCAATGACGACAACATTATTGCCGATCTGCTGACTCCGTTCCGATTCGGCAGTGTAGAAACAGTTTTCGCCGGTGCGCTCCTTGGCCAGTTCGCCAACTGGACCTACAAAGCGGTTGAGATTTTGGAGCGCATAAAAGTGGCCCGCACCAACGGCCATCAAGACGCTTTGGATTTATTGGCTCTGGGGCAGGAATTAACCGACGCCAACGCCGCGATCTTTGATTTTGCGAATGGATATCGCGGCTGCATTCCGGGCATTCATGAAGTTCTCCGGCGGCAAGGCTTGCTCGAGGGACGCTGGTGTCTCGATCCGCATGAGGAGCTGTCTCCCGGTCAAAATGAGGAGATTGACAGAGTCTTGCGCAGCTACCCCCATCTTGCAGATGACGAGTTCGTAGCGCGTTACATTGACGAATGGCTCAACTAGTCCGGCAACAGAACAGGAGATAAAATCCATGCGACGCTTAGACGCGCTTGCGACGGCGATCCCGATGAGTATCGCGTTGTTGATTTTTTCAGCGGCATTGTCCGCCGCGGAAAAGCCGAAGACGATTTTCATAATCACCGACGCTGAGGGCGTCGCGGGGGTCTGCCGGCAGGAGCAGACCGATCCGAAAGATGCCGAAATGCGGCAGCTTCTCACGGGCGAGATTAATAGCGCCGTCGCGGGTTTTTTCGACGGAGGGGCTACGGACGTGTTTGTCTGGGACGGCCACGACGGCCATCAAACTCTCTCGGCCCTGACCATCGATTCGAGAGCCCACCTGATCCTGGGGCCGCTGCCGGCCGATATGCTGTTCGAACGGCACTTTTCCGCCGTCGCGTTCGTGGGGCAGCACGCGCGAGCCGACACCATCGGCGGCGTAATGGCTCACAGCTACAGCTCTCTTGGTATTCAGAACCTTCTCATGAATGGCGAGCCCGTGGGAGAAATTGAAACCCGGACCGCTCTCGCCGGCTGGTTTGATACCCCCGTTATTTTCCTGAGCGGCGATAAGGCCGCGGCTGAACAATTGAAAAAAATCGTACCGGATGCTGAAACGGCCGTTGTGAAGGAAGGCATCGATAACTACTCATGCATATCGCTTTCGGCGGAAGCGGCGCGGCAATTGATCCGCAAACACGCGATGGCGGCCATGGCAAAGATCGGCCGGATTCAACCTTATCGGATAAAAGGCCCTGTCACAATCCAAATCGAATATACGAGCCGTCACGCCCTTACTCCAGACGCCGCTCTGAAAGCCGGAGCGGAAGTGATTGACGCCCGCACGATCCGCTTTCACGGGAAAGACTTCCTCGAAGCTTGGCAGCGCGCCTCGCCGTAAACCGCCACTCTTCAGAAAACAATTCTGGCCGCAACTTGAATTTCCCGGGCATATCCGTTCTGGCCGGTAATCTGACCGAACTGGCTGGAGGTAGGCGTGAGAATCGGATCCTTGAAATTCGGGTGATTGAACGCGTTATATCCCTCGCCCCGTAGTTGCAGCCTCACGTGTTCAGTAAGAGAAAAATACTTGTCAACGCCGATATTCCAGACATCTTCTCCAGGGCCGCGAACACCCGCGAGCCTGAGTGGGAAAGTCCGGAGATTGTTGGCCAATTGAAGGGCCGAAGCGGTAACAAAACCGGAGGTATCGAACCAGTTATAAATGGAACGGCCGGACCCAAGCGGGATGTTCTTGATGTTGCCGTTGAACAGCACATCGCCGAAAGGAAGCGCGTCTCCGCTCTGAGCCGTCACAGTTGTATTCAGCTCCCAACCGCCGGCAAGATAGTCCGCCCACTTCGGCATATTCGCCCCCATCCTTCGGCCGCGTCCGAAGGGCAACTCCCAAACATCGCTAATGGCTAATACCTGCGGCCGGTCATAAGTGCTAATCCCATACCAGGGCATCGAGTCAGCCGGATTGAGGTAGCTGGTGGCGTCCATTAATTTCGAGAACGAATAAGCCACATTGACCATAAATCCGTGGGAGAGGCGCTTACTCAGTTGTATCTGCAGCGCATTGTAGTGCGAATAGCCGTTGGAATCGTTTTCCTGCACGTCCGTGAACTCCGGAAATGGCTTGAGTAGCTGTGCGCGGGAAATCGTGGAGCCGTAGGAACTGATGAGACCGTAAAAAGGATCGGGGAACTGCTGGCTCAAATAGTTGATTGTGGTTTGGTCGCGCGTCGGAGACGTACTTAGATATTGGTTCGGCGTCGCATCCACGTCTCGCACCACTGGCAGCTTCACGCCATGGTTTCCGACATAGGAAAGGTCCAGCACAAAACCGGCGCCCAGTTCTTGCTGAATATCGAACGACCAGCGTTCCGCATAAGGGAGCGGGCGATATTTGGAGTAAACACTCAGCGTCTGACCAAGTTGGGTCGCCAGACCGGCGGCCGCGCCGGAGGGAGCCTGCAGGCCGTTAGGGAACGGATTTGCCAACGTAGCCACGTAGCTAATTCCGTTGTTGACACTCGGCACGATTGTCGTTGTTGAACTGAAGCCAGTCTGAATGGCGGGAGAACGATATGTGCCGAGCGTATCGTAGAAGAGACCGAAGCCCGCACGCAGGACTGTTTTGCGGCCCAAACGGTAAGCCAGGCCCAGACGCGGGAGGGCCTCGATGGATTGCCCATGCCAGAGATCGCGCCCGTTGCTTCCACCGGCAAAGTTGAGGCCTCCGAGCACGTTAAAAGCGTTGGCCGGCAGGCCGGGCATCGGATTCGCCGAGTAATTGGCGATTGCCTGCGCCGCAATTGGGTTGACGCTGCTGTAGGCAAACCCCTGAACGGCGCGGTTGTAGCGCTCCGTCACAGGGGTTTCGTGCTCTAAGCGAAGGCCGAGATTGATGGTGAGTTTAGAATTCAACTTCCAGTCGTCCTGAAGGAAGCCGGCGAAATAAATGTCCTGATCCGCATAGCTGGCATTCTGAATCATCTGCCCTTGGGGAATTCCCAGCAGCAGTGTCGCGAGATCCTGGCCTAATGGCGCCGCGGCGGCGGTGTTTAGTGGCCCGTTCGTGTAAGTGGAGTTAAAGCTCCAAAGCGGGCTCGCCTGTCCGTATAGCGTGTACAAATTGGCGCGGTTGATCCGGAAGTCCACGCCGTAATGCAGATAATGGCTGCCCTTTTGTGTTGCCAAGCTTCCCTGCAAGGAATGGATCAGGCTGGTGTTTGTGGCGTTCGTCGCCTGCCCATTGATCGCCGTGAATCCCGCGAACGACATGAAGGGGAACTCAACGACATTCTTCGGGAACAGCGATGTGAAGCCAGGGGAAAATCCAAGTGAAGACAGGTCGAACCCGGTGCTTACCGATTCGTCGGGGAAGGATTGTTGCGTGAGGCCATAGCGCACATCAAGAACCGTGCTGGGGCTGAGCATATAAACCTCATCCAGCGCCAAGCCTTTGTTGATACGGTTTTCGTGGTCTCCTTCAGAAATATTCTTCACACCGAAATACTGGTCCTGCAGCTCATCCCAATAGTCATAGTCCAAGCGCACGAAGAACCGGCTCCGCTCTGTGAATGAGTGATCCACCCGAAGGAAATGCGCGAAATAATCTTCCGGCGCGTTCTCATGAGGTTGCACATAGTTCCCGGTCCCATTGGCCGCTCCGGCTGCGTTCGGTTCCGGATAGTAGCTGAGTATTTTGCTGGCAATCGGGCTGATCATACTGCTGGGGATAATGTTCCCGGCAAACGGCGAGCGCCGGTAGGTTCCGTTGCCAACCGACGTGGTGGTGAACGGATTGTAAATCTGATATTGAGAACCGAGTGCCAGCAAAGAGGAGAAGTTTCCGCTCTTTTCGGCATCGGTGGGCACAGTGCCGTTCAGGCCCGAAAAGGAGTCCCATTTGTCGCCTTCATAGGCATAGAAAAAAAACGTTTTGTTGCGGCCGTTGTAGAGTCTCGGTATGTAAATGGGACCGCCGATTGCGCCGCCGTAGCGGTTGTCCGGAAGATTGGTTCTCGGCTGGCCGGCGAGGTTCGAGAAATAGGCGTTGGCATTGAGAACGCCGTTTTGCAGGAATTCGTGCAGTTCCCCATGCAGCGTGTTCTCGCCGCTTGAAGTATTCATGTTAAAAACGGCGCCCGAAGTGTGCCCGATCGCTGCGTCATAGAACGTGGTCATCACTTTGAATTCGCTAATGGTCGTCGGCGGAGGCGAAAACGCGATACGTGGAACGCTTCCGGATGCGAAATCGTTGGGCACGCCGTCGATTGTGAATTCGTTTGCGTTCGTTGAGTTGCCATCCACATTCAGTGTGGACGTGCCGGCGTTGAACGCGGCTTTATGAATGGCTATGGAACCGCTGTTCGAGACACCTGGGGCGAGCACCACCAATTCCGCCACATTGCCGGAGGCGATTGGCAGCTCGGAAATGTTGTGCCGGTCAACCACGGTGCCGAGAGACGCCGTCCCGGTTTCCAACTCTGGAGAAGCGGCAGTGACTTCAACCGTCTGCGACACGTCGCCTAAGGTCAGAGAGAGATCGAGAACCGTGTTCTCTCCAACGCGAACCTCCACCCGTTTTCGCTCCAGTTTGCTAAAACCCGTTCGCTCGATCACGACGTCGTAAAAACCGGGAAGCAAATAAGGAACCGTGAATAGCCCATCCTGATTGCTTACACCTTTGATAACGGTGCCTTGGCTCTCACTAATAAACGTGAGCTGCGCTTGTGCGACGACCCCGCCCGAAGGATCGGAAATTCTTCCCGAAATCGTGCCGCGTGATTCCTGCGCCGAGGCAAGGAGCGCGATCAAAGCGTACGCCAGACCGAACCGAATGATTTGTTTCATACCGTTCTCCAGTTGGGAATTCCGCAATGCGGACTATCGCACTGCATTACGGAAACTACGATCATTTCTAAATAGTCAAGTACCTCGGAGCTTTTGTCAATGAGTTTTCGCGACTTAACGCGGGCGTCGCTAACAATAAGCGGGCCACCGGCGCGCGCCCTATAGCATTTAGCTGATGCGGAGCTTATTGTTAATGGGATACAGCCGGGCTTGGCAATGTCCAGGCGTACAGTACTCCGTCAACGCCCGTCAAAACGTACTGCCTGCCGTCAAGTTCATAGGTCATCGGCGAGCCGCTCAGAAGACCGCCACCAGACGCATGCCAGAGTACAGCCCCGGTGCTTGGATCAAGCGCGAGCAGATCGCCGAGCCCATCGCCGGTAAAGAGCAACTGTCCAGCAGTAGTCAAGATGCCGGCCGCACCCCGTCCTTCGCCGGCCGGACGGGTCCAAACCGTCTTCCCGGTTGTATAGTCGAGTGCGACTATTAGCGAATCCGACCAGAAGTTTGTGGCGGACCCGCCCTGATGCCCTTCAGGCTTTTTGTCCGCGTTCAACGTCAAGTACCACAGACTCGTACCGCGCATCGCATTGACATAAAAAAGGTTTGTTTGAGGATCGAAGCTAGGGCTCATCCAATTCGTTGAGCCGCCGAAACTGCTTTCGACAAGCGAGCCGTCGAGTTGCGGTTCTTTCGCAGGATTGGGAATTGGCTCGCCCTTGCCGTCAATCCCGAGCGCCCAATCCGTTTCCACAAACTTTGAAGTGACCAGATCCTGGCCGGTGGTTCGATCCAGTACAAAGAAATAGCCGTTGCGGCTAGCCTGCGCTAATAAATGGCGGCGCTCGCCTTTTAAATTGGCATCGAACAGCACTGGAGTTTCCACGGCATCCCAATCGTGGGTGTCATGCGGGGAAGGTTGAAAGTACCAGGCGAGTTTCCCGGTATCGGCCCTCAAAGCGACAATAGAGCAGGTGTAGAGATTATCTCCAAGCCGTGCGCCTCCCGCCAGCACTGGATGCGGATTGCCTGTGCCCCAATAAATAAGGTTCAATTCAGGATCGTAAGTGCCCGTTAACCACATGGGACCGCCGCCGTGATTCAGCGCTTCGCGATTGGGCCATGTCTTGGCAGCCGCGCTCTCAGGCGCCGGAGTGCTATTCCACCTCCAGACAATAGCGCCGGTCACCGCGTCGAGCGCTTCGAGGAAATGCGGCACATCCGCCGAGTCGCCCGAGGTGCCTACAATGACCATGTTCTTGACAACCAGCGGAGCGACGCTGAGGTAATAGCCGAATGCCACATCGGCAATGGTGATATCCCATATCTCTTTACCGTTGCGGGCGTCCAAACAAATCAGATGAGCGTCGGGCGTACCGAAATAGAGGCGATTCTCGTACATGGCGAGACCCCGCGAAGCAAGATGGTCGCCTTGTGAAGGACGCCGGTAATGCCACAGTTGTTTGCCCGTACGCGCATCGGCCGCCCACACATTATCGGGAACGGAAAAATACAAAATTCCATTTACTTCGAGCGGCGTGCCCTTGAAGGTACTCGAATGCGTTTGAAAGGCCCACGCCAGCGTCAGCGAATTGACGTTCTGTTCATTGATCTGTGCCAGCGTGCTGTAGCGGCGCCCGCTGTAATCTCCGTTGTAGGTCGGCCAATTGTCGGTGGGCGGCTTTAACAGCGCGCCTGGATCGAGACCTTGTGCAGCGAGAGTGACGGCCAACGCGAGAACCGAAAATAGTCTCACTTCGTCAGCGTCTCCAGGTACGCAAACAAATTGTGCATCTGCGCATTTGTCAGCTTTCGTAATAGCGCGCGGTGCGCCGAAAGCGGGTCATGAATCTCCACACGCGCCTGGTCGATGGGCCATGAGTGAAACCAGCCTTCTCGATCTCTGATTGCCACGTGAAAGGCGTCCGTCGGAACAAACTCGCCTTCGAATTTCTGCCCCCCGCGAAGCGTAACTATGGCGGCCGGTGTCTTGCCAACGGGATAAAGAAATCGCGTTTGCAAATCCGAAGGTGAAAATCGAGACGCAATTTTTGCAAGATCGCCCGTGGGCGAGTGGCACTTTGCACATCCGCCGGCGCCGGCGAAGAATGCTTCGCCCGCCGCGGCATTCCCTGTAAGCAAAAGACTCAGATCGGCGGCCGGACGGGCATAACTGGTACGATCTGTTTCCTTCAATCGCGCGTGAAGGAAAGCGACGATATCGGCAATCTGTTCCGCATTCAGTTGGAGGGCCGGCATGCCTTTGTCTGCCCGGCCTTCGCGAATCACCTGCCCTATCAATTCACCGTTCTGGTCATGACGAACGAGCGAAGAACGAATCAGACTTGGCCCCTCCGCACCCCCACCAGCAGTGACGCCATGGCAGAACGAACAAGATTGCTTGAATTGAGCTTGCCCACGGGCTGTAGAAACAGCCGATGCCGGATCTTGCGCTCTTGCGGTAGAGACGGTGACAGCGAGAAGGTTGACGGCTACGAGAGCGGTTACGAAAAAAGAACGGCGGAAGATGTTCAGCACGATGGTACCGATCGGATTCACTTTTTTCAGCTCAATGATGGCCAATTTGTATCGATGATTTGTCGGCAGCTTGAGAGACCAGTGCGGCATAACGCGTCTCATTCTCGGGGGTAAAGTGTTCCATTGCCAGCGTCAAGCTAATCGCGGCCACCGTGCGTCCGTCTCGCGCCAAAACTGGAGCTGCTATCACCCAAAAGCCCGTTAACAGTTCCTCAACGTTAATGGCATATTTCTTTTGGCGAACGTGGGCCAACTCCTTTTTCATGCTCTCGATCGACGTGATTGTTCTCTCCGTATATTTCTTGCAGTGGGACGACATAATCCGTTCGATTTCAGACGATGACATAGCGGCCAAAAAGATTTTCCCGGATGCCGTGGCATGGAACTCACGCCGTAATCCAACGTCAGCGAACGCGTGCGGTGAGCCGGGCGATCCAACCGAATGGATGAAGAGCACGCGGCCGCCATCGATCACGCCAAGCTGGGCGGTTCCCGGTGTGACCTTCGCCAGTTCCTGCATCGGGAAGAATGCCGCCCGATATACCGCCGAATGCCGGAGATAGCCGGAGCCGATCCAAAGCGCTTTCGTTGTCAATGAGTACCGTCGAGTTCTTGGGTCCTGCTCGATCAGACCCGCCTCAATCAGCGTTGCGCAGAGGCGATGGACCGACGGTCTTGGAATGGCCAAGCGAGATCCCAGGTCCGAGAGAGAAACTTCGAAGGGCTCTTCAGCCAATAGCTCAAGGACACGCAGACAGCGAATGGTAGAAGTCATTGCCACCGGTCTCGCGGTCGCCGGTTTTGCCTTGGCAGACTTTGTGTTCATAGCCTAAGCTTTCTTAGGGAGGGTGTCCGTAATGCGGATAGCTATTCCTAAATACAAAACTCCTTTAGCTTATCTGATCGCGTCTACGAAAGCCAATAAGAGTCTTGTCTCATGCAAGATGAGCCTGGAGAAGCCGACATGGTGCCGACATACGGTAGACATGACAAGTATGATCGTATACAATACCTTGCATGAACTTGCGAGGTGAAACGAGTAGCTTGCGGCAACCGCGCTCGTGTCTACAAATGGTTTCAAAATGACAAAGGTCAAGAAATTTCTCCCTCCAGCTCTTCTGATTGCAATTTCTCTGCAGGCGGCCGCGCCACCGCTGAATCAAGACGTCCTTAAACTGGTTCGCGGGCGGATGCAGGAGTACATTGATCGAGGAGAGATAGCCGGTATCGTGACGTTGGTCGGCCGGGATGGACAAATTGCTGAATTGGATGGCGTGGGCTATGCCGACATTGAGAATCACAAGCCCATGCGATCTGACACGATCGTGCAGATTATGTCGCAAACCAAAACCTTCACAGGTGTCGCGGCGATGATTCTGGTGGATGAAGGCAAACTCGATGTCACTCGTGCTGTCGAAGACTATCTCCCAGAGTTCAAAGGCATTCAGGTAGCAGAAAAAAAACCGGATGGAATGTTCAGTCTGCACCCGCCGAAGCACGCACCAACTGTGTGGGAACTAATGTGCCATACGTCGGGCATGAAATTCTTGCCCGCAACGGGAGAATTCGCTCACATCAATTACACGATGGATCGGACCCTAGCCGAAGCCGTCCGCTCGTACGCAACCGAACATTTAGTGGCAGAACCCGGAAGCAAGTTTATATACAGCAACATGGGTATCGCAACCCTTGGACGCATCGTAGAGGTCCTCTCAGGTATCGACTACGCCGAGTTCGTGAAACAACGGATTCTTGTCCCCCTTGGCATGAAAGATACCTTTTACTACCCACCGAAAGACAAGGAGGCTCGGATCGCCATGGTCTATATGACTGACGCCGACCATAGGTTAGTGATGGCTGGCGAAAAGGCGCAAGGAGGCGATCCTGCAAAGTTTCGCAAAGGCGCAAAATACTCCGGTCCTGAGTTGGCATTATTCTCTACCGCTTCCGATCTATTCCGCTTTTATGAAATGCTTGCAAATCACGGAACGTACGGTGGCGAGCGAATCCTCTCCGCCCAGGCGGTCGAGGCCATGACTCACGACTATACACCGAATCACAGCAATTACGGATTTACTCTCGCGGTTCTCGAGGGTACCCACAGCCTGTTCCATCTAACAAATCCTGGTACCTTCGGACACGGAGGAGCTTTTGGCAGCGTCGCATTGATAGACCCGAAAAATGGGCTCGTCATGATTTTCTTGCCACAAATGCTAGATGGCCCGACTAAACAAGCACGCTATCAATTCTTGCAGCTTGCAGAGGCGGCCGTACCCTAAAACGCTTTAGGTCAACCTGCATTGTTTGGGCGGTTCAGAATATTTCCGCGTGAGAAAGAAACATGAAAGCACTTGGATTTGCAACACCGTCGATACTTCTTTTGTCGTTGATTGCCACACCCCCTGTCTGGGCGCAAGCTCGGCTAGCCGCGACGCCTCCGATGGGTTGGAACAGTTGGAATCTGTTCGGATGCAGCGTAACAGACGCGGTGGTACGCACTGCAGCGGATGCGATGGCCTCTAATGGAATGGGGAAGGTCGGGTACAAGTACGTAAACATAGACGATTGCTGGCAAGGTCATCGGAACGAAAAAGGTGATATCGAAAGCAACGAACGCTTTCCCGATATGAAAGCTCTAGCGGATTACGTTCATGGAAAGGGGCTGAAGATTGGGATCTATTCTTCGCCAGGTCCAAAAACATGTGCCGGCTACGAGGGCAGTTACCAGCATGAGGAACAGGACGCAGAGCGTTATGCCTCTTGGGGCTTTGACTACTTGAAATACGACTGGTGCAGTGCGAGAAGCGTATATAAGAGCACCGACATGCCTGCTGCTTACAAAAAGATGGGCGATGCCTTGAAGGCGACCAAACGACCGATCGTCTTTAGCCTGTGCCAATACGGTCACAATAGCGTATGGGAGTGGGGCGCCTCCGTGGGAGGGAATCTCTGGCGCACGACTACGGACATTCAGGCCAACTATAACAGCATTCTTGCATTGGGGTTTGCTGAACAGGACGGGTTGGAGCGCTACGCTGGGCCAGGTCACTGGAATGATCCCGACATGCTGGAGGTCGGGAACGGAAAGTTATCGTTGGATGAGAATCGGCTTCACATGACTTTGTGGTGTCTATTGGCAGCTCCACTACTTGCCGGCAATGATCTTTCAAATATGAAACCGGAAATCCTCGCGATTCTCACCAATCGCGAAGTAATCGCTGTTGATCAGGATCCCTTGGGAGTGCAGGGGCATCGGCTGGTACAAGAGGGACCTATAGATATCTGGGTAAAGAAGCTGAAGGACGATAGTGAGGCAATTGGATTGTTCAATAAAGGTGAAAGTGCTACCCCCATCACGGTTGACTTGGTTGCAGCAGGTATCCTTGGCACCGCAACAATACGCGATTTGTGGGTCCACCAAGATCTCGGGACCTTTTCCAGAATCTTTACTGCGATGGTCCCTCGTCGATCCGCAATGCTGCTCAAAGTACAACAATCACGATAGCCGTAACTACATGCTCATTGAACGCCGCGACTTTTTATCCTGCATATCAGGAGCGCTACTTTCGAGGCAACTTGCTGGCTTTCGTCAGCCTGGAACACCCGCTTCTCCCATCACCAACCGATGGGGTGAAGGCGAAAACAAGAGAGTTGACCTTAATGAGGTGTGTGTTTTCCGAGGTCGTCCCGGTGCTGCCTACAATCATCACCACCAGGTGTTATTCGACCGAGACCGGCTATACGTGTCGTGGTCGGATGGTATCGTCAACGAAGACAATCCTGGGCAGCGCATGTTGTTCGCTACCTCCGATGATGATGGTGAGACTTGGTCGACTGAGGCACAAATTACTCCACTGCCTCCAGAGAAGACCTCGACATACACAGCCATGGGCATTCGAGCCCACCGCAACCAGCTAATTGCGTATTACGGACATTATGCCTACACAGATCTTGTGATGGATGGGAGCGGAACTCTGTTGACGCATTTTGCCCCTCATTACCGCCAAGATCCGCATACATGGGTTCATCGAGATACCTTTACGTCGCTCCGCATTTCGAAAGACCGCGGTATTACCTGGCAACACCCCATTCACATCCTCGACAACTTCGTGCCGAATTTGCGCCCGCTGCCAGTCCGGTCCGGCAGATTGATTATGCCGGGAAATGTTACTTTCCCATACACTGACGATCCCGCGGGAATCGAAGGTTGGAAGCATGCCGGCTTGCCCCGTCTGCCGAAGTGGACGGTAGATGATCCCGAGGGTTTCCACAAAGCATGCGCCGTTCGGGGTGACCCGCGTAACTACTGCGAAGGCGCATTCTTTCAAACCGATAGCGGCACAATCCATATGATGTTAAGGACCGATCCGCTGCCCGGCGACAAGCATGACGGATTACTCGCTGTTAGTGACAGCACTGATAACGGGAAAACGTGGTCGGAACCAATGCTGACCAGCTATACCGACTGCTCGTGCCGATTCCAGTTCGGCCGTTTGCCTGACGGCCGATATTTTGGGCTTAGTTGTCCGAATCCAAAAGGGCCCCGGAGTCCGCTGGTCCTCTCAGTTAGCAACGACGGTGTCGTTTTTGATCAGAAATACATACTTGGGGATATTACGGGTCTCAAGCCGCGTATGCCGGGCGGAGATAAGGATCACGGAGCTTACGGATACCCGTCTTGCGATATTGCAGTCAGGAAGATGTACATTGTGTACTCCCGTTGCAAAGAGGATATTTACTTCACAAAGCTAGATCTGAAGACGCTGGCGTAATTGGATATACAACCATGTCGTCAGCCCGCGCCCTGGCTCTTGTATGCGATGGGAGCCGACCATTGAGTGAAACCTCGCACCTTGAGGGTACGCTTAAATACACGGTGTCCATCCGTCGCAAATAGCACGTCAAAATTGCTGCCACCGAAGCATAGGCTTCGGACGCGTCCGCTTGGGGGCGGCAACGGAAGAATGGCTCGCACGCGACCGTTCTGATCACAAACTTGAATGCCCATACGAGTTGCCACATACAGATTGCCAAGTGTGTCAACCGCGAGATCCTCGGCGCCGCTGTTATTCGGGATATCCGTCATATGCAACCAATAGAACGACTGCTTATCGGCAATTGAGCCGTCAGGCTGAACGATGTAGCTATATACCCATTTAGTGGAATGCTCGGCTGCAAAAAACAGAGCATTATCGGGTGAGAAGGCGAGCCCGCTTGCCTCCGAGAGCCCTTGGTCAATAAGTTTTCTTTTCCCGCCTGGTTCGATTTCCCACAGTCGGCTAGGCACATCAACGTGGGCGCCGGGCTCGCTAACGAATATCGTGCCGTCATGCCTCACGACAATGGCATGGCCAGCGATTCCTTTGGCAATCGTGCGGTTCCCGCCATCCTGTTTGATCGCGACAACTCTGTTCTGGCTGGGCACTACGCCGTAAAGTAGGCCATCCGGACCGAAGGCCTCACCTACTATTTGAGGCGCATGCTGAAGAAATACGGTCGCATTGCTACTGCTGTTTATTCGATATATCGCGCCCGCACTCGCGTCAGCCAAATAAACCACGCCGTTTGTATCGGCTGTTAGTCCTGCCGCAGATTGGAACGATTGCGGATATTGTTTCCACCCCTGGCCCGGTACCGTAATTTGTTGCAGCGTGCTATTTTTTGAGATGCCGGCGTTTATGGGCGAAGGATAATCCCGCCACAACCAACGAAGAACATCCGGGAAAATGATTTGGCCTGGCCGGCCAGTGTGGCCGTGGACTCCCCATGCGTGCGCCACATCGTAGCCTGAAAAGCTGAGAGCTGACTCCATTTCAAGATTGGCGGCATACCATGACCCGAACAGCGGGTTCCACGCGTCGGTTGAACCGTCTTCCAAAAAGACGCGAATGGGTTTGGGATCCGTCTTGCGAATCAGGGCGGGATACTCGTGGCCACCTCGCATGGATACGAACGTCCCAATAACTGAATAGACACGCGTAAATTGATCAGGACGCCGCCAAGCTAGCGTGAAGGCGCCGATTCCCCCTGTACTGCCGCCGGTCACTGCATGATCATTGCCTACTCGTGAAAGGTGTATTGCGCGGCCATCTCGAGTTGTTAACTTTTCTACAGTCGGAAGTAGTTCATCCAGTACATAATTCGGAACGTTGTTGTTCACGCTGTCAAACTCGTACGAGCGATTGAAGCGCACCGCACGGCGCTGACTCGTGCCATCTGCCGGTCTCCACACCGTCCCGGGAGAAATTCCGATTCCTATCATGACGGGGATCTCATTCTTTGCGATCAGGTTGTCGAGCACAGTAGCTTCGTAATCCCCCAATCCATCCAGCTTCACTAGAACGCATGGTGGTTTGGCAGGAGTATATTGCGCGGGAACGTAGACCTGAAAGTCGTTCTCGGTGCCCGGATAGATTTTGGAGTTGTTTATTCCGCCGCGAATCAACTCGCCATGCGGAACATTGACATTGACCTTGCCGTCTTCAGGAGGGAAAGCGCCCGACAGTTCTTTCTGAATTCTTTGAACGAGAGCGTCTGAATCCTCCCGCGCGCCGTCTTGCACAGCGACGAAAGAAAATGCCACGGGAACAAGGATGGCTAAAGAAACCACACTCAAGAGCAGTGAGGTGAATCGGTTCAACCTAGTAAGTCCTCCACGGAAGTAAAGCAGACTGTTGTCCGACGCCGGGCTTCGAGTAATCGCACACGCCAGTCGGAAAGATGTGTTCAAGCCGCTCGTATTGGGCTTGCGTAAGCGGACGCGCATAACCGCTGCGATCAACGGGTTTCAAGGAACATTTAAGAATATTATCGGTCAGTGGAGCCCCAGAGGCGATGCGCGGGTCGGCATGAGTAGGATAGAGCTCATTGCATTTGCCAGGGCCATCATACGTTTGCGGTTCGCTAATGATCTGCCCTGCCTTCGTCCAACAGGCATCCGCCAGGCCTACAGGCTTGTCGCGCTGAACCTTGACAGCCGCCGGCGTATTAGAGTTGTCTCGAGCGATTGCGTCCAGCCATTCATCTAGAAACACCAGAGGATAGACCGTTCGAGGCGGCTGAGTGAAAATGACCATATTGTCCGCTGTCCCATATGCAGCTCGTAATCGAGCTTGCACCTCGTAAGTTCTGACTTTGTCGTGTAAATTCCCCGGAACATCCCGATAATGGCGCGAGTCGATAATTGGTATCGTCCCCAAGCTGCCTCCCGCCATGTTGATACGGCCGGACTCGTAGGCTATTCGCAGCGTTTCCGGATCCGCATTCATCCGGGCGTTAATCTGGTCACCGTTCAAGTCGAAACCACCCATGCGCTCGTTTAGTTCAAGGAATTCATCCGCACTGATTTCGCCGTGATTGAAAGCGGATAAACCGTATTGAACGCCCTCGTTATCGAGAGGACGCCTAGCGTAACCCGTCTTAGGATCTCGGCCGAGAAGGTTGATCTGATTGTCATAGAGATCGCATCTTACTCCAGTCGGGTTTTTGACGGGGTCGTATATCTTGTCCGGCGGTACCGAGATGCAACTGTTGGCTTGGACCCAACCAGGCGAAAAATGTGCATCTATCCAGCTTTTGCAAACCTGCGGGGTTGAGAAGCCCGTGACAGCTAATTGCTGTTCCGGAGTCCATTCGACGGAGGCACGGGAGAAGTACCTCGCAAACAGCGTGCAGTCGACAACGCCTGGCACAACAGAGAAGGTGTCTGGAAAGCTGATATCGGTAGATAACGCATCAAGCAGTCCGGGGTAGTTTTGCGCAATCAGATATTGTTGCATCGAACCGCCGGAACCGCCGTTGCCAATTGTATGAACCGGAACACCATATTCTTTTATGAAATGCTCTTTGACCATCATCATGGTCTCTGCTGAAAGAACATCGTTTGCATTGTTCCCAAAAGTACTGAGCGTTGAACCCGCCTCTGCGAACCCCTTAGCCAAAACCGTCTCACTCAGAGGCGGTGGGGTTTCTCCTTGGCGATACCCAGGTGCGCAGCCACCTTGGAAAGAGTAGACTAGCCGGCCGTTCCATCCGGGTATTTTGGTCCACGGGTCAGGTAACGGTTGCCCAGGCTGGTAGAGGAAGGCAATGGAGTATATGCCCCGGTTAATCGTGCCCACCTCTCGCCTCACGATGAAGTCCACCCTGTGTCCTTCTGTGGTGGTAGTCTGAACCATATCTGTAGGTCGCGGCGCGGACAGATCGTAGCGTCGAAAGTGCGTAGTTGGATAAGGCGCTGTAACCGGACCGTTTTTCGTGGGGGGCAAACTGGAGTAATAGTAATATTCGATTTTTGTTGGCAAGCTACAGTCTGCGTCAAGAGGAGGGCCCATGTGAACTGTCTGGGGCTCGCACGCAAAAGGCTCCTGGTGTGGGCCGGAGAAAATAGGGCCAGTAATTGGATAATCAATCAGTTCCAACCTGCCTATGACTCGGCTGTGGTGCTTCACAGATAGGACATTTTTACCTACGCGGAGACCGTCAACAAGACCTACCAGCTTGTCGCCGTCCTTGACCGCGCGAAACCGGGCGCTTTCGTCATGGTTATTGAGCACGACAGATAAATCCCGCAAGTTAATCCCTGGAGAAGATCTCACTTCGACCAACGCGTTCCCACCGGACACCATATCAGGGCGGCCCGACAACACGCGCACTATGACACCACCACTCTCTGGCGATGCCGTTGATACAAACAAAAGGGCCATGAGAAACAATCCGTAACGAAGAAACATAGGTTAAGCCTTTGACCGGGCCGCCTTCTGTAGAAACGCCCTTCCTGCGTCCCACCAGCCGTCGAACCATTCGCGAAACACTTGTGCCTGCCGCACTCGTTGAATTGAGATCGGCTGACTAAAATGTGCCGGGAAAAAACCTCGCCATTCAGCAATCCACTTGATTCCCCACGGTGTGGGAAAAGTCGATAGCTGCTGCAATAACTCGGACAAGAGTAGTGCAGCTTTGTTATATACATCGGCCCGTGTGGATCGATGAGACCCAACCAGGTACATGATTAACTCGGGAAGTACGCTCGCGACACCGGAAATCACCCCCTCGCAGACTTCTTCATTGAGCCCTTCTACTATGACCGAGTCGTTGCCGATCAAACGCAACATCGGTTGATTATTTGACGCGAGAGCGCGAAACATATCGAGCGAACCGCTGCTATCTTTAATAGCCACGATGTTGGACACAGAGCTTAGCGCTTGGACTGTACTTAAGTCAAAACCGACAGCGAAACGCGGCAAGTTATATAGAATGATGGGAATGTCAAGTTCTAGTTCGGCTGCTTGGCAGAACACAAGCAGATCCTCCTGAGCGTAATCAAAGAAAAATGGCCCCGGCAACAGTACCGCGGATGCACCGACCGATTTCGCACAGTGACCGAGCTTCAATGTTTCGGAGAACGTTTGAGCACCTATTCCGCACATGAACGGAGTGTCACTCTTTAGGATTTCGGCGCAGAACGAAAAGAGCTGAATGGCCTGCTCTGCGCAAAGGTTTGGATATTCTCCGGTCGCGCCGTTAAGCACAATGCCATCAATTCGTTGGCCATTCAGAAACGTTAGCAGCGTGGCCAGACCCTCGCAATCTAAATTGCCTTTGGAATCGTGTGGAGTAGGAATTGCGGCGTGGACCGCCAACCGATCGTGCACCGTCCGCGTGCTGATTGTTTGCAACAATGTCATATCTTCCTGGACAAGCGCGCAGAGCCAAGTGTCCCTTTGTAAAATGCTGGCGGCGATTTCACATGATTATCTACCACGTTATAGTTCTTCACGTTTTGTAGAAGAATGGAAAAGTAAGGTTCACGCAAAATATTCATAGAAGCGGGATCCGCTGTAAGATGAGCAGCTAGCAGCTTAGAAAGGTCGAGGATCTGCGCTAAATTGCCGGCCGCAAACGGGGCATCGATGTTGTTACCGGTGATGACTACGTTGCGGCTATTTCGAACCCAGATCGGGAATGCTGCAGGGTGGACGATTTGATTGTTAACAATTTGGATATCGTGATTTTGTGTACCCGTTGTTAGCACACGAGGAACAATTCTATCGCCGAAGTAGTTTCCCACCGTGATTGCGGCAAGCGTGACGCTTACTCCCTTCTGGTCGAATGCGCCCCAGCCTACGTCCTCTACTCGGTTGTCGACGATTTTTGCGTCGCTATTGAAAGGTCCTTCCAGCCAGTAAAGTTCGGACTCAAAGACAATCCCACCATGTGCGATCCGCTGAATAACATTGTTCTGAACTAGAGTGTTGTGCGATTTGACTAAAATACCCCGGATGTGGCCGTCATGCAGATAGTTGTTGCGAATAATCGCGCCGGCACCCACATAACTGTCACTAGCGACTACATCCAGCGGGCTCCAGGGGACACTTCGATTAAGCACGACTAAACACACCGTCAGCTTTGTTAGCGGACGAATCCGCACACCTTTGATTTCAAGTAGCCGGTGCCGAAGGTTGTTCGTTGCTTGCAAACTCGCAGCGTCGCGAACTTCGGTTACAGCAATTGTTTCTGCGCTCGCTAGCGCATTTCCGTTCGGTAACGAGTAACCGAAGAGAGGCGAGCTGGCTTCTATGTTTTGGCCGAAAGGGGACGCTACAAGGAATGTGTGTGCGCTTTCACGAGCGACGATAACTCCAAAAAACCCCTGAATCGCAAGCAGGTCGTCACCTGCTGACGAGAGCTCGCAATTTTCGATGATCGGGCCGTGCTTCATCAAAGTGGAATGGAATCCGTCACCTCGAGAAGCCATCAATCGGTCAGTATTTGGCCGACGAATCAGCCGGCATTGCCGGTAGATGTTGCCGCCCTCACCTCCTTCTTCGTGAAAGGCGAAATTCGCGGAAGCAAAGACCGTGATGTGGTCGAGCAAATTGGAAGTGCAGTCCTGCAGGAAAACATTGCCGCCGTTCCATCGCTCGTCATTGATCACGATGCGATCACCGACCCGTGGCTGACGGGGAAATACCGGAGCGGTAAAAGCTGCGTTCTTCGCGAACCGGCTTATGCGGACCAGGTTGCCGTGTAACAGCGAAAGTTCTGTCACCCGTTCGTCCGGCACGAAGATTTCATGTGCTGTATTGGGGTCGAAGAAAAGGACGCGCCTCCGCAAGCTGAGTTCATCGGGCGTCGGGGTCCGGTACCCGTCTTCGATCACAAAGTCCATGGTCTTGGCTTGTGGATCTATGGCGCTAATGCGGCCTTGCAGCCACGGCAGTGGATCAGTGTCGATTGTGAGATCACGAATGGTAACGCGATTGCAATGTCTGATCCTTAAGCCCAATTTCGGACTGAACCAAAATGTTACGCCCGCAGCGTCGATTCCGAAGTCCGTCAAATCCTGCAATACGAAGTCGTCTCCACCTGGCGAATCGAAACGATAGTCTCCAGGAGGAATCACGAACTTTCGTGCTCGTCTTCCGATGGCCGCGTGCAGGTCGGCGATGACTTGCTTGCCGGCAGCGCGTTGGGCTTCCTTCTGTTGTGGTGTCCAGGTAGGGCCAAGCGAGGTCGCCGACGAACTGTTCTCAGGAGAACCTTGCAATCTGGGGGAGACTGGTAAGCCAATGATCGGCAGAAGCAGCAGGATGATCATCACTGCGAGGAAGTCTCTCACTTAGGACTCTCCGTATCTGTTCGAAAGGGCCGGAGTGGCAAACCGGCGCTGTTTTCGATTGAAATAACCGGATTGTTTGCCCAGGCATAACGGACCGCCGCTGGATGCCGCACCTCGTCATTCCAAAGCGTAATCCGCTTGTCCTGAATTTGTCCTTCGGCCCACACCCAAGGTCCGTCCGCACTTCGCAGAGCGAACCCTTTCACGGTTGCCGCTCTTGTAAAGAGGCCCTCGGCATACTTGAAACTGAGTTGAACGCGATCGCCTTCGATTCGGAAACTCGAGAACTGCGGACTGTGAATCTCGCCGGACAACGTCCTGTAAACATCCGACAAAGCAAGTCGGGCGAAGCGGTCCCCAACAGGCTCCTTCACTGGGAAATGCGCGTCCGCGGCAATGCCAAGATCGATTGTGCAGACCACGTCTGTTTTGGGAAGCTGCAAGGCTGCGTTTTGAGCTTCGCGAATTAATGGCAAGGGGCCGGGTTCCACTGGCTTCTGCTGGGGGGCAAACATATTGTTGATTTCCGCGTAGTAGAAGGGAAGCTCGGCGCCCCAATGTCGGCGCCACGTCTTGATTAGTGTTCGAATCAACTCTGGATATTCTTCCGGATGTTGGCTGTTCCCATCGCCTTGAAACCAGATGATTCCCTTTATTGTGTACGGCTCCAATCCGTGGATCATGCCGTTATACAGCCGAACGGGTACTGTTGGATGTCGGGGAGAATGAGGCTCTCGAGGATGAGTATGAGAATTGTTGAACTGTAGTAGCGGAGTGGGATACTTGGCCAACCAAACACCGAGATCGGCCTGATACTTCGCGTCCTGATCCGGACTGTAGCTGGACACCTCCTCCCTATATCTCTGCCAAATCGCGGCGGAAGCGCGAGTTGCATCGAATTCCGGCCTCGGAATCCAGGCCTCGGCCGGGGTGCCTCCGACTGCCGACACGATCAGACCTACGGGCTGCTTCAATGCGCGATGCAGTCTCTCTCCGAAATACCAGGCAACCGCTGAACACTTAGTGACGTTTTCCGGATCGGCAACTACCCACTTTCCGACTACGTCGTCCTGAGGTTCGTCCGCCCCGCGATACGCAGTGATGAAAAAGCGGACGTCAGGATTAGCCGCGGCAGCCTGCTGCTTCGCTTTCATTAGAGTTTCAGGCGAGACGTTGGCAGACCCCACGCGATACGTCATATTCGACTGGCCTCCTGCGAGCCAGACTTGCCCAACTGCCACGTCTTCGACATACTTGACCTCACCGTCCGATCCCGCAATGCGAAGCCGTCCTTTTGCGCCAGGTGACAAAGTGGGAAGTTCCGCCGACCATTTTTTTTCGCGATTCGCGACGCCGTGGACCGCCAGCATATGACTTCCCTTCTCATCAATGAATGCGATTTCCACCGATGTACCCGGGTTGGCCCATCCCCAGATGGCCACACGTTGATCGGCCTGAAGAACAAGATGATCGCTGAATAATGCTGGTAGCCGCAGCGACGGGGGACGATCGGGAGCCCCGAGTGCAAGACATGTAGCAGCCAAGCAGCAAAACACGGTTACAGCGGATCTCATTGACGCAAGTATACAGTAGAGCTGATGTAAAAGAATATAGTAGACAAGATGAATACGTAAGGTGTACGGTGGCTTGTTATGCAATCGATGCGTTTTCCAGTCAGTACTCTTGCCCTGTTCCTTTTAGGCGTTTCTGCGAGTGCTCTCGATTTGAGGAATGCGCACATCAACGTCGAAGGCTCGTTGACCGGCCCCGAACACAAGGCGCTGGAACTGCTGATCTCGGAGGTCGAAGCTCGAACTGGGCTGAACTGGCCGATAGGAGCGGATACGCCCTTTCAACACCCCGTCATCACGTTGCACCACGCGCAAGGTGCAAGCGCTGCGGAAGGCTTCCGGCTAGTGGTGCGCAACGGCAGAGTCGATATCCAAGGCAGTGACGAACGAGGAACGCTCTTTGGAGTCGGACGATTTCTTCGGACTTTAAATTGGAAGCGGGGTGATGTAGATGTAGCCGATAATCTCGACATCACTACTGCTCCGAAATACTTACTGCGTGGCCATCAGATCGGCTATCGGCCTAAGGTGAATACATACGACGCCTGGACGCCAGCCATCTTCGAACAGTACGTACGCGATTTGGCCGTGTTCGGCACCAATGCCATCGAACTCATTCCGCCTCGCTCCGACGATGTCGAAGACAGCCCACACTTTCCACTTCCGAAGCTGGAAATGATGGTGCAGATGTCTCGGATTATCGCGGAATACGGACTGCAAGTCTGGATCTGGTATCCGGCGCTGGACAAAGACTATACCGATCCACGCACCGTGCAATTTGCCCTGAAAGAGTGGGGGCAAGTCTTTCGAGCTTTGCCTCACATTGATGCGGTGTTTGTGCCAGGCGGCGATCCCGGCAACACACCACCTCGAGTTCTCATGGATCTATTAGAGAAGGAATCTCGGGTTTTGAGGCAATTTCACCCCAAGGCGCAGATGTGGGTCTCTCCGCAAGGCTTCAGTCAAGCCGGCCTAGCTCATTTCATAGCGATCCTGAACCAACATCCAAAGTGGCTGAACGGAGTTGTGTATGGGCCGGGGGTCCGCGTCACCATCAAGGAATTGCGATCAATGGTGCCAGAAGAATATCCCCTGCGATCTTACCCCGACATAACGCACAGCATTCACTGCCAATATCCGGTTCCGCAATGGGATACTGCATTTGCCGTCACAGAAGCGCGCGAAATCATCAACCCTCGCCCTTTCGATGAAAGTACAATTTTCCGGCTGACCAGTCCAAGCAGCCTCGGGTTTATCACCTACTCCGAGGGCGTTAATGACGACGTGAATAAGGTTATCTGGAGCTCTCTCGGATGGGACCCGAACGCCGACCCGGTGCAGATCCTGCGCGAGTTTGCCCGCTACTTCATCAACCCCGAGTATGAAGATAGTCTCGCTCAAGCCGTTGTCGCTTTGGAAAAGAACTGGCGTGGACCACTTCTTACGAACCGAGCCGTGGACAATACACTGCTGCAGGTCCAAGCGCTTGAGCAAGCTGCGAATCCCCAAATGCTACTCAATTGGCGCTTTCAGCAGATTCTCTATCGCGCTTATTACGACGAGTACGTGCGGCAGCGGTTGGTCAACGAAACGTCGCTGGAGCAACAAGCATTGGCTCGGTTGCGCGGGGCGAACGAAGCTAACGTGCAAGCGACTATCGAGCGCGCAAAGCTTATTCTTGACCGGTCGGCGACCGATCCAGTTGCTCTCGATTTGCGATCGAGGATCTTCGCTCTAGCGGAAGCTTTGTATCAGAGCATCCGGATGCAGCTAAGTGTCGACAGGTACAAAGCAGTTGCTGTCAGTAGGGGCGCCAATCTGGATACTCTCGATTTTCCTTTGAACAATCGCGTTTGGATCGAAAAGCAACTCGCACAACTTCAGCCCACGAACGACGCTGGTGAGATCGTTAGCGGGATCCGCCGTATTTTGAATCGCGCCGATCCCGGACCTGGCGGTTTCTACGACGACTTAGGCAATCCAACGATGCAGCCACATTTAGTGGACGAGGGACCGGGTTATTCGAAGGATCCCGCCGGCCGATTCTCAGTCCAATTTAGTGCTCAGACCTTTTCTGGAGGGTTTGTCGGGCGCGCTTCTCGCGATGCGATCCGTCCCGACGGCCCCGCCAGTTTTATGCAGATGCCGACGGCGTGGTGGAACTATGCCCAATCGAGGTATGACACTCCCATCATGTTGCGCTATGATCACCTCGATTCGCATGCTCGTTACCAAGTCCGCGTTGTGTATGTGGGGGATGCGCATAGCGCAAAGGTGCGCCTGGCGGCGAACGACGGGATCGATGTGCATCCGTACTTACAAGTTCCAGTGCCGCTGGCGCCGCTCACCTTCGATGTCCCCGTCGAAGCAACTCGGAACGGCACACTAACGCTTCGGTGGTCGCCCGAGTTCCTGGGCGGAGCGCCGACGTTGGGAATTGCGGAAGTTTACCTGATCCGCAAATAATCTTCCCATTGCTGGTTCGTGGTCGGGCGAAGCCATCGCAGGGTCGCGGACACGAGCCCACCTTAATGAAAGCCATTGGACGTTTTGGCGCCGAAGAATGATAAGCGCACTGAATCGAGTGCTCAGTCTCTCAACTGCCCTCCGAATCGCGAGGAGCGAAGGGTTGCCCCAGGACCGATTCCAGGCCCTTGCGAACCGGCAGGGGCGGTGCCGGTGTTCGGCCGCACATTAGGTTCCAGTAAGCCCACGAACGCGGGTCGAAAACTCCGGCAGGTGCATGATCGAGCACTTCTCGAAACTCGTCCGGGCCGACCACGCCCTGCAATGCACATAGATCTTCCACTGTTCCGTAGGTCATCACATGCGCGAGAAAATGAATGGGATCGGCCAGAGCCTCCGCGGGCGGTTTGAACCAGACCACCCGTTCCGCCACCGCGAGCAGTTTGGGTGTCTTTGGCAACATCGTCATTCGGCCAACCCGCTTTCGGCGACATGCGGCGAGTAGGGTGTTAGCGTTGGAAGCTTCGTCAGATCCACAGTTTGGACGGCCCTTGTCAGCCGCTCTCGCACATTGGGAGCCAGCGTGGGCAGATCGCCAAAAAAACTGAGTGCCTTCAGCGTTATCAGCGGATTAAACGCTAGACCGTAGACGACGGCTCCTGCGGCAAGAATCGTGGGCAGATCAATGCCCTCCCGCAAGACTGCATCGATGTCCACATAGTCTTTGACCTCAGCCCGCTTCTGGATAACTGCGGCTTTAGTTCCGGCGATGTCGAGCAGGGAAGCTACGTACAACGGCATGTCGTGGACTTGCTCGGGGGGCGCGACCCGTCCAAGCGAGAGATCTCCGAAAAAGGATACTAGCACCGGCCCGCCACGATCCAACCGGCAAGTCAACGTGTTAGGGCCAACCTGCACCCGTTCGGAGTTCCTAAGGTATTTCACATTGAAGGCCAAGTCATCGGGATCGAAGGAGTCGTTCGAAAAAAAATCGAAATCAAGAGACGTTCGATGCGCAAGACGGAGCGCCAGAGCCGTGCCGCCGTATAGGGTGAAGCGGCGCGGCGTTGCGCTAAGTTCGGGCCAGAGAGAGCGTTGCGCGGCCGGTAATACATCCAACCTCGGGATGAATGCCAAGTTTCAATCCTCGCCTTCAGTTTGAATAAACACGTGGCGGATTTGCGGGCTGATCGCGCGGATGGCGGCGTTGGCTCGGTCGGTGATTTGTCTCGTACTGCGGACTCGGAGATTGCCATCGACGATGACGGTCAAGCCAACCAGCAGCGCGGACCCCACACGCGTTACGAAGCACTCGCCGACGTCCGAGATCTGCTCGATGGACGCCACAGCTCGCCGGACGCGATCCTCGATCTCCTGTACAGAGAGCGCCGCCGGGGCCTCGGTTTCCGAGAGGCGCATCTGAAACAAATGGACGGGCAACTTGCGTACAGGCACGCTACGGCCGGGGAGCATGTTGTACCAAAGAAAGGGAGCCGTGAACCTGGCGGCGCCCAGAACGTTGCGTACGCCATAGCGCGTCAGCATCTCGTAGACATCGGATAGAGAATCCTTGGTGACGCGCTCTTCGAGAGGCCGGGAACCCCAGACCAGCGCGGTGTCCGGATCGGCTTCTTTCACCTCGAAGACTTTCACCTCGTCGAATCCGGGCCGATCGGGGCCGCGATGGGACATGGCCTTTACTAGATCTGCCAAAGTCGGACATTTTTCATGCCACGCTGTCCGCAACGGTGCTCCCTCGCCGTTACGGATCAACTCCACAGTGCCGCAGACGAACGTGTTAAAGCGGTCAAGGCGATCTCTGACTTCAAAGGCCCATCCGACGTCGCCCAGACGGTCGGGGGAAAACGCCGATCCGCCCCAGCGCACGAATACATAGGCTGTTCCACCGCGGCGCGACATGATGATATTCTCGCGACCTCCTACAGCCTCGAGAAAGACACCGCAACCCGTTGAGCTCCGCGGAGGATTGCCTTCGCATGCCGGGAGCGATCATCGATCCGCGACCCGATGCGGCCTGCGAACAGGAGTAATTGATCTGAAGCGAATCGGACCCTATTGCGATATTCCACTTTGTTTATAACTGCAATTTTGTTGCCTTTCCCATTTAGGCGCAGAGTGGATCGAATCATTTTGAGACCTGCGTCTGAAAACGGCCATCGATCTCTATTTGATAACCGGAGGCGAGGCGATTTGTCTCATTAGCCATGCCGACCACCGCCATCAACTCTGCGAACATCTCATCGGTCATACCGGCCTTGCGCGCTCCGGCTGTGTGAGAGGCGATGCAGTATCCGCATTGATTCGTGGTGCTGACAGCCAGATAGATTAACTCCTTGGTTAAGGGATCGAGCGCGCCGGGACCCATGATCTGTTTAATGCTTTGCCAAGTGCGTCGCAGTGTTGGCGGGTCGTGCGCCAGCGCCTTCCAGAAATTGTTGATCCAGTCCGTCTTGCGCGTGGACATGATGTCGTCGTAAATCTCGCGGACTTCAGGACTGGCGTCGCCATACTCGATCAGGCCTAAAGTTGCCACGGCCGGTTGATTCCATCGATGCGGGCGGATTCTTCTTGAAATTTGGTTAAGAAGTTATTACAGAGTGGTGCGCTCATAGATCCATTTCGACGCGGTCGGGAGCGAGGCTCGCTTGGCTATTGTATCCGGTTTGAGCGTGCGAAGGATCGCGAAGAAAAGATAGTACGATAACGATGAGGCCTAAATTAATGCCTCTTCCGTTGAGGTCCATCGTGCTGTCCCAACTTTCAACGATTCGGCGAGTTCTTTTATGCGTCCCGATCGCCATGCTTGTTTGCCCATCCAGTGCTTTAGCCGGAAAAGACAGTATGGGACACATGGCGGGTCACATGTATGTGACGACACTCCGACCCACGCAGGCCGGCGATCAACAGAAGGCCGACGCAATCGTGGCGGCAGCGAAGACGGCGATGGCGCCCTATCGCGATTACCGGAAAGCGCTCGCCGGTGGTTATGAGATTTTTCTACCCAACGTCCCGCAGCCTATCTACCACTTCACCAAGTACGACTATGGACGCGAGGCTCGATTTCATTTCGATCCGCTCAAGCCGACATCGCTGCTATACAAGAAAACGGCGGATGGTGGATATCAACTTGTAGGAGCCATGTACACAGACCGGGTTGGCGCGACCGAGGAGGAGCTAAACGAGCGCATTCCGTTGAGCATTGCGCGGTGGCACCAGCATATAAACTTCTGCGAAGCGCCGCCGGGACAGAAAGCCAAATATTTTGGTCCCAACGCGAAGTTTGGTCTTGAGGGTTCCATTACCACCAGGGAGGCGTGTGAGGCGGCCGGCGGGGAGTTTCTTCCCCATCTATTCGGATGGATGGTCCACGTTTACCCATACGAGACGAACCCGAAGAAAATCTGGTCTATCGACGACGACCAGGGCCACGACAACATGGATCACTCGGCGATGCCGGGTATGTTTTAAACCGGTCGTTCTGCGATCACTCGATTGTGCCCGGCAGCGGAAAAGCACCGCGAACACACTCCATCCGGACCGCAAGTTCTAGCAACAGTTCTTCATCGTAGGCTCGTGCCGCAAGCTGAATACCGACCGGCAGGCCGCTCTTCGACAACCCAAATGGGATAACTACGGCGGGCATTCCCAGCACGTTGAAAACCGTCACAGGCTGCATCATCTTCAACAAATCGTACGGGCGCTGGCGATGAGGAAACGCATGCGTCGAGCATACGGGCGTAAGCAGGACTGTATAGCGTTCCATTTTCCGAAACAGCGCTGTTCTCAGGCGGTCTCGCGCCCCTAAATTGGCCACAACGTCCTGCATGGTTGGCTCCGGCTCTTGCAGTGCCCGAAACATCAGTTCCGTGCCGGTCCAGTGCGCATCGCTCTCGCGGCCTTCAATCAGTTGGCGGGTGAAAGGGGCGTAAACACGTTCGAAGAAGAACCACCACAGATCGGGCGCGCGGTCCAAATCCTTCGATTCGAATTCATCGACGGCAATTCCGAGCTCGCGCAAGGCTCCTGCTGCTTTGTCCAGCACATCACGTGTCTCGGGTTCAATGGGCGTATCAAACATCGCCGGCCAGAAGCCAACGCGCAGGTCATCGAGACTCGGCACTCGCAAAGGAACCGGCGCCGAGAAGGGATCTTCGATATCATGGCCCGCAAGAACCGTGAATAACAACCGGACATCTTCGGCCGTCCGCGCCATCGGTCCGCCGACGCCCAACATGCCGCCAGGATGAGCAATTTGAGGGAAATGGCCCGCGGCGGAACAACGTCCTGGCGTAGGTTTCAAGCCGGCGATCCCGCAGAAATGCGCCGGAATGCGGATGGAGCCTCCGCCATCGCTGCCGATCCCTCCCGCCGAGCAATACGAGGCGATGGCCGCCGATTCGCCGCCGCTGGAACCTCCCGCTGTGCTACTCAGGTCCCACGGATTGTTGGTGCGTCCCACGAGATAATTGTCGGTTTCGTAGTTGTTCAAGAACTCCGGCGTATTCGTCTTTCCGAGGATCACTGCTCCGGCCGACCGCAAGCGAGCGACCGCCGTTGCATCTTTCTTGGCAACGTGGTCCAGGCGGAAGCGGCTGCCGCACCAAGTCGGAAGCCCCGCCATATCAAAGCTGTCTTTCACCGTCACCGGCACACCATGCAGCGGACCCAATTTTTCGCCGTGCATCACCGCCGATTCCGCAGCGTTCGCGGCCGTTAACGCCTCATCATGCAGAATCCTGACAAAGGCATTGATCTTAGGCTGCAGGGCCTCAATCCGCTTTAAATGCGCTTCCGTTAGCTCAACGGGAGAGATCTGCCGGGTCCGAATCAACTCGGCCATGCGGACAAGAGAATTGCGATAGGGCATTCGTAACTTAATGCGAGACGCTAGCTGTTAGGCCTTCATTGAGCGGCCGTATCAATCTCAGCGCGGGCCTGGTGATGTATGTTTTCAAGTATTCGCGGTGCACCGGATCGTCCGGAAAATGTTCATTTGCAGGATAGGGATACGCGCTCATCCCGTGAAACGGCAGTGGCAAGACACTTTGGGAATAGGCCGTATTCGCGTCGGCATCTTTGGCCCAACCATCCACCAGCAACAGGAAATCGCGCGTCCAACCACCCCGCAGAGCGGGCAGCGCGCTTGCGGGATACAACAGCCGCACTTCATCGCCAGAACCCATGATCAGCAAACGGTCGTCCACTTTCGTGACAAGCGTTCGCACATCACCATAACGCGTGTACAAGCCTGGTGTGGGGTTCCACTGGGAGATCGGCATCCAATTCGCATATTCGAATTTCTCGGGCTGTTCGCGCTTGGGATCAATCACAGGCGTGGAGAAGCCGCGGAAATGCAGGCCGGCGCTCTCTGCATCGACGGGCGTCAGCTTCACTTCGGCAGGAGCGGTATTTTCGCTCAAGAAAATCTCGTCCCAATAGACGCATAGATTGGTCACGATTCGTACCTTGCGTGATACCGACAGGAACTTACCCGTGAGGTCGACGGCGATCGTCTTCGGCTTACCAGCGGGCATCCCCATATCCTGAATCACCGTCTTCCATTGGCCGCGCGCGTCCTGAACCTGCAAGTAAGGAAACACCAGCCCGCCCGATTTTTCTTGCGATGCGCCCAGGAACGTGCTGCCATCAGCCCAATCGACCCAGCCATTCAAGATGAGAACGGCCCTGTTATTGGGAGCGGCATGGCCGAAATCGAGATCGATGGAATGCAAACTTGCGATGCCGGTGTAGGTCCGGTCAAAGCCTTTTGGATAAACGCAGTCGCGCCGCAGCAGCGCGGGACGGATATCGTGGCCGCGATCGTCGTGAGCTTGCGTGGGGTAGATGCGCTTCTCAACGCCGAATAATCGGAACTCAGGGAAGGGCGGCGACTTGAATTTATCATTCGTGAAGATCTCCTCCTGCCTGGGATGATCGACGGCGATCAACTGAATCTTGTCGATATAGGAAACCTCATGCAGTTCCTCCGTGACGCGTACTTCGTAGTTGCCATTATGCTCCCGCAGCGCGCTACCAGGGATTTGCACATATTCGTCGTGATCGACGGGAAAGTACGATCCATCGCTCGCGCTCGCGCCGAGTGGCGCAACTCCCAGCACGTCGGTGATGAACTGATAGTTCTCGCCATTCCAGGTGAAGATCATCGGGCAGGAACCGGAAAGCCGTTCCGCCTCCGGGATCACCAGATCCGTGTTCGCAGGCTTTTGAGCTTCGTTCTGAATGAGCCCGTTGGGCCATGTAATACGCACCGTATCGGCCTGTTTATATTGCCCCATTGGGAAGACCAGCGGCGCGCCGTGATAAATGGCCTTCTGGTATAGCGATCCAGCCTTTACTTCAATTACCGCCGACTCCGCCAGCTTTAGATTTTTGATGCCCTTCAATTCAATGCGCATCCAGTTGCGTTGTGGCGTGGTCTCATTGGCGAAGAAGTCGAGCCCGGCGCCATTCGTTATTCCAGCCGTGTTCCAGTCAACGCCGCGCGCTTCGCGCAACTCGGGGAGCTTGGTCTGAACGAATCGCTTCATGGCAAAACTCGCCATGCCGGAGGTGTCCGCGGGCGGTGTCATTTTAGTTAGGTTGCCTGCTTGGTTTTCCAGGAACACGACGCCTGAAGGGTAGGCGGCCGCAACATCCAGATAGCTGTCGCGGTTGTAATCGGCGACCGAAAGGGCTGTTGCACCGGCCACGAGCACCGTCAACGGATGCGCCTCGAACTTACCGCCCAGCTTGTCTTCGTAGACGACACCCTCACGATCCTGGTAGGCGACAACGATGTCCCGGGCGGCCGTTTGCGAACCGGTTGCGAACAAAGCCGCGGCCGATGGCGTACCCGGCACGAAGGGAAAGGACGCGGATTGATCGGTGAAGCCGGCATCCCCCTGATTCCGCATCAACACTGATTTCTTACCGAGGAGCATCAGGTCCAGGTCATAATCGTGGTCGTAATCGACCCATAACGCCGCTGTGTACACGCCATCCGGCAGCGCGATTGCCGCCTTTTTATAGCCGGTTTTCTCGTTGTGATAAAGCGCCGCTCCGGTCTTGGTCACTACACATAAGTCCAGCAGGCCGTCATTATCGTAATCGCCCGCCGCGATCGCGACCACATCCTTAACTTGTTCGAGGCCGCTGTTACGAATTAACTCCGTGCCGTTCCGATATACCGAAATGCCTTGGTTAGTCCAGGCCAACAGGTCGTCGCCTGCTACCGCAATGCCTACCACAGACGGCACGAGCGAGCGCTCGCGAAGCGTTACTCGCGGATCGGGTACGAAGCCGGGCTCCGTGGGATCATAAATCTCGGTGTAGTTGTTGGCTTCCACGTTCTCCGGTATCGGCGCACCCTCCTGCCGCTTCTTGATCTGTTCAAACACCGTCAGTTCGCGCGTCGCATCGGCGGTTTTGCCTGCTTGCCGATACGCGGTATAGAGCTGAAAGTGCGCCGCCGCGAGGTTGGGGTCCAGCTTCTCCGCGATTTGAAATTGCTGGGTCGCCTCTTCGCGTTTGCCGGTCACTTTGTACAGCGACCCCAGATTGTAATGCCCGGTAGCCTCGCCGGGAACCAGCTTGACGAACTCGGTCAGTTCGCTGATTGCACGTGCATAATCGCCATCGCGCTTAGCGACGATTCCAAGGTTGAACCAGGTGTGCGGGATCGAAGGGTCTTGCTTCTGGGCCTTTTCGAGCTCTTCAATAGCCGCCTTCGTATCGCCATCCTTCAGCAGCGCCAAGCCATAATTTACGCGCTCGCGCACCGAATTGGGGGCCATGTCCAACGCCTGGCGGAATTGCTCTACCGCCTGCTTTTGCGTAGTGGGATTCTCATAAAAAGCCTTTCCGAGGTTCCGATGATGCCAAAGCATGTCTGTTTGCTGTGATGCGGCAATCAATAGGGAGACCAGGACGGCAAATGCTACGGCGACTGCTGCTCGCTGCGCAAGGCGAAATCTAAACATCGATAGCCCCCATGATATATCGCGCGCACGAAGAGGCAGGCGCTATGCTGAGACGAATCTAGATGAAGCTGTTTGTAGCGTGGGCCTCGCTGTTCGCAGGCCTGCTGGTAGTGGGAGCTGCCGGCCGCGTGGCCCCGGCGAGCGCCATCGTTTTCACCGATGTAACTGCTCACGCTGGCATCCATTTCATGCACCACAACGGCGCTTTCGGCAAGAAGTATCTGCCGGAAACCATGGGTTCGGGATGCGCGTTCATAGACCTGGACGGCGATGGCTGGCCCGATATTCTTCTGTTGAATGGCAAAGATTGGACTCCGCACGGGCGCAAATATACCAGCGCTCTATATCGCAATAACCGGAACGGCACATTCACCGATATCACCGCGGGCAGTGGGTTGGATGTTGAGATGTATGCCATGGGCGTGGCGGTTGCCGATTACGACAACGATGGACGGCCCGACATTTACATCACGGCATTGGATGGCGACCACCTGTTTCACAATGAAGGCCGCGGGAAGTTTCGCGATGTTACCGCGATATCGGGCATCCACAATGCGAACTTCGGAACCAGTGCCGCATGGCTCGACTACGACCGCGACGGCAAGGCCGATCTATTTGTCGCCAATTACGTTCAGTGGACGCCCGAAACCGACGTCTGGTGTTCGCTCGATGGAGTGCACAAAGGATACTGCACCCCGGAATCATCGAAAGGATCACCCGCGAAGCTATATCGCAATCTGGGCAATGGGCATTTCGAAGATGTGAGCATGAAGGCGGGGATCGCGGACTTGAGCAGCAAGTCTCTGGGGGTCGCGGTACTTGACTATGACGGCGACGGCTGGCCGGACATCTTCGTTAGCAACGACACCCAGCCCAACAAGTTATTCCACAACAATCGCGACGGCACGTTTACCGAGCAGGGCGTGCCTGCTGGCGTAGCCTACGGCGAAGATGGAGCGGCGCGCGGCGCGATGGGAGCGGACGCCGCCGATTACGATCGCTCGGGACGGCCCAGTCTGTTGGTCGGCAACTTCTCGAATCAGATGCTGGGGCTCTATCATAACGAAGGCCACGGTTTGTTTGTCGATGAGGCGCCCAGCTCAACGGTTGGCCGCGACAGTCTTCTGAGCCTCACCTTCGGGGCCTTCTTCCTCGATTACGACCTGGATGGCTATCCCGACATTTTCGCGGCAAATGGACACAGCGAGGAAGATATCGAGAATATCCAACCGAAGGTCAAATACCGTGAGCCTCCTCTGATGTTTCGTAACCGCGGCCACGGCAAATTTGAAGACGTCTCAAGCAAACTCGGAACCGATTTTTCGCATCCGTTGCTCGCGCGCGGAGCCGCCTACGCAGATTTTGACCGGGATGGCGATCTGGACATCCTGATCACGACGAACAACGGTCCGGCCCATTTATATCGAAATGACGGCGGCAACCGCAATCATTGGATATGCCTGACCCTATCGGGTGTGAAATCGAATCGCAGCGCGCTCGGGGCAGTTGTACGGATAAAAAGCGCTTCCGGGAGCCAATGGCAAACGGTTCACAGCGGCAGCAGCTATTGTTCCCAGAGCGATCTGGCACTTACGTTCGGACTTGGCCGAGACGATCGCGTGCTACGGCTCTCAGTAGAATGGCCGAGCGGCGTGCGTCAAGCTTTTGAGAACGTTGCGGTAAACCGATCCTACAACATTGACGAAGTGCGAGGAATTGCGGCGAACTGATACTTTGTTGCTTAGTTCCTTGCATACCTGCGCTCGTTCCGGCTACGATAAGCGTTCATCGGGAACACAAAGGGGGTTCTGCATGAGGTTCTCTAAACGTTCAAAATGGGCTGGCGCTTGCGTGGCGTTTGGGTTGGCGGGGATCGCCGGGATAATGTCCGCACAGGACAAGCCCGCAACTCCCGCGGAAGACTACGTCAAGGCGCATTACACGAAGTACGAATACCGCATCCCAATGCGCGATGGCAAGAAATTGTTCACTTCTGTTTACGTGCCGAAGGATTCGTCGCACCCATATCCCATTTTGATGGACCGCACGCCGTATAGCGTTGCGCCGTATGGAGAAGATCAGTACAAGAAAGCGCTCGGCCCTTCGGATGAATTCGAAAAGGCGGGTTACATCTTCGTGTATCAGGACGTTCGCGGCCGCTATCTCTCGGAAGGCGATTTCGTGGAGATGCGCCCGCACATTGACGTTAAAAAGTCTCCACAAGATGTCGACGATAGCTCCGATACCTACGACACGATTGATTTTCTGCTAAAGCACGTTGCGAATAATAATGGCAAGGTTGGCATCTGGGGCATTTCGTACCCGGGATTCTATACATCGGCAAGCATCATCGATTCTCACCCCGCGCTGAAGGCTGCGTCGCCGCAGGCGCCTATGACGGACCTTTTCCTCGGCGACGACGCCTATCACGGCGGAGGTTTCATGCTGGCCGCCAACTTTGGTTTTTACGTAAACTTCAAGCCCTTCGCCGAGCCTTCACTGCCGCCCAAATACCGGACCCCCTTCGATTTCGGGACGCCCGACGGCTACGACTTCTATTTGAAGGCCGGCCCGACCAGCAATCTTGACAAACTCTACTTGAAGGGCTCCAACCCGCTATTTAACGACCAGCTTGCCCATGATACGTACGACGCGTACTGGAAGGCTCGCGATATTTCACGCCACATGAAGAACATCAAATGCGCGGTAATGACCGTTGGCGGCTGGTTCGATGCCGAAGATCTATCAGGCCCCTTCAAGACCTATCACGCGATAGAAGAGTACAACCCGGGAATCGTCAATACGCTTGTTGTGGGTCCATGGGTTCATGGCGGTTGGGCACGATCCGCTGGCGACCACCTGGGCGACGTCGAATTCGGTGCGCTGACTGGCGACTACTTTCGCAAGAATATCCAGTTCGTCTTTTTTGAGCACTACCTCAAGGGCAAGGGAGCCGCTTTGCCCGAAGCCTACGTCTTTGAGACCGGGACCAATGTCTGGAAACAGTACGAAGCCTGGCCCCCTCCCAAGGCGAGACCCACTACGTTCTATTTGCATGCCGGCGGAAAGCTATCGGTCGAAGCGCCCGGCGCTTCTGAGGGTTACGACGAATATGTTAGCGATCCCAACCATCCGGTGCCCTTCATCGACTACATAGCGGATGCCGTGCCTCAGCGCTATATGGTCGACGATCAGCGGTTTGCGGCAAAGCGTCCGGATGTCCTCACTTATGAAACCGATCCGCTGACGGACGACATCACGATCGCCGGGCCGGTCTCGCCTAAACTGCGCGTATCCAGCTCCGGTACCGACTCCGATTTCGTTGTGAAGCTGATCGATGTGTATCCAGAGGACTATCCCGATCCTGTTGTCTCCGACGAAGGCAAGCGCGTGTTGGGATCGCCCGCGGTCCACATGGGCGGGTATGAGCAATTGTTGCGCGGCGAACCGATGCGCGCCAAGTTTCGCAATAGTTGGGAGAAGCCTGAGCCGTTAGTGCCCGGGAAGGTTGCGGAGGTCGATTTCGCCATGCCCGACCTGAACCACACCTTCCGCAAGGGCCATCGCATCATGGTGCAAGTGCAAAGCTCCTGGTTCCCGCTGGTCGATCGCAATCCGCAGACGTTCATGAATATTCCCGGTGCCCGAGCAGCCGATTTCCAAAAGGCTACTGAACGGGTTTTTCACGACGCGGGCGCGCCATCGGGAGTGGATCTGCTGGTTTTACCGGACTAACCATTTGGTTGCGGATGCCCTGGAGATACTTTAAGGTTGGGGGGATGCTTTAAATGTCGACGCAAGACACAGAAGCAGCGGGCCGAATATACCGGCACAAGAAGGCGGATCGGCATGCGCTGGATTATATCGACGCCGAGATTGGCGCGGCCGCCAATGACTTTCGTATCGCGGCTTGCCAGCTTGAAAACCTGCTGGCGGACGACCGTTCCGATGTTGGACCCGCGCTGGCCAAGATCAATATGCCCGGATTACTGAAGAATCTGGCCGATCGCGAAGTGCTGCGCCGGAAATTGGCTGACTGCGATCGGGCCTTGCGCAAGCTAGGAGAGCAACAGTAAACGCTTTGCCGCGTGCTGATCTAAGAGTGCCCGCCGGCCTTGTCCATCTTGTCCAAAATGGCGGCGAGTTGGTTGCGTACGTTTGGATCTGCCTTGGCGAGCGCCGAGAGAACAGGATTACGCTGGCCCGATATTTCTTCCAAAGCGCTTTTCATCGGCGGATTTGAGATGTTGGATGCGCTTGCTATCACATCGAATCCTCTGGTTGCATTCTGCGAAGCCAAGCCAAAATTATTTCGAGTCGTTTCAAGATATGCCCGGCTAAACTGATCGCGAATAGTATCTATTTGTAACTGTGCGGCAAGTTGGTGCTGGTTATCCCGAGCAGTCTTTAACTCGGCGGTAAGGCTATTGACCTGTTGACTCTGCGGTATATATCCCAAAAGGAAAGCCGCCAGTAGCAAAATCACAAAGATAATCGCTAGCCATTGCCATCTGCGAAGACCGGTCTTCCGGGGTGGAACCGTTGTTGCCGGCATGGACAACCTCCGGTTCTGAGCCTATCAGATCCCTCCCACGCCGCGAAACACGAAAGGGCCGGAGTTTGAATAACCCCGGCCGTGTCCTACTTCTCTTAGTGGTGATCGTCGCGATGATCATCCCGGTGCTGGTCGTGGCGTGCGTCGCGGTGCTCATTGTGGATATCATGACGTTCTACGCGGGCCCCCGGAGCGGGACGGCGATAGGGGGTGGCGTATGGGTGTGCATACACCGCGCGATTATTCCAGGTGCGCGCCCATGGGTGATTATCGATCACGATCTGGTGCGATCTCCAATCGAGCAGTGGATGTCCCCAACCAAATGGAGCGAACGCTGCGCCAATTGTGATTCCCGGACCAAAACGAATCGCGCTGCCCACGTAGAAACCCGGCCGCGGGGGAGCGAACACAACATACGGGTTATAGGCCGGAATATAGTAATAATCGGGATTTACAGGCACAATCTCGATATCCCCCGGCCCCGCCATCACCACGCGGTCGTAGGGGTTACTGCGCAGATAGCCGTACTGGTAAGCCTCCTGCCGCATACGCTGCACGGCATCCATTAAATCGGGCCGTTGGGCAAGGACGGCATTCCCCAGCGCCTGGGTCCAACCCATGTCTTGCGCCATCATGTTGAGCGCATTCGGAAACGGAAGCAGTGCCAGAACGCTCGGATCCCAGGGAAGATTATCGGCCTGTATCGCTGCCGCCAGATCCGGCCCCTTCAGATAAGCGTGTTCATTCGCCCAGGCTGCCGCGGCGGGAATCTGCGGATAAAAAGTGGATGCGGTCAGAATCTGAGTCAGCAGGCCGTCCGGATAAAGCGCAATCCGTTGTACCAACTGATCGAGCTGCTGCGGAGGCATGGGTGGAGGCGGCGCCTGCGGGTACTGCGGCGGATACGGCTGCTGCGAAGGATACTGCGCTTGAGGATATGGTTGCTGCTGCGGAGGCGGATACTGCTGTTGCTGTGGCGGATACTGCTGTTGCTGCGGATACTGCTGCGGCGCTGGATATTGTTGCGGGTCAGGTGGTTGTTGTGGATACTGCTGTGGGTCCTGGGCGCTGAGCATCATGGAAGTTAGCCCCAGCCCGGCTGCCAAAAAGCTTAATCGGGCGGCAAAGTAGCGTGGCATAAATTTTGTCTCCTCTCGGGTCCGCGGCATTCCGCATTCCCCTTTACTTAGTGGATGCGTGGTGTGGTTGTGCTGGATACGGGTGGCTCGATGAAACATTTTCAATACTCAAGATACTCCCTTCGGATTACCCGATATGATAATCCGCAAAGAGCGGTATGGGTCGCGCTATATGATAGAGATTCCAAGGAATCGCCCCCACCCGGAGCATTGATGAAAGTTTCTGTCATAATCCCCGCCGCAGGCCTAGGCACTCGGATGGGGAGAACCACGCCGGAGAAGGAGGGCATCAGCCGGAAACAATTCATGCTTTTGAACGGCTCGCCCATTCTGGTGCATACTATCCGAAAGTTTGTCAGCTCGCCGCTGGTAACAGAGATCGTTGTCGCCCTACGTGGGGATGACCTGATCTGGGCGCAGGAACTCTTTTCCCAGCAGCGGTTTTCGAAGACGGTACGTGTTGCTGAAGGCGGAGAAACCCGACAGCAATCGGTCCAAAACGCTTTGGCCAGTATTGACGACGATACCGATCTCGTAGCCGTGCACGATGCAGTTCGGCCGTTCATCGAAATTGAAGTCATTGAAAAGGTAATTCGGGAAGCGAGTGAGACAGGCGCAGCGATTGTGGGCATCGTCCCGGTGGACACGGTCAAACAGGTGCACCGAAATAAAGTGCGCGCCACGCTTCCCCGAGACCGCCTGATCCTGACGCAGACACCGCAGGTCTTCCGGCTGGAGCTTTTACGAACAGCCTTCGAAAAGGCGCGTCAGGATCTGTTTGTCGGAACCGACGAGTCCTCATTAGTAGAGCGCTTGGAGCAGGTTGAGGTGTCAGTGGTCGCGGGCACCGACCGTAACATCAAAATCACCAAACCCTCAGACATGGAGTTGGCAAAGCTCTACTGGTCTCTGGAGAGTTCGGGTCTGATCCTCGGCCAATAAGGGTATGGGTCGTATTCCGTTTCGGATAGGACAAGGATGGGATACTCACCGGATCGAAACCGGTAAACCTCTGATTATCGGGGGGATAGTTATCCCGTCTGGCTTTGGGCTTGCAGGCCATTCCGATGCGGACGTGCTATTTCATGCTGTTACGGACGCAATTCTAGGCGCTGTGGCTCTTGGAGACATTGGAATGCATTTCCCCGACTCCGCGCAGGAGTGGAAGGACGCCGACAGCCTTCAATTTCTGAAGCATGCGCAGGGTTTGGCGCTAAACTCCGGGTACCGCGTAAATTCCGTCGATTGTACCGTGATCCTGGAACGGCCCAAATTGAAGGATTTCAGGCTCCCGATCCGCCAAAGTTTGGCCAATGCGCTCAGCGTGCCTTTGGATTGCGTGAGCGTAAAGTTTAAAACCGCGGAGGGAGTAGGCCCTGTCGGCGAAGGCCGGTCATGCGAAGCACAGGCGATTGTCGGTCTTGGTATTATTGCTTGAACTGACCGACTTGCCTGTAATTTCCCTTGAATAAATTTCTTTCGAAACAATTTTCTGGGAGAAGTGCTCAACATAAAGAGCCTCTTCCTGGGAAGCATACGGATATCGAAATCTCACAATCTGTCATACAGTTGTGATTGACATTACGTCTTCACTCCTGTTAGGCTAAGGCTAGATTTCGGAGCATTTTACCCGAATATTTGCATATTTGGGATGTGACAAAAATGGCGGTAGCCCGTCCGGACGCAGCATGGCCATGGTTCGCTTTGCGCGTTCGAAGCCGGGCGGAGAAGACCGTTAGCGAAACGCTTCGGAGCCGCGGCTTTGAGACCCTTTGTCCCACTTTTCTGGATCGGCGGCGTTATTCGGATCGCGTAAAGACGGTAGAATGCGCGCTATTTCCGGGATATTTATTTTGCCGGCTCAACCCAGATGATCGCTTTCCCGTCCTAAGCTCCCCTGGAGTCGAATCCATCGTCGGATTCGGTACACAGCCACACCCGGTGGACCCCCACGAGATTGAGGCTCTGTCTGCCGTTATTCGGTCCGGAGTCTTGGCTCGCCCCTATCCTTTCCTCAAGGTCGGTCAACGAGTCCGCGTCGAATCGGGTCCTTTGTGCCAGCTTGAAGGTATTCTGGTGGCTACAAAGAGCGAGTACCGCTTGGTCTTATCGGTGACCTTGCTTCAGCGCTCGATCATTGCCGAACTCGATTCTGCCCACGTCCGGCCAGTCTGAGAAATCCGGCTCATCCAGAATTTGTGAAAGTGTGCGTTCGCTCACTAAGCCATCAAGACTTCATATGCGTGCTGCAAGCGTTTCAATGAGTGCGATTAAAAAGACTAAGATGGTCAGCTTCCGGATCTCCCGCGAAGAATATCGCCTTCTGCAAGGAGCCTGTTCAAAGGCCGGAGCGCGTAGCGTTTCGGAGTTAGCCCGTTCTGCGATGCAGCGGATTATTCTGGATGCCGGATTAATTGATCGTGGCTCGACCGACGCGGAGCTGCGCGAGCTTCAACTGAAGTTCTCGGTACTGTCGGCCGAGGTGGATCGGCTTTCGAGGCTCCTAAGGGACCGGAGTTAAGTGGGGACGCAGAGGAGTTTTTGGAGAATTTTAGTTCCGTCAGCCGACATTGGTCTAGGAGACCTTTGTGGCCGAGACGTTTGCTGGCAAATCAGCTTTAATTACGGGCATCACCGGGCAGGATGGCTCATACCTTAGTGAGCTTTTGCTTTCGAAGGGATATACGGTACACGGTATCGTTCGCCGGAGTTCCACGTTCAACACCAGCCGGATCAATCACATGTACACGGATCCGCACGAGGTTGAACGCCGTCTTATTCTGCATTATGGCGATTTGACGGATTCAACTGGGCTTCGAAGGGTGATCGAAGCCGCTCGACCGGACGAAATCTACAATCTCGGGGCGCAATCACACGTGAAGGTCTCGTTTGAGAATCCGGTGTACACGGCGGATGCCGACGCACTGGGCACCTTGCGCTTGCTTGATTGTATGAGAGATCACGTGGAACATACGGGCCGCAGCGTCCGCTTCTATCAGGCCGGCTCATCGGAGATGTTTGGGGCGGCTCCACCGCCCCAGCGGGAAGATACGCCGTTTTACCCACGCAGCCCTTACGCTGTTTCCAAGGTCGCTTCACACTGGTACGCAATCAATTACCGCGAAGCATATAACCTGTTCATCTCGAATGGAATTTTGTTCAATCACGAATCGCCGAGACGCGGCGAAACGTTTGTGACGCGGAAAATAACGCGCGCGATCGGACGAATAAGGTTTGGACTGCAAGAGAGACTTTATTTAGGCAACTTGGATTCCCGGCGTGATTGGGGCTTTGCAGGCGATTACGTGGAAGCCATGTGGCGCATGCTCCAACATCCGCGGCCCGGCGATTTTGTCATCGCAACCGGCACGGCATATTCGGTAAGAGAGTTCCTGGAGGTCGCGTTTTCCTATGCGGGATTGGACTGGCGCGACTGCGTCACCATCGACCCGAAATATTTCCGCCCGACCGAGGTCGACTTTTTGCAAGGAGATCCGACCAGGGCCAGAGAAGAATTCGGCTGGTCTCCCCGAACTACCTTTCACCAGCTCGTGAGCATGATGGTGGACGCGGATCTCCGTTTGGCGGAGGAAGAACGAGTAATGAAGGACGCGAAGTATACGAATTCTCTGTCGTCAATGTCTGCCCCTCATGGCCTCAGTCCATTTTCCGGCGAGGTTCCTTTAAAGTCGCGCGCATAAGGCGCGAGGATAAACCTGGGTTGGAACTCACCAGCCGCATTTTCATTGCCGGACACCGCGGCCTTGCCGGATCGGCAATTCTTAGACACTTGGCTGCCAACGGCTACCGGAACCTGATCGTTCGTTCGCGTGCGGAACTGGATCTTCGTTCGAGCCATGCTGTCGATCGATTCTTTGCCTCCGAGCGTCCCGAGTACGTGTTTCTTGCGGCCGCCAAGGTAGGCGGCATCCTGGCAAACTCTCGCTATCCGGCCGATTTCATCGCCGACAATCTGGCCATTGAGCTCAATGTGATCCAGGCAGCATGGAAGCACGGCGTCAAGAAGCTTGAGTTTCTCGGCTCGTCTTGCATCTACCCCAAGTTCGCTCCGCAGCCGATATCGGAGGAGAGTCTCCTTACCGGACCTCTTGAACCAACCAACGAATGGTACGCGATCGCCAAAATTGCAGGACTCAAATTGTGTCAGGCCTACCGCCTGCAGCATGACTTCAAGAGCATTGCCCTGATGCCTACCAATCTCTATGGACCGGGTGATAATTTCGATCTGGAGAGCTCGCACGTATTGCCGGCGCTACTTCGGAAATTCCACCAGGCGAAAATTGCCAATTGTTCACATGTAATTGTTTGGGGTACCGGAACACCCCGTCGCGAATTTCTGCATGTGGATGATTTGGCTTCCGCTGCCGTCTTTCTCATGAAGTGTTACGATAGCGGCGAAATCGTGAATGTGGGCGTCGGTTACGACGTGACCATTGCCGAACTGGCGAAGCTAGTTGCCGAGTGTGTCGGTTACAGGGGTGATTTGGTGTTCGATGCTTCAAAGCCAGACGGTACCCCTCGAAAGTTGCTAGACGTGAGCAAACTCGCTAATCTCGGATGGAGATCGTCCGTCGCGTTATCGGACGGAATCCATTCCACGTACGCGTGGTTTTTACAGCACGTCGAAGGCGGAATCGTTGTTCCTGCCGTACACTAAGTAAGTACCCTGGCAAACCCGAGGTTTTCATGAAAGCAGAGATCGTGTTTTTGCTGGCCATCGCGATCGTCGCGCCGGCCGGGGCTCAGACTTCTTCGTCGCCCTCTTCCTCCGCGCAGAGCAGTACGAACTCAAGCGCTTTGACCGGGGTGCATTCGGCGGCGGGAACAACCGGTGGTCCTGTGCTGATACAAAGTGATACGACAGTCGGCCCCGATGACGTTATCTCGCTTACTGTTTTCGACGTCCCCGAACTCACGCGTCAGCTCCGCATCGGCACCGACGGTACCATCCGAGTTCCACTTCTTAAGAAGAAGATTAAGATCAACGGCATGCTTCCGGGCGAGATTGAGACCGCAATAGCAAATGAGTTGAAAGCCGAAGACATTCTGGTTGATCCGGTCGTTTCTGTCGCAGTGCTGGAATATCATAGCCGTCCCGTCAGCGTAGTTGGCGCGGTTCGGATGCCGGTCACATTTCAGGCAATGCCGAATACCCACCTTTTGGACGCGATAACCAGGGCTGGCGGGTTGACGGATGTGGCGGGGTCGGACATCATCGTAACGCGCACCGTCTCCGGTCCCGATGGTAAATCGAGCGTTATCAATCAAAGAATCCCAGCCAACAAGCTGATGGTGGACGCCGACGATTCGGTGAACATCCCGCTGTATGGGGGCGAAGAAGTGCGGGTGCCCGAAGCGGGCCGGGTCTATATTATCGGAGACGTTCGCCACCCGGGAGCGATCGGCGTCCACGATACGACCGGAAACCTCACTGTCCTGAAGGCAATCGCCATGTCCGACGGTCTGGATAGCTTTGCGTCCAAGAAAACCGCCTACATTTTCCGGAAGGAGGGGTCGCCGGATCAAGACGGTGTTCCTGTGAATGTGCAAAGGATTCTAAACCGCAAGATTCCCGATGTGGTGCTGCAAGCCAACGACATTCTGTACATTCCCGACAACACAGGCAAGCGCATAACGCTAAGGGCACTGGAAGCGACGATCGGCTTGAGTTCGGCGGCGGCGGCGGCGGCGATTTACACGCACCAATAATGGCCCGCGAGAGAAACTCGGCATTGAGCACGAGACCCGACCTGAGTTGAGAGCAGACACATTGTCCTATGTCAAAAGAGATTGAGCAGCTACCGGCGATTTACGCGCAGGACGCGATTGCAAACGCCAACTATTACAACCCGCCGCCGGAACCGGAAGAGGCCGGAATACCGCTCTCTCACTACGCCTGGATCATTCGTCGCCAAGCCTGGAAGATTTTAGTTTTTGTCCTGACGAGCATGATCGGAACCTTCATTATTTCTTCGCGCCTGCAACCAATTTATGAAGCAACAACCACGGTAAACATTGACCGCGCCGCGCCGGCGACAGTGGTCGGCGCCGACTCGCAGAAGGCCGGCATTGCGGAGGATTCCGACAGCTATATCGCTACCCAGATGAAAATAATCGCATCTGACGCCGTAGTGCGGCCGGTTGCTGTCAAGTTTGACCTATGGGAGCGCGAACATCAGATTCAGGGAGTTTCGCCGGCTGCTGCCGAGGTGCTCAAGCAAGCGCCTACCGTTTTGAGGCAGCTCCGGGTTAATCGGCCCCTCGGCACTTATCTGGTCCAGATCTCTTACCGGTCGACGAATCCTCAACTCTCGGCCGACGTAGCAAATGCCGTCGCTAACTCCTATTTGGAACATATCTATCGTATTCAAATAGCCTCCGCTTCGAGTGCGGCGGGGTTCATGGAAAAGCAGCTTGATGAACTCAAGGCAAAGATGGAGCGTTCGGGGCAGGCGCTAGGTCAATTTGAGAGGGAGTTGAACGTAATCAATCCGGAAGACAAGACTAACATCATATCCGCTCGCTTACTGCAGCTCAACAGCGAATACACGAGCGCCCAAGCGGACCGGGTGCGGAAGGAGGCCCTCTACAATGCCGTGAAGTCCGGCACTCTCGCCGCGGCAATGATCTCGGGACAAGGCGCGGATCTCGCTCGACTTCAGGATAAGTTAAACGATGCGGAAGAGAAATTTGCCGAAATCAAAAGCACGTTTGGACCGAATCACCCTACTTACAAACGAGCCGAATCCGAACTGAACGAACTGAAAGCCCAATACACCGCCACCCGCGATGAAATTTCGAGACGTGTTCAAGCTGATTACGATGAAAGCGTAAATCGTGAGCAGATGCTGGCGACGGCCGTCGCTGCGACGAAGACCGAATTCGACAAGATCAATGAGCGGTCCTTCGACTATAACCGGCTGAAACAGGAGGCAGACGCGGATAAGCGGTTGTATGACGAATTGATCACTAAGATTCACGAAGCTGGAATCAACGCGGGGTTTGAGAACAAGAATATCGCGATTTCAGATGTTGCGTTACCTCCAGCCGGGCCGATTTTCCCGAAGGTCCAACTCAATCTCCTGATTGCGGGAATACTTTCTGTCATCCTCGGGATTGCCGCTGTTATCTTGCTCGACTCGCTCGACTCCACCATTCGTGACCCCGATTTGGTGCGGCGCCTCTACCAGACGGATCTAATTGGAACGTTACCCCTCGTGAAGGACGGGAAGGTTTTTGGCCCGATCAGTGCGATGGAGGAAGGCGCAACTTCCAATTCAAACTCCGGTTCGACTGCCTTAGCGACAAGGTCCTTGTCCCCTTTTGAAGAGGCTGTCCGCATGGTACGGAACTCAATCCTACTGAGCGATTTCGATCGCCGGCTTCGGTCCATTTTGTTCACCAGTGCGACGCCTGGAGAAGGTAAGACAACGACGGCTCTCCATTTGGCCATTGCGCATGCAGAGCAGGGAAAAAAGACGCTCCTGCTCGATGCAGATCTTCGGCGGCCCACTCTACATAAGCGATTGGGCATTACGCAGGATTTGGGACTGAGCAACGTGTTGGTGGGAGAGTGTTCCTGGAAGGAAGCAGTGGCTCAGCTTCCTATGGTTCCCAATCTTTACTTTCTACCCTCTGGCGGTTCGTCGCGCCGCGCAGCCGACTTGGTCGGATCGGGAGTCGCGGACCTTCTCGACCAAGCAAATCAAAGCTTCGATCTGGTGGTGATTGACGCTCCACCAATGTTGGGATTTGCCGAGCCGATGCAGATTGCGATTGCCGTCGACGGTGTAGTGATTGTCGCCGTCGCCGGGGAGACGAATAGGAAGGCCATTGGCGCCGTGATTGCGACCTTGCGGCGGCTGAAGGCCAACGTGCTGGGTATCATGTTGAATCGTACATCCAAAGCAACGGGTAGTTACTACTATTACCATTCGTACGAATACGGCACTTACAGTTACTACACGAAATCTGCAAAGACTTAGTCCAAATGGTTCGCTAAGCCTCTACCCGCATATCGATGACTACACAAGCGCAACCTTTTCCGTCACGCGCGCCTTTCCCCTATGCTCCAAGAAGAAAGCGGCCGCAACGAAGTTACTATTTCTACGCTCTGTTGATTCTGTTAAGTGCGTACGCCATCGGCGGTCATTTGACTGCTTACATCGGGATTCCACCACTTTACATAGGTGAGATTGCGCTTCTTTTTGGTTTGGTGAGCTTGGGTTTCGGCTTTCGCGGTCAGCGTGCCAAAAGGATCTTCGCGAGCCCGCAATCAGCGCTACTGGTGCTGTTCATGATTTTGGGCGTTCTGAGAACCCTTCCTTACGTAAAAGACTACGGGATCATGGCGTTTCGAGACGCGGTCGTCTGGATCTACGGCGCCTTCGCGTTTATTATGGGATCGCTTCTGCTGCGAAACGAGGCAAATTTTGGGCAAATTCTGATCCAATTCCGGCGTTTTAGTAAGTTCTACATCGCTATCGCTCCCCTGCTGTGGGGCTATATCGTCTTCTTCGAGTGGCGCATGCCGCTTGTTTTGCAGGGCAAAACTCCACGGTATGAGGAAGTGCTTCTATGGCTCAGCGCGATCACGGCCCTGGTCTTTAGCCGGATATTCAATTTTTCGGCGTTCTGGCTCATCTTGTTGTGTTTCGATGTTATCTTGTTCGTCCCCACGAACAGGGCGGGGTTACTTGAATATCTTTGCGTTGTGCTGCTGTGCTGGATGGCCAATCCCGTCTCTCGCAAATTTTGGCTTTTGGCCGGCTCGGCCGCGCTGACGGTCGTCATCATGGCGGTCCTCAATGTACACGTCTCTTACGGGCGCCGGGAATTATCCGTCACCCAGCTTTCGACAGATATCGCTAGCATTTTCGATTCACAGTCAAGAGATACCGACGAACAAAGTACAAAGAAGTGGCGCATTGAATGGTGGACGAAGATCGTCGATTATACGATTTTCGGCGAGTACTTCTGGGACGGAAAAGGGTTCGGTATAAACCTGGCCACCGACGATCACTTCCAATTGGATCCCCGGCATCAATCGGTCCGCAGTCCCCATAGCGGCCACATGGGAATTCTGGCTCGCGAGGGTGTTCCCGGATTCGCTCTATGGATCGCCCTGAACTTGCTCTGGCTCTTCGCTATTGCGCGCCGGTTTCTGCATGCGAAGATTCGCGGTCGCAAGAATTGGTCTGCGCTGATGCTCGTGGTTCTATCGTTCTGGCTGGCCGCCACAATCATTATTTCGTTCGGGGTAGAGTTAGAAGGCCCCATGGTCGGTATCCCATTCTGGTGCAATTACGGAATCGGTTTGGCCATAATTTATGCCTATCACCGTCGGCCTTATCTTCTCGACTTACCGCCGGCCCGGCCAGTACTGCCTTTGACATTTCCCGTTCGAACCCAGCATAAACCGGAGTTCACCTAAGGCCGGGTTGATAGTACGCTAAAGAGGCGCACAGATGCTGTCTCTAAAAAATTTAACCTTCGTTAAAGCCAGATGGTTCTAGCTCTCTCGACTCTGTGCGAAAATCCACGCCGGAAAACAGGTCTGACGACTCAGTTCCACGAGTTCGTTCAAAACAGCTTAACGCTTTATCCCGAAGTCTCCTGGATCGTTTTCGCAGATCCGCTTTACGAATGGACGATCAATCATCCCCGCGTTCGCGTAGTTCGTTCTTTTCGTAACAATCAGAATCTCGCACGCCGCTTATTCGCCGATCACGTGCTGGTTCCTCTCGCCGCACGCCGTATGAAAGCCTCGGCGCTTCTGACGGTAGGATTCGTTCCATTCCTGAAGACTCTGCCCACCGCGATGCAATTGAACGTCCTGACTCACTTGAGTGGAAACGACAAGTTGGGATTTTGGCGAACACATTATCGAAAATGGATGATGGACCGCGGATTACGCCGTGCGGAGCTAGTCGTCACTAACTCTTTCTGGGCCGCGGAGCGCATTACGAATTATGCGCCTTGGAGCCGCGATCGCCTATTAGTGAGTTACGAAGGGCTCGATCATTCTGTGTTTCACGCCCGGAAAGCGGCCGGCGAAGTCGAAGAACTTCGGCGCACGTTTGGTCTGGCTCCGGAATATTTTCTTTGGGTTTCGAATTTCTATCCTTATAAGCAGGCAGACCTGTTACTCAAAGCGTACGCGCGTTGCCCGAAGGAATTGCGCACGCGACATCCGATTGTAATGATCGGTGGTTCTTTCGGTCACGGGGAGACGGTCAAGAGACTCGTCACGAATCTCGGTATTCAGGACGACGTTAAGTTTCTCGGCTGGATCGACGACCGATGGTTGGCGCCCCTCTATCGCAACGCTGTGGCGCATTGCTTCGCGAGCCGTGAGGAGACCTTCGGCCGGAGTGTAAGCGAAGCGCTGGCATGCGGCACCCCGTGTGTGTTGAATGATATCCCGATCATGCGCGAAGTAAGCGGAGGGCGAGCCATCCTCGTGAATTTCCAGGACTTGGACGCGGTTTCTGGCGCCCTCCAGCAGATTGTCTCCGACCGTGATTTACGGGAACGTCTTCGGCAGGGCGGATTTCAACAGGCGGCCCGGTTTACCTTTAGCAAACTTGCTTCTGAGCGCATGGATGCGATTATCGCTCTCTTAAACTCAAAACAGAACGCGAAGACTTATCCGCTCAGCGCGCCGCCAAGTGAGGAAGTCACCGCCGACACCTTGAATCGACATTGAAACGAGTTCAAGTCGCCTAATTCATCGATGGAAACAGTATTCGTGACCGGCGCTGCCGGTTTTATTGGAAGTAACCTTGTCGATCGGCTGCTGACTATGGGCAAAAACGTCGTCGGCTGGGACAATCTATCCACTGGCCGGATGCAATTTCTGCAGTCGGCCTGCGGCAAAACGGGCTTTCGGTTAATTCGCGGCGACAATCTCGATCTGCCTGCGCTCACAAATGCTATGAGCGGCTGCGATTTTGTCGTGCACTTAGCCGCTAATGCCGATGTCCGGTTCGGCGTCGAAGATCCGTCCAAAGACTTCGAACAGAATACACGTGCGACGTTCCATGTGCTTGAGGCCATGCGCGCCAACGGCATTCGCTCGATCGCCTTCTCCTCGACTGGTTCCATCTACGGAGAGGCTGACATTATTCCTACTCCGGAGAATTACCCTTTCCCCACTCAGACTTCGCTGTATGGCGCATCGAAGCTGGCCGGCGAAGGCATGATTCAGGCCTATTGCGAAGGCTTTGGGATGAATGCTTATCTGTTTCGTTTCGTTTCCATCCTTGGTCCGCGCTATACCCACGGTCATGTCATCGATTTCTGTAAGCAATTGACCGATCATCCCGCCCATCTCGACGTCCTCGGCGATGGCACGCAGCGCAAGTCATATCTCCACGTGAACGATTGTCTGAACGCCATTCTCACCGTGGTCGAGAAGGAGACTGCAAGAAGCGCCAAGCATAGGGTGCAGGTTTACAATCTCGGGACAAATGAGTACTGCCAGGTGCGCGAGTCGATTGGCTGGATTTCAGAATACCTGGGCGTCTCGCCTGAGATCCGCTACTCCGGCGGAGACCGGGGATGGATTGGCGACAACCCGTTCATCTTCCTCGAAACCGCGAAGATCCGCGCTGAAGGTTGGGCGCCGGAGTTCACGATCCGGCAAAGCGTCCTGGAAACGCTGCGATGGCTGCAGGCCAATCAATGGGTGCTGGCGCAATGATCATCACGCGCTCTCCCCTACGGGTGACTCTGGGCGGCGGCGGCACCGACCTGCCGTCTTATTACCGCGAACATTCGGGCTTCTTAATCGCTGCGGCCATTGATGAATATATCTACATCATGTTGCACGATACCTTCGTGCCCGATTTCATCATCAAATATTCGAAATTGGAGCGTGTCGATCGGGTGGAAGATATCGAACACCCGATTATTCGCGAATCCATCAAGCTCCTCGAAATCGAACCCAAGTACATTGAGATGGCATCGATGGCGGACATGCCGGCGGGGACCGGGTTGGGCTCTTCCGGTAGCTTTACGACAGCTCTCTTGAAGGCCCTTCACACTCATAAAAAAAATCTGATTCATCCCGCCGAATTGGCCGAACAGGCCTGCGACATTGAAATCAACCGCTTGCAAGAGCCCGTAGGCAAGCAGGACCAGTACATCGCCGCCTACGGAGGAATCACCTGCTTTCAATTCTGTCCGGATGGCAAGGTGACAGCTTGGCCGCTTCGGATCACAGAAGAGACGCGCTACAACCTGGAAGATAACCTGCTGCTTTTTTTCACCGGCTATTCACGTTCCGCTTCGAGCGTTCTCAAGGAACAGGATGACAAGAGCAAAGCCATGGATTCCGCCATGATTGATAATCTTCATCGTGTTAAGGATCTTGCCTTTCAGAGCCAGGAGGCCTTGGAATCGGGCGATTTACACGAGTTCGCACGTTTGATGGACGTTCACTGGCAGAACAAAAAGAAACGTTCCCGGAACATGTCCAGCGGACCCATTGACGAATGGTATAGCTATGCTTTGCAAAACGGAGCGCTAGGCGGCAAACTGATCGGCGCCGGCGGCGGCGGTTTCTTGATGTTCTACACGGAAGAGAAATCTCGCTTGCGCCATGCTATGCGCGACAAGGGTCTAACCGAGGTCCGGTTCCGGTTCGATTTTGAAGGGACCAAGGTGATGGTTCAATGAGACAATCGGGCAAAGCCGGTATGCCGGTTGCGATCTTAGCCGGCGGTCTTGCCACCAGGCTTCGTCCGCTCACCGAGAGCGTGCCCAAGGTTCTCCTTGAAGTGGCCGGGAAGCCGTTTTTATACCATCAACTGTCATACTTGCGCGCGCAGGGCGTTCGCGACGTCGTGCTCTGTGTTGGATTTCTCGGTGAAATGATACAAGAGCAGTTTGGTGACGGCTCGAGATGTGGTATTCGCCTTCACTATTCGTTCGACGGTCCTCGCCTCCTCGGTACTGGTGGTGCGATACGGCAGGCTCTCCCGATGCTCGGCGATTCTTTTTTTGTGCTGTACGGCGACTCCTACCTGATGGTCGACTACCGGGAAGTCGCGGAGGTATTTCACCACTCCGGTAAGCCCGCTCTGATGACGGTCTTTGAAAACGGCAACCAATGGGATACCAGCAACGTTTGGTTTGAGCACGGTGTGATCAAAGCTTACGACAAACGGGTCCGTTTGCCCGAGATGCGGCATATCGACTATGGTCTTAGCGCATACCGGTCGTCTGTCTTCGCCGAACTTCCCGTAGGCGCGGTACTGGATCTCGCAGACATTCAAACGACATTGGCATCGGAGGGCAAGTTGGCCGGCTATGTCGCCCGGCATAGATTTTACGAGATCGGCTCCCAGGCTGGTCTAACAGAATTGAACGCATTCCTAGCCAGAGAGTCTCTCACTGCAGTTTCGCAATGACCTTCACCCAAGCGTTTCTATCCGAAGTCAAAGCTATCGCCGAACAGTTAGATCCTGTCAGCATCGACCAGGCAGTCGAGCGCTTGCATGATGTTCGTGAGCGGCAGGGTCGGCTCTTCATCCTCGGCGTTGGCGGCAGCGCCGCGAATGCGTCGCACGCGGTGAACGACTTCCGCAAAATCTGCGGTTTCGAATGCTATGCGCCGACTGACAACGTTTCTGAATTAACGGCGCGTACCAACGACGAGGGTTGGCCCACCATTTTTTCAGAGTGGTTACGCGGCAGTCGTCTGTCCGCAAAAGACGGCATTCTCGTCTTTTCCGTCGGTGGAGGTAATCTCGATCTCAACGTCAGTCCGAACCTGGTGCGAGCCATTCAATACGCCAAGCAACAGAGCGCGACCGTGATCGGGATTGTTGGCCGCGATGGGGGCTATACAGCCAAGGCGGCCGATGCGTGCGTCATCATTCCGACCGTCAACTCGATCCACGTAACTCCTCATTCCGAAGCCTTTCAAGCAATTGTCTGGCATCTCTTTGTTTCGCATCCCAAATTGAAGGTGAACCAGACTAAGTGGGAGAATACTGCCCTTGCCTAGGTCTGAACAACTATGAATCGGGCCGTCTTTCTTGATCGCGACGGGGTCCTGAATGAGCCGATCGTGAGGAACGGTAAGCCTTATCCCCCGCATCGCTTCGAAGATTTTCGCTTGCTGCCCGGAGTCGCGGAGGCCTGCGCCGCGCTGCGCAACGTGGGATTTCGATTGATTGTAGCCACTAATCAACCCGATGTCGGACGAGGTGAGATTGCCCGGGAACTTGTCGAAAGGATGCATTCGCGTTTGTGCGAATTATTACCGATTGACCGCGTGGAAGTTTGCTACGATCCTGGAGGCGAGAGGTCTTCGGAATTCCGTAAACCCAATCCAGGCATGCTCCTGCGGGCGGCCGAGTCGCTCGACATCGATTTAAAATCCAGCTATATGATTGGCGATCGGTGGAGGGATATAGATTGCGGCTACGCTGCCGGATGCCGGACTGTCTTCATAGACCGCGGCTATTGTGAATCGTTGCGGGAACAACCAGACCTCCGTGCCACCGATTTGCTCTCCGCGGCGACTTTGATTCTTTCGGAAGCGAAAAGATATTGACGAACCACTAAAAAGTGGGCCAGCCATCGGCGAAGGGCCGGAAAGGATTTACGAAACTATGACAAGACTAGCTGCGACCGCGGCCAGCGAAACTATCGCTTCGGAATCTCTGCACTCTCTGGACCGGCTGAATGTCAAGATTTTTGCCGATGGTGCGGATAAGAGCGGAATGCTAAGCCTCTATGAAAATCCTCTGATCTGCGGTCTGACCACGAATCCTACCTTAATGCGGAAGGCGGGTATTTCGGATTACGAGGCGTTCGCCAGAGACATTTTGACCGTAGTAACCGGCAAGCCGATTTCGTTCGAAGTGTTCTCGGACGAGCCTTCCGAAATGGAGCGGCAGGCCCGCAAAATCGCGTCCTGGGGCCCCAATGTATACGTCAAAATTCCCGTGATCAACACGCGAGGAGAATCAATGTCGCCTTTGATCGGGCGTCTGGCTGCGAGCGGCGTGAAACTTAACGTCACCGCTATCTTGACTCTCGGTCAAGTGCGCACAGTCGCCCAGGCGCTGGCCCAATCCGTTCCCGCTGTCGTCTCGGTTTTCGCGGGTCGAATCGCCGACACCGGTCGGGATCCTGAACCGTACATGCGCGCCAGCCGATGCCTCCTCGAGGACCGCCCGCTTGCGGAGTTGCTTTGGGCCAGCGTGCGCGAAGTTCTCAATATCTTCCAAGCCGACCGTTGCGGCTGCGACGTCGTCACGGTTCCGCACGACATTCTGGCCAAGGCGATGAAGCTAAGTGGAATGGATTTGGATGCACTCTCGTTGGATACGGTTCGCATGTTCGCAAACGATGCCGCAGCCGCGGGATTTTCCTTGTAACTCCGGCCACGGAGCGCCCGTTCTATCGCGTATTGACCCCTTGCGTAATCGTCGCGATACTTACTTTAAGGACAAGTTCTTTATAGGTTTGCCGATTGTCGCTTGTATCCGGATGGTCATTAAGGTTAACATTTCGAAATGAGTCTGGACTCAGTTCATATTCTTGGCATGCGAGTCGACAAAACGAGTTACTCGCAGGCGGCCGAGCTGATCTGCACTTGGGCGGCTGTGGACAGTTCGCGATATGTCTGTATTGCCACAGTAAACAACGTGATGGAGTCTTTCGACTCTCGGGATTTCCGCAGGGTGATGAACGAATCCGATCTGGTCACCCCTGACGGGATGCCCTTGGTATGGGGATTGATGCTCCTAGGAAAAAAAGGCGCGACGCGCGTCTATGGGCCTGATCTCACGCCCGAAGTTCTCAGCCAAGCGGAACGGCATAGAATCCCGGTCGGATTTTACGGTGGATCGCCCTCCACGCTCGTTCGTCTTCGTCATGTTATCGCCAACCGCTTCCCCACGCTGGAAATAGCCTACAGTTATTCTCCGCCGTTTCGGCCCTTGTCGCAGCAAGAGGATCAGGCGGTCGTGGAGGCAATCAATTCCTCAGGCGCTAAAATTTTGTTCATTGGCTTGAATACTCCGAAACAGGATTTTTGGATGGCCGCTCATCGAAACCGCGTCGCCGCTGTCATGGTTGGCGTTGGCGCAGCGTTCGATTTTCTCGCCGGGTCAAAACGACAAGCCCCCCGCTGGATGATGCGCTTCGGGTTGGAGTGGTTGTTCCGTCTGATCACCGAACCAAAGCGCCTCTGGAAGCGGTATTTAAAGCACAACCCTCGTTTCATCGCCTTGTTCGGGATGCAACTTCTCGGATTCAGAAAATTCATTCGGAGCGACGCTGCGAATTAGCCGTCATGCGGATTTCGCAGTGGCTTCGTCGAGATTAAAGATGGCATCTTCCGTACCCGCACGAACACGCATCGAGCAGATGGCTCAAGTCGGATCCCCGGCCCTGCTCATGGGTATGACTTTGATGATTGCGGATCTGATTACCCTATCACTGGCCGTTACCTGTGGTTTTTGGGTCTGGTCCCATATTAATCCGTCCATACCCCCGTTGCAGAGCACGATGTTTTTGGCGGTTGGTCTTTCCATAGGCGCTCTCGCTTTTAATGGAATGTATCCCGGCATTGGGATTACTGCCGTTGAGGTCATTCGACGGCTCTGTTACAGCATCACTCTGGTTTACCTTGTTTTGACGGCCTCTATGCTGCTAGTAAAAGAATGGTGGATCAATTCCCGGGGCGGATTTTTACTGGCGTGGGGCTTTTCGTTGTTACTGGTGCCGCTAGGGCGATGGTTGTCCAGTTACCTATTGAAAGCTTGCGATTGGTGGGGCGTTCCTGTCATTATTCTCGGCGCCGGGAAGACGGCGCGGACCGTTATACGAAACCTTCGGGCGAATCGAGTTCTTGGCTATCGCCCGGTTGCCTGTCTCGACGACGATCCCCATAAACACGGTGACTGTGTGGGCGTTCCAGTCAGCGGACCATTGTACGAGGCGGAATACCTCGCCGGAGAATTGCAAATCCGCCATGCGATCGTGGCGATGCCCAGCATGCCGCCCGATCTCCTAGTCAGGAATTTGCACCATTGGTCCATGATTTTTCCAAACATCTTGATTGTCCCCAACTTATTCGGGGTCGCAAGCCTTTGGATTGCGCCTCGCGATCTGGGCGGCGTGCTCGGCCTCGAGATCCGGCATAACCTCCTGAACCCGGTGAATCGTTGGGTGAAACGGGCGATGGACTTTACGATTTCGAGCCTGATCTTACTGTTCGCTGCGCCGTTCCTGCTGCTTGCAGCAATGTGGACTCTAGCAGTCAGCCCGGGAGATCCCTTCTACATACAAGAGCGCGAGGGCAAGCGCGGTGAACTCATCAGAATACTGAAACTTCGAACTATGTACCCCAATGCCGAGGGGATGCTCGGCGAGCACCTCGCCACTAATCCGGAAGCCCTCAAGGAATGGAATCAATTTTGTAAGCTAAAGAAAGATCCGCGAGTCTTGCCGGGTATCGGAACCTTCCTCCGGAAGAGCAGCTTGGATGAGTTGCCTCAACTCTGGAACATTTTGAAGGGCGACATGAGCTTAGTGGGTCCACGTCCTTTTCCCGTTTATCACAACGAGCGTTTTGACGCTGAGTTTCGCAAACTGCGCACCCAAGTCAAGCCCGGGCTGACGGGCCTCTGGCAGGTGTCGGCCCGTAGCGATGGAGACCTCGAAGTCCAGGCCTCGCTCGATACTTACTACATTCGCAATTGGTCGTTGTGGCTCGATTTATACATCTTGATCCGTACCGCTATCACCGTTTTGGGTCGAAATGGCGCATATTAGCGCGAATTATCCCCCGTCCGGGTATATTGCCCCGGGGAGCGCGGTTCTGGCAGTCTAATAATACAAGGAGAATAACTGATGACTCGAGTGCTTGTTGCCGGGGGCGGCGGATTTATCGGTGGGCATCTTGTCAAACGTCTGAAACAGGAGGGCTTTTGGGTTCGCGCCGCTGATTTAAAAGAACACGAGTACGAACTCTCTGCAGCCGATGAATTCGTTATTGGCGATCTTCGTGATCCCGGCGTGGTTCGCGAGTCGCTGACCAATGTTTCGCACGTCTATCAACTGGCAGCCGACATGGGGGGCGCCGGCTATATCTTCACCGGAGAGCATGATGCCGCCGTCATGCACAATTCCGCCACCATCAACTTGAATGTGCTAGAGCTCGGAGCTAAGGCCGGCGTTGAGAAAGTTTTCTATTCATCGTCTGCTTGCATTTATCCGGAATACAACCAGCGCGACCCCGAGAATCCGAAGTGCTCCGAGGAGTCTGCGTATCCAGCGGCGCCAGACAGCGAGTATGGATGGGAAAAACTCTTCAGCGAACGTCTGTACCTCTCTTACATGCGCAACTATGGCGTGCAAGTGCGGATTGCCCGGTTTCACAACATCTTCGGCCCAGCGGGCACCTGGCGAGGTGGCAAGGAGAAGGCGCCGGCAGCGCTGTGCCGCAAGGTTGCGGAAGCTCGTGAAGGTGGTGAAATTGAAATCTGGGGCGACGGTCTGCAGACCCGTTCATTTTTATATATCGACGAGTGCCTTGAAGGCGTACAGCGTCTTATGAATTCCGATTTCACCGGTCCTGTCAATATCGGTTCCGAGGAAATGGTAACCATCAACCAACTGGCCGAAATCATCATGGACATAGCCGGTAAAGATCTAACCATCCGCCACATTCCGGGACCGCTCGGCGTCCGGGGCCGAAATTCGGATAATCGGCTGATCCAGGAAAAGCTCGACTGGCGGCCCAGCCGGCCACTGCGCGAGGGCCTCGAAAAAACATACGCTTGGATCTCGAAACAAGTTGAGATAGCCGCGCCGAAGACCGCGATGGCCATCGCCTAAGTTCGATCGCCTTCTCCTTCACGCTACTTGGGCGGGACGGTCGAAGCTAAGGCCACATCCGCTGGTGGGATTACCTTGTCCACCGTTCCGTGCTCTTCTTGTCCCAGCTTGCGGAATTGAGCCCAATTCAGAATGGCGTTCCACCGCCAGTGCGGGCTGTTGCCGCCTTGAGCATCGTGGTAGGTGTTGTAGTCGAAAGTGATCGGTCCATAAAACTTTCCCGTATCTTCGGAAGCGCCGGTGGTCGTAGTTCTCGGTGTCAGGTACGTGATGTCGTTGTGCTCCACGACGACGCGCGTGGCCCAGTACGGACCAAACTTCCCCGCGCCCCGATTTTGCTGTATGACTGTAATCCCGTTGCCCCAGTTACCGGCGACCGCGGTATTGTGTTCCACCGTAACGTCGGAAGAAGCCGATACTTGAATCTGGGCCTCGTTGGCCCATGGATCGAAATGCCGGCTCGCGATCCCATTCAATCTGGACACATTATCCACAATCGTAGCCTGTCGGCTGATCTCATATAAAATACCCGAATCGTAATTTTTGTCGACCGTGTTATTCGAGATAGTGACATTCTTACAATCGATATCGAACCACAAACCCGTGCCAAAATTGTCGTGCACATTATTATTTTTGGCCGTGAAGTTAGTAGTTTCCACGAACTTACTCCCGCCGCACTCCCACCCTCCCGAAAAATGGGCGTAGTTATTAAATGCTATTTCATTGCCTTCCATCACGCTGTTGTCTGTAGCCACTCCATCTAACCCCGTGTTTCCGTTCCTCAGGAACTTATTATTGAGGATGTGCGCATTGGAACACTGAATCATCTTGATCCCCGAGTAATGATTCAGCGTCAGGACATTATTCTCAATAGTCCACCCCGGGCCTTGAGTCTTCTCTCCATTAACAAATTCGCCGCACGCAATCGCTCCGCTTTGCGTTCTGTTGGCGTATTTCTCGATGGTTAAGCCGCTGATCTCAATGTCGCTATTGTTTCCATGGATTGCCGTCTGCGTTTCGCCGATTTCAACCACGTGGCCGGACGGGTCGTCCGCTACGTAGACTTTGTGTGACGCGGAATCGAAAAACCATTTGCCGGGCGCGGTTTCCTGCAGGGTCGCAACCCGCCAGACCACCTTGTCGTCCCAAAACAAGTCCCGCGCATGATCGCAACCAATCGTATATTTAGTTCCATCCGCGTTCTTGGCTCCGGTTTCGCACGCCCCTCCCACAGCCTCCGGAGAAGTGTCATGCATCACTGCGACCCACAACTTGTCGTTGGCCTTATGAAAATTCAACTGCTCTGATCCATTGAAGATCGCGCCGGGATTCCCGATGAAATGGTCCCCGTCTTTTGGCTTGATGCTTAACAGCCGATACGTGCCAGGCTCAAAGGTGAATACGGTGCCGGCCGGATGCGAATCGACAATGGACTGAACATTCTTGTCCGCCGGCGTTATCGTTACCGCTGTCGGCGGATTCGCCGCCCTTAGTGTTCCCAGGCCGAGCCACAATAAGAACAGGACAATCGCATAACCGGGAGCAGCATAAATTCTAGCTAACATGACCGCCATACTTCGTCTAGTCTTACGCATCATACTGATCGTTGCACTGTTGTTCGGCGCGTGGCAATCGTCGGTTTGGGCGAGGGCGCGCATGCTCGCCGAGCGCAACACCCAGCAATCCCTGGCAGCCGCAGCCCGTTTGGTCCCGGATAGCCCCGAGTTCCCACGCGAGTTGGCCTATTTTGACATCGACCACCGGCACGACTTGATACAGCGTTCACTTGCGCTCAACCCATTTGATGCGGCTGCCTGGATACAGCTCGGCATTGATGATGAACTGCGGCGACAAGACGTTGCGGCTGCCGAAAAGGATTTTCTAGCCGCTGCGGATTTTGATCACATGTACGTTCCGCGCTGGACGCTGGAGAACTTCTATCTCCGGCAGAATCGGCCCGCCGATTTCTTTCGCTGGGCGAAAGCGGCATTGAATATTACCCCCTACTACTCGTATCCGATCTTCGATCAGATATGGAGCGTTTCCTCCGACCCCGTTCGAAATGCTTCTCTGCTGCCCAACCGCCGCCGTGTCCTATTCGAGTATGTTGGCTATCTCCTGAGTTCCAATCGAGTCGATTCCCGCGGCGCTTCCGTGTTCAGTCGGGTGGCGCAACATGCCTTGCTCACTAACAAATCGCAGATTGCCGACGCCAATCTGATGGACCCCTTTTCAGAGAAGCAAATTTCAGGTAATGCGGTCGATACGCTTCTTATCGAGGGCGACACGGCTCAAGCTGAGGCGCTCTGGGGGACCATGAGAACCGCTGGGTTCACCGAACTCCCCGCACCAACCAACGAACACCCCGTTTCCAATCCGGAGTTTACTGTGCCGATTTCCGGCAATGGTTTCGATTGGTCCCCCAGCCAGACGAAGGGCCTTGATATCCAGCGAATAGTTCCCTACGGTCTGCGGATTGCCCTAAACGGCCTCGAGCCCGAATCCTTTTCGTTGTTGCATCAATTCATTCCCGTCCGCGCCGGGGCGCGCTATCGCTTGGCCTGGGACCTGGAATCGATTGACCGCGCGGGCCCCGACGGTCTTCGATGGGAAGTCCATGCCGTGTCGTCGGTGGCGATTGCCCCAGCGAATTTGGCCCAGCCGCCCGCTTCCACGAGCCCTGAAGGCGGCCCGAATTCAGAAATCTTTGAGGTCCCTCCTGCCGTTAAAACGGTTGTGATTTCGCTGGTTTATACGCGACCCCTGGGTGAGACTCGCCTGGAAGGAACCTTCTTGTTGAAGAAGGTGATTGCTACTGTGGTATCACAGAAGCGATGACCGGTATTCCGGAGACAACCCTGGGTAAGCGTTGTCCCTCCTGTGGTAGCGACGATGTTCGACCATCGCGGCGCAAAAAGCTTTTCCGGTTTTTTTACGAACTCCGTGGCGCCAAAAAATATCGCTGCCGCCAGTGCCGCCGCAGCTTCTTCGTGGCGCTTTCACCTGGGGTGAAGGAGACTCTCCGCCGGGAGGAGCAGGCGCGTCTGACTCGCCGGCGAGGATGGAAATCCTTCATTCAGGGTACGCGCGAACGCCGTACGATCGAAGTCCTGCTCTTTATCGGATTGTTACTAGTCTTCTTCTATACCTTCAACAAACTGCTGCGACCGGATGGGACTGGCATTTTCGGCGTCAACTAACTGTTACCGCGCCGCCATAGCCATGTATTCTTCATAGCTGCCGAGGAAGTCCTCGATTCTTCCATCCTGGAAATGCCAGATCCGAGTGGCCGCCTCGTCGATCAGATCCTCGTCATGCGTGACCAGCAGGACTGTTCCTTCATACCTCTGTAGGGCGACATTCAGCGCATTAATCGATTCCAGGTCCAGATGGTTGGTCGGTTCGTCGAACACCAGAATATTCGGTTTCTGAAGCATCAGCTTGCAGAAAATCAGCCGAGCCGCCTCGCCTCCCGACAAGGCATCCGTCGGCTTGTTGCCCTCTTCGCCGCTGAATAGCATCTGTCCCAACAGCCCCCGAATCTCTTCGCGGGACGCTTGCGGGTCCCAATCGTGCAACCAGTCCGCTACCGTGGTCCCGTTGCGGATGTTGCCCCGGTGGTCCTGCGCAAAATACCCCACCTGCGCTTCGTGTCCCCACGTAACAGTACCCGAATCCAGTCCCAAATCCTTATCGTCCACGCCTGGCGCGTTTGCCAGCAGCGCCTTAAGCATGGTCGTCTTACCCATGCCGTTGCGTCCCATTAGAGCGACCTTCTCGCCCCTCTGCAGTGCCGCCGAAAAATTGACGATTACTTCCAACCCGTCGTAGCCCTTGTTAACGTGCTTGCACTCCAGTACATGGCGTCCCGAGGGCCGCTTCATTTCGAACCGGATGTAGGGCCGCTGGATATTCGACCGTGCCAGTTCGGTGGTCTGAAGACGCTCGACTTCCTTCTTGCGTGATGTTACTTGGCTGGCTCGCGTACCGGCCGCGAAACGCGCGATAAACTCGTTCAATTGCGAGATTTTCTTTTCCCGCTGCGCATTCTCCGATTCAATCCGCGCCCGGATCTGCGTCTTCTGCAGCACCATATCGTCATACCCGCCCGGATAGGTAATGATGGTCTGATAATCGATGTCCGCACTGTGCGTGCAAACCGCGTTAAGAAAGTGCCGATCGTGCGAAATAACGATCAGACTGCCCGAATAGTGGGTCAAAAAATTCTGTAGCCAGTGAATTGACTCCAGGTCAAGATAGTTCGTAGGCTCGTCCAGCAGCAATGCATCGGGATGCCCGAATAACGATTGCGCCAGCAGCACTCTTACCTTCTGACCGCCCTGCAATTCACCCATCTTGCGGTTATGTAACGGTTCCGGGATATCTAGTCCATCCAATAAAACAGCCGCGTCGCTCTCCGCCGAGTAGCCGTCTTCCTCCGCCACCACGCCTTCCAATTCACCCAGCCGCATTCCATCTTCGTCGGTCAGTTCAGCTTTGCTATACAGCGTTTCCCGCTCTTCAAGCGCCCGCCACAGCGGCATATTGCCCATGATCACCGTATCGATGACCCGATACTGATCGAACGCGAATTGATCCTGCCGCAGAATTCCCAGCTTCCTCGGCCGGACAACTGTCCCCTTCTGCGGATCTAACTCCCCCGACAGCAGATTCATGAACGTCGACTTCCCAGCCCCGTTAGGACCCGTCAACCCATACCGCCGGCCCGGCAAAAACGTGGTGTTGACCTCGTCGAAAAGAATTTTTGCGCCGTAGCGCATGCTGACATTGCTTACGGAAATCATGATTGCAAGATTTGTTTGGGAACCTTTATTGTAGCGCGAAATAACGGTTTAATGAACCCCGCACCCATCGCGATGCTATTCTGAGGCGTTATCGGATGATCCGTTGTCAAAACCTTACTAAGACTTTCGGATCGTTCACCGCCATAGATGACATCTCGCTGGATGTTTCCGGCGGAATCTGCGCCCTTCTCGGGCCGAATGGGGCGGGGAAGTCCACGCTCGTTAAGATGCTGACCGGATTAGTGCCGCCAACATCCGGCTCCGCTGAAATCAGTGGACTGGACGTTCAGGGACACAACCTTGAAGTCAAGCGCGTGATCGGCGTCCTGCCGGAGTCTCTCGGGGTCTTCGATTCTCTCACCATCGAGGAGCACCTGCTCCTCTGCGGTCCTGTGTACGGCCTCAGCGCCGGGGAGACGCGCGCCCGTATGGAACCGCTGCTGCGCATCCTCGGCCTCCAGAACGGCCGCAAAACATTTCTCGATCAGTGCTCGCACGGTATGCGCAAGAAAACATCCCTTGCGATGGCTCTTCTCCACAACCCTCGCGTCCTCTTCCTCGATGAGCCCTTCGAAGGTATCGACCCGGTGTCCGCCAAAGCTATCCACGATCTCTTAACGTCGATTTCGCAACGCGGTATCACTGTTTTTCTGACCTCGCATATTCTATCCATCGTCGATCGGCTCGCGACGAATATCATGATGATCCGCGCCGGACGGATCGTCTGGACCTCTGCTTCGCCGGGCGCCTCCCGGCCCCTTGAAGATATCTACTTTGACCTGGTGGAAGCGCCGCCTTCCGAAGATCTGCCTTGGCTGCGATCCACGCAATCTTAAGGGCACTGGCTCGCGCTCTCCAGCGCGATCTGGGCACGCTTCAGAGCATTGGTGGAAATAATTTCTTCCTCTTCGCAGCCGTTTTGATGTTGGAGCCGCAGAGCGCTGAATTTCTCCTACTCCTGCTCGGCTTACTCTTGCTGTTCCCGCTCTCCACCGATCCGCTAACCAAAATCCCCGCCGATCGTTACGCTCTTTGGCCGCTGACTCGCTGGCAACGTTTTGCGCTCCGGCTTGCCAGCATCCTGCTGAGTCCGATTATTTGGATCGCCGTTCTCATGCTCCTCCTCAAGGCTCACTGGGTTCAGGCTCTCGCTTTCGTCGGTTTCGCCATCAGTATCCAAGTCCTGACCGTATTGACACGGAATGTCGTTCACCGGGCGCCGCAGTGGAATCTGCTGCTGCATATTCCGCAATTCCCCGGTCTATTGGGCGGCTTGGTTCGCAACAATCTCCGCCAGTTCCTCAGCGTGCTCGACCCTTATCTCGCTCTGCTCCTCGCCGCCGGAGCCACAGCGTACCGGCTCAGTCCTCATCCCAACTCCAGCGCGTTCGCCATAATGGCGCTGGTAGTCTCATTGACGTTGGGCACCTATGCCCAGTGCCTGTTCGGCCTTGAATTCGGCTCCGGGCTCATTCGTTACCGATTGCTGCCTTTGCGGGGTTGGCAGATTCTCCTATCGAAAGACCTGGCCTTCCTGATCGTCTTGACAATTCTGGTGCTGCCGCTGAATCCAGTCGCCGGCATTACCTCCGGCCTGGCGATGCTCGCCATTGGCCATCACATCTCCGTTCGCGAACGTTTGCCCCAGAAGCGCTGGCGCTTCACCGGAGGCCAACTAATTCCCGCCGGTTTCCTGCAAACCCTTGGCGGCTCGGCCCTGGGCTTCGCCGCCTATCAGCGCGGGTTCCTCTACATCGCGATCGCCGTGGTGGCGTGGGCCGGTTCCCTGTATCTATACGGACGGGCTTGGGACGCTGAGATGGAAAGTTCGAAATAGATAGGAAGATTCCCTCCCACATATACTGTCTTCGATGTCCTCCACTAACAAAATCGATCGGCCGCTGGGGTTTAATACCAGGGCGCTCCATGCCGGCTACGACCCGGACCCCACGACTCACGCCCGTGCCGTCCCCATCTATCAATCCACGTCATTTACTTTTGACGACACCGATCATGCTGCGCGCCTCTTTGCGCTGCAAGAATTCGGAAACATTTACACGCGCATCATGAACCCAACCACGGCCGTGCTGGAGGCTCGTGTCGCTTCGCTCGAAAACGGCGTAGCCGCGCTTGCAACTTCCAGCGGCCAAGCCGCGCAGTTCCTGGCGCTCAATACTCTAGCTGCGCCCGGGGATCACATCGTCTCGTCAAGCACTCTATACGGCGGCACGTTTACGCAGTTCGATGTGACCATGCGCCGCCTCGGGTATGACTTCTCCTTTGTAGAACCGGACGATCCCGAGAATTTCCGCAAAGCGATCACTCCGAAGACGAAAGTGCTTTATGGAGAAACCATCAGCAATCCCCGTTCCAATGTGCTCGACATCGCTGCCGTCGCCAAGATTGCTCACGAACATGGCATTCCACTCGTCATCGACAACACGTTTGCCACACCCTACGTCACGCGCCCCATCGACTTTGGCGCGGATGTCGTCGTTCATTCCCTTACCAAATTTATGGGCGGACACGGCAACTCTATCGGCGGCATCATCGTCGATAGCGGAAAATTTCCTTGGAACAATGGCAAGTTCCCTTCCTTCACCGAGCCGGCGCGTGCCTATCACGGCATGAGATTTTGGGATACCTTTGGCAACATCAGTTTCATTATCAAGGCGCGCGTTGAGGGGTTGCGCGATTTCGGTCCCTGCGTCAGTCCATTCAATGCCTTCCTTTTCCTGCAAGGTATTGAGACCCTGGGCATGCGCATGGATCGGCATCTCGAAAACGCTCTCGTAGTAGCCAAATATCTGGAAGCGCATGATGAAGTCGAATGGGTAAAGTATGCGTCTCTGCCATCGAGTCCCTACTATCGCTTGGCCCAGATGTATACGCCGAAGGGTGCCGGCGCGGTGTTCTCATTCGGTGTGCAAGGTGGGTACGAAGCCGGCCGCGCCCTCATCAACAAGCTGAAGATCTTTTCGCATCTCGCCAACGTTGGGGACGCACGCAGTCTGGTTATTCATCCGGCCTCAACCACCCACCAGCAACTAGGCCCAACGGAACAGGAGGCGGCCGGCGTAACTCCGGAACTGGTTCGGCTATCCGTTGGCCTTGAAGATGTCGCGGATCTCATTTGGGATCTGGAACAGGCGCTTGGCTAACTCTTCCGTAACCGTCTCCGGCTGTAAGAGCGGCTAATTGGGAGTTGGACGGGGCGGTGGAGGAGGAGGCGGCGCCACACTTGGGATCGAACCCAGGACCCCTGCCATAACTCCTGCCGCAATTCCGTCGTTTACGATTCGGCTCCTGGGATCGTCTTTCGGCGCGAACTGAACGGATTTCATTCGCCATTTATTCGATAGCTCTAAATCGCCGGGCGACGGATCGCGACTCAAGTCGTACCGGGCACGATATAAGTTCGAGAGTTCATACATTGCCAGGTATGAATCGGGCTTGGTCTTCAACGCATTCAGGGCGCAACGCAACCCTTCGTCCACTAGATCGCCGTAGGTTTTGCGCAACGGTTCCAGATATCCCGGCGGCAGCGTTGGTTCGTGGAATCCCTTCTTGTACGCTTCCGACACCGCGTCGAAATTCGCCACGCCATATTCTTGATAGGCCATGTGAGCAGTCATATAATTCGCGTGGAAGTTGTTCGGATCGGCAGCCAATGCCTTCTGTGCCCAATCTTTGGCGGCTGCGGCAATGGCGGCTCTGTCGGCCCCAATTGTGTGCGCAGTCTTGGAGTAGGTGGCATCGGCAAGTCCGGCCAAGGCTTCAGCGTTATGAGGCCTTATCTGGAGGGCCCGCTGATCTTCCTTCTCGGCGAACTCTACGCGTTCAGAGTCATATGGGTAAGAGGCGGCATCGCCGTCGCCGCTGAGAATAAGGACGTTCGCCAACTCCACGTGAGCATCCGCCGAATCTTCGCGGCTGATGGCTGCACTCTTGAACGCCGCAATCGCATCCTCATAATCAAACGCTGCCAAAGCCTTACGTCCCGCCGCCATGGCTTCTTCATAGCTGCCAAAGTTCGCCGCAACCCGGCGGGGATGGGCAGCTTTCCGCTGAGCCCGGGCAAACGCCGACTGAGATTTATCAGCCCAGTTGTCAGCCCGCCTTTGATCGGCCTTGACATCCTCCCCTTCCTCGATCGACGACCGCAGACGAAAAAGCCCCGACAATTCGTGCATAGCACTGAATGCATTCGGCTGCACTTCAACGGCCCAGGCGGCGTGTCTGATTGCGTCTTCGAACATGCCTCCGTAATCGCCGCGCAGCTTCTGCCTAACCTCGGGTGAAAGCGGCTTACGCTGACCTTGATTGGAACTGATTGCCGCTCGCAGTAGAGCAACTCCCAGCGCCCTATTTTCAATGTGCGCAATCTCCAGGTTCGCGTGGTAATTTTTGGGATCCGCAGCCACTGCTTTCTGGAGAATTTCCATTGCCATAAGTGTCCCGGCGGGCATTTTGAGATCAAATATATTGTTTGAAGCGAGTCCCGACTCGTACGTCACTGCCGCCAGTCCCGCTAGAGCTTCGGCTTCATTTGGAGCTATCCCAAGGGCAATCTGCTCCTCCTCCTTTGCCCGTTCCAGAGTTTGTGGATCGTGCGGCGCAATGCCACCGACGCTCCCCATAAGGGCATTGGCGAGCCATTCGTGCGCGCTCGCAGATCGATCGTCGAGCCGAATGGCAGCCTCGAATTTGAGGATTGCCGTAGGGTAATCGAAGAGCGACATGGCTCTTTGTCCTTCCTCCATTTGTTTGCTGAATTCATCGGATGTTTGTGCCCTAGCCTGGACACTGATGACAATCGCCAAAACGGCGACTGTTAGAGAAGTTACTAAGAATCGATTCATGCGCGCTCCATCTCCGTCAAGGTGCTCGTGGACGGTGATCATCTAGCACGTGGCGTGCCGTTGCAACCTCGTTTCCTCGGTCTCCGGCGGTGTTGGTACCACCCGTTTGTGCCATACTCCTTAGAAACATGATTCGCAGGTTACTGGCGGCGCTGGCCGCGTCCGTCGTAGTGTTGCCTTTCGTTCAAGCGCAGGCCCCCAAGCAATCTGCGGAGCCCAGTGGCCCATTTGAGACGACATCGCGTCTGGGCAGAAAGTTATACGGCTTACCCGATACCGATGGCGCCATTCAAGCCGCTAAGAGACGGTTGGCAGCCGATCCTAAGAGTGTTTTACGCTGTCTGAACCTGTCCCAGGCGCAAGCCGCCAAGCGCCAGTACTGGGAAGCGATAGCCACTTGCACGGAAGGCCTTAAATACGCGCCTCGGAGTGCGAGCCTATACCTGGAGCGCGGTCACCGCGAACTCGGTCTTAGAGACTTTCAGCGGGGTCTGGCGGACCTTTCGCGTGCAGTCGAACTCGATCCGAAAAGCTTGGAGGCGCAGTACCACCTCGGAATGGCGCATTATTTTCTTCGCGAATTCGGACCCGCCGCCCAGCAGTTTCAAGGCGCGCTGAGTCTCGCCAAGACTAACGACAGCATCATCGATTGCTCAAATTGGCTCTACGTCTCGCTGCGCCGCGATGGTCAGACCGAAGCCGCCGCGAAAGTCTTGACGCGGATCACTCCCCGCATGAGGAATCACGCGCCGCACCTCTACTCCTATTTGCGGTTGCTCCGGTTCTATCAAGGCGTTATCACGGAGAAACAGGTTTTGGTTAGAAAGCCTTCGAATCCGAATGACATCGAATCCGAACTCTCCTTCGACACCGTTACCTATGGCGTGGGCAACTGGCACTTATATACCGATACCGATCCCGCTCAAGCGCTGGCTCTGTTTCGTTGCGTAGTGACCGGCAATGCCTGGAATGCCTGGGGATTCATCGGATCGGAACTGGAACTTAGCCAATAGCTATTTGGGAGCCACCGGCAGCGGTTCCGGAGCCATTCCCCCGCGCATTCCCTGTTCCAATGTATTCGCCAGTTCTTGGTCTTTGTCTGCTTTCAATTTTGCTCCCGTAGCGAACGCCTCCTTGCTCCCGGCAAGGTCTCCTTTAATCCGCAATATCTGTCCCAGCGTGTTCCACGGCCCGGGAGTGGTTGGATCTAACCGGATCGCCTCGCGCAATTCGGGCGCCGCCGCATCCAAATCGCCGTTCTGCTTCAGAATCACGCCCAACATGTAGTGAGCCGTAGCATAGGATGGCCGCGCCGTGGTCGCAGTGCGCAATTCGTCGATAGCCGTCTTCAAATCGCCCAACTGCCAATCGGCAAGCGCAAGCGTGTAATGCGCTTCGACCATCGTCGGATCCATCTGAAGCGCAGTCTCCAACTCCTTCTTCGCATCGTCAATCTTGTCTTGCATCTTCAACGCGATCGCAAGGTCATAATGCCCGGCCGCCGACTGTGGATTGATTATCAGCGTTTGCCGATATGCCTTTTCCGCCGCGTTGAACTCGCCCTTCTTTAATTCCGCGTAACCGATATTCATCCAAGCCGTCGTATCGGACGCATTGTGGTCCAGCACTTTCTGCGACTCTGCAATGCCCTTATCCGCCTCTCGCGTTTCGATCAACGCATACGCATAGTCGTTCCGCGTCGTATCGTCAGCGGGGTTCAATGCAATCGCACGCGCGTACGCATCCACCGCTCCCGCCAAATCACCGGCGCCTTGTAACGCTCGCCCGAGGGTCGCCCAAGCGGGCGCAACGGTGGCGTTCAAGGCGACAGCCTCTCTCAATTCAGTTGCAGCTTGTGCTGGATTGTTTGCTCGTATATAGGCGGACCCGAGCCGATACCGGTAATCAAATACATTGGGCGCTAGGCGAGCAGCCTCCTGCAACTCCGGCAGGCTATCCTGCACATCTCCTGAAACGAACATTGCTGCGCCCAAATGAAAATGCGCCGCCGCATAATTTGGATCGATGACAAGAGCCTTTCGGAAATGCTCCAGCGACTCTGTCCCCTGTCCCGCAACTGCAAATAAAAACCCAATCCGATCTTCCGACACCGCCGTTGCGGGCGTCGCCCGCGATGCCAGGTCGAGCAGATCCAAGGCACCCTCCTTGTCTCCAGTTCGCAGCGATTGCTCCGCCCGATCCGCCAATTCGAGTGGCGTTTGAGCTCGCGCCGTACTGGCCACGAACGCCGCCACAACCAAAAGCAACACGTGCTTCACAAATTCTGGTCTATGACTACCCGGCGACCTTGCCACAAGTCACAGCTTATTCCATCCCGGTTCCATCCCGGCGCCCTCACCCCAGCAGTGTCCTCACAAACGGCTCCAAACCAGGCGCGCACGCATAGGCATTGCCCCTATAGATGGACGCCTCACCCGTGAAGCTTCCGAACGTGCCTCCCGCTTCCTCCACCAGGATCTTCAAAGGCGCCAGGTCCCACGGGGCCGCATTGGGCTCAATCCACACGTCTGCCCGCCCTTGCGCGACCAGCATTGCGTCCATTGACCCGCCGAGGCCCCGGACCGCCCAGAACTTGCTCGCCCACCCCAACAACCGGGACGCCATGTTCCCCACGCCCGCCTTATGCAAGCCATTGAAACATAGGATCGCTCGGCTGGGATCGGTTGCATTCGAGACTTTCAGCCGCTCGCTGCCCATCCACGCACCGCCTCCACGCGTCGCCCAGGCGGTCGCTCTCTGGCCAGGGCAGTGCGCCACGCCCGCTACCACTTCGCCATCCTGCTCAAGTCCGATCAGTATCGACCATATCGGTATGCCTCGCAGAAAGTCCTTGGTTCCGTCAATCGGGTCGATAATCCACCGCCGCCCGTTTGCGCCGTCGCGATTGGAGCCCTCTTCCCCCAACAAACCGTCTCCGGGAAATTCCGCCAGCAGACCATCCACAATCAGCTTTTCGCAAGCTCGATCGGCGGCCGTCACCGGGGACTCGTCCGGCTTCTCTTCGGCCGAAATACCCCGCCGCTGGAAATCGAGCGCAATCGTACCCGCCTCTCCGGCCAGCCGCAGCGCCGTCTCCACTTCTCGTTCAAAACTCATTCCTTGATCCTAACCGCACCCCTCCCTGGCGGAATTGAGATCTGGGTCGTCTCAGAGATTGGTTTGGAACCAGTTGATGGTCCGTTCCAGCACATCCTGCACATGCGCCGGGTCGTTGAAGTGATGCCCTTCGTTCGGATAAACGACGAATTGCGTCTTAACCCCCAGTGTCTGCAGCGCGTGCCAGAACTCCCGCGATTGGGGCATGGGGCATTCGGCGTCGCGGTCTCCAACCACGATCAGGGTCGGCGTTTTGACGTTCTTAATATAGGTGATCGGCGAGCTCTTGGCGTACACAGCCGGATCGTCATAAACCGAAGCGCCGAAATACGGAATCATCCATTGATCGATAAGGTTCTGGCCATAGTAACTCTGCCAATTTGCGATGCCCGCGCCGGCCACGGCGGCTTTGAAACGGTGCGTTTGAGTGACGGCCCACATGGTCATGTACCCGCCATAGCTCCAGCCGCCCACGCCGATACGGTCCGGATCAATGGGCGCCAGCTTCAGCACTTGATCGACACCCGTGAGGATATCCGCTAGGTCACCATAGCCGAAGTCCTTGACGTTGGCGTGCGTGAACGCTTCGCCTTCCCCATAACTGCCACGGGGATTGGGGAAGAAGACGAAGTAGCCCTGCGTGGCCAGGATGGAGAGATCGAAGTTGGCCGATGGCCAGGAAGGCGCTTTCTGAGCGGCGGGACCGCCATGGACGGAGACCACCAATGGGTACCGTTTTTGCGGGTCGAAGTTGGCGGGAAACAGCAGCCATCCGTCGACGTCATAGCCGCCGTTCGTCCACTTGATCTTCTCGGCCTTGCCCCAGTCCCGCTGCGCGCCGGCATTCACGGTGGTGACGGCATGCCAATCGCCGATGGGCCCTGCCCACACTTCGGGAGCGTGGTCCCACGAAGTCCGAATGATCGCAGAAGTCGTACCGTCCAAAGCAACGCCGCCAAATCGGATCTGTTCATTGCCCTTCCATAGAACCTCCGCTTCACGGCTCCTGGGATTCAGGACCGCGATATCCACACCGCCATCGGCATCCTCGCCGAACAGCAGTTTGCCACTCGAGAGCCAGTCGAGCCATGCGGCGTTGCTCTTGCGGCCGGGCGTCAGGTCGGAGATGCTGCCACCATCTGCCGGGGCCAGATAGATGTCGCCGCCCGTCGATCCTTCATCGCTCATGATCCCGCCAATGAAGGCGATGCTTTGGCCGTCGGGAGACCAGCGGGGCACGGCGATCTGAGCCGGCGGTTTGACGACCAACTCCGGCGCGGAGTGCTTGTTGGCGGAGATGCGATAGAGTTGTGCGACCCACCAGTTGTTATCGCCCACTCCGGGCGCGGCTGTGTAGGCGAACTGCTGTCCATCGGGCGACCAGTCGTACTCATAGACGTAGAGGTCAGAGGGCGTGACAACGCGTAAACCGCCGGTCTCGATGTTCAACACGGCGATCCGTTGTTCATAGATCTTTTGATCGATGACGCCAATCTCCGGCGTCGATGGCGCGAGCGGTCCCGCCACGCGCGGCGCGTTCTCCGTGAAGAGAAATGCGACTTCTTTACCATCCGGCGAAAATCGCGGGGCGGCGAGATATCCCTTGAGCGATGTCAACTTGCGCGGCGTGCCGCCATGCGCCTCGACAACGTAGATTTCGGGCTGACCCGGCTGCTCGGCATCGGACACAAATACGATGCGTGAACTATCGGGCGACCAACTTACCCCGGACTCCGTCGCCTTCTCTTGCCCGCCTCCTGTGGCCGTGATCCGCAGCCTGCTGGAGGGATCGTTGACCGGAGCCACATAGATTGCAGAGTCCCGGGAGTCCGTCCCGTTCGCCTTTTTGAGTGTTTCGACCCAGGCCAGTTCTCTCCCGTTGGGCGAGATAGCCGTGCCGCGGAAACCATGAACCTTATAAAGAGCCTCAAGAGTGGAGTGGACGCTGGGTGGCGTCTGCCCACCAGCCTGATCTCCGAAGACAAGGAAGGCGCTGGCCAGGAACCCGATGAAAACGCGCATAGGCTCACTGTAGCGAATTGGGTTGAGACCTCACACCACGGCCCGCTCGCTGCTAAACTTCTCTGTTATCCATGGGCAAACTTCTGATTGGCGCCTCTCTTTTGGGCCTTTTCATCTCTTCCGCGTTCGCCGCTGACTATACATTGGCCGCGACGCCTTCGACGGTCGTCTGGGGCTACTATTCACAGCAGGCTAAGCCTGCCTTGACGGTTCATTCAGGCGATGTTGTTCGGATGCAGACCGTGTCGTCCTGCCCCGCGCCGGAGCGTTTGGAGGCGGAGGGTGTTGCAGCAGGGGATATCCCGCAATATGACCGCCAAGTGCATGACAATCCCCCGCCTGCCTCGGAGCGCGGTCCGGGCGGCCACATTCTGACCGGACCAGTGGCGATTGCCGAGGCTGAACCCGGCGACGTGCTGGAAGTGCAGATACAAAGGATCGACTTGGACGTGCCGTTTGCCTGCAACGGATTCGGACCGGGGCGCGGTTTTTTGCCGAATGATTATCCTTATAGCCGCTCGAAAATCATTCCACTGGACCGCGAGCGCATGATCGGTAAATTCGCGCCAGGCATTAATATTCCGCTTCATCCATTTTTCGGAAGCATGGGAGTGGCGCCTCCTTCGCGAGGCCGCTTGAACAGCGGGCCGCCGTGGATGCACGCCGGAAACATGGACAACAAGGAACTGGTCGCGGGGACGACGCTGTTCATCCCCGTGTTCACCAAGGGCGCCCTGTTTGAAGCGGGCGACGGTCACGCGGGACAAGGCAATGGCGAAGTGGATATTACCGCGATGGAGACGTTGCTAACGGGCACGTTCAAATTCATTGTTCACAAGGACCAGCATCTGTTATGGCCCCGCGCCGAGACGCCAACCAGCTATATTTCGATGGGCTTCGACGAAGATTTAAAGACCGCGACCGAAATGGCCGTCCGCAACATGATCGACTTTCTCGTGACCGAGAAGCATTTGAGCCGCGACGACGCCTACATGCTGAGCAGCGTCGCTGTGGATGTGGACATCACGCAATTGGTCGATGGTAAGGTTGGAGTTCATGCGATTTGCCCGAAGGGCATTTTCTAGAATCTGGTTTAACCAGAGCCAATCTTGCAGGACTATACTGGAAGCTTAGCGGAGTAGTGCGCATGAACACCTATTTGAAGTTCGGGATTCTGATGACGTTGATTGTCGGGTCTTTGGTTTGGCTGGCGATGGGCGGCATTCGAGACACCAAGACCTATTACAAGACGATTCCCGAATTAGCGAAGCTCGGAAACTCGGCGACAGGTCAGCGGCTTCGAGTAGGTGGCGATGTGCGGCCTGGCTCGATCATAAAGACCTCAGCCGGCGTCAGCTTCGTGCTGTATCAAGGCGCGCAAAAGCTCAACGTTGTTTATAAAGGAAGCGATCCTCTCCCGGATACCTTCCGCGATAACGCTCAGGCCTTGGCCGACGGGCGTCTCGATTCGGATGGAGTGTTTGAAGCCTCCAAAATTCAGGCCAAATGTGCTTCAAAGTATGAAGCGAAGCCTCCGCAAGGCGGCGCTAGCCACGAACCAATGGGAAAAGTGAGCCGTCTGGACACCATTAAAACCACCCCCGGCGCGTAAGGAGCGCCCAATTCGATGGAAAATATCGGGGCCCTGTCGGTCCTACTGGCGTTTTGTTTAGCTGTTTTCGCGGTAGCGGCGGCGGTTGCCGGAAAGTACGGCCGGCGGCCCTTCCTGGTTGTGAGCGCCGCTAGGTCCGTCTATGCCATATGGCTGTTGCTAACGATCGCATCGGGCGTCCTTGTCTATTCCCTCATAACGGGCGACTACCGGCTGGCCTACGTTGCGGCGCATAGCAACAAGGCGATGCCCGCCATCTATAAGTTCACCGCATGGTGGGGCGGTCAAGAGGGTTCGCTGCTCTTCTGGAGTTGGCTACTCTCGTCTTACTCCGCAATTGTCGTCTACAACAACCGGCGCAAATTCCAATCGATGATGCCGATTGTGATCGCCATCCTGATGACCACGGAAGCGTTTTTCATCAGCATGGTGACCTTTGTGGCAAGCCCGTTTGCCGTCTTGATGGCGGGCAAGGGAATCATCAATGTAGGCGATGGTCAGGGATTGAATCCGCTGCTGCAGTGGTGGACCATGGTCATTCATCCGCCGTTCCTGTATCTCGGCTTCGTGGGCTTTGTGGTGCCGTTTGCCTTCGCCATGGCATCGCTGATCACCCGGCAGCCAGGCGAGGCGTGGATCCATACGACGCGGCGGTGGGCCATCGTGACGTGGCTGTTTCAAACGACTGGCGTCATGCTGGGCATGGGCTGGGCCTACACCGTTTTGGGATGGGGAGGCTATTGGGGCTGGGATCCGGTGGAGAATGCGTCGCTGCTGCCATGGATCACCGCGACCGCGTTCCTGCACTCGGTCATGATGCAGGAAAAAAAGGGCATGATGAAGGTCTGGAACATGGTGCTGGTCTCGGCAACGTTCCTGCTCAGTATCCTGGGCACGACTTTAACGCGCACCGGACTGGTCTCGTCCGTGCACGCATTTGCTCAATCGCCGGTTAAGCCGTATTTCACCACGTTTTTGATTTCGGCCACCGTGCTGACCGCCTTTGCAATCATCGTCAACCTGCCGTATCTACGCAGCGAGGTGAAACTGGAAAGCGTCGTCTCGCGCGAATCGAGTTTCTTGTTCAACAACTTGATCTTGCTCGCGAGTTGCTTCGCAGTGCTTTGGGGCACGCTCTTCCCGGTAATCATGGAGGCGCTCAGCGGCGAGAAGGAGACCATTGATGCGCCGTACTACAACCGGGTGAACATTCCCATCGGCCTATTCCTGTTGTTCCTGACCGGCGTGGGCCCATTGATCGCCTGGCGCAAGAGTTCGTTGGACAGTTTGAAGCGCGCATTCATGCTGCCGGCGATTATCGGCGTTGCCGTAGCCGGAGCGCTGACGATCGGCGGTGTCCGGCATCCGGAAGCACTGCTTTCTTTCGGGTTATGCGCTTTCGTGCTGAGCTCTATCCTGGGCGAGTTTTGGAAGGGCTCACGCGCCATACAAGGCAAGGAGCACGTTGCCCTTCCCCGAGCGGCCTTCGAACTCACATGGCGAAACACTCGCCGCTATGGCGGTTACCTGGTGCACATGGGTATCGTCTTCATGTTTGTCGGTTTTACCGGAAGCGCATTCAACCAGCAGGAAACCCGCTATCTGGGACTGGACCAGAGCACGCGTTTCGGGCAGTACGACATTAAATTGCTGACGGTAACAGACGGCGATACGCCCGATTACGCGAAGTCACAAGCCGTGTTAGATATTTCAAAGAACGGCGAAGAGATCGCTCAAATGCAGCCGGAGATTCGCGAATACAAGGCGAGCCAGCAACAAAGCTCATTCGTTGCGATACGGCGGCGATTGAATGAGGATCTGTATATTAACTATTCGGGGATCACGAGCGACAACAAGAAGGCTATCTTCAAGATGTACCTGTTCCCGCTTGTCGACTGGCTATGGGCCGGATATTGGGTCGTGTTGTTCGGTACGCTTGTCTGCCTGGTTCCATCGAAGGTGCGGCTGTTGTATGCCCGCACGGAGGTAGTAGGAATTGCCACAAAACCTGCGACAGTGGAATCTTAGGCTGCTCACGGCTTTTGCCGCGGTGCTGGCGCTGTCATTCATTCCCGCACTGATCGCTCAGGATCCGCTCACATCGCCTGCCGTGTTGCGCGTCGGGCAACGGTTAGCGTGCCGCTGCGGCGGATGCCGGAACAGTGTTGGAACGTGCCCGATGATTCATTGTGAATTCGGCGATCCCATGCGCCAGCGCATTTTCAAGATGACGCAAGCTGGGATGAGTGATGACGAGATCGTCAACACGATCGTGCGCGAAGATGGGATCGTTGCCTTGGCAGCGCCTCCCGCCTCAGGGTGGGGATTGTTTACGTGGGTTATGCCGGGCATCGCTTTGGTGATCGGATTCTTCGTTTATTCCGCGTATGTGCGAAGGCACCGCAAAGCTCCCGAACAGATGACAGCAAGCGAGCAAGCAGTGCTGGACAGGTTCAGTTCGCAGATCGATCGTGAATTGGGCGAGGATGGCGAAGTTCCGCAGAAATGATACCGGCGATCGCGATCGCGCTCACGTTAGGCGCTTTCTTCCTTATCTTTTTCGTACGCCCCCAGGATGTGCCCGAGCCCGTTCCCGTTTCGCCCATTGCGCATTTGGAAGACCGCAAGCAGGCGATCTACGACAATCTGCGCGACCTCCAGTTCGAATATCGCTTGGGCAAGTTGTCCGATGCCGACTACCAGCAGACCAAGCAATCGTTGCAAAAGGAGCTGGCGGTGGTGCTTGCTGAAATGGAAGCGATCACTACACGGCTAGGGCTGAAGCAAGTGCGTGTTCCGGCGCCCAAACCAGCTTCAAAGCAGAAAGCGGTGGCTGGTAAAGTGTGCCCGCATTGCGGAGCGAAGTTCCCCCAGCCTTTAAAATTTTGTGGAGAATGCGGAAAGGCGATGGCCTAATGCGCACGGCACTTCTCTTTTTCCTGTGCGCAGGAACCATGTTCGCCGCAATGGACGGAACAGTGGTGAACAAGACCACGAGTAAGCCGCAGGCTGGTGTCACGGTCAACCTCTTGAAGCCGGGCGCGCAAGGGATGCAATCCATTGGAACCACGGTCAGCGATGCGCAGGGACATTTCTTGTTCGAACACGACCAACCAGGCGGCGGCCCGCAATTGCTGCAAGCGCAATTTCAGCACGTGGATTACAACCAACTGATGACACCAAACCGGCCGGCTTCGGGCGTAGAACTGGATATCTACGACACGACCAAGTCGCCGGCGGTTGCGCAGGTGGCGCAGAACATGTTGATCTTTGAGCCCGGCACGAGCCAGCTCAACATGAATCAAACCGTGCTGGTGGAGAATACATCGACCACGACGTATTACGATCCGGCGCTGGGCGGACTGCGCTTCTATATGCCTCCCGGGGCGACGCAAGTGCGGGTCAGCGTTCAGGGTGCGCAAGGCATGCCGCTGCCGAGAACGGCGGAGAAGACCGGCCAACCCAACGTGTACAAAGTAGATTACGCTGTGAAACCGGGGCAATCGGAGTTCGACATCAGTTACACGTTACCGGCGACTTCGCCTCTGAAATATCAAGGTCGTTTGGTCGGCATCAAGGGTATGCAACAAGGACCGCTGCGGTTGATTGCTCCGAACGGCGTCACGCTGGCCGGCCGCGACATTCAATCGCTGGGCCAAGAGCCCAAAACCCAGGCGACTATCTACAACGTGGTCGCGAAGGATGACTTTTCGGTGGACATCAGCGGCATAGGTAGCCTGCACGGCGGCGATGATGCCACCCAAGTGGACACCAGTGACTCGCCGGAAGTCACCGAAGGCAAGCCGCCGGTGTATGCGCACCTGCCCGTGTTGGTGGCGTTGGCATTTTCGATTTTGGGAGTCGGCCTGCTGCTGCTTTTCCGTACGTCGCCTGTGAAATAGAACGCATGGCCGCCGCGATAGAACTGAACCGCGTCTGGAAGTTCTACGGCGACTATCCGGCGCTGAACGATCTGACGCTTGCGATTGAGGAACGGCAATGCTGTGCCTTGTTAGGCCGTAACGGAGCGGGTAAGACCACTTTGCTGCGCGTGCTGGCTGGCCTATCGCCATACCAGAAAGGCGTCGTAAGCCTGTTCGGAGAAAAGCCCCGGGGACCCAATGCGCGTCAGCGAACCGGTTTTCTGGGCCATGGCATTGGCGTGTACGAAGATTTGGGCGCGCTAGAGAATCTGAAGTTCTTCGCACGAACGCTGGATGTGGATAAGCCCAGTGCCGCTGCTTCCAAATGGCTGGATCGGGTCGGTCTCACACGTGTTGCGCAAATGCCGGTGCGCCAGTTTTCGCGCGGCATGCGCCAGCGGCTGGCATTGGCGCGCACCTTTCTGCATACGCCCGATCTGTTGCTGCTCGATGAGCCATTTACTTCGTTGGATGACCGCGCAATCGCCATGTTGAGCGATTTATTAATCGAAGCGCGCCTGCGCGGCGCGACCATTGTGCTTTCCACGCACCAGTTGCGCGAGGCGCTCGCCATCGCTTCGCACGTGGCGTTGGTCGAGAACGGAAAACTGCGGTTCACAGGTCAACGGACGCAGGAGATGCTGGAAGACCCAGCGCTTTTATATCGGCTGTACACCAAGTTGGGTGCCGATTGAGGACGATTCGGCAGTCGTTTCTTCTGGCTGGCAAGGACCTGGCATTGGAGCTGCGAACCAAGGAATCGCTGAACGCCGCGGCGGCATTTTCGGTGGTCATCCTGCTGCTGTTCAGCTTCGTCATCGACCCGGGTACCGAAGAAGCCAAGGAATTCGGCTCGGGCATGTTGTGGCTGGTCTTCGCGTTCGCGGGCGCGTTGGTGTTCAATCGTGGCTTCTCGCGCGAATTGCCGAATGAGTGCCTGGACACACTTCTAGCTTCACCTCTTTCAGCCGCTAGCCTGGTGTTGGGCAAGGCGATCGCGAATCTCGCAATGCTGATTGTGGTCGAGATTATTTCGCTAGTTGTGTTCGGTCTTTTTTTCGATATTCGCTGGTGGTTGCGGCCGGCGGAACTCGCCGGAGTCAGTTTTTTGGCCACCTGGGGGATCTCGGTTATTGGCTCGGTGTTTGGCGCCTTGACGGTGAATCTGCGGCTGCGCGAGCTGATGCTGCCGGTCCTGATCTATCCTTTGCTACTTCCGTTGCTGATGGGCGCCATTGAAACAAGCATCAAGATTCTTGCAAATCAGCCGTTTACCGATTATGAATGGCTCTGGATGCGAGTTTTAGTGGTGTTCGACGTCATCTTTACGTCCCTAGCACTGGCGCTGGCCGATACAATTTTGGTGAACTAGAGAAAAGGCGTTTTATGCGTAAAAAATCGATCTACCTTCTTGCCGGGGCCGGCGGGTTGCTGCTGATCTATAACCTTTATCGAATCTTCCTGGTGTTACCGGATGAGGCGATGCAAGGGGCAATCTATCGCATCATTTTCTTCCATGTGCCGTCCGCGTTTACAGCAATGTCGGCGTACTTCGCGGGATTGGTGCTGGCCATGCTCTATCTCAGTTCCGGCGATTTGAAGTACGATTCGCTGGCCGCTTCGGTGAACGAAGTGGGCTGGGCCTTCTCGATCGTCAACGTGACAACTGGCATGATTTGGGCGAGGATCATTTGGGGCATCTGGTGGGCCTGGGATTTCCGCCTGACTTCGGTGCTGGTGGGGATCATTGTCTATGGCGGTTACCTGATGCTGCGGAAGGCGATTGACGAGCCCACGCAACGCGCGCGGCTGTCGGCGGCATTGTCCATCTTCGGCTCCATCGACATGGTGATCGTCTGGAAATCAATCGAATGGTTCCGGACACAACATCCGGGTCCCGTACTCAGCATTCGCACCGGCGGCGGTAACATCGACCCGGCGATGGAGCATATGATTTATTGGAATTGGCTGGCGATCGGACTGATTGCCATGGCCATCGTGCTGATCCGCACCGGTCAAGAAGCGATGTCGCGGGAAATCGATTCCCTGCGGCGATTGGCCAATGCTTACGAATCGCCTATCAGCGAAGCTGTTACCCACGAATGAACGTATTGGTTTAGGAGAACGAAATGGAAACTGCCCGCAACTTCACCTTCATGTTTTACGGGTTCACAGCGGCATGGTTAATCGTGCTGCTTTATATCGTGAGCTTGGCGCGGCGGGGCGCGCGGCTGCGGAAGGAACTGGAGGACGTCAAGCAGTTAGTCGCTTCGAATCAGGCAGAGCAGCGTTCCCGCGTGGTTTAGCCCAAGCTGTGAGAACCGATCCAACCGACTCACTCTTCCCGCATGAGTCTGGATGGATCGGCGGCGAGCGCCCGCCTTGCGGGAATAGCGGACGCCGCAATGCCCAGCAGCGCCATCGTGAGCACCGCGCCGCCCATCACTACCGGATCGCTTGGATTGGCCCGATACACGATGTGTCCAAGCAACCGGCTTGCGAAGATTCCCGCCAGCAGACCTAGCGCCGATCCGACGCCGAGCAGCATGATGGGCCGCCCTACCGCCGCACTCATCACCTGCGTCTTGCGCGCGCCCAACGCCAGGCGGATGCCCAACTCCTTCATCCGGCGGCTCACGCTGTAAGCCGCCATGCCGAAGATGCCTGTCGCCGCCAGCATCGCCGCCAACAGGCCCATGACGCCCAGCGCCACGGTCGCCGCCCGCGCCGGGAGCAACTCACTGTCGAGCGTGTCGGACCAGCGCTGCACCGTGATGGGCGCATTGGGTTCGATGGCGCTCACCGCGCGTTGGAGCGCCGGCGCCATTTCGTTCGGCGCCAGCCGCGACCGCACCACGAAAATCGTTTCGCTCTGCTCGCTCTGCGGCAACGGCAGGTACACCACGGCCTGCGGCGATTCCTCCAGGTCGTGGTACTTGCCGTCTGCCGCCATGCCCACGACTTCCGTCAGCTTGCCCCATAGAATGAAACGCTGTCCGATCGCAGTCGCTTCGCCCCACATCTTCCGCGCGAAGGTTTCATTCACGATCGCCACATACGGAGTCTGGGCGGTGTCGTGCCAGGAGACATCGCGCCCGCGCAGTAGGCGAGTGCCGGCAGCTTGCAGGTAGCCCGGCGACATAGTAAACACGTACGGCTCCAGCGCGGAATTATTCAGTTTGAACTCAGTCGTCCCCGGCCGATAAATTGGAATGCCATGCAGCCCGCCGGTGAAGGGCGTGCGGTTCACCGTACCCGCGGCGGTCACGCCGGGGATGCTCAGCGCCGCGTCAAGCGCCTCTTTCTTGAGCGCCATGCCGTCTGTCACTCCCGCCTGGCTCAGGTCCATTCCGACCAGCATTGCGCCCCGCGGCTCAAAGCCCAGAGGAGCGTGGAGCGCGCGTTCCATGCCGCGCACCGCCACCAGCGAGGCGGTCACCAGCAGCGTGCAGATTGCGATTTGCGCGCCCAACAACAGGTCCCGCAGGGCAAACCGGCGCAGGTGCAGGGAACCCATCGATCCGCTCTTCATCATCTCCAACGGACCACTTCGCCACACCTGCCGCGCCGGAACCATCCCAAACAGCAGCGCGCTTCCCAATGTCAAAACCAGACCGGCCAGGTACACACGCGCATCCACACTTGCAGCCAGATGCGATTCTGCCGCCGGAGGCCACCGGTTCAACAGTCCCAGCAGCAGGTCCGCGGTCATCAACCCCGCTACTCCGCCCATGAGCGATACCATCAGGGCCTCCGTCAGCAGTTGCCTTACCAGCCGCCGCCGGCTGGATCCAAGGGCCACTCGGACGGCCAGTTCGCGGCCGCGATCCGCCACGCGCGCCGCAAACAGACTTGCCAGGTTCGCGGACGCCGCCGCCAGCACCAGCAGCGCGAGCACGGTCACGCTCAAAAGAAATCCGCGAATGACCTCGCCGTCGTCCCCCCAGAGTCCCGGATGGATCAGCCGCACCGGCAGTCCGTCATCGGTCTCCGGATACTCTTTCGCGAGTTCCGCCGAAATAGCATTCAGATTTTCCGTCGCCTGCCGCGGCGTCACGCCCCGCTTAAGCCGGCCAATCACTGTAACAGCTAAGGATCTCCGGCTATGCAGGTAATCCGACCCCTCCACTTGCTCCTCGTTCGCCATGGGAATCCAGTAGTCTGGCCACACAAACCGCTCGGCGCCATGGAACTGCATTGGCACCACGCCAACCACCGTGAACGGATGCTTATCGAGCTCCACGGTCGTTCCGACGATGCCGGGATCTGTGAGAAACGTGCTTCGCCACAGATCGTCGCTCAGCACCACATACGGAGCTGAATTGGGGCCATGCTCGTCCGCCGCGTGGAAGAATCGTCCGAGCTGCGGCCGCACCCCTAGTAGATCGAAATAATTGCCGGTGACCTCATCGCCATGGACCTCCCTAACCGCGTTCCGCCAGCGCAGTTCGGCGCCGGAATATCCGAAAATCCCGGCCATCCCGCTGAAGGTGGTGTTGCGCCGCTCGAAATCCTCAAACGCGGGATACGACGTAGTCACGAGCTTCCCGATCGTCCATTGCTTGTGGCGCATCTGATACAGGCTGTTTGGGTCGCTCACATCCAACGGTCGCAGCAGGATCGCATTCAGCACTCCGAAGACGACGACATTTGCGCCGATTCCCAGCGCCAGAGTGACCAAGGCGACGACTGTGAACCCGGGAGACTTCCGAAGCACGCGCAGCGCATAGCGAACGTCCAGCAGCAGGTGCTCTACGAATGGCAAGCCTCCTTCGGGGTGCCTGGTAGTGAAGTTGAGAAGACGTGTGAATAAGCGGTGCAGCGCTCTCATGCCATTTGGTTTACCACAGCCTCCGCTAAGCCGCGGACGGTCTCAGCCGCCGTTCTTCGACTTCCGCGTATTCGATTGATTTTCTTCGCTGAGCGCCCGGTCGAGTAGCGTTTTGATGACCGCTTGACGGCTAACGTTGAGGCGGGCGGCCCGTGCATCGAGAGCCCGTTGGGTCGCTTCCGCCCCCGGAGCCTCCCATCATCGCGGCCATCAGCGAGCTAACGCCGGAGATCTCCGTTTTCATCTGCACCGGGTAGCTTCATACCATAAATGCTGAAAAGATATATTCGATTGTCAACCAATTAGGTATGCTGTTGTAAGACGTTTAGGCGTATACATGAGCAGACCTTCCGATCTCATCCAGGGAACTCTGGACCTCCTGATTCTCCGGACCATTTCCACAGAGCCGAAACACGGCTGGGCCATTGCGAAGCGTATCGAGCAGATCACCGATGACGTGTTGCAAGTCACCCAGGGCGCACTTTACCCGGCGTTACACCGGCTCGAACAGCAGGGATGGGTTTGTTCGGAATGGCGCACATCGGAAACGGGACGTGAGGCGAAGTTCTATTCGTTGACGCGAGCAGGAACCGCGCAATTGAAAAAAGAGTTGGCGCAATGGGAAAGATTATCTAACGCGGTGGCATTGGTGATCCGAACGGCTTGAGGAGGACCCGCGATGTATCCGAGCCGTTGGTGGAACGTTCTGCGCGCACGCCTGCGCACATTCGTGTGGCGGGCGAAGGTGGAGAAGGAACTGGACAAGGAGCTTCAATTCCATCTGGAACGGCAGAAGGAACAGAACCTCGCAAGGGGCATGACGGCCGATGAGGCGCGATTTGCTGCGTCCCGGCGTCTTGGGGGAGTTACGCAAATTCAGGAGGAGTGTCGCGATATGCGCCAAACGGAGCAAGTAGAAACCATATTTCGCGATTTGCAGTTCGCAATGCGGACTTTGGCCCGCACGCCCGGATTCTCGGTAGCGATTATTGCCACGATGGCGATTGCTATCGGAGCAAACAGTGCGATATTCAGCGTGATTGATGGCGTGCTGCTGAAGCCTCTTCCGTATGAACATCCAAACCAGTTGGTTCGCGTGTTCCTAAATAGCCCGGAGTTCCCAAGGTTTCCGCTCAATCCGTTTGATTTGAGGGACTATCGGGACCGCTCACGGTCGTTTGCGTCCATTGCCGGTTATACGCGCGACGATCTTCAACTCTCCGCAACGGATACGCCCGTGCGGCTGACCGGCTTCGCCGTCACAGCCGGTTTCTTCCATGTGCTGGGAGAGAGGCCGGAGATGGGCCGCGCGTTCTCGACCAAAGACGAATTGCCCGCCAGCGCCCGCGTTGTCATTCTAAGCCACGAACTCTGGGTGTCGCGTTTTGCCTCACGACCGGATATTCTGGGCCGGAAAGTGGTTTTGAACGGCGAGCCCTATACGGTCGCCGGAGTGATGGCGCCCGGGTTCCAGCATCCGGGCAATGAGTATCAGCCGCTCGCATATGGAAAACAGGTAGATGTCTGGACGCCTTTCCGTTTCGACGGCAATCCGGCGTTCCGCGGTTCGCACTTTTTGGACGGAATCGGCCGCCTTCGCATGGGGGTATCGGCGGCGCAGGCGCGAGCGGAGTTGGGCTCGGTCATGACGCAAATGGGCAGGGAGCACGAAGGGGACCGCGGATGGCGTGTCATCCTGACCCCACTCCACACCGAAATTGTCGGCGGAACGCAACGCCTGCTTTGGACGTTACTTGGATCGGTGATAGTGGTCCTGTTGATCGCCTGCGTGAATGCGGCGAACCTCCTATTGGCGCGAGCCTCCATTCGCGGGCGTGAATTCGCGGTGCGCTCTGCACTCGGAGCGAGACGGTCGCGGCTCATACGGCTGTTGTTGACAGAGAGCATCCTTCTGTCGATTATTGGGGCCGCGCTGGGCGTTTGTATCGCGTTTGCGGGTGTGAAGATTCTGGTCGCTCTGCTCCCGCCTGATTTTCCGCGTGGCGGCGATATTCACGTAAACGGGATGATGTTCCTGTTCACTTTGACAATCGCAATCGCGACCGGAATTCTGTTTGGCCTGGCGCCCGCGTGGCAGGGATCGAATGTCGATCTGCGGGCCCATCTTCATCAGAGCGGGCGAAGCGCCACCAGCAGCGCTGGAATGCTACGGCTACGAAGTGGGCTGGTCGTCAGCGAAGTCGCTCTAGCGTGTATGCTTCTAATCGGCGCCGGCCTGATGCTGCGCAGTTTCGCGAACTTACTGCATACCGATCCGGGCTTTCGGGCCAAGGGTGTCTTGACAGCCGGCATTTCCCTCAGATCCCCGAGTTATAAGAAGCCAGAAGGCATCGAGGGCTTCTATCGGCAACTGCTTTTGCGTCTGGATTCGACACCCGGCATCAGCGCGTCCGGAATCGGAACAGATATTCCCTGGACGGGATACAACGAAAACGATGGAGGCTTCACGATAGAAGGTAAGAAGCCGGCGCCCGGCAGCCAGTTCCACGCGCGCTATCACTCGGCAAGCGACGATTATTTCCGCACGCTCGGAATTCCGTTGGTGCAAGGCCGCTTTTTTGACACGCGCGATCGAAGCGCAGGCTCCCGGTCGCTCATTATCAACGACGCCATGGCGCGGCTCTACTGGCCCGGCCAGAATGCGGTCGGTTGGCGAATCTCGTTTGACGATCATCCCAAGGAAAGTGATTGGTTCACGGTTGTCGGCATTGCCGGCGACGTCAAAGATACTCCGGCAAGCGATGGAGCGGAGCCGGCATTCTGGTGGACTTTGCGCGAATTTCCGTATGCCGATATGGTTGTGGCCGTGCGTGGCCGTTCCGGAGCATCCGTACTGGCGGACGACCTTCGCGCGGCGGTACACAGCCTTGATCCATCGCTCGCCGTTGCGGACATTCGCACCATGGATGAAATATCGGCGCGGGCCTATTCCTCTTCGCAGTTCGCTTTGTTCTTGTTCGGGTTATTTGCGTTGCTTGCTCTCAGCCTCGCGGGCATCGGCACTTACGGCGTGATGTCTTACTCGATGAATCAGAGGAGTCATGAATTTGGGTTGAGAATGGCTCTGGGAGCGCAGCCGCGGGATGTGCTGGCATTTGTATTCCGCCAGGGCATGAAGCTGACGCTTGCCGGCGCTCTAATCGGTATGCTGTGCAGCCTGGCCTTCGGCAAGCTTCTCGCGAGTCTACTATATCGGGTTAGCATATACGATCCAGTGACGATCGTTGTGGCTTGTCTGATCGCGCTCGTTACCGCCGCATTGGCATGTTACGTTCCCGCCCGCCGCGCGACACAGAATGACCCGATGGACGCGTTGCGAGCCGAATAGGCATGCTAAGGCCTTTCTAAACTGTCGCTATGGGCTTTCGTCTGAGAGTAGCGACCGCTGAGGACGTGCCTGCCATCGCCTCTCTCATCGGTGATTCGGTGCGCGGTCTACAGGCGGGAGACTACACGGCTCGACAGATTGAAGGAGCGCTGGCTACCGTCTTCACGGTAGATAGCCAGTTGATTGCGGATGGCACCTATTTCGTGGCGATGTGCGAGGACGGAACGCTTGCCGGGTGCGGTGGGTGGAGCTATCGGAAGACCTTGTATGGGGGCGATTCGCAGATCGAGAAGGCTGCACCAGAGCGCCTAAATCCCGAGGTGGATGCGGCCAAGGTGCGAGCGATCTTTGTGGCGCCACGATTCGCACGGCGCGGGCTGGGCACGCTGCTACTCAAAGAAGCGGAATCAGCGGCGATGGCGGCGGGATTCCGGCGCTTTGAAATGGGGAGCACATTGACCGGAGTCGCGCTTTATGCATTAAAAGGATATCGAGAGATTGACCGAGTGATGGTGCCCGTGGGCGGAGAAGAAGCAATTGAAGTGGTCCGGATGGAGAAATATGCGGTTTGATGTTCGTGAATCTCCAAGCCGTCACGGACAGTGCACCACCACATGATACCGGCTTGAAAAGTAACTGAAACGTACTGACTCGGCCCGTCCAGTAGGGCGCGTTGGCTCTAGGCGACTCGTATTATGGAAAGAGTGACTGGGGCTACCGTAGAGTCGCAAAACCAGATGCGCGGTCAGGTGGTGATTTCCATCCTGGCCGTCATCAGCTTCTGCCATTTGTTGAATGACATGGTGCAATCGCTTCTTCCAGCGATCTATCCCATTCTTAAATCGACGTTCCATCTGGACTTTGCCCAGATAGGGATGATTACGCTGACGTACCAATTGACGGCTTCGCTGCTGCAACCTTTGATTGGAGGGTTTACCGACCGCCGGCCGCTGCCGTATTCGCTGCCATGGGGCATGGGCTTCACGATGACGGGCTTGGTCCTTCTGGCGACTGCTTCGAATTTCGGCATGATCCTGATCGCTTCGTCGGTGACAGGAATCGGGTCGGCAATTTTCCATCCCGAATCGTCGCGCGTAGCCCGAATGGCTTCGGGCGGACAACACGGCATGGCGCAGTCTGTGTTTCAGGTGGGAGGAAACTTCGGATCCTCATTGGGACCGCTGCTTGCGGCTTTCATCGTTTTGCCCCATGGGCAGATCAGCATCGCATGGTTCACCCTGGCCGCGCTGCTGGCAATGCTTTTGCTTTCGAAGGTGGGCGCCTGGTACAAACATCACGAACGCACCAAGCCCGCAGCCCACACAACATCGACTTATCTGCCGGCGCTTTCACGCGCACGTATCGCGGTTTCCATCGGGATACTGCTCGCGCTGATCTTTTCGAAATATATCTACCTGGCGAGCCTGACCAGTTACTATCAGTTCTATTTAATCAGCAGATTCCATGTTTCCGTTCAGAACGCCCAAATCCATCTGTTCCTCTTCCTGGGAGCGGTCGCGGCCGGGACTGTGATCGGTGGGCCGATCGGCGATCGTTTCGGTCGTAAGTATGTGATCTGGTGCTCCATCCTGGGGGTTCTGCCGTTTACGCTGATGCTGCCGTATGCGAACCTCTTGTGGACGGCAGTGCTCAGTATTGTGGTCGGATTCATTCTGGCATCCGCCTTTTCAACAATCGTGGTTTATGGTCAGGAACTGATGCCCGGTAAGATTGGGACGGTAGCCGGGCTGTTCTTCGGCTTTGCGTTCGGCGCTGCCGGTGTCGGCGCGGCGTTCCTGGGAAATCTGGCGGACCGGACCAGCATCGATTTCGTCTACCGGCTATGCTCGTTTCTGCCGGCGATCGGACTCCTGACCGGCTTCCTTCCCAATCTCGACCGCCGGAAGCCTGTACTCGTATGTTGATTATTCGGCCGGCAGTGGCCGGCGATACTCCGCTGATGTTGTCGCTGATCCGGGAGTTGGCTGAATACGAGCGATCGCCCGAATCCGCCGTTGCCACGGAAGACGATCTGCTACAGCAAGGATTTGGACCACAGCCGCGTTTTCATTGCGTGATCGCGGAATGGGACGGCGACCCCGCCGGTTTCGCGCTATACTTTTGTAATTTTTCCACCTGGACAGGGCGCGCGGGTATTTACCTGGAAGATCTGTTTGTGCGCCCTGTGCACCGGCGGAAAGGGATCGGCAAGGAACTCTTCCGCCATCTCGCTGCCAAGACACAAGAAGAGAATTTGTCCCGCCTGGTGTGGCAGGTTCTCAATTGGAACCAGCTAGCCATCGACTTCTATTTGAGCCTGGGCGCGGCGCCTCTCACAGATTGGCAGACCATGCGCCTGTCCGGCGATGCCCTCAAGGCTTTGGCTCAAAGCGAGTAGCGGGGATATCGTTTTCGCGCGATGCTTACGCGGTCGCCGCTTGCTGCTTCACCAGGGATAGTTCCAACTCGATTTTCAAATCGTCGCTCAGCGCCACTCCGCCCGTTTCGAGCGTCGCATTCCAAACCACGCCGAAATCCGAACGCTTAATCTTTGCAGTGGCGGATGCGCCGACTCGGATATTGCCCCAAGGATCTTTCGTTTCCGCCGTAGGCCCGTCGATGGTTAGCACCACTGGCTTGCTTGTGCCATGGAGCGTCAAGTTACCCGTCACCTTGAATTCACCGTCGCCTGTCTTCTCGACTTTGGTGCTCTGAAACGTGATTTTTGGATGCTGCTCCACGTGCAGGAATTCCGGGCTCTTCACGTGCCCGTCGCGTTGCGCGTCGCCTGTGCTCAGGCTGTTCGCGTCGATTTCGGCTTGAATGGACGAATCGGACGGGTTTGCAGGATCGTAAACGACGGTCCCAGTCACGTTGCTGAAACTGCCGCGCACGTTCGTGATCATCAGATGACGAATGCTGAAATTAGCGCTCGAGTGCGCGGGGTCGATGGTAAAAGTTTGCTTCATAGTCCCTCCTTCGGGTAGTGGCTAACTGCTTTACTAACTGGTTATAGCCGCACGAGCTTCTTCCAAAAGCTCAATCAATTGACGCAGCTTTTTTGCGCCAAAACTCTCAAAAAACCGCTTGTTGTAACGAAGAATTTCGGGGTCCATCTCGCGAAGGAGACTGAGCCCGGCGGCGCTGATCCGCGCAACTACCACACGCCGATCCTCTTCGCTGCGCTCACGCATGATCAACCCGCGCGATTCGAGGCGGTCTAGTAAACGCGTAATATCGGGGTCGCGTGAAATCATTCGCTCGCCAATCTGGCCGCAGGTCAAGCCAGTTTCCCGGGACCCGCGCAGAATTCTTAGCACGTTGTACTGATTCGCGCTCAAGTCAAAACTCTTCAGCAAACTGTCGCCGTGCTGTGAAATGACCTCGGCGGTGCGCAAAACGCTGAGCATCGCCTCTTCTTCCGCGCAGGCAAATGCCCGAGTCATACGCAATTCTTCGGCCAGTTTCGCCACACCTTGATGTTATTTGTTTCAACGAATATTGTCAAGACAAATATTTGACCGAAAGAAAACCCGAAGGCCACGCGATGCGACCGGCGGGTTCACTTCACGCTCGTCTTTACTTATAAGAGCTTACAAATCGACTGCGAAAACCGGGCTGAGCGGTGACGGTGTTCCAAGCGTTTGCTAAGTTGTAGGCGTTCACTGAGCCAATTCCCGTTGCGAAATCCCAACCCGTTGTAGCTGCGTATGCCGGCGCGTACGCCGAATTCGCGGTTGACAGAACACCATACGTGCCAGCATTGGGAACGCCGCGCGGTGCTGCGCCGGCGAAACCGGGGTGCGGATATGGGAAGGTGGGATAGGACGAGGTCAACTGAGAGAACGCTCCAGGGAAATAGCTGATCCCGTCGGCAAAAGTCGCGTTCGAATCGAAGCAGTTCGCCTTGCCGATGCAAGGAACGTTAAGGTCGCCGAGAGTGATGTCATAGAAGATACACGAAGTACCCACAGATACGCCGTGGCTCGAGTTGCAGGCCGAACTGCCCTGGGTGCCGTACTCTGCTGCGGCGAGGGCGTAGTAGTAATAATTTGGCAAGCCTTGGCGCGATCCGGTTTTTTGGTTGACGAGAGCTTGAATGCCAGCCATAATCGGCGCCGAGAAGGAAGTCCCGCCACTCTCCGACCAATCGGCGGGATTGCTATCGCAGGGTGAGCCTCCATTGATCGTGTCGGTGTAGCAAAAAATATACGTGTGCAGCCAGAAGAATCCGTCCGACGCGAAGAGCGAGACATCCGGGAGATCGCGAACTCCGTCGTTCGGATTGCCCACTATTCCCGCCTGCCAAGAGGGCTTGGCGTAACCGGCGCATCCCTGACTGAACGCGCCTCCGACATCGCCCTCGTAGATCACATTACCGGTGGCGCAATTGCTGGGACCGCCGCTAGTGGCTATGGTCGAAATTAGATAATCGACCGCGGCGGTTGTCGAGTTGCAAAACCCGGATGCGCCATAGGTAGGAGCTGAATTTCCCATGAAGACGTTGAACAGCGTACTGCCGCAGGTATCGTTCCATGGAATTTCCGGGATGTAGCTTTTGGCGGAGCCGTAATTGCTGTTATTGGTGGTATTCCAGTAGGCGTTGGATGAATTCGAATAGGTGTCGCTGAAGTCGGTGCCGCCCACGGCCACGTCGTAAGGGCTGGATGCGAGCGCGTTGACCGCCAGGCCATTGACACCGGCCCAAATAGAGGCTGTGTAAGGCGTTGAATCGCAACCGGCCGCTCCTTCGTCGCCGACCGCCACGAAAATGGAAATCCCTTCGGCCACACCCTGTTGATAGGCGGCATTGTAGGCGGCATTGCTGGCGGTTCCATTCAGCGACTCGCATTCGCCATAACTCAACTCCATAATTGTGGGCCGCGAGGTGGAATTCACCAGGTTCTGGGCGGCGATTTGAACACCGAAGGTCGTGTTTGTATCCGCACAAGAAGCCATGGCGATGGCGGCGCCGGGAGCGGCTGTCGTGGCCATCTCGGCGTCCGCTTCGGCTTCCGCGTCGTCTCCGTATGTCGTGTCGACTCCCGGATCGGTGCAACTGGAACTGCCGTTTGGATTCGGATGAATCGTCGTCAACGATCCCGTACTGTATTGCGCCAAGCCGAAGGTAGAGCGAAACGTGGTCCAGTCGGCGGTGTTATAGAAATCGCTGTCTTCGAGGATGGCGATCGTTTGCCCGTTGCCGGTAATGCCTTGGTTCAGAAGCGGAGTCAAATTGTAGATTGTGGCAACGTCCGCCGGGACCAGCAGGAGCGCTGTATTGGACGTAATTGGGCCTGTGGGGTCCGTAAACTGACGCCGGGCTCTACTGAGGCGGTGGGGACGAAAGTCATGTAGCGACACCACGCCTTGGACAACCGGGGCAAGCGCCGCGGGAATACGCGGGTCGGACATGTTGGCGATGTGCTCCCGGCCGTTGACCAGCAGCCGATGCATCTCAGTGTGAAATGCCCGCGAAACCTGTCCGGCGGTTCCGGAGAAATCAACCGTCATACCGCTGGGATAGACCGTATGCACCACAAACCCGCCGGATCGTAACCAGGAGGTTACTTTATCCACGTCAGCTTGGTTCGGACCGTACAACTCGCCTACCTGGGCGGGCGTTAACCACTTATGAAAATTAGCGGACCTCGGATCGTGCAACTCATCGATGTAGGCCTCAAAAGCGGCTTCGCGGTCCGGCGGCCGCTTTAACTGCAGAAGCATGTGATTCAGGGAGAGGTTCTGCGCAACCACCCCCTGGTCATTCGCAGGTCTTGCTTCGGGACGGGTGTTGCCAGTCAACGTGGCGAGTCGGGCATCGGTAACGGCGACCGTGACCATCGACCTCGATTCCCGGCCCAGGTTCTGGCCGGCCGCGAGGCCGATTGACAACAGGAGTGGAAGAAAAAAGCGCATGGTTAATCGATCGCGGACAATGTGTATCAAAAGACTTGTCCGGTAAATGTCCCATTCCCGGCGAGGGTGGAACGCAGGGTTCGTAAGTGGTCGAGGCGATCATTTTTCCAAGGCGCCTCCCGCCCGCGTGGGCATCCCCGTTCCAGCGCTAGCCGGCCGCGCCGGAACATCTGGGCTCTGGGCGTTCCCGGTCGCCGCCACGACGTTCGATCCCAGGGTGCGGACAGCCGCACCGGTCACAAGACCCCAGTTGTTCGCCAAGTTGTATGCGTTGACCGATCCCAGCCCCGTGGCGAAGTCCCAACCGATTGTGGCGGGATAAGCGGGTTCATACGAGCTACTGGAAACGGAAAGCACACCGTAAATGCCCGGATCGACAGCGCCCCGTAATGCTCCACCGGGGAATCCGGCACCGGGATCCGGTAATGTCGGCGACGTTACTGTGATGCCCAGAAAATTCGCAATGCCCTGGTAAAACGAGACGTCCGAATCGAAGCAATTCGCATTGCCGAGACAAGGTTGGCTGATGTTGCCCATGGTGACGTCGTAGAACGTGCAGCCGGGATTCACCGCGTTGCCGTTGTTGGAATCACAGGAAGCGTTACCGCCGCCCGCATACTCGAGTGCCGCCAACTGGTAGTAATGATAGTTGGGGTTGCCTTGGCTCGATCCGGTTTTCTGATTTACCAGCGCCTGTATACCCGCCATTATCGGCGCCCCGAAGGAAGTTCCACCCGCGCCGTACCAATAGTAGGGATTAGACCCGCAGGGGTAACCGTTATATGGGTCACTGAAGCAGGCGACGTAGTAATGGTTCCAAACCCCATCGCCGGCAAACAACGAGATGTCCGGGAGATCGCGAACTCCATCGTTCGCAATCCCAGCGACGCCCGTTTGCCAGGAAGGCTTCGGGTACCCGGCGCATCCCCGAGTGGTGGCACCCCCGCCGAGATTGCCTCCGCCTGCAATGGTGACATTCCCGGTCGCGCACGCGCTGGGTCCCCCGCCTCCGGCTGCCAAATCAATATAGTTGTAATACTGATAGCTGGCCGCATTTAAGCTGTTGCAGAATCCGTTGGCGCCATAGGTGGCAGAAGTGCCGCCGAAGACTTGGCTGACAAGCGGGTTGGCACACGTATCGTTCCACGGAATTTCCGGAATATACGATAGAGCGGAACCGTAGGTGGCGCCGTTGCTGCCGCTCCAGTATTGGTTGTTGGTATTCGAATAGGTGTCGCTGAAATCAGTGCCGCCTACGGCCACCACGTAGGGCGAAGAGGCATAGGCATTGACGGTGATACCGTTGGAAGCTGCCCAGAGATAGAGCCCCCCGGGTCCCTCCGGATCGGAAGGTATATCGTTATCGCAGGTTGCGGCTCCGACGTCGCCTGAAGCGACAAAAATTGAAATCCCTTCGGCAACCGCCTGCTGATATGCGGAATTGAACGCTGCATTGCTGGCGGTACCGTTCAGGCTCTCGCACTCTCCGTAGCTGAAGCTGATCACGGTGGGCCGCGAGCTGGAATTTACGATGTTTTCGAGGGCAATCTGCGCGCCAAACGTTGTGGCTGTGTCGGCACAGGCGGCAACCTGGATGGCCGCCCCGGGAGCAGCGGCGGTAGCCATTTCGGCGTCGATCGTCGCTTCCGAATCATCGCCGTACTCTGTGTCCGCGCCAGGATCCGGACAACTGCCAGGGTGGATGGTTGAAAGCGATCCGGACTGGGTCAATCCGAACTTTGAACGGAATGTAGTCCAATCGTTGTTGTTGTACAGGTCGCTATCTTCAAGAACGGCAATGGTTTGTCCGACTCCGGTAATGCTTTCATTGAACAGCGGTTTCAGATTGTAAATGGTGGCGAGATCCGCGGGGACTACCAGCAAAGGGGAATTTGAATTGACGGATCCGGTGGGATAGGTGAACTGGCGCTTTGGTTTGATCTGCTTATGGGGCCGGAAATCGTGCAACGAGACGACCCCAGCCACTACCGGGGCCAAAGCCGCCGGAATTTCCGGATCGCTCATGTTAGCGATATGCCCGGCGCCTTTGAACTGCAGCTTATGAATCTGGGTGTGGAAGGCGGCCGTTATTTGTCCGGCGGTCCCCGAGAAGTCAATCGTCATTCCGCTCGGAAACACCGAATTCACCGCAAACCCACGCGACCGCAGCCACGAGACCACAGCATCGACATCGGCCTGATTCGGGCCATAGAGTTCCCCTACCTGGGCCGCCGATAGCCATTTGTGATAATTTGGCGATTTCGGGTCGTGGAGTTCATCGATATATGCTTCGAACGCCGCCTCGGTTTCCGCAGGCCGGTTCAGGTGCAGGAGCATGTGGTCCAATGGCGTGTTGTTCGGAACTTGGCCCTGATCGACGGACACTCGGACTTCCGGCCGGGTATTTCCGGCCAGCGTCACCAGCTTGGCCTCGCTAATGCTTCCAGTCACCAGGCGGCGTGACAACTGACCAAGCATAGCGGCATTGGCTACCGTTCCCAGCAGTAACAGCGACAGGAGAGGTGACGAGAATCGAAGCAGATAACGGCTTGTCGGCATGCCTGAGTGATGGCCCCGCAGAAATTCGGGTTTCTTAAATCTGTACGATACGAACCGGAAAGTTCTCCAGTTATTCGGGGCGATTTTGGTCTTCATACAGTCACAGTTGGTCCACAACCGAAACGATCGCGCGTCGCGCGGAAGCGCTTTTAAACGCGAAATACACGGGGACGCCCAGCAGCACAATCAGCAAACCGGGAAATGTGGTTGCCGGGCGGTAGAGGAACAGAATTATAAGGATGAAGGTTGCGCCGGCGATGTAGAGACCCGGGACAACGGGATAGCCGAATGCCCGGTAGGGCCGATCCGCGTCAGGCCTAAGGCGCCGCAGGCGGAAGACGCCGCTGATGGTCAGGATGTAGAAGATCAGCGCGGCGGAAATTACATAATCGAGCAGATTGCTGAACAGATTTCCATAAGCGCCAGTAGCGGGATCGTAGGTTCGGATCAGCACCAATAGCGAAGCCCAAATGCCCTGCATGACCAATGCGGCACCCGGCACATGGGCTTTGTTAACTGCGGCGGCACGGCGGAAAAACAGGCCGTCGCGAGCCATGGCGTAATATGCGCGGGCTCCGGACAAGACCATCCCATTGATGCAGCCAAATCCGGAGATCATGATGGCAATCGCCACCAATCGGGTACCCAGCGCCGGGAAGATCGCCTGAGCCATCGCTCCGGCTACGCGGTCCGCCGGCGCATGTTGGATCTGGGCGAACGGGAGGACGGCGAGATAAGCCGAATTCGCGCCCAAATATAGGCCGATGACGATCATTGCTCCGAAAGCGAGCGACAGCGGCACATTTCGGCGCGGATTCTTAACCTCGCCGGCCGTGAAGGTCACGTTATTCCAGGCGTCGGCCGCAAACAGCGAGCCCACCTGAGCGGCGCACAACGCGACCAGCAGGCCAAAGCCGGAGGCGGGCGTGAGGCCCGGTGCGGCGGGCGTGTAGCCGCGGGGCGTCCAAAATTGGGCCAAATTGGCGTGAATCGCCACGGCACTCGCGCCCCAGATGCCGAGAGCGATGACCGCCAAAAGTGTGGACAGCTTAACACTGGTAAAGATGTTTTGGATGAGCTTGCCGTACTCGATTCCGCATGTGTTGGTCCACGTGAGAATGAGGATCAGCACCAGCGCGATGAGTTGCCCAGTCGAAAGCGAGAGCGCGTAGGTGTGTCCGATATGAATGGGGCTAACGATATAGGCCGATTCCGAGATTTGCGGCGTCAGCATCCCCAGATAGCGGGCGAAGCCCACCGCGACCGCCGTAATGGTGCCCGTTTGGATTACCAGGAAGAGCGTCCAGCCGTACAGAAAACCCCATAGGGGCGAAAACGCCTCCCGCAGATAGACATATTGTCCGCCGGCGCGCGGCATCATAGCCGCCAATTCGCCGTAAGACAGGGCCGCCGCTAAGGTGAGAAGCCCAGTGATTACCCAGGACATCAGCAGCCAGCCAGGGCTGCCAACCTGTCGCGACATATCCGCCGCGACAATGAAGATGCCGGACCCGATCATCGATCCCGCGACGATCATGGTGGAGTCGAATAGTCCGAGACTGCGCGTCAGTTCATTATGCGGAGTGCTCATGCAGTAGTGCTTCAGTGTAGCTGGGAATTGCTAGAAAGAAGAAGACAGAAGACTGAAGTGGAGGTGGATGGGTCGACCTTAGTCTCGTTGCCCTCGAGTCATGGCTTCTTCGGTCAGGAGCGCGGCACGCTGGCCGTATAGATAGCCTTCGAGATCCGCAGTTGAAAATTCAAACCCAAAGTCGGCCGGGTTGAAGGGTTTACGGTCGTGTTTGGCCGCGACGTAGAGTTTGGCGGCGATGGCGAGATCGTCCTTTTCCTTCAGTTCGCGCTCTTTTTGGAGCTGTTTGATTTCGGCGATGAGCCTTTCGCGTAAGCGGTGCAGGCGCATCTCCTGAAGATTGAGATTGCGGAGTTGCCGTTCATAAGCGAGATAGGTCCGCATGTGGAGTGATGCGCCGCGCGAGCGGGGGTCGAGATCGGATACTTCGGCCGCGAATTCCGTACAGCCTCGGGCGTAAATGGCTTCTTCGAGACCGGGAATGCGGTCGAGACGCCAGGTGGTGTCGGCTAGGAATTGGACAAGCTCGCACTCGCGCTCGCCGACGGGCTGGTAGGCCTTTTTGTATTGGTTCAGATGATTTTCGTAGCGGTCGCCATCTTCGCCGGGAAGCAGGACGGTGCGGCCGGTAAGGGCAGTCACTTGTTGAATCTTCGGCTCGCTGAGAAACGCGGCCTCATCCTTGGCGTTTTTGGAAGAATTGGCCTTGCCTTCCTCGGTCTTAGGACCACAAGACAGCTTCGCGTTGGCCTGATTCGCGGCAATTTGCGTGGGCGTGGACATGAGTGAAAATTCTCGCTTTCGGTTTAAACGCTAGCATGCGGGAGGCGAAAACGAGCTTTTTACCGGACGATTTATTGGTAAATTGTTCGGAATAAAATAAGAACATTTATTTTCAAAATTGGTTACCGGGGATTATGGCCTACTCTTCTCTAAGAGCGTTCATCGGGTCAAGCCGGGAAGCTCGGTGCGCCGGTAGAAATCCGGCGACGACAGCTACTAACGCCAGCATTGCTGCAGCCAGGGAAAGCGTCCACGGGTCGTTCGGCTTGACCCCATATAAAAAGCCCGCGATGAAGCGAGTGGCGCCGATCGTCGCAGCCAGTCCGATTGCCAGACCGATGCCGACAAGGATAACCACCTCTCTAAACACCATGCGCAGCACACGAGACTGCTGCGCTCCTAGCGCCATTCGAATACCAATTTCGGTCCGCCGCCTGGTCACATTGTAGGAGACGACGCCGTATAGGCCAAGCATCGCTAACACTAAAGCGAGCCCGCCGAAGAACCCTGACAGTGTAGCGAGCAGTTTCTCTCGGGCCAGAGATTGGTCGACCTGAACCGCGAGCGTTTTGAATTGCAGCGACACATTGGGATTGATTTCTGCGATGGACAACTTTACAGCGGAAATCAGGGACGTGGGGGAACTTGCGGGGGTAAGCAACTCGAAAGTGATGGAAGCGTTTATCCTTGCGTCCTGGCTGGAGGCGATGTATACGGTGGATGGAATTTCCTCACGCAAGTCCACAGACTTTGCGTCCCGGACGACGCCGATGATTTCTACCGGCTCGCCCAGTCTATTGGCTCCTGCGGACCGGTACCGCTTGCCTATAGGATTCTGCCCTGGAAAGAACTTCTTCACGAGCGTCTGATTCACGATGGCTACCTTGGAAGACTCAGGGGTGTCGTGCGCGTTAAAATCGCGGCCAGCCAGCAGATTCGTGTTCAATGTTTCAAAGAAACGATCACTCACCTCATTGAAGTAAACCAAGGTCGCCGCTCCGCGCTTCGAAGTGCGCCCTTCAAACTGCAAATAGGCGGCAGCGATGACGCCTCCGATCGGAGTCCAGTCGGAATAGCTGGCGGAGCGGACTCCGGGCAGCGCACGCAGGTGCTCCAACATTTCATCAAAGATCGCGTGGCGGCGCGCCGGCGGATACTCTGCGCCGCGCAGAGCTACATCGGCAAGGAGGATATGCTCGCGATCAAACCCCGGATTAAGCGTTTCCAGCCGGAAGAATGTCGACAGCATCAATCCCGCGCCGACGATGAGTACCAGAGACAGCGCTACTTGCGTCACCACCAGCATCTTGCCGAGCCCGAACTTCCCGCCATCTGTTATCCCGCGAGCATTCGCCTTCATTGCCGACTGCGGATCCACTCGCGTGCTCCTCCATGCAGGGGCAAGGCCGAACAGCAGAGCGGTGAGAATCGCAACCGCCGCGGTGAATGCCAGCACGCGGGAATCAATGGTTAGATCGAGAAGTACTTTGTTCTCTTGATAGACGTTCGAAGAAAGGAGGCCCACCAACACACGCGCCCCCCAATGCGCGAAAAGAATCGCGAGCGACCCACCCGCCAGCGACAGCACCATACTCTCGGTGAGCAACTGGCGCATGAGACGCCCAGCACCCGATCCGAGCGCCATGCGAATGGCCATCTCGTGCTGCCGCGCCACGCTGCGAGCGAGCAAAAGATTCGCCATGTTCGCGCAGGCGATTAGCAACACGACTCCGACGATTACCATCAGGACGATCAGCGCCTGACCATACTTGAAGCGAATATTGGAATGGCCGTTCGCGACACCTTCCGTCTCAAACGTGCGGCGACGATAGATTTCCTGCCGATCCGGGGTCAGGTTTGGGGGCAGCGTTGCTTCGAGGATGGGACCAGCCAAGGTCTTAAGACGCGCCTCAACCTGATTTGTGGAAATGCCCGGTTTGGGGCGGCCGATGATCCGAAGCCACCCTGCCCTCCGATTGTCCAGGTTGCTATTTTCGCCGTTAATGAACCTTTCGGCGCAGAGCGGCACGTAAATATCGCTCTCCCTACCTACGTCGATTCCCGTAAATCCGGGTCCGGTCACGCCGAGAATTTCGAAGGGATGATTCTCGAGCGAAATGGTCTTACCCACCACCGCAGCGCGCCCTCCATATTCGCTCTGCCAGAAACCGTAGCTGAGTACGGCAGTCGCGGGACAATCCCGCCGGTCGTCAGCCGTTGTAACGCTTCGACCGATTATAGGGCGCAGTCCCAGCGTGCTAAAGAACTGCCCGGACACATAGTTTCCCTGCACGTACCGCGCCTCGCCGCGGGCTGCCAAGTTAAGACGTGACAAGCTGTAGGCAAAGACTTGGGAAAATACATCCTGGCGGTCGCGAAGCTGCTCCCAAACCGGATTGCTGAAAAATGGACTCTTCGTTCCCCATACGTCCTTGTTGCCCATGTTCACCTGCAGCAATTGCTCGGGATGGCTGACCGGTAGTGACCGAAGCATCACCGAATCGATGAGGCTGAAGATCGCTGTATTGGCTCCGATTCCCAGCGCTAGTGTCAAAACAATCGTCATCGAGAAGGCGGGAGTTTTGAGGAGCGATCTGGCAGAAAACCGGATGTCCTGCCAAACCTGTTCTGCACCGGCGGTAACGAAACGCCAATTCAGCGGCATAGATAGAAGGATAGATCCTCCGTCCGGTCAGTTTACAGTCCACGCCGGCGGACAAATGCCCGCGCGCCGTATGGCTTCAATCTGCGTTTTCGAAGATGGAAAGCGTGACTTTTTCCCGGAACTGGCCGTCCTCTGAGTCAGAGAGTGTTGCCGCTGATCGTCTGGGCGCTCAGCATTCTTTCCGTCTTCTTTGTCTGGTCTTGGAACGCGCTGGGGCATGCCTGGCAGGTCCCTGGATGGGTATTTGCCGCTGGAATTTGGGTCAGTTGCCATAACGGCACTCGGGCATGCCAATCTTAGAAACTAACTCCTGTTGGCAAAAAACCTTGGACAATAAGCTTTTGAGGAGAGTTTCGCGCTTGGCTCCGCACCGCGAGCCCCACTCATCGGAAAACGAGGATAGGATTGATGATTGACAAACAATCTGTAAAGCTAACTGGACAAGTGAAAGCCGGCGGATGCGCAAGCAAACTGAGTCCCGCCATTCTGGACCAGGTTCTTTCGCAACTGCCGAAGCAAACGAATGAAAACGTTCTGGTAGGTTTTGAAACTGCGGACGATGCGGGTATCTACAAGCTGAGCAGTTCGCAGGCGCTGGTACAGACCGTCGATTTTTTTACCCCGATGGTGGACGATCCATACACGTTTGGGCAGATCGCCGCGACCAATGCGTTAAGCGATGTCTATGCTATGGGTGGGATTCCGATCAGCGCACTGGCTATACTCGCCTACCCTGAGGACGGAGACTTGGATACATTGGCCGAAATCATGGGGGGCGGACTGTCCAAGATGGTCGAGGCAAACTGCGCCGTTATCGGAGGCCATAGCGTGAAGGACGCGGAGATGAAGTTTGGCTACGCCGTAACCGGCTTAATTCACCCCGACCATGTCTTGAAGAACGGGGGCGCCCAGGCGGGAGACGTGCTCTTTTTCACCAAGGCTATTGGAACGGGCGTGATCACAACCGCATTGAAACGCGGCATCGCCGAGCAGGCGTGGATTGATGCCGCTGTGAAATCGATGACCACGCTCAACAAGAATGCAGCCATCGCTATTTCGGACGCCAAGCTGCAAGTACATGCCATGACCGACGTGACCGGTTTCGGCCTCGCGGGTCATGCTCGTGAAATGGCTTTAGCCAGCGGCGTTGCTCTTGAATTCTCGGCCGGCGACATACCGCTGCTGCCCGGCGCCGTCGATTGCGTCAAAGCACGCGCGATTCCAGCCGGGTTACTGGCCAACAGAGCTTTTGCCGAATGCGTGGTGGACGCGCAAACGGCCATTGATCCCGACGTGCTGACTTTGTTCTTCGACCCGCAGACCGCGGGCGGACTGCTGATCGCTATCGACGAAAAGGACGCTGCGGATCTGGAAGGAATCACGCGCAAGACGGGGACGCCGGCCGTCCGTGTGGGGAAAGTTGTTCCGCGCGCGGAGGGAAAGCCCCTTCGCCTTGTTTGAAACGGCTATGTCGAGCGTCACCAAACATTCCGAAGATCTGAGATTGAACGCGCAGAGCCTGCGGGACGTATGTTGCTCACAGTGGCCATACGTGAGATCTCCGTCCCGTCAAGTTAGTTTACAGGCCGCGCCAACGAACGAACGCCCGCACGCCGGCCGGACAAATCTTCAGCGCCCAAAGTACGGCTGCCATTTTTGGATACGGGGCCAGCCGTTGCCGAAGAGCAAAGTGCCGGCGCGCTTCGGCGATATCGCCTTTGGCCAGCGCCTCTCTGCCTTCGGCCAATGCCAGTTCGGCTTCGAATTTGCGCCGTCCCCGAAGAACCGCGTCGCGCTCGGAATTTGATAGATCGTTGCGGCTGGCCATCTTATCGGCAACTCGGATCGCCCAGTTGCGCATCGAGATTGCGCTCGCCGAAAGGCTGCCCGCCCGGCGCCGGTACCGGAAGAGCAGACCTGGATGCCGTGCAATCTTGGCTCCGCCTTTCAGCATTCGCAGATGCAGGTCGAAATCCTCGCAACTGCGCAGACTATCATCATAGCCTCCCGCTCGCCGTACCGCTTCCGTCCGCATCACGCAACAATAGCTTGGGTTGCAGGTATCGTCCGCCACCCGCTCAAACGTGAAAGGCTCCGGATTGTCGTTCGGATCGGACAGCGGCTTGCCCTCCACTTCCGGATTGCCAAAGTAGAACGCACCCGTGAAAACTGCCGTAATCGACGCATCGCGGTTCAAGACGCCAACGGTCTCCTCGAGGAATCGGGGCTCCCAGACATCATCGGAATCGAGCAGCGCAATCAACGGAGCGCTCGCCATCTCAAGGCCCGCATTCCGCGCGCTGGACAAGCCTCCATTCGGCTTCTTTCGATAGACGAACCGGCCTTCATAGCGCGCCAACACTTGCTCCAGAGCCGCCGTATCCGGGCAGCCATCGTTCACCACAATCACTTCGTAGTCGGAAAACGTCTGACGATAGATGGAATCGAGCGTCTCGGCGATGTACTCCGTGACGCGATAAGCGGGAACGACGATGCTCACGGCTGGAATTCTTTCCTGGGCCTCCATTTATTATCCCTAGTCCATCATAATGGTGGTCGTTGCCGTTGAAGAGTTTATGCCGGAGCTACAGTTAGACGTTCTATTGCCCACCTATCAGCGCCCCGAACTGCTTCTGCGTACGCTTGCCAGTCTGGCGGCCGCGCCGCGTCCCGAAGGTCTCGCCGTGCAGGTTTGGGTGGTGGACAACAACTCGCGCGATTCGACTCCCGACGTGGTCGCCGAACAGCAAAAGCAATTCCCGATTCCGTTGCACTACATCGTCGAAACGGTCCAGGGTCTCTCACCCGCTATGAATGCCGGCATTCGCGCCAGTTCGGGAGACTTGATTGGGCTGATCAATGACGATGAAGAGATCGACGTGCATTGGTATGAGGTCATCCATCGCATCTTCACGTCCACCGGCTATAGCTTCCTCGGCGGTCCCTATATTCCGCGATGGGGCGGCGAAAGGCCCGAATGGGTTGTACCGGAGTTCGGCTCGGTTGTGGGTTGGGTGGAAGCGGGCGACAAGCCCCGTGAATATGGCGACGGATTCCATGGCATTTTGATGTCGGGCAATGCAATCGTGCGGCGGCCCGTATATGAAAAGGCCGGCCTGTACAACGTGGCTCTTGGACGGACGAACAAAGGCCTGTTGTCCTGCGAGGACGAGGACATGTTCGGGCGCGTCCTCGCGGCCGGATTCCGAGGGTTGTATAGTCCCGAGTTGATCATCCATCATTACGTACCGCCGGAACGGCTGACGCGGCGCTATCACAGAAAGTGGTGCTGGGGGCAAGGCATTTCAAAGGGTGTGCTTGCGCGGACGCGTTCCAGCGGTGTGGTCGAAGTGCTTGGGATTCCCCGTTGGCAGATTCGACAGGGCCTTGGCGGGCTAGTGCGGGCCGCTAAAGGGAAAGTAGGGTGGGCGCCTGCCGCCGAAAGTTTCGAAGGCGAATTGCGGGTCTGGAGCCTGGCGGGTTATATCCACGGGCGCTACTTCTGGAAGCGGTAAGTGGACGAGGCAGTGTGAACGTTAAACATGCGAGTTTCGCCATTTGGTGTCTCCTGGTGGACGCCGCCCATCGGATTCCGCTAGCCTGTTGTCGTGCGAAGAACCTCCAGCCGCATGAAATTCCTGTTGAAACCGGTAGCCCAGCGCTATCGGCGTTGGATGCACACGTGGGAAAACGAATTATGTTTCCGATCGACAGACCGTGTGGTGCGTCCCTTCGAGTATGGTCTGGAATGGTGCGCGAACTGGCCATGCAGCGGCGGCTATCCGTTTAGTTCGAGTGAACCGCAGCAGTATTTGCTGGAATTAAACAAACGCGCCATCGCGAATAGCGATGAGTTTTTCGGCTATGAACACCCAACCGAATTTACCCTCGATGGCGATTGGTTATCTTTTCGCTCGCCCGTAGAGACTGCGTATCCGCAGAACAATACGGTTCGGGGGATGTGGTTCCCGGCGCGAAATTCCAGCGGCCGGGCGGTAGTCGTTCTACCGCATTGGAATTCGAAATTGCCGCAGCAGAACGCGTTGTGCGCCGGTCTGGCGCGTCTTGGCATCTCCGCTTTGCGCCTGAGCCTTCCTTATCACGATGCCCGCATGCCGAGCGAGTTAGGCCGCGCCGATTTCGCTGTTTCCGCCAACATTGCCCGGACGATCGATGCCACGCGACAGGCCGTCATCGACGCACGTGCTTGTTTCGATTGGCTGCAGCAACGCGGTTTTGACCGATTAGGCATCGTGGGGACGAGCCTGGGTTCCTGCTATGCGTTTTTGGCCAGCGCCCACGACGCGCGCATACGAGTCAACGTCTTCAACCACTGCTCTACGTACTTCGCCGATCCCGTGTGGGAAGGCCTCTCCACGCGGCACATCCGTGAGAGCTTCGAAGGCGTGATCAGCCGCGACACCTTGCGCGAATTGTGGATGTGCATCAGTCCGCCCAGCTACTGGCAGCAGTTCACAGAACGGAAACAGCGATCGAAGTTCATCTATACGCGGTACGACACGACGTTTCCGCTGCACTTGTCCCGCGATGTTCTTCGCGGCGCGCGGCGCATGAGATGGGATCATCGCGCGACCGAACTGCCCTGCGGCCACTACACCATGGGCGAGTTCCCGTTCAAATACATCACTGGTTACGAGATCTGTTCGTTCCTCAAACGCAACCTATAAGGGCGCTAGTGAACGGTTAGTATGCCCAGCGTGCCGGACGGGCTCAGCGCCTTGCCGCCAGTGGTGTCCTGCAGATAGAAGACCGTTCCGGGCGCGACCGCCAGCGCAGGGGCCGATCCGGTTGCACCACCCGAGCCCATCAACGGTCCATTGAACGATCCTTGATGAATCTCGACTGCGGTTACTCCCGCCGGTGCATTCCATTGAAGCAAAGTTGTGCCGGTGGTTGCGCCGCTTCCGAGAACCATAGGATTGGGTGTCGCGCTGAATATCGGCGCGCTCCGCACGTGCACCATGACGGTATCGAGCGTGTAGCCCAAGGTCAGCGGATTGCCGTTAGAGGTGTCCTGCAGATAGAAGATGGTGCCGTCCGAAACGGAGGTTACCGCTACACCGGAGTTCGATGAACCTCCTGATGCCACAAGCGGGCCGTCGGGCGAATTGGCATGCACTTCGACCGTAGTTGCGGCGGGCGCAGTCCAGGATAGAGATGTGGAGCCGGTGGTGTCGCCGGCGGTGACGAGGATGGGATTCGGGGAGGCGGCGACGAGGGCGGGTTGCGGGTTGGCCTTCACTAGGACGGTTGCAAGGTTATTGGATACAGACCAGGTTGAGGTTCCGGTGTAAGTGGCGAAAATCGAGGTATAACCGGGGGTGAGCAGCGCTACCGGAAGGCTGGCGAATCCAGCCGCATTCAGGGGTACAGTGGCGAGCACTCCTCCACCAAAAGAGAATTGCACCGACCCCGATGTGGGCAAACCCGCGGATGAAGTAACGGCCGCGGTAACGATTACAGTCGTTCCGGCGTTCACGGTTGCCGGCAAGCTGCCCAACGTCAGTGTCGTGGAAAGCGCGGTGGTTGATGGAGCGGTGACGGTATTGGAAACGCTCGGCTGATAATTGTCATCGCCGCTGTAATTCGCAACGATGCTTTGGCCGGACCCTGACAAGGCGATGTTTCCGAGATTCGCTGTTAACGTGCTCGCTCCGGCATATGTCGTCAGAGTGCCGGGTGAGAATACCGCGAAATCAGGCAGTCCGTCCGAATTGAAATCCGCGATCGCTTGTTGAAACGTAGTGATGCCTGTGGATTGGGCCGGGAGAAACTGGCCTGGATGGCTCGGATTATTCAGCAACATCACGCCGCTCGACAGGACCACGTCGGGGTAGCCGTCTCCGTTCATGTCATACACGGTCAGCGAAGGATTGCTCGTCAGTGCGAGCGGAGGGCCCGATACGGGCGGCAGAAAGGTTCCTGGATGCGATGGGTCGTTTGAATAGAGGATTAGGGACGAACTCACTGCAAGAATGTCAGGCAGCCCATCACCGTTGAAATCGGTTACTGCAATGGAGGAGATACCTGAGCCCGCCGCGATGCCGGTCCCAGGAATGAAATGGCCGGGATTTGCCGGGTCCGCAAGAAGAATCGCAATCGTAGGGGACTGTGTGGAACCGGCCGAGGGCGACGATAAGACCAGATCGGGGAAACCGTCTTGATTTATGTCCGCAACGGCCATGGACGTGTAGGAACCGGATAGCTGAGTCACGATTCCAGGTAAGAACTGAGCTGGATGCGTTGGATCGGTGAGTAAGATATGAACGGAGCCGTCGAAGTACGCCAAATCCGTTAGACCGTCCCCATTGAAATCAGCGGCGACTAACGGGAAAAAATCCGGAGTGTTATTGAGCGGAATGGTTTGAGGCGTTTGGAATTGGCCGGGGTGGGCGGGGTCGCCCAGAAAGACGAGCATTCCGAATGGAGGCTGATTCGGGCTGTCATTTTCCAGGAACGGTCCCACTGCCAGGTCGAGTATTCCGTCGCCATTGAAATCTCCTGTCGCCAGCGTCAACTCAGCAAAAGATACGTTCAGGGGATAATCCGTCTCTGGCAGGAATTGCCCGAGATGCTGAGGATCGCCGAGAGTCACGCTAAGACCGCCAGAACGAAAGAAGGCTAGATCGGGAATGCCGTCGTTATTGAAGTCGCCTGTAATTGCGTCGTATCCGTTGTAGGAATTTACGACGGGTGAATTGACTGAGGAACCATAAGTAAGACTCGCGGGGCCGGTCAATGGAACCGAGCCCAAAGTGGCGCTTGCCGTGTTATTGACGAAGGAGACTGTTCCGCTGGGCAAGGCGGGTCCGAAACCGAGGACATTCGCCTGGAACGCAGAGTTGGCGTTATTCGAAGGATCGGGCGTGACGATTAGATTGGTGCTCGACGCTGCCATGCCGGTTACAGTCACAGAAACAGGCGCGGATATCGCGCCCAAGGCCGGCATCAGGCCGCGCGGCATTCCACTGAAAACAGCCGTTATGGGATGCGTTCCCAGTCCAAAAGAAGCCGTTCGCAGAGTCGCGGTCCCTGTGGCCGAGCCGGCGATCACCACTTGCATGCTGCCAAGGCGGCGTTTGCCGTCGAAGAACTGTACGGAGCCGCCAGCCACGTTATCGGCCGAACCGTCGTTGGCAGCAACTGTCGCCACCAGGGTAGTCACGCTTCCAAGGACTAGCGAGGCCGGGTTGGCGGAGAGTGTCACGATAGGGGTACTTGGCGTGATGATTCGCACGACGTTCGAGTCGCTTCCGCCCAGTAGCGCGTTGAAGCGATTATTCCCCGGGTGGTACGTCGCCTGCAAGTTGTGATATCCCGAGCCGGTTAATTCGATATTAGATAGAACCGCGCCCGTCTGAACGCCGGAGAGCAGGACCTCGACATTCCCGGCTTGATCTAATGCGACTAAATCGGTAAATCCATCGCCATTCATGTCGGAAGCTACCAGATAAGACGGGCTGGCCGCCGTCGTATAGACCATCTGCGGCAGAAATTGGCCGCGATGATTCGCGTCGTTAGTCAGAATGCTGATCGTGTTATCCGAGCCATTGGCGATCGCGAGATCCGGAAGGCCGTCGCCATTGAAATCGCCCACGGCCAGTCCGGAGACGCCGTTTCCAACCAAGTAGGTAACGGGCAACTGAAACGTGCCCGGCTGGCCAGCGGTCGACAGCAGGACGGTAATCTGATTCCCACCACTCCAGTAGGCGATGTCGGGAAGGCCGTCGCCGTTGAAATCGCCGACCACGGGGAAGGAACCGCTCCCAAGATTCTGAGCCGGTATCAAAAAATCTCCCGGCGTGTCTGAATTGGCTAATGTTATCGCAAGTGTTCCATTGGCGCTTAGGAGATCCGGGAAGCCGTCGTTATTGAAGTCTGCAACTTGCAACTGTACCTGGGTGGGTGCCGGGGACACGAAGGTATTGACGCCAGGGTTCGCCTGGAATCCGTTCGGCCCGCTCAAAGTTCCAGGTGCGGAAGGGAGGTCTTCGAAAATTGACATGACCCCACCGGCGGAAAAGGCCGCGACATCGGGAGTCCCGTCGCGGTTGAAGTCGGCGATCTTAATCGCTATGGGTAGTCCAAAACTCTGAATCCCGGAGCTGTTGTTACTATTTGTGAAGTGGCCTGGCGATGTCCCTAAGAACATGTCGATGTAGCCTTGCGCGCCACCTCCCAACGTACCGGCAACGGCCACAACCAGATCTGGAATCCCATCTTCGTTGACGTCGGCGATGGCCACGTCAGTGACGGAATAACCAATTCCGACGTTGATTGGGCTTTGGAATTGACCCGGTCTCACGGGATCGGCCATCAGAACGGTGACGCTGGTTCCGTTTGCTACCGCGAGATCGGGCAAGCCGTCTCCGTTCAAGTCTCCTACTGCAACGCTGGCTCCATTGCTCGGAAGCGATGTGAGTGAAGGCGCTCCGAATCCGAAGACGCCGTTGGACGACAACGGAGCGCTGCCCAACTCGGTGCGTTGGGACAGATCTCTAAACGTTACCGAACCGGTAGCCGCGGTTTTGTTGAAGGCCGAGACAGTAGCCGCCAGGTTGTATTTGCCGGGCCCGGCATTGCTAACAAGGAGCGACGTCGCCGTCGTGGGCGGCCCGTTTATTGTGATCATCACTGGCGAGGACGCGCTACTCGCGATACTTAGGACGGCTAACGGAGCGCCGGAAAAAACCGCCGTCAGGCTATGAGAGCCCACTCCCAGCCTGGTTTCGAATTGAGCCGTGCCGGATGATCCGTTAACGGGCCAGATGATTTGAGTCGAAGCCAGCAGCGTGGTTCCGTCAAAAAACTGCACGGTTCCGCCTTTCGCTGGACTCACTTGCACTGTAATGACCGCCGTCAGGGTGACCGTGGAACCGGCGCTCGTCGCCAGCGGAGAGGCCGAAAGAACAGTGGTAGATGTGAAAGGCCTGTAGAGCGTTAACCCGGGCGACAAGCTGGCGCCGTAGTTGGAATCGCCCGAATAGGAAACCGTCAAAGTGTTCGGGCCGGGCGTGGTTACGGGAGTATTGGGAAAATAGGCTGAATTGATGGTCGCTCCCAATGAGACTCCGACGCCTGTGTAATCCGGGAACGCGAGATCGGGAATACCGTCGCCATTTAGGTCGCTAATAGCAGCGGTAGAGAGATACAAATCGGGCAGTACAGGCTGTGGAATGAATTGACCGGGATTGGATGGATCGCCCAGCAAAACCTGAATGCCGGCTCGCGGTGAAATAAAGCCCTGAATGGAGGCATTACCTACTTCCAAAATAAGGTCGGTAGTGCCGTCGCCGTTTACGTCGGCAGTCCGCGCATGGATTACGGAATCAGAGAAGGGTAACGTCTTGGAAATGAACTGACCCGGATGGCCGGGATCATTTAGCAAGATGATCTGCGAGCCGGCGAGAGAAATACCGTAGCCTACCAAAAGATCAGGCAATCCATCGCCATTGAAATCGCCTACTGCTTCTACGTCGTTTGGCAATGTCAGATTCAGCGACACAGGCGCCAGGAACTGCCCCGGGTTGGCGGGATCGCCCGGCAGGTAGCTATTCCCCCAAACGATGTCGGCAGCACCGTCCCCATTTAGATCGGCGATGAATGCGGGAGTGGCCGTCGAATTTCCGAAACTCGGCGGAGTGGTGTTAAGAAACTGGCCCGGGTGAGTGGGATCGTTCAGCAAGATAGCAACGTTGAGACCAGTGGCCATCAGATCGGCAAAGCCATCTCCGTTGAGATCTCCCACGATTAGGGCTGTTGCGTATCGCGCGTTCGGGAAGGAGTAACCCACGACGGGAAGGAATTGTCCGGGTTGTGATGGATCGCCCAGGAGAATCTGAAGCGGACTGATGGCATTCGGGACTATGACGGCCAGGTCGGGCACGCCGTCGCCATTGAAGTCCGCAGTCGCGATACTGGCTACAGTTGAAGTGATGGCGATGGTCGGGCCGGGGAGGAACTGGCCGGGGTGCGCTGGATCGCCCAGTAGCACGTCAAGCGAGCTGCTATCCACATCGACTGCCGCGATATCGGGCACGCCGTCGCCATTGAAGTCCGCAATTACGGTGTTCGCGGCCGAGTAATACGCTCCGCTAGAAGCGGTGTAAAGCGCTGCGGGCAGATAGCCGAACCCCGTATTGGCGCTCGAAAGGGTTCCGTTCGCAAGCGTCGTGCCGGAAGTCGTGTCTTGAACCGTTACAGCGCCCGTCGGGGGGTTGGGACCGAAGCCGCCGACAAAGGCCGTTAAATTGTAATTGATTAAATTCTTGTCCTGGCTGGACTCAATCAGTCCACCGCCGGAGGTAAGTTGGCCGGTTACGGTCAAGTTGACCGCGGAGGAGACGCTCGCGCCGAGGTTGCCCTGAGTCGCATGCGGGGTTGCTTCGAACACCGCGGTAAGAGCGTGCGTCCCGGGATTGAACGACCAGGTTTTCAAGACGGCAGTTCCGCTAGATGTGATTTGAGACGATCCGAGGACGCGCTTTCCATCAAGGAACCGTACTTTGCCACTGGAAAGCCCCTGCCCATTGGCCGTGACCGTCGCGGTCAACGTAACGACTGTGCCTTTCGCCGCCGTTCCGGATGGTGAAGTCGCCAGCGTGGTGGTAGTTGGTTGTGCCAAAGAAGCGTTCAATGTGGCCGCTGCCGGAGCAGAGAAATTATTATCGCCGGAATAGGATGCTCCGATCGATTGCGAACCACCCGGCAGCGAAATTCCGCTGATTGTCGCTTCCGCCGAAACGGTCAGGTTGGAGAGCAGAACGCCAACCCCTGCGCTCTGGTACGGTTCAGCCAGAACAATGTCGGGAATTTCGTCGCCGTTCAGATCCGCACCCAAAACGGCATCCAAGCTCACCGAACCGCCGGTGAGCGTATAAGTATAACCACTGCGGAACGTGCCAGGCGTAGCCGGCTGGTTAAACAATATTTCGACTGTGGCTCCATCAATAATCGTGAGATCCGGAAGCCCGTCATTATTAAAATCGGCAGTGGTCATGTAATCGGCGGGCGTAATTGAAAGCGCGGTGAACACCTGGACTGGACTCAGAAATTGGCCTGGGTGGGCCGGATCGCCAGGAAGAAAATTCGTCGTAGCCGGGATGGTCGGGTAGGTGAAGGCAATATCGGTCGCTCCGTCGCGATTAAAATCGGCCGCCACCAGTGTGTTGGGGACTGCCGGAAGGTAACTCACTACGGTGGCGTTGGGGAACGCCCCTGGATGACTCGGATCGCCGAGCAACACCGAAATGAAACCGGCGCCGGAATTGAAGGTGCCGAGCTGACCGGAGGCGACGGCCAGATCCGGCAAGCCGTCTCCGTTGAAATCCCCCACAGCGATGGCGTTCATTACGCCGGGAACGGCGTACTGCACCGCGGGTAAAAATGTGCCGGGGTTCGCCACATTTCCCAGCAGGATGGTTACCTTCTCGGCGGTACCGTCCGCAACGGCTAAGTCGAGCACACCGTCTCCGTTGAAGTCAGCCGTTACGAGACTGTACGCCTGCGACAAGATGCGAATCGGATTCGCGATGGCCGGTATAGTCGTTTCCGGCAGAAACTGACCGGGATTTGACGGATCGCCGAGCAAGATGCCTACAGTCGCGCCATGCAGAACAGCCACATCGGTCCAACCGTCGTTATTGAAATCTGCAGTGACAATGGCCGTGGTTCCTGAGGCAGTCTGAAATGTGATGGGCGCAAGGAACTTCCCCGGGTTGAGCGGATCGCCCGGCAGTTCAGTCACGCTGCCTCCGCCTCCCGCGATGCCCGCCAAGTCCGGTGCCCCGTCGTTATTGAAATCGGCTGAAACAACCTGCGAGATCGCATTGTTGTCCGGATAATTCACCGCCGTCGCTGGAAAGCCCTGGCTGGTCTCCGGCGTACCCAACTGCACGCTCCCAAGCCCCATGTCTTCGATGCTGAACGTGACGGCGCCCGTAGGCGCAGCCGGCAGACCCGTTCCGGTCACGGTCGCCGTCAGGTCATACGTGCCCGGCGTCGAGCGGTCGGCTCGCTCCAATAGGCTAATCGCCGGCGCAACCAGTCCTTGCACGGCCAGCACCAACGCCGCCGATGTGCTCCCGGCCGCGTTTTGCGATCCATTAGGCGCACCGCCATAGACGGCCGTCAATGAATGCTGTCCCGGCTGAAACGAACGCGTCTTCAGGCTCGCGGTCCCCGCCCCCGCGCCTGAGGCCACCACCTGCGCAGTTCCCAAAACTCGTTGACCGTCGAGAAACGTCACCGTCCCGCCAGTGACGGGCGCTCCACCCACCTGCACAGTCGCCGTGAGCGTGGCGACCGCACCGGGCGCGAGAGGATTCGGACTCATGCTTAACGAATTGGTCGTCGGATTCGTTTGCGCTGACGCGGCGAACGCGGTGCACAGAATTAGCCAGGACGTGACGAGGCGGAAGCTTCCCCCGAGAGACATAGGTCCTTACTATAGTGTTTTTTCGAGGTCGACTGCAATTACCTTATTCGGCTAATTCGCCTCTCAAATGTTTAAATAGAATGAATTGAGTGCGAGCCTTCTGGATCAAATGCGCTGTCGCTCTAACTCTTTTGGGCTGGGGTGCCTTGAGGGTCTTCGCGCAAACCGAACCGCTGATCGTCCATATCCCCGGCGGCCCGGATATTGTCCTGCGCGACGCCCGAATCGGAGCGACGTACACCGAGATTAATGCCTTCACAGCGCGAGCCGAAGCCGTACTCTCTCCCGCCGATAACGCCGTTTGGACGCACCTGTCTTTTAATCTCGAGTTGCTGCTCGAAGATGGCACGAGGCGGGAATTGACAATGCAATGCTCCGCATGCGGCGGTCCGATTTATAGCTACTTCGAATCGTCGCCCTGGGAAGCTACGCACGTGAAAGCCTTCGCGGTGCGCGGTGTTTCAGGTGACTACATTACGGAAAAGCAACTGCCCGCCTATGCCGGTTGGGTTGCCCGCGATGCCGCTTGCTATGCAGAAGCGGAAGCTCATCGACAGACGATCGAAGCCCTGGAGGCCTCAGGATGCGTTGAGCGGACGAACGGCGAACTCACCGTCACGGCAGAGTCGACCCTGCGCGTTCCCAGTGGCGCGGTGCTGGTTGCGTTGACAAACGGGCCAGGTGAGCCCGCGGAAACACACGTCGGCTTAGTCCCTAAACGCCTGGTGCACGTTAAGAGTATGCGAGTGCTCGCACATGTAACCGAAGCCCTGCCTTCTAAGCAATAAGTTCTCGAATCCCGCTCTGTGCAGCGATCAGCTCTCAGCCTTCAACGGTCAGCTCTTCGCGATGCTGCGGAGAGACCGCTTACTCGGCGAGGGTGTATTCAAAATGGCTTTTTTCGCAAACGTTATGTTGGAGCGCGTGCCCGAACCGCGGTCTATAGTAAGCGTTCCTTTAAGCTGCTGAACCAGCAGCATTACCAATTGAAAGCCCATGGAAGCGGAGTTCTGCGGATCCAACTCCGGCGGAAGACCGATCCCATCATCCGAGATAACCAGCCTGCATTCGTCGGCGGGACACGAAAAAGTTACTTTGATCGCGCCGGCGCGGCGATCCGGGAATGCATGTTTGAGGCTATTGGTTAGCAACTCGTTGACAAGCAAGCCGCAGGGAACCGCTTGGGTAATTTCCAGAAACTCTGGTTCGGAGTGTATATTCAGATCCACTCTGCCCGCGGCCCCTGAATAGAAGGACAGCAAGTCCTTCGCGAGCGCATTCAGATAACCCGCAAAGTCGATCCGCGACAAATCGGCGGAGCCGTAAAGCATCTCGTGAATCGCGGCAATCGATCTGACCCTGCCCTTCATGTCCTCAAGCAAGTCCACGGTCTTTGAATGGCCCAGATACTCCGTTTGCAGGCTGAGCAGGCTGGCGATCATTTGAAGATTGTTCTTGACCCGATGGTGAATCTCCTTGAGGAGAATTTCCTTCTCGCGCAAAGAAGCGCGGATCTGTTCTTCCGCGGTCCGGCGTTCAGTGATATCCCGCATCACCTTGGCGAAGCCACGCAGGTGTCCGGCTTCATCCTGCACAGTCGTCAAGACGCCGCTGGCGAAAAACCGCGCGCCGTCCTTCCGAACCTGCCAGCGCTCCGCTTCCGATTTCCCCGTTCGTCGAACCATTTCCAATTCTTTTTCCGGTTCGCCACTTTCGAGATCTTCAGGCGTGAAGACACGAGCGCCCAATCCGCCCACGATTTCAGATTCGCTATAGCCGAGCATCCGCTCCGCACCCGAATTCCAACTCGTAATCCGCCCGTTCAGGTCCATTTGAAACAGCGCGTAGTCGCGAACACTGTCGACCAACAGCCGGAAGCGCTCCTCCGTTTCCTGGCGGGCCCGCACGGCTTGATTGCGCCTCGTAACGTCGCGGATGTTGACCTGCACTACCTCCTGGCCACCGACCGAGTAGCGGTTCGCAACTAACTCTACTTCGATGCGTTTTCGATCGATGGTCAACAAAGGAATGTCTTCATGGCGAACGATCTCATGCGATTTCGCTTCGCCGATCGTGTTTCTAGCCTCGCCGGCGTCCCGAAACACTTCCATTTCGTTGATCCGGCACCCGACCAATCGTTCGCGTCCGTAGCCGGTCAACTCCAGGACGAACGGATTCACATCCGTCAGCTTTTCGGTCTCGGCATCGAACAACAGCATTCCGTCCTTAGCTGTTTCAAAAAGCCGGTGGTAGCGCTCTTCGGCTTCTTCCCGCCGTTCGGTTACGTCTTCAATAGCCAGAAGGACGGTTGGGTGATCGTCGTGATCACGCGAAATTCGCCGCGCATTCAGTCGCATCGTGCGGCGCCCGATGTGCGGGAAGTCGTGGACGATTTCGAAATCCTGAAACGATCGATTATGGAATAACGCATCTCCGATCCGTTCCCGCAACCGGGGCCTGTTCCATTGCCCATTGCCCAAGTCATACAGAAGTCTTTCCTCCGTCTCCCCCCGTGACACTTGAAACGCGTTGTAGAACGCCGCAGTGGCGCGTTGGACGCGCAGGTCGCGATCGAGCACCAGCAGCGGCTCGCGTACCGTCTCAATCATGCCCTCGGCATAGTCCCGCGCCTCCTCGGCGGCGCGCAGCGTGCGCTTCAGCGGGTCGATGTCGACGAAGACGACCACTGCTCCGGCAATCCGGTTGTCCACCGTACGATAGGGCCGTACGGTTGCCGTAAACCAGCGCCCGTCTTTGTCCTGGGTATCCCATCGTTCCACGTTGAGCGTCTCAATGACCTTACGCATGGGTTCCTGGAAAGTAGCCAGGTCGATGCGTCCCGTAATACTCGTGAGCGGATGTCCGATATCGATCGACCGGACGTTCAAGGTTTTCTCCGCGGCCGTACTGAATCGACGCAACCGCAGTTCGTTATCGACCATCACAAAGGCGATATCCACCGCGCTCAATAAATTCAAAAGATCGTTGTTTAGCGCGTCCAGTTCCTGGTTCCGGGTTTGTAGCTCTTCGTTCAGCGTCGTCAGCTCTTCGTTCGCGCTTTGCAACTCCTCCTTGGTCGTGCTCAGCTCTTCGTTCGTGCTCTGCAGCTCTTCGTTCGCGCTGCGAACTTCTTCGTTAGCCGCCCGCAGCTCTTCCGAGCTCGCCTCGTGGTCTTCGTTGGAATTGCGTAAATATTCGCGCGTTTCGGCGAGTTGCTGCCGGAGTTCGCGCACTCGTGCTTCGAGTGTGGCTATAGCGCCGGACGGGGTCAAAGACGCCTCCGCGGCGGCGATAGACTCGCGAACGGGAGGGGCGCTCTCGGTTGTCTCTTCGAAAACCACCAGGAAATATCGCTCTCCCGGCGCCGCGCCGGCAATGGGGGTCACCTCGATGTTGATTTCGCGACGTTCGCCGCGGTATTCCACTCCGATACCGGTCTCGCGAGTCGAAACGTTTTGCCGCCCCGCGGCTTCGGTCGCCCTCCGCAGCGGGACCGCCAGATTTTCGCGCGCCATCCGGACCAGGTTTAGGGTCGCCTCTCCGGACGGGGGCTCAAGGTAGAAACCGGTGCGCCCGCGGAACTGCAGTATCTGTAGATCGGCGTCGACCACTACCGCCGCCGGTGCATACTTGCTCTGAATGATCAGATCCGTCTTCTTTTGCAGATCGATCCCGCTTAATGTGGTGCGTACTCGATCCAGTTCGGACCGCTCGGGAGCGGTCGTTCCGTGCATCCCTTGCAGAGTGAGCCGTAACGGCGCTGCTTTTCGCCCATAGATGCGGTGCTGCTTGTCGATCACGGTAAATAGATCGCTGGCTGCCGCGATCGATTCCGCGCTCCCCAAAAGAAGCAGGCCCGTTGGGTTCAAGCTGTAATGGAACACCGGCAGAACTTTGCGTTGAAGCGTCGAGTCGAGGTAGATCAGGAGATTGCGGCAACTAATGAGATCGGTATGCCCAAAGGGAGGATCGGTAGTCACATCCTGGCGCGCAAACACGCAGTTCTCGCGGATCGATTTGTTCACCTGGTGCCCCCGATCCACTCGAATGAAAAAGCGGCGCAACCGCTCCGCGCTTACGTCCTGGGAGATGTTATCTAAATAGGTTCCCGCCCGGGCGCGGTCCAGAGCAATCTCGCTGATGTCAGTTCCGAACAACTGAAGCGGGGTATCCAACTGCAAATCGTCCAGCACTTCCTTGAGGCAGATCGCCAGCGAATAGAGTTCCTCGCCGGTCGCACAGCCGGGAACCCATACGCGGAACGCCTCACTGGAGTCCCGCGCACTCAAAATATCTTTCAATAAGCGAGAGAGTTCTACAAAGACATCCGCGTCTCTAAAGAAGTTTGTGACGCTGATCAACAGATCGCGATAGAGCTCCCGGGCCTCCTCCTGGCGATCCTCCAAGATCCGGGCATATTCATCGAGGGAGCGCGTGTGTTTGACGATCATACGGCGCCCAATGCGCCGGCGTACGGTGTTTCGTTTGTAATGGCGAAAGTCAACCTTCGTGTTGGCCCGAAGAGCGTTGAAGATCCGGTTCAGATCGCCGTCGCCTTCCGGCAGCATCTCTTCCTCGGGAAGATTGGACTGCGCGGGACGCACAAACGGGTGCTGGCTGAGATGCACTAATTCCTTAGCAATATCGACCGGGGGCAGCACGTAATCGATAGCGCCGGTGGCAATAGCATTTCTGGGCATCCCGATATGCTGGGCGCTGGCTTCGTCCTGGGCGAACGTTAACCCGCATTCTTCCTTGATCGCTCGTACACCCTGGCTGCCGTCGGAGGCGTTGCCCGAGAGGACAATTCCAATCGCCCTTCCGCCTTGCACGCGCGCCAACGATTCGAAAAATGCATCGATCGGCATGTGGAGGCCCGGGCTGCGCTGGGCTAAACGCAGGACGCCGTCCTCGAGGACCATGGTCGAGTTCGGCGGAATGACGAATACTTCATTCGGGCACACCGCCATCCCGTCTTCCACCGTGCGAACCGGCATAGATGTCGCGGAGGCAAGAATTTCGGGAAGTTGGCTGGTGTGGTGCGGATCCAAATGTTGCACCAGGACAAACGCCATGCCCGTATCAGGCGGTAGCGCCTTCAAGAGCCGCGTGAACGCATCCAACCCGCCTGCCGACGCGCCTACTCCTATGATGGGGAACGCGTGCCCGCGCGGCGGACTGATATCGGCCTCGCTACCGTGATCGACGTGCACCATCTCCAACGCTGGTCGCAGGGCGACGCGGTCTTCTTCGGATTTTAATGTGCTAATGGGATCGTCGGGTGCGAACATGCGGTTACTACTCCTTCGTGTTCAACGTAGAACTGAACTAATGGGTTCAGCGTAATACGTGCGCAGGCGCGAAGTCGGTAATTTCCGACCGTGCCGGCTCTCGGGGAACGCTGACGTGGATTTGGGTCCCGGCATTTGGACGAGACTGGATTTCGAAATCGCCGCTGGCCAGTTTTGCACGCTGCGCCATGCTGATGAGACCGAGCCCCGTCCCTCGCTTCAGCGCCACCGGATCGAAGCCGATTCCGTTATCGCGGATGCTCAGTTCGACGCGCGTCTTGCCGCCCACCAGCGCTATGTCAACCGATTCAGCGACGGCGTGCTTTGCGACGTTTTGGAGCGCTTCCTGAACAATCCGATAAATCGCAATCGCCACAGACGGCGATACCTGCGACCCTGCGTTGCGCGTCGAAAACCTCACCGGAGTTGAGTGCCTTTCCTCGAACGACTCACAAAGCTGGCGCAAAGCGGTTTCGAGTCCGAGGTCGTCCAGGACCTGCGGATGAAGGTGATGGGAAAGATCGCGCAAATCCTTCGCGATTTCGGCAATTCGGGCCAATGCGGTTGCCCGTTCGGCGTCGGTCTCCATCTGGACCGTTACCGGCAGCTTAGTCCAGAGCCTCTCGAGGTCAATTTGCAAAAGAGCCAGCCGCTGTCCAACGTCATCGTGAAGATCTCTGGCAATCCGCTGCCGCTCCTGCTCCTCCGCATCGAACAGCCGGCCAGTAATCGCATTCAATTCTTCTTGCGTGCGCCCCAGGATCTCAGCGGCAGCCTGCACCTGCCGTACGTGCGACGCGGCAATCGCCCTCTGCTGCAATGCGATCTCGATAGTGGCGTGCAACTCCTGTTCAGCAAAGGGTTTTACAAGAAACCCATACGGCTCGGTGACCTTGGCCCGCTGCATGGTTGTGGCATCGCTATAAGCCGTCAGAAAGATGGTCGGCGTCTTCCACTGTTCCCGAGCTCTGTTTGCGACTTCAATTCCATCGACCTCGCCCTCCAGGCCAATGTCCGCCAGCAAAAGGTCGGGCCTGGTTTTGGCAAGGAGATCCAGGGCGACGGTTCCGTCGCCAGTCACGCCAACGATCTCATAGCCGAGCCTCAGAAGAATGCGTCGAAGATGATCCGCAGTGATGGCCTCGTCTTCTAATACCAGAATTCTGGGCTTGTCCGGCAAATCGGTCTCGGGAACCATACCGTGCGTCTTTCTCGGCTTCGTCAGGAATGGTCCTCCAGCCGATCCTTCAAGCGGGCGAGCTTACTATTCAATCTCAGCAACGCATCTCCATCCCGAACTAAGCGGATATAGGTTAGTACTGTATCGTATCCCATCCGGGCGTTCCGTTCTGCAACTGCGGACCGCTCCGGATCGTCGACCTCGATTTCAGCGACGTCAAGAAACGTGTGGGAAATATCCAGTTCGCCTTCCAGAAACTCGATTCTGGTCTTCTCATTACTCCTTTGTCCCGAATCGCCCCCGACACCCATCGGCACGCTCATATATATCCGTCCAGCTTTACTTTCATGATCCCACGTTAGGCAGCTCTCTACATCGAGTGCGCGGCGGGATTGCCATCACTTGGCAGCAGGAGTTCACGCAGGCCATTTTTCAAATCGGTGGCCACTTCGAAGTAGCCGATCATCATCTCATCCCAACTTTGCGGCCCGAATCGCACCGCCTTGGTGGGGTCGGGATTTAATAAGTTAGCGGCCGAGTTGTCGAAATGCGCTGTGCATTCGATCATCGTGCCGGGCGGAAGCGGCAATGGATCGGCTAAATAATAGGAGAGCTGCCAACTGTAACTATAGTGCGGAACTCGCAGTAGCGTTTCCGCGCGGCCGCCGGGGAAAATCGCACGGAACTCAAACGACTTGCCCCGCAGATGCATATGCGGCAATAGCGATATCAATGTCGATGGGGCGTGCAGCGTAACGCGCGCCTCGACCTGGTAATCGGGATCGCCCGGCGGAATCTCGAAGCGAATATTTGCCGCAGCAAGCATCAGGACTCGCTGACGTGGCGGTTTATGCGCCAGCACAAGGCCGATACGGCTGTGTTCGCTGCCATTTTCGCCACCCGCTTGTCCATTCGTGGTGTAGTGAAGTTGAAAGACCAGATCGCTGCCCGCTTTGATGAGCTTGGCTTGGCCAGGAGCGAGAAGTTCCGGAATGGCGCCGGGACCATAGCCTGCCAGGAACTCGCCGGGAATTCCGGTCATCGGGAAGTGTGGATTCAGAGCGAACGGACGGCCTATGGGTGCGCCGGCCAACCACTTTGAATCGGGTTCGCGCAGGCTGACCACGATGTGGTGCGTGTGGACGCGGTCGCCCGGCCGAACCTCGGCAAGCCGGACCCAAGTGTCTTGCTTAAAGCGAGTCGGGATGATCACGTATTGATACGGGATCACTCCGGAAGCCGGAACATCGAAGTCTTTCGGCACTTCGAAAACTATTTCCGGTTGGCCGATGGTCCATCCTTCAATCCAATGTACCGGCTTGGGCGCGTTCTTGGGATCACCCGCCGGAGCACCCTCGTCCGCCCATGCCTCGATGGTCCGGATCTCCGCGCCGGAAAGGCTGCGATCGTTCGAGAAGTGGCCAATGGCGGGATCGGCAAACCACGGCGGCATCTGCCGCGATTTAACGGCCTGTGCAATGGCGCTCGCCCACGGTTTCGTCCCGTCGAAGTCGAGCAGAGGCATGGGGCCGAGCTCCCCGGGCCGGTGGCAGGCTTGGCATCGCCGCTGCAGGATGGGGAGAACATCCTTATAAAATGCCGGCGGCGTGCCTGACGCGGCTATCACCGGTATCAAGGATAAGGATCCAAGCGCTGCTAAACGTGAAACGCGACGCTTGCTCATGGTAGCGAGCCTTCCACCGCAGTGTACAACCCAGGTCGCCTTCGCTTTGCCCCGCTACCCTATCCAGAGTAGACTAGCAGCACAGGTTCAGCCAGAACCGTGAGGGAAACATTGGCACAGCAGCAACCAACACTCACAGTGAATTCGGAGTCGAGGCAACAAGCCGAGCGCGTCCGCCAGGACCCGCTTCTGACGGAGCTCAACCACGATCTTGTGGTTACCCGCTGGATACTGCTCAGCGGCTTCGCTATTGGACTGTTCGCCGTATTGATCTTGTGGGCCACGCAAACCATTCGCCAGGGATACACGGCATTCTTTTGGGCGATGGCGTGTTTTGCGGGAGGGTCGCTCATCGGCTTCTTATTTGGAATTCCCAGGGTTCTTCAAACCGGCTCTCCGTCCGAACCCCCTACGGGCACATCCGAGCCTGGCGCACTCTCGGACGGAAAGGCCAATCGCACGGGCTATCAATTAGTGGTTAATACGCATCTGGATGACGTTTCCGACTGGCTCACTAAGATCGCCGTAGGTGTAGGCCTGGTGGAATTGGAAAAGATGCCCGCTCTTCTGCATCGTCTAGGGACGGTCATTGCAGGCGGCATGGTTACCCCTGGCGATCCGTCATCGCTGGTGCCGTTTATCATGGCGCTCATCCTGTATTTCACAACAGCCGGTTTCATGAGTGGCTACTTGACCACTAGGATGTTCTTCCAACGCGCATTTCGGATCGCGGACTTACACGCGATGGGTTCGGCTCAGGCGAAATTAGTGCGGAAGGTGGAAGTATTGGAAACAGAAGATAAAGTGTCAGGAGCGAGGGCTTGAGGGAAACATTCCGGCTTCGGAATGCACGTCTGCAAAAACAAAGCCATCGCGCTCGACGATTTCGCCTGTCGCGATCTCAATCGGGCGCGTGAACGCAGGCGATTCGTAGACGAAGGTGTGAAATTCTCCATTCTCGCCACAAGGATCGACGGTCGGTGGCAGCGAATCGAGGAAGCTCCGGTCGAAGTCCCGGCCGGCAAAGGACCGATCCAGCTTTTTAGGATCTACGCAAGTGACTTTCGCCTTCAAACCCGACTGGATCATCTCCGATGCCAATTCGGCGGTGGGCAAATGCCAGACAGGAAACAGCGGAGTGAGCCCTGTGCCGCGCAGTTGCGCTTCCCGATAGTCGCGTATGTCCTGTAGGAATAGATCTCCAAAGGCGATGCCGTCCACTTGCTCCGCCACAGCTCGGCGGCAGACTTCGCTCAGCAACTCTTCATAGACCGCGTTAGAGCACGGCCAGGGAAGTTCTACAGGCCATAACCGCAATCCGAGCCGCTCCGCCTGCGCCTCCACCAATTCGCGGCGCACGGCGTGCATCGCTACGCGGTTGGCCGACGAATTGAAAGTGGTCAGGAGCGCAATCAACTCTACGCCCGGCATCTGCCGCAACAGGTGGAGCGCCCAACAACTGTCCTTTCCGCTACTCCACGAGAGTACGACGCGCACTATCGCACCGTCTCATCCACATATGGATGCGGGGCCGGTTGGGGCACCACGCCCGGAACGATGTCGTATTCCGGTTTGTCTTCACCATCGAGATACTTGTCGAACCAACCGGCAATGTGTTCCAACCGTTCCACACGGTGCCACGGCTGGCCCGAACGCGACAGCTCGTGCGATTCGCCCGGGAACCGCACCATGACAGTCGGCTCCTTCATATACTTCAATGCGCGGAAAAGTTGTTCGCCTCCGCTGGTGGGCGGCGTGCGATAATCCGCTTCACCCAAAATGAACATCATCGGAGTCTGAATCTTCTTAACGAAAGTCATCGCCGACCGGTCCTTGAAGTCGCCGGGCACATTAAAGGGCGCGCCGCGAAACCAAGTCGGCTGGAAAAGAAGGAAATCGTCGGTGTACCACCAGGAGGTCCAATCGGAAATGTCGCGTTGGGAAACGGCAGCTTTGAAGCGATTGGTATGCGTGACCGTCCAGTCGGTAAGTACGCCCCCGCCGCTGCCGCCCGTCACGCCCAGGCGCTGCGGATCGACATAGCCGCGTTTGATCACTTCATCCACGGCCGCCATCAGGTCCCGAAAATCGTCGCCTGGATATTTATATTGAATGAGATTGCCGAATTCCTGCCCGTAGCTGGTGGACCCGCGCGGGTTAGGATAAACCACCACATAGCCCTTGGCGGCCATCCACTGAAACTCGTGGTCGAACACCCATCCGTAGGCCGAATGCGGGCCGCCGTGAATGTCCAGGACGAGTGGATACTTCTTCGCGGGATCGAAATCCGGCGGCTTCTGCACCCACATCTGGATGCGCCGGCTGTCGAAGCTGTTGAACCAGATTTCTTCGGGCTGCGTTAGTGTCAGGCTGGAAAACAGTTTCTCGTTGAGGTTGGTCACCTGGCGTTGGGAACCATCTGTGGCGATGGTAAATAGGTCGCCGATTGCCACGGGTGTCGAAATCAACGCTGCCATATGTGCCCGATCGGCGGATTGAGTCCACATCTGGACTGCTTGCGGACCATGGGTCCATTCCGTTACCTGTCCTGTTGTCGCATTCACCATGACCAGGTTGGCGGCGCCGGCCCGGGCAGTAGAGTCGATCAAGCTCCTGCCATCCGCGGTCCAAACGGGAGCGCTCGAACCTGCGGCGCGTGGGGCCATATTGTCGCCGCCGACGTCGCCGTCTATGTCATAGTCGTAGTTCGCCGTCAGGTTCACTGGGCTCGCACCCGGCTTCAAATCCATTAGCCACAAGTCCGGCTGAGTGTATGACCTCACGGGAGTATCGGTCCCGGCGAGAAAGGCGACCTTCGTTCCATCGGGACTGATCGCAAGCTTCTGCGCTACAAACGGGAAAAGCGAGACCCGCTCCGGCGCCCCACCTTCGATGCCGACGCGCTCCAGCTCGTTTTGCGGCGCTTCATAATACGGCTCGTCCTTGCGGACGGTCAGGAAGTAGATGTGGGTGCTATCGGGCGACCAGACCGGATCTCCTTCATTGAACCGCCCGGTGGTGACTTGCCGGGGTGCTTTGGCCTCCGTCCCCGGAGGCGGGACATCCATCACCCAAATATGCGACGGGTGCTTGAAATCAAGATAGCCTGCGCCGTTTAATCGATACATTGCGTGGGTGATCACGCGAACGTCACTGTGGTGCTCTTCATTTTCTCCGCTGTTTGTCTTGGCCACGTCGTCTGCAGCGGACGTGTCGCTGAGGAAGAGCAGGTGCTTCCCGTCCGGTGAGAATGAAGGTCCTGAAACACCTCGCGGAAGCGATGTAATCGGGTGGGGTTCGCCACCGGCGAACGACAACAACTCAATTTGGGTGGCCGTTTTGCCGTTGGTCTCGACCGGGCGAGTAAATGCGAGCGATTTGCCATCCGGCGACCAGCGTGGGCTGGCATCGTGGGGTCCGTTGGTTAGCTGTAGCGGTGTTGCTCCGGCGCTTGCAAGACCCAGCGTCCAGAGCGAACTCTCATAACCTTGGCGCCTCTTGTCGACAATCACTTTGACGAACGCAATCCGGCTGCCATCCGGGGAAAGCTGGGGATCGCCGACCCACTGAAAGTCGAACAAGTCCTTTTCTGTTATTTTTCGATTCGGACCTGTCGCGGCCTGGAGCAACGACAAAACGGCTAGGCTCGGAACGAGAAAGAGCAATAGACGGCGGCGCATAAAGTGTGATTCGAGAGAACCGCGATTGTAGCACCGCCACACTAGGCGGGACTGTGTTTCATCGCAACAATAACAGAGACAGAGGCCGCGGCTGCGGTGATATCATCAAGGGCAAAGGTCATCCACCCCGCATGCGGACGCGCCTGATGGTACGTTTTTTAAACCTTGGCATCCGAATCGGGCGCTCGAATGGCAGCTCGTGGACGGCACGAATTTTCGTGTTTGCATTGTTGCTGGCGGGCGCGCTCGCAGCTCAGCGCGCGAAAGCGGGAGAACCGCCCCCAGCGCCACCACCAGCTAGCTTCCCCGACGAGCCAGTCCACATCGAATCGCGGCCGAAACCGAGCGTGGAAGGGCCTGTCGACTCGCGTCCCGTCGACATTCGCGTCGATAAGACGCTAGTTCTGATCAATGTCACCGTGACCGATCCGTTGAATCGCTTTGTCACGGGCCTGGAAAAGGAGCATTTCCGGCTTTATGAAGATAAGGTCGAACAGAAGATCCTGAGTTTTTCGAGCGACGACGCGCCGATCTCAATAGGCTTGGTGTTCGACACCAGCGGGAGTATGGGGGCGAAACTCCAGAAGTCGCGTCAGGCGGCGGCCGAGTTCTTCAAGACCGCAAATCCGGCGGACGAATTTTTTCTTGTTCAGTTCAATGATCGGCCGGAACTCACCGTGCCGTTCACTAGCGACACAGACAAGCTCCAGAGCGCTCTTACGTTTACGCAATCGAAAGGCCGGACCTCACTACTGGACGCGGTCTACTTGGCCATGCACGAGATGAAGAGGGCTCACAATCCACGCAAGGCGCTGCTCATCATCTCCGACGGAGGCGACAACAGTAGCCGATACACCGAGAGCGATGTTAAGAATGCTGTGCGTGAAGCGGACGTGCAGATCTTTGCCATCGGTATCTTTGAATCCCTGGGCACGCGCGGCCGGACTCCGGAAGAAGCAGCGGGTCCCGGTTTGCTGAACGAGCTAGCGGAGCAGACGGGAGGCCGGGAATATGCGGTCGAAAACGTAGCCGAACTGCCCGATATTGCAGCTAAAATCGGAATAGAATTACGGAATGAATATATCCTTGGCTATACTCCAAAGAATCGCGAACGCGATGGCAAATACCGACGGGTGCAGGTGAAATTGAATCAACCGCGTGGGCTCCCACCCCTGAAAGCTTATTTCCGGCTCGGTTACTATGCCCCAACCCAATAGAACTGCAACACAGTGGGCGACAATCGCATTTTGTGCCACGTACTTCCTGCTGGCCTCGGGCATCGTGTTCGCCCAGTTTGTGGCGAATACGCGGTTAGTCGAACTCCACGCAAGCGTAGTCGACAGGAAAGGTAAGCTGTTGACCGACTTGCCCCGCGACGATTTTAAGGTGTACGAGAACGGGCAGCCTCAGATAATCAAGATCTTCAAACGAGAGGACGTCCCGGTTTCGCTCGGGCTCATCATCGACGATAGCGGGAGCATGCAGAGCAAACGCTCGGGAGTGGAAGCGGCCGCCCTGTCGATGGTGCGCGCCTCGAATCCGCAGGATGAAGTTTTCGTCGTCAATTTCAACGACGATGCGTATCTCGATGTTCCCTTCACAAGCGACATTCACAAGATGGAGCAGGGTCTGGCTAGGATCGACTCGCGGGGAGGCACGGCCATGCGCGATGCCATCAATATGTCCCTCGATTACATGAAAGCCCAGGCGAAACGGGACAAGAAGGTACTGGTGGTGATCACGGACGGCAACGACAATGCGAGCTTGGTCTCGCTTGAAAAAGTGGTGACGCGAGCCAACCAAAGCGGCACCTTAATCTACGCTATCGGGCTGTTTTCCGAGGATGACCGGCACGAAACTACCAAGGCCAAACGGGCCCTGAAAGAACTAACAACGGCCTCCGGCGGCGTTGCCTACTACCCCAAACAACTAAACGAGGTTTCAGGTTTGGCACTCGAGGTCGCAAGGGACATTCGTAGCCAGTACACAATCGCGTATTCTCCCTCACTCCAGGATTTGGATGGCAGCTATCGTCAGATCAAAGTAGTGTGCAATGCGCCGGGCAAGCCCACTGTTCGCACGCGGTCCGGCTATTACGCCACGCCGGAGGCCAATACTCCAACCAAACAGGCCGCCATCCACCCGTCGTAATGTTGCCCTTTCTGTGGCTGGCTACAAGGGGCTACCGGCTCCGGCCTTGGCGATCGCCGTACCTGCGCTGGCGCATTGAAACGTACTCCGGGATACCGGCGGATACCATCACACCGCAAATTTTCTTTCAGTTTCTCTGGCGGGAGCGCGTATCGCTCTGGACTTATCTTCTTTGGGTCGAACGGATGCGCGCCCGGCGAAGGTCTTAAACCTTTTTCTCGATGGCGCTCCATTCTGCATCGCTCAGCTTGATGCCGGCTGCCGCCACGTTCTCCTCGAGGTGCGCCACAGATGACGTTCCTGGAATCGGGATCATCACCGGCGACCGGTGCAGAAGCCATGCCAAAGCCAACTGCGCCGGCGTAACGTTATGCTGCCTTGCCGCCTTCTCCAGTGCGCTGCCGTTCTTGGTCAGCTTGCCTGCGCCAACCGGAAACCACGGAATAAATGCGAGCTGGTGTTGTTCGCAATACTTCAACGTGTCTTCGTGAGCGCGGTCGCCCAAGTTGTATCGATTTTGAACGCTCACAATCGGGACAACCTTGCCGGCCTGTTTGATTTCCGCTGGGTTAACTTCGGAAAGTCCGATGTGACGGATTTTGCCCGCCTTCTGCAGATCCTTCAAAGCACCCAGAGATTCCTCAACCGGCACTTTCGCGTCGATTCTATGCAATTGCCACAGGTCGATTCTTTCCAGGCGCAGGCGGCGCAAACTCATCTCGACACACTGCACTAAGTACTCGGGGCGGCCCACCGGCAGCCACTTATCCGGGCCCTGCCGCGTCAAGCCGCCCTTCGTCGCGATTACCAAGTCTTTCGGATAAGGATATAAAGTCTCGCCGATCAGCCGCTCACTCACTTCCGGGCCATACGAATCAGCGGTATCGATGAAATTGACGCCGACATCCAAGAGGCGCCGAAGAACCCGCCGCGCCTCTTCGGGGTTCTTGGGCTCACCCCAAATGCCTTCGCCGGTTAGCCGCATCGCCCCAAAACCCAGGCGATGGACCGTCAAATCGCCGCCAATCGTGAAGATTCCGCTGGCGGCCGCGCTTACGTTTGTTTCTGTCATCTCTTGAGAGATTCAGCCATAGGTCGCGGAGTTTCGGCCGTATAGACCCGTAAAGTGAACCGTCAGGTATCGAGTTTCCGGTAAGCCGATTGTATCGCCGAAATGAGCGCGGACGCCTGTCTCAATCCGCCAAACATGGTCTCCGTCCGTTCGCCATCGAGTATGAAGACTACCGCCGACCGGCGGGATACCACATAGGCGATTAGCGAGCAGACTCCGAACAACGCGATGGGAATGGCTGCTCCGTCACCATCCTTTGATATCTGCGCCGCTACCGCAATCAGAAACAATCCGGCTGCAATGGCGAGAAACGCCGGGCGCGATGTCTGAACCTTCTTCATCGAGGAAATGCGAGCCAGCGGCAACAGAATATGGGCGTGCTGTTCAGCAGTCCGCACGACAATAGTATGCTCCGTTACAGATGCTAACGTGCTCTCAAACAATACCCGCTCGTCGGATAAGGAGGCGAGGATCGGGTTGACGGTCGCCATGGCGAAATAGACAATATTAGAGTTCATCTGTGAGACGAACCGAGTGGCCAAAACGATGATAATAATTTCCGGAATACGGCGAAAATTGTTTCAGAAACTGAAATGAATTCCACCGGTCGCCCAACGTCGAGGAGTGAGAAAACCGTCTTCATAGAAGGATTGGTTGAGGGTATTCGATACCCTCACGTAAAACCGGGCCGAGAGGCGCTCGCTGAGAACCCGGGTATACGAGGCCATCAGACCTAATTGACGCGGGCCTGGGAAGCGATAAGCCTGGTTTTCGAATGAGGCTGGATTGAACAGCGGAAACAGATAGCTGCTTCCCCCGGTAAAATCCATCCCGACATCTATGTGGTGGCCTAGATCCCGGATTGCCTCAAGCGTCACTGTGTTCGGCAAGATTCGGGGTGTCTGCAGGGGATCGACCGGCGTGCCTGTATAGTACTGAGACTGGCGATCCAACGCGTTCGTGTACGTGTATGAGGCTTGAAGCGTTGTGTTCGTGTTCGGGCGGTACTCGCCGCTCAGTTCGACTCCCCGGGAGATTCCTCCTCCAGTGTTGTAGTACCCGCCGGAGCGCCCGTAGGGATCGGTGAAGCCGGGAGGAAAACCGAGAAATCCGATCACCTGCTGGAGATGCTCATAAAAATAAGTCGAACTGATCTTCAGCCGCTGGTGCAGAAGATACTCATCGAAGCCGAAGTCCAGAGAAACAGCGCGTTCCGGGCTCAAACGGGGATCGCCGTAGTTATAGTCGTAACCTCCATATATGTAACCACCAAAACGCTCATAGAGTGAGGGGGCGCGGTAACTGTTTCCGGCGTGTGCGCGCACTTTGGTCGCGGTCGACGAGAAATAGTAGGATACGGCAGCATCTCCCGTGTAAGCGGCAGGCGGAGGCGTCAACGGAATTGAGGCATAGGGAGACGAAGCGCCCACCAGAACAGGTTGGTCCACACTGAAATGCGTATAGCGGCCAGACAGCAGAATGTCCAGACGCCCATTGAGAAAGCGCAACTCATCCTGGGCAAATCCGGCGTTGCTGCGCTGGCGATCGCCGGTGCGGCTGAACTGCGCCTGGGTCGGGTCCGGGTTCGGCGCGTTGTAAATCTCCTGATAGTGCTCCTGCTGAAATTCATAACCGGCTGTTAGCACTTGCGCACCCCAGATGTAATCGACGCGGGCCCGCACGGTGTTCAGGGCGCCGATGTAATGGTCGGAAGTGTTGTACGTTGTTTGCGAGTTTAATGGTTCCGAAGGTCCTCCCGGACCGTTGGTATTGTTGCGATTCGTGTCTACGATGCCGTACCCAATGCGATAAGACAGCCGCGAATTAACTTCGTCTTCGAACCGGAATAGTGCGCTCACGAAATGCGAATAGACTCCCGCATCGGGATCTCCGAGCGAAGGATAGAACGTCGCCGCTCCCGGATCGAACGGCTGATTCGCGTCAGCCAGATTCCGCTGCGCTGCGTTTAATCCAATCGCCGGCACGATGCCTACTTCCGGAGCCGTCAACAATGCCTCTGGGCTGACGTTCTCCTGAACGTAACCAGTATTGGAGAAAACGTCGGCGCCAAGACGAATTTTGGGGGTCAGCGCAAACAGAATGCCGCCATGGCCACCCCAGTTACGCACCGCTCCAACATCGTCCACGCCGTCAGTCACATTGAGATGGGAAATGCCCGCGGAATACGTCAGGCGATTGCGAAACGCGCCGCCGGAGACGTCGGCTACGCCGTGAAAGAGGCCCAGCCCTCCGCCTTGCACATCAAGCTCCCCGTGAATCGGGCCACCGCCTGGGCCGGTAATGATATTGACCACGCCGGACATTGCGTTAGACCCGTAGAGCGACGATCCGGAACCGCGAAGATCTTCGACGCGGGAAACATCCACCATGGTCAGATCGCCGATGTAAGCGCTGGCTTCATCCTGAACGCTGGTGACATCTCGAAATGGGAAGTCATCGATAAGAATGGCTGTATCAGTGATACGCAAGCCCCGAGTCTGGATGGTTGTGTAAGCACCAGGGCTGCCGCGGGTACTGATCCGAAGGCCGGGAACGAGTCGCAGCGCATCGGCGACCTGGAAAAGGCCGCGAGCCTCTGCATCCTGCGCGGTAACCACATCCAAGGCTTTCGATATCTCATCTACCGATTGCGGCTCGCCGGCAGCGGTTACGCTTACTTGGGTCTTCACCGCGGAGACGACCAAATGGAGTGCGAGTTCCTTGGCAGGTGAGGAGGGAGACCCGATCGTAATGGTCTCCGGATGGCTCACAACCAGGCCCGGAGCGGACGCCTCCAGCAGGTATTGACCGGGCGCCACATCGGTAAATGCGAAATGCCCGGAGTGATCGGAAGTCGCGGTGAGCAGTGCGGACCCGGCGACCTGGTGCAAGGTCACGGAAGCGGCGGAAACCAGCGATCCCGAAGGATCGTAGACGGTTCCGGAAACAGATGGGGTACGAGGTGCCGCGGCGATTTGCAATGCAGCGGCCATGAATATCAAAATGCTAAAAGCAGACTTCACTGTCGGCCCTCCCTCGAGGCGGCAAAATTCCGCTCCTATTCGGTGCGGGCTGCGGCAGGTCTTCGGACTTGCAGGCCAGCCATCCTCCTGGTGGGAATGAGCATCCTACTAACCCGGCTTCCCATGTTTTCGCCATTAAACGAAACACAGTGCCTGTTGGGCGTTCGTTCCTGCTTACCGCTGCGGGGCAGTCCTGGATTTGCACCAGGTTCCCTTTTGAACGCCTATCGCCCGTTCGCACGAGCATCGGCGTACCGTCAGCGATCTTAGAGTAACCGAACAGCGCCAAGATTTGCAAATGATTTTGAGCCAGCCGGGGCACGAGCTATTCCCAACGAATCAGATGATCGTTGTCTTCCACCACGACGACTTCATACTTTTCGAGCATCGGCATCAGGATATTCTCCAGCTCTCTCTTCCAAAGCTCGCCTTCGTAGAATTTAGCCTTCATCGGCTCGCGCGATGCCATGTCGGGAAAGCCGCGCATGAAGTAAAACGTATCGGGGTCTTCGATGGAGAGAAAGGGGCCCAAAATTTTCATCCCGATTTCCGCATGCGCGGGCATCGATTTGGAACGGAATATTTGCAGGAACTGCGTACGCTTGCCAGGCTTAGTTTTGTATGTCCTCATTTCAACGATCATTGGGACGCCTCCTCCAGAAGGCTGGCGCAACTCGCGCTATGGGTCAAGAGGTCAGTCTCCCCTTGCAGACTTTCAGTCTCCCCCAGCCCGTCTAACACCAGACATGCAAGGTATCAGGGACCTGGAACTATTCCTCGCGCAGCGTCTTGGAAGGATCAATCCGTAACGCGCGCAAGGCTGGAGATAGCGTCGCCAACCCCGCAACGAACGTAAAGCAAGCCAGCCCGATGGCGAATCCGGCAAAGTCTAACGTCTCACCCCTTGGAATGAAGATGGAGTCGCGCACCAAGAGCGAAAGAATCGTAGCCAGAATCACCCCCGCCACTACCCCGATCATCGTCGGCTTCGCATTTTGCATCATAAGCATGCCGAGAATGTGACGATCTCTGGCGCCAAGCGCTATGCGAATACCGAATTCCCGTTTCCTGTGCGCTACGGCGAAAGCGACGAGCGCGAACATCCCAGCCGCGGCGAGAATGGTGGCCACCAGTCCAATGGAGCCTATGAGCGTCACAATATTCCGTTGTCCCGCGAGAAAATTCTCCCATGAGGCGCGCATGAGTGAGATCGAGACAGCTTCGTTCGCTGCCGCAGTAACCTTGCGTGCTAATAGCGCCGGATCGGCGCGAGAGTGGAGAATCAGCTCGCTGCTCTCCTCATCGGCGGCCTGGATTGGCACATAGGCTTCGATGGAGCCGGTATCGGCCAGAAGATTCGCCCCGCTATCTTTGGCAACGCCTGTCACCGTCCGTTCCGCGCCTGCCAGATCCCAGACTTTGCCGACCGGATTCTGATTCGGCCATACGGCCCGCGCGGCAGACTCACTGACAATTATGGCGTTCTGCTCTCCTTCAAAAAACGTCCGGCCACGCACGATGGGCAAGTTCATCACGCTGAAATAGGAAGCTGCGACGGGGTTCAGGTAAACATGCGGCAGCGCTGGCGGATTCTCCATCCTGAGCCGCCCTCCGAGTGGTGGGACCACTGCAGCCGTAACGCCGTCCACACCCGGCAGCGCGCTTAGGCGCGTCGTGAGCACATTGAGTTTCTGCCGCACAACGGAAGCCGGTAATTTCTGCTCATAATATTGAGGATCGACTATGATCATGTTCTGGTAATCGAAAGCAAGATCGACGGATGCGCTCAGAATTCCGTTATGTGCCATCACACCCGAGGCAATCAGTAGAAAGCAGCTCACAGCCACCTGCACGCCCACCAGACTCTGCCGAAGAGGAAGTTTCCGGCCATTCGCGTGGACGGTCTGCAAAGCCGATGGAAGGCCAAAGGCTAACGTGGATACAAAAATCAACACAACTCCGGCGACAAGAATCGGCCAACTGATCGAGAGGTGGATATTGCTCGGCGCGTCGAGCGCGTTCAATAGCAGACGCGCCGACACTGCGCCAAATGCCAGTCCGGCAACTGTGCCGAGGATACCCAATAGAAAATTCTCTGTCATCAATTGCCGCAACATGCGGGCGCGGCCAGCCCCTACGGCCATGCGGATACCGATCTCGCGTTGCCGCACCAGTCCGCGCGTAAGCAGCATGTTGCCCAGATTGGCGCAGGCTGAAAGCAGAATCAAAAGAACCATCAGTATGAAAATCGCAATCGCCGGAGCCCGTTCCGCTGCGTGAATCACCGCTTCTTGCAAATGTTGCCCTTGAATGCGCTCCTTATCGTAAAAAGAATGAGGCTGCCTGTGGATCAATTCGCGAGTCAGTGAAGTGAGTTCCGCGTCCCCGGCCGCTCTGGAGATGCCCGGCTTCAATTTGCCGAAGAGCAAATTGGTCGTGCGTGAAAAATCCTGCTGGATAGGGGAGCTACCAGTCACCAGCAGTTGTCGGATGGCGGCGGGAAACCAGAGAGCAGTCCGGTGGGGCGACAGGCCGCCAAAGCTGTAAGGCAGCACGCCGATAATCTCGACTAGCTTGTTGTTGACGTGAATGACATGCCCGATCACGTGCGGATCGGATATCCAATGGGACTGCCAATAATCATAGCCCAACACGGCAACTGCCGGAGCGTTAGGTTGCGCATCGTGCGCGTCAAGAAGGCGCCCCCAAGCCGGAACGATTCCGATGCTGCGGAAATAATTCCCGGATACGAAATTCGATCGCACCCCCGTCTCGCCGTCAACTATCACGGTAAAACTTGTGTCTTCCGACACGAGCCAGGCAAACGAACGGTTCTCGGCGCTGTAGAACTCGATCGCAGCCGATGAGAAGCCGCTACTCGATGCTTGTCTGGAAACCCGGGAAAACTGAAGGACCGAATCCGCATCTTGAATGCTGACGCGGTGAAAAATAAATGCATCGAAAATCTGAAATTCCGCCAGATTCACCCCGATGCCCAGCGCGAGTATGGCAACGGCGCCAAGAGTAAACCCGGGGGCACACCACAACACGCGAGCGCCGTGGTGTAGATCCTGCCAAAATTGTGCGAGCCACATCCACGACCATACGTCACAGGACTCTTCGCGTAATCTCGTTGCGTTTCCAAAGTGCAGGCGTCGATCGGCAGGCATCATAGCGCGATGAGCCTCCATCTCTTCCGCGAGTTCGCATTCCAGCCGCCGCCGGTTCAAGAGATAGTAAACACGCTGCCAAAGTTTTCGCAAGATGCGCATCACGCCAGCCTCAGGATCGCTTGAATCGCCGCGGTCGCCTGCTCATACTCTTTCCGTTCACGTTTGAGCTGTTTCACGCCGTCCGCTGTCAGTTTGTAGAAACGGACACGGCGACCCGTCTCGGACGTGCCCCATTCCGCTGTCACCCATCTTTCCATCAGGAGGCGCTGCAGTGCCGGATAGAGGGAGCCCTCCTCAGCGTCCAAAACATCGCCGGATACTTGACGAATACGCTGTGCGATCGCATAGCCGTGAGAAGGCCCACTCTGAAGTACCCGCAGAACCAGCAAGGCAAGCGCCCCCTTAGGCATAGGGATCTTAGGCATAGTATTTCTATATATCAAAATACCAATATAGACCTTCCGAGCGCTATGAGTCCCTGAGCTTTGACTTCACGCAATGGAGCGTCATAGATACTGAAGTCATGACGCCAGGACAACCGCAGCCGAAGCTCCAGCTCGTATCCACTCCCGATTATCGTGAAAATTACGCCAACAGCGTGCAGATGCGAGTCAATCTGTGGGACTTTTTCCTGCTGTTCGGGACCATCAACCAGACCGCGCCCGACGCCGTAACGATCCAGAATTTCCAGGGCATCTATTTGAGCCCGCCGCAGGCGAAAGCGTTGTTCAATGTCCTGCAGCAGAACCTAAAACAATATGAGGCGGCTTTTGGCGAAATCCGCCTGGAAACACAGAACAGCGGCAACGTCATCCAATAGCGTAGCCGTACTCTACGCCCACTCATGCCACAGCAGCGCCGTCCACCTATGCCGAAGCTTCCGCCGTTCGCGCTCTCGGCGGCGGAACCGCGTAAGCAGCGATGGTATTACCTGGTTGTCTTTTTTTTATTCTTTGCAGTCCCGCTGTTACTCATCCATTGGCCGCTGCTTTCGTTGCCCTACTTTTGGGATGAGCATGGACAGTTCGTCCCGACCGCGCTCGATCTGCTGCGCGACGGAGCGTGGATAGCACACTCCACTCTTCCCAATGTTCACCCGCCGGGAGTCGAAGCCTACCTCGTATTCTGGTACAAACTGTTCGGCTACTCGATTCCGGTCACGCGGTTCGCCATGTTGATGCTGGCGGGCGGGGGCCTACTCGCGACGTTTCTCGTGGCGATTGAATTGTGCCGGGAAGCCAACGGCGCTCCGGCCCTGCTGCCTCCGATTCTCCTGCTTGCCTCTCCGCTCTTTTATATGCAGAGCATGATGGCGCAATTAGACATGCCTGCCATGGTTTTCACGATGCTTGCGCTTTATCTGTTTCTGCGCGAGCGTTACGCCTTTGCAGCCGCGGTCTCGGTTGTGCTCGTACTCACGAAGGAAACCGGCCTCGTCGCGCCACTGGTGTTTTTTGCGTGGCTCGCTGCACGGAGGGATTACCGCCGGGCGGCCTACTATATCGCGCCCGCGGCGGCACTCGCTGTGTGGCTGATCGTTTTACATCAGGCGACAGGCTATTGGCTGGGCAATCCCGGGTTCGCTCACTACAACGTAAGCTACTCGCTTCATCCGGTGCGATTGGCACTGTCGTTCGCACGGCGCATCTATTACCTATTCTTCGCTGAATTTCGCTGGATCGGTACGCTGGTGCTGGCCGTCACAATCCGCCGCACTAATATTTTGAAAAGCGCCGGATGGCGAATCGCGCTAGCTGTTTCGGCGGCGAATGTGGTTCTGGTATCGGTGTTGGGCGGCGCCGAACTCGAGCGTTACCTGCTGCCCGTGCTTCCCATCTTTTATATTGCGGTCAGCGTGGGCGTGACGTACCTTCGGCGTGTGCCCGGGCGCATCGCCGCCGCAGCGCTACTGGCCGGTTTGGCCGTAAGTCTGTTTTGGAATCCGCCTTATCCATTTCCTTACGAAAATAATTTTGCGATGGTTGATTTCGTCCAACTGGAGGAACTTGCGGCGCATTATGTGGAGCGCTTTCTTCCCGGCAAAACGACTGCCACCGCGTGGCCTTACACGAATGGACTAACCAATCCCGAGTTTGGCTTTGTCCGTCGCAAGCAAAGCGTGATGGAGACCAACGACTTCCACGAATCCTCGATACGCGCGCTTCCTCCTGGCAAGTTTACGGTGCTGATTACTTACACCCGAACCTGGGCCCCGCAAAAGGGCGTCATCCAGATTCCTTTCATCCGCCGATTGCTAAGTCACTTCTACGAATGGGCCCCTGAGATTTCTACTGATCAATGCATCCATCTGGGACTGTATCCAGTGATGTCTTGGGAGACGCACGGCCAGCGCGCCACCATCTACCTTCGGGAGCCGCCGCACGGGGACACGATGTCGATCGCATTTTGAAACCTGCCAATCCCCCTCCGCCTGTGGTTGAAGGGCCTATCGGTGTCGCCCGGTGGGAACATCGCGGCAATGGATACCGCTTTCATTCAGGTGGCTGGCATCGCGGAGGTCACGAGCGTCACTGAGACTTGACGAAACGGCGATAAGACAGACAACTTTTCAAGGAAGAGACGCAAGCCCGAGACGCGTTCCTCGACAATAGAAGTACAACTCTATGGAATATGTCAGACTCGGCAACACAGGACTCAAAGTATCGCGGTTATGCCTAGGCACCATGTCATACGGCTCGAAGAGCTGGCAGCCTTGGGTGCTTGAAGAACAAGAGAGCAAGCCGTTTTTTCGCCACGCCGTGGAATCGGGAATCAATTTCTTTGATACTGCGGACATGTACTCGAAAGGCGTCAGCGAGGAAATCACAGGACGCGCACTGCTGAAGGATTTGGGACTCGCGCGAGACCGAGTCGTGATTGCGACGAAGGTCTTCAATCCGATGGGCGACGATCCCAACCAACGAGGTCTTTCCCGGAAGCACATCCTGCATGCGATTGACGATAGCTTGCGGCGCCTCGGCACAGATTACGTCGATTTATATCAGATCCATCGTTTCGACCCGCAAACAAGCATTGAGGAAACCATCGAAGCGCTAGATACCGTAGTCAAGACGGGCAAAGCGCTCTATGTGGGGGCGTCCTCCATGTACGCGTGGCAGTTCGCGAAAATGCTCTATACAGCGGACCAAATTGGAACGACACGGTTTGTCAGCATGCAGAACCATTACAACTTGGTTTATCGGGAAGAAGAGCGCGAGATGATCCCGCTCTGTATCGAGGAAGGGATCGGGGTGATTCCGTGGAGCCCCCTGGCTCGCGGATTCTTGATCGGTAACCGCCGCCGAGAGGATTTTGGCGACACAATTCGCGCGAAGACCGATGAACTAGCGCATAAGCGGTTCTATCAAGAATCCGACTTTCGCGTCGTAGACCGGCTCACGGAGGTCTCAAAACGGCTTGGCCTGACGAATGCGAAAGTCGCGCTGGCGTGGATACTGCAGAAACCCGGCGTAACCGCGCCAATTATTGGCGCGACCAAGATGTCTCACTTAGACGACGCGATTGAGGCTCTCTCGATCAAGTTATCGCCCGAGGATGTCGCGGCTCTGGAAGAGGTATACCAGCCCCATCCGATTCTCGGTCACTGATGGACCGTCAAAAGCGGGACAGGTAATGCATACCTTCAGAGGAAGAAGCTTCCCATTAGGCGCATCGATGACGAGGGACGGAGTCAACTTTAGCGTCTTCTCGAAGAACGCGACCGCGGTTGAGTTGCTGTTGTTCGACCGTATCGACGATGCAATTCCAGCGGCGGTGATTCCGCTGGACCGGGGTGTAAACCGCGCCTCCGATTATTGGCACATTTGTGCCGGCGGAATTCCGGAGGGTCAGCTTTATGGCTACCGGGTTTGGGGGTCGTTCGATCCGGAGCACGGCGCGCGCTATGATCCGGCAAAACTCCTCCTCGACCCGTATGGGGTTAGTGTGGCGTGCGGCCATGGATACAGCCGTAGCGCGGCGAGCCAACCGGGCCAAGACTTTGCCAATGCGATGAAGAGCGTGGTAGCAGACCTGACGCGGTACGACTGGCGAGGAGACGTACGGCCTGCGATTCCGTTTCAACATACCGTGATTTACGAGATGCATGTCAGTGGATTCACGCGCGATCCCAATTCGGGCGTCCCACCGGAAAAGCGCGGCACCTATGCCGGTCTTATTGAAAAGATCCCTTACCTGAAAAGCTTGGGCGTCACGGCGGTCGAGCTTCTACCCATCTTTCAATTCGACACACAGGATGCGCCGGATCATCTGCCAAATTATTGGGGGTACAGCCCTGTGTCATTTTTCGCCCTCCATACCGAATATAGTTCGCGAAAAGATCCTTTGGCCTGTCTGGACGAATTCCGAGACATGGTCAGGGCTCTTCATAGCGCCGGGCTGGAGGTGATTTTAGATGTGGTTTACAATCACACTGCCGAAGGCGGAGAAGGCGGCCCAACCCTTTCTTTTCGGGGCTTGGAGAACGAGGTTTACTACATCCTGCAGCAGGACAAGCAGCACTACGCCGATTACACGGGATGCGGCAACACCATGAACGCCAATCAAGCCGTGGTGCGCCGCCTGATTGCCGATAGCGTCCACTATTGGGTGGATTGGATGCACATAGACGGATTTCGCTTTGACCTGGCATCCATCCTGTCACGCGATGAGGATGGGACGCCGTTGGCCGGCGCACCGGTGCTGGCAGATCTGGATTCCGATCCGGTGCTCGCGGAGACTAAGCTGATCGCTGAGGCCTGGGATGCCGCCGGTCTCTACCAGGTGGGACGATTTACAGGCGATAACTGGAAGGAGTGGAACGGAAAATTCCGCGACGATGTGCGGGGATTTTGGAAAGGAAATCGTAACACCGCGGAGCTTCTTCCCAATCGTATGCTGGGCAGCCCCGATCTTTATGGGCATAGGCCTCGAGAATCCGAAAAGAGCATCAACTTCGTTACCTGTCATGACGGATTCACGTTGAACGACCTCGTCTCCTATAACGACAAACACAACGAAGCCAATCTGGAGGATAATCTCGACGGCTCGAACGAGAATATCAGTTGGAATTGCGGCGTCGAAGGTCCCAGTGAGGACCCTTCGGTCGAGGAACTTCGTAGCCGGCAAGTGAGGAATTTTCTCACTTTTACGCTACTCTCGATCGGCGTACCGATGTTCGTGATGGGAGACGAAGTGAGGAGGACGCAGCGTGGCAATAATAATCCTTTCTGTCAGGACAACGAAGTGAGTTGGTTCGATTGGTCGTTGGTGGAGCGGCATGGCGACCTGCGGCGGTTTCTCAGCCGCCTGATCCAATTGCGATGCCGCTTCGCCCGAAATACCGAGGAATCGGAAGTCACTCTGACGGAATTTCTCAGCCAAGCGCAGATACAGTGGCATGGCGTGAAATTGAACCGTCCTGATTGGGGCGAAACGTCTCACAGTCTCGCGATGAACGCCCAGAATATCGCTTGCCGGCGATCGGTTCACTTCATTTGGAACGCTTATTGGGAGCCGCTGGCATTCGAATTGCCAGCGCTTCCGGCGATCGCGGGCGCGAAATGGACGCGAATCATCGACACGTCACTCGCCGCTCCCAATGATATCTGTCTGGAGACGGGCCGCCGGGTTGAAGAGGAGAGCTATCTTGCCGCGCCCCGTTCAACTGTGCTGTTGGCTTGGGATGCCGGGAAAGACTTGCGTGTATAGCATTGACATGCCCAGCGAAGCGAGCCATCGCCAGCGATCAGTGCTGGTCGCCGATTCGCCCCTGTCAGACTGAACGATTTCGCTGCCGTGCGCGTGAGCGGAAGCGAGTTCTTCCGTTACCTCGAGATCGACTTTTCCGGACATAGCGTCCCCTTCCGCCAGAGACATTGCAGGTTTCTATCCAATGACAATTCCCCACAACAGGCGATTGAGACTTTACTCATCACGGAGCGCGATCATTGGATCCAACTGTGCCGCGCGATGGGCTGGATATAGCACGCCAAGAGAGCCGCAAAGATCAGAAAAAGCGACACAGCCATGAATGTCAACGGATCGCTCGCCCGCACTCCGTATAGCAGGCGCGAAAAGCTCGATAGCATTCACGTCAGGATTGACGCAGCCACGGCTCCAATTTGCAACAGCGGCAACAGCGAGGCGGCCTGTACTGTATCGGGCAGATCCCGGTGTAGGCGGAACGACAACGCTGGCGGTGGAACGGATTCGGTCCCTGGAAGCGTCCTACGGACTCTTTGCGGTAGATCCCGAGTTCGACGCCAGCCGTTATGCGGGCGAATCCTTTGGCGTGATCCACGAAAAGCCGATGAACGTGGCCATCCGTTTCGATGCGGGCCAGGCGCCGTATGTGCGCGAGCGGCTTTGGCACCCAAGCCAGATTTTTGCACGTCGATGTGCGGGAACCTGGTTAGCGAATCATACCGGTTCCTTCCAACAAAATCCTGAGCGCTAAGGAAATCGCTGTTTACCGGTAAACGACACAGCCACGTAGTTCAAGATCGGCGAGCCACGTCGGCTCCGGCAACGTTGTCACCCAACGCAGGTCAAGTTTCTCAAGCCGTGGGAGAGTGCTTAATTCCGCCGGCAATTGAGTAAGTGGGTTGCCACGCAAGTCGATCTGACGCAGTTCCAAAAGTCTGCCGGCCGATATCGGTAGCGATGTGAGTTTGTTATTTCTCAAGTGCAACTCTCGCAACCGCGAAAGCCGCCCAAGAGACTCAGGTATCGAGGTTAGAAGGTTGCCGGACGCTCTCAACTCAATCAAACTCGCCATGCCAGCGATGCATTCAGGCCATACTTCAAACAGATTGTCGTTGATGTTCAGGTAGCGCAACTTTGTCAGGCGTTCCAGGGAAAGCGGCAAGCCCGTCAGCCGGTTGTCATGAAGATATAGGAAATCGGTAAGAGCTTCAAGATCGCCCAACGTTTCGGGCACTGCCGTCAGGCGATTGTGTCCCAAATCGAGCATGCGAAGCCGTTTCATCCGCCCGATCTGCGCGGATACCTCGGGCAATTGATTATCGGCTAAGACCAGCGTCTCCAGTTCGATTCGTTCCCATACCGGCTCGGGAACGCGAGCGAGTTGATGTTTCCAGAAATTCAGATGCGGCGTAGATCGATCTGGCATTGCGCCTCCCTTATAGAATGCATTGCATGGAGTGCCCCGTGGCTCCGCGCGCCACCAAAGGTGATGAAAAACGCGAACATTCTAAACTGCCCGCGACAGCTTCGGCGGCACTCTGTCTGCTGGGTGTTTGTCTAGCAACTCAGCCGTGTCCTGCATTCGCTCAGATGAACATGTCCGGCCACACGATGGAAACCAGGGACGAAACGCCTCCCGATCGATTGCCCGCACCGCAAAAGATGGCCGGCATCGGAAACGTCCACATGCGCATCACGGCGAAGCCCAAAGCGCAAATGTGGTTCAACCAGGGATTGAACCTGTTGCATGATTTTTGGGATTACGAATCGGCTCGTGCGTTCGAGCAAAGCGTTCGCGTAGATCCGCATTGCGCCATGTGCTACTGGGGACTATATAAGGCCGAATCCTTTTACCACAGCAACGCGCAAGGCTATGCCAGGCAGGCTCTGACCAAGGCCATCAGCCTCGAACACTATGCAAGCAGGCGTGAACGTCTTTACATTGAGGCGACCGCCGCGGACCAAAATGCGTCGCAGCTCTGGCGCAAGCTTGTCAGGAAATACCCCAAAGACACGGAAGCGCGCATTTTCCTCTCCCGGGTTGTCGATCATAACGAATCTGTCGCGCTCTTGCAATCCGTTTTCAAGGACGACCCCAACAATTCCGCCGCCAATCACTATTACATCCATGCTCTGGAGTGGAGCGATCATCCAGACCAGGCCTTGCATAGCGCGGAGATACTGCCCGCCTTGGCTCCGGCCTCGGGGCACATGGTACACATGCCCGGGCATATCTTCTTTCGGCTCGGCGACTATGCGCGGGCAGAGCGCGCGTTTGCGGCGTCCACGCAGGTCGACGAGCGTTATATGCGGCAGCAGCACGTTGAGCCCGATAACGATTGGAACTACGTGCACAACCTTATGTATGCGATCGCGAACCTGATGGAGGAAGGCAAACTCAAAGAGGCGACTACGCTCTCCATGAAACTTACCGGGGCGCGTGGAGAACTCGAGTCCACGCTCTACATCTATTCGTCGCGAGACTCGATTTCGCGGCTCGATCCCCGCTTGCCGGTGGCGTTGCGAACTGGGGATTGGCCCCAACTGATTGAGCTGTTGAACGCGAGCGCCCCTCCTGCCGGGCGGCCCAACCTTGACTTTCTCTCACGCCAACTGACCAGCTTGGCCGCCGGGATGAAAGCGATCGAAACCCACAATCTCTCGCAAGCTGAGAAATTATCCGCTCAACTCGACGCCGCGTTACAGCACATGTCTCAGCCAGCGAAAGACTCACCGAAAGCGCATACGACAGCAGCCAACAACACGCCCGCCGCCGGTCCGCCCAAGCTCCAAGTGATGCCGGACGCGCTGATGCAACCGCTCTTAAGGACTTTATCGATCCTGTCGCTGGAATTGCGGGCATCTCTGCTGACCGCTCAATCAAAGATCCCGGATGCCAAAACCCTGTTCGCAAAGGCCGCGCAACAACAGAAGGCTCTGGGCTATCAGGAGCCTCCCGGCTATATACGGCCGGCTGGCGAGGCGGAGGGTGCGGCCATGATGACTGTCGGCAATTGGAAGGATGCCAAAGCCGCCTACGAACAGGCGCTCCTTGAGCGGCCGCGATCCGGATTCGCGCTATATGGGATTGCCCTGAGTAGCGAAAAATCCGGCGATCTCCCGGCCGCAGCGAAGGAGTACGCGTCCTTTCTCACGGCCTGGAAAAATGCCGATCCGGATCTTGTTGAACTGATGCACGCGCGCAACTTCCTCGCCGGTCATCCGGTCGCTCCATAAAAATGAGCCGTGAGAGCGCCCGCCACCGGCATCCGAATCTGTTGTAGACTATTGGGGCGTCGCAGCCCTGAATGGGCCGCGGCCGGTCAGGAGGATTCAATCGTGTTACTGAAAAAGACGGTGGCAGAGTTCTTCGGTACGTTTTGGCTGGTGTTTGGGGGTTGCGGAGCGGCAGTTCTATCCGCAGCCTTCCCCGGTCTGGGCATCGGGTTTGCAGGCGTCGCTCTGGCCTTTGGCTTAACGGTAATGACCATGTGCTACGCCATCGGACATATTTCCGGCGGTCACATGAACCCCGCAATTTCCCTCGGTCTGCTGGTCGGCAAACGCTTCCCCGCCTCCGATTTCCTGCCATACGTTCTGGCGCAGGTTCTCGGTGGCGCCTGCGGCGCAGGTGTCCTCTTCGCAATTGCGAGCGGCAAGCCCGGTTTCGTCGCCGGAGGGTTTGCGTCCAACGGTTACGGAGCGCATTCCCCAGGCGGTTACTCGCTTCTGGCGTGCTTATTGGCCGAATTCGTTCTCACTTTCTTCTTCCTCTTCATCGTCATGGGTTCCACCGACCGGCGCGCCCCAGAGGGATTCGCACCGATTGCGATTGGGTTGGGCTTGACGCTGATCCATTTAATTGGCATCCCAGTCACCAATCTCTCTGTCAACCCGGCCCGTAGTACTGGTCCCGCCATCATCGCCGGTGGCTGGGCGCTTCAGCAGTTATGGCTTTTCTGGCTCGCTCCCTTGGCGGGGGGATTGGTCGGTGGTCTTGTATATCACTATCTTTTAGGAGAGGTAAAACCCCAGCCGGAAATCACCGCTATGACATCGGCAGCCGTCGCCAGCAGCGGCGGACCCGCATAAGCGTTTAGGGTATAGTATCTCGACATAAGGACACCCCCTTGGCCTCGCAAACGCCCCAGAGTTACTCGAACCATACTCGCTATGACCCTGCATTCCATTTTGTAGTCATCCCGATCCTGTTCGCTACCGTGATCGTGGGCGTCGTCCATGCACTGCGCCAGCCGAACTTCTATAACCTTTGGCTGGTTATTTTCTTCCTCGCCGTGCTTATGGCCGCGTTCCTCATCCGTACTTATGCGGCAAAAGTGCAGGATCGGGTCATCCGATTGGAGGAGCGTTTGCGCTTGGCCCAACTTGTCGATGCGTCTCTTCGCCCGCAATTGGGGCGGCTGAGTGAACGCCAACTCATCGCCCTTCGCTTCGCTTCCGATGAGGAGGCGCCCGCTTTGGTAGACCGAACCCTCGCCGAAAATCTAGCCCCGGCCGAGATCAAAAAAGCGATCCGCAACTGGCGCGCGGACAATTGGCGGGTTTGACACACCAATAATTCCCGTGCGGCCTTTCGCGGCTACACATCTTACAAAGTGATGAATTGGAATTGCAGGGCGATCCACCCGTATAACTTCGGTTATGTTTTGCCCGATCTTCAAACGGATCGTCCGGCGAAAAGGCGAACTAGGGTGATTCCTTGCACATCCTAGCGCGCCGAGGATATTGGCGGCGTGAAAACCTGCCCTGGGCGGCACTTCTGTCGCTCTTCCTGGCTCTTGTCTCCTGCGCGGTTCTCATCCCGAATGCGCCGGCGTCTCCGACGGCTCGCGAAGCTGGCGATCTGGATGACCAAGAAGTAGTTGATCGCCTCCTTCAGTCCGAACGGCAGCGATTCGCCGATATTGAGTCGCTTACCCGTATCGCACACTACACCGCGAACGACCGGCGCTTCGGTGTTCAGGCCGACATGGTGGCCCGTATGTTCTACGAAAAGAGTACAGGAAAGCGTTTCGAAGTCATCAGCCGTAGCGGTTCATCAACGATTCAATCGCGGATCTTCGACGGGCTGATGACCGCCGAAATCGACGCCGCCAAAAAAAGGTTGACTTCCGGCCCCGCGATCAGCCCCGCAAATTACCAATTCCATTTGTTGGGCCAGGTCGTGTACGACGGCCGCAAGTGTTATCTGCTTCAACTCCGGCCGCGCCAGAAGAACGAGCACCTTATCAACGGCAAAGCCTGGGTGGACGCATCAGATTTCGAAATCGTGCATGAAGAAGGCCGCCCCAGTGCGAGCGTCTCATTCTGGATCGGAAAGCCAATGATCACCGAGGACTACGAGAAGATCGGCAAGTTTTGGGTGGCCAAGCGGCGCTATTCGGTCTCTGACTCCTTTCTGCTGGGGCGTTCGGAGTTGACCATCGAATACAGCGATTATCACATCGTCGAGGCGAAGCCGCGGAACACGCCGGCAACGCACGTCGAACCGTCCGATGCGCGAACGGTAATTCCCAAAATCGAACATCCGGCCCCGATCGCCGCCCCAAATAGATATCTCCTAAGTCATTGAATATAAAGCCATCGCGATGGCTCCACTGCCGTGGATCCCTGCGTGCACTACAGTGGATCCGTGGGCATGGATATTCCTCGCGGAAAAGAAGTTGCTCGCCGGCGCACGATCCGGCGAATTGTTACGGTAGCCCTCTCGGTTGCTGCCTTGGGTGGCGTGACGTTCGCCTTGGCACGCTTGAAACCAGCGGCGCCGTCCGTGGATCGTGGCAGCGTTTGGATCGATACGGTCAAACGCGGTCCCATGGAACGCCAGGTTCGCGGCTTGGGCCGCCTAACCCCCGAGGCGATCTATTTCATAGCGGCAGCTGTCGATTGCCGCGTGGAACGCATCGTACGGCGACCTGGACTCGATCCCGTCAAGGCAAACGATGTTTTGATGGTGTTGAGCAATCCCGACCTGGAGTTGGCGGCCGAGACTGCGGCGTGGCAGGTAAAACAGGACGAGGCCACCCTTGCGAACCTTAAAGTGACTCTGCAGAGCGCGAAATTAGACCAGCAAGCTCAGCTTGCCGAGCTGGAATCCGAATACACGCAGGCGAAGTTAACCGCGGATCGCGATTTGGAGCTAACCCGGCTCAACCTGGAAAGCGATCTTACGTCTAAGCTGTCGGTCGATAAGGCCGATGAGCTCTCGAGACGCGTGGCCTTGCAAAAGCAGCGCCTCGAAATCGCCGATGCGTCCATCAAGGCGCAAATCGACCAGCAAAATGTCGTGGTGGAGAGTGCCCGCGCCGCTTACGATTTGAAGCGAAAGCAAGTGGATAATTTGACGATCCGCGCAGGCATTAACGGTGTACTGCAAGAAAATGGAAACGCCGGCGTGGATGTCGAGGAAGGGCAGCGTGTGACGTCAGGCACGATTCTAGCCAAAGTGGCCGATCCCACGAGGCTGAAGGCCGAATTGAAGATCGCCGAAACGCAGATGAAGGACGTGCGGGTCGGGATGGACGCGAGTATCGATACGCGCAACGGGCTAATTCCAGGACACGTGATCCGCATCGACCCGGCCGCCCAAAATGGAACTGTAACCGTCGATGTCAGCTTGGACGGTCCGCTGCCGGAAGGCGCGCGCCCCGAACTTAGCGTCGACGGGACTATAGAACTCGAGCACCTGAGCAATATCCTCTATGTGGGACGGCCGGTTTCGGGACAGCCGGATTCCACCATTGGCCTCTTCAAATTAGATCCGGACGATAAGGGCGCCACCCGCGTGAACGTGAAGCTCGGCCGCAGCTCGGTCAACACCATTGAGGTGTTGGGTGGGCTGGACGTGGGCGACCAGGTGATCCTGTCCGACATGTCCCAGTGGGACTCGCAGCCGAGAATCCGGCTAAATTAGCGAAACTTTGGGTACAGCGATAGCGTAGTCAGCTTCATATCAGCTTTTTAAGAACGAGGAGATCCGATCGGGAATGACTGCAAACGAACCATTGATTCATCTGGAAGGCGTGACAAAGGTGTTCGTCACCGACGAGGTGGAAACGCACGCCCTGGCGGGGATACATATGGATATCCAGCGCGGAGAGTATGTATCCATTTCCGGACCCTCGGGGTGTGGCAAGTCCACGCTGCTGGCGATCTTGGGCCTCCTCGATTCACCGAGTAACGGGACATACATTCTGAACAGTAAACCGGTCCAAAGTCTGAAGCTTTCCGAGCGCGCCCGCATTCGCAACCGCGAGATTGGCTTCATTTTCCAGGCGTTCAACCTGATCGGCGACTTGAACGTGTATGAAAACGTAGAACTGCCGCTCACCTATCGCGGAATGGGATCGAGCGAGCGTAAGAAGAAGGTGCATGAGGCTCTGGAGCGCGTCGGCATGTCGCATCGCGTCAAGCACTATCCCTCGCAGCTTTCTGGCGGTCAACAGCAGCGCGTGGCTGTCGCGCGTGCTCTAGCGGGCGATCCCTCCATCCTGCTGGCCGATGAGCCCACCGGAAACCTCGATTCTCAAAATGGCGAGCAGGTAATGGACCTGCTGCGCGAACTGCATCGGGGCGGCGCGACCATCTGCATGGTGACGCACGACCCGCGTTACGCCCGGTATTCGGACCGATCCATTCATCTGTTCGATGGCCGCGTGGTGGAGGAAAACATGGAGGTTCCCATCTGATGTGCCGGAACGTTGATATATTTGCCGTTGCTGTAATTGTGTTACTCGCCGCCGCCTGGACTTTCGTGGGGCACTCGGGCTTGGCTCACGCCATCGCCTCCGGTCAGTTGCAGGTTCCCGATCGCCTCGTTAACGTAATGGTTCACCCGCCCCACCCGTTGCAATTCCATTGCTACTAGCCGCCACCTCTAGCGTCCTTCGGTTCGCTTGCGCGATCAAGGGCTGGTGGCGCAGGCTTTCAAGCCTGCAGAGCCGGGATTCATCTCCGCTTTTTCCTCTCTCCGTGGGGAGCAGGCTCGAATCGTCGATGCCATTTAAATTCCGTGGGCCCCATAGATCAATTCCTAAGGTGACTCTACCCCCAGCCTCGTGGTTCTCGCCGCCTCGGCTTTACTCTATGAGTAGACTAACTCAGACATGATTTCTCTGCGAAACATCGAAAAATACTTTGAACACGGGCCGACCAAGACCTTCGTGCTTCGTCGCGTGAACATTGACATCAAGGATGGCGAGTTCATATCCATCATGGGTCCGTCCGGGGCGGGGAAGTCCACCTTGCTCCATCTACTCGGCATGCATGACAGCGCCTGGACGGGCGAATACTGGTTTCTCGATCATCCCATCCATAAGCTCAACAAAAAGGACCGTTCGGAGATCTATAAGAAGTACGTCGGCTTCGTCTTTCAGAGCTACCATTTGCTGGACTCGCTGACGGTTTACGAAAATCTGGACATTCCACTGTCCTACCGCAATGTTCGGAAGTCGGACCGCGAAAGCATCGTATGCGACGCGCTGGACCGCTTCCGCATGGTGGGCAAAAAGGACCTCTATCCGAACCAGTTATCCGGCGGGCAGCAGCAACTGGTGGCCATTGCCAGAGCCATGATCGCTAATCCAAAGCTGATTCTGGCCGATGAGCCTACTGGAAATCTGCATTCCAGCCAAGGTAAGGAGATTATGGAGCTTTTCAAAAAGCTGAACGACGAAGGAACGACCATCGTCCAGGTGACCCATAATGAAAAAAACGCCGAATACGGCAATCGCATCATCAACATAGAAGACGGTTGGATCGCCAAAAACTAACCGTGCGCCGGCGGATGCAACTTGCCGTTCCGCCGTCGCCGCGAGTCGATTACAAATGAAATTACGCCCTTTTACGTTTCAAGTGCCACGCTCGGTCGTGGCTTTCCTACTGGTGAGCTTTGCGGCTCTGCCAGGGCCGCTCCGCGCTGAGAAGGAAACGGAGCGGCTGATCGAAGGTGGTCACTGGAAAAGGGCGAGAATGTTGGTCGAGAAGCGGCTCAATGCCAATCCGAACGACCCTTCGGCTAATTACGATCTCTTACGAGTCGACTTAGCCTTTGATGACCTCGAGCGAGCTGCGCGCGCCGGCGAAAAAGCAGTGCAATTGAACGGAGCCGACGCCGATTACCATGCCCAGCTTGCAACGGTATATGCAAACGCGGCCGAACGCGCCACTGTGCTGAAGCAAGTAGTGCTGGTCCATAAGATGCATCACGAAATCGAAGCGGCTTTCGCGATCGATCCGAACAACGTGAACGCGCTCTTGGTAGAGGCCGTATTCGATTGGCAGGCGCCCGCGATCGTTGGCGGAGGCCGTCAGAAATCGTTGGCCGTCATTGATCGCCTTCGATCCGTTAGCCCGCTTTGGGCCGATCTTGTGGAGGCGCGTCTCTTCCGGAACGAAGATGCGCATCGAACAGAGGCAGCGCTTGTAGCTGCCGCCAATTTGACGCCTCCCTTCTATCGGGCGCGCGTCTTCCTGGCGGATTTCTACGCATCGGGCGGAGATGCAACAAAGTGGCTGGAAGCGGAGCGCATTGCCAAAGAGTGTCTTCACGAGCATCCGGACCGCGCTGCGGCCTACAACACCTTGGCAAGGCTCTATGCGGAACAGGGGCGCACCAGCGATCTGGATTCGCTCATTTCCGAGGCCGAAAAGAACGTCCCCGACGATCTGAGCCCGTCTTATTTCGCGGCCAAGGCCTTATTGGATCGCAATCGCGATCCCGAGCGCGCGCTGAGTTATCTCCGAAAATACCTGACCCAGAACCCCGAGGCGTCAGAGCCGGAACCGGCCGCTGCCAAGTCGCTACTCGCCGCCGCGACCGAGCGTGTATCCGCCGAAAATTCCACTGGGCAAGCGGTATCTCTTCACGGAACCGAGCCAGACGCTGGCGTGTCACAATAGGCCGGTTACGTAAACCCAAACCATGAAAATTGTCCCTTCGCAGATGCGCATCCTGATCGCCGACGATCAACCGGATGTGCTGGAAGCGTTGCGCCTTCTGCTGAAAGGTGAAGGATACAAAATTGAGTCGGTAGAATCGCCGCGCCAGGTGATCCAAGCCATCGAGAACCGCGATTACGACGCGGCAATCGTCGACCTGAATTACTCCCGCGATACTACTTCTGGCCAGGAAGGCCTCGACCTCTTGGCTAAGATGCAGACCACGGATCCGTTGCTGCCCGTTATCGTCATGACCGCCTGGAGCAGTGTGGATCTAGCGGTCGAAGCCATGCGGCGCGGCGCGCGCGACTTCATCGAAAAACCGTGGCAAAACGAGCGGCTGGCGAGCATCGTCCGCACCCAGTTGGAACTGAGCCAGGCCATCCGCCGCGGTCAGCGTTTGGAAGCCGAAAATCAGGCTCTTCGCGGCGACAATCAGCCGGACATGATTGCAGAGTCGCCTTCCATGCGGCCGGTGCTGGAACTGATTGCCCGCGTTGGTCCCTCCGACGCGAACGTTCTAATAACCGGCGAGCCCGGTTCGGGCAAAGAAGTGGTCGCCCGCGCCTTACATGCCATTTCCCTTCGATCCGCCAAGCCGATGGTGACCGTCAATGCCGGGGGTCTATCCGAAGGCGTCTTTGAGAGCGAATTGTTCGGCCACGTCAAAGGCGCATTTACCGACGCCAAGACCGATCGCGTCGGGCGCTTCGAACTCGCAGATACCGGTACACTCTTTTTGGACGAGATCGCCAATGTCCCGATCAACCTGCAGGCAAAGCTTCTGCGTGTGCTGGAAATCGGCGAAATGGAACGCGTCGGTTCGTCTAAGACCAAACGAGTAGACGTACGCGTGATTTCCGCCACTAATGCGAACCTTGCCGATGAGGTCCAGAACGGGCGCTTTCGCCAGGACTTGCTGTTCCGCCTGAATACCATAGAGATTCACATTCCGCCCCTTCGGGAACGCCGCGAAGACATCACCGCGTTAGCGAATCATTTTCTCGGGCTTCATGCCCAGCGCTATCGGAAGCCAATCGCCGGATTCGATCAGAACGCGGTTCAGGCTCTTTTGGAGCACCGTTGGCAAGGCAATGTCCGGGAGTTGAACCACGTCGTAGAGCGCGCCGTCCTAATGGCCCAGGGAAACACCGTCAAAGCCGGAGACCTCGCCCTGCGCGCCGGAGCAGGCGCTTCGCCCCGGCTGGACGAGATGAGCCTGGAAGAGGTGGAGGAGTTCCTCATTAGAAAGGCGCTCGCGCGTTATGCCGGAAACGTCAGCCATGCGGCCAGCGCCCTGGGTCTCAGCCGCAGCGCCTTGTACCGCCGCCTCCAGCGCTTCGGATTGTAGACTCGGCGAAAGGGAAAAACACTCTATCGCATGAAGCGAACGGTCAGTTACGAAGGCCGTATACTACTGCTTGCCCTCGCGGCCGGCTTTCCGGCGGTCGTTGCATGCATCGTGCTCCTCGCCATCGGAGGCTATGCGGTCCGCGAACAAATCACGTTCGACGGGATCGTTGTCATCTGCTGGCTGGCATTCTGCTTCTCCTGCCGCGATCACGTCGCAAGCCCGCTTCGAACCCTGGCGAACCTGCTCGAAGCCATGCGCGAAGGCGATTACTCCATCCGCGGGCGAGTGCAGGATCCTGAAAAGCCCATGGGTGAAGTGATGCTTCAAGTGAACGCGATGGCCGCGACCCTAAGAGCGCAGCGGCTGGGCGCGTTGGAAGCGACCACTCTGCTCCGCAAGGTGATGAGCGAGATCGAAGTAGCCGTATTCGCATTCGATCCTCAACAAACGCTGCGCCTGGTTAACCGCGCGGGAGAGCGGCTGTTGGCGCAGCCTGCCGAGCGATTGCTGGCGCGCGATGCGACCTCGCTGAATCTGGCCGAGTACCTGGTGGGTGAGCCCGAACAGATCATCCAACGAAATTTCCCGGGTGGCGCTGGTCGTTGGAGTATCCGCCGGAGCCAGTTTCGGGAAGGCGGTCTACCCCACCAGCTTTTAGTGGTTACCGATCTGACCCGCCCCCTCCGCGAAGAGGAGTTGCAAGCTTGGCAACGACTCGTCCGTGTCCTGGGCCACGAACTGAACAACTCCCTCACGCCCATCAAGTCCATCGCCGGGAGCCTCGAACTCCTGTTGCGCGCCGACCCACTCCCTGAGGATTGGCTCACCGATATGTCGCATGGCTTACAGATAATCGCCACGCGATCCGAGTCCCTAAGTCGCTTCCTAAGCTCTTACGCGCGGCTTGCAAAGCTTCCCGCTCCCAAAGTTGGCGTGGTGGAAGTCGGCGCTCTCCTGCGCCGGGTCGCGAGTCTCGAAACGCGCGTGCCCGTGAGCCTCGAAGAAGGGCCGGCTTTGACCATTCAGGGCGACAGCGACCAATTGGAACAAGCCTTAATCAACTTGGTGCGCAATGCGGCGGATGCCTCCACCGAGACGGGCGGCCGCGTCTTCCTGCGAACCGAGCGGACCGCCCACGCCGTCGAACTCATCGTCCGGGACGAAGGCCCCGGGCTGTCCAACACCAAAAACCTCTTTGTGCCGTTCTTTACCACGAAGCGCGGCGGAACCGGCATCGGCCTGGTCTTGAGCCGCCAGATTGCCGAGGCTCATAACGGATCGGTCACGCTTCGCAACGTGCCCGGCGGCTCCGGTTGCGAAGCCATCCTGACGCTTCCGATTCACCTCTGAGTACCGAGTTGAAAAAACGAACCCACGCCTGAGTTCGTTTGGTAATTTGACTACAACTTGCTGAAAACACGTGCCGAGCGACTCAGAAGTTCGTTTGGTAATTTGGTGTAACGCCCCGCGCCAATGTTAGGATGGAGCAACTCCAATGCCACCACCCGAACGACCACGGAACGGCTTCGCAGAATGGGCCGTCACCATCCTTCTGCTCATGTTTGCCACAACCACAATGGCCCAGCCGTTCGTGATTCCAACGGGTTCCATGCAAGACACCCTGCTGATTGGCGATCACATCCTGGTGGACAAGTTAGCGTATTCGCCCGCCGGGGCAATTAGTAAGCACCTACTCCCGTACGAGCAGCCAGAGCATGGCGACATTATCGTTTTCCGCTACCCTGCCGGCATCAATGAGACATTGGTCAAGCGCCTCATCGGAATTCCCGGAGACCGCATCAAAATTGTCAATGGCGTGGTGTATCGCAATGGGATCAGACTCAATGAACCGTACGCCTATCACAAATATGCCTACGATCCGAGTCTCGACAATTTCCCTAATCCCTGTTGCCGCCCTGTGAAGGAAGAATCGGCACTGGAAGCGCAACGGGAGATGCTTGATCGGCATGTCGTCGATGGGGAGGTCGTCGTCCCGGCAAACATGTACTTCGGGATGGGAGATAATCGCGACAATTCGTCCGATAGCCGCTATTGGGGATTCATTCCGAGAGAAAGCATCATAGGTAAGCCGTTCCTGATCTATTGGTCCTACCGGGCATCGACAGAGGATCTGCTGGGAGAGTCACCGGGCTCCATGGTCGCCCATTTTGTCGATCTCGGCGAGCATTTCTTTACCAGAACACGCTGGGAGCGGACGTTTAAATTGGTTCGCGGGGTTCCCGATTCCGCATTGCCCTCCACGCCGCTGCCCATCAATGCCGGCTCCCCTAACCCTTAGGGAACTCCCCGGTCTGCTGAGTCAGTTCGCTCAGTGGCGAGCCTTTTGCCGCGCTGCGTCTTCTTGTACGCGCTTGAACCTCTCGATTTCGTTGCTCTTGCAATTGGCTATTTACTTGCGTTCGTCTTAGTAGATGGCAGTTTGGGGTAAAAGAAATGAAATTCAAGCACATTCTGTTCCCAGTCGATTTTTCGGGGCGAACCCGGTATCTCGACGCGGAGGTAGAGCGCATGGCGAACCACTTTGGCTCTCGTGTCACATTGCTTCACGTATTCGAAGTTCCCACCGCTTGGTACGGTCCCAGCGATGCGCCGCTGATTAGTACGGAGAGCTTCGGCACATTCCTCGAAGTTGCGAAGCAGCGTCTGAAGAACTATCGAATTCAAGTTCCCGAAGACCGTGTTCAGCGGTTGGTCGCCGAAGGCGATGCCGGCTGGACCATTACGAGTTGGGCTGCGGAAAACGACGTCGACTTGATCATGATGGGCACGCATGGTTACGGCCCCATTCGCGGCATGCTGCTTGGCTCCGTCACGGCCAAGGTGATTCACGAAGCCCAATGCTCCGTATGGACCGATTCCTCCTGGCGTGAGTCTCCCACAGGCCCGAAACCTGCGATCTCCAATATCCTTTGCGCCGTAGACGCCGGCGAAGAAGCCGTGGGTCTGCTTCAAACTGCGGATCAATTAGCGAAGGAATTCAGCGCTGACGTCCACGTGCTCCACGCCGTTCCGGGCCCGGAATCGAGGCCGAACAAGTATCTCGATTTTGATTTGCACCAATATCTGCTTGATGTGGCTCGGGTAGAGATTTCGAAGGAACAGCGCACCGCCGGGGTCGCCTTTCCGATTCACATACGCAAACAGCTTGTATCGAAAGCTGTCGCCGAATTGGCCATTGAGAAGAAGTGCGATCTGGTCTTGATCGGCAGGGGAAAAGCGCAAGAAGGGCTCGGGCGACTGCGTACTCACACGTATCAGATCATCCGTGATGCTCCGTGCCCTGTGCTCAGTTGCTCACCGCATCCGCAAGACCGTACTTCCTCATCTTATAGCGCAACGCATCGCGCCCAATCCGAAGACGGCGAGCCGCTTCTGATTGGTTCCCCGACGCCTTCGCAAGGGCATCCGCAATCAAACGCCGCTCGCTGTTTTCGAGCAGCGAATCGTTCGAGCCTAGCTCCGCGGGTGAATTCAGGACCCCGGTTACGGAATGCGCTTCCGCCTTGGCGGGGTCAGCCCGTATCTGTTCCGGAAGATCGGTGACGTCGATTACCTCGCTTAGAACCATCATGCACGCATGGCCGATCGCGTTCTCCAGCTCGCGCACATTTCCGGGCCAATCGTAACGGCTCAGGGCTACATTGGCGCGCTGCGTCATGCCCCGTACCGGTTTATCGAACTGCTTTGAGAGTTTGTCGATGAAGTGCCGGGCCAACAACGGCAGGTCCTCTTTTCGCTCCGCAAGCGAGGGCGTCCGAATCTCCACCATGGAAAGGCGGTAAAAGAGGTCCTCCCGAAACTGCCCGGTGCGAATCATCGCCCGCAGGTCGCGATGCGTGGCGGCGATCACCCGGAAGTTCAGCTTTCGAGCCTGCAGCGACCCGACTCGCTGCACTTCCTGGCTCTGGATCGCTCGCAACAATTTAGCCTGTGTACCCAGTGGCATATCGCCGATTTCGTCCAAGAACAGCGTGCCTTGATGCGCGTGCTCCACCAGCCCGATCTTATCGGAAGTCGCGCCTGTAAACGCTCCCCTGACATGGCCGAACAGTTCGCTTTCGAAGAGCGTCTCGACAACGGCGGAACAATTCACAACGACAAGATTTCCGCCGGCGACGGGGCTCAGCCGATGCAGCGCTTGTGAAACCAAATCCTTGCCCGAGCCCGTGGGACCGGTGACCAAGACCGTTCTAAAATGCGGAGCGATACGCCGAATCCGCGAGAAAACCTCCCACATGGCGGCGCTGTTGCCGACAATATGTTGGAATTGGGCGTTGCTGCGCAATTCTTCTTCGATTGCCCAAGTGCGCTGCCGGCGGCGTACGTCCTCAATCATTGCGCCGATGCGCTGCCGCAGCGCCGGTATGGAAATTGGCTTGTTCAGGTAATCGCTCGCCCCTTTGCGGATCGCCTCCACGGCGGATTCCGTTGTGTAGTGGGCGGTCATTAGAATCACTTCAATCGCCGGATCGAGGTTCACGACTGCCTCGAGCAGTTCGAGGCCGGTCATTTTTGGCATCACCAAATCGGTCAGAACGATTTGAGGGTGCTTCTGGAAGACGAGATCCAATCCCTCTTCGGGATCGGTTGCGGTCCAAATGTCCAGACCCGGTTGCTCCAGCGCGGTCGCTAGCAACTCGATGCTGCCGGGATTGTCATCTACAATCACGAGCGAAATATTGGGCAGGCTCGATGCCGTTTGCATTCTATTATTCACTCCGGTTACTCAAACGCCCAGCAAGCTCTTGATCTGCTCACGCAGGCCGGCGATATCGATTGGCTTCGCGATATGCGCGGAAAATCCCGCGGCCAAAGCGCGTTCACGATCGCCGAGCATTGCGCTGGCGGTGAGCGCCACAATCGGGATGTCCGCGAATTGCGGCTCCGCTCGCAGGCCCGCGACGACGCCAAACCCGTCTATTTTCGGCATCTGCAGGTCGACCAGGACGAGGTCCACGCGCTCTTCCGCAGCTTTCTCGAGAGCCTCTTCTCCGTCGGCTGCCTCCAGAATTTCATACCCGGCGGCTTCAAGCACCGTGCGGATCAGCTCACGGCTTGCCGCTCTATCTTCGGCAATAAGAATTCGCTTCATGCTCCGGCGATCTCCTCCAGGCGGCGATCGTTCAAGGGCGCGCCGGGGAGCACAAACTGGAATCGACTGCCTTCCCCCACCTTGCTTTCCACCCAAATCCGCCCACCCTGCATCTCTACAAGGCTCTTCGTAATCGCTAATCCAAGGCCGGTACCTTCTCGTACTCCTCGTGTGGTGGTACCGGTCTGATAGAACTTCCCGAAGATCGCCTCGTGTTCTGCGGGGTCGATGCCAATTCCATTGTCGCCGACGCAGAAATAGCCCCATCTGTGTGCTCCCGGCACTCCACATAGATGCGTCCCTCATCTGGAGTGAATTTAATCGCGTTACTGACCAGATTGTAGAGAATTTCCCGGAAGCGCAACTGGTCAGTCATAACATACACTTCGTGATCGACAGATTCGGAAATCTCAATGCGCTTCATTCTCGCAAGAGGACGAAGTCCTACGAGAGCTTCGGCGATTCCGTTCGCGGCCCGAAATGGCTCGAGACGTAACTTGCGGACCTCCAACTCTCGATTGGCGGCCGCAAGGTCCGCAGCGAACCGCTGATGTATGGCGTCGATCCGATTGCGCGCCTCTCTGCGTGCGGTAATGTCACGGATCACCGCGATCATGCGAAAGCCGTCTGACGAACGAATTGGGCTAAGGCTGATTTCGACCGGTAACTCGCTACCGTCTTTGCGCCGGGCGACCAGCTCCAACCCACTCCCCATCGGCCGGGTCGCCGGGCGCTCCGCATAGTGCTCCCGGTGTGCCCGATGGTGGCCCTGTAATGCCTCGGGAACCAGTATTTCTATGAGCTTCCCAAGTAGGTCCTCGCGCGGATATCCGAGCATCCGCTCAGCAGCAGTGTTCAACAACAGGATCGTCCCGTCCCGGTCTACCTCTAAGATCCCATCGGGAGCTGCTTCCAGCAGATCGCGAAAGCGCGTGGAAACGTCTCCGGGGTTTTCGGCGCGGTATTCGCGAGTGCTAGTATCCTCCAGAATTCAACCCCCTCTTGGCAAATTGCAAAGTAATAGGGTCTATTGCATTTGAGCTACCGTACCGGAACCTCATCAGGAGACGTTTCCGTAGCGCAACACTGCCTCTTTGTAGCACCGCTTGCGTGATTTGACACGCGCACTGCGCCGGATCGCTCACCGTGCGCCATGCCAGGGTTTACCCCGGGGATCACTACCTTACCGTTTTCGAACGAAAAGGCCAGGTTGTTTCTTTGGCGGGTCATGGGCACCGCCGTGCATCCAGTTAGACGGGGTTGAATCCCGCGGAAAGGTTTAAACGTTTATATGTCAGAAGTTCAAGTGCAACCCATAGAAAAAGACTCGGCGACGTCCGGAAATTTCCTCGGCCGAATACAGGGTCTGATGAAGAAGGTAGAAGAACGGGCATACCAATTGTTTGAAGGACGTGGGCGCGAACACGGCTACGAGTTAGACGATTGGTTCAAGGCCGAAAAGGAGGTGCTCAACCTACGCCAATACGAAGTAGCGAAAACGGATAAGGATTTCATGATCGCGATGGATGTGCCCGGCTTTGACGCAAAGGATCTTAAAGTCGAAACCATCGCGGACGGTGTGATCGTTGAAGGGGAAGCATACACGAAAGATGCCGGCAAGAACGGCAACGGATCGTTTGAAACTGAGACGAGCCGAAGCGTATTTCAACGAATTCCCCTGCCGGAAGGCCTCCAGGCCAACCTTGCTAAGTCAGAACTGAAGAATCAAAAACTCCGCATCACGATTCCTCTGGACCTTAATAAGATCGTTCCGGTCGAGATTGCTCCGTCTGAGAAGACTGAGGGATGAGGGGAGTTTCCCACCTACTAAGTTACCGGCTAAGTGTTTATGATGTGACTTACTCGCCCATCGCGAATCGTCGTTGTAGCACGGCCGCGCCAAAGGCCAGTACGAAGGCGCCGGCGAATGCAATCATCAACTCGGGCTTGCGGCGGGCCGGAAGCGCTGTATGCGCACCGAGAAATAGAAAGCTTCCGGCGATTACCGAAAGCACCAAAGCAAGCCAGACATGCCCGAATTCGGCTGCTCCCACCCGGTTTGCAACCGGTTCGATCCAGGCTCCGATAAGGGTAAAGCATTCGACCGACGCGGCCACCAGGAATGCCGTGTTACGCGAACGGAACGATTCTCGAGCCACTAAGCCGAGCGCCAGTCCCTCCGGCACTTTGTGTAGCGCCAGTCCGGCTGGCACGGCCAGGTTTGTCAGCGAGTCCATCGATGCGAAGCGCACGCTCCAGCCGTCGAGGAAACTATGGATACCGGCTGCGATCAGTAGAGGACCCGCAACAAGACCGGCTTCCGCGGCCGAATCAGAAAAAGAATGGTGCAGCCGATGAAGCGTACGATCGAAGGTGAACAACAGCGAGAAGATAAAGGCCACCAGGAGCGCGGCCTTCCACCAGGATGATACCGCCACGATCTCGGGGAACAGCCAAAACACGGCGATTCCCGACAGTAATCCGCCTCCCGCGGCAGCAAGTTTTGGGGAAAACCCTCGCGAGCGGCCGGGAAATACGCCCATTCCAATGCCGCCCAGCGCAAACAGGGTCAGCAACCAGGCAGCAATCATTTACTGGCCGGTAACCTTCACCACGAAATAGGTGAAGGGCTTACCATTCGTGATCAGTAGCTGATGAGGCGTGTTGGCTGGGATGTGAACAATATCGCCGGCCCTGACGGTATGGCGTTCGCCGCCTTCAATCGAAGAGCCGCGGATCTCGCCGGGCTTTTCAACGTGAGGACTGACGATTTTGCCGCCGGTTACCAGCGTAGCGTCGCCAGTCTCCACAACGAAGATGTCGGCCTCATGCTGATGCAATTCTGAGGAACCGGTCGCGCTGCGATAGGCCATCATTGTGTAGTGGCCGGGGTAGTGTTGCAGGTTCTCACTTTGAAAACGCTGCCCCTTAGCCGCCAACTTCTGACCGATGGCGTGCAAATCGGCCGTCGAATAGACATCGACGCCGGAGGATGCCGCCATAGCAAGTCCACAGGCCAGAGCCGCACAGATCCAGATTTTCACTCTCTTCTTCCTTTCCGTTTCAGCAATCGCAAACAGAAGTCTAACAGCATCGCTCGATGAGAAGATTCGTTAACGTATAGACAGTTGCCATGACGAGACACTATGACGCGATTGTGATCGGTTCCGGACAAGGCGGGACGCCATTGGCCCGGGCGTTTGCTGCGGCGAAGAAGAATACCGCTCTCATCGAACGGGATCAAGTGGGCGGGACCTGCATCAATTATGGCTGCACGCCGACCAAGGCGATGGTCGCTAGCGCTGAAGCAGCGTATCAGGCGCGCCGTGCGGATGTCTACGGGGTTCACGCCGGCGAGGTCTCGGTCGACATGATGAAGGTCCGGGAACGCAAGCGGAACGTCGTCGCCAGCTTTCGATCCGGTAGCGAGAGACGGGTAGAGCACGTGGAGCACCTGGACCTGCTTCGCGGAGACGCTCGCTTTACTGGAAATAAGTCGTTAGCGATTGCGCTTCATGATGGCGCCACAATCAACGCGACCGCCGATGTAGTCTTCATCGACACCGGGACACGCAGCGCCATTCCCCACATCGATGGCCTGTCAGACGTTCCACATCTCGATAGCACATCCATCATGGAACTGGATGCCGTGCCGGAGCGCCTGATTGTCTTGGGAGGCGGCTATGTCGGACTCGAATTCGGTCAAATGTTTCGCCGGTTCGGCAGCCACGTAACCATTGCCAATCGCGGACCCCAATTGCTGCCGCGCGAGGATCCCGATATTGCCGAACAGATCCTGGGAATTCTGCGCGAAGACGGTATCGAGGTTCATAACCGAACCGTTGCGACGCAAATCCGAAAGCGCGGCGACGCAATTGAAGTGGATGCCGGCTTAGACGAGCCGATTCGCGGCACTCATCTCCTGGTCGCCACCGGGCGCGTTCCCAATACTGAAAAATTAGGGTTGGAACAGGCCGGCGTGAAAACGGATTCCCACGGTTTCATCCCGGTGAATGGAAATTTGGAAACCAACGTACCCGGCATCTACGCGCTAGGCGATGTGAATGGTGGGCCTATGTTCACCCACATTTCCTACGACGATTTCCGCATCGTCAAATCGAATCTTTTAGAAGGCAAGAGTGCGACGACCGAAGGGCGTATGGTTCCGTACACGGTATTTATAGATCCGCAACTCGGGCGTATTGGCCAAACCGAGACAGAACTGCGGCGAAACGGCCGGCCGGTTCAGGTTGCCACTATGCCAATGTCGTACGTGGCGCGCGCGCTCGAAACCGATCAAACGCGAGGCTCGATGAAGGCAGTGGTGGATCCGGACACGAAGCAGATTCTGGGCTTCGCCGCGCTCGGTATGCAGGGAGGCGAAATCGCCGCCATGGTGCAGATCGCCATGATGGGCCGGCTGCCCTATACAGCGCTGCGCGACGGCATTTTCTCCCACCCGACGCTATCGGAAGCTTTGAACAACCTGTTCGCACAGCTCGGTTGAGCGCGGCTGGCAGAATGGACGTAGTGCGCTATCTTTTGCCGCTATGGCTCATCGTGATTGCCGGACTTTCGTTGGCGCCGTTCCGCGTGAAATACCATTTGGGCGCGATAGGAACAATGCACGCCTTCGGTCACATCGCAGTCTTCGTGGTCACAACCGTGCTGACGTGCTCTGGTGCGACAGACATTTGGATCCGCCTGTGCCGCGCTGTTTCTATTTTGCTGTTTGCAATGCTATGTGAGTGGCTGGAGTTAGCCGTCTATGGAAACTTCCATTTTGAATGGCACGACGTGCGGATCGATTGGATCGGCGTTGCGCTCGGCTTCGCAATCTCATTGATAATACATCGAGTCTTCGAAGGCCACCGCACAGGGGAACTGAAATGCAACCATCCGCACCACTAATTATGTTGATCCGCCATGCGGAGAAGCCGACTCAAGCCGCCTCCGGTGTGAAGGAGGACGGCACCCAGAGTTCTCACGACTTGATTGTTAAAGGTTGGCAACGTGCGGGCGCGTTAGTGTGCTTCTTTGCGCCGGACCGAGGGCCACTCCAAAGTCCTTTGATTGCGACGCCCACATTTCTGTTCGCTTCTGCTCCGATAGACGGATCTTCTAACACCGGCGAATCAAGAAGCCGTCGCTCGGAAGAAACGCTCACGCCGCTGGCGAAAAAGCTTGGCGCACAAATCAACCTGGCGTTTACTAAGGGACAAGAGAAAGAGGTTGCCCAAGCTGCACAGGCCTGTACCGGTCCGGTCCTCATCGCTTGGCAGCATGAAAAAATATACGACATTGCCGAGGCGATTCCCGGCGGAAGCATCGCTCCACAAAACTGGCCGGGCGATCGTTTTGACATTGTCTTCGTATTGACTCTGCGCCATGCGACCAATGTCTATGACTTCGCTCAGGTGCCACAATCCCTGCTTGCCGGCGATTTGCCAACCGTGCTCTAGTACTGGGCTGTCTGTGCGCTGCTGGTCGCGACTTGCCGTTATCGTAATCAAAGCGTACCGGGCGAGTTTCAGCAGCAGATCTGATTTCATCTGCGCGTAGGCTAGCCTAAGACCGATGGAGCGAATTGCAATCGATATGGACGAGGTGATGGCTGACACCATGCAGCACTGCCTCGATCGATATAATGCGGACTTTGATAAGAGACTCACTCTTGCGCAATTTCAGGGGCTCGACCTGTTCGATGTCATAGAAGCTGCCCACCACCTTCATGTGCGCTCATACTTTCAGAGCGAGGCGTTTTTCGCAAGCATTCAGGTGATGGAAGGCAGCCAGGAAACCGTAAGAGACTTGATAAAGAAATATGATGTTTACGTCGTCAGCGCCGCCATGGACGTGCCAAAATCGTTCTCTGCAAAATTCGAATGGCTAAACCGGCATTTTCCTTTTGTGCCATCGGCCCGCATTGTTTTTTGCGGCGACAAGAGCATCATTTCGGCGGACTACCTCATTGACGATAACGTCCGCAACCTGGCCAACTTCGCAGGCGAGGGCATCGTCTTCACAGCTCATCACAACGTTCGAGAGACGCGCTTTCGCAGGGTGAACAACTGGGAGGAAGTCCGCGCGATGTTCCTTCCCTGAAGCAGCCAGTCATCCGCTCAGCCGGCTCACAAGACTCGCGAACAGTTACGCAAGCTCTAACATGCGATCGATCGCACGTCTCGCCCTGCAGGCGATCTCTTCTGGTACACGCACTCGTGGAGACATCGTTTCAAGAGCGCTGAGGACGTTGTCGAGCGTAATGGTTTTCATGAACGCGCAGACCGCGTCCGGATTCACCGGGCGGAAACTCTTTTGCGGATATCTCTTTCGCAGTTGGTGCAGAATTCCCAGTTCCGTTCCAACTGCGAATTCCTGCGCTGATGATTCACCGATATGCCGCAGCATCCCTTCGGTGGAAAGGAAAAATGTTCGCTCTTGCGGGAGCGTGCCGTCCAACGCCTTGGCCATGCAGGAGCTGACGCAGCCGCACTCAGGATGCAGCAGCAGTTCGATATCTGGGTGTTCTTCGAGCATTTCGACTACCTGCTCCGGACGGATAGTTTTGTGAACGTGGCAGTAACCGGGGTAAGCGACGATGTTGCTTCGCTGCGTCTGCCGCGCGACCACGTGAGCCAGAAATTTATCGGGAAGAAAGAGAATCGTTCGATCAGCGGGAATCGCCCGCACAACTTTCGCGGCGTTTGCCGACGTGCAGCAGTAATCGCTCTCGGCCTTCACCTCGGCGGACGTGTTGATGTAAGCGACCACCACTGCCTGCGGCAGCTTCGCCTTCCATCTTCGAAGCTCCGCTGCCGTGACCGAAGCGGCGAGCGAGCACCCCGCGCGCAGATCCGGCAGGAGCACAGTCTTTTCGGGGCACAGGATCGCCGCGGTTTCGGCCATGAAATGCACACCGCAGAATACGATCACATCGGCCGTCGTCTTCGCCGCATGCTGAGAAAGCTTGAGCGAGTCGGCAACCGCGTCCGCAACCTCCTGAACCTCCGGTCGTTGATAGTGGTGGGCCAGCAGAACCGCGTTTCGTTCGGCGCAGAGCGCTCTGATACGTTGCTGCTTATCGCGAATCTCCTGCGGTGTGTCTTCAATCCCTTCAATGGGAGGAATCCGGTAGCGAGCCTCGAAGGCTTCCTCGAAGATTGGGTTGGTTGTCGTCATTGCTATGAAATCCTCTGGCAAAGATCCAGCGCGCGCGCTGAATGCGTCAGTGCTCCCACGGAGATCGCATCCACTCCGCAGGCCGCATACGGCTCAATCGTCTTTTCCGAGATTCCACCGCTCGCCTCGATGAGCGTGGCGTCCCATAAGTATTCCCGCCGAAGCGCCGTGAGGATCCGGCAGACTTCTTCTGGCGTCAGATTGTCTAGCATCAACAAGCAGGGATATTCCTCCGATGATTGCTCCCGCAGGCGGCAAAAGGCTCGCCCGGCCGCGAGCGCAGCGGACTCACTGCGAACCTCGACTTCGATGAACGCCGCTTGCCGGCGGAAATTCCACGCTCGAGCAATGGCTTCGGGCGCGGCTTCCTCTTCCCGGCTTGCGATTAGGGCCAGATGATTGTTCTTGATCAAGATCGCGTCGCCAAGGCTCAGCCGATGCGTTCCGCCCCCTCCTAGATGGACGGCCCTTTTATCAAGTAGGCCCCAAGGCGCCTTCCGCGTGCCGACGATCCGTGTCGCCGAATAGACGTTGCGCGCCCGCGTCGCAAGACAGCGGGTCGTCGTGGCGATTCCGCTCATCCGCTGAACCAGGTTCAGGCCCACGCGCTCCAGCGAAAGTAGTTGTGCCCGGCTGCCTTCGGCGCGTAGCAGCAAGTCACCACGCTTAATCGCGTCTCCATCTCTCTTTTCGAATTGCGCAGACACACCAAACCCTTGCAGCATGAAAGCCAATTCCGCTAGACCCGCGACTATGCCTTGCTCCCGAGCTACTATTACGGCCGATGTCCTCTTTGGCTCTATCCCGACGGCTTCCACCGTCAAGTCTCGCGAAGCCAAGTCCGTCCGAAGCAGCTCATTCGTGATTGTGCGCACCGCCTCGACGTAGTCGGGATTTTCAAGTGTGAGGCTCGCGCCCCTGAAAAGAGCGTGTTCGAGTTGTTGTTCGCGGGCCACTGTCATTTCAAGCATGCTGTTCTCCTTTCATCTCAGAAGGAAGCCCCCCGCCCGGAGCGCCGCCGTAGCTCGCGAAATCATCTCCTTCCGTGTCGCTTCCACAGTGTGCAGATGCACCCCGGCGGTTAGCGAAGAGAGCAGGGACGCTTGCGATGTCCGTACATGCTGCAAGAAATCCTGCACATCGGCGCGCGATTCGATCATCAGGGATCCGCGAAGTTCGCCATAAAGCGGATGCTCGACGATCACATCCACCACCTTGACTCCGTTATCCACCAAAATCTGGAGTTCCTCTTCAGTGCGTTCGACCGAGTGACGGCACGCCAGGACTGCCCGATAGGAGCGTGCGGCGCTTTCGGGCACACGATACCCTCTCGGAGTCCCCAGGATTTCCATTCCCCCAGCGCGGAGAATCGCGACATCCTGTACCACGCACTGCCGGCTGACGCCGAAGAGCCGCGCCAGTTCGTCGCCTCGGACCGGTTCGCGATGAGTGCGCATCCACTTGAACATCCGGCGGCGCCGGAGATCGCCCGATTCCGGATGCGCTAGCTCACTCGATTGGCTCTGTGCCTTCATTGCACGTGCTGTCTTGTCAGAAGACTAGACTGCTTTTGTGTCTAGCGTAACACATCCGGACGACGCGGGATAAAGCGAGCCGTGTCCCACTTGCAGCGCCTCTTCCGGCCGGCTCTCGATCGATTTTGGCGATAGCATGGGCCAAAATGGCTTGCGACTTGCGCGGCGTGCCGGTGCCGATAGCGGAGCCGTCATTCGCCCTGGCGTCCCGTCCGGTGCGCTTTTCAGTCACGAATTTTCTACTTGACCTGAGCGGTTTCCCTTCGATGAAGAGCGCTCTGGATCGTCAGGTACTCGCCAAGATTTTCCATGCTGACCAGGCCGATCATTTTCCCGTTCTCTATTACGGGCATGATCTTGCAGCGGGCCAAGGCTAGCCGGGCCAACACTGTCTCCAGCATTTCGCCGGGCTGAGCGGTTTCGAATTCCCGCTCCATCACGGCCGTTACGAGTTGCTCCGGTCCGCCTGTCTTCAAGCCGGAGAGAAGGTTGGAACGGGTAAGAATCCCCATGACGCGATCGCCCCATAGCACTGGAAAATCGTGCTGGGAGCCATCGAGGATCAGTTGAACGGCGTCGCTTAGATGCTGACTTGTGTCCAGCGTGGCGAAGCGATGCTGCATCACGTTGCGAATCGGAACGCCGGACATGACTCCCTTTATTTCTACCGACTGAGCCTCATGGGCGGCGCCGATCCATACGAAAAACGCGATAAACACCAGGAACGGATCATAGAACAATCCGACTAGTCCAAAGACCAAGGCGAGTGCCTGCCCAACGCTGGCCGCGGTTCGGGTTGCGCGGACATGGTCCATGCGGGTTGCGAGCAAAGCCCGCAATACGCGACCGCCATCCATGGGAAACGCGGGAATCAAATTGAAGACGCCCAATAATACGTTCGCCATCAACATCCGTTCCAGGAAGGGGCCGCCCGTGATGCTCAATCCCGTAACGGGTCGAAATCCGCCCGTCGCAAATAAGACCAGATAGAGCACGAAGGCGATGGCGAAATTGACGCAGGGTCCGGCTGCGGCCACCCAAAATTCCTGCCACGGTTTGTCCGGCAACTTTTCAAACCGCGAAACGCCGCCAATGGGCAGGAGGGTAATATCGCGCGTGCGAATCCCATAATGACGGCCCGTAAGTGCATGACCGTACTCGTGCAAAACGACGCAGCCAAAAAGACCGAAGATAAAGGCCAATCCGCCGAGTACGGCCCGAGATGAGTGATCGGCCGCCCAATAGACGATGACTACCCACAGCAGAAGCAGCACAAAAGTCGCATGGATATACAAATCGATACCCGCGAATTTACCGATCTTCCAAGCCCAACGCATTTCGCTTTATGATCCCAGATTGAGGACGATGACGCTGCGGGCGAGCACCGATAAAAACGGCGCTTGCCGGGATTGCGTGCGAAAATAATTAGGAACTTTACTATCTTATTTCGAATCGAAGGGGGGTGTCAGAAGGCCACCGGACAGCTTCGCAAGAAGATCGGCGCGAAGCCTATTACCATCAGCGCATGCGAGAAGCGAACAAGCAGTACGCGAATTTCGACCTCTGTTCTTCCGAGACTACGATAAACCTGCTGTATACGTACGACGTGCTCCATCAGGTGTCGTCCCGGTACATGGCCGAATATGGGCTTTCGAAGTCGACAATCAATATTCTGGCGCTTCTGCACAATGGTCCGATGGAAGGGATGCAACTCCACGATCTGGGATCCATGTTATTGGTTAGTCGCGCGAATATTACTGGCCTGATGGATCATCTGGAGGAAAAAGGCTATGTTACGCGTGTTGTGGACCGCCACGACCGGCGTGCGCGGCTAGCGCAAATCACCGAGAAAGGCCAGGCGTTGTTGGACGAGTTTATGCCGATTCATCATGCAAACATAAACCTGCTTCTGCGGGACATGTCGAACGGCGAGAAAGAATCGCTGGTGGCGCTGCTCAAGAAAATGCGGGCTAGCGTGAGCGCGCACGCGGACGAGCTTACGGCGGTTTCAAGTGCCGGACTAGAAGGGACTTTGGAGAGCTAGGGCGGCACGGCGCGCGAGAAGGCGCACTGTTTGGAAAAGAATATGGCAGACGACGGTCAAGCAAAAGACAACAACAAAGAGCAGCAAGATAGCGAATCCAGAAAAAAACCTCAGGACGTCCGGCGCAAACGGAGAATTCGTTTCATTGTGCTGGCCATACTTGTGATCGCAGCAATTGCAGCAATCCCTATTTACTCCTATTACTCGGTGCGGGAATCGACGGACGATGCCCAGGTTGACGGACACATTGTTCCTATTAGCCCTCGTATCAACGGGACCATTATCAAAGTGCTGGTTAACGACAACCAGCAAGTGAAACAGGGACAGGATTTGGTGTGGCTGGACCCAGCCGATTACCAAGTGGCCTACGACCAGGCGAAAGCACAGTACGCGAGCGCGGTTGCGAATACGGCGGAAAGCAAGGTCAACGTGCCCTTGACAGATATCAATACCCGGAGTAGCGTGCGGAGCGAGTTGACCCTCACACAGCAGGGAGAAGCGGCTGTCTCCTCAGCGGAGCAGGCGGTGAGTGCGGCCGAAGCGCGGCTCACCTCGGCTAAGGGAGCGCTGGCTTCAAAGCAGGCGGACCTGGTGAAGGCCGAGAAGGATTTGGCGCGGACGAAGGATCTGGTGGAGAAAGACGAGATTTCTCGCCAGGAATACGACGCTGCCGTCGCGGCACGCGACTCCGACAAAGCCGATGTGGATTCCGCCGCGGCCGATGTGATCGAGGCGCAGCATACTCTCGACCAGAACAAAGCACAAGTGGTCCAGGCTAAGGCCAAACTTGCGCAGGCGATTGTCGAAGCGCATCAGGCCGAACAAGTCGCACCCAAACAAGTCCAAGTGAGCGAGGCACGCCACCAGCAAGCGTTAGCAGCGGTGCAGCAGCGCGAGGCTGACATTGAACAGGCGCGACTGAATCTGAATTACACAATAATCAAAGCGCCAATCGACGGCCGCGTGAGCCGCAAGACCGCTGAGCCGGGGATGCAAGTCTCGCCCGGGCAACAGATCATGGCGTTGGTCCCGCTATGGGACGTCTGGATAACGGCTAATTTTAAAGAGACGCAACTGCGTCATATGCGGGTGGGACAGGCTGTGGAAATCGAGGTGGACACGTTTGGCGGAAAGAAGTTCCATGGTCACATCGACAGCATCGCAGCGGCTTCGGGCGCCCGCTTTAGCCTGCTGCCGCCCGAGAACGCGACGGGCAACTATGTGAAGGTCGTCCAACGAGTTCCGGTGAAGATTTTCCTGGACAAGGGCGAAGATCCGGATCATACTCTGCTTCCCGGGATGTCAGTGACGCCGACAGTGCTACTGAACACCGCCCCCGGGGCACATTAGCGGGGTGGGGACTCCGCTCCTAATCCAGGTGAGTCTTGCCCATCGGCAGTAACAGCATCACACCAACTGTTCGCATTCGAACGTCAAGATCGCAGAATCGGACGTCCGGTATGTGGAACCTCTCAGAAACTATAGGAAAAGCGCCCGCTGAAAACGGGTTTCCGGTTGCAAATAGACTGGATATTGTCTCCCGTCGTCCTCGACATCCGATACTCGGCGAGAAAGTTCGTACGAACGCCTTGGTTGACGCTGGCGCTGTTGCTGACAATTGGGCTCGGTGTTGGCAGCAATGTCTCTGTTTATGGGTTCGCTCGGGGCTTGACCAAACCCTACACGCCGCTGGCCTCGATTGACAGGGTTGTTTCGATATACGCGCAAGATGCGCATGGGAAAGCAGGCCCACTCTCGTATCAAGATTATCTAGGACTGAAACGCGACCGAAATGCGTTCGAATGGATGGGCGCTGCGAGAGTGTCGCCGAGTAGCATAGCGATAGGCGAGCGGTCGGCGATCGAGTCCGTAGCCGCGGTGACTTCCGACCTTGCAAGTGCATTCAACCTCTCAATGGGGAGAGGAGCAATCATCAGCCACCGCATGTGGCAAAGCGAGTTCGGCGGCGATGCCAACGTTCGCGGCGAGGAGATTCGCGTGAAAGGCGTCATCACTCGCGTGAGTGGTGTTGCGCCAAACCGGTTGGAAGGATTGTATCGCGACCGCGTTGTCGACCTTTGGATACCGTTGCAAGAGAATCCTCCGCAGGATGGCGATGGTCGAAGCCGAGATTTGTGGGTTATCGCACGGCTGCATCGCGGCGTTTCGATCAATCGGGCGCAAACTGCCGTCCGGCGTGACCTTGGGGCATCCGCCGAAATAGTAATACTTCCCTACACGGGACTGGCGCCGGAGACGGAGGAAGGCCTTTCTCGCGTCGGCATGCTATTCGCTGTTGCTGCGGGCGCGGTGTTCTTCATCGCTTGCGCCAACGTGATCTCATTGCTGCTGGGACGAGCCGTCGCTCGCTCGCGTGAGACGTCTCTTCGCGTCGCACTCGGCGCCCGCCGCAGCCAACTTGCCCGCGAATTGTTTTGGGACAGTGTCGTAATCTCGGTTGCCGGGGGAGCGCTCGGCATGTTGTTCGCCGCATGGACGACGCGGGTTGTCCCGGCGCTCCTGTTTGAGCAAGATGCGGAGCGTCTCGTCTTCGCGCCTGATCTATTTAGCATTATCGCTGCGTCTACGGCGTGTGCCGGCATCATGATTCTATGTGGTCTTATGCCGATCCTCGCAATCTCGGACAATCGGCCGGACGCTGCCCTGAGGCGGGAGACTGCCGGTCCATCAAAGGCGATGCGACGGCTGCGCGTGACGTTGGTCGTGGGCCAGATGGCGAGTTGCTGCGTGCTTGTGATCTCGACGGCTTACCTACTCGATGGTCTTCGCGCTGCCTTTCAAGCGAGCGTCGGCCATCACCTGGGTGATCCCGTCCTGATCACGGTGGAAGCGCAGCCGCAACTCGAAGTGGACATTGGTTACTTCGAGCATGTACATAGGGCAGTGCAGTCAGTGCGGGGCGTTTCGGCAATGGCGTGGGCAGGGCACCTCCCCGGCAGCCAACCGGCATGGCGGTCTTACCGAGTCGACCCACATGGTTTACCGCACCGCGACATTACGATGAACATTGCTTGGTTCACTGCCGACTCACTTAAACTGTTCGCCCTCCCGCCCAGAGAGGGACGCCTCTTCGGATTCGGAGATCAAGGGTGTCGAGTTGCAATCGTTAACCAAGAGGCGGCGGCAGAACTGTTCGACAAGAATACGGCCGGTCGGACGATTCAGGACGCAGCGGGGCTGGCGGTTGAAATTATCGGTGTGGTGGAGCGCAAAGAGAAGCATGCGGCGAAAGAAAGCCCTCCCACTATTTATTACAACTATGCGGATCAGAGTGGGTCCGCACCCGATCAACGCGCTCTCGCTCACTTTCGCGCTCAGATCAAGTCAAAATTGGCCTTTGCCGACCTAGACACGAACGTTGTCTCCCAGAGCTACTTCGAGACGATGGGCTTATCGATAATTGCGGGCCAAGGGTTTATTGGCCAACGAATGCCCGACGAGTGTCGCATCGGTGTAATTAATCAAGAAGCCTCCGAGCTTTATTTCGGTGGCAAGCCGCTTGGGGCCGCCGTGATCGACGATAAGGGCATCCGAACGGCGATTATCGGAGTGGTGCGCTCGAAGCCGCTCGGGGCGTTTCAGAGGCATGCGGAGCCCGCAATATATTTTCCGATGTCGCAGGACTGTCTGCCCACCATGACTCTGATTGCCGATGCTCGAAAACCGAACAGCGCTGTGCTGACCGATCTGCAGCGCCGAATTGAGGCCGTGCCGGGGCGTGGTCCGGCTCCTGTAGTTATAAAGACGCTCGCTACCCAGCTCGCGAACACGGCGCTCGCGCCATTGCGTATTGCGACTATTATTATCGGTGTATCCGCTACGACGGCGCTCGTAATCAGTATTGTGGGGCTATTTGGCGCTCTGGGTGATGCCACACGGCAGCGTCGGCGAGAGCTAGCGATCCGAATTGCCCTCGGAGCGCAACGTTGGCGGATTATCTATGAGGTGTTGATCGAAGGAGGGCGACTCGCTTGCGCAGGCACTCTGATAGGCATGCTGGCCTCGGCGGCCGTGGCGCCATGGCTGGCCCATATCACTCAGGGTGAAAGATTACCGGCGTTATGGGTTTGGCTCGCGGCGCCGCTTGTGTTAGGGATAGCTGTTGTCATCGCGAGCGTGGTTCCCGCGCGTCGCGCGTCGATTTTAAATCCGCTCATGATTATGCGCGAAGACAATTGATGTTCGCGCCGCTCCCGATTAAAACGCGAGCTTCAGAGCAAGCTGGATCAGGCGGGGGATTGAGAGATCAGCAATGACGCGTTGGTTGCGGATCGGGTCGTTCGCCGCTCTGGGTATGAGCTAGATGCTAGCCGGCGTCACGCAATATCGAGGGCAATCGAGTAGGAGTGACGAGAAGCCGCCAATCAATACACTTAGTATGGCTCAAACGAAACGTACCCAAACCTCTTGGAGTCCGGCGCCCAGGAATTCACATTGATGGTCCCCTGACCGCCGAAAAACGTCACCAGCAGTTGACTCGGCCTGCGCCGCAATGTTTTACCAGGTAACGGGATCATCCGGAGTTCCACACCCGGCATCCGGTCATTGTGCGTCGCGGTTCCCTTCGGGAAACTGACGAAGACCAGCCACTTGCCATCGGGAGAACAGTGTGGAAACCAGTCTTCCACGTCGTCGAACGTCACCTGCTGGGCTTGCGCATCGTTTTCGCCCGCGCCGGCGGCCGGCATCCGCCAAATCGCCCATTTGCCTGAACGATTCGAATTGAAATAAATCCATTTACCATCGGGCGAGTAGTCTGGTCCATCGTCATACCCGGGATTCACCGTCAATTGCTGCTGCGGGCCACCTTCATCGGGGACGCGGAAGAGGTCGAAATTACCATTGCGCTGGGCGACAAATGCCAGATACTTAGCGTCCGGCGAATACGCGTGGAAATAGCTGGGCGTCTCCGGCACAATCAGCTTCGGTTCACCGCCGCTACGGGGAACTGTGTAGACTTGCGAGCCTTTCGCTCGTCCTGACGACGAAAAGGCGATCTGTTTCCCGTCGGGCGAGAAGCCTTTATCGTTGTTGCACCGCGTGAGGCCTTTCAAGTCGATCTCCACCGGCTCGCCGCCATCCGGCGGGATTGTGTATAACTTGCCGCCCTGGTTGAACAGGATCGATTTCCCATCCGGCGACCAGTTCGGCGCCTCGAAAACCGCATCGGTCGTATAGATGACGCGAACCGCTTTCGTCTTAAGATCGTAGATCGAGAGCTTACTCCGCAACCGCTGGTGCGGCTGTTGAGCGAATACTATTCCCATACCGAGCACGAATAGAATCGAGAAGAATCGATGCATCATAACTGTTTGGGTTATATCACGCTGTCCCGACGCTTAGAATCACGCAAGTTTCATCAAGATGAAAGTGAAGTCTTCGAACTGAGGCGCGTCGGCGGCGATGAATAGCAGGATGAGGCTTCGACCCCGGAGGGCAGCCGGAATTAACTCGTGGCATTACGACTCAATCGGTGATTCACAAAGTGATTCCACCATCCACGCTTAGTACTTGGCCCGTGATGTAGTTGTCCGGCGCTAACAGGAACTGCACGGCGCGTGCGATATCTTCAGGCCTGCCGAAACGCGCAATCGTGTTCTCTTGTAAATAACGGTCGTACTTGCCGGAAGCGATACTGGCTTCAGCCATGCCCGCCGATATTACTCCGGGCGCAATGACATTCACTCTAATGTTATCGGCGCGTACCTCTTTCGCGAGAATCCGCGCGGCATGGATAAGAGCCGCTTTCGCGCCCGCATAAATCGTTGAGTTCGGAAACAGCGCCACACCCTGCATCGTCGAGAAGAACACGATGGCTCCAGCGGTCCGGCTCTGTTGCATTCTCTCCGCTGCGGCACGGCCTAAGAGAATGGGCCCCATATAATTGATCGCGTCGGAAACCTGGAGCATTTCAAGCGTCTGGTCTTTGGACGCTATTCGCGCAGGATTGCCGGTAAAGACTACGAGGCCATCGAGAGTACCTGCCCGGTCGAGCAACTGCTCCCGGTCTTCCACTTGCGTGATATCGGCCTGAACGATCTGCGCGATGTCCCGTAGTTTCTCTGCGCACTCGCGGTTACGGTAGAAGGTCACGATGAGTTCGGCGCCCTCCTGTGCCAGCAAGCGCGCGGAGACGCGTCCCAGTCCGCCGGAACCGCCTACGAGCAAGATTTTTCTCTTCATACGGCGGCTTTGAAATCCGTGCTTCGCAGCGCCGCGTATCCAATGGCCATCACGCTGACGAACATCATCAGCACTTCGCTATCTCCCAGGTTGAACTCACCCAGACCGCCGACCATGATGGCGATGGTGCAGGCGATGCATCCGTGGAGAACAAACAATTGCTGCGATCGTTTGCGGCCCAGCCGGCGGATTCCCTGTACCCAATCCCAAACTGCCTCGCCAATCAGCCACAGCATCAGCAGCAGGGCCGGGATGCCGCGCTCGGCCGCATATTGGGTGTAGATGTTATGAAGGTGGCCATAGAAGCCGGTCGGCAGCGGCCGCGGAGTGCCGGGCGGAACATAGGAATTAAATTTGCGGCCAATCTGCTCCGGCCCCAACCCGAACCACGGATGCGCCTCAATCATGCGCAGTCCGGTCCAGAAAAGGACGGCCCGGTGTTCGTTTGAATCGATGTCTCCGTGAGGAGAAACCAGAGAGACCAGCCGTGATCGCGTGGAGGCGGGCGCGACCAACAACGCCAGCACTGCGATCAATGGCACGAGCGCGACCATTTTTCGGTTCCAGAACCAAACCAAATAAAGTACAGCGGGAATGGTGGCGATCCAGATACTCCGCGTCCATCCCAGGAGAATTGCGGCGGAGAGGATCGGAATGGACCCGTATGCCCAGGCGGGCATGCGCCGATTAGAAAAAAAAAGATGTGCGATTACGATACACAGTACGCTCAATTGCAGGGCTCCGAACGTCATCCAGTGGCTCTCAAATCCCGTAATGCGTCGCGCGACGTAGGCAAGATAAAAGTTCTCCCCAGTGTGCTTCGCGTGTTCGTATTTCAAGACGAATTGAACTAATCCCCAGATGCCGGACGCCGTTGCCGCGGCTGTCCAGACAACGACCAGATAGTAGACGTTCTCAAACTGTTCGGAAAAGACCCCGTACAGAAGAGGAATCAGCATAAACACGAAGAACTTTTTAATCTGCGGGTATCCGCCCCAAGGGTCCGGCGATAATGCATCGGAAAGCATTGTCCAGACAAAGAAGAGCAGCAGCGGCAGCCAAATCCGCGGGAATCTTAAGCCGCGCCGGAAAACGAGCAGAAGTAAGATACCAAAACCCAACAGGATCTGGCTTCCCGCGATCGATACATGAATGAGACCCGCGGAAGCTATCGCTACAGTGAGCAACAACCTTTTTTGAGTCTCCGATGAGACGTGCATGCGCGACCAGTATGACAGAATGAAAGGCGAAACCTCTTCTATGCAGGTTTATTTGCTACGGCACGGAATAACGGAAGAAGCGCGGGTTGGATTGAGCGATGCGGACCGTTCACTAACGCCAGAAGGACGGCAGAAATTGCGAGAGGTCCTTCGTCTGGCTTCGGGTGCCGACGTAGAGCCGTCTCTCATCCTGACCAGTCCCTTGACTCGTGCCGTGCAGACTGCTGAAGTCGCCAGAGACATCTTAAAGTATAAAAAGGAGATTCTCAGGACCAAGGCGCTCCTCCCGGGTGCGACAACCGACCAGGTCTGGGATGAGATACGAGTTCATCGCGATGAGGCGCAGTTGATGCTAGTGGGCCATGACCCGCTCTTCAGCCAGTTGGGAGGATATCTGCTCGGGACGCCGAATCTCAAGATAGACTTTAAAAAAGGCGCTCTGTTACGAGCCGATCTTGAAAACTATCCCGCCCGCCCGCACGGCATTCTTCGGTGGTATCTGACCGCTAAGCTCGCCGCGAAACGGGCGCATATAAACTCCAAACCATCTACTGGAACTGCTTAAGTGAAGTACCTTCAAACCACTGGCCTCTTTACAACGCGCAAAACGGGCACCGGCCACCCTTTGCGCTTCCTCGTCTGGCCGGCCCTTTTTGTCTTAACCTCTTCCGCACTGGGCGCAACGCCCGCGGAGCCTCCAACCGATCTTGCGATCGCAATGAATCGGCTATACAACACGGATTACTCGGGCGCTTTGAAGATTTTGCAGGACTGGGAACGAGCCCATCCAATCGATCCCGTGGGACATGCTTTGGAGGCGGCGGACTTCATGTTCAGCGAATTCACGCGCTTGAAAATCCTCGAGAGCCAGTTCTTTGAGGACGACAAAAAGATCATCAGTAAGAAAAAGCTACCCCCAGATCCGGAGACGCGCGACAAGTTTTATCGGCAAATCGACGACGCGCGAAGGATCGCGACTGCGGAGCTTAAAAAAAATCCCGATAATGTGAACGCGCTGTTCGCTCTCACCATTTCCGGCGGCCTTCTGACCGACTACACTTCGCTTATTGAGAAGAAGAATATCGCCAGCCTCTCCATTGCGAAGGAGACCCAAGCCGACGCGGTACGGCTTCTTAAGATCGACCCGAATTATGGCGATGCCTATCTGACGACGGGATTCAGTGAGTATCTGGTCGGCAGTTTACCCTTCTTCGTGCGTTGGTTTACGCATTTCGATGCGACGGAAGGCAGCAAGCAAGTAGCGATTGAGAAGCTGCAACGAGTCGCGAAAACCGGACAGTACCTCGGCCCATTTGCGAGGCTCCTGTTGGCCATCATCTACCTTCGCGAGGATCAGCCTTGGCAAACGGAATCCTTGCTGTCGGGCCTATCGCATGAATATCCCGAGAATCAGCTATTGAAGGTGGAACTGAAGAAAGTCGTGGAGCTGACGAAGAATACAACCAAGTAGCACCGCGTACTTATTCATTATGAGGCTGCGTTAGGGGAGAACAAGCTGCGCAGCCGTCCTCTGAGTTTCAGAATCTGACGCAGTGCGCCGCCGGGCAGCCCACGAAACTCATCATAGAGTGTGATGCCTTCTTCAAAGAACTGCAATAGGTCTTTAATGCGCTTGCGGGCCAGCTTGTCTTCCGGCGTCTTGGGCTCAATTTCGGCAGCGCACTCCCGCAACACGGCAACGGTAGGGTCTATTTCCCGCCGCTTGCGCTCTTCGAGAACGATGGTGAACATCTCCCACACGTCGTGGACGGTGTCAAAATGATCGCGGCGATCGCCCATCACATGTACGACATGTACCAGTCCCCAACCTTGCAATTCGCGTAGACTGTTGCTCACGTTTGACCGCGCCACCGATAGTAACGCCGTGATCCGATCGGCCGGCAAGGGCTCCGGCGATAGGTACAACAGTGCGTGAATCTGCGCAACGGTCCGATTCAATCCCCAGCGGGTGCCGAGTTCGCCCCAGTGCAAGACGAACTTGGTTTGCGCGCTGGTGAGGGAGGTCATGTCGTTCTTGTCTGTCTATACAGGAAATACTGCAATCTCTGGATGGTGTCAAGCGCCGGCGATTTGGATAGCCTTACACGCCTTTAGACAGCGGCGTAGGCCTCGACATGGCTAGAAGCTCGCGATGCGGACCAGATCTCGGATTTACTGAGCGCCATTCGCAGCGAGAAGAGGATTAGGAGATCGATTGACACTTGATACGCGACGATGTGGCGGGACGTATCGACGCCATCACCGAGGGAGCCGGTCAGGAACGAGAGCAGAGCGATAGAACTCAGCGTGAAGAGTAAAATCGCGGTCTGCGCGCGCCGGGAGCGCGTCCACAACCGTGTTGAACCCCATACAAGCGCGGTAACCACAATCAGCGGCATCAGAATCGGAACACGCCGGGCGATCTGCCGGCGCAAATCGCTCCACAGTGAAAGACCGCGAGGCCGCCGATGGCCAACAGGGTCGTCTGACTTGCGATAGACCCCAATTATCACGTACGTTTTCTCGCTGAGGCCAACGGGCACCTCGGATACTGGAATGTCCGCGCCCGATTTGCGTAGATCGTCCCAGAGGATGTCAAACGTGACCGCCGGATGCCGCACATAAAAGGCCAAGAGCTTTTCCGTCGTGACATCGCGTGAAAATTGCCACCGATATTGCGCACTTTTGAGAGGCGATCCGAGGGCGTAAGCGTGCATCCCTCTGTACGCCAGGTCGGACGATGGCCTTCCCAACTCCGCTAAAACACCCGTGGGGTTGGAGGAAAGCATGGTGAGCTTTAGAAATGTTACGTCAAACCGCGGTTCGGTCAGGTATCCGGCCGGGTAACTGGTCAACATAAACGTGGACGTGACCACCATTAACAAGGACGAGATCAGCCATGCAAGACGCCCTTTCCTCTGAACCGACGCAGTACCAAACCAGGCGCAGAAGATGAGCAATGGGAGCAGACATAACTGATGCTGAAGTTTCGTCCCAAGAAAAGCGGCGCTCGAAACGCCAAAGGCCAGGATTGCGGGCCATCGCGGTTCCCGCCGGGCAAATGAAAAGTTGACCATTATAGCCGCCATCAAAACGAGCAGGGGAATGGCAGCCGCATCCATCAGTGGTGTATTCAGAAATTCCAAGTATTCAACATCGGCGAGAATCAATACGCTAATGAACACCAGGCCGATTGAGCGCCTCCATGGCAGGTCGCGAAAGGTCCTCACAATTAACCAAAAAGCCAATGTCAGAACGGATAGATGAAGTATTCCGAGAAAACGAATATCGAAGTGGCCCGGTTTTGAAACGAAACTGCCCAGCCATTTGGCAGCTTCAGCAAAGTACAGTTCGGTCGTGGGCAGGTGAGCGTCCCAGGTGTGCCTGCTGTCCAGAGCATAGTCCGATATGAAGTAGGTAAACTCCTCCCCGGTGAGCTCCGGTGGAGGCCACGCGCCAATGCGGCCGAGCACCTTCGGGAAATCGCGGTTATTTGCAAGTCCGAACGGCCTGGGCCAGAACGCTTGAAGGAGCACAGTGATCAGGAACAGGAGAACCGCCGCAGCCTCAAAGATCCGCCTAGCGGACAACCGGGCAGCCCAATCGCCCGTGAGAGCGTCCTGAAAAAGGCACAGGCGGTTTGTGCCGTTGTCCGCGATCTCACGCTGCAGGCAACTCTTTTGTACCGCGTTCACCTGTAAGCAGTCTAACAGTCCTGACAGCGATAAGGAGAACCACTGACGGTTAACTGCGACGACGCCCGGCGACTATTGAAAGCTCGTAAATGCTGCGCGAACGCCCTTCCCTTGAGGATTGGGTTGTTCGTATGTGATTGCTCCAGCCGTCGCGCCATAGGCCGTCGAGTACTGCGTATAACCACTCACATCCGTCCAGCTTGCGTTGGGATCGCCGTAATTCGGGATCCAATAACCCTCCGGACTGCATGGATAATACCTGGTGATCTGTTGTCCGATCGTCGCACTGAATAAGGCGAAAGGCCGTTGAAGCACATCGAAGTCGAGAACCGGATTCACAAGCGCCGCGCCCCCGGGACCTGGGATCGAATAGGGAAAACCGTTCATATAGTTCTCCCAGGTATCAAGGGAACTCCATACCGCCATGGCCGAGAGCCCTTGGTTATGGGCGGCCATCAGCGCGTTCTGATAATAATACGTCACTGCCAGCGCTTGACTCGCCGGTGCAGAGGCAAGTCCCCCCTCAGCCATCCAAATGTTCGAGATCGGAACGGAGTAGTCGTAGGGGTAAGCGGGATCCACGCCTGTGAGGGCCGAGATCTGCAAGCTAATCGTGTTTGCAATGGTATCTTCCCATTGAGGACCGGGTCCGTACCACTCAAACCCCATCAGATCCGGTTTCGCGTCCGGCTGATACTGGGCGAAGTAAGACTTCACGCCTTTAATATTTGCGTAGGGATTACTTCCGTCGGAACAGGGGCCTAAACTACCGGCATTTGTGCCGCTTTGGCAAGGAAAGCTGCTTATGTACATTATGGCTTTGGAGTTGCCGCCCGTGTGGCACAGACTATAAAAAAACGGCCAGTACGTATTCATAAAGGTGAGTTGCTGGCTGTACCACGAAGGGTCAAATGTTGGAAACGCATACTCAACGGGAAAAATAAAGCCATATACTCGCCCATCCGCAGCATAATTCTCCGTAATATTGTGGTCCCGCAGCCCAACTAAGCTTAGCTGCGTCGTGGATGTTTGAGATGCTGGGTAGAAGCTGCCTGGATCTATGATGCTCTGTATATAATTTTTCATGTCCACGGCGCCGATGCCAGGCTCGGTCTGAGTTATGTTCTCATGATAAAAGGAAGGATATATCAAAAAGATTACTTTAAGCCCCGCTGCGTCCGCGAGCGAGACGATAATCTCCTGAGCAATTGCCATTTGTGGCTGGTATTCCAGTCCGGACGAGGCGGGATTATAAGGAAATCCGCCGCCTTCTTCGCCCACATATGAACCCTCCTCATCACAACGAATAACAACGGTGTTCGCGCCCACCGCCGAAAGAGCCTTAAAATTTTGATAAATACTCGGCACTAACAGCGCCCGCGGGCCAGAATCGTCCGCAAGCAACTTCATTAAAGTCGCTCCCTGATAAGGAGAATAGTAGACAATCTTTTGAGTAGCGGAGGCGTGAACAATTGCAGTTGTCAACAAAACAAAGTTTGGCCACAGCTTGCGCAGAGAAAACATTAAATAATGTCCTCGAAATTCCTTAAACAACTGGAGAGATTACTAACCCTTATAGCAGCCACGTTCGCATCCTGTCACCGTGCGATAACTTTGTCGGTACTACTTCCTCATCGTCTGGAAGCGGCTATCTATGAGTCGAGCGTAAGGGATGTTACTAAATAATGCAATTGGGTAAATGTTGTAGCTAAGTAAGACCCTCAGGCGGGCAGGTACTAGGAGCGGACCGGTACAGTGTTATTGCGTATAGGTTTTTGCGGCTTAGGGCCCTTTAGCTGGAATCCACTACTGGCCAGTCTCTGCTTGGCATTGGCCTTCGAGGGGCGGAGACGCTGTATGGAATTATGGTAGGCACCCGTTCGGGACGGCTGAGGCGTTTGATATTCATCGCGGCCCCGTATTCTTATGCAATTTGGGCTGCGCGGGAATTGTTCTTCAAGAAATGGATCGGTTCGATGGAAGCGGAAATATGAAGCGCGAGACGACTTTGTTTAGCGAATCGGCGCGGCGTGATATCGCCACGTCGATACATCCTTACACGAACTTACGATTGCATGAGAGCCAAGGCCCTTTGGTAATTACTAAAGGCGACGGTGTTTTTGTGACGGATGAACACGGGAAGAGCTATCTCGAAGCGATGTCCGGGTTATGGTGCGTCAGTCTCGGGTTTTCGCAACCGCGCCTTGCCGAGGCCGCTTACCGGCAAATGTTGAAGCTGCCTTTTTATCACACGTTCGCCCATAAGGCGAACGATGTTGGCATTGAACTTGCGGAGAAACTGATCGGCATCGCACCAGTCCCCATGGCGAAGGTATTTTTCACCAACTCCGGTTCGGAGGCGAACGACTCCGCCGTCAAGTTGGTTTGGTATTACAACAATGCCCTGGAACGTCCGCTGAAGAAAAAGATCGTCAGCCGGCTGAAGGGATATCACGGGGTCACCGTTGCCAGCGCGAGTTTGACCGGTCTAGCGAATAACCATCGCGACTTCGATCTGCCCATTGCCAACATTCTGCACACGGACTGTCCACATTGGTACCGCTATGGTCAACCTGGCGAGACGGAAGAGGCGTTCGCGACGCGTATGGCCGATTCACTGGAGAGGTTGATTCTCAAAGAAGGCCCCGGGACGATAGCGGCCTTTATCGCGGAACCCGTAATGGGCGCGGGTGGCGTGATCCTGCCGCCAGCCACCTATTGGGAAAAGATCCAAGCCGTGCTTAAGAAATACGACGTCCTGTTGATTGCCGATGAAGTGATCTGCGCGTTCGGGCGCACTGGCAATATGTGGGGTTCTGAAACTTACGGCTTACAACCCGATATCGTTACTTGCGCCAAAGCGCTGTCGTCCAGCTATCTGCCTATCGGCGCCGTGATGGTTTCGCGGGCCATTTATGACGCGCTTTCCGCCCAGTCGGCAAAGATCGGTGTATTTAGCCACGGCTTTACTTCGAGCGGCCACCCGGTAACGTCGGCGGTTGCGCTGGAAACATTGAAGATCTATGACGACCTGGATATTCTTTCGCACGTGCGCGCCGTCGCTCCGCGGATGCAGGCCGGCTTACGCGATTTTGCCGATCATCCGTTAGTAGGAGAAGTCCGCGGGATCGGATTGGTTGGCGCGATTGAGCTGGTCGCCAATAAATCGACCAAGACGCCCTTTCCGGCCAGTGCAGGCGCAGGTGCGTTCCTTTCCTGGCGGGCTCACGATCATGGGGTAATCATTCGTCCCCTTGGCGACGTCATTGCATTCTGCCCGCCGCTGACCGTTACCGAAGAAGAGATCGATCTGATGTTTGAGCGATTCAATCTGGCGCTGAACGATACGCTCGAGGAATCTAAGAAGTGGGCGGCGTGTTAATCCATGCCGCGTTTAGGCGGTCTTCACTCTAGGAATGCGCGCCTCTACCGGAGGAAGCGTCGGGAAATCCGTGTAAGGTTCCGATTGATACCAATAGGCGACAGAGAAAAAGTTATCGCCGCGATCGTTGGCGTGGCCATGTTCGATCGTGTATTTCAAATATTTTTCGAACGTGACGGGATTATCGCCATGCCATCGATAGCAGCAATACCGGCCTCCCGTACGTTCTCCCGCGGCGATCAACGGCGCTCCGTACATGTGATGCGCGAACGGCTGAGCGGTGTCACGGCCGCCAAAATCCCAGCTCCCAAGAAAATAATCTTCCGACCCGGTGCCGTTGATCAGAGGTTTCGATTCGTCGTCGGCAAAAATCATATCGTCGCCTTCACCCCACCAGCCATCGGCATTCTGCAACACACCGAGCGTGCACCCCATTAAATGGCCACGGCCACGAGTTTCTGCAAACACGTAATTGAACCGGCCATCGAGATTGATCTTCGCCGCCTCTCCCGTAGTCGGGATGCATGGCGTCGCCTGCCGATACTGGGCGTGGAAATACATCGCGTCGGCGGGAAGGCGCGGAACGGTCATGTAATCGATGTTCGAATAGAGCGCGCCCACCTCCTGCTTGCCCTCATTTGTCACCGTGATGCGCGCAGAAGTCGCGTACGGCATTGCAAAATAGCAGTTGAGCGATTTCCCCGGCGAGCAGGCGAGATAGGCCGATTCGTAAATCTGATAGGAGGCGAGATTCAGCCCGAAGAAATCGCCAATGGGCGTCTCGATGCTGGGTTTGCTGTTGCCATCCCAGTAAGCGCGCAAGACCAGTTCTTTGAGATGATTGCCGCTGCGCGCGGCAATCGTAAACCAGATATGGCTGATCACGCCGGGCCCGGCTGCATTAAAAACTTCGTGCGCGCCACCGGCGGGAACGATCCAGGAATCGCGATTCCCACCCGTGCGATCGTAACTCGACTGTCTCAATGATTTGTAATTCTGTGCACGAGCGTAGTTCGGAACAAACCCGAACTCGTCATTCGCGTTGCGATCCTGGGAATACGCATTCTGTGCGGCGCTTGCAAGTCCTCCGGCGGCTAGTGCTCCGCGCAAAAAAGCCCGGCGTGGTTTTGACGACTCTGTCATGGCGGGATTATAGCGCGATACATTAGCAGCTTACTCGTTCGAGGAGCGATGAAGTGATCCGTTCAAACTTTCGAAGCCTGCTACTCCTGCTTGCCGTGTTGCCAGCCTTCTCACAAGACACGCGTTATCCACCGAAAAACCAACTGATCCCGGCCCCAGATTGTTTAACGCTCAAGGCCGCATGGCAAGGAGGATATACTCCGTGCGATTCCGCAACGCATGAGGCTTGGCTAAAGGATGTTCGCCACTGGTGGTTCGAACGAAGAATTCGGATTGGCTATGACGGCTCGCGGTACGACCAAAACGCGCTCAAGTGGACACAGAGCAGCTTCATTCAACCGCAGATGATGGTCCAGGATCGGTATTTCTATGATCCAGTCTCGGGCAAATATACTGTCGACCGTTATTTGGACGATCTACAGAAGCGCTATGGCGGGATAGACGCGGTCCTGATATGGCCGACTTATCCGAACATGGGCATCGATAACCGCAATCAACAGGACATGATTCGATCCATGCCGGGAGGCATCCCAGGCGTAAAGCGGATGATTGCAGATTTTCATCGCCGCGGCGTTCGCGTGCTGTTCCCGATGATGATGTGGGATCAGGGGACCCGTGACCCCGGTGAACCATGGCCGCAAGCGATCGCAAGTCTCATGAAGGAGATCGGTGCGGACGGCATCAACGGCGACACTCAGGATGGCGTACCGCTCGCGTTCTCAGAAGCGGCGGAAAAGGTCGGGCATCCTCTCGCGTTCGAACCCGAAGGCAGCCCCTCCGATGAGGCGCTCGCCTGGAACGTTATGACCTGGGGCCAATATGGTGGCCAATTCAATTTTGTTCCCGGAGTGGATCGCTTCCGCTGGCTGGAACCGAGGCACATGGTGAATATCTCCGATCGGTGGAACCGAAGCAAAACCGATGATCTGCAATACGCATTCTTTAACGGCGAAGGATGGGAGAGTTGGGAGAACATCTGGGGCATCTGGAACGGCATTACCCCGCGCGATGCCGAAGCGACGCGCCGCATGGCCGCCATCGAGCGCAGGATCGCAAGCTTTCTCACAAGCCAAGATTGGGAACCCTTCTATCCTATGCGTCGTTACGGCGTTTACGCCAGCCGCTGGCCCGTTGGAGACGAGACCGTGTGGACTGTTGTCAATCGGAACGAATACGACGTCCATGGGAGGCAGATGCCGGTTACTCGACAAGGCGGCACGCGCTACTTCGACCTGTACCATGGCATCGAACTGAAGCCGGAATTCAAGGGCAATAACGCGGTTCTGTCGTTTCCTCTTGAAGCGCATGGCTTCGGCGCAGTGCTTGCGACACGGCGCGAGCTGGGTAAAGATATAGCAAGGTTACTCGCAACCATGAAGACGATGACAGCCCAGCCGCTGTCGAGTTACTCGAATGAATGGAAGACTCTGCCGCAGAAGATGGTTGAAATAGAACGAACCAAACCCGCCTCAGCCACGCCGCCGGGCATGGTGAAGGTTGCGGGCGGAGATTACGTCTTTAAAGTAGCGGGTATTGAGATCGAAGGCTTTGATGATGTTGGTGTTGACGTCCAATATCCGTGGGAGGACATGCCCCGTCGCTTTCACGAGCACCAGATGCAAATCAAACCGTTCTATATGGACAAATATCCTGTCACCAACGCCGAGTTCAAGAAGTTTCTGGACGCTACACGCTACCATCCCAGCGACGATCTGAACTTCTTACGGGATTGGAAAGGCGCAGCGTATCCCGATGGCTGGGGCAACAAGCCAGTTACTTGGGTGTCGATCGAGGATGCACGGGCCTACGCAAAATGGGCTGGCAAGCGGCTCCCGCATGAGTGGGAGTGGCAGTTTGCGGCGCAGGGCACCGACGGCCGGACCTATCCTTGGGGGAACGAATGGCGGCCGTCCTATGTGCCGGCGCCCGATCAAGGCCGCACACTGCGCGGACCGGACGACGTCGATGCTCATCCTGCGGGCGCGAGTCCGTTCGGAGCAATGGATATGGTGGGGAACATCTGGCAATGGACGGACGAATACATTGACGAACACACGCGCGCCGGCATTCTCCGTGGAGGAGACGACTACCAGCCGCAAGGCAGCATTTGGTACTTCCCACAAGCGTATCGAAACAACCAGCATGGCAAGCTTCTACTAATGAGTCAGAGTTACGATCGTGCCGGCACGCTCGGGTTCCGTTGCATTGTGGACCCTGAATGAAGCGGAGTGGCATTCCTTGTGCAAGCGCCGAAGACGTCACATGCCGAGCTTCGCGAGGCTAAAATGAACGGTGAGGAGCCATGGACTGGTCAAAGTTCGATCTCGCAATGACAGATTCCCGCTACCTGGGTGGAACGCCTGTGTTCAAGGACGAACCTCGGATGCCCATTCAGACCGTACTCGATAATCTAGATGACGGCATGACTCCACAGGAAATAGCCGACGCTTGGCAAATTGAACTGCGCTTAGTCACTGGCGTCCAACAATTCGCCGAAAGCCAGCGACTTGCGCATCCTGTTCGATAAAAACGTGTCACGGCCGATCAAAAAATGTTCTATCAACAGAACCTGAAGGACCGTAAGATTGCGATCGTGGTCCTCGGTACAAACCGGCTTTCGTTGCTAAGAGCGAGCCCGGAGCGCATTATTAGCGCTCTCGATTCTGCGAAATCAGGAAGTTATCAATTCATTGACTACAAGCTAATACCTAAACCAAAACCAGAGCGCATCTGAAGCACTTCAAGCGCCGATGTCATCCCTGAATGGCGCCGCTGATCAGACCAAAGATCAGCACCGCGAGCACGATCGCAGTGATCAAAACGTAAGTTCGATCGCGCTCTATCGCAAAGCCCACCATTGAGAACGCTACGCGCACAATGGGAGTCGCAATCAACAACAATACACCGAGTTGAATGATTGATCTTCCCTGAAACGCAAGTGCTCCTGCAACTATGCCGCCGATCTGTCGATTTGACGCGGTCTCGCCGTGAAACTCTCCGTAATTGACGGCTTGGCCGCCATGCCGTAGCAGATACACAATTCCACCCAGGAAAACCACCGCGCCCGCAATGCTAACGCCAGTGCGAAGAATGATACTAATAGCGATTTCCAAATTCTCGTCCGTGACTTTGCGCATTGCTAGATTTTTCCCCGAATGCCCTGCACAATCATTTCTATGGCAATGACTCCAACCACCAGCGCGAACAATCGCCGCAGAAGCGGCACACCGAGCTTCGGAAGTAGGCGGGCTCCAAGCATCGAGCCCAGCAGAATGCCCAAGACCACCGGCATCACGATTCCCGGATCGACGTAGCCGCGGCTCAAGTAGACGCTGGCGCTAGCGGCGGCCGTCACGCCGATCATAAAGTTACTAGTTGCAGTTGAAACCTTGAACGGGATGCGCATGGCCTGGTCCATGGCGATCACTTTCAGGGAACCGGAACCAATACCGAGCAAGCCAGAAACCAAGCCCGCGCCAAACATCAGTCCGAATCCGGTCTTCACGCGATGCACTTCGTACTTCTGGATGCCTTGCGGGGTCCGGTATTCTCCAGCCAACTTGAGCCGCTTGGCCAGCGTGTCTTCTGGTAGCGCCTTGCCGCCCTCATCCATCTGCCGCATCGCCTGCCAAGCGGCCTGCAGAAGCATGACGCCAAAAATGACGCTGAGATACCGCGTGGGTATTCGCGTGCCCAGATAAGCCCCGAACACGGCGCCGAGAGTGGTAGCGATCTCGAGAAACATTCCAATACGTATATTGGAATAGCCGTCGCGCACATAGGCGGCTGCCGCTCCGGACGATGTGGCGATTACCGCTATGAGGCTGGCGCCAATGGCATAGCGAAGGTCGACGCCCAATAACAGCGCAAGCACCGGAGTCACGATGACTCCACCGCCCAACCCGGTTAGAGAACCGACAAAACCGCCCGCCAGCGCGCCGGCGAATGCAATGGGTACGAACTCAGCCGCAGTCATTGGTTTATCGGGAGTTATCGGGTCAGTACGGATCGCATAGAATTATGAGAGCTGTTTCTAGAGTATCGTCAGGAACCTCGTGAAAACCACATTCTTATTCGTCGCCCAGTTCGCGGCTCTCGCTGGGCTCGCCATTGCGCAACAGCCGCCACCGTCCGTTCAGTCGCCCGAAGTCCATCCCGATCACAGCGTGATATTTCGCTTGCGCGATCCGAATGCACAAAAGGTGACGGTCACGATCGCCGGCCGCCCGGATCCGGTTACGCTCACAAAGGGGGAAGACGGAGTCTGGAGTGTAACTTCCGAACCGATGGCCCCCGACACTTATTCGTATTCGTTCCATGCCGATGGCGTGAGTATGTTGGACCCATCTAACTCCGCCATCGTCCCAAACCTTCTTTCACCCAGCAGCGTGCTCGTGGTGCCCGGGCCGGAACCGCTTCCCTGGGACAGAACCGCCATCCCGCATGGAGTAATTCATCACCACTTCTACAAATCCGGAATCGTCGGCGATAGCCGGGATTATTACGTATACACACCGCCAGGCTACGATCCTGCCGCACACAAAAGATATCCCGTGCTGTACTTACTGCATGGTTACAGCGATGACGCGCGTGCGTGGACGGCAGTGGGTTATGCCAACCTGATTTTGGATGGTTTGATCGCACAAGGCAAAGCCAAGCCAATGATTATTGTCATGCCGCTCGGCTACGGCGATCCCGATATTGTCAACAAGCAGTTCCTGGCCAAGTCAGGGTCTCCATTTCGCAATGCGGACACGCGTTCCAAGAATTTCGACCGATTCACGGATGCTCTGCTGAAAGAGGTGATTCCGATGGTCGACAAGGAATACCGAACCGTGAACAAACGCGAATCGCGTGCGATTGCGGGTCTTTCGATGGGCGGGGCCGAGACGCTGTTGACCGGTCTGAATCACCTGGACACGTTCGCCTGGGTCGCGTCGTTCAGCGCCGGCGGCGAGGCAAACGACTTCGCCACGGAGTTTCCCAAGCTCGATGCGGCCACAGCTAACAAGCAACTTCGATTACTGTGGATTGCTTGCGGTACCGACGACCGATTGATAACCCTGAATCGATCCTTGGTAGACTGGCTTAAGTCCAAAGAGATTAATGTAACCAGGATTGAAACTCCCGGTATGCACGCCTGGGTAGTGTGGCGGCGCAATCTGACAGCGCTCGCGCCGCTGTTATTTGCGGCAGGAACATGATGCGTCCCGCCGTTCCAAATTAATTCTCCCGTTGCCCGAATATCCGGCATACAATAAGTAGCGTATTCAGTGGAGGAGCACTATATGAAGAAACTTGTTCTGGGTTTGACCCTCGCGGCCTCGGTTTTCTCGTTGTCCGCTTTTGCCGAAGAAATGACCGGCTTCATCTCCGATTCTATGTGCGGCGCCAAGCACGCCGGCGCAACGGCTAAAGATTCGGCTTGCGCCAAGGGATGCATTAAGAAAGGTTCCGACGCTGTCTTCCTGACGGAAGGAAAAGTCGTCAAGATCGCTCCGGATTCCATGGCGCAAGCCAAGGAGCACGCCGGGGAGACCGTGAAGGTCGACGGTACCATGAATGGCGATACATTGACGATCGCCTCAATCGAAGCAGCCAAGTAATAGGAAAATCTCCCGTGGGGCGTTTACGCCCCACAATTTATTTAAAAGTCGCTCCAGACTGGGCGTTTCCCCGCTGCCGCAGAAATGAAGCGCAGCCAATCACCCTCATCGTGAATCCGCCGGGCTCATCCCGACCCCACGCCGGCTCGCCGCCAGTTGTGCATAGATCTTCTGGATCGCCTGAGACAATTCGGCGGGCGAGTGAATCTTAAATATCTGGCCATCCAACGCTCTTGTCACATAAGCTAAGGCATCGGGCGCCTCGTCCCCTTCTTCCTCGGGCGGGTAATACGCCACATCGAAGAATTCCGGCGCTCCCGGCTGTCGCGGTGTCAAGGGCAGGGTCGGCTTCCGGTGAATGCGTGTCGCCGGTCCCAGAAACACAACCGCGTCGGCCGGTTCAGGCGAGTTAATTTGCTCGTTCACCATTTGCGCCAGCAGATCCGACCAGCCGTCCGGATGCGAGACGACCTTGTAAGAAACCTTCCCCAATTCTAGCTCGCGCAGCCGTTCTTCAAGCGCATACCAGCCGACGCGGCCAAAATGACTATCGCGGAACACCTCCTGCTGTTGATCCAGATTGAACGCAATCAATTGAACGGAGCTGCACGCCGCCTCCTTCAGCAGCGAATACAACGAATCGAGCAGCAAGATACGATCCTGCGGGTATAGCCTGCGGGCGTATTGGACGATCGGCGTCGCATCGAGGAGCACGCTAAGCCTCAGCCCTTGTCTTGGGCCGCGCAGTCGTCCATTCCACCGACTGATGAACAGGGGTCCAACCGTGTTCGGCTTAACCGTGAGCTCCGTCGAATGCTCGGCTCGTGAGCGAATCGCCGTGATGCGCCAGTGCTTCCTCAGCACGCGATTGCTTCTGTCGCAGAGGATGAGTTCTACCGTGTAATGGCCCTCGCCAATGCCGAAGCCGCCTCTGAAATCGATCTCGGTGCTCACATGATGCACGTTGACGCGCGGCCGCAGATCGTCGGGCATGGCCGGAATTCGAAAGCTATCGCCCAGCGTTACGGCTTCCCCGTGTTCGGGCGTCACCCGGACATATACAAAGACCGTGTCCGCCTCGCCTCCAAAGATGCGCACCGGGCAGGCGATGAAGTAGCCGGTCGCGAAACGGAAGGTGAAGTCGAGAAACGGAGGCGCTTCACTGACATCGCAAGCCAACCGTTCGGGCTTTCCCGAATTCGCAAGGATACGATCCAGCCGATGCTGGCCTTCGGACGTCAAAGGCGTTTGCGCGCTCATTAGCCCTAGCAAAACCGGAAGAAGAAAGCTCACTCGCGCCAGCAAGGAACAGCCACCGCTCGCGATTGTAGCGTATGCGAAAGCAGCGAAAAGTCTGTCCGGACCGCTGGCCGATCCATGGCATTCTAAACGGTGGACGCCCAATGAGATCTACTCTCCTCCCGCTGGTTCTAATCGCTTCTCAACTCTTCGCCGCGCCGCCCGGCAACAAGCCCGACCGGCTGGAGTGGTTCCGCGATCAAGGCTTCGGACTGTTCATTCATTGGAGTGTCGATAGCCAGTTGGGCGTGGTTATCAGCCACTCGCTCGCGGGCGCTTCCGACGACTACACCAAACGATTCTTCACGGAACTGCCGCGGACGTTTAATCCCAAAAAGTTCGATCCGGACGATTGGGCGACGCTCGCCAGACTCGCCGGTATCCGCTACGTCGTCTTCACCGCAAAACATCACTCGGGCTTCTGTATGTGGGATACGAAAACCACCGATTTCAGCATCCTGCATACGCCATTCCGGCGTGACATCACTGCCGAAGTCTTGAAAGCTTTCCGCGATCAGGGCATTGCGCCCGGTCTGTATTTTTCGCCCGATGATTTTCACTGGTTGTGGCAGAACGGCAAGACCATCGATCGGCGTCCCGAGTTGGCGCCACCCGCTAATCCAGGCCTGCTCGCGCTCGATCAGGCGCAGGTGAAGGAATTGCTCACCAACTACGGTCCCGTCGATGTGATGTTCTTCGATGGCGCTGCACAAGGACTCCGCGAAGAGGCTTGGCAACTGCAGCCGAACATCGTCGTCACGCGCGGAGCGATGACCACGCCGGAGCAACACGTACCCGGCGCGCCGATCGAAGGACCCTGGGAAGCAAACCTTACCATGGGGACGGCCTGGCAGTATCAGCCCCGCAATGAAGTGTACAAATCGGGATTCCAATTAATCTCTCTCCTGATCGAAACACGAGCCAAGGGCGGCAATCTATTGCTGGATGTCGGGCCAAAGCCCAATGGCGAACTGCCGATTGAACAGGAAGAACGCTTGCGCGAAATCGCTCTGTGGATGTTCGTCAACAACGAAGCCATCTATGGTGTCCGGCCTTGGATCGTTACCAATGAGGGCAATATCTGGTTCACCCGGAAGAAAGATACGTTGTATGCCGCCGTCGAGGAATCCTGGCCGCGTGGCCAGTGGGAGGACGTAGTGCTGCGCTCGGTTCGTGCCACTCCTCAGACGACGGCTGGCGTGCTCGGCCAGAGTGATCGCGTTTTAGAGTACCGCCCCAACATCGTTCCGAAGACCACGTGGAAGCAAGAGCCCGACGGGCTGCATATTCATGTCATGCGGGCGCAGCGCCTGCAGGACAACAGCAAATGGCCGAATCCAGTGGTGCTGAAAATCACTCATGTGGAGCCTGCCGATCCGAAATCTTTGCGGTCGGGCCATTAGCCGAGACACGCCCGGACCGCCGGACCGAGCCCTCGAACGCCACGCGCGCGCTCGCGGGCAGCTTTGACATAATCGCCGTCAAAACGCGATACCGCCAACCCGGAATCACAAACAGCTTGCGCCGGCGCAGTCCGGTAAGCGATGCCTCCACAATTTCGTCCGCACTCATCCAGAAACCAGGCGGAGCCAATCGGCTTCTGTCCAGTCCCGCCGCATCGTGAAACTCCGAATATGTGAATCCCGGACACAGCGCCTGCACGCTAACATTGGAGCGCAATCCCCGCAACTCCAGATAAAGCCCTTCGGTAAAAACCGTCATCCAACTTTTCGTCGCGCAATAACTAACGCTTCCCGGGGTGCGCACGAAAGCCGCCACAGAGGCCACGTTGACAATGCCGCCGAAGTCGCGCGGCACCATGTTGTTCAACGCGGCATGAGTAAGCTGCATGGTGGCCATCACGTGCAGCTTGTGCATTTGCTCCTGAACTTCCAGCGGCGCCTGCCAGAATCGCCCCTTGGTTCCGAAGCCGGCGTTGTTGATCAACAGCGCTAACCGGCTTTCGCCGCGAATGCGCTCGGCTACACCGGCCACATCGTATTCTTCCGTGAGATCAGCGGGCAGTACCTCGACTGCGCATCCGCATTGCGTCTCTAATTCGGACGCCAACGTCTCCAGCCGCTCCTTCCGCCGCGCGATTAGTATCAGGTCGTGTCCTGGCGCAAGCTTGCGTGCGAAAGCGGCGCCGATCCCACTGGACGCGCCTGTGATGGCCACTATTGTTCGTTGTGCTGGCGTCATGCACCCTCCATCTTACTCGCAAGGCCACATCTGCTATCGTGACGGTTTCAAGGCATATGGAGCACGCTATCACCCACGAAAATCTCTGGCCGAATCTGAAATGGGCGGATTGGAGCGACACCGCCGGCACGCTGCACATGTGGACGCAGATCGTCGGCAAGACGCGTCTTGCGCTGTCCCCGTTACAGGCGCACTGGTGGAATGTTCCCCTTTATGTGAGCGCTCGCGGCCTAAGCACTTCGGCGATGCCGTACGGCGCTGAGCTACTGGAAATCGAATTCGATTTCGTAAGTCACGATTTGCGATTTCGCCTGAGCAACGGCGCAAGCCTGTCTACTCCCCTGCGAGCCCAGCCAGTTGCGGAGTTTTATAGCGACTACCAGAGAAGCCTCGCCGCACTGGGTGTCGCGGTGAAGATATATCCGGTGCCAGTTGAATTGAAGGATCCGATCCCTTTCGCGGACGACACGGTACACGCCACCTACGACGCGGATGCCGCTCATTGCTTCTGGCGCGTTCTCGTCCGCGCAGACCAGATCTTTCAGCAGTTTTCGTCCCGTTTCATCGGTAAGGTTAGCCCGGTTCATTTCTTTTGGGGAAGTTTCGATCTCGCAGTGACGCGATTCTCCGGACGCCCGGCTCCCCCTCGCGCCGGCGCGGACCCAATCACGCGCGAGGCCTATTCGCATGAAGTGATCAGCGCAGGGTTCTGGCCCGGGAACGGAGGCTTCGGCGATGCTGCATTCTACTGCTATGCAGCGCCAGCTCCCGCGGGTTTGGAAACTGCTGTCATCCGGCCAGCCACCGCGACGTACGATACCACGCTTGGGGAGTTCATTCTGAAGTATGACCACCTGCGCGCCCAGCCTTTTCCCGATGAAACGCTCCTCAAGTTCCTGCAAAGCACGTACGAGGCCGCGGCGGAACTGGCCCACTGGGATCGAAGTTCTCTTGAGCGTTGAGCACAGAGTGGGCTAATCACCTGACGTCAGTCCGGCGGCCCATCTGCTATCGTGACGGTTTCAAGGCGTAATGCATTTTTCACAACTGGAAATCCCCTGCGAAGAGGTCCATCTCGACAATGGACTCACTCTGCTGATTCACGAAGATCACAAGACCCCGATTGTTGCCGTCAACATCTGGTATCACGTCGGCTCTAAGAATGAGAAACCCGGGAAAACCGGTTTCGCTCACCTATTCGAGCACCTGATGTTCGGCGGCAGCGAGCACCTTCCCGGCAGCTATATCGAAGCTATGGAACGCGCAGGCGCCACCGACCTGAATGGAACAACTAGCGAAGATCGCACCAATTATTTTGAAAACGTTCCCACATCCGCGCTCGATTACGCGCTGTTTGCCGAGTCCGACCGCATGGGCTATTTCCACAGCACCATTAGCCAGGAAGTGCTCGATCTGCAGCGCGGCGTGGTGCAAAACGAGAAGCGCCAGGGCGACAATCAGCCCTACGCCATTGTGGAAGAACTTGTCGTAAAGGCGACCTATCCCGCGCTTCACCCATACGCGCATACGGTTATTGGGTCGATGGAGGATTTGGATTCCGCATCGGTTGAGGATGTGCGCGAGTGGTTCAAGACCTATTACACGCCCTCAAATGCCGTCGTCGTAATAGCAGGCGATATCGCGCCCCAAGAGGCCAAAGAAAAGGCGTTGCGCTACTTCGGCGACATTCCGCCCGGACCGCCGGTTTCGCATTATCGGACTTGGCCCGCCAGGATGACGGGAGTGCGCCGCGAGCGCGTGGAAGATCGCGTCCCGCAGGGCCGCATTTACAAGGTTTGGAATGTGCCCGGCTACGGAACCCTGGCTGCGGATCACCTGCGGTTGATTGCGAATATCCTGACGTCCGGCAAGAATTCGCGCCTGTACAAGCGGCTGGTGTACGACGATCAGATCGCCACGTCCGTCTCGGCTTATCTCGATGAACGGGAAATCGGAGGCCAGTTTGTCGTCGTTGCAAATGCGCGGCCGGGCGGTGAACTCAGCCCGGTAGAGAAGGCTATGGATGAGGAATTGGCCCGGTTCCTCGCAAATGGGCCAACCCCGCGCGAACTAGAGCGCATTCGCACGCAATCGTTCGCCAGTTTCGTGCGCGGCATCGAGCGAATCGGCGGCTTTGGCGGCAAATCCGATATTCTTGCCACCAATCAGACCTATTTGCGGTCCCCGCACGCCTATCAGCAGCGCCTCTCGCGCATGGAAGAGGCCACGCCTGAATCGCTGCGCCGCACGGCTGTCGAATGGATCTCCGATGGCGTCTATGCCTTGGAAGTCGAGCCCTTCCAGGCAGCCAAGCCGGCGGCCACGAACGGATTTCGCGAGCAATTACCCGAAATCGGACCGGCGCATGATTTGCGATTGCCGCACGTACATGAAGCCACCCTCGCCAATGGACTGCGAGTTCTGGTGGCCGAACGCCACGAAGTACCGGTAGTCAACTTCTGGTTGGAGGTCGATTGCGGATATGCAGCCGATCAATTTACGGCCCCGGGAACCGCAAGGCTTGCGGCAGCGCTGCTGACGGGCGGAACGGCGAGACGTACCGCGCTCGAGATCAGCGATGAACTGCAGGGTTTGGGCGCGCAGATTAGTGCCGGATCGAATCTTGACATCACAACCGTTTTCCTGTCGGCCTTGAAAGACAAACTCGACGAAAGTCTCGATTTGTTCACGGACGTCATCTTGAATCCCTCGTTTCCGCAAGCCGATTTTGAGCGCCAGCAAAAGCTGCAACTCGCGGCCATCGCCAATGAGAAGGTGACGCCGTTGCAGATGGCCCTGCGTGCCCTTCCGCCGCTGCTGTATGGGCCGCAACACGCCTATGGACAGCCGCTAACCGGATCGGGAACGGAAGAAAGCGTGTTGAGCATCACCCGCGATAGCTTGGCCCAGTTTCATTCGACCTGGTTCAAGCCCAATAACGCAACGCTGATCGTGGTAGGCGATACGACTCTGAACGAAGTCAAGCCCAAGCTCGACAAGTTCTTCGAAAGCTGGATGCCGACGCCGGTCCCGGTCAAAAATATTATCCCGGTCGCACTCCCTTCCCACTGCCCCGTGTACTTGATCGATAAGCCGGGCGCGCAACATTCGATTGTGATCGCCGGGACGATTGCTCCTCCGGCCCACGCCGGCACCGAAGCGGCCATCGAGACCATGAACAACGTGTTCGGCGGGACTTTTGGAGCGCGGCTGAACATGAACCTCCGCGAGGATAAGCATTGGTCGTATGGCGCGGCATCTCTACTGTATGGAGCGCGTGCGCAGCGCCCCTTCCTGGCCTACGCGTCGGTGCAAGCCGATAAGACCGCCGATTCGATTGTTGAGATCCTCAAAGAACTGCATGGCATGATGGGCGCCGAACCGGTAAGCGAGGAAGAACTCGAGAAAGTAAAGCAGCAGCAGATTCTCGAGCTGCCCGGTTCCCATGAAACCATGAACGCGATCGGCGGAACGCTTGCCGATTTACTACAATATGGCCTGCCGCTCGACTACTACGACACTTACGTCAGTCGCGTTGCCGCGTTGACCGCGGCCGACCTGGATGCCGAAGCCCGGTCGTTATTAGTTCCCGAACATATGGTTTGGATGGTCGTCGCCGACCGCGATCAAGTGGAGCAGCCACTGCGTGATTTAGGCATCGGTAAGATCGAGATCCTGACCGCGTAGGGATCGACTGAGAATAGAAATCGATTGACGGCTCGCGGCGGCCGACGCCTTGAACAACTCCGTAATCGCGATCGGCATCCGCGAGGATGGTCCAAGTAGAATGCGATCGCGCCGTAAATCTGCGCCAGTCTCGCGAGGAGGGAGATTCTGCTGGATTGCGATGGATTCGCCCGGTAAATGGCAAACGTGGCAACGGACCTGTCGACCTTACGGGCATAGGGAAACAAGGAGTCCCAAAGTCGATAGGTTGCGGCGCTCGCTACCATAGCAACATGTCTGATGCCGCCGCCGAAACCCCGTCTGCTCCTATTGGCGACTTAGTCGATCCTCAGCCAGCCGAGCGGCCACACGCTATAGCGCTCCAAGGCAGAATCGTTACGCTTCGACCAATCCAGCCGGATACCGACGCCGAGGAGCTATATGCCGGCTCACATGGGCCCGAGGCGGAACAACTCTGGCGCTACATGTCGGAAGGGCCGTTTCCGGAGCGCGCCTCGTTCGATGCAAACCTATCGCTGAAGGCTGTGTCGCCCGATCGTGTGTTCTTCACAATTGTGGACAACGCATCCGGGCGCGCTGTCGGACAAACCTGCTACTTACGAATCGATCCTGCAAACCGGGTGATCGAAGTTGGCCACATCTTCTACACTCCTGCGCTCCAACGTACAGTTGGTGCGACAGAAGCTATGTACCTAATGGCGCGCCAGGCCTTTGAAGATCTCGGGTATCGGCGCTACGAGTGGAAGTGCAACGCGTTGAACGTACCGTCGCGGAACGCGGCGCTACGCCTGGGCTTCACGTTTGAAGGCGTCTTCCGGCAACATATGATCGTCAAAGGGCGCAATCGCGACACTGCTTGGTTTGCGATGTTGGATAGCGAGTGGCCGGAACGCAAAGCCGCGCTCCAGCGGTGGTTAGACCCATCGAATTTCGATTCCGCGGGACGACAGAAGAAATCTCTTCAAACCATCACTTAACGGAGTCGCGAACGTCAAGGTTGCTGAATATCCATTCGTTTGATAAAACCGCCTTCGATGGAATACACATGCTGGATCATCTGGTCTACGAGGATTTTGCCGTCCAAGTCCCGAACGACTTGATGGACGTCCACCACCGTTCGGCCACTCTCGTCGTCTTCTATACGCGTTGGCTCAACATGAGGATCGAGCATTGCCCATTGGCGCGTCCAGTATTCTCGCACGTTGCTGCGGCCGTGAACTCGTCCTCCCTCCATTCCGTTCGGCCAGTCCACATCGGGATGCAGAGTTGCGAGAACAGAGTCTATTTCCCGGGCGTTAAACGCCTTGTAAGTGGCTATTAGCAGTTCCTGTTTCGACCGCATTGTCCACTCACCTACTTACACCTGAACGGGCCGGTCGCTCGATCGCCAGTTGGCTTCATCCCAATACTTCACACGGCCTTCCCGGTATGATTCCACAGCCAGGTTGATCAGGATTTGGGCATGCGCGGCAGTCTCGACATCCAGATGCGGTTTTTGCCGGGTTCGCATGCACGACAAAAAATTTCCGATATGCAATTGCATCATGTCCGCCTTCTCCACGGGTATCTTGATCTCGTTGGCGCCAAAAGCGTAGCCCGGGAAAATACCCATCTCACGGTTTCCGTCGGGTCCTGTCACTCTCACCTTTTCGGGCCGGACGATGATGTTCTCGCTATACCGCTCAAACATACCGTGCTCTACCATGATCAAGGTTCCTTCATGCCCGCGAATCAGGCCCGGAATATGCTGCGAATTGGCCATGGACGAACTCAGCACCAACGAGTGTCCTTCCGGGTATTCCGCCAGCAAATGAAACGTGTCCGGTACTTCTCGATCGTTGGTAAAGGCATATTTACCGCCGGAGGCCATGACGTGCAACGGATATTGAGGCTTGTCCCAGCAAATATTCAAAGGCGCCACGACGTGGAAAAATAGATCCGTGGCGATGCCGCCCGAATAATCCCAATATTTACGGAACCGGAAGAATCGGTCCGCGTTGTAGGGTCTTGCCGGCGCGGGTCCAAGCCAGGTCTTCCAATCGATGTAATCGTCTCCCTTGCCAGTTGGGCCGGCATCGGCATCGATGGGGTAGTTCCATTCGCCCTCAATCGAGTTGCGGTGGTAGGATCCCTGGCTCATGATCATTTTGCCAATCATGCCGTCGGCGATGGCCTTCTTCGCCTTCCACCATTGATCGGCGGAAGTCGTTTGCGATCCCACCTGGACAACGCGCTTAGTTTCCCGCACCGTGCCGATCATCTGCTTGACCTCCGCAGTGGTATGGCACATAGGCTTCTCGCAATAAACGTCTTTGCCTTGGTCCATGGCTGCCACCGCGATGCGGGCGTGCCAATGGTCGGGTGTCGCGACCACCACGGCATCTACTTCCGGCATTGCGAGCACTTCGCGGTAATCTAATGTGCCCTTTGCCTTATACAGTTCCGCCTGAATTCGTTTGCGCTTTTCATAGACATCGCACACGGCCACAATCTGGCACGCGCTCTGGTTTTCATCGGCGTATTTTTGGAATGCGGAAGCGACGTAAGTGCCCCGGCCCCCGCAACCGATTACGCCGATATTGATTCGGTCATTGGCGCCGATAACCCGGCTGGAAACGGTTTTCCCGGAGGCCTTCGCGGAGGCCTTATCAGCCAATGCGAGGCCCGCGCTCAGGCCTCCTGTTGTCTTGAGAAAATCGCGGCGGCCAATCGAATCTGAGGACATAGGTGCTCCTGTTGCCGGTGAGATGAGATCCGACAAGAAGTGTACCGTACTCTAGTGGGTCGCCGATTAATCGCCGCCGATGGAAACGGGCGCCTCGGGGTAGTGTTCTTCTCCCATGCCAAAACGGGAACGCCCGCGCCGTTCGCGGTTGCTACCAGCCCACTCCAACCGCATGTCGCGGCATACTTCATCAAGCATCGGGAGAGTTGCCGCACGCTGCTCCATGGCGAACATCGTGACCAGAAGGTTGTCGCAAATAGCGTTGATCAATCGCGGGATGCCGCGCGCTCTCAGGAAGATCTCGTTCATCAGTTCGCGCGAGAACAAAGTTTGATTCGTGAGGCCTGCCCGCGCCATGCGGGATTCAATATACTCGGAACACTCACTTTCCGTGAGCGGATTTAGCGTGCAGCGGAGTACCACCCGCTGTTTCAACTGACGCAGATTGGGGGCATCTAATTTCCGGTCCAACTCCGGCTGGCCGCTGAGCACAATCTGCAACAGCTTGCCGCTCCGATTCTCCAGGTTTCCGAGCAGCCGCACTTCCTCCAGAACTTCCCAATCCAGGTTGTGCGCTTCGTCCACAATCAGGGCGCAGGTGCGGCCGCGCTCGGCTTGTTCAATCAGAATCGTGTTCAAAGCGAACAACACGTCTGTCTTCGATTTTCGGTCGCATTGCAGATCGAAATCGTACGCGATCATCTCGAAGAACTGGTCCGGCGTCAATCGAGAATTAAAGATAAATCCGAACTCGATTCGATGGGCATCCAAATAGTCCCGCAGGCATTCAAGCATCGTCGTCTTGCCCGTGCCCACCTCTCCCGTCAATGAAATGAAGCCTTTGCGGCTCCGGACGCCGTAGATAAGGTTGGCCAGAGCCTCTTCATGCTGCGGGCTGCGAAACAGGAACTCGGGGTCCGGACTGAGGTTAAAGGGATTGGCCCGAAACCCGAAATATGCGTTGTACATAGGGAACGGTTACGCGCTGCGGGTACCTGAGCTTAAACCCGCTTCTACAATCATAACGATTATCGGTAGATTTGCGTTGGATGTGAGGGCTCTAGAGTTACAAGTACTTCTAACGGCTCCCCAGGTGGAGTCCCGGGGCCGTTTCAAGCTCTGCCTCGCCGCTTGCGTGCCGGCGCGGCTTTCGCTTCCGCGGCCTTCAACCATGCTGGTTCGCCTATGCAGACGTCGCATTGCCCACAGCCTTCCCACTTAGGCTTTTCTCCGAAATGCTCGCAAATCTGTCGCTGGCGGCACATGTTGGTCTCGGCAAACCGGCGGACGCAATGATAGCGCTGCCAGGAACGCTCCCGTTCCGCCGAGTCGGTGCCCGCCTGGATGAAATGCGCCAGCAGCGCCACGTCGCGGTATTGCCAGAGTAAGACGCAGTCGGAGACCAGACCGTCGCGTCCGGCGCGGCCGGCCTCCTGATAATATTGTTCGATCGATTTTGGAAGTGAGAGATGGATTACGGTTCTGACCGAGGCCTTGTTGATGCCCAATCCAAATGCCAGAGTTCCGACCATCACCGGGCGCTCGTCCGACATCCAGAGCGCCTGGTTCTTCTTTCGTATTTCTGCTTCCATTTGGCCGTGGTACGGAACAGCCGGAATACCGAGGCCTTCTAGCCAATCCGCAGTTTCCATGACGCGCGCAATGGTGGGGGCATACACGATAGCAGCCGACCCCCGGTGCTCGGTCAGCGCCGCTCGCAAAAGGTGCTTTTGCACTTCCTCGTTGGCGCACTTTTTTACGGCAAAGCGCAGGTTTGGCCGGCGGAAGCTCACAATCAATTTCTCGGGATCCCGCAAACCCAATTGCGACAAAATGTCGTGGCGCACTCGTTGGGTGGCGCTCGCGGTGAACGCGGCAATCGGTTTGCCGGAAAATTGTTGGCGCAACGCGATCAGTTGCCGATATTCGGGCCGGAATTCGTGACCCCATTCGGAGATGCAGTGTGCCTCGTCGATCGCAAAAAAGGACACGGGAACGCGCCGCAGCCATGCAACGGTGTCCTGATTGGCAAGCCGCTCCGGCGAAAGGTAAATCAAGCGGAACGCCCCTTGGGCCGCGTCCACCATGATCCGGGACTGCTCGGGCCGGGGTAGCGTGCTGTTCAAGAACGCGGCGGAGATATTCATTTCGCGCAGTTGAAGGACTTGGTCCTGCATCAGGGCGATTAGGGGAGAGATGACGATGGCCGTCCCGCCCAGGATTACGGCCGGCAGTTGATAGCAGAGAGATTTGCCGCCGCCTGTCGGCATGATCACGGCACAGTCGCGCCCCGCCAGGATGCCACGAACCGCCCGCTCCTGCAGTGGCCGGAACGCCCTGTAACCCCAGTGCCGTTGGAGCGTTTCGCCGACAGAATCTGTCTCGATCAAGCCAGTTCTCGCCAACGGCTATTGGCCCGAACCGCCGGAAATCGGCAAGTTAGGGAACTCTGCTCCATTCGCGACGGACATCTGTCGTGACGCGGCAATATCGATGTTCGCCAGCGGGATTTTCTTGACTGGCTGGCTGGTGAAGTCCCAAAACGTTTGGTCCATCACGGCATAATTCTGAACCTGGAGATGACGACCGTCCTTCAGCACCAACGTTAAGGGCACTGCTGGGGCAGCTGCGGGTGCTGTTTGCTGCGCCGACGGCGGCTGCGCCTCTTGCTGTTGCTCGACAGCGTTCAGTTGATTGCTGAGCTGCTCGATCTGCGCGGTCAAGTAAGCCGTCTGAGGATCGGGGCCGTAGCCGCCGTCGTTCGGACTTGGCTCGGGATACTGGCTGTAATAATTGGGCTGGTCGTAGTAACCAGAATCATCGAACAGAAACGAATCATAATAATTCGGGTAGAGACCCCATAGGTACGGAATTTCCCCGTAATAGCGGTGTGTTCCGCGCTCGGCGAAGCCGTCATGACCGTATCCTAGTCGACCGAAGTTGGCAGTTCCACCACCCACGCGACCAAAGTTGTTCGTCGCCCAAGGGTTTCTCGGGCCCGCGGGCCCTCCCGGGTTCCAAGGCATTGCTGGGCCCGCATGAAGGGACAGGCCGGGTCCAAAGTGAGCACCAGCAGCCGTATGAGCGCCGCCGAACGACCCGTGGCCTCCGCCACGCTGTGCCCATCCCGAAATTGGGAGAACTAGAAACGTCGCAAATAATACAATGAAGCGCATTAGGCACCTCTATCTCTACTGTAAGCCCGTTTCTTCCAGGCCGCGAATTTTCGCCTCTATCGGCGCGCCAGCAAGTCTTTGGCAATGGTCACGCGCTGCATGTTACTCGTTCCTTCGTAAATCCGGCCGATTTTCGCATCGCGGAAAAGCTTCTCAACTGGATAATCCTTGGTAAACCCAACACCCCCGAAGATTTCTATTGCTTTCGACGCAACTTCTTCGGCAATCGTGGAGGCGAAATACTTGGCCATCGCCGCCTCGCGGATAAAGGGTAGTCCCGCGTCGCGCAACCGGGCAGCATTGTAGACCAGCAAACGGGCTGCTTCGACGCGCGTTCCCATTTCCGCCAGTTCGAACTGCACACCCTGAAACTCGCCGATCGGCTTTCCAAATTGCCTGCGCTCGCCGGCATAGCGGAGGGCGTGGTCGAGGGCTCCTTCGGCCAGACCTAGCATTTGCGCGCCGATCCCGATGCGTCCCTCGTTCAATGTTTCGATCGCGATCTTGTAGCCTTTGCCGGGCTCACCCAATAGGCCCTCCTGCGGGACCGGAACATCGTCCAGCAGCAGTTCGCAAGTTGACGAAGCTCGTATACCCAGCTTGTTTTCCTTCTTGCCAACGGCAAATCCGGGCATTCCGCGTTCCACCAGAAAGCAGGAAATGGCGCGGTATCCCGCTGCCGGATCAACCGTTGCGAACACCAGGAAGATATCGGCTTCCGCTGCATTGGTGATCCAGAGTTTCCGGCCCGTCAGCCGGAACTCTCCGCCGTTGCGCACAGCCCGGGTGGTTAAAGCAAATGCATCGGAGCCGGACTGTGCTTCGGATAAAGCGTACGCTCCGACGCTTTCCGTCGCTAATCGGGGCAGATACTTTCGTTTCTGCTCCGGGGTTGCCCAGCGTTCGAGCGCATTGGTTACCAAGGTGTTCTGTACGTCGACCACGACCGAAACCGCCGGATCCACTTTGGCCAATTCCTCTACCGCCAGAACGGACTGGAAAAGCGAACCGCCCTGGCCACTATATTCTTCTTTGACTTCAATTCCCATCAACCCGAAAGAGAACATCTCGGCAAGCAAGCCCTGGCGCAGTGTGGCCCCCTCATCCATTGCGCTCGAGTAGGGCGCGATGCGGTCTTTTGCAAATTCGCGTACCGAAGACTGGAACAGGCGCTCCTCTTCATCGAGAACGGTCAAGGGGGTCGGCATCGGCACCATGATAGCGGCCAGCGAACGCGGCATGGTGCAATATACAAATGCCTCTTTCGGAACAAGATCAGGAATTTAAGGCCACAAACGAAACGATCGTGGCCTCATTACGCGAAGGGTTCGGCCCGCTGACAACGGGGTTGACTTGGGAGATTGAGCCCGCGCCCGTGTATTCACCGCAAATGCGGATCGTCGAGGACTCCGAATGATTCGGCAACTCGCGGAGCAGTTGCGGAAGGGCGAGACTTCGTGCGTCGAATTAGTCGAAACTGCCATAGACGCCCTGAAGCGCGACAAACTGAATGCCGTAATCACGCTGATGGAGGAACATGCCATCGAAACGGCAATGGAGCGCGACAAGGAATTGGCCGCGGGCGTGGATCGCGGCATGCTCCATGGCATTCCGCTGGCTCACAAAGATTTGTTTTGTACCCGAGGCGTTCGCACCACAGCGGGCTCATTGCTTTACCGGGAGTTCGTTCCGTCTTGCAACGCCACGGTAATCGACAAGCTCGACGCCGCGGGCGCAATCACGATTGCCAAACTCAATCTACATGAGCTGGCGTATGGCATCACCTCCAAGAACCCACACTACGGCTTCATCCGGAATCCACACGACCAGGAGCGGATCCCCGGAGGTTCGAGCGGCGGCTCGGCGGCCCTAGTCGCCGTGGGCGCCATCGCATTGTCCCTCGGAACCGATACCGGAGGATCGATCCGCATTCCCGCTTCGTACTGCGGGGTTGTCGGGCTAAAGCCCACCTATGGCCGAGTGAGCAGGCGAGGTGTGCTGCCGCTCGCCACGGGGCTCGACCATGTAGGACCAATCGTGGCGTCCGTCGAAGATTGCGCATTGGCGATGAATGTCATTGCAGGAAATGATCCCCAGGACCAGACTTCAGCCAACAGGGCGGTGCCCAATTTCACTCTTCCGCCGCTTAAAAGTCTCGCCGGGATACGAATCGGCGTGCCGCAAAACTTCTTTTTCGATAGCGTTCAGGAAGAAGTCGGCGTGGCAATCCATCGGGCTGCGCAAGAAGCCGGACGCCTGGGCGCCGAAGTGAAAGAGTTGTCTGTCCTTGACTTCAACGAAGTAAACATGGCGGCGCGCGTCATTCAAATGGCCGAGGTTGCGGCGCTCTATGCCGGCTGCAACGATTCCTCTCTGTTCAGTCGCGATGTTTGGGCTTTGATCCAACAAGGGCGCATGATTGCCGGGCATGAGTATGTAAACGCCCAGCGACTCCGCACCGTGTTTCGTCATGAGATGAACGCGCTGTGGTCCCAAGTGGATCTGCTATTCAGTCCGACGACGCCCATTACCGCCCCGCTCATTGAAGAATCCATGGTGACCATCAACGGACGGCCCGAAGATGTGCGTATGGCTTCGACGCGCCTGGTGCGCGGGCTCAATTTTCTCGGCGAGCCAGCGCTCTCAATGCCATGCGGCAGAACCGCACAAGGGCTGCCCATCGGCCTTCAGATAATCGGGCCGCCGTTTACGGAACCGCAACTGTTACAAGCTGCGCGCACACTTGAGACGTCGATTACCGGTGCGTAGCGCCTTAGGAGCCAAGCAGATCTTCGATGCTTTTTGCATCGAGGAGGCGGAGCGAGAGGGCGTCTAATTCGGCTTCGGTTAGCGACTTAAGCCTCCCTTCGAGGCCGGTCGGCAGGTCGCCGAAACGCTTCTCGATCAACCGAAGCAAAAGGGTCAGTGCGCCTTCTTTGCGTCCTTCCAACTTCCCTTCCAACTTGCCTTCTAACTTGCCTTCTAACTTCCCTTCTAACCGGCCTTCCTGTTTGCCAATTTGAATTCCCTGTTCCATGACGGGGCCAAATAAATCATGTTCGCGGAGGTCTATCGTTACGGGCATTTTGTGCGCCTCCTCTTCAATGGTAAGCGCAAGCTTTCTTAATCCCGAGATTATCAGAATCTGGTTGAAAGCGAGCCTGCGTTCAGGTTCGTTCAATTCCCCGATGCGCGCAAGAATCTGCCTTACGGCGATCCGTTCGTTTTGAAATCTGGCTAGGATTGCCAGCAGGTTATCTTCGATATGCGGGCTCGCCAGTAGCGGCGCGCCATCCAGTTCCCGGATGTCGACCAGAGAGTACGAAAACGGGAACTCTGGTTCAGGGAACACGTTGGACATCTTCAGCGGCGCGTTTCCCACGTAGAGGACGATCTGTCGGGGCGCGCGCCGATGTAACCGGTAAATATGAATGTAGTACTCGGCCATTCGCAGCGCCATGTCCAAGTCGTTGGTTCCCTGCAACTCGATATGAACCAGGTTTCCGTCGCGGGTTGCGCCGAGCAGATCAACGCGAAGATTCTGGACTCTCGGGAGTTCTACGTTTAGCCAAGCGGTAATTTCGACGCCGGAGATCTGCCGCAGGAGAGTACATCCGGGAGATTTCAGTAGAGTCTTAAGAGCGGTATCGTAATCATGCATCGGGCGGCAAGCCCGCTAAGCGAGTTGCGGGATGATGTAGGGGTCCCGATATAGCGGGTGCGCCAAATCATTCGCCGCCGAATGATCGAAGCGCTGCGTGGTCTGGTCGAAATTGAGCAAAACACCTCCTAACCGGTAGCTGATGTTCGCCAAATGGCAGAGATCGGCTGACTTGACGCCAATTGCGACATCCGCGTGGAGGTCCTGATAATTCCGGCTGCGCACGGCTTTCAGGAAATTGGTGATGTGCGGCCCGGTATCTGTCTTGCGCGGTTCCTCATACTTGGCCTGCTGGGTCGGAGTTGTGGGGTCTTCGCCATAAATGCGATAACCGTTCGCATCCAGAGCCATCCAGCCCTTTTCTCCATAGAAGAGGACGCCAATGCTATTAGGAGATTCCGCCGTCAAGCCGCCCTCCTCACCCGTGGGTAGCCCGCGTACTTCGAAGACCAGTTCTTTATTTCCGTAATCGAACCGAGTCAACAGCGTATTCGGCGTCTGCTGATCGTCATCATAGACATATTTGCCGCCATTGGCGATCACTGAACGGGGCAAGTCCACGCCCAGGCCCCAACGCGCGATGTCCATCTCATGCACGCCCTGATTTCCGATATCTCCATTACCCGTGGTCCAGAACCAATGCCAGTTATAGAGGAAGCGGTTCTTGGAAAACGGAATCATAGGCGCGGGCCCCAGGAACTTATCCCAATCGACACCAGGCGGTACCGGCTCAATAGGGGTATGGCCGATCGATTTGCGGCGTTTAAAACAGAGACCGCGCGCCATGTAGACCTCTCCAATCGCGCCATCCTTCAATAATTGGACGGCCTTAATCTTATGAGCAATGCTGCGGCCTTGCGATCCTACCTGCACCATGCGTCCGTAGGTTCGCGCAGCGGCAATCATCTGCCGCCCTTCATACGGGTCGTGGCATGCGGGCTTCTCAATATAAACATCTTTGCCCGCCTGACAGGCCCACACCGTTGCCAGCGCGTGCCAATGGTTGGGCAGCGGCATGGAGACGGCGTTCACTTGCGGATCAGCGAAGACATCCTTCATGTTTTCGAAACTCTTGGGCGTCTCTCCGGTGAGCTTCTTGACCATCGCCACGCCCCGCTCCAAATTGGCCTGGTCGACATCGCACAATCCATAAATACGCGCATCGGGTTGCTTGGCGTACTCGGTGATATGGTTGCGGCCCCGGCCTCCGACGCCAACGATGGCGACATTAATGCGATCGTTAGCGCCCCAAGCTCGGGTGGCGGCGATGGCCGAAAGGGTAGACGCCTGCAAAAAGGTTCGCCGATTGAGCCGGCCGCTGTTGGCTTGATACATGATCGAATTGAGCTCCTGACACAACACTCTATAACAGGGCGCTTTGAGGTCATCGGCGAAGCTAGTAAATTGAACGCTTACGCTCCGTTCCGATTCCGCGACTATCGGTATCTGCTCGCGGGCAACCTCCTCGCCAGTCTCGGTTTGCAAATGCTCTCGGTCGCGGTGAGTTGGGACCTCTATGTCGAGACGAAATCGGCCCTGGTGCTGGGCAACGTTGGTTTTGTCCAGGTCACGCCCTTTCTGATGTTCGCATTGTTTGCCGGCCACATTGCCGACAAATACGACCGGCGCCGGATCATGGTGACCACTCAATTACTGCTGCTGGGCGCTTCGCTGTTCCTGGCGTTCGCGCCGCGCTCGGTGCTGTCCATTTACTCGTGCCTGTTCCTGACGGCGTTCGCCCGTTCGTTTCAAGGCCCCGCGCGACTGGCGGTATTGCCCCATGTGGTGCCTCCGGAGCTATTGACGAAAGCCATCACCTGGAACAGCAGCGCTCAGGAGATCTCAAACGTCGGCGGCCCGGCGCTAGCCGGACTTTTGCTGGCATCCTTGGGCAGTCAATCCGTCTACTTGGCGCAGGTCGGATGCGCCCTAGCGGTTTTGTTTTGTTTTTCCCGGCTGCGTTCGTATACGGAAAAGGACGTTCCCGCAGCACCGCCGCCGCCCGGCGCACTGCTTGAAGGGGTTCGCTTTGTGTGGAAGCATAATCTGCTCCTAGCGGTGATGTCGCTGGATCTGTTCGCGGTGCTGTTCGGTGGCGCAGTGGCACTGTTGCCCATCTATGCCGTCGAGATTTTGCATACCGGAGTCACCGGCCTGGGATGGCTACGTGCCGCTCCGTCGGTCGGCGCGGTTTCCATGGCGTTTATCCTTTCGCATCGCCATCGAATCCGGGATGCGGGACCCATTCTGCTCTTCGCTGTTGCCGGGTTTGGCGCGGCCACCGTGGTGTTCGGGCTTTCCCGATCGATGCCGCTCTCGCTGGCCATGTTGGTGCTGACGGGCGCCTGCGACAACGTTAGCGTCGTTCTCCGATCGTCGTTAGTGCAGATGAAGACGCCGGATTATGTCCGGGGACGCGTGAACGCTGTCAACAGCATCTTCATCAGTTGCTCGAACCAGCTAGGCGCCGTGGAGTCCGGTTGGACTGCGGGCTGGTTCGGTCCCGTGGTGAGTGTTGTTGGCGGGGGATTGGCTACTGTTCTGATCGGAGCCAGCTTTGCATTCGGCTCTTCTTCACTTCGACAATGGAAGGAGTGACGCTAGCCGTGGGGTGCAAATTACCAAGCGAACTCTCGCTGCATGCCCCATTTTCAACTAGATATGGCAAATTACCAAACGAACTCCGGTCTTGGGTTCGTATTTTCAGTGCGCCGGGATAAAACTTCCATGATCGCGTTGCGCTCACCCCTGGTGACGAAACCGGGTTAGTAATTTAGCCGTATTTGTGGTTTTGTCGCCGAAGTAAGGACGTTGCCGGAATGGTGGGAAAACCCGTGGTTAAAACTGTTCTTAGCTGGCGCAGTGTATCCCCTGATTGGTGCTGTGAAGCCCGTGGAACAACTTGCATTGATGCGCTGGCTCTTCGGTGGCAAAGGAGTGCCCCATGAGCAAGATCATCGAGCGTTGTGCCGGAATTGATATCGGCAAGCGCTTTCTACTTTGTTGCGCCTTGACAGGAGCAGCCCACGACGAGCCGAGAAGTGAAACGCGTCGCGTGAATACCTCGGTCCCGGAATTGGAAGACCTGCGTGCATGGCTCAAAGAGAAAGAGATCACGCACGTGGTGATGGAGAGCACCGGGTCCTACTGGATCCCGGTTTTCAATCTTCTGGAGGGGTACTTCACGGTTGTGCTGGTCAACCCAGAGGAGGTGAAGAACCGTCTGGAAGAAGAAGTAGAAGAGCTAGACACTGAAATTCTCCGACGAATGCAAATACAACCATTTCAGAACGCGTTTACTTTGTTGCAAACGATGCCTGGAGTGGGCCGGCTCTCGGCGGCTACGATCGTAGCCGAAACAGTGACCGACATGGCTGCGTTCGCGACAGCGGAACAGATGGCAAGTTGGGCCGGATTGTGTCCACGAAATCGAGAAAGCGCAGGTATTCAAAAAGGAAGACAAACGACGCACGGCAACCCATACCTGCGCATGACTTTGGTGCAGTGCGCATGGGCCGCCGCTCGTAAGCAGGATTCTCTTTTTCGAGCCCGCTTTCAACAGCTAGCGCCCCGGCGCGGTGAAAAGCGCGCGATTATGGCGGTCGCTCATTCCATGCTGATCGTCCTTTACTGCGTGCTGATCAGAGGCGTTCCCTACCGTGGTGCGGAAGACGCGCCTAAGCAGCGAAGACGGCAACGTCGCGCTCACCATCATCTGAAGTGTCTTCGTCGTCTTGGGCTCACAGTCCAGATCACCGCAAGGACCGAACCAGATGGAGCCGTTGGGGAATGAGGGTTTCGGAACAACCGGCATGAAGTAGGGAATGAAGGAGTCCTACAGGAAACGAGAGAGCGAATCCATCCTGACCGCGAGTTTTGAGCGGGTCGTCGCGAGGCGGCACGTGAAGCGTAAACAGCGGCATTGGTGGGCCGAGCTATTGAGCTTCGAAAACGTCAATCGGGTACGCCGACGCCGTTGAAAAGGCGGAAGGCAACACCGGCAGCGGCGCTAACGCGAGCCGCGGCTGGGACCCGCGTAGTCTGAGACCCTGGCCCGCTAAGAAACTTCATGCATGGGAACCGGGAGACCTCGGCGGTGCCAGACAAAGTAACTGGCCGGTCCGGCAAGGCCTGTGGCCATAACCCGGATATGCACGCAGCGGAGGACTCGGACTTCGGTCTTGACGCCGCCGACCGTCGCAAGCACGTCGGCCAAGGCATTTACTACTCCCAAAAGAAGCAAAAGGCAGCCTAAAACATGGTGGCGCATGCTGTCAGCCCGTTCCATCCGGCGCCCGCCGGAGGCAGAGCTGTCTCCTGCCCCCGCCTCGCCCCTAACCTACTTCCAATTCCAACCGCAACTCCCTCGGCGATTGGATCAGGAAATCAGGCGGATTCAGTTCGAATGACTCGGGTTGAATGCCCCAAGTCACTCCGCAACAGCGTACCCCGGCGTTTCGGGCCGTCCGGACGTCCACCGCGCTATCGCCGACCATTAACGTGTTGACGGGCGGTTCGTCCGACTCTTCCATCAACAATCGGATCCCTTCGGGATCGGGCTTTTTCGCAAACAGACTGTCTCCGCCATATATGCGGAAAAAATATTGGCTAATACCGAGCCCTGCGACAATGTCTGTGCTGATTTTCGCCGGCTTGTTGGTCAAGATGGCCATCTTGTGCCCTTCCGCCCACAAGTCACGCAGCAGTTCGGGGATGCCATCGTAGCAGCGCGTATGTTGCAACGCGTGGGTCCGGTAGTATTTGAGAAAGTAGGCTAATCCACGTTCGGCCATTTCGTTCGTCACTGCCGGTCCCAGGGATCGTTTGACTAACATCGGGGCGCCGTTGCCGACATACGAATGGATCAATAACGGATCGAGCGGCGCGAGGCCGAGATGATCTCTCATGGCATTTACCGAGATCACCAGATCCTTACTGGAATCGATGAGAGTTCCGTCGAGATCGAAGATGATGAGCAAGGAGACTCCCGTTACGCTACGTTGCCCCGTCCCACTGGCGCGGCCGGCGTCCAAAGCTGCTTCAGGCTTTCAATCTGCTGCGTAAATGCGTCCTTTAATTCGCGAGGCGCCAGATCGGCCAGCCACGCGGCTACCTCGGTCGCATACGGCGCAACGCGCGAATCGTTCAGGAAGGAAGGGGGAGGAGTGGGTGAGAATGCGATGACCACCGCAACCAAAGCGGCAGCGGTTAAGGCGCCGCGTAACACGCCGACCGCTCCGCCCAGCAGATGATCAAACCAGGACAAGCCAATCCAGGAAAAGATTTTCGACAGGATAGCCGCGACCAATGAACCCAAGATGAGCACGCCTATAAAGATCGATAGGAAAGCCAGCATGTTTGCGGCTGTGGGGGTTTTCACATAAGGCAGCAGTTGCGGCGCCAGCATGCGATAAAACCAAAACCCGGCCAACAGCCCGAAAAACGTTGCGATGAGCCCCACCACGACACGCGCGAACCCGGATCGCAGTCCAGACACAAAGGAGGCGAATATGACGAACATCAGAAATACGTCAAACCAGTTGATATGTATGCCGTTCATAAAGAACGCCCCGTGAGCCTTTCATAGGCATCCAGATACTTTTCCGTTGTCTTACGGATGACCTCCGGGGGCAGGGCGGGCGCGGGCGGGCGCTTGTCCCAATCGAGCGTCTCCAGAAAATCGCGCACATATTGCTTATCGAATGACGGTTGCGGGCCGCCGGGATGGTACGAATCGGCTGGCCAATAGCGAGAAGAATCCGGCGTCAACACTTCATCCGCCAGAATGAGTTTGTCGACGGCGAAACCGAACTCCAATTTCGTATCGGCAAGAATGATGCCATGGCCGAGCGCGTATTCCGATGCTCGATTGTAAATCTCTAGTGTCAGATCTCGCACCTGTGCCGCCACTTTCGAGCCGATCTGCTCCTCAATCTGCTTGAACGGCACGTTCTCGTCATGCCCGCTCTTCGATTTTGTAGCCGGCGTGAAAATCGGTTCCGGAAGGCGATCGCCCTCGCGCAGGCCTGGAGACAGCGGAATGCCGCATATGGCGCCTGTGGCCTGATACTCTTTAATGGCCGAGCCGGCGAGGTAGCCACGGGCGACACATTCTACCGGGATCATCTCCGCCTTAACCACCAGCATCGATCGGTCTTTTAATATCTCGCGATTTTCGGCTAACACGTGCGGGAAAGTGGCGACGTCCGATTCCAAAACATGCGAGGGCACAAGATCGCTCAGAAAGTCGAACCAAAATAAGGACATCTGTGTGAGAACACGACCCTTGCAGGGAATGCCGCTGGCGAGCACGCAATCGAATGCCGAGATGCGGTCCGTCGCGACCAGGAGAAAACAGTCCCCCAGATCATAGATATCCCGTACTTTTCCCCGCATGTACAGCGGTAATGGCGAGAGGTCCGTTTCAAGCAGTACCTGGTCTTCGCAACTGGCCATAGTCGTTATCCTGAGTATGCCAAAGCTGCGCTTTAGGGCGTTCGATCCAGTAAGAGTACGAAGCTGGGAAAAAACGCCAAGTCAAAAGGCAGAATTTCCACTAATTCTAATCTCATTGTCCTGAATAATCAATAATTTACGTTTGGACAGAGAATTGCTTCTCCCTGCGCAGAGGGAAAAAGTAAACATGAATACCGATATTTTTGAGGGGAAATGGAAACAGTTCGTGGGCGCCGCCAAGCAGCGATGGGCAAAGCTGACTGACGACGATTGGACCTACGTTGCGGGCAAAAGAGATCAATTGGTTGGAAGGATTCAGGAGCGGTACGGTATTACTCGTGAAGAAGCGCAGCGCCAAGCGGACGAGTTTGCCCGGGAGGCTCAGCTAGAAGCCGAACGTGAGAGGAGCGCAGCCGCGCACTCAGCAGGCAAGCTCTAAGTTACCGGGGTCGCCGTCAGTACACTGGTTGCATGGCGTCTCCATTCCGCTTCGCCGTCTGTAATGAGCTGTTTCAGAGCATGCCGTTCGACGAAGCATGCCGTAAAGTTGCTGGTGTGGGCTATCAAGGCCTGGAAATCGCGCCGTTTACGTTGGCTCAAAATCCGCTCGATGTAAGTGCTGTCCAACGAAGTGCGATTATTAAGACCCTCCACGACGAGGGTCTTTCTTTTGTCGGCCTTCATTGGATTCTGATGTCGCCTCCGGGTTTGCACGTCACGACACCCGATGGTGCGGTGCGCCGGCGCAGTTGGGACCATATTCATCATTTGATCGATTTGTGTGCGGATCTTTGTAGCGATCCGGACAACAATGGCGTGCTGGTGTTTGGTTCACCCAAGCAGCGTTCTACTCTGGAGGGAATGAGCCGCAAGGAAGCGATGGACGTGTTCACTAATGAACTGGCGCATCTCGCTCCGCATGCGGAAGACCGGCGCGTAAAGATCCTTGTGGAGGCGCTTCCCAAGAATCAGAGCGACGTCGTCAACAGCCTTGCTGAAGCAGTTTCGATTGTGAGACAGATCGGCAGTCCGGCAATCAAAACTATGTTCGATACCCACAACGCTGTCGACGAAACTGAACCACACGCCGCGCTAATACGCAAATACTTCCCTTATATCGCTCACGTTCATGTGAACGAGACCGATGGCCGCGAGCCGGGCATGGGGGACTACGATTTTGGCGCTGTGTTGTCCGTTCTGCAGGAGCTGAACTACTCCGGCTGGGTGTCGCTTGAAGCGTTCGACTTTAGCCGCGATCCTATCGAAATCGCCAGCCGCGCCCTGGATCACTTACGCGAGGCTTCACCGGCCGCATCATAATGGGAACCATGACTCGTTGCGTTGTCACCGGAGGAGCCGGGTTCATAGGATCGTCTTTGGTGCGAAGCCTTCTCAGCGCTGGTTACAAGGTTGATGTGATCGATAATTTGTCGACCGGCCGCCTGGATAATCTCGAGGAACTGGCCGACGATATTAACGTTTATGAATACGATCTTCGGCATTACGAGAAGATTGCCGGAATAATCAAAGGCGCGTATCGCGTTTTCCACCTGGGCGCTTTGCCATCCGTGCCAAAGTCGATTGCCGAGCCCGTTCCTAGCCACGAGAGCAACATTGACGGCACGTTCAACGTTCTACTGGCCGCAGTCGCGGGTAACGTGGGACGAGTTGTCTATGCGGCGTCGTCCTCGGCTTATGGCGATACCGAAGTATTACCCAAAGTGGAAACGATGACGCCGAGGCCGAAATCTCCCTATGCCGTTCAAAAGCTGCTTGGCGAATATTATGCGAGCGCCTTCAGCGCGTGTTACGAGCTTGAGACCGTGTCGCTCCGCTTCTTTAATGTGTTTGGTCCGCGCCAGGATCCGTCCAGCACTTACTCCGGCGTCTTATCCATTTTCTTAACCTGCTTGATTGAGCGGCGCAGCCCGGTGATCTATGGGGACGGCGAGCAATCGCGCGATTTCACTTATGTAGAAGATGTAGTCGGTCTACTGCTAAAGGCTTCGGAAGCGCGGGGCGTCTCTGGCAACGTATACAACGCCGGCAACGGGAACCGTCACACGTTGAATCAGACGTGGGCGATGTTGCAGCGTATGGAAGGCGTCGAACTTCCCGCGACTTACGCACCACCGCGCGCTGGAGATGTACGTCACTCACAAGCGGACATCACGGCTGCGGTGCGCGATCTAGGGCATGAGCCGAGCTTCACGTTTGAGCAAGGGCTGCGCCTTACACTCGACTGGTATCGCGCCGGCATGATGCAAAAGGCTGCGCGACCCGGAGTTCTTGAAGCCGGCGGGCGCTGAGGAATGGATCGAAATTTCGCGCTCGGGGCGGACCACATCCTGCGCTGTACAGTGTTCGCTCAATTTGACTGGCAGACTCACGGTTTCGGCACGCGCCATGCGAATCCTTCCGCCGATATCACGCTCCGCCAGGTGCATTCGAATCGCGTGCTAGACGCGGCTGGCTTAACCGGCCGCTGCTGCGAAGGCGACGGATTGATCGGCGATATGGCCGGCAAGTCTGTTGGTGTGCGCACGGCGGATTGCGTGCCTATCCTTCTTCTTGACACCGGCCACCGTGGCGTTGCCGCCGTTCACGCCGGTTGGCGGGGAACAGCCGATGGAATTTTACTGCGCGCGCTGGACACGATGCGAATGCATTGGGGGACTCAGGTCGACTCGGTACACGCCGCGATCGGTCCGGCGATCCAAGCCTGCTGCTATGAAGTCGGTCCGGAGGTTGCCGCGCGCTTTGTCCCGCTGTTTCCCGAATGGCCCCCGGAACCCGGGCGCCACAAGGTGAATTTGCCGGCGGCGAATCGGCGTCATCTGCTGAGCGCGGGCATTCGTCCCGACCGGATCTATGATTGCGGCCTGTGCACGTATTGCCGGGCAGACCTGTTCTTTTCCTACCGCAGGGATCCGCAGGACCCGGGACGGATGCTGTCCGCGATCGGCCTGAGAGTTTTCGATGTTTGAGAGAGTTTTCAGATGACTGTTATGATTGCCCACAGGGGGCCCTTAGCTCAGCGGTTAGAGCAGAGGACTCATAATCCTTTGGTCGAAGGTTCAAATCCTTCAGGGCCCACCATATAGGCGACGAAGCAGGCCGGCATCTGCGTCGGCCCAGGCTGGGCTAGCGGAGGTTATGTGCGCTGATCTAAGTGCCGCAACGATAGCCGAAGTAACGCCACTTGATCCAGAATCTTTCCGGCGATTTCCAGCTTATCCGCGGGCCCGACGTGCGTCGTCTCACCGGATCGCGTGACGATGAACACTTCATTCTGGTCCGATTCGAACCCTGTGCCATCCTGATTCACCAAGTTGCCCACCAGCATGTCGCAGTTCTTCGAGACCAGCTTGCGGCGAGTCTCTTCGAGCAAGTTCTGAGTCTCCGCAGCGAAGCCGATCAGCAGCCGGTCGCCCTTCTTCTGGCCGGCTTCGGCCAGGATATCCGGCGTCGGATCGAGATCCAGCGACCAACGCGCAGCCGTCTTCTTCAGCTTCTGTTGCGGCACATTCGATACATAATAGTCGGCAACCGCCGCGCTCTTGATGATGATGGTCGCCTGTTCCAAATGCGCCATCACTGCATCGCGCATCTCGTGCGTCGTGCGGATCTGAATCACTTCCATACCCGTCGGCTTCGGCAGACTCACCGGACCGGAAATCAGGATCACTCGCGCGCCGCGCCGCGCCGCTGCCTGCGCCAGAGCGTAACCCATTTTGCCGCTCGATCGATTGGTCACGTAGCGCACCGGGTCTAGCGGTTCCTGCGTGGGACCAGCAGTGATGAGAATCGTTTCGCCTTCAAGGTCCGTCCTGCGCCGCGCCCACAGATCAACTTGTTCGGCGATGTGCGCGGGCTCGGCCATTCGGCCGGCTCCTATCGTGCCACACGCCAGCCAACCTTCATCGGGATCAACGAAATGACATCCGCGAGAGCGCAGCGTTTCAAGGTTAGCCTGCGTCGCCGGATGCTGCCACATGGCTGTGTTCATCGCAGGAGCCAGAATGACTGGCCCGGTGAAGGCCAGGTATAGCGTCGATAGAAAATCGTCCGCCAAACCATGCGCAAACTTAGCTAGCAGATCGGCTGTGGCGGGCGCCACAACCAATGCATCGCAGTCCTTGGCGACCGCGATATGTTCGACTGCGCTCGATAGGGTCTCCGCGGCATTAGCGCCGGCGAATAGCTGCGTAATCACCTTGTGCCCGGTGAGCGCCGCCAAGGTCAATGGCTGTAGAAATTCGCATGCGGCGCGGGTCATTACGGCCTGCACATCGTGGCCACTTTGCTGCAACGCTCTCGCCAGCTCGGCCGATTTGTACGCGGCGATTCCCCCGCCCACACCAAGCGCTATTCGCATGTCCCGGAACAGTTACTCGGTGATGGCAGGCTCTTCTTCACGCGCCAGGTCCGTATACGGAACCAATCCGCGCCGGACTTCTTCCATGCTCAATACAGTAGGCTTCTTATTCGCCGCCGGCAAGACGCTGCGTTGGCCATTTTGCAATTGCCGCGCCCGCTTCGCCGCCACGATAATAAATCGGTAGGTGCTACTGTCCGGATCGTCCGGAATCGAGTACATTATGTTCGATCTGGGTCTGTCTGACATTTCTTCTCCAATTAAAATAACGACGGCCCAATGTCGAAACTATCCAATATGGGCCGTATTTGGTCTTCCATGCGGATGCGCCGCACGCGCTCCGCCTTGATTATGCTAGCCAATGTATCTACCGACTCGTCCACCTGATGGTTGACAAGAACGTAGTCGTACTGGCGATAATTCCCAATCTCTTCGGCCGCTTCCCTCAGCCGCCTCTGGATCACTTCTTCCGAATCTTCCGATCGAGCCCGCAGACGCTGCTCCAGAATGTCGCGCGACGGCGCAAGAATGAAAATGGTGACCGCTTCAGGAATCTTCAGTTTCAATTGTCTCGCACCCTGGACATCAATGTCGAGTATCAGGTCCTTGCCCTCCTCTCGCGCCCGGTCCAGCACCTTCCGGTTGGTACCGTAGAAATTCCCGAAAACCTCGGCATATTCCAGAAATTCGCCCATTTCGATCCGGTCCAGGAAGTCCTGGCGGCTAAGGTAGACGTAACTCTCACCCGGCCGCTCATTTCCTCTCGGCTTTCGCGTCGTGTAAGAGACCGAAAATCGCAGCCGTGCATCCATCGCCAGCAGCCGCGATACCAGTGTCGATTTCCCGGAGCCCGATGGCGCGGAAATGATAAAAACGGAAGTCATCGGTTTTGTTGAGTTAGGGCGCAGCAGCGAACATCCGCTTCGCGAGCCCTTCACTCGAGGTTCAGCGACTGTTCCCGTATTCTCTCGATATTAGCCTTAGTGGCCAGTCCCAGATTGGTCAATCGCAATCCGGCATCGGTGGCGCCCGGCGTCTTCGACAAAATCGTGTTCGCTTCGCGATTCATTTCCTGCAAGAGGAAATCGAGGCGCTTCCCCACTTCGCCGCCGGCTTCGAGCAGCCGCGCCAATTCGTCGGTATGCACCGTTAGACGCGTCAGTTCCTCCTGGATATCGGAACGGTCTGCGAGTATAGCTGCTTCTTCAACGACCCGTTTGGCATCCAGCGGCGCGCCTCTCAGCAAGTCGGAAAGCCGTTCCTCCAGCCGCCGCTGAAACATCGGGATCACTTCCTGACGGATCGCCGACATCTCCGCGGTTTGCTGGGTGATGGCTGCCATCTCTTGCATCAGACTCTCCCGGAGTTGCTGGCCCTCGCGTTCGCGATAGGAGTTCAACGCATCGATGCACAAGGTCAGGGCAGATAGAACTTCCGGTTCAAAGCTCTCGTCCAATTGCCGTCCGTTGGTGTCGTCTTCGAGCACACCCGGCATGCGCAAAAAAGCCGTCAAATCGGGCTCGGCCGCAATTTCAAAATCCTGGCACGCCTGCCGGAAGGCAGAAACGTAACGCGCCAGGGCCGCTCGATTGTAGGTCCGTTCGGCTTGCTGACTGGGTGAAGTGATACCCATCCGGATCTCCACGTGACCGCGCCTCAGCCCCTGCTTCAGTAGAGTGCGCATGCCATTTTCGAACATGGCGAACTCGCCGATCTGATGAAAATGGAGGTCCAGACCGCGATGGTTCACGCTGCGCAGGCTCACCGTTAATTCGCCCGCGCTGGTTTCCGTGCGCACCTGCGCAAAACCTGTCATGCTGCGGACTGGCTTGCACGTTACGGCTGTTCGGCTGGAGCTAGACTCGGATGGCATGCGAATCCACATGCTGCAACTCGTGCAGCCGGTGATAAATGCCTTTCTTGCCCATCAATGTATCGTGCGTGCCCACTTCAGCCACTTCTCCTTCATCCAGCACGACAATCTTATCCGCGCGCCGTATCGTCGACAAACGATGCGCAATGACAATTACCGTGCGCCGCTCCATCAATATTGTCAGCGCCTGCTGTACCAGCCTTTCTGAGTTAGTGTCCAGGTTCGATGTCGCCTCATCCAGAATCAGGATTGGTGCATCCTTCAATAGAGCGCGCGCGATGGCGATACGTTGGCGTTGTCCCCCGCTCAACTTCGATCCTCGTTCGCCGATGAGCGTGTCGTATTGTTCCGGCAGATCTTTAACGAATTCGTCGGCTAGTGCCGCTTTCGCCGCCGTGTACACATCTTCCGGACGGGCATAGCGGCGTCCGTATGCAATGTTATTGAAAACGGTGTCGTTGAAAAGGAAGGTCTCCTGCCAAACAATGCTGATCTTGTCGAGCAATGCGCTGAGACCGATATCTCGAACATCCTTGCCGTCAATCCGCACGCTGCCGCCGGTCACGTCGTATACGCGCGGCACCAGGTTGGCCAGCGTGGTCTTGCCCGCGCCGCTCGGCCCGACCAGCGCCACAATCTCGCCGGCCTTCACTTCGAGATTGATCCCTTTCAGGACTATTCGCTGTTGCGCGCCCGGATAAGCGAATAAGACGTTTTGAAAAACGATATTTCGTTCGAACTTCGGGAGCGCCAGTGCATTTGGCCGATCCCGGACGCCTTCGCGCGCATCGAGATAGCCGAATACCTTCATCGCCGCACCCACGCCCTGTTGGAAGATATTGTGGATGCCCGTGAGCCGTTTGACCGGCTCATATAACATCACCAGCGCGAGCACGAAGCCGGTGAATTTGCCCGGGGTCATGGAGCCCTGCTTGGCCTGCTCGCGTGCGATCCACAGTAGCAGGACGATGCTCGAAGCGCCCAGGAACTCGATTAACGGCGATGCGATGGCCTGCTGCGCGACGTATTGAAGGCTGCCTGTCTTGAGTTTTTTGGCGGCCACGCGGAAGCGGTTCGACTCGAATGCCTCAGCGCCGAAACCCTTCACCACATGGTGGCCGGTGATCGTCTCCTGCAGGATCTGATTCAGGTCCGCGGCCATGTTTTGCGCATTGCGCGTGGTGCGCCGAATCCGGCGGCCTAATCGCATCGTCAAGAGGGCTACGACCGGAAGCACCATCAGGCTGATCATGGAGAGCTTCCAATCCGTTGTAACCATTACCAGCAGAATGAACACCGCCGTGAACATCTGACGCAGCCAATCGGCCAGCATGTTCGATACGGACGTCTGGATCATCTGAATGTCGCCCATGATGTGCGACATCATCTGCCCGGTGCCCTGACGCTCAAAGAAGTTGGCGTCCTGGCGCAGAACCTGTTCGAAGACTTCCTGCCGTAGATCCATAACGGCGCTGATACCGACCCAGTTGACAAGATAGTTGCCCAAGTAGTCGCATGCGCCCTTGGCGAAGAAGCACATGACGATGCCGAATGCCACCATGGTCCAGATATTCGTGACAAACCCGGGCACAAGCTGGTTGAGGTAGAGTTTAAAAGGAAACGAGAAGAGAAGCGCGGGCTTGTCCGGCGTCCTTGGGTCGAGGACGCGCTCGAAGACTAGCGGGATCAGCTTCAGCAGGAGGCCCTGCGAAAGGCCCACCACCGCCATAAATATGACTGAAGCGGCCAGCGCCGGCCAGTATGGCTTGGCGTACCGCAGCAGACGGGAGAAATCCTTCACGCGTGCGCCTCTTTGAGCGTGCGCAGACGGTCCAATGCTGCGATGACTCTCGAAACACTGACCTCGGATAATCCGTTAGGAGCCACAATCACCTCCGATGCCGTTCGCCACGGGCCCCAAATGATAGGGTTCGATCCTCCAAAGAGCACCACGCTGGACACTGCAAAGGCCGCCGCCATATGAGCCGGTCCGCTGTCGTTTCCGATGAACAGGGCGGCTTTCGATAGCATGGCCTTCACGTCCGTCAGCGTCCCGCGCAGCACCGCATGGGCGGAAAATGGCAGAGCGTCGTCGTCCGGTCCGGCCAGAAACACCGGCTCAATGTTCCACAGTTGCAGATACCGCGCCACTTCGCAAAACCGTTCGGGCGCCCAACGTTTATTCGGAGCCGACGCAAACGGATGCAGCACCGCATAACGCCCGCTTCGCGGCGATTCATTCGCGAACAGCGCTGCCGCCGGAATGTCCCGCCGCGGAATGCCCAAGGCGAACATGGCGGATGCCAGATGTTCCGCCGTATGGACCACGCGGTTCACACCCAGGATGCGCTGCGCTCGCGGGATTTTCAAGTTGTATGCAAAAGTGACGCTGTGATGTGCGAAACCCGCTCGCCACCGCGCTCCCGAGATTGCCGTCATCCATTGGCTGCGCGTGCCCCCGTGAAAATTAACGCACAAATCCGGTTTGGAGCGCCTGACGGCCATCGGTTCAGGAGCGATCAGTTCGCTGATCGCCGGATTGTCCTCAAAAACGGCCGCGAATCGAGACTCTACCACGACACCGATGCGCAAGTCCGGACGATATTCGTGCATCAGAGAAATGGCCGGCGTCGTCAGCACGCAATCGCCCAGCGACCGCAGCCGTATTAAACAAACGCGCGCCCCTTGCGGAAGATGCTCAACAACAGTCATCGCAGATCGATGCTCTCATGCCGTCTCAACGGCGGCCTGATCCACCAGCATCACCGGGATATCATCCCTGATCGGGTAGACCCGCTTGCACTCGGTGCATTTGAGCCCGCTGCCATCGGCCTTCAGTTCAACGGGAGCCTTGCAGACGGGGCAGACTAGGATTTCCAAAAGTTCTTTGCTGATGGCCATGAAACTATACAGTCTACCAGCGTTCACCTGTCCCTTAAATACTGTGAACGAGAGAGTTGCCGTGTACGTTTCAATTTACCTGCGCGGTCTGTAAGCCGGTTTCTGTACCGCTACCTATTTAAAGCAGCGGCGGCAATCATTCCTCTAGGCCCGCCATTACTGACGGGCTCCAGCAACCTACCCGGAAGTGGTAACGGAGCGGGCCGCTCCTCCTCCCCTATTTGGTCTTGCTCCACATGGGGTTTTCCCTGCCAGTCCGATCGCTCGGACCGCGGTGCGCTCTTACCGCACCTTTTCACCCTTACCAGCCGTAAAGCTGGCGGTATATTTTCTGTGGCACTAGTCCGTGGCGTGCACTTTGAGCGCACACCCCCGGCCGTTAGCCGGCATGCTGCCCTATGGAGACCGGACTTTCCTCCCGGCGGACGAATCCGCCCGGCGATTGCCCGACCGCGCAGGCAAATCTAAGTATGGCACTTACACTGGTAATGGACCATGCGACGCGTCTTCACTCATAATTTTGGCTGCCGCGCTTCACAAGCCGATGGCGCGGCCATGGAAGCGTCGCTTGAAGAGCGCGGCTACACGCCGGTACAGGATCGCTCGGTGGCCGATCTGATTGTGGTCAACACGTGCACCGTTACGCATGCCGCCGATGTGGACGCCCGCCGCTTCATTCGCGGCCTGCACCGCGACCATCCGGACGCCCGCATCTTGGTCACCGGCTGCTATGCCCAACGGGCGCCCGAAGAACTGGCCGGGATCGAGGGCGTTACTTGGGTTGTCGGCAATTCGCATAAGAGCCAAATCGCCGGTATCGTCGCGGGTCCGGATGCCGAGTACCACGGTCAAATCGTCGCCGGCGACATCTCCGCAGTCACGCAATTCAGCGCGACGCCAGTGAACGACATCCGCGCCGATCGCACGCGCCCGAATCTGAAGGTGCAGGATGGCTGCAGCAATCGGTGTTCTTTTTGCATCATTCCATCGGTTCGCGGGCGCAGCCGCAGCGCGCCGCTCCAAAGCATTCTAGACCAGGTCGGCGATCTCGCCGCGCGTTATTGCGAGGTCGTTTTGAGCGGCATCAACCTGGGCCGTTGGGGACGCGATCTCCCGGACCGTCCACGGTTTTTGGACCTGCTCCGAGCGGCCCTCGACAATACGCCAATTCGCCGCTTACGCATCAGTTCCGTTGAACCGATGGATTGGAACGATGAACTGATTCACTTCATCGCTCAAGAACCCCGCATCGCGCGGCACCTGCACATCCCGCTCCAGTCCGGTTCCGACGCCGTTCTCAAGCGCATGTTTCGCAAATACCGCACGCGGCATTATGCGAGCCGCACCGGCTTAGCCTCGCGCCTGATGCCCGCCGCCGCCTTGGGAGCCGACGTGATGACCGGCTTCCCCGGCGAAACCAGCGCCGAGTTCGATGAAACCGTTCGCTTCATTGAAGAACGGCCATTTACTTATCTGCACGTGTTCACTTATTCAGAGCGCCCCGGCACCGCCGCAGCCAGCCTGCCGAATCCTGTGCCCGCGCACGTGCGGCATGATCGCACGCAGATTCTCCGCGCTCTGAGTGCGCGCAAAAACGAGGCATTTCGCCGCCGCATGATCGGCAAGACTCTTTCGGCCGTTACGCTGGAACAATCTGGTATTGCGCTTACGAGTAACTTCTTGCGGGTGAAGATGAGTCAGATACGGCTGCCAAATCTGATTGTGGATTTAAAGATTGCGGGGATGGATGAGAGTGGGTTGATCGAGGCGGGGGTGTTTTCGATTCTGCGTTAGCGCAGTGTCTCGATATGCGAACCACCTGGACGTAAGGTTAGCGGATCGCGGGTGAGGCCCGGCATCGCAGTTCTTGACGAGCGCCAGACGAATCAAGCTCTCGGCAGTGGCGACGAGCACTTCCTCATTGGAGCGAGGAGCCCATCCAAGCTCGCGTCTGGCCTTAGCGCTGGCCGCATCCGGGTTTTTCCGAGCTGGGGCACCAACTGGCGCATGGCCCGCGGCCAACAACAGGAACTCTGTCCTGGAAGGAAAACCTTCCCACCGGCTTTTAGGCCTCCGGGCTTATGACGGCTAGATTCGGCACGACAAACCTGCTGTTAGACTGAGGTTTACGGTTTGTAACGTGGGAACTCCGTCTAGCGTCGCGCCGGTGTTTGATGAAGCCGCCCTAGTTGCGCGCGCGAAAGCGGGCGACATGGAGGCGTTCAGCGATCTGGTCCAGCACTACGACCGCCGGGTCTTCCGCATGGCCAAGCAGATCACGCAAAACGACGATGATGCCGAAGACGTCCTGCAGGAAAGCTTCCTGAAGGCTTACTCGCATCTGGACGATTTTCAGGGCAATTCCAAGTTCTATACGTGGCTCGTACGGATCGCGGTCAATGAAGCGTTGATGAAGCTGCGCAAACGGCGCAGCGACCGTACGGTTCCGCTCGACGACCCGATCGATACCGGGGAGGACTCGGTTGCCCGCGAAATCGCCGTTTGGGAGGATAATCCCGAGCAGAAGTACTCCCGCGAAGAGATGGCCTCCATTTTAGATCAGGCAGTCCAAAGTTTGAAGCCAGCCTACCGCACCGTTTTCATTCTGCGTGACATCGAAGAAATGTCGATTGAAGAGACGGCGGAAGCATTGAGTCTGTCGATCTCAGCGGTGAAAAGCCGCCTATTACGAGCGCGGCTACAGCTCCGTGAGAAGCTGACCCGCCAATTCAAGCGAAAGGGGGATGACGCGTTTGCTTACCTGTAAGCAGTTTCTGCAGGAGCTGAACGATTATCTAGATGAATCGCTCGACCCAGCGTTACGGATCGAGTTGCAGCGGCATGTGAATGAATGCCCGAACTGCTGGGTGCTTTGTGACACCACGGAAAAAACATTGAAGGTGTTCAAAGGCATGGAGTGTCATCCAGTCCCAGAAGCGGTTCAAGCCAGATTGCTTGCTGCGCTCGAAAAGAAATGTAAGGACAAGCGGCGAGCGCCGGGTCAAAAAGTTTGACCGAAGTTAACGGCGTACCGATCCGAAGAGTTCATTAAAGCGATTCTTCTGTTCGTCGTTCAGAACGTCCAAGATCCTCTGTTTTCCCAGCTCGACGACATTGGCCCGCTGTTCTTCAATGTCGGCCTGTTGATCTTCAATATTCTGATAGTACTTCGCATAAACGTCCAATTGTTCGGCGACGACCTGATATTGTTGGGGCGTCAGATTGAGCCTGGACCTCAGTTCACCGAGTCCCATACCCTTCAGCGCCTCCATTGTGTTCGCCCGCTTTGGGGGGGCCATGTGCGCGTGCAGATATTCGCGCGTAACGACAGAACCAAATGCAGCGCCGAAAAAAAACATAACGGCGAGGATGGCCAGCACCCGCGGATTAGACCACCCGGCGTTGTGACGTAGCATTCCTGGAGGCCGATGTGTAACTGAGTGTGCTATGGCTGGGCGTCCTGAGGCGATCCGTGATACGAAGCAAAATTCACTAAGACTGCATCGCGCTGCTGGGACGCGGTGCCCATAACGGGTTGATCGGGATCGGGATTGATATCCTGCGCTACGATCGGATCACCGAGATGGCCATCCCGCGATTCCTGGGCGACAAGATACGTGCAAAGGAGCATGGCCAGCGCAAGCGATGCGAACATAATCTGCTTGCCCAGCGGCGAATCGAAAACCGTCCAAATCGAGTCTTTCGCCCGCTCCTCAATTAGCTGCAACACCCGGCTATAAAAGCCTACAACTGGCTCTACTTCTTCAACCGCCAAGCTCCGCAGCAGATCGGCTTGCTGTTTCATCGCCTGGAACTCGGTCGCGCATTCGCTACATGACGAAAGGTGGTCCAATAAATCTCGCATGCAACTCATGTCCCGACTCACGGTCGAATCCGCTATAAGCAGATCTTCTAACCGATCCCGAATGGACCCGTGCATAATTCCCTCTAAAAGTTAACTCCGAATAACTTAGCGGATCTGTTTGTCCGCTCTTTACATTAAATTAAATTTATACCGATTCCGTCCCCTGCAATCAAGCTGCAGGTGGTACCGGGTACCGTCCGAGCCGCTGAGCTGCCTTGACCAGCTTCTGCCGTGCCCGGAATAACTTTACCTTGATTGTGTTTTCATTCATTCCGGTCATTTCCGAAAGCTCCTCGACCGAGTGACCCTCAACCTCCTTCAGGAGCATCAGTGAGCGGTCCTCTTCCGAAATTTTCGAGAGTAGCTTCAAAATAAGGTCGCGCTGCGCCAGTTGATCGTCAATTGCGGGTGCCTGGTCGGTCGCCGGCTCGGAATTTTCCATCCGGAGACTCTCATCGGCGCTGAAATCGCTTTCGTAAACCAACTTGCGTACCCGGCGTTTCCGCAGGTAGTCGTAGCACTCATTGACAGTGATCTTATAAATCCAGGTCAGCAGCGAACTTCGAAAATCGAAATGCTTGATCGAAAAGTAGATCTTGGCGAATACCTGTTGGGCAATATCTTCGGCGTCGTTGCGATTACGAAGGATGCCGTAGATGATCGAGAAGACCTTCGTCTGGTACCGCTCCACGATCTCGCGGAACGCCAGATCATCTTGGGACTGTATGCGCCGGACTAGCGCCGCTTCCTCGGTTGCTCGATGGTCCAATTTGCCCTTGGCGCGGGTAACCTCACCGGCGATAGCTGGAAGCGGAAGTGCGCTGAGGCCGTCCATACAGGGTAGCCGACGTGAACGGTCCCGCATCGGTTGCAGAAACATTTCTAGCTGCCGGGATTCGCACATCACTAGTATCTCCCACTGCCGCCGGCCGCCTGTGCTCTGTTACAAACGATGTACAATAAAGTTGTACCCAGAACTTGTTAGGAGATTCGAATGATTGACCTTACCGAGACAGCCGTAACCAAGGTGAATGAGATCCTGAGCATGCAGGCGCCTAAACCCGCTGGGCTGCGCATTGCCGTGGTCGGCGGCGGATGCTCCGGATTCAGCTATTCGATGGCTTTCGAAAACGCCCCCAATATGCTAGATAAGACATACAATTTCGGCGATCTAAAGGTATTTATCGACCAGGCGAGCATGCTGTACCTCGATGGCGCCCGCGTAGACTACGTGGAAACACTGGAAGGGTCGGGCTTCAAGTTCGACAACCCCCACGTAAAGTCAACTTGCGGCTGCGGCAGCTCGTTCAACGCATAATCGCCCGATCTGAGATTTACCCGTATTTGATTCCGTGACAGGGTTTTTCAATCCTGTCGCGGAATTGCGTCTGCAGTCCCGGGCCCTAAGAGCTATAGTCGAAGCACGATGAGCCTGACGAACCTACCCCTCGCTCGCCGCGAGTTCCTACTGTCCTCGGTTCCTCTCGGAGCGGGACTGACTCTCGCGAGCTCCGCCCAGAGCCCTGCCGGAACCGGAACGCCTGGCACCAAGATGCCTCGCTTTTTTTCGGGCTGCTGCGCGTATTCCTATCGCAAATACCTGCAGCATGGGCCCATGACGATGGAAGAATTTATCCAGAAGGCAGTGAGTCTCCGTCTGGATGGCGTGGATATGACGGCCTACTATTTCAAATCGACCGAGCCGGCTTACCTCGCCTCGCTGCGGCACTTGGCCTATCGCAGTGGCGTTATGTTCTCCGGTGCGGCATGCGGAGTGAGCATGGTGCAGGCCGATGCGGCCAAGCGTGCCGGGACCGTGCCCGAGATCAAGAAATGGGTGGATGTCACGGATGCGTTGGGCGCTTCGCATCTCCGCATTTTTGGCGGCAAATTGCCACCTGGCGTTGCGATGCAGCAGTCTGTCGATTGGGTCGTCGAAGCCATGAAGGCAGCCTGCGACTATTCTGGGGCAAAAGGCATCACGCTCGGAGTGGAGGATCACTCCGGCGTGACGCAGCAAGCCGATGTGTGCCTGGAAATCATGCACCGGGTGAATTCGCCGTACGCCGGCATTAACCTGGACATTACGCACTTCGTCCCTACCGCAAACGAGGACGCCTATGCCCAAATCGAGGCATGCATTCCCTATGCAACCAATACCCATATCCGCGATAAGTTCGACGACGGCTCACCGATCGATCTGGATCGCGTATGGCGACTTTTTGCCCAAGCCGGGTTCAAGGGCTTTATGTCGGCCGAGTATGAAGACAAAGAAGACGCAGCCACGGGAGTCCCGAAGCTAGTCGAAAAGATCCGCACTCTGTGTGCGAAGTATTCCACCGTGTGAGAAACGGGCGCGGAAGCGCTCATCTCACGGTAAGGGCAAGGCTATTTTCGCGACGGTTTGCGAACTCCTGCCCGCGGGCTTGTTTGGGCAACGAAAATGTGAACGTTTTGCCCTCGGGTCCCGATGAAAATCCACGCACATAATAGGCGCCGTTGATCTCCGCAAGCGTGAGATAGCTGGAGCGGGAGTAGCGTTGAGACCTATCGGTGGTTAGCGGGAACTCATACATCTTCTTGTGGTCGCCTTCGACCCTGAACGCCGCCCGGCCGAGCGATAGGGCCGGCAATATGAGCGTGTAGTCTCCCGGCGGCAACACGGCCTCTCCCCAATGGGCTGGAGTTGATAAATGGAATCGGGCAATATCCGCACCCTGCATAGTGGCAGTGCCGGCGAACGCGACTAGCGCGGCCAGATTAATTACGTGAGCTAACGAAACACGCATGACGATCTCCTCTTCGGAATCTTTGCTAAGAACCATTGCGGCTCAAGATCCGTATAACCGAAGAGACGAAGGCTTGCCGCTTGATGCGCGTCAAGAAAAGATCAAGAAGCGGCAAGAGAGTGTGACGTGGCCATCAACGTTTTATAGACCATGCCCGGGAGAAGAGTTCGCTTCCACGAGTACGACGTCGATTTTGCGCGCCGCGAGCTGCGGAAGAGTGGAGTGCGCGTCGGCTTGCAACATAAGCCGTTCCGTGTCCTTGAACTTCTACTGCGCCGTCCTGGGGAACTGGTAACACGCGAAGAACTGGTTGCGCTGCTCTGGCCCGATTCACATGTCAGCTTTGAGCGCGGCTTAAACACCGCTGTCAATTCGCTGCGGCACGTATTGGGAGAGTCCTCTCGCGATTGTCGTTTTATAGAGACTCGGCCCGGCATAGGCTACCGCTTTTGCGCGCCCGTGGAAGAGGTGACCGAAGGCGATTCGAGCACAGTTCCGCCACATGCGACAGACAAGGGCGCCGACGCCTATCAAGACTATTTGAAGGGTCGATATTTTCTGGACAGGATGTGCGAAGAGGAGGTTTACAAGGCAATTGCATTCTTTCGGTCGGCGGCCGCGGAGGAGACCTGTCGTTCGCTTGCCCAGGCGGGAATCGCCGACGCATACTGCCAGTTGGCTTTACTTGGTTCGGCGCCCGTGTCCCAGCTCGTTGGTCCGGCTCGGATGTCGGCCGAACTTGCACTCAATAATGACCCCGATCTTCCGGAGGCCGTCGTTGCGGCCGGCCGTGTCAAGATGATCTTCGATTGGGATTGGACCGGAGCGCGCGAAGCAGGAAGCCGCGCGGTCGCCCTCGATACCAGCTCAGTGACGGCGCAAGCTTTTCAGGCGTCGCTCTTATGTACGTTGAGCAATTACGAAGAAGCGCAGCAACTTTGCCGTCGGGCGCTTGCTCTAGACCCGTTATCGTTTCCCGCCAACGTGCAATTTGCGGCTTGTCTTTATGGCGCTCGCGATTTTGAAAGCGCAGCGAACCAGTGTTGGAAGATCCTGACGCTGGCGCCACGTTTTGCCCCTGCGCAAATTCTACTGGCGCTCGCCTATGAGCGGCTCGGGATGTATGAGGAGGCGCTGGTTGAATTTCAGAATGCGCGGTCCTGTGTGGGATTCAAAGCCGTAGCCACCAGCGGCATGGGGCAAGTCTTCGGTGTGACGGGTCTCGACATGGAAGCGGAACGCATGTTCGTTGAATTATCCAAGCAAGCGGAGAGCGGCTATGTATCTCCTTACCGGTATGCTGTTGTTTGCGCTGGTAGAAGACAAGAGGCGCAGGCGCTCTCCTTTCTGGAAGAGTCTCTTCGACAACGCGACCCTGCTTTGCTATCGCTGAATGCCGACGCCCGGCTTGACGCGCTGCGGGGCCACGAAGAATTTCAAACAGTACTTCGCCGGCTTGGCACGAACGGCCACTCCTGACGGCAGCCTGTCAGTCTTCCGTGATCACTCATGGCGAAGAGCGCGCATGGGATCGATTCGGGCGGCGCGGCGCGCGGGAAGATAGCTCGCCAGCAGGGCCAAAGTGAGGACGAGAAGGACCGCCGCTGCGATGGCGAGAGGGTCGATCTCGCGGACTCCGAAGAGAAAGCTCTTCAACCATTGCGTGGCGCCAAAAGCCAAGGGCAGGCCAATCGCCATGCCGATGGCAATAACGATGAACGAATCTCGCAGCACCATCCAGACGACGTTGCTGCGCCGGGCTCCGACAGCCATGCGGATGCCAATTTCGACAGTCCTTCCGGCGACTGAGTACGCGAGCGTCCCGTAGATGCCGATCGATGCCAGGATCAGAGCCAGCAGGCCGAAGATGCTGGAGAGCGCGGCGATCAGCTTTTCCTGTTCGAGCGATCCTTCGATTTGAGTGTTGAGCGTCGTGATCTTGAGAATGGGAAGTTTGGCGCTCACCTGTTTGAGCGCTCGCCGCGCTTCCGCAATTAATCCGGAAGGAGCGGCGGCCGTGCGAAGGACTATTTCGATTTCAGCCACCGGCGTCTGCCAGAGAGAAAAGAAGGCCATAGGCTCCGGCCGCTCGCGCAGGTCGTAGTATTTGGAATCCGCCACCACCCCGACGATTTCTGCGCCGGGCGCTGTGAAGGGAGCGCCGTGCGCGATGCGTTGTCCAAGTGGGTTTCGGTAACGGGCAGGTAGTTGTGGACGAAAGTTTGATTGACAATGGCCACGGTTGGGGAGCCAGGCAGGTCGCGGGCGCTGATGGTTCTGCCGGCCAGGAGCGGAATGCCGAGCGTTTCGAAGAAACCGGGAGCCACCGGCAAATAATAAACGCCCAGCATCTTGCCGGGAGATTCGATGTGGCCTTCGATCGAGAAATTGCCCGAGGAACTGTTGCCACTCTCGGGCGTAAAGCGGCCGATGCTGGCAGAAATCACACCCGGAAGGCCGGACAAGCGATCTGCAATCTCGCGGTAGAGCGGAACTAGCTCGCTCTGCCGGTAACCAGCGAGGCTGGCATCTGTTCTGATTACCAGAACATTGTCGCGCCGGAATCCGATGTTCTGGCGCTCCAGGGCGAAGAAGCTATGAGCGAGTAATCCGGCGCCGAGAAGAAGAATCAGGGAAAGGGCGACTTGCAGCGCGATGAGACTGTGAGCGGCACTGAAGCGCAATGTGCCTATGGCGGCGGGTTTGGGAATATTACCGGGTCGCGGTTCAAGACGGCTAAACTTGAAGGCAGGAAAGATGCCGAATAAGACTCCGGTGAGGATTGATAGCGCGAAGGTGAAGCCCAAGACAGCAGAATCGGGTCTCACTTTGACAACGGAATTCACGTGGAAAAGCAGGACCAGCAGTTTGACGCTCCACCAAGCGAAGCCCGCGCCGGCGACACCGCCAAGGACCGACAGCAGAACACTTTCAGTCACTACCTGGCGAAGCAAGCGGCCGCGCGACGCGCCGAGAGCGAGGCGGGCGAGAAATTCCTGGCGGCGCGCCGATGCGCGAGCCAGCAGCAGAGTGGCGATGTTTGCGCATGCAATGAGAAGGACGACGGCCACTACGGCCATCAAAACACGCAGAGGCTTCGAATACAGATAACGAAGCCCCGAAATTCCGCCACCACCGGGTTTGAGCTGGATATGAATGCTTTCGATCTTGCGGCGGATCTCTTGAGAAGGGCGATCACCGGCCTGCTCCGAATAAAATTGATGAAGGCGCAGGTTGACTGCGGATTGCGTACTTGCCAGGGTGACGCCTGGCTTCATTCTGCCAACGAAATTGAGCCAATAAACATCGCCAGCGGCCAGCCACGACTCGCGCTGTAAGATCTGGGATTGAAAGCATAGCGGGAGCCAGAAATCAGGAGCCGTCCGGATGCGCTCGCCAAAAAACTGCCGGTCCGCGACGCCTACAATCGTGAACGCGGTTCCATTCAGCACGACCTCCTGGCCGAGAATGGCGGGATCGCGATGGAACCGATCGCGCCAGAAGGGATAGCTCAGAATGGCGACTCGAGGGGCTGAGACACTGTCGTCAGACGGAGTAAAAACACGCCCGGCGGAGGCTTGTACGCCAAGAACATCGAAGTAATTTCCGGCGACGAGATGCACGATGGCCTGCTCACTGGGACCCGTGTCGTTTGAGCCGGCAACGTGCAAGATGACGCGATCATTACCTTGACGAAAAGCGGAGAGAGATTCGAAAGAGTCGTGGTGTGCCTTTAGATATTGCCAAAACGGGTAGGAGAATTCGTTGGACTGCAAATCGCCGCCGCTGTAGACGCCGGTACTGATGCCGTCATAGAAGAGGACTAGGCGGCCGGGATCGCGGACTGGCAGAGACTGAAGAATGACGGCATTTATGAGCGTGAAGATTGCCGTATTCGCTCCGATGCCTAGGGCAAGGGACGGCACGGCGGTTGGATGATCGAGGCCAAACTCTGGCGGGCCCAAACCCAGCGCGTGGAAAAGGTGCGCCCCTAAATCCGATATCGCAAGGCTGGCGAACAGGTAAATTCCCCCAACAGCGTTCGAGGAGATTACTCCGCCCTAGTCAGCCAGGGTAAATTTATAGATTGCCATTTGTGGAGTTCATTCGCCGTGGTCCGGCTTTAAAGGCCGAAGATTGGTACATAAGATCAGGCGAGAGGCGTCATCTTTTGTCTATGATCCCTTCAAGATGAGGAACCGGACGCATGAATAAAGCAGATGGTCAGGACACGGCAGACCGCCTTTCGGCAATTGTCGCGAACTCCCTGGACACTCAGGCGAAGACGCAAGATCTGGCGCGCCAAGCGTATCAAAGCCGCACGCAGTTCCACAGGTTGTTCCGAACCGTGGTCGAAGAAACTCCGGCAGCCATGCGACGACGGCTATTGTTGGAAAGAGCAGCATATCAGTTGGCGCATACCGGAATGTCGGTCACGGACGTTGCCCTTGACGCCAACTACGGTTCGTTGGAGGCGTTCACTCGCTCTTTCCGAAGAGCTTTTCGGACTTCTCCCAGCGTCTACCGGCGCATGCGTGATCCGCACTTTCGTTTGCCGGCGTCCAACAAAATTCACTTTTTTGCCCCTGGTTCGTCAACAAAAGGAGAAAAAGACATGGATTTATTTGATCGTTTTGCAGGCAACGACTCGTGGCACACACGGCGTTTGCTGGAATACGCGGGTACTTTGACAGAGGAGCAATTGGATCGGCCGCTGCCCACGGTCGCAGAGTTGCTGCCTTGGCGAGAGTCGAATAAGACTCTAAGGCAGCTGTTAGAAAACATTGTCTTCACTAAGGAAGTTTGGACCGCCGCGCTGTCCGGAGCCGATATGGATATGAACGGCCCTCCCAAATCGCAGCGCTCCCCACAAGCGCTGCTGCACCGGCTCGAAAAGACGGATGCCGAACTGCATCGTATACTCGGTGAGATCCGAAACCGCTCCGGCTGGGATGATACGTTCGTAGACGCTTTGTGCGAACCGGCGGAGACTTTCACGTACGGCGGCGTCTTCGCCCATATCATGACATTTAACGCGCATCGCCGATTGATGGCCCTGGACGCTCTACGCCAACTCGGCATCCAAACCGAAGGTTTTGGCGATCCCATGGAATATGAGGAAAGTGTGGCACCCTGGAACCAGCAGGTAGCGCTCAAAATGCCATGAGAGAACACCCTCGCTGATTCCAAAGTTGGGAGGGGCATCGCGGATGTGACTCGCAAGATTAGGAACGATATGTCGCCAAGGGTAGAACTTTACTTCGCCGTTAGGCGCGATCTATCGAAGAAGTCAGCTTTCCGAAAACCCCACTTTGCGAGGACTGACGGACGCAATAGTTCCCGTAACGGTGCGCAATTTCTATAGGTCATCTAGATAAACGTGGAATATTCCGTCGTACTAGCTGTATAATATGGGCGAAAGCTACTAGTCGATCGTCGACAGAAAGCCTATGCCTAGGCGCCCATCCCCGCTGGAGTCCGAAATGGTCCAAGGGACGCTGGACATGCTGATCCTCAGGACCATCGTAATCGGACCTGCACATGGCCAGACGATTGCCCACGCGATCGAGCGGGGCTCCGAGAATGTGCTTCAAGTTGAGCACGGATCGCTTTATCCAGCGCTGCATCGGCTCCAGAATCGCGGCTGGATAGCGGGTTTCTGGGGAACCTCGGAGAACAATCGGAGGGCAAAATACTACCGGCTCACTCCCCAGGGCAGGCGGCAATTGGCCGCGCAGACATCCCGGTGGGAACAACTGGTACATGCAATCGGTCGCATTCTGAATCCCATTACCGAGAAGCAAGGATGAACTGGCGTAGATTTTTCAGACGGCGTGCAGCGGATGCCGAACAGCGCGAAGAACTCGAGTTCTATGTTGATGTAACGGCGGAGGAATACGTCGCACGGGGAATGAATCTGGCCGATGCAAAGGCCGCTGCCCGCAAAAAACTCGGCAACGCGACCTTGATCCAAGAGGAGATTTATCAAATGAACACCCTCACGTCCTTGGAAGGCGTGTTGCGCGACCTGCGCCACGCCCTGCGGATCATTCGAACGAAGCCGGGCTTCAGCATCCCAGCGCTACTCTCGCTCGGCCTGGGAATCGGCGCCAATATTGCTATCTTCAGCGTCGTCAATGCGGTATTGATTCGCCCTTTGCTTTATCCTGCGCCGGAGAAGCTGGTTGGCGTATTCAACTCCGCCGCGTTTTCAGGGCTGGTCATAAAGGATTGGCCCCTCTCACTCCGCATGTACGCCGCCTACAAGGAAGACGCACGGAGTTTTGAGGAATTCGGTGTTTGGACTGCAGGTACGGCAACGGTCAGCGGCCTCGGCGAACCCGAACAGATTCCCGCGGTCAGCATGACCCACGGTGTCCTCCGCGCACTCCAAGTTCGGCCCTATCTAGGCCGGTGGTTCTCGAATGCAGATGAAATACAGGGCGCGCAGAAAACCGTGATCCTCTCCCACAAATATTGGCAACAAAGATTTGCCGGCGACCCGCGCGTACTCGGCCGGTTGGTTCTCATCGATTTCGTTCCTCGTCAAGTGGTCGGAGTGATGCCGCGTGGCTTTGAATTTCTCAATCTCACGCCTGATGTGTTTCTTCCACAGAGCATTGGCAGCGGAGTGCCTGGACCGGACGACGCCGACCACTCCGGCGTCGCCAGACTCAAATCCGGTGTGAGCCTTGCACAAGCCAATCAAGATATAGCCCGAGTATTGAGCATTTGGGGAGCCCGGGAAGGCATGCGGACATATCTTGAGCAGCTTCGAGTCAAGCCCAACGTCCATCCGCTGAAGCAGGATGTTGTTGGGGACGTTGGCGCCGTTCTCAAGATCTTCATGGGAGCGCTGCTGTTAGTCCTGCTGCTAGTTTGCGCGAACATAGCAAATCTCGCGCAAGTGAGGGCGCGGGCCCGGCATCACGAGTTTGCGATTCGGGCGGCGCTTGGCGCTGGTCGGGGGCGGATCGCGCGTGAGCTGCTGGCGGAAAGTCTTGCTTTAGGGGTTCTCGGCGGCGGTGTTGGTTTGGGTCTTGCGTATGCAGGGCTTCGGCTGTTGGTAACCCATGGACCGGCAGCTCTACCTAGAGTGAGTGAGATATCAATCGACTCAACGAGTATCTTGTTCGCCCTGGCCTGCTCCTTGGGATCGAGCGCCTTGTTTGGATTTATAGCGATCCTCAAGTCGGGCCTTAACAGCAGATTACAAAACGCACGAGGCGCTAGCGCGAGTATGGAGCAGTTGCGCACTCAAAATGTGCTGGTGGTAGCACAGGTAGCGCTCGCTTTGATGCTGTTAATCGCGGCTGGACTACTGCTTCGCAGCTTCGTAGCATTGCGCGCAGTGAGACCGGGGTTCACTCACCCTGAGCAGATTCAGATGGTCCGGCTCTTTATCCCGGAGGCGCAGATCCAGAAACCCGAGCAAGTAGCCCAAATGCAAGCTGACATTCTTCACAAGCTTGCCGCTATTCCCGGTGTTACGGCAGCGGCCTTCACCAGTGCCTTGCCGCTGGAACCGGAACACCACAATGGCAATCCCGTCGCGGTCGAGGGTAAAACGCCGCCTGACGGGATCCCTCCGAACCGAACGCTGAAGATCATCTCGCCGGGCCTCTTTGCGGCGCTCGGCGCCGGGTTGATCGCCGGCCGGGATTTCGCCTGGGACGATCTGCTTAGGGAACGCCCGGTAGCAATTGTGTCGGAGAACATGGCTCGCGAAAATTGGGGTGATCCTCGAAACGCCCTTGGGAAACGCATTCGGATCAGCGGAACCGCGCAGTGGAGTGTGGTCGTGGGCGTTGCGGAAAACGTGTACGACGACGGGGTCGATCGGCAGCCTCCGGGAATCGTCTATTTCCCCGGGGCTCGCCGCGGCATCGCATTCGCGATACGAAGCAGGCGTGCCGGCACAGAAGGCTTTCTCAGGGAAATCACAGCCAGCATCCATGCCGTGAACTCCAACCTGCCATTGGCACAAGTCCGAACTCTTAATGACCTCTACAACCTCTCTATGGGGCGCACGTCCTTCGCTCTTGTTCTGCTTGGAATCGCCGCAGCAATGGCGCAGACGTTAGCGATCGTGGGAGTCTATGGCGTTCTTGCTTACGCCGCTGCACAGCGTTGCAGAGAGGTAAGCATCCGCGTCGCTCTGGGTGCTGAACCTGGAATGGTCAAAGCACTCTTCGTACGGCAGGGCTTAATACTCGCATGCATCGGCGGCGCGATCGGATTAGCTTCGGCAGGAGGACTCTCACGCTGGACATCTTCCCTACTCTTTGGAGTTACACCGGTTGATCCCTTGACCTACGGCGTCGCCGGAGGGGTTATTCTTGTGGCGGCCCTGACCGCCAGTTATATCCCAGCTCGACGAGCCGCGTCGCTGAATCCAATGGAGGCGCTGCGCAGCGACTAAGATACGCGGCGCGCTTCACCAGATCGATCTTTGCGCGCACCGAAATAAACTGCGCCCGTCCAACGACACGCCTGCCGCAGTGTTCGGCCCAGTCAGCTACTGGGACAATCGTTCTGCCTGCGGCGTGGCTCGTAAAACAGCGTAATCAAAAATTGGAAAATCGACCCTCAGCCAATATAAATCGCGTCTAGTCGCCCGGCGAAGAACTATACATCGGCCCCTTGCTTCCGAGGCGCTCCGAGCAGTCGATCAAACTCACGCTGAATTACGTCGTAGCACTCACAGGAAGCAGCTTCGAGGCCGACACGATCGACAATTTCGATAACTCCACGACGATATCGGATGAGCCCCGCCTTCTGCAGTTTCGACGCGACTTCGCTTACGCCGGCGCGCCGAACCCCTAGCATGGCGCCAATGAATTCCTGCGATAGCGGGAATTTCTGCGCCGCGACCCGATCGTGTGTCATCAGCAGCCAGCGCGCGGTGCGCTGATAGATCGAATGAGTGCCATTACAAGCCATGCCCTGAGAGATCTGTACGATTAATGCTTGGGTATAGGTCTGCAACATTTTGGCAAGCCCCTCCTGCTTGCGGACCTCCTTTTGAAAGACATCGGCTTTGATACGAATACTGTCTCCGGGCACCTGCGTAAAAGCGCGGCTTGGGGTAATATTCACACCCAAAAACAGAGGCAAGCCAACCATGCCTTCATTCCCGATAGTGGCTACTTCAACTCCTTTGCCATCTGCCATGACAGTTAACAACGACGCAATTCCGGTGAGCGGGAAATAGGCGTACTCGATAGGCTGATTGGCTTCGAACGCCACATGCTTCATTTCGAGATGAATTTCCTCCAGGTGAGGCGCCAGGCGCTTGTAATCTGCGGCAGCCAACGCAGACAGGAGCCGGTTGGTTGGTTTAGCCGTAGCCGGCTGGCGCTCTGGTGGCCGTTTTCGCTTGGATGTCCCCATATGTTTATGTTGAGCCCCATGCGCCAGCCTCGAACGCTACCGACGGGGAGCAGTCTGTTACAGGCATCGCCGGCCTTCGATAAGAGTCGCTTTTAATCTTTGGACTGTCCATCACGTAGAGAACTCTAACAGAAAAGACGTCGTCTATGCACGTAACCGTACATTGTGATATATTCTAGTAGTGTACGGTCGCGTACATACAAGGCGTTGAAGCCGCGCGTACATGCGCGGGACCTTGGGAGGAAAGAATTGGGCTCTCCAGGCGTACCAAACACGCCACAAACACCGGAAACCTTGCGGTTACAAGACCGCATAATCAGTCTCGAGCAAGAGCTCAGGCAATGTCAGAAGGAACGGAGCAGAGTTCAAGCCGCCTCGGAGAACTTCGAGTTCTTCTCTCAAAACGGTCAGGACTTTGCATTCATCACCTTTGATCCGGAAAGCCGGATTGTGAGCTGGAGCCGGGGAGCGGAACGCCTGTTGGGCTACTCGGAGAGTGGAGCCCTAGGACAACATGTAAGCATCATCTTCACCCCTGAGGATCGCGCGAATGGCGAACCGGAAAATGAACTTGCTAAAGCCTGCCGTGACGGCTGCTCGGAAGACGACCGCTGGCATCTGCGAAAGGACGGCACTCGTTTTTGGGGAAGCGGAATCCTGACCGCCCATCGTGACAACAATGGGGGTCTTCGCGGCTACAGCAAAGTAATGCTAGACCTGAGCTCCCGAAACACAATGGAAGAACGGCTGCAGGAGTCACTGCAGCCGTTCCGGCTATTTTCGGACAATGTTCGTGATTACGCCTTGGTTCCTGTCGACACAGCGGGCAACATATCCGGGTGGAATCCGGGTGCCGAAAGGACGTTCGGCTACACGGAACGGGAAATCCTCGGGCGGCCCGTAAACTTGTTCTTCACTCCGGAAGATAGAGCCAAAGGCGAGTCGGAAGAAGATCTCAGACGGGCCTTGGCCGAGGGCAGAGCCGAGGACAGTCGCTGGATGATACGCCTGGACGGCAGCCGGTTTTGGGCGCGCTGGGTGACAACGCCCATGTATGATACCGCGGGAAAACTGCGCGGTTTCGCCAAAGTGCTGCGCGATGAGACGGAGCGACAGCAAACCGAAGATCTGCTCAAGAAGTCACTCCAGGAAAAGGAACTTCTTCTTCGGGAGATTCACCACCGGGTCAAAAACAACCTTCAAGTCATCTCCGGCCTTCTTTCGTTACAGGCCAATCAGGTGAATGACAGTAAACTTCGAGTCGTCTTGGACGAGTTGCAGGATCGGGTACGAGCGATTGGTGCTCTACACGAGACGCTCTATGGTTCGCGCGATCTTGCCAACATCGAGTTTGGCCCGTACATGCGACAGCTTGTACAGGACCTGGTCTCATTTCATGAGACTGATCGCAACCGAATTCAAATTCGCACGGAAGCTGATGACATAGCGCTGCCGATTGAGCAGGCTCTGCCGCTCGGCCTGATTGTGAATGAATTAGTCTCAAACGCCTTGAAGCACGCCTTCCCTGGCGACCGAAACGGAGTCATCGATGTTCAACTTCGTTATCTGGAAGGCGCTCTAGAAGAGGGACAAGCACCCGAGCGCGCGTGGTCCGAGCTTTCTGTGTCCGACGACGGGGTGGGCATCGGTAATGCCGAGCAGATCTGGCAGAGAAAATTGATGGGACTGAGCATCGTGCATCTCCTAAACGATCAACTGCATGGGCGCCTTGCACTGGATCAAAACCGCTCTACGCGCTTCAGTGTCCAATTTCCACTGGAGCAATGCGAATATGCCCGAAGGCGCCATGATCCGGTACTTTAGGAGCCGGGGACAGTTCGAGGGCAGTGAGAAGCGCGAGATCTTGTGTCAAGCCCTCGGCTGCGTTATTGAGAGGCGAGTTTCTGCACGATTGCCAATGCTTTTTCCACGTGCTGATCGGGCGAAATCTTAGCGTCTTTTGATGAAAGTGTGGCTATGATCTTGTGATCTTTGCCAATGACGAAGGTGACCCTTTCAATGAAGTCATGGCCAATCTCAGCGCCGCGCACATCCTTCATGCCAGGTCTTGAGCTGTTCACTGTGAGATCGTATGACGCGGCGATTTTGTGGGTCTCGTCGGAAGCCACTGGAAATTTTCCCGCGCAATAGTCCGGGTCGGCCGAGAACGCATCCAGTCGCGCGATACTGTCGGCCGATACGCCAATGATGGTTGCGCCGGCGGCATCGAATTTGTCTTTCTCCTGTGCAAAGGTATGAGCTTCGAGGTCGCAGCCCTTTGTATAAGCCGAAGGATAGAAATACACGACCACGGGCCCTTTTTTCAGGGCGTGTTCGAGTGAGAAATGAAACTCCTTTCCAGCCAACGAAGCGCGCGCCGAAAAATCGGGTGCTTTGTCACCTTCCTTGAGTGCGGCCGAAAGCGATAAGCTAAGCAACCCGGTAATCGAAAGACCTAGAAACAATTTCTTCATTCAAAATGCCTTTCCACATCCAGCTAACTGAATCCCACATGATAACCCGAACGTCGCGAGCAGTTCTTTGCCCTTGAAGTGATGGAACAGGCGAGTGAGGAAGACCTACAACACCTCATGATATTTTTTTTGGCGCCATTTCCGCTGGAATTTCAGGGCAATAGCTCGCGCTTAGTCGCCAAGGATTTACCGATCTTGAATGTTCCGGCTGAAAAACAGCTTACCGTCACTTGAGGAATCGAGCGGACCCGCCGCCCGGCGCTTTACCGGTATCCCCACTTCGCAGGAAATGGAGTGCACCGGGATGAAAGGCCAAATCGTGACACGCAGCAAATCACTCGCTTTTCCGGCACCGGATGGGAGATCTAAAATAGAATGCTACATAGCGAATGGGATGAAAGTAGCCTGTCTTGAGCTTTGACAATTGTCATCTTCGCCAGGTCGTAGAGAGCCAACCAGCAGCAGTATCAGGAGCCGAGTAGTGGACGAGCCAGAACAGCTCAAGGTCAAACGCCTTTTCTGGGCGGGGCCGCTGACGGTAATTGCTTCCGTGGTCACAGTTCTATTCATACGGATCATCGCGGTGGCGATTTTGAAGCCGGATCCAAAGTTTGAGCCCCTTACGGTATGGCCTCCAACTTTCGATACGGTTGTGGCCGCAACATGCGCAGTTTTGGTCTGTCTCAAATGCCCGCTACAGTCTGGAGCCGGTACGGGATTATCGAGCGCTCGCGGCGAGAGTTTTGATAGTTTCGTTTATACCTGACATCGCCCTCGCCGTGCTCCACGGGTTCGGTGGCGGCTGTCCCGAAGCGTTCGCGTTAATGGTCATGCACGTTACGGTATGGGCTATCTGTGTGACGCTCTTGCCGGCGCTTACAATGGACGGGCGGCGGCCCTGATTGAGCGACTCCGTCCTGCCTCATAACCGCCATGGGAAAGGCTGAAACTGGCCCCGGCCGCCGATAAGCATTCGCAGGACAGCACTCGGCGATAAACCCATTTACCGGGACCTTGCCCGAGGATTACGATGAGCAGGATGGACGATCTTGCCTACAACCGAGGTCATACCGACGTTATTTCGGGCCGTACCGGAGTCGAAGCACTCGTACGATGCTTGGGAAATGCCGGGTGATCCGCTACCTTACATCGTTTTCGGCTTTCTCGACGAATCGCTCTTCACCCCAGCGGTGATGTCGGGCGACAACCCTGAACTGCTGCAGAGGATTTTCGACTTCCTGGAACGTATGGCGTCCAGCCGCAGCGTGGAGGTACTCAATCTGATGTTGGTCGGCCTGTTCGAGCCTTGGTCCGAAAATCCAACCGTATTGAGCAAGGCCCGAGATCACATGCGGCCAGCAACGGAGGCGCTCGCTTCGCAAGCAGCCGAGAAATTCACGAGACACAAACTCGGAGAGCGGCGATAGGGATGCCGGATTTTTAGATATTGGCTGTGAGACGGCGTTCTCAGGAGGATGAAACCCCACTTTAACCGCGAGGTGAGATCCAATTCCCCCCGGATGGCCGTCACTCGGGAGCAATCGCACGACTATTTCAAAGCGGCCTACTCTCCTCGATGCAACCATTACCCAAGCCACCCTCACCACGAGTATAATGATGCTCCATGCGCCCACTCTTCGGCTTCCTCCCTGCCGCAATCCTCTTCACCGCCGTGCCCGCCCTTGCGCAAATCCCCAACACCCTCACTCCCCAGGAAAAAGCCCAAGGCTGGCGCCTCCTCTTCGACGGAAGGACAACCTCAGGCTGGCACAGCACCCACGGCCCAGACTTTCCCGCCACCGGATGGGAGGTCAAAGACGGCCTCCTCTCCGTCACCGAGCATGGTGGTGAAGAGGGTGGCAACGCCGGCGACATCCTCAGCACGCGCAAGTTCGCCAACTTCGAGCTCTCGGTCGACTTCCGTATTACCCCCGGCGCAAACTCCGGCATCAAGTACTTCGTTGACCCCGCCTTCATTCCTGGCCGCGGAGGCCACGGTTCCGACGTCGGCTTCGAGTACCAGATCCTGGACGACGCCCTCCACCCCGACGCCAAAAAAGGTCGCGATGGCGACCGCACTGTGGCCTCCCTCTACGACCTGATCCCGGCAGCAAGATCGAAGCCAATCAGGCCCGTAGGCCAGTGGAACACCGCCCGCATCGTCATCCGTGGAACCCACGGAGAGCACTGGCTGAACGGCGTCAAGGTCGTCGAGTACGACCGCGATACCCCCGAGTTCCGCGCCCTCGTCGCTGCCAGCAAGTTCCACATCTACCCCCACTTCGGCGAAGCCAACGACGGCTACCTCCTCCTGCAGGACCACGGCTTTCCCGTCTCCTTCCGCAACGTCAAAATCCGCGAGCTCCCACCCACACCACCCAAATAAACCTGGTCGAAAGAGCGCGTCGCATTCCGCCGCAGACCACGTCTTCCCTGCTGTAGAAACGGTAGTTGAGAACGATACACCGGGTTTCCGCCAAGTTGGCGATATCCCTACATATGGCCGTTACCGGAAAGTAAACCCTTCGCCGTTACCCGCGATTCACGGTGAAGAACTTCTCGTTTTCCGCATTGGTCATCCTCCAGGAGCATCCGGAAACCTCGCCGCACAGAAGCAAACGCTGGACGACCAGGTCAGCTCTTTTTCGGGCCCATGCAGCCCCGAGCCACAAAGTTCACCGATGTGTCGGAGCGTGTGGACTGAGAACGCTCCTCACATAAGCGGCCGTTAGAGGTATGCGCCTCGGTTGAATACCCGTCGCATCAAAGAATGCTGCCGCGATCGTGGGCGGAGGCAAGGCGTTGGGAGTTTCACCGCCTCCGCCGAACCCTTGATCGTCACGAGAAATGGGAACGATCCGGATCTCCGGAGTTTCACGCATAGTGAGGATTTGGTAGCGGCTCCAATCGGTGCTCGTGACCTTCGAATTGTCGAAGGTAACTTCTTCTTTGAGCGCCTCTCCCAAGCCCATCACGACTCCGCCGCGGATGCAGCGCTCCAGTTGCCGCGGGTTGATAATCTTGCCGCATTCGACGCCCACGATGAATTTAGTGACCTGTATCGAGCCGGCCTCAGGAGTGACGAGAATCTCCGCGATGGCGACCCAGTAGGCATTTTCCCTTCGAATGACGCTCATTCCCCGGCCCGGTAGCGGTGTGCTTCCGGTTGTTCTGGCGGTCGTTGCAGGCGATGGTCTCGACTCCCAGTTAGCAGCTTTGGTGGTGCGCTCGATGAGCTCGATCAGGCGCGGATCGGTCGTATGCTCGAGACGGAATTTTACGGGATCGATACGAGCCGTTGCAGCCGCCTCGTTCATCATCGATTCCACAACGAAATTCTGCTGCCGCTGCCCGGGCGTGCGCATAATCAGCCCGCGAAGGCCGCCGTAAGGAGAATCCGCGCCAAGGTTGTTCATGGCATAGATCTGCTCCAGGCGGAATTCAATCTTGTCGTAGATCCATTCGGTCGCGAGAAAGCCTCCGGGTTTGGTGGTTCCAGCGGGTAGCCCCGCAAGTATGGCACCGAGGGGCCGGGCGTCAAACATAAACGGCGAATAGAACGCGCTTTGCACAGCGGTTATCTGGCCACCGGCATCCAAAGCCGCACGAATGGTGGACATCCATCCCGGCGATGCCGCTGACCAGGCCAGATCCTCCTGCAGACTCCACTGAACGCGCACTGGCTTTCCCGCCAATTTCGAAAGAATGGCGGCATCCGCTTCCGCGCCGTCTCCGCCAAACGTCTTCCGGCCAAACTGGGCGGCATGATCGAGCCAACGCACCACCACATTTTCCAAAGGCATATCGAGAATGCGTGCCATGCGAGCGCGAGATGCCTGCAAGTGACCCGGCTGTGCCCAGATCGTGGCCGTTCCATCTTTCCGCACATCGGCGACCGCGAGGTAGGGTCCGATCGGGGCGTGCCGGATATACGGCTGTTCATAAGAGGCCGGCAATATTCTGGAGGCTTTGGCGAACGCTGCTTTTACCTTGTCGGGATCTCCTTTACTAGCGTCGGGCGCGCCCCAGGGATGTTTGCGGAGAGTCTCGGTGAGATTTTCGCTGCCGGGCAGGCCCGACCAGGAGATCCATTTCGTGGTCGATGCGAGTGCCTGTGCCGCGGTCACCGCTTCCCATTCATCGGAAGAAAGCACCGCCAGAAGATTTGCCTTTCGAATGACCTGGCTTTTGGGAAATCGTTGTTTATCCAGTTCGCCTACGGAGAGCAAAGTGGAACCGAGCGTTGGCGGACGCACCATGCGCGCGTGCAGCATTCCGGGTAGCCGGACATCGCAACTCCATTGCGTTTTTCCCGTGACCTTGTTGCGGATGCCGGGCATGGGAAACGACGTGCCGACCACGTTGTATTCGCCGATCGGTTTGGTTGGTGGGTTTCCGACAACGACGAGGCCATCGAGCCCCACCCAATCGAGCCCGGCCACACTGCTCACGCCCGGTGCGGCGAAGCGCGCCGGCTTACCGCTAACGGGAATGTGCAGATCGAGATGTTGGCCCTGTATCAACTGGCTGTACGTTACGCTCCTCGATGCGCAGGACACGATACCGTTCGCCACACGGAGAGCAGAAGCGGGCACGCCCAGATGATCGGCCGCTAGCTTTAACAGGGCCTGATACGTGTAGGCAGCTACTTTGCGAAGATTGGCGGCTCCTGTCAGGAAACCGGCGGAGTAGCCCCCATCGGGCGTCTTGTCGGTATCGCCCATGATCAGCGTGATGGACTGCGGGGCGATTCGTAATTCCTCGGCAACAACCTGTGGATAGAAGGCGCTCATGCCGGTGCCGATCTCGGTACGGCCCGTTCGCACGAGAACCGTATTATCGCTGCGAATCTCAAGCCAGGATGCGATTGGAGTCGGGACCGGAGTTGTGGGGCTCTCGGCGGGATCGGCAGCCGCTTTGGGAAGCAAGGCTAACGATACGAAGAGGCATCCGCCGGCCTGAACGAAACCACGCCGGGTGATTTTGGGCGGCTCTAAAGAGGGTTCCTGAGTGATTGGCCTGGGCACCATAGAACGTCTCTCTAATACTTCATTATCCGGGCCGCGCGCTGCACCGCTTCGATTATGGCGGAGTACGTACCGCAGCGGCATAGATGGGGTGATGGTGGCGTATCCGTAAAGGCTGCCTGAATCTCAGCCACGCTCGGATTCGGGTTTCTGTCTAAGAGCTGAACGGCGGCGATCATCATTCCGCTCTGGCAATAGCCGCACTGCGGCACTTGTTCGTCGATCCAGGCCTGTTGCACAGGATGCAAGGTGCGCGCTGCCTGCGCGGAATCGAGCCCTTTCTGCTTAGCCCAGACATCGGCGAGGCCTTCGATGGTGATGACGTCTTTTCCCACTACCGATGCCACGGGAGTTATGCAAGACCGTACCTCTTTTCCGTCGACCAGTACGGCGCACGCTCCGCACTGTGCCAGACCGCAGCCAAATCTCACGCCGGATAAGTTCAGTTCATTGCGTAACACGTAGAGCAGCGGCGTGGAGCCGGCTGCGGCTACTTTATGCGTCGCTGCGTTGACCGTTAGTGTCAGAGTCTGCGACATCCTCGTTCCCGTTGATTCAGGCCGTACGACGGGCGGTTGCAACCAGGTACCACACAGGCCAGCTCAATGCCCAGTTAGGCAGCCAAGCGCCTTTTTGTGGCCACAGAGGGATGGTCAGCGCGGTGACAGTGATTGCTAAAGCGAGCGCACGGCTCGGGCGCAAACGCACGAGCCGGAGGCCGCTCGAAACACCCCATACGGCGGCCGGCAAAAAGAGCAGCAGGCAAAGCCGCGACAGGCTCTCAATTCGAAATCGCTCCAGACAGAAGACACACGGAACAAAGGAAAAGGCCGCGGTCACCCAAAGCGTCCGGCGCGATATGGCTCCGGAAACAAAACCTCCGGTCCAGGACCATGCGGCAAGCAGGAAGAGGTTGCATAACAACAGAACAAAACCGACTCCGAGGTGAAATCCGCTGGCTCGCACGACATCCAGATCCAGATATTGTTGATAGGCGCGGCTCACCGAAACAGAGAATCCCATCAACAGCAAACTGCCCGGAAGCGCCAGTCCAAAGGCAGCGAGCCAGGGACGCCAGTTTTTCCATAAACCAACCTGCCGCCGGGCAACCAACCCAATCACGGCAAGAGAACTGCGGAAGGCGCTTTCGCCGGCTTCTGTGAGGTCGCCGAGAATTACTTCCCGCTCCCGCGGTTCGAGAAGACGCGAGATCAGGTTTAGGAAAGCGTTCGCAAGCTGCGATCCCATGGCGATTTGGTTCACGGCAAACTTCCCACTCGGTTCGCTGCCCAGCCAATGCCGCGGCTCACGCTTGTGATGGCTTCGTAGAAGTCTTTCGCGGCCTGAACGCCATTCGCGGTAACGTGCACCATGCGCTTTGGGCGGCCGCCTCTTTGCGGTGTAGGCTCTCCCATCCAGGTTTTGACGAAACCCTTGTTCTCTAAGCGTTCGAGAGTTGTGTAGAGCGCTCCGATGGAACAGCTTCTGCCGGTTGTGGTCTGCAACTCTTCCCGAATCGCCGCCCCGTAGGCGTGCTCACCGAGTCGAATGGCAGCGGCGATTAAGAGGTATTCGAACTCGCCCAGCATGGTTACCACTACATTGTGATCTATTCATTGGCTACTGTCAATCGCAAAAAAAGAAGCTCGGCTGTCAAATTCGAAATGATCATCCTTACGCAAGGAATGTCAGCATACCGAGGCCGTTTGTTGGAGGCGCTATGCCTAACAACGTGAAAACGGCAAACATTCCCTGCACCAAGTCAGCGCAGCGGCCTTCGATATCTCTTTCTAGATCTAGAGTTCGAACAGAACCAGTCGATAGATCCGCGCTAGTCGCCAAGGATTTAGCTATAGCTATCGGCGACACCTCGAAAGAACGGCAGGGATTGAGGTGTTGCTGTCAGCTAGTTCGATTTTCAGTTTCATTGATAATGCGGAAGATTCGGGCGCCATATTTCCGTACCGTGTTGGCGCCGATACCGCTGATACCTAGCAACGTGCGATCCGTTGTGGGACGAATCGCCGCCATCTGCCGAAGCGCCTGATCATTGAAAATGCGGAATGCCGGCACATTTATCCGTTTTGCCTCAGCCAATCGCCAGACTCTCAGCGCCTCTTCAATTCGGCTGTTGATCACGGTGTCTGGATTCTGAGGACCCGTACCGTCACCTGTGTGCTTGTTCGAAATACGCTTGGGCTTCCTTGGACTCGAACCGGTCACTGCCGCTCTTCTTCGCCGTCTTTCAACAGGAGCAATCGTATCTTTTATAACGAAGGCAATGGCCGTCTGTTCATCGGCTTGGCGGCCGGTTAACGTCAGATGCGCTTTGCGGTAAGGAATGGCCTTCCCATCCTTTTCGAACACTGCATCAACAAGCTGCAGCAATCCCGCTCGCGCCATAGCGCCCAGCACCTCTTCAAATGAGTCCCGGTCTATTTCGTTAACCGAATACAACTCGCTGTAGAGTTTTCCGGTCGATTTGCCGTCGTTCTTCTTCAGCGCCGCTAACACCCTGAACAGCGCCTGTTGTTCCCCGTCTGTTGCCGCTCGAAATCGTTGGGCCACGCATTTGGCTGGAGCGCAGAAGTCGCAAAGACCACACGATTGTTGGCTATCCGCGACGTCTCCAAAGTGCCGCACCAGCGCCGACATCCGGCACTGGTTGCTTTCGGCGAAGCGGTGCATCTGCTCCACATGTGAGCTCTTCTTCCCGGCCTGTTGAATATAGGATGGGCGCCACTGATTCGCGCCGCGAGTCACGTTCTCGGCAAAGTCAATCAGCGCGCCACCGTGAATCCAGAGTTTCTCTAAAGCCTTGTCAAAAAGATCGGCTTCACAGCGCAACGCGTTCCGGAGCACTTTCTTCTCCTGGGCCTCCGGTGTGAGCTTCGCATAGATTTGGTCTAGAAACGTGACTTCAGGGTAGTCACGCGCAAAGAAGAAATCGTGGGTGTGCCGGTCCGCGTAAGAGTGCATCAACACTGCTCGGCTGCTTAATCCGTCACGGCCGGCTCTGCCAATCTCCTGGTAATACCCTTCTACGCTGGCGGGCAAGGCCGTATGAATGACGGTTCGCACGTCTGGCTTATCGATTCCCATTCCGAAGGCAATCGTGGCAACTATCACTTCGAGTTCGCCTGCAAGGAATTGGTGCTGCACCCGCTGGCGGTGCTCCGCATCCAGTCCGGCATGATATGCCTCCGTTGGGAAATCCCGGCCCAACACCATCGCGAGTTGTTCTGCTTGTTTACGGCTGGGCGTATACACAATCGCGGGCCGGCGCATCCGGTCTTGCAAGATCTCTTGAGCTAGCGTTTCCCGCTGCGAGGGCGGGCACTCGACAATTTCGATAGCGATATTGTCACGTCTGAACCCATGGATGAAATGTTTGTGTTCCGTTAGGCCAAGCTGCTCAGCAATGTCTTCTTGGACAACCGCCGTCGCCGTCGCCGTGATCGCCAAGACAGGAGCGGGACGCAGCGCCGGCAGGTGCTGGCCCAGCATTCTGTAATCCGGCCGAAAATCATGTCCCCACTGCGAGATACAATGCGCTTCATCGATCGCGATCAACGTGGGTTTCCGTTTTGCCAGCATCTCCGGAAATCCGGGAACACGCAAGCGCTCAGGTGCAATGAAAAGGAATTGCAGCTTCCCCGCAAGGTAGTCCAGACAAACGTGCCGCGAAGCAGAGCGGTCGCGCCCCGAATGAATGCGATCCACCACGAGGCCCCGCTCCGTGAGTTTCGCAACCTGGTCCTCCATCAAAGCGATAAGAGGACTAACCACCAGCGTGGTTCCGCCTCGCGCAATCCCTGGCAGCTGATAGCACAAAGACTTGCCTGAACCGGTCGGCATCACCAGAAGAGCATCTTTCCCTTCTGTCACTGCCTTGCAGACAGCTTCCTGATTCGGGCGGAAGGAAGAGAAGCCAAAGATGTTTTGCAGAAGATCGGAAAGGCTAACTCCTCCGTCAACCGTTTTGGGAATAGTTCGTGCGGCTGCCGGATTCGATCGAGTAAACTGACTCGGCTCAACTGCCGCAGTGGTTCGCGTGGGCGCCACTTTCTTATCCACTTTTGCCACGACCTCCTGGACATACTCTTCGATGTTCAGTAAGAAAGGTGCCAGCTTGGATGTGCCCTGATGAATTCGTTTGAGATAGGCTTCCCATTGACCGGTCATAGCCGGACTTTTCACTTCTGGGTGCACGACGTCAATGAGTCGTACGCCTTTATCGGTCGCCTCCAAGCTCTTTTTATTCCGGACAATGTAGCCGCGTTTGAGTAAGACCTCAATGATCGCGGCTCGGGTGGCCGGCGTCCCGAGGCCGGTTTCCTTCATAGCGTCTGAAAGCTCCCTCTCGTCGAGTGTCTTGCCTGCTGTTTCCATCGCGGTCAGTAACGTAGCGTCCGTAAACCGCTTCGGAGGCCGCGTTTTCTTTTTAAGAGCCTCCACGTCGACCACATCTTGCAATTGATCTTTGGTCAGATCAGGTGGCAGCCGCTGTTCAGTCGCCTCATCGTCAGTTCTCGTTCGATTCGTTTTCTTCCGATCGGTCACGATGTCGAGAACCTTCCAGCCGGTCTGGTCCACCACTGTGCCGGTGGCACGATAGCGGTCGACCATAGCGCCGTTTGTGATCGCTGTGATAACGGTTGTCACGGACTGGATGTTGTCGTCTTGCCAAGCCATCAGGAGCCGGCGGCAAATCAAATCGTAGATCTTGCGTTCCTCTGCGGAAAGATTTGCGCTGTTCGAACGAATGGCGGTTGGAATGATCGCGTGGTGGTCGGTCACTTTGGCGTCATCCACAAACCGTCTCCCCAAGGGCGCCTGCCCGGTCTCCGGCTTCAGGCCTTCCATGTATGGGGCACGGATGGTCTGTACGATGCGGTCCAACTCGCCAGCCACATCGCGAGACAGGTGGCGGCTATCTGTTCGTGGATAGCTGATGATTTTATGCCGCTCATAAAGCGACTGTGCGGTCTCTAGTGTCGTCTGCGCAGTGAAACCAAATAACCGGTTTGCATGCCGCTGGAGCTCGGTGAGGTCATACAACAAAGGCGGCTGCATTCGCTGTTTCTCAGACGTCACGGATTCGACGCGCGCCTCGCCTTTGCGCGCCCGTTGCACGATGCTCTCCGCTTCTTTTCCATCCGCAGGGAGCCGGGTGGCGAATCCCGGCGACTCCTTTTCGCCGCTTCCATCGGTTCTGGATCGAAACCAGTTCGCCCGATAACTCTCCTCTTGCGCAGATCCGTTCGGCCGGAAGGTCGCAACAACCTCCACGTAGTCCTCCGGCACAAAACTCCGCAAGGCAAGTTCCCGCTCAACCACCATGGCCAGCGTCGGCGTTTGCACCCGTCCCACCGACAGATCTTCTCCATAGACCACCGAATAGCCTCGAGAGAGGTTCATTCCGACTAACCAGTCTGCGCGGCTGCGACCACAGGCGGCGTCCGCTAACCGGTCGTATTCGCTTCCCGGGCGAAGGTTCTCAAACCCTTGACGAATGGCATCGGGCGTAAGGGATGATATCCAAAGCCTGCTAACCGGCTTACTGCTTCCAGTAGCTTCATAGATGTAGCGGAAAATCAACTCCCCTTCACGTCCCGCATCCGTAGCGCAAACAATGCGGGATACGCGAGAGGACGTAAGAATTTTTCGCACGACCTCGAATTGGTCTTTTGTTTTCTCGTGGACGATCAGCGGCCAGTGAGTTGGCAGAATCGGGAGTAGATCAAGGCTCCACCGGCGCCACCGAGGATCAATTTCATGCGGCTGCGCCAACGCAACCAAGTGGCCCACCGCCCAGGTGACGACGTAACCATTGCCTTGCAAATAGCCTTCGCCCCGCGTGTTTGCCCCCAGTACGCGGGCAATGTCGCGAGCCACTGAAGGCTTCTCCGCTAGCACCGCCACAGTGCTGGGTTCGTTTGCCTTCATCTTTCTATCATTCAATAATATTCCCTGCTGCCTTTATACCCCGCCTTGGACACTACGTAATCTCCCAACTGGACGCCATTGAGATCAGTATCTGGAACGCGGCACAATTGATTTTGCGGTGGCAGGCCGCGAGTTTCAGTTGAGACCTGGAGATATCAATATCACCCGGCCGTGGGAGCCGAACCGCGTCGGCGGTAGCCGTTTGTGGTTTCGTTGCCCTGCGCATCGAAGCTGCGTCTTCGCGTTCACGGCCTTGTGAACGGCATGAATACCCAGGACATTTAGATCAGTCCATCTCGTTCCAGATCGCTCTGCGAAATAGGGTCCCGCCATTCGGCGCCCGGTTTCCAGGACGCGAGCGCGCGTTCCCAGGTCTGGCAGTAGCGAGTCAGTGTTTTCTGTTGAGATAGGTAGCTGGAATTGCCGGCCAGATTTACCGTTTCGATGGGATCGCTCTCGAGGTGATATAACTCCTCATAAGGGGCGGCCACGTCGGTGTAACGGATATATTTCCAGCGCTTCGTTCGAATACCTTCGCTTGACGGGATCCAGCCGCGAAAGGGGAAGCGATGTTCGAAATACCAGATACTGCGCTCCGGCGATTGCGGGTTTTGGAGAAAAGGCGAGACGCTTCGGCCGTGCACAGCAAAGCCGGCGGACAGTCCGGCGAGTTCGAGCACTGTAGGCTGCAGGTCGATATTCAGAGTCATGGCGTTGATCCGGTTACTCGCGGCCGGCGACGGAAGTCTCGGATCGTAAATAATCAGAGGAATCCGCAAGGATTCCTCGTGGCCATACCATTTTCCCGCGAACCCATGTTCGCCGTTGAATATTCCATGATCGGCCGAATAAATAATGATGGTGTTGTCCGCTATGCCAAGCTTGCTGAGGGACTCACGCAGCGCGGCGACCACATCGTCGATGCCTGTAACCAGGCGATAATAGCCATTCATTGAGGCTTGATATATCTCTGGCGTAGAGAAGCGTACGCCCCATCTGCGACGGTTTTCGGAATGTTGAAGCGCCGGTGGGAATCGGTTGATATCTTCCGGCTTTGCGCCGGGATGAGGCGGAATATGAATGTTTTTGTATCGGGCCTCTGTATCTTGAGACGGAAGATATTGACGCGGGTCCTCATCCTGTACATGCGGGGACTTGAAGCTGATCGACAGGCAAAATGGTTTGTTCGCCGGCGCGCTTTCCAGGAACTCAATCGCCTGGTCCCGCATGATGTGATTCAAATGAGGACCGTTGGGGCCATCTGGAAAATAAAAACCTTGCCCCGGAAAGCCCATCCATACATCGAAGGCGTCTTCAGGCATCTTATTGCCGACCCCGAACTTGCCGATAAAGCCGATGTGATAACCGGCTCTGCGCATCTGTCCCCAATAGGTCGTCGCTACCTGCGCCGGACTGAACGGCGTGGCGAAATCATAGATGCCATGGCCGCCGGCATATTCGCCCAGCATGATGCTCGCGCGGCTCGCGCAGCAGATCGGAGTTGTCGCGAAATGATTCTCAAACAGAATTCCTTCTCTCGCAAGGCGGTCCAGATTCGGGGTCTGTACAACGGCATTCCCCATACATCCCAGCGCATCCCAGCGATGGTCGTCGCCGAGTAAAAGGATGATATTCGGATGCTTGGCTGCTGGCGCCGGTGGCAGAACCGACAGAGCGGCCATTTCCAGGAAACTACGCCGTGAAACACTCATTAAGACATTCCTCAACTAAAAACAGATTCTAAGCTCAAGCCTTGTGCGCCGTTACCAGGTCAGCTTCAGCGCCACTTGGACCAGGCGCGGCGATTGCGTCCCAGAGACCGTTCCGAATTTAGCGCCGTCACCCGTGTTCGAGTCGGGATTGGTGAACTGCGCGTGGTTGAACGCATTGAAGAACTCGCCGCGGAATTGCAGCCGGCTTTGCTCCGTCACCGGGATATGGAATTCTTTCTGAATTCCCAAATCCCAATTATTCAATCCTGGGCCATGCAGCGGATCACGCCCAGAATTGCCGAAATATCCTGACGCGGGCGTCGCAAAGCACGATGTGTTGAAGTAGACTAGTCCGTCAGTTCGCAGATTGCCGGCCAGCCCGGGATCGTTGCCGTCACAAATTCGGTCGGGCCGCTGGGAGACATAGGTGCTGGCCGTCTGATTCGGGGACGTAATAAAAATCGGCACGCCCGTTGCAAACGTCGTGATTGCAGTCAACGTCCATCCCCCTGCCGCTGCGTCCACAATCGCCGGAAGCGATGCGCCAAACCGCCGTCCGTGACCCACAGGTAAGTCGTAGACCGTGCTCGCTACAAGCCGGTGAAGTTGATCGAATGACGCGAAACCTTTATCGCAAGCGCGGCAATCGGCAATCTGGGAACTGGTGGCCACATTCGGACCTTCGAAGGCATCGGTCAGAACTTTGGAAAACGTATATTCGAGGCGGAAGTCTAATCCCCCGCTGACACGGTGAGTGAATTTCGCATACAGCGCCTCATAGGAAGAGTTCCCATTGAAGTCGGCCGTAAGCAGACCGGCATAGCGGGGATAAGGCTTCGTGCTTGCGCTGCAGAACAACGTGGCCGACGGAACGCATTGGTCCTGGTCGTATCGATTCTGCAGGCGATGCGCAGACGAGCCAAGATAGTCCACTTCGACGGAATTGTTTGTTCCGAACGCGCGCTCAATAGAGAAGTTCCACTGATTCACATAGGGGACGGGCCCGGGCGGATCTAACAGGAAGGCTGTGGAGCCATTCGGAAGCGATGCCGCGGTGGAGCTGGAAAGCGATGGGAACGAGGATGCGGGAAAAACGTTCTGGCCAAGAGTGTAGGTCGGGTTAGGTTGGCCATTAAATAATTGGAGCGGCGTGTTGAACGGTGGCGCAACCATGGCGAATTGTGCCTCCGATAACGCTGCGTTGTAGTAGTAAGTGCCGGCGCCCGCCCGAATCACGGTATTCGATAAGAAGCCGGGCTGCCAGGCAATGCCCAGTCGCGGCGTGAGATTATTGCCATCAAAGCTCAATACCTGAGGCGAAACTTGTCCCAACGCGGCGTAAGTCAGCAGCCCGGTTTGCGGATTGAATCCATGCACGTATTGCCGTGCCGTTCCTTGCGGATTTGGTACGGTTGACAGATACCAGGAAAGACCAACATTCAAAGTCAGGGACTTTGAGACGCGCCAGGTGTCCTGCACATACGGCATGTACTCGGTAAACCGGTACTGGAACATGGGCAGCCCCGCGAGAGAGGCGTTGTAAGGCAGCCCAAGTAGGAAGTCCGCAAACGAATTCCCGGAGTTTGCCGTAGCGCCGAGCGCCCCCGAGGCGGTATGGGTCAACTGGGCGGTGAAGAAAGGCTGAAACGCCAGAGTGCCCAAAGCATTGGCGTTAGCGTTTTGCTGCCAGGTGCGATGATACCGGATGCTGCCGCCGAATTGGATTGTGTGATTGCCATATACCCAATTGGCGCCGTCATCCGCCTGATAGTTATTGTCGATATTCCCGAGGTTTCCGTTAGCGCGGCCAAATGAAGAGTAACCGGTCAAAGTTACGGCAGAGATGCCGCGGTCGTCTAATGTATTCGCTACGCCAAGGGCGCCCAAAATATGGCCTGCCGTGACGCCTTCGTTCGTATCCAAAGCCTCATCCCGTGTAAACCCGACTCGCGCCGTATTCACGAAGGTGGGAGAAAAACTCCACGTATGCTGCACCATTGCCAACGTGCTGCTGTTGGGATAAGCGGCCCCGGATAACGGGAATGTCCCGGCGTTGACGGCGTTGCCCGTCTCGTGGATGAATTGCCCAAACAATGACTGCTTGGATGTGAGCGTGCTGTCAACTCTCAGGCCGCCTTGATCGTCGTCGAGGGTGTCTCGGGGATTTGCAAACAAGTTATTCGGTAGCAGCGAAAGGCTTGCTCCCGGCAGATAGTACTTCAACAGGTTTTCGGAAACCGGGTTGATTCTCGACGTAGGAATCACGTTGCCTGAAAACGGAGACCGGCTCCCTGTGCTTGCCGAATAACTGGTGGGATCGTAAATCGTGGTAGTCAAACCTTGGAAGTTGCCGTTGAACATGGCTTGAGTGGGAGTATAGGCGTTTGCGGAGAAGGCCGAAACCTGGCGCAGTCCTTCGTAGAACCCGTAGAACCAGATTCGATCCTTCTTAATGGGACCGCCCAAAGCGCCGCCGAACTGATTGCGTTTTAATGCTTCCGGTTCGGCCGAAAAGAAACTCCTCGCGTCCATCGCGTCATTCCGCAAAAACTCGAACAATTGACCGTGAAAGGCGTTCGTTCCTCCCTGCGTCGTCACATTCACCAGTCCGGGATCGGGGCCTTGATCCGGCAAAAAGAATCCCTGCTGCACTTTGAACTGGTCGATAGCGGCGATCGAAAGATTCAGCGCGCTTTCTCCGAGCCTTTGGCCGCGCGTCGCGATTCCGTCAATCGTGTAGCCGGTCGTTGTGGGTGGATTGCCATCGATGACCACGGCGCGGTCCGGATGTCCAATCTGCGCGGAATAAACGTCCGATCCTCCGGTGACCTGGCTTGAACCCGATGCGGTGAGCGCCAGTTGCAGAAAGTCGCGGCCATTCAGTGGCAATTGTTGAACCTGCTGCGAATTCACCACCGTGCCAATTACGTTCGACTCCGCGTCGATGACAGTCGATTGTTCTCCCGAAACCGATACAACGGTGGAAAGCGAGCCGACTTGCAGAGTCAGGTCGAGAGTGGCTACCTGACCAACTTGCAACTGAACGCCTGTGATCCGCTTGCTGTCAAATCCGGATTTCTGCGCCTCGACTAAGTACTGGCCTGGTGGCACATTTGGGAAAATGAACAGGCCGGTGGAGTTGGTCTTGGTCTCCCGCCTTTCGCCGCGAGCTGTATCCGCCAGAACAACGACAGCGTCGGGAACGGCCAGGTTGCCGGCGTCTCGCACAGTGCCATTCACGGTTCCCGTCCCTAATCCGGCTTGACCATGCAGCAATTTGGCTAGGGAGAGGAACGCCGCAATACCAACGAATACGCCGAGGCTAGATAGCCCCGAATTCACTCCGAGCGCCCTGGGTTTCATAGTGACCGAGTTCAGTCTAAGAGTGAAGGGTCATCGTTGCAAGTTTTTTTTCGTCTCGCAATACGAGACACTTGGTAGCTATGAGGTCATCGAAAACGGATGACGAGAGAACCACCGCAAGCCGCCCGGTTGAACCGATTGTGCGCGCCGCGGAAATTCTAAGGGCCTTCGGTTCTGAAGGCGAAACGCTCCGCGTTCGAGACGTTGTGGACCGAACTGGAATGCACAAGGCGACAGTGTCGCGCCTGCTCCACAGCCTCGTTATGGCGGGACTGATCGAGCGCGCCAAGCCCCTGGGATTTCGTTCTTTGACGAGTCTGACCCAGCGGCGGAAATTACGCATTGGCTATGCTTCCCAGAACGAGAAGGCGGAGTTTCCCGCTCGCATTACTGAAAGTCTCAAGCGTGCTGCCCAGATCCATGGGGCTGAGCTTTTGGTTTTCGACAATCACTTCGATCGCAGAACCACCTTGCGCAATGTGAATGACATGCTGCGGCAGCGGGTGAGTGTTGCGATTGTCTTCAGTACGATTGAGTCGATTGCTTCCGCCGTCGCGGAGCGTGTATTAAGCGCAAAGACTCCCTTAATTGCGGTTGAGATGCCGATTCCAGGGGCTGTTTTTTATGGTGCGAATAACTACGCGGCCGGCTGGACAGCCGGCGTGGCTTTGGGGCGGTTTGCCCGGCGCCGCTGGCATTGCGATCTGTGTCACGTGGTGCTGATCGAACTGCCGGAAGCCGGGGCCCTTCCTCAGATGCGTATGGCGGGCGCCGTAGACGGGATCAGGGACGTGATCCCGAGTCTCCGGGATAGGCAGATTGTTCATCTGGACGGACGAAACGATCTCGACCACTCTTATTCGGTGACGAAGCGCTGGCTTCGAACGGCGCCGGACGGCAATTGCTTGATAGCGGCGATAAATGACCCGGGAGCGCTGGGAGCGATCGCCGCGTTCCAGGAAGCGCGACGGTCCGGCGAGTTCGTGGCCGCCGGCCAGAACGCAACGCGCGCAGCCCGTCTCCAGATGAGAAAACGCAATTCGCCGCTAATTGGGTCTGTCACCTATCAGCCAGAGCGTTACGGAACAGAGTTGATGCGGCTGGCGGTTCATCTATCGCAGGGAAGGGCGCACCCGGAGGCGATCTATGCTAGGCACGGATTTGTAACGCCCGCCAACGTGGATCGCCTCTTTCCCGAGGATCGTGCTTTGGATGAAATGATTCCTGTCATCCCTCTGCCTGACAGTGAGTAGCGGTTTGATCGGTCACGTTTGCTCGGCCGGGGCGGTCGCGCCGGGTTCGGGCAGATCCAGCGTGTAGCCGATTCCGCGTACGGTACGGATCATCTTGGCTGGGAACTTGTCGTCGATCTTGCTGCGCAAGTGACGGATGTAGACGTCCACGATGTTGGTGAGTCCGTCGTAATCCATGTCCCACACATGCTCGACGATCATAGTGCGGCTCAACGGGCGGCCGCGGTTGCGCATCATGTACTCGAGAATGCTGAATTCCTTGGGCGCGAGTTCGATATTCTCGTTGTTCCGGGTCACTTTGCGGCGGATACAGTCGAGCGAAAGATCTCCGACCTGCAGCTTTTCGGGCGTAGGCTGACCACGGCGCAGCAGGACGCGGGCTCGCGCCAGTAACTCGACAAAGGCGAACGGCTTGACCAGGTAATCGTCGGCGCCTTGCTCCAGGCCTTTCACTCGATCATCGACCGAATCGCGGGCGCTCAAGATCAGGACGGGCGGTATGGTTTTCCGGTTCTTGATCTTCTGCAGCACCTGCAATCCGTCGATATCGGGCAGCCCGAGATCGAGAATCACAAGGTCATATTCCGTGTTATGAACCAGTTCAGTCGCGGCGACGCCGGTATTTGCTACGTCGACGGCATAGCCTGCGCTTTGCAGGCCACGGGAGAGGAAATCGGCGATCCGCTTTTCATCTTCTACTACCAAGAGACGCATAGTTTAGCTGACTAAGAGTCTAACTGAGAGGGAACACGGACGGAGCGGGTCAGTCGCCGGAAGCGCGTTCTGGCTCCGGAAACGCCAGCGCCCGGAAGTAGTCCCGCAGGCTCTTCCAGCTAGTGCGAACCACCGACAGCAGCGTCATCAACACGATCAAGCAGCAGGTATAGACGACAACTTCCCGAACCGCCAGGGCGTTCTTCCAGGCGCCGAACCAACGCCCGTAAACCAACTCGATATGCACCCAATAGACCAGCAGGGAGGTGGTGCCTAATTGGCGGAAAAGGCTCCAGCGGCGGGCTGCGCCCAATTTTACCCAAACCGACGAAACCGCCAGGATGGAGAGCACGACGCCGAGTTTGATGAGCACCAGACCGGGGCTATTGAGCCAGAAATCCGATTTCGGATAGACGGAATAAGGCAGGTTGGACATGTATTGGGCGGCCAGCGCAATGCCTATTCCGATACCGAGGGTCCAAGCCATGACGCGATTTAACTCCTCCTCTTTAACCAGGCGAATGACGCTGCCGGCGGCCATGCCAAATGCCAGAAACGAGGCCCAAGGGAAGAAGCCGAAGTAATTCAAGCTAGGGAAGAAATAGGCCCGCACGAGCCAGGGAATGGCCGGATCGTCGATCTGCGTCACCAAAGGCGCGAGCACTGCTACCAGTACGCCTAGGATCGTGCACAGACGGACACGCTCCAACGTGGTGAAGACTGCCATAGGCGCAAAGACCAACATGGCCATCCCCATGCAGTTCAAGATGTCCACGCGCAGAAGCTCGCTCGCCGGACTGTACGGTGCGCCAAACACGAAAAGCTGCAAACGAAAAAGGAAGGCGAGCAGGAAAAGGTACCCGGCGCGCCGTAAGGCAGCGAGAACCCGCTTGCCCGAACCGTGCCCCTGCATCTCGCGGCTGTGCATAAGGAACGCGAACGTAATACCGGTCAAGAAGAGAAAGATAGCGGGAGGCAAGCCACCGGCAAATTGAGAAAGCACGTACGGACCCTGGTCGCGCAAGTCGTCGCGCGTAAAGGAGTGGAAGACGTGACCCTGAAGCATAATCAGAGCCGCGAATCCACGCGTCCAGTCGATGAATGCCAGGCGAGAGCCGGCCTTGGTTCGCACAGTCATTGACGATTTCAAAGGAGCGGTAATTACTGCTGAATCGCTTTTGCGCCATTCGGCAGTTTGAAATCAAGCTGGCGTTTTGGAAACGTCGGATTGACCTGCAAGTCGCTGTAAGTCGTTTTTCTATAGTTGCCGGATGGTTCAAAGAATTGCTGTTGCACCGGATTAGCGCCGTCTTCCGGAATCCATATGTAGACCTTCATAAGATGCTCCAGGACGCCTTTGTTTTTAGGGATCAATTGAAGTTTGGACGTCTTGATCTGGTTAACAGATTCCTCGCCTAGGTAGGTAATTTCGTAATTATTTGATAATTCGCTTCCGGAAGACCCGAAACCTAACAAGAGATAGCTGTTAAGGCGATTCCCGGTTTTTCCCAAATCGTAATCCTGGTACGTGTTGGAGTCGAAGAAATACATGAGAACGTTGTTACCTCTGAAGAAGAGGGCACGCATGCTTTTGCCTCCCGACGATAGCTTCATAATGGCGCGGACTTTGTTCGGGGCAAGGCGTTGCATCTCAAGTGTGCCGGTTTCGACCGACTTGTCGTCGATGACCTGCGTATAGGTGACCAATGTCACGTTGGCCTTGATTCCATGAAACTTGGGGGCCGCATTGTCCATCCGCGTCAAGACGTTGGAGAGGGAATCGGCGCGCAACGCGCCGCTGAGCGCGGCCAAACACAATAGGACCTGTAGGCGAATCATTCTAAATTGAAGACGCTGCGGCTACGGCGTCGTATACGCGAGAAAACCCTTTATTTCCTGGTCGGCATTGTCACGGATCGGCACCACTCGGGTAACGTGCCAGTTCTTTCCGGTCCGTTCTCGAATCAGAGTCTGGGCGCGTGCGGCCCGCTGGGATGGGGGAATCGCTTCCAGCAAATCGGTAGCAATGAAGACCTGATCGGCGGATTTTCCTGAGGAAAGCAGGACCACGCTGGAAGGTTTTGGCTGATCATGAAAAAATTCGCGTGGTGTCGCGAAGATAAAAATCAGGATCAATCCAACGACGAGGTCATACGGCCAGGTAGTTCTGCGAATGTCCCAAAAAATAAGGCGTTTGACGAGGCCCGCGGTTGGCGCCCCTTGCGTTGCAGCGCGTCCGGTCACGCTACGAGTGTAACACTCGCGCTAATACTTTCTCATCACAGCCAGGAGGCGCCCCTGGATCTCGAGATTCGCCGGGTCTACGAAGATCGGCTCCATCGTCGAATTGGCGGGCTGGAGACGAATCCGGCCGTCAGTTTCAGAGTAGTAGCGCTTAAGTGTAGCCTCGGCGCCATTCAGAAGCGCGACAACGATATCCCCATTCCGGACGGCGCCGGTTCTCTCGACCAGGACGAAATCGCCGCTACAAATGTGATCTTCTATCATGGAATCGCCACGCACTTCGAGCGCGAAAGTGGTCTCACTGGAGGCGAAATCCGAGAAATGGAGGGTTTCCGGATTTGCGATGGCCTCAACGGGTAATCCAGCGGCAATCCGGCCTAACAACGGAACCTCCGAGCCGCTCACCGGACGCTGACGCGCCTTTTCTTCGGCGAAGAATCGATCGCCGACTTCTAAAGACCGGCTGTGATTGTAACTACGGCGCAGGTACTGCTTAGCTTCGAGCGCTTGTATATGTTTGTGGATGGTTGCCAGAGACGCCAGTTTTAGGCCGCCGGCGATTTCCTCGTAGCTCGGACTGTAACCGCGCTTCTCGATGAAGCTGGCCAGGAAGTCCATTAACTCTCTCTGTCGGCGCGTAAGTGCCATACGAGTGCCGCTCCCTTATTGCATAGTTTGGGCGAATAAAGATCGAAAGTCAAGCGAGAAAGCTAACGTCGAGACGACTCCGGACCAAGACTGATCTTTAACGTGCGCTTTACGTTGCCCATCGTGTCCGGTGCGAGCGTACCAACGCGCCGGAGAACGCGACGTTTGTTTCAGGAATTCCTCCACGGCTTGACGAATTAATCCGCTCGCTTGCCCGCCCGCCTATAGTTAGAAGCGATGGTTACGCTGGAGTCGATCCGTTGCGCGCGCGAACGCATCCGATCGCAGATTTATGAAACACCGTGTGCGTATTCCGAAACGCTTTCTCAAATTTCGGAGAATCGGCTCTTCTTGAAGCTCGAAAACCTGCAGATGACGGGCTCCTTCAAGGAGCGCGGCGCACTCAATAAGATATTGACCCTCGCTCCATGGGAACGCGCCCGCGGTGTCATTGCGGCTTCGGCGGGAAACCATGCGCAGGCGGTCGCTTATCATGCGACGCGAAATGGCATTCGAGCGCAAATTTGTATGCCGCTGTCCACCCCGTTGGTCAAAGTAACGCAGACAAAGGCCTACGGCGCGGAGGTCGTGCTGATTGGCGATAGTTACGACGAAGCCTACCAGGAAGCATGCCGGCGCCAACAGGAATTTGGATTTACCTTCGTGCACGCGTTCAACGATGAGGCCGTGGTCTCGGGGCAGGGAACCATCGGGCTGGAATTGCTGGAGCAGTGCCCGGATATGGAAGCGATTGTCTGTCCGATCGGTGGCGGTGGGTTGCTCGGCGGCATAGCCTGCGCCGTAAAAGAACAGAAGCCGTCGGTACGAATCGTCGGCGTGCAGACGGAACGCATTCCGTCCATGATCCGCGCCTGCGCCGCGCATGAGCCGGTCACGCTCCCAGCAGCTTCGACGATCGCCGAAGGGATCGCCGTGCGGCGCGCAGGCGATCTGACGTTGCCACTGATCGAGCGCTACGTGGACAGAATGGTGACTGTGGACGAAGAGGACATTGCTAACGCAATCCTGTTGTTGCTGGAACGTGAGAAGACTCTAGCCGAAGGAGCCGGCGCCACGTCAACCGCCGCATTATTGCAGAAGAAAACCGGCTTGGAGGGCAAACGGACCGTATCGATCGTTTGCGGAGGGAACATCGACGTGACCGTCCTTTCGCGGATCATAGAGCGCGGTCTCGTAAAGGACGGACGGCTCGTTCGCCTGCACGTATATATCAGCGATCGCCCCGGCGGCTTGAAAGGTTTGGTGGAGATTGTCGCAGCGCAGAGATGCAACATCGTCGATTTACGCCATGAGCGCGCCTATTTCGGCGTTCATCTTGGGGAGACGGCGGTCGACATCACGCTGGAGACGCGGGGTACGGACCACATCGCCGAGGTCACGCAGGCTTTCGAGCGCGCGGGCTACTTGTATCAGCGCGTGATCTGATCAACGCAGTCGATTTTCCTGCTATGATCTGAAGTCATCGGGAGGGGTTCGAGCATTGTCGTCCGCTTTGATAACGGTTAGCCAAAACCGGCCGCGTGCCCGAGGATTGACCATTATCCTCTGGATTCTGCAGATTTTTTTAGCCCTGATCTTTCTGATGGCCGGCTCGATCAAGCTGGGCGGCCAAGCCATTATGATGGCAACGTTCGAAAAGATCGGCATTGGCCAATGGTTTCGTTACCTGACCGGCTGCATTGAACTGGTCAGCGCCATCCTGTTATTGATCCCGAAGTTCACATTCGTGGGGGCGCTACTGCTCTGCGCGACCATGATCGGCGCCATGATCACGCATTTATTCGTGATTGGCGGAAATCCGACCCTGGCTGCGGTACTCCTCATGCTCAGCGCCTTTGTGGCCTGGCAACGGATCGCGCGTAACCATTCCGGACGAACTCGCGAATCCTGGAGTGGAGGGCGATCCGGTTAGTTCATGTTCATACCGCACATGCCGCCCTGGCACATGCCGCCGCCGCACCCGCTCGCGGGTTGGGTGTCGCCTGTGGATCCCTGGGCATGGGCGGCAAAGGTTGAGTATTCGGTGGTCAAATGATCCTGGCCGCAGGACGGGCAGCGAACGGCGTTGGCTTCCGCGCTCCGGCGCACCAGCTTTTCAAATTTCGTTCCGCAGTCGTCGCACGAATATTCGAAGATGGGCATAGTTATAAATTAGCAATAAGGGAACAGACGGCGCATCTCAAAAGGAGAGGGTGGACTTTATGAATCGAAGATCGTTTTTGCAGAGTGGTTTGGCACTCACGGCCGGCGTTGGGGCTGCTTTTGGCGCTCGCGGCGTCGGGGGTTTGAAGACCGTAAAGATTGCGGAGTTCACGAATGCCGGTTTGCGAGAAGGCATTATGCAGGAAGAGAAAGTAGTGAAGACGGACGCGGAGTGGCGCAAACAACTTACCTCGGAAGAGTATGAAGTGACGCGACATGCCGATACGGAGCGCGCTTTTTCCGGCAAGTACTACGCCAACCATGAGCACGGAATCTACCGCTGCATCTGTTGCGGAAATGCGCTGTTCTCCTCCGACACGAAATTCGAGTCCGGCACCGGGTGGCCGAGTTTCTGGAAGCCGATTGCACCCCAAAACGTTGAGAACCGGACGGATTACAGCTACGGAATGAGCCGTACTGAAGTAAAGTGCGCTAAATGCGACGCTCATCTCGGACATGTGTTTGACGATGGCCCACAACCGACGGGACTGCGCTATTGTATGAATTCGGCTGCGCTCAACTTCGTTAAGAGCTAAGGCCCGGCTTTGGAGCACACGCTCGCCGGCACGATCCGAACCCACCAAATCCATTCGCGCTTTCTGCGGACGAATCGCGACGTTATTGTCTACTTACCGCCGGGTTATGACGACGAGCCCGAACGGCGGTACCCGGTCTGTTACTTGCAGGACGGGCAGAATCTGTTCGACGCCGCGACCGCATTCGCGGGAAATGAATGGGGCCTGGATGAGACGGCAGAAGAATTGATTCGCAGTGGCCAGATGGAGGCCATCATCATCGTTGGGATTTACAATGCCGGCGCCAAACGGATCAACGAATACACCCATGTGCGGGACAGCCGGGGCCGTGGGGGACGGGCGCGGGCCTATGGTCAGATGCTGGTGCGGGAACTCCTCCCGCTGATCAACTCCGCGTACCGAACTCTGATCGGGCCCCAGCACACGGCGCTGGGTGGGTCCTCTTTGGGCGGGTTGCTGACGCTTTATCTGGGCTTGCAGCATCGCGAGATCTTCGGGAAGCTGATTGTCATGTCGCCGTCGGTGTGGTGGGCTCGCCGGGACATCTTGAACCAGGTGGCGCGTCTCGAGGCGAAGACCGGACAGAGCATCTGGCTCGATGTGGGGACCGCTGAAGGGAGCGACCCGGGACGCACCTTGCGGGACGTCGAAGCGTTGCGCGATGCGTTGCTCAAAAAGGGCTGGCGCCTGGGACACGATCTCGCCTATCGCGAAGACCAAGGGGCAGAACACAACGAGAGCGCCTGGGGCCGCCGCATGCGGGAAGCTCTACCGTTCCTATTCCCAGTGAGCGTTGAGCGAGCCGCCTGAACTTTCGAGCATCCGATTTCGTTTAGTATGGAGAAGCTATGGCTTTCTGTACGAATTGCGGCACTCAACTTTCCGATAACTCCAGATTCTGCGTGAACTGCGGTCAGGCGCTGGGGGGCGATCTTGGCGGCGGTGCAGCCTATTATCCGCCGGCGCCCCCGGTTGCGCCGATCCGGTATGACATTGAAGGCCATAACCTGCAGATCGCACGCGTCCATCTCGATCCGAGCCAGGAGATCTATGCCGAGGCTGGAAAGATGATCTACAAGTCGGCCAACGTGGATTGGCAGACGCGCATGACCGGGCAATCGCTTGGGGACAAGATCCTGGGCGCCATTAAACGCAAGCTGATGGGCGAATCCCTCTTCTTCACGTATTTCCGCGCGAATGGCGCAACCGGAGAAGTAGGATTCGCCGGTCACTATCCCGGCAAAATTCAAGTTTTTGAGCTTGCCCCGGGGCAGACCATCATGGTCCAGCGGGACGGGTTCTTGTTCGCTCAATCCACGGTAACCCTGGACATCGCCCTGGTACGCAAGCTGGGAGCGGGGCTCCTGGGCGGTGAAGGCTTCATTCTTCAGAAACTCACCGGCCCGGGTGCGGTATTTGTACACGCGGGAGGCGATCATGTCGACTTCACGCTCGCCCCGGGCGAAATTTTGCAAGTGCAAACCGGACACCTGGTGGCCTTTGAACCCACGGTGAACTACGATATCCAGATGGTTGGCGGCATCCGCACCGCGATTTTCGGAGGCGAAGGCCTCTTCTTAGCGACCCTCACCGGACCAGGCCGGGTCATTCTCCAAAGCATGACGCTGGAGCGTCTTCGCCACGAGCTTTCACCGTCGGAGCATCGAGGCAGCGGAGACGAGCGCAATCCGCTGAGCGCGCTCGGCGGTGGGATCGGCGGCTTGAGCAGCTTTTTCAGCAGCGACGATTAGCCCCCGCCCGGTTGTTCGTTAAACGGTTTGTAGCCGCGCTGCGATAAGATCTCCTTCGCTCTGGATAAATCCGGCGCCGTCACATAGAAATAGGCGCCGGTCAATTCGCGCTTAATCAAAAAGCCGCTGACATAAGGACCGGTCTGCACCATGTAATCGAGCCCCGCTTCGGTTAGCAACTTTTCCACCTTTAGCGCCTCACGCAACCGGCGTGCCAGATACAACAGATCGAGTTCGGCATCGCCGAAAAATTCGGGCTCGCGTTTCACTGTGCCCGTTTTTCCGGCAAAGCGATCTGGAGATAATGGCCCTCCGCCCACGGCCCGGGCTGGCCGCCCCCGACACTTACCAGGAATGGTCCCTTGGCCGGGCGATTACCCTTTAGCGTCGGGCGGGGGAAGGTGACGGTCTGAGTTTCGCCCGCCTTTAGATGAATTCTTTGAAAGCCGCGCAGTTCCGGATGCGGCGCATCGGCATCGGTTTGATAGAGCTGAACCACTTCGTCGCCGTCACGCGAAGAAGTGTTCGTCACATGAACCGAGACGGTCCCGCCGGCCAAAGATAACGCCGAATAATGGAAATCGGAGTAGCTCAAGCCGTACCCGAATGGATATAACGGCCCGCCCATAAAGTAGCGGTAGGTGCGGTTCTTCATCGAATAATCTTCAAAGGGCGGTAGCTGCTCCACGGACCGGTAGAAGGTTACCGGCAAGCGGCCGCCTGGATTGTAGTCTCCGCCGATAACTTTGGCGATCGCCGTTCCGCCCTCCTGCCCCGGATACCATGCTTCCAAAATGGCGGCCGCGCGCAGCTTCGCCGCCTCGACTGCCAGTGCGCTGCCATTGATCAGCACAACGATGATGGGCTTGCCTGTATCGAGCAGAGCACCGACCAGTTTCTCCTGGGGAAAGGGCAGATGGATATTGGTTCGATCACCGCCTGCGAAGCCGGGTATGTCGAGCTTGGACTCTTCGCCTTCGAGATTGGAATTCAAACCCACAAAAAGCAGCGTCGCGTCGGAACTCTTCGTGGCGCGCACAGCTTCAGCGAGCGACACATCGGCAGGCGGTTTCCAGACCAATTCCAGTCCGGCCGCCCCTCCATCCTGCCGGTATTCGACACGCAGACGATAACCTCTTCCAGCCTCCAGGTGCATCATGGCCGTCATTCCGCCAACCAGATCGTGCTTCCTTCCCGAGTCATCGACCAGTAGCCGATCGTCTACGTACAATCTTGCGGAGTCTGTTCCCGTGCTGCCCTCCGCGTTCAAACGTTTGACGCCCAACGCATAATCTCCAGAGGCGGGCACGCGGAGGGTCGCGGCCCAACGTAACGAGAATGTATCGCGCGGAACCGCGGCTAACACCTCCGGATCGCGCATGTCCCAGCGGAAGTATCCCTCAGGCTCAATGCGGCCCAACCTTGGCTTGCCCGTGAAATTATCGCTGTGAAAATATTCGGCAAAGAGGCCGCGCAAATTGTTGCTGCCGCCCTGTGGGATCAGCACGCTTGCCGGAATCAGAGCGGCCGACTGGTCCGTATAGAGGCTTCCCAAGGCATACTGAACTCGGTCCGAACTAAATCGGCTTCGTATGCCCTGGAGCGGCGTGATGATATGCGAAGGAATGCCGTTGTAGTTGGCGAGCAGGGCGTCGGGATCGTCAGCCGCGGGACCAATGACGGCCAAGCTGGGCCGGCCGCTCAGAGGCAGCGTCTGGTCGTCATTCTTCAGCAGCACCATCGATTCTTCCGCGGCCTGCAACGCCAGTTGTTGGTGGGCCGGCGACTCCACTTCGTCCATGCCTATCTTCGAAAAGGGCACGCTGTCGGGTGGATCGAACATCCCCAGCCGAAAGCGGGCGGTGAACAGGCGTATGACAGACCGATCGATATCCTTTTCCGAAATCAGCTTCTGGCGAACCGCATCCACCAGGGTGCTGTATTCGGTGCCGCAAGATAAATCCGTTCCCGCCTTCACCGCGGCGGCCGACGCAGCCGATAGCGAGGATTTGTACTTATGCCCGCTATATACATCCTCGATTGCGCCACAGTCGCTGACAACATATCCGCTGAAGTTCCAGGTGCGCCGCAAATGCGTCTGAAGCAAAATTCTGCTGGCGCAGGCCGGGGTCCCATCGACACTGTTGTAGGCGCACATCACAGAATCGACGTGACCATCCTCAACCGTGGCGCGAAAGGCCGGGAAAAATGTGTCTAGCAAATCGGCCCGGCTCACCCGCGCGTCGAATTGATGCCGCGTCGTCTCCGGGCCGCTGTGGACGGCGAAGTGTTTCGATGTGGCGATGGTCTTGAAATATCGAGGGTCGTCGCCTTGCATGCCCTTAATGAACGCGACCGCTATCTGCGATGTCAAATACGGGTCTTCGCCAAACGTCTCCTGGCCGCGGCCCCACCGTGGGTCGCGGAAGATATTAATATTGGGCGACCAAAACGTCAGCCCGTGGTAGCGGCCATGGTTGTTGTGAGCGATCGCGTCGTTGTATTTCGCGCGCGCCTCGGTAGAAATCGTGTCTGCGATCGTGTGCTCTAAACCTGTGTCCCAAGTAGCGGCCAGACCGATCGCCTGAGGGAAAACCGTGGCAAGGCCGGCGCGTGCGACCCCATGCAGCGCTTCGTTCCACCAGTCGTACGCGGGAATGCCGAGCCGCGGAATCGCCACAGCGACATTCTGCATCTGACTGACCTTTTCTGCGAGCGTCATATGGGCCACCAGGTCGGCTGCACGCTGTTCCGGAGTAGCGCTGAGGTCTTCGTACTTAGGCGTGGCCGGTTGGTCCTGAGCCCATAACAGTCCCGCCATCAGAAGTATCGAAAAGCCCGCAAGGCTTGCCGGACTACATCGAGCAGGACGCATGTCCTTCAGTCTAAATGAATCCGCAGTGCGCTCACGCCGCGGTGATTCTGAGGTGATGAGCGCGCTCCCGCAGGAACGCCAAGAGATCCGAGGCATTTAGCAGCCCGCAATCTACCGTTACAAGAGACCCATCGTTGAAGCGAAGCCGGAGCGATTCGTGCCTCCTGGCAAAGGCGCTGCGAACTTCCGCCAGTTGATCGTATTTCCAGCGTCTCGGTCTCCGCAACGGAGCATAGCTCTCGATGCCCGTTTCTGTGAACTGGAGGCGGCCAAAGGTCCGGGTCGTCACCCGATATGTGCAGACGGCCGTACTGAGGAGCAGCACAAAACGGATTGGATGCATGTCGCGCGCGAGGTCTACCAATCCGGTGAAGGAGAGCATAGTAGCCAAAGCGAGGAGTCCGAGCCCAAGAGCATCGTCCAGACGCCTCCGCAAACTGTACTGCGCGACAAGCTGCGATCCGGCCGTCATCCATCCTCTTCTTAGCACAGGTGGCGCCTGGCGCCATGCAACCCAAGTTGTGTCAGATTGGATATATGGCTAGAGGTTGGGAAAGCAAAGACGTCGAATCGCAGCGAGAAGATCTCGAGGCCGTTCGGGAGCGGGAGACCGCCAGCAAAGCGGCGTCGGACAGGATAGCTCTTGAACGCGAACGCGAGAGCATTCAGCTTTCCCGCACGCGCGTTCTCCACGATTTGGAGCAAGCGACGCATCCCCGTTATCGTGCCTCTGTGGAAGAAGCGCTGCGGTTCCTCGATGCTAAGCTGGCGGAACTGGACCACAATGACAAGGATGGTCAATGAGCTTCCTGGATAACCTTGAAAACTCTTTGAAGAGCCTGGAATCGCGAGAAGAGAAAGGCGGCTCGGAACGCGAGCGTCGCACGGCCGAGCAAGCCATGAGCCGCGCGTCGGCGCCTTGGGCGGACCAGCTACGAAAATCCGAATTCACCCAGCGGCTCTTTGAACAGGCCGCCATTACCGGCCACCGTTTGCGGTCCAAAATCTACATGGCGTGGATGGATTCGACGTTACGCCTCGAAGTGAAGGGCCGGGCTCTTGAACTGCGGCCGACGCCTGGCGGCATCGTTTCGGTTTTTCGGGAGCCCGACGGCGAGACCAAGACGGAGCAACTGGACCTGACGGGCGATCCGGCGGAACTTCTTCAGCGATGGCTGGGCTGAATGGTCCTCATGGCAGAGTAAAAGCAACCAGCGCATCACTGACGGCCTCTTCCGTAAGCTTAGGATTCCCGCCTGCCGCGATCACCAAATATTGCTTGTCATTTAAGCTGTAGGTCATCGGCGTAGCATTCCCGCTGGCCGGAAGTTGCGCCTTCCATAGTTCTTTACCGCTCTCAATATCGAAGGCGCGAATATAAGGATCAAACGTGCCTCCAATAAACACCAGACCACTTGCGGTGATGATCGGACCACCGAATCCGATCGATCCCGGCGGTATAGGCGCATGACCTCCTCCGAAGTACTGCATGGAGCCAAGCGGGACTTGCCACGCGATCGTTCCTTGGTTCATATCCACGGTGCTCAGCATGCCCCATGGCGGCGGAACACATGGCAGGTCCGACGTAGCTTGGAGAAAACGCCGGTACATGCCATAAGGCGCGCCAGTCTGACGAGCATAGTCCCCATCCTCGCCGCTTCGAGTGGCCTCTTCAAACTTCTCGCGCGGAATCAGTCTCGCTATGGCAGCGATGTTATTCGTCGGCACAACAAGCAGATGACGATCGGGATCGAATGCATAGCCGCTCCACGTCATGCCACCCATATTCCCAGGAATAACCAATGTCCCTTGTAGGCTGGGTGGCGTGAATATGCCTTCATTTCGAAGCGATTGGATCCACGTCTCACAAGTCTTGCGATCCACCGGTGTATATCCCCAAACGGCATCGGCAGAAAGCCTCTGGGGTGTGAGGGGCGGGGGCGCAACCGGAATCGGTTGTGTTGGGGATGTCGTCTCTCCTGGAACATCGCTTTGCGGCACGGCCGTTTCCTTCACGGGAAAGACTGGCTTACCGGTATCGCGATTTAGAACATACAGGAATCCCGTCTTGTTCCCTTGTATGACGACTGGGACATCCTTCCCGCCTTGCTGCACCGTCGCGAGCAAAGGTGGGGAAGCCGTGTCGTAATCCCAGAGATCGTGGTGCACCAATTGGAATCCCCAAACGAACCGTCCGGTCTTCCCGCGAAGCGCGACCACGGAATCCGCCCACTTGTCGTCACCAGGCCGCAACCCCCCATAGTAATCGGGACTAGCGCTTCCTGTGGGAACGAAGACCAAATCGCGCTCGGGGTCCACCGCCATGATGGACCACACATTGCCGGCGCCGGTTTTCCATCGTTCGGGAGATTCCACGGCATTCTGGAGCGGGTTCCAACTCCAACGCAAGGCTCCTGTGCGCGCGTCAAAAGCTCTCACAACGCCGCTGGACATATCGACGCCGTTGTTATCGTTGATGGCAGAGCCGACGACCACCAGGTCATCGATAATCGCAGGAGGCGAAGTCATGTGATATCTGCCGGGCGTATACCGCGGAACGTCACGAAGCGACACTTGGCCGTTCTCACCGAAATCGGAGCAAGGCGTACCGGTGGCTGCGTCAAGGGCGATCAGGCGCGCATCCAACGTTGTCTCAAAAATGCGCCGGCGGCAGGGCTCCCCACCCCCAGCGGCTCGCGCTGGATCGAGCCACGTGGCCACCCCACGATTCACCAGCGCATCGCCGTAGTCCCAGCTCGGGTCGATCTTCGGATCATAAGCCCAACGCAATGTTCCCGTTTCAGGATTGACAGCGATGACGCGATTAACCCCCGTCGTCAAAAACAGAGTGCTGTCAACGAGAATCGGCGTGGCTTCGAACCCGCTTCTCTGCTTGCCATGCTTCCCATCGGAAACGTCCCCAGTGTGAAATATCCAGGCGACCTTCAGCTTCGACACATTCTTGCGATTGATCTGCGTCAGAGGCGAATAGCGCGTCCCACCCGCATCGCGGCCATAAAAGGGCCAATTCGCTTCCGTTCCGGTCTGTCCTCGCAACGGCTGATGCAAGAGGCAGCACCCCGCTAGCAGAACAAGACGCAGAATGAGACCGTCCGGTCTATCTGGCATGCCCGAAGATTAGCATCCACTGCAACTTTGTCTGCCAGTGACGATGTAATCCGCCAGGACTTGACCGGAATTCCTCCTGTCCGGCGTGGTATGCGTCTGCGCCAATTAGCGTTCGCGATGCAAGGAAAAAACCAGATGGTCCCATCTCGCGGTCTGCAGAGATCTGCCTCAAAACCGGTCACAGCTCTCGAAAATATTAATTTCTCCCTAATTCCTGAGTAACTTACGCGAGAAATCGCCCCCACCAAAAGTCCATTTTCGCCCTCGGGCGTGCTACTGTTTCGGGCGAAAGCGAGAAATTCAACCCATATGTCCACTCCCGCGCAAATCGCCGCAAACCAGGCTAACGCGCAGCTATCTACCGGGCCGAAGAGCGCCGAAGGCAAAGCCAAGTCCTCTTTGAACGCCGTTTCCACCGGACTCACCGGCAGAACCGTCCTCCTTCCCGGCGACGAGGCCAAAGCCTTCAGCGATCACATGGCCAACTTTTTCGTCCGCTTAGATCCCCGAACCTCGGAAGAAGAGGAAATCGTCCAGGACCTCGCCCATACCAAATGGCGACTCAATCGCGTCCCGCAACTCGAAGAAGATCTCTACGCCCTCGGCTCGGTCGCCTTCGCCAACCTCTTTGAGGACCAGCCCGAAGAAATTCTCCCCGGACTCATCCGCGCTCACACCTTCGTCACCTATGGCAAGCGATTCGACAATCTCTATCTTCAGGAATCCCGCCTCACCCGCCGCTATCAAAACCTGATGAGACAACTCTGCGATATTCGCCTCAAGCGCCAAGCCGAAGAAAATGAACGTATAGCCGCCGCCCGCATCGCCGCTTCCAAGCCTCCGGAGCGCACGGGGCGATTGGTGCCCGTTGTGCGCGATTCAACAGGGAATGGGTTCGAATTTGCGAATTCTGAGAAAACGTCCCCCGAAGCCTCACAATCCCCCGATCCAACCGCCCCTGTTACTCGATCCAAGGCGTCAGATTCACCATGGGCGAGCAGCAAGGCTTCTCGACCGGCTTAAATTCCATCGCTTCGGCGCTCGCGAACGAGCGTCCAGTAAGCCTCCCAGACGCCGCTAACCCCTGTCTACTATTCTGAGAGTAATGTTGAAGCAGGGCATTTTCCGCGAATACGATATCCGCGGCATTGCGGATGAGGAACTACTCGAGCCGGACGTCGAGCAATTAGGTCGCGCTCTCGGAACCTACGTAATACGCTACAGCGGGCGCAGCATTAACCTGGGCCGCGATTGCCGGCTTAGTGGTGATCGTCTCCACGGCGCATTGCTAAAGGGCCTTTTAGCAGCGGGTTGCCACGTTACCGATGTGGGTGTTGTTCCTACGCCGTTGCTCTACTACTCAGCGGTGCACTTGAGCGCGGATGGCGCCGTGATGATTACCGGCAGCCATAATCCCCCCGAATACAACGGATTTAAGACCGTCTGCGGAACCGGTACTTTGCACGGGACTGCCATTCAGAACGTGTATAAGCTGATTCAGGATAAGGATTTCGAATCGGGCGAGGGAACACTCAAGACTTGCGACGTCATGCCGGCATACGTGGACGAAATCGCTGGCCAGTTCCACTTCGACCGAAAAGTGAAGGTGGTCGTCGACGCCGGCAACGGCACTGCCGGACCAACCATGCACCGTCTTTTGGAAAAGCTGAACGTTGAGGCGGTCGAACTCTTCTTTGAGATGGACGGCCATTTCCCGAATCATCACCCCGATCCGACCATGCCCGGCAATCTTCGGCAGTTAATGGATCGTGTGCGGGAGGAAAAGGCCGAACTTGGCATCGCGTTCGACGGCGATTCGGACCGCATCGGCGCCGTGGATGAAAAAGGAAACGTCGTCTACGGCGACATGCTGCTCTTGATCTTCGGCCGGGAAATCCTAACGCGCAAGCCCGGCGCAACCTTCATTGGCGAGGTGAAATGCTCGCAAATCATGTACGACAAGCTGAAGGAACTGGGCGGCAATCCGATCATGTACAAGACCGGCCATTCGTTGATCAAGTCGAAGATGAAGGAGGAGCATGCCGAACTCGCCGGCGAAATGTCCGGCCACATGTTTTTTGCCGACCGCTATTACGGCTACGACGACGCGTTGTATTCGGCGTGCCGGCTCCTCGAGATCGTGTCCAAATCCGGCAAGCCTCTCTCGCACCAGCTCGACGGCATTCCGCACCTCTTCTCTACTCCCGAACTCAGGGTCGAATGCGCCGACGACGCCAAGTTTCAGGTCGTCGCCAAAGTGGCCGCAGCATATCGGCAACACCGTAAGGTGGTCGATGTCGACGGAGTACGCGTGCCCTTTGAACAAGGCTGGGGATTGGTGCGCGCGTCGAACACGCAGCCTGTTCTGGTGATGCGCTTTGAAGCCTCCAGTCCGGACCTGCTGGACAAATATCGGAACGAGATGGAAAGCGCCGTAGAGGACGCCAAGCGCCAAGTAGGCGTTTGACGAGACATTTTAGAAGCTCGGAAAATTTCGGTTACCATTCATTATCGAGGTTTTCTATGCGTTTCCTCAAGCTATTTACTGCCGGTCTGCTGGCCGGCGCTCTCGTTTCCGCCCAGCAGATCGACATACCCAATACGAAATTCGTGCTGCCGAACGGCCTGACTGTTATTGTCCATGAAGACCACAAGGCGCCGATTGTCGCTCTAAACGTCTGGTACCACGTCGCGTCCAAGAATGAACCGGTTGGCCACAACGGATTCGCGCATCTCTTCGAGCACTTGATGTTCGGCGGCAGTGAGAATATCCAGGACCGCTACATCAACGTGATGGAGCGCGTTGGCGCCACCAATTTGAACGGCACTACGAACGAAGACCGCACCAATTACTTCGAGACCGTACCGGCTTCCGCGTTCGATTACGCGTTGTTTGCCGAATCGGACCGCATGGGCCACTTTTATAAGACCATCAACCAGAAAACGCTGGACCTGCAACGCGGCGTTGTGGAAAACGAGAAGCGCCAGGACGAGAATCAGCCCTACGCCGTCGCCGAAGACCTGATCGTCAAAGCCACGTATCCGGTGGGACACCCCTACGCGCACACCGTAATTGGTTCGATGGACGACTTGAATGCCGCCTCGCTGGCCGACGTACAGCAGTGGTTCAAGACCTATTACAGTCCGACCAACGCGACCCTCGTTATCGCCGGAGATGTCACCGTTGCCGAGGCTAAGGAGAAGGTCACAAAGTATTTTGGCGACATTCCGCCCGGGCCGCCCGTAGCGCACCAGAACGCCTGGGTCGCGAAGATGACGGGTGTTCATCGGGAGACGGTGCAGGATCGCGTGCCCTTGGCCCGGGTCTACAAAGTCTGGAACGTTCCTCAGTTCGGCACTGCGCAAGTGGACTACCTGGATTTGGCCGCGGCGGTGCTGACATCCGGGAAATCGTCGCGCTTGTATAAGAGGCTGGTTTACGACGACCAGATCGCGACCAATGTTCGCGCCAATGTCGACGCGCGCGAGATCGGCAGCCAATTCTATATCGAAGCAACCGCCCGCAAGGGCGTTTCCCTCGACAAGGTTGAAGCGGCGATTGATGAGGAATTGGCCAAATTTCTCAAGGAGGGGCCATCCCCAGCCGAACTGGACCGGGCAAAGACTTCCGAAGAGGCCCATTTCATTCGAGGACTGGAACGAGTCGGCGGTTTTGGCGGCAAATCCGACGTTTTGGCGATCAACCAGACCTACTTAGGAGATCCGAACGCCTATAAGGTACGGCAGTCGCGCATTCAGAATGCGACCGCCATCGATCTCCAGGGTACGGCGAAAGCTTGGTTAAGCGACGGCGAGTACATTTTGGACATCCTCCCGTTCCCGCCATACAAAGCGATCGCCGAGAGCGTGGACCGCTCCAAAATGCCTGCCGTGCCCGATCCGCCGGAATCGCATCTGCCCACGCTGCAGAGGACGACGCTCGCGAACGGTCTCAAAATCGTATTGGCCGAGAGACACGACATTCCCGTAGTGAACTTCTGGATGGCTACCAACGCCGGCTATGCCGCCGATCAATCCGCCGAACCCGGCACCGCGAAACTGACCGCGGCGGTGATGACGAGCGGGGCGGGGAAGCGGGATGCGCTCGAAATCAGCGACGAACTGGAGAGCTTGGGGGCCGATATCCGGGCCACCTCCGATCTCGACTTCACCGTGGTGAGTCTGTCGGCTTTGAAAGCCAAGTTCGATCCTTCACTGGCGCTCTACATGGACGTCCTTCTGCATCCAACCTTCCCAGCCGCCGATTTCAAGCGGCAACAAACCCTCCAACTTGCCTCCATTGAGCAGGAAGAATCGAATCCCATCCAAATGGGACTCCACGTTTTACCGGCGCTCCTCTACGGTAAAGGCAATGCCTATTCGGAGCCATACTCCGGTTCGGGCACCCGGGAATCGGTGCAACACATTACCCGCGAAGATTTGGTGAAGTGGCATCAGGCATGGTTCAAGCCGAATAACGCCACACTGATCGTCGTCGGCGATACCACCATGAGCGAACTGAAGCCAAAGCTCGAATCCTTGCTGGGCTTCTGGTCTGGCGGGAAAGTTCCCACCAAGACGATCGCAAAAGTAGAGTTGCCCCAGAAGCCTGAGGTCTACCTGATCGATAAGCCGGGCGCCTTGCAATCGGTCATCTTGGCCGCCACCCTCGTTCCGCCGACCAACAATCCGCAGGAGGTCCCCATTGAAGAGATGAACGATGCCTTCGCGGGTACCTTCAGTGCCCGTTTGAACATGAATCTCCGCGAAGACAAACACTGGTCTTATGGAGCTTCGGCATTTCTGCGTGACGCCCGCGGCCAACGATCCTACATGATGTACGCGCCGGTCCAGACCGACAAGACGAAGGAATCGCTCGTCGAAATCCAGAAGGAAATCCACAGCTTAATCGGGTCTAAGCCGATCACGCAGGAAGAACTCGATCGGGTGCAGCGCCAGGACGTCCTGGAATTAGCCGGGGCGCGCGAGAGCATGGCATCGGTCGGCAGCGCCATACGCGATCTGGTCGAGTACGAGTTGCCGGAAAACTATTGGGACACCTACGCGGTCAAGGTTCGATCTGTCACGCTCGGGGAAGTCAACGATGAGGCCAAAACCTTGATCCAGCCGGATAAGTTCATCTGGGTAATCGTCGGAGACCGAAGCAAGATCGAAGACGGTGTGAAGTCGTTGAACATCGGGCCGCTGCACCACCTGCGCCCCGATGGCACCGAGTCAAGCGACCAGTAGCGGATATTCGCGCCCGCGCGCCGAAACGCGCTCCACGCTGCGGATTTTTCCCGCTTCGACCAGTAAGGCGTAATCGAAGTTATTCACTGTCGGGCAAACGTGCCGGGGCAGAAGATAGAGCAAGCTTCCGAGCTTGGGCGCTTCCGCTCCGGGGGCGATTTCGAACGGCAAATGCTCCTCGCTGGGCCGCTGCGCCAGCAACTCGGGATGCCCCAATACCTGGCAGTTCGGCACTCCGGAATCGACCGACAGCGACTTGTGCCCAGCGTCGCAGGTGATGATGGCGGGCGTCGGGTGGCTGATCACGCGGCTCAGCACCAGAGCGGCGGGTCGAAAACCGAATTCTGGCAGGTGACGCACGCTGGAACTGTCGTTGTAGACGATGGTTCCAGGCGAGACGCGATGTGTGAAGCTGTCGCCGGCAAATCCTGCGAACGCCAGCGAGCACGGGAAGGACGGAGTGCCCGCCGTGATCACTTCTTCAGCGCCGGTTCGCACCGCCAATTCGCGCAGTTCCTCATATCCGGCGCGCGCTATTTCGCATCGCTGCTTCAGATCTTCCTGGTTGACGTGTCCGTCGTAATAGTGCAGCCCGCGAAACGGAATCCCCGCATCGCAAATCTGCTCGACCAGAGCTTCCACCTGTGTTGGGTCCACGCCGGTCCGGTTCATGCCCGGATTGATATCGACGAACAGGCCGACCGGAGTTCCCGCCCAAACTGGGATCTGGTCCGCCGATTCGATCAGCGCCGACACTCGAACCGCGGGATTCTCGGCCGCGATCTCCGCCACCCGGCGGGCATTGGCTCCCGTATGCGGGAAAGCGATCAGAACGTCGCGCATTCCAGAGCCGCACGCCACCAGCAGTTCCAATGTCGTGGCGCATTTTGCCTGGGTGACTCCCGCCTCGGCCAACATCCGCATGACCCAATCCATCTTTGCGGTCTTCAGGTGTGGCCGCCAGCGGTCGGCGTTCCCATCCATTAGCTGGATCATGCGATCGATATTCGACTGCACGATGTCTGGATAAATTAGCAGCGCCGGAGTGAGGATATCTTCTGCAGCGTGGAGCCGATACTCGGTCAAATCGAATGATTGCATGACAATCGCATGATAACTTCCGCGACTGCGACTACACTATAGACATATGCCGCTGCCGAGCGACGATTTCTACCGTATTAAGAAACTTCCTCCCTATGTTTTCGCTGTAATCAACGAGTTGAAGGCTAAGGCTCGCGCGGCAAACCTCGACATTGTTGACATGGGGATGGGCAATCCCGACGGCGCAACGCCGCAACCGGTGGTCGACAAGCTGGCTGAAGCGGCTCGTAATCCTCGGAACCATCGCTACTCGGTCTCCCGGGGCATTCCCCACCTCCGGAATGCCATCGTGGAGCGTTACAAAACACAATACGGGGTAGACCTCAACCCGGACACCGAAGCCATCGTCACCATTGGCGCTAAAGATGCCCTTGCCCACCTCTTGTTTGCCATCATTGGCCCGGGAGACATCGTCGCATCCGCGAATCCGGCATATCCGATCCACCAATACGGCGTCATTATGGCCGAAGGCGAGGCCTGCATGCTGCCGATGCCGGATGCCGCCACGTTCCTGGAGAACCTGAAGAACGTCTACCGCACCTCCGCGAAGAAGCCTAAAGTTATTCTTATCTCCTTCCCGCATAATCCCACCACTGTTTGCGTGGACCTGGATTTTATGCGTGAGATCGTGGCTCTAGCCGCACAACACGGCTCCTACATCATCCATGATTTTGCGTATGCCGAACTGGGTTTTGATGGCCATCGTCCTCCTAGCATCCTCGAAGTCGAAGGCGCCAAGGACTACGCTATCGAAATCTATTCGATGACGAAAAGCTTCAACATGGCGGGCTGGCGCGTTGGCTTCTGCCTGGGCAACCCGAAACTAATCGCCGCGCTCGCGCGCATCAAGAGCTACCTGGATTACGGTATCTTCCAGCCGATCCAAATCGCTTCCATCATCGCCTTGACCGAATGCACGAACGCTCCAGGCAAAATACGCGATATCTATCAGGCGCGTCGCGACGTCCTGATAGAGGGATTGCACCGCGCCGGGTGGCCGGTAGAGTCTCCGCGGGGATCGATGTTTGTTTGGGCGCCCATTCCAGAGCCCTTCCGGCACATGGGATCCCTTGAATTCGCCAAGATGTTGATGAATGATGGATTGGTCGCCGTCTCGCCCGGCATTGGTTTTGGGCCGCTTGGGGAAGGCTTTGTTCGGTTCAGCTTGATTGAGAACAATCACCGTATCCGCCAAGCGACAAAAAACATAGGACATTTTCTACAACACCAGCCCGAACTGACGGGAGCCCACGCCGTCAACGTATAATTTGAAGCGATGGCAGCGCTGGCCGAGACATCGCTCCCGGAGACGGTGGAGCTTTCGCGCGTAGGCGTGACAGAAATGGACGCGCTGCTGACTGAAGAGATTCAGGTTTGGGAGAAGCGATTTTCCTGGGATTTTCGGCCTTCCGCCGATCTGCTCCGCCGTTTCCTGAACGTTCAATCCCTGAACGGCTATGCTCTTCGCGCTGGTCGCGACGTGCTGGGCTACGCCTATCATGTTTGCGAAGACCACAAGGGCCTGATTGGGGATTTTTACGTTCGATCGGCAAGCGCCGCTTCCTCAGCCGAGATGCTGCTGCTCAGCGCCATGGTTCAGGACCTCATGCTAAGCCCGGGCATTCGCCGCATCGAGTCACAATTGATGTTGGCCCATTTGCCGTTGGCCAAGCCCCTGCCGTTTAGCAAATACTTGACCCGCCACGACCGCAATTTTATGGAGGTTCCTGCCGACGCGGTCCGGCGGCTGGCGCCTGGGGCCGGTTTGCCGCGCGTTTCCTTCCACACTTGGATTGAGCGGTATCAGGAAGAGACCGCCCACTTGATCTCGGCCGCTTATCGCGGGCATGTCGACAGCGAGATCAACGATCAGTACCGCACCATCCCTGGCGCGCGCCGGTTTTTGATGAACATCGTCAAATTCCCCGGCTGCGGGCGCTTTTCACCGCCCAGTTCCGTCGTCGTATTGGACGACGCCACGGGACGCGTATGCGGCGTTTGCCTGGCCAGCCTTGTTTCGGCGAATTCCGGCCATGTGACCCAACTTTGCGTTTTGCCCGGCATGCGAGGCGCAAGGATCGGCTACGAAGCCTTGCGCCAGTGTCTGGTTCAACTGACGAACGCCGGTTGCCGGTCCGTTAGTTTGACAGTAACTTGTTCGAACATCGACGCCATTCGCCTGTATCAGTCCGTCGGCTTCAAAATTACTTCGATCTTCCCGGCATTGGTTTGGGAAGGATTCTAAAGGGCTGCTGAGTTACCTCAATCTGAATCACAAAACCCCCTGTGAAAAGCGCCGAGAGCCTTCAGCGGCGGAAGCCGTTTCGAAGAACAACGGGAGCGCCTCGATCAGGTTGACTCGCGCTTTTTCGATTGACTCACGATTGCTGGCGATGTCCAACTCCGGGCACAACGCAACGAAGCCACTGTCTTCCCGTTCGATGATCGCGGCCAAGCGCTGGGCTGGCTTTATAGTTCGAGCTTAATCTCTGAACTCTCAGACTAACCTTAGTTGATTGGAGTCAAAACTTGCCGGATCCTACATGCAAGGAGAGCCGCCCTTCGAAATGATTACGCGTTCGATAGACCCGTCGAGATTGGTCCTTCTGAACATCGGATGGATGCTCCGTTACCAAGGAGCGGATAACGACCCAATTTCAAACGGTGGTAGTTATCCGAAGACCTTTGGACATGTTGAAGCAGGAGAGATTTTCAACTTTCTACCATGGAAGGGACGAATGTATGGGTATGCTTTCGCCCAGAAGCACCATATCGACACCCGAAATCTGGGCGCGGTTGAGAAGGGCCTGCCAGCTTACAACGCGACCGTTGTATTTACAGCCAGCGCTCCGGGAGGCGGAACACGAATCGTTGGCTGCTATCAGAACGCGACCGTTTACGCGGAATTGCAGAGTATTCGGAATAAAGCCCATCTTCGACAAAGATCACCGAAACATTACGACGAGCCATGGCCGGATTACATAGTAACTTGCCCGGAGTCAGACGCGGTTCTCTTCCGCGATCATCCTCGACCTCCCGTGGATCGGAAGGCGATTGCATATTACCGAACCATCGGTTACTTTAGGCCGGGCGGCGCTGCAGACCGGAACTTTGTGCGGCGATTAGAAGAAGCGTTAAGGGACCACGGTAATGCTGCGCGCACCCCTGAAGAGTCCGCGCTAGCGTACGAAGGTGATCGCCGAATCCGCCGACATGTTTCGTATGAGCGCGATCCAAGGGTCTGCGAGCAGAAGAAGCAAGGGTTTCGTGCACAACATGGAAGCCTATCCTGCGAAATCAGAGGCTGTCCCGCCCCCGATCCCGGACTGTGGGGTGACGAGTATATCGAGTGCCATCACAAAATCCCGCTTGGAAAACTGAAGAAGCGTCGGCTCACGCGGCCAGATGACCTGCTGCTTGTATGTCCATCGTGCCATAGGCGGCTACATAGTGGCGCACCACATGCCTGGATCAGTGTTCAGCAACTCGAGTATCGATTGGCTCGTTCGTAAATGAATGCGCTTCGGGACTTTCGGACACCCGAAACAGTAGTCAATCCCCTAAGTGCAGGTCCGGCTGCAAGTAGGCCTGCACATAGTCGCTGACGCCCTTGCGCAACGGCGTAAACGATTGGGTGAATCCGGCGGCGCGCAGCTTTGCGATGTCGGCGCGGGTGAAATATTGATAGCGACCGCGAAGCTGCTCCGGCATGTCGATGAAGTCGATGCGCTGCTCCTTTCCCATCGCAATGAAGATCGCGTGGGCCAGTTCCAACCAGGTGTGCGCTTCACCGGAACCTACATTGAAGAGGCCGCCGCCGTCCACTTGCTCGGCGAGGAAAACGGTCGCGGCGACTGCGTCCATGACGTACAGAAAATCGCGGCGCTGGGCGCCATCAGGGTAGTCGGGACGATAGCTCTTGAACAGCGATACCCGCCCGGTGTTGCCGATTTGGTTAAAGGCCTTGTTGACCACGCTGCGCATTTCGCCCTTATGGTTCTCGTTCGGGCCGTAGACGTTGAAGTATTTGATTCCGGTGATGCGGCCCAACATGTTTATCGATTCGGCATAGCAATCGAACAGGTGTTTGGAATAGGCGTACATGTTGAGCGGACGCAAACGGGACAGCGGCAAGTTCTCCGACAAACCTGATTCCCGCGCGCCATAGGTGGCGGCGGAAGACGCATAAACGTAACGCCGGCCGCTCTCAAGCGCAAAATGGGCTAGCGTTTTCGAATACTCATAGTTGTTGTGAATCAAGTAGGCGGCATCCGTTTCGGTGGTGGAGGAACATGCGCCCAAATGGAAAATGGTTCGAATGTCGGATAACAGATAAGACGACTCTTTCACCAGGTCAAGCAGGCTATCGGCTTCGAGATAATCCACGAAACGGAGCGGCGCAAGGTTCTTCCATTTCTCTGTTTCGCCAAGAAAATCGGCTATTAGAATATTTTGGAAGCCTCTCCGGTTGAGCTCCCATACGAGAGCGCTACCGATGAAGCCCGCTCCGCCGGTGACCAGAATTCTGCCTTGTGCGAGATCGATCATAAGGATACTGTTCAGGAAGAGCTGACGATGAGCATCGGGATTTTAACGTGATGGCGGACATCGTTGATCGTTGTGCCGAAAACCAGATCCTTGAGTCCCCGGTGGCCATGCGAGGCCATCACCAGGAGATCGGGGTGGACTTCACTAACTGCTTCGACGATTTCCTTGGCTGGGCTGGAGCCATGGCGGACAACCACATCTACAGCAACGTCTAGTTGCCGCAACGAGGAAACAACCTGGTTCAGGTAGTCGACTCCTTCGGTCACCTCGGCGGTGGATGCAAGAGAACCAAAGATCTGGCTGGTGACGCCTTCTTCCACATGAAGAAGGACCATTCGCGCGCCATGCATGCGGGCCAGCGCTAACGCGTTGCCAATAGCTTCACGATCTCCCGGGCTATGGTCGAGAGGAACCAGAATGGTCGAGTAAGTGCGGGAGGGCAACAAAGGAGTGGGCTCCGCCGGTAAGGCGACCGCGATACGCTCGGCGGCGACTCTCTTCCGGCGCGCTCGCGGGCCATATACGGTGACGGCGAGCAAGGCGCAAAAGCCGATTCCGACCAATATACAGCCGCCGAGAACCAAGGGTTGGTAGCGGCCGCTATTGGCTACCCAGCCTTGCATCTCCATCCATATAAGCCAGAGGTCCAGTGTGAGAATAATTGCAGCGCATATCCAGGCAGCGATTTTGAGGGCCAGACCGTTGGCGAATTCCCCCATGCGTTTGCGATCATTTGTGAACTGGATGAGCGGAATGACGGCGAAGGGCAATTGCAGGTTCAGGACGACCTGACTGAGAAGCAGCAGTTGATAGCTGCCGGAATCGCCGGCGAAATAAATAGTAAGGGCCGCGGGCGTGATGGCGAGGCAGCGCGTCACGAGTCGTCGTAGCCAGGGTTGCATCTTGAAATGCAGGAATCCCTCCATTACGACCTGGCCTGCCATGGTTCCGGTGAGTGTGGACGATTGCCCCGAACAGAGCAAGGCGGCGCCGAAGAGCACGCTCGCGGCCGTGGTGCCCAAAAGGGGAGCGAGTAATTGATGCGCCTGCTGGATCTCTGTTACGACAATGCCGCGCTTAAAGAAGACCGAGGCGGCCAGGATGAGGATCGCCGCGTTGACGAACAGTGCGCCATTCAAGGCGACCGAAGAATCGAGAAAGTTGAAGTTGCAAGCGCGGCGTTTCTCCTCGACGGTTTCGCCGATGCGGCGGGTCTGCACCAGCGCTGAATGGAGGTACAGATTGTGCGGCATCACGGTAGCGCCGATGATTCCGACCGCCACATACAGGCTTTGCGCGTTCAGGCGGGGCAGCAATCCACCCAGGACTTCCGAAAAATGAGGTTGGGCGAAGAAAATTTCGAAGGCAAAGCAACCCGCGATGGTGGCAATTAAGGTCAACACGAAGGCTTCGATAACGCGGATCCCCAGCCGGGTGAACCAGAGAACCAGGAGAGTATCGAGCGCTGTGACGAGAACGCCGATCAGCAGCGGCAGGTGGAATAGAAGGTTCAATCCGATGGCCGCGCCCAATACTTCTGCCAGATCGCAGGCGACGATGGCGAGCTCGCAGAGCAGCCAGAGTACGATCGAGACGGATTGCGAGTACTCATCGCGGCAGGCTTGCGCCAAATCTCGACGCGTGACGATTCCCAACCGCGCGCTGAGCGTCTGGAGCAGGATGGCCATGAAATTGGACATCACCAGGACCCAGAGCAAGCGGTACCCGAAACGGGCGCCCCCTTCGAGGTCGGTGGCCCAATTTCCGGGGTCCATGTACCCCACGCTGATCAGGTACGCCGGTCCGGCGAATGCCAGCATCCGCCTCCAAAAGTAGGGATGGGCCGTGTGAACGCTCTCGTGAACGTCGGCGAGCGAAATTCGCTGCGCGTCCATGGGGCGGTTCTGGATCATTCTAACCTCAGTATGTCATTCGGACACAGAGAACCGAAGCGGTGTGGCCTCGCTTACGAAGCTGGCACGGTCGCTTATCTTGAATAGTTTTAATGGTTCCCGTAGCAGCCGGTTTCCCTGATTCCACGAAACGAAAGTATTCTTCCGAGCGCCTTTCAAGTGGCATTTGACTTGTAGTTTATCCAGGGAGAAAGACAATGGGCACATTACGAATTTCGCTGGCTGCACTGCTGCTGGCGGGCGGAATTTCCGCTTTTGGACAACGTGGCGGGGAACATGGAGGCAAAGCAGCGCCGCCTAGTCATGCGCAAGGGGGGCATCAGAGCGATGTGGGACATGGCTATGTTCCGCCGCGTGGACCGGCGCCTCATGCGAGCGCACCAGCGAAGGGTGCTCCAGCGCATCTGCAAGATCAGCCTGGGCATCCGAACGCGCCGCACGTTCACACCAATGGGCAATGGGTCGGCCATGAAAGTGGCGCCAAATACCACCTGGATCACCCGTGGCAGCATGGACACTTCCCGGGCGCGATTGGCGCAAGCCATATTTACCGGCTGGCCGGCGGGTCTCCGTCCAGATTCTTTCTGAACGGCTTTTACTTCTCCGTCGCTTCCCCCGATCTTGCCTACGTGAACGGTTGGTTGTGGGATTCCGACGACCTCGTTTTGTATGACGATCCGGATGATCCGGGCTATTATCTGGCGTACAACCCGCGAACCGGGGTGTATGTGCACGTCACTTTTTTGGGATCGTAAGGCGTTCGAGAACCGGCGGGCGGTTGTCTTGTTGCTTGAGGGCAATTTCGCCCGGGCGGCCGGAGCAGGCGGGGATCGGGCCATGATTATAGAAGGCCAGGCCATATTCCCAGTTTCGGTGGAGACCGGCGTCGCAGATCTTGTCGCGTTCCGTGTCGAGTGAACGCCACAGGCCACGGGCAGAGACTGAGCGGTCAAGAACCGGGTCCACGGCGTGTTTGAGGTAGATACCCGAGGCGACGATGGAAATCACCAGAACAATTGGCGCCCAGGTCCGGCGGGCAAGAAGGACGACGGCGATCGGCACGGCCACATAGAAGGCTTCGGTGCGGCTTATGTGTCCGATCAGGTGGAGCAGTCCTCTTTGTCCCTCGAGGGCTCTTGGAATGATGCCGGCGAGAAGAGGAATCAGCGCAGCTAGCGCCGCGCAGGCCATGAGCCATCCGCGCTTGAGTTCGACTACCCGCATCGATTCAAAGCGCGCACCAATGAGAGCGAAGAGGGCGGGCAGCAGCGGGAGCAGATAGCCGGGCAGTTTGTTTAGCGAGAGACTGAAGAAGACGAAGCCGAATACGACGACGGTGGCGAGAAAGAGACGGCGACGGTCCCAATCCTTGCGCCGGTAGTGGAGTAGACCGAGTAGCGGTGTCCAGGGAAACAGAGATGCGAGCAGAACGGGGAAATAGTAATACCAGGGCTGCACGTGCTGGAGCGACTGTGAATAGAGTCGCTCCAAATGGTGCTTGATGAAAAACTCGTCCCAGAAAGCGGTTCCGTTTCGGAGCGAGACGGCGATATACCAGGGCGCGGCCACCGCCAAGCACCAAAGGACCGCGATCCACCACTTACGCCAGTAGGAGCGTAAGAACCAGAAGAACGGCAATGCCAGCGCAAACGGGACGAACCCTTTAGCGAGGGCGGCGAGACCAAGGCAGATGCCGATAGCCGCGAGACGGCGGCTCGCCGAGGTCGACTTGCCGCCGATTAGGGGCAGGGCAAGAATGGTTGCCAGGCCGAAGAAGACGGCGAGCGGAATATCGGTAACGGCGATGCTGCTGAAACCAAGCCAGGCCGCCGAAGTTGCGAGCGCGGCGGTGGAGACGGCGGCAGCGGAGCGGCAAAACTCGCGGCGGAGCAGGGCGAAGTATGCGGCCACGAATGCCAGACTTAAAAGAGCGACGGGGAGGCGGCCGGCGAGTTCGGGACCCAGACCTAACGACGCGCCCGCGGCGATGAGCCAGTAGAGAAGCGCGGGCTTTTCGAACCAGGGCGAGCCCCAGAGACGAGGCGTAATGAAGTCGTGTGTGTGGGCCATGGCGAACCCGATGGCGGAGTAGCGCGGCTCATCTGAGGAGAGCACCCCAACGCCGTTCAAGCCGTAGAGATAGAGAGCGGCGAGCGCGACGGCCAGGGTGGTTAGAGGCAAAGTGCGGCGGAGGGCGGTCAAGCCCCAGTATAATGTCGGCATGTCCAAGAGCCTGAAGTACTTGGTTTTCTTAGTTTTCCCAGCAGTTTGGTTGCTGCGGGGGGATGTGCGGGGCTGCCAGTGTGACGTGAACAATCCCAAGGAAATGGCGCAACGGGAGTGTGGACTTTGCGCGCTGGCTGAGCGCGAGCCGTCTTATATGACGGTGTTCTTCCTGAAGGATTCGAATCCGACGAAACCGGATAGGATTCTCGCGTTGCCGCGCATGCATGAGCCGGGCTCGCACCTGCTTTCAGAGTTGCCGGCGGAAACCCGGGCCGAACTCTGGTCGGCGGCAATCGCCCGCGCCCAGGAATTGTGGGGTGACAATTGGGGAATTGCTTGCAACAGTCCGGAGAAGCGGACGCAGTGCCATACTCATTTGCACATTGGAAAGCTGCTGCCGGGTCAGGAGAACGCGAATTTCATCGTCGTGACGAAGGTCGAAGAGATTCCCGCGCCGGGCGACAATGGCATTCTGGTCCATCCCGTGGACGGCAAGTTGCACTGTGATCTGGAACCAGCGCCGGAGTTGAGCCTGATGCGTTAACGCGGAATTGGTTACACTGAAACAAAGTTTATGAGCACAATCAGGACGCTGGCCGCAGTGCTGGCAGTGTTTTTTTTGCCGGCCGCGTCCGGTGCCCCGTCGGATTCGCCGCCGAAGATCGATAAAACAAAAGTCGCTGAATATGTGAGATATGCGGAGGGTCTTACCCCGGAGGTAAAGATGTCGGTGGACGACCCGGCGCCGAGCGTCTATCCGGGGCTGTATCGGCTCTCCGTCCATCTCAGCTATAAGGGACAGACTCTGGACAGACTGTTTTATCTTACTCAAAACGGCGAGCGACTGATCAAAGGCGACATCTGGGATCTGAATAGTAATCCGTTCCGGGGAAATTTGGAGTTGCTCCCGAAGAATGGTCCTTCGTTCGGTCCCAAAGACGCAAGAGTGACGATTGTGGTATTCAGCGATTTTGAATGCCCATATTGCCGGGAACTGGCCAAGACTATACGCGACAACGTCCCGCAGAAATATCCGAAAGATGTTCGAGTGATTTTTGAGGATTTTCCCATTTCTACGATGCACCCTTGGGCGCACACGGCGGCGGAGGCGGCGCACTGCATGGCGAGCCAGAAACCGGAAGCGTTCTGGGCTTATCACGATTGGGTTTTCCAGAACCAGGGAACCATCGATCCGACAAGTGTGAAGAACAAATCGCTGGAATTCGCGAAGCAGCAGGGATTGGATGTGCTTCAGGTTTCAAGCTGCATGGACGCGCACACAATGGCTGCGGAGGTGGACCAGAGTAAGGCCCTGGGTCAAAGTCTGCAAGTGGATCGAACGCCCACAATGTTTATCAATGGGCGGATGATCGCTTCGGCGCTGCCGTGGGACGCTCTGGACATGGTGATCAAGATGGAATTGAACCGTCCGGCCGATGCGACAGGGACGAAAGCGGAGAAGTGTTGTGAAATGACAATGCCGACGGTGGACCAGCATTGAAATAAGGCGCGGGAGATTCCTTCACTGGGCGCGAAGTTCCGCCGATACGTAGAATGAAAGCACTTAGCTCAATTGACGGCGGACAAAACCACATGACTGTACTTGGCGCAGACGCTTTTCCGCTGCCGCCCCTTATTTTGCATCCTTTCTCTACGCCTGAAGATACCTCAGTGCTGGTGGAGAGTTCGCGCGCCAGCTTGGCGCTGCAAGGATTTTTACCGCAAGAAGACACTCCAGTTGAAGAATTGGACCGTCGCTTACTCCGCGGGCGATACGCAGAATTACGCATGCTCTATTACATCGGCAAGGACTTGCTGCGGTGGATGGAGCAGTGTTATGAAACGGCCCAAATGACGGACGCGTTCGCAGGGCGAGTGTTCCGCCCGGAGACGTTTGGGGTATTCCTGGTTGAGGCCATACCGGCGCATGTGCGAACAAAGCTGGAGACGTGGGGCGTCCTGGATTTCACAGCGTTGTTCCGGCGAGGAATCGGGCTGCATTCAGTGCTGAGCGATCTGCCGCCGCAAGCCACATTTAGCATGGACTTCTTGCGCCGCTATCACCGGTATGTGGACGCCTGGTATGAACAGCGCTTGCGCGACACGCAATTCGATAGAGCGCAGGCCGGTGAATTTACGTTCGACCTGTACGCATCGGGAGAATACACGCTGATGCTCGAAGAGAGCTGGGGCGCGGAGAGTCGCCAGAATACGGACGACGATCATTTCGAGTAGAATGCAGCCAGGTTCTCATGAAACTTGGCAGCGTTCTTTGTGGGATTAGCCTCGCGGTCTTGAGTGTGGCGCGGTTGGCGGCCCAAACGCATCCGCTGGTATACGAGGTCCGAAGTTTCGGCGCTGCCGGTGACGGCAAAACGCTCGATACCGCGGCGATCAACAGAGCGATTACCGCGGCTCATGCAGCGGGTGGCGGAACGGTCTATTTTTCGGCTGGAACGTATGAGTCGGGGTCGATTCACCTGGCAAGTAACGTTGCCTTGTACTTCGATCAAGGTGCGGTGCTGGAGGCGACAAAAGATCCGCAGGCCTACGATGAAGCCGAACCCAACCAATGGTCGCAGTATCAGGATTTCGGCCACAGCCATTTTCACAACAGCTTGATGTGGGGCGAGCATCTGGAGAATATCTCGATCTTCGGGCCAGGGCGGATTGTCGGCGCCGGACTCACGCGGGAGGGCGGACAGCGGGAAGGGAACAAGGCGATCGCGTTGAAGCTATGTCACAACGTGATCATCCGCGATGTTTCGTTTCTAATGTGCGGGCACTTTGCGATTCTGGCTACCGGAGTGGACAACCTGACGATTTCCGGCATCACCATCGATAGCAACCGCGATGGCATCGATATCGATTCGTGTCAGAATGTGCGGATCTCCGATTCGGCAGTGAATACGCCCTGGGACGATGCGATTGTTCTGAAGGCCACGCATGCGTTGGGGTACGCGCGAGCAACGGAGAACGTGACGATCACCAACTGCGAGGTGAGCGGATACGATAACGGCACGTTCCTCGGCGGGACGTTTGAAACCAAGAATTATGACGTGCCCGATCGAATGGGACCAACCGGCCGGATCAAAATCGGCACGGAGTCGGAAGGCGACTTCAAAAACATCACCATTTCGAATTGCGTGTTTGCGCGCTGCCGCGGGTTGGCGCTGGAGACAGTGGATGGAGCGCATATCGAGGACGTCAGCATCAGCAACATCACAATGCGCGACGTGGTGAACGCGCCGATTTTCCTGCGGCTGGGTGCACGAATGCGCGCTCCGGAAGGAGTTCCCATTGGGTCGCTGCAGCGCGTCAACATAAGCAACGTAGTGGTCTATAACGCGAACCCGCGCGCCGGCGCGCTGATCTTGGGAATCCCTGGGCATGACATCGAAGATGTGACGCTCGGTCACATCAAGATTTACTACCAGGGGGGCGGAACGAAGGAAGAAGCTGCAATCGAGCCACCGGAGTTAGAAAAGGCGTATCCGGAGCCGCAGCGTTTTGGAGAGACACCGGTGTACGGATTCTACATTCGTCATGTCAAGGGGATCGAGTTAAACGATGTTGAAGTGCGCTACATCAAAGAGGATTTGCGGCCTGCGATCCAGATTGAAGATACGGATGGCGCGAAGTTCATTGACGTCGATGCGCAGCATGCGGCAGGAGCGCCGGTCTTCGTGCTGAAAAATGTATCGAACTTCAGCACGCATGACTGTGCCGGTCTGCCTGACATGCGGAAGATCGAGACAACGACTGCGAGTTACCGGTAACGGGCGAAACTATACGCATTGCCGGCTGCGAACGCTACGTCTCCGTTGCTAGTTACTTTCCGGCGCAAAATTCGTTGCGGCCTTGAAGTGAGAAATCGGCGGGATGTGGCGCGGTGTGGTGAATGGCGGGGGGAAGATTCAGTTGAGGATTGGGACGGCTGTGCGATGGGCGGTTTCGAGATCAGGAAGGAACTGTGGGATGGGGTTGGGGGCGATGTCGTCAACGAGTCAGCGCTTTCGACGAGTCAGCGCTTTGAAGCCAGGTGGGTTCCGATGTTGATCAGGTTATCTGCGATGACACT
>DATAXY010000080.1:0-10141 GCA_036272835.1 Bryobacteraceae bacterium
ATTTGCTTCAATGAGGCCCCGGCAGATCTGCCGGGGAATTGCAGGCGCCGGGCGATCGTGGGCGTGTCCAGTTGCTGCTTCAATGAGGCCCCGGCAGATCTGCCGGGGAATTGCCACCCTACTAACTATTCTATTATCAATGATCTGCCACTAGTCTTGCGAGCGGTCGGTAAGTAACTCCAAGAATGATCCAAAATCAACTAAACACATACGAACCAAGCCAATCCAATCAGTAACTTAGGGCACGCGAGCGGTCCCCGGCTTTTTCACATCGTCGCGACGCTCGCGTCAACTATCGAGTCACGAAGACCGGATACGCCGCAATCTCTCCCTCGATGACCCGCGCCAACAATCGCGCCTGGATTTCCAGCATCCGCCGGTAGCTGACCCTGTAATCAAACAGCGGGTGGGTCACAAGCGTATCCATCCGCGACTCATATGCACGAAAGAAACCCTTGCGCCCCGCCGCCGTCAGCGCCACGGCGCCGCCCGCTCGTACAAAATCCCGCTCCGTGACCATCCGCGTATTGACCGCGCTTAGAACTGCTGAATCCGCAATCAGCGGTCGGAACGGCTCCATCAAGTCCAGAGCCAGCGCCGGCCTTCCATGGCGCAATTGATGATAGAACCCCATGTACGGATCGAATCCCACCGCGTAGCACGCTATCGTCAGATCCTTCGCCAGCATGCTGTACGCCAGTGACAATAGCGCATTCACCGGATCTCGCGGCGGCCGCCGGTTCCGCCCCGCAAAATCGAATGTGAACCCCTTCGAGACCGAGTTGTCGGTCTCGTCGTTCGCAGTCTTGATCATCCCCGCGAAGTCTTCAAAATACAAGCGCGCCGCCGACCCCTCAATCCCGAGTAAAATCTCAAGACTCTCAGCGCGTTCCGCCCGTTCCGCGGCCGCTTTCATCGCGCCGAGCGCCATCTTCCGCGGTTCGACATGATTTCGCTGCATCATCGTCCGCTGATTGCGGATCTTGCCCGCCACAAGTTTTTGCGCCAATTCCAACGAGAACCGCTCCGAATCCGCCAGACGGAACTGACTCCTCCGCAGCGCCACATTCTTCGTGTTCAGCCCAGTCGTGATCCCGTAAAAATAACCACCCATCGAGAAATACGTCACTGGCACGCCTGATTCGCAAAGCGACTGCACAGCTTGGGTTGAAATCTGAATATTCCCCATCAGATTCACCTGGCATACCTCGCCGATGCGCACCTCTTGCACGGTCTTGTCCTTCTCCTTCACTTGAAGAACTTCGCCCGATTTCCCCACCCGCAACCCCTGCGTGTTCACATATAGAGGTTTCAAATCGTCCCTTGGCGTCATCAGCTGGCGGATGGGTTTCGTCAGGCCCTCGCTCACCGGCGGCTTGCGCAGTACCTCGCCGTCCGGGGCTTCGAACAGTCCCAGCTGTGCCGCCCCACTCAGGTCAAGCATCGTCAACTGATTCGTCTCGTCCGGCAAACAAATCGTATTTAAGGAACAGCCCACACACTTGGGTGAGTCCACCAGCGGGGGCGGGATCAGCCCGTAGTCCGCTAGTTCCCACGCCCGCGCCACCGCTTCTTCCGCCTCCGAGATCAGCGCCGCATCAACAGGTACGCGCACCCGCTGCCGCGTCTTCTGGTAGAACACAATGACTTCATGGCACTCATACCCGTTCTCCCGCAGCACGATTGCCTGTAGCGCAAGTTGCACCCGATCCGCCGGCCACATTTCAAGAGCTCCGTCCTTGCCGACCTCGCGCGGAGCACCGTGCTTGTAATCCACCGGAGTGGCGGCGAATCCCTCCGCCTCTACCAGATCGAGCTTCGCGATCACCTTCAACCGCTCGCTCGAAAGCGTCACCGATCGCGCATGAAGCTTTTCCTCTGACTCGCCAGCTTCCGGCAGCGCGGCGGGACGGGCGTCCACGCGTTTGTGCTGTGCCGATCCTTCCACCGTGTCCGCGCTCTCCCGGAATAGCGCGTCCACCCACATATAAAAATACAGCCGCGGACAGTAGACAAACTCATTTACCATTCGTGCTGGAAGGTAGTCCGGCAGGTCGCCCCTCGGCACGCGCGGCTTCGACTGCGGGAATGCGGGGAACGGGACAGGTAGGGCGCTCATATCAGATGTTTTTCCTTGGATTAGCCAGTTGTTTTTTGCTCATACGATAAAGCAGGGTGCATCGACCGCCACGTATGGCTGCCCGAGCGCGGTGATAACCCTGTCGCCCCGACCTTCGGCCGGGCCCAGGTGAACGAACAACACCTGGTCTTCATCATGGTGAATAATTCGCGCCAGCGCTGTCCGGCATCGAATCAGATCGCTCGCAGTGAACTGGCATTCGAATACCGAATACTGCAAATGGTCGCCGTAGCCGCGCATGGTCTTGAAGACCTTGCGCAGGCGCTTGTCATCGGCGATGTCATAACAAACCAGGTAAGACTGTCGCATATTCGTTCATCGAAGGTCGGGGTCCACAGCGAGATCAGAAGGAAAGTGAAGTTCAGGGTAAGACTGTCGCATATTCGTTCATCGAAGGTCGGGGCCGATACTGGCCCACCGATAAATGGTATGATAACGTGCACTTTACCGCCAATTACGAGCCGAATTTAACGTCATCCGGTTCGGCCACCTTGGATCATCATCCCGTGAGCAGGACTGAATTCGACAATCTCTTCACCGCAGCGACAACATACAGATCCTTCGACTATCAATGGCGACTGGCGGAAGGTGCTGGGCGTGGAATTACTGACTCGCAACTGATCACCGTTCCGACAGGCCTCGGCAAGACGGCAGCCGTCGTTCTGGCATGGCTTTGGAATCGTGTTCAGCAGCGCCCCTGTCCGCGCAGACTCGTCTACTGTCTGCCGATGCGCACACTGGTAGAGCAGACCCGAAGAGAGATCGAGACTTGGCTGAGCGCGCTGTCTGCCAAGGGAGACGAAGTTGGCCTCAGCCCAGATTCAAAAGAGGAACTGCGGTGGCTTGTCGAACACTCACCAGTTGTCCTCATGGGTGGAGAAACAAATGAGCAAGGGAAGAGCGATTGGGACATCTGGCCGGAAAAATCGTGCATCCTGATCGGCACGCAGGACATGCTTCTTTCCCGCGCGCTCAATCGCGGCTATGGAATGAGTTGCCACCGTTGGCCAATGCATTTCGGCCTCTTAAACAGCGATTGTCTTTGGGTAATGGACGAAGTGCAGTTAATGGGACCCGGGCTCTGGACATCGGGCCAACTCGACTGGATGCGCCAGAAACGGTTTGAGACTACGCTGCCCTGCTGGACCTGGTGGATGAGCGCCACGAATAGCGGTGGATTCCTGGACACGCCCGACCGTGGGGATTTTCGTCCCAGTCTGTTTCCATTCGACGACAATGAAATGCCGTTGCGGCTAAAAGAGGCTCTTCGGCCATGTGCTTTCTGGACGGTTCCAGTCACCCCTCCGACGAAGAAAAGCCGATCGGGTAAAACAGTTCCGACAGTGATAAAGGTGGATGACGAATTTGCATCGAGCCTGTCTTTGGACATAGTCCAGAACCACCAACCCGGGACACTTTCTCTCGTTGTCTGCAATACAGTCAATACCGCGCAGAGAGTCCATCGGCAACTGAGCATAGTCGACCGCAATGGCGCAGAAATAATTCTCCTCACTTCGCGCTTTCGTAAAGGGGACCGCCAGTCGAGGGAGAGGACGCTGATCGAATTCGAGAGAGCGCGAAAGGCGGCTACTGACGCGGACGGTGCTGGCCTGATATGCGTCGCGACGCAGGTCGTCGAGGCTGGTGTAGATGTATCTGCTTGCCGCCTCTGGACTGAGGTCGCGCCCTGGCCTTCTTTGATACAGCGGTTGGGACGGTTGAACCGGGATGGGCGAGTCAATGATCAGGCACGCGCGTTTTTCTTCGAGGTTCCCGTCAAGGAAAAGAAAGGAGCGCGTCAGACGAGAATCGGCCCCTATAGTGCGGAAGCCGTAGTCAACGGAAAGTGGCTCGCTACAAAACTTGTCGACATCTTTCGGGAGAATGCCTCCATTACTGCATCGGGCGCGTTGGCGCGCATGTGGAAAGATGAGAAAACCGCTAAGAGAATTGCGGCAGCACTCCAGCCGGCACCCGAGCCATTCCCACGCCCTCTGGATATCCATGGCCTGTTCTCGACCGAGCCGGATATCTTCGGCGGATTCACCGACGTAAGTCCCTTTATCCGAGGGGAAGATCCAAATTCCGATGTAATTGTTTTCTGGCGCGAATTCGATCCCACTAGGCCCCTGCGCACCGATGAACTGATCGGGCCGGTTTTTGACCTCGCTGAGGGCTGTCCTGTTCCGGTGCGCCGCGTGGGTGAATTTATCGGCAATGGTTACGGCTTTGTGTGGGATGACAACGACGACCTCTGGAAAAAACGCCGCTCTTGGGATCTACGTCCGGGAATGGTTGTCATGCTTCCGCGAAAGGCTGGCGGTTATGACAGTTCGCAGGGGTGGACGGGAGCATCAGAACAGAAGCTCGGCGAAGCACCGCAGCCAGGGCCTTTTGAAGAAGAGTTTCGTGCGGACCCGTTTTCAGAGAACGGCCAGTGGGTTACTCTTGCCGTTCATCTCGCCGACGTTCGCGCGGAATCCGAAAGAATAGTGACCACGCTTCAGTTGCCGGAAGTGCTGCGGCATGCTGTGATCGTTTCTTCGGAGCGGCACGATACTGGCAAGGCGCTGGATAAGTGGCAGGATGCCTTGCCGCAACCCGCACCTACGGCCGGGGAGAAATGGGCCAAGGCACCATTTTTGTTCGCAGTGAAACCGGATGGGGCCGGATTTGACGCCGCCCCTGTGGAAGCACTCCTCGCCACTGCGGGAGTGCATTTCAGGAAAGTAGCGCCAGTGAATGATTCGCGACTGGGCAACTGCTGCCTGTGGCACACTGCGGATAAAGTTCGCGATACAAAGAATCGATCGTTACTCTCGGAAATTCGCGGCATACCTGGAATTGGCTCCGCTTGGATGGTGCCGTTCCGACCGGCTCTTCGGCACGAGGCCGGATCTGCTCTCGCCTTATGGCATCAATACTTCCGTGAAGGTGCGAGCTTTCCGGGGCTATCCATCTATCTGACCGCTGCTCATCACGGCAAGGTCCGTACCGTCCTGTCCGCTCGAACCAGAAAAGGCGACGATGTCTTCGGTGTGCCAAAGTGTTCAGCCACGATCCCTTGGGACGGTGGACTACCGATGGATTTCTCGTGCGCAGCCGACGGGGCGGACGGTGAATTTTCCGACGACGGCACAGTATTCACATGCTCCTCGCCTGGCTGGACAGCTTTGGTGGTCGATCTTCTCGGGGACTGGAGTCAGCGACCGGCAGTGCCCACACTGTTCGCGGTCCGTGACCCGTCTGAGCCGGTCCACCTTGGCCCATTCAACTTGGCATTACTTGAAACATTGATTCGTTGTGCCGACATTCAGGCCAGCCGAAATCCCTCCCATTATTTGGATGTCTGAGTCTCTCCCCATCCCGACATCGACCACCGGCGCTGCACCCGCAGCCAGTTGGCACACACTTGCCTTGCCGGGTCTTGCGCTGGACACAATAGGCCATTACCTGGCATCAATTGGCATCCTCGCGCTCGCATCCCGTGAGTGGCCGGGCGTACGCGGATGTTGGCGCAGCGAACAGTTCCTTCTCATCAACGGTCCGCCTGATATCGATAGTCTGGCAGTTTTCTTACTCGGTGTCGCAAAGGACTCGAAATGGTCGAATTATGAAAAAGCCTGGGCCGACAAGCAAAAAGAGGACACGAAAAACAAGAACGCCGTTCTCACTGGCCTCTGGCGTTCGCAAGAAGCCACGGAGAGCGAACTGTGCCTCTTTGATTCGCATATAGCAGGAGGCGAACGACTGAGCTTTAATCCAGTTTTCGGAAGCGGCGGTAACGCCGGGCAACGCGATTTCGCGAACGGGCGGAAGAAGGCTGCGGCGGTCCTCCGTAAGACCAATGCCAAAGATCATGGCCAGATCATAGCCGATTTAACCTCGTTCCTGATCGGGCGACCTTGTTCCTTCCTTGGAGACTTTGGCGCGGCATCTTGGTTCAGCTCTGCAAATAAGGCATATAACAGCGGCACCAAGAAAGCCTTCCGGAAAGGGCAGGTGACACCGTGGGCGATGGCACTCGCCTGCGAAGCGTTTCTCTTACTTCGAGGAGGCACGTCTCGTCATCTGGGGTCGGATCGACGTGGTACCGGCGCATTTCCGTTTGTCACGGCGGCCGCAGCGCCGGAGAATGCAGGCGAGGCCACACGGAACGTCGGTGAATTGTGGCTGCCAGTCTGGGAACGGCCAATGAGCCTCCCCGAACTTACCACCCTTTTCAGCCGCGGGCTAGCCAGAGCGAGAGGCCGCGCAGCCATCACCTCACCAGCCTTTTGCGCCGCCATCCTCCAACGTGGCGTGGATGCCGGAATCGGCGAGTTCCGGCGATTCACCTTGTTTCATACTACGAGCGAAAACACGTTCGAATCCCGACTTGCTTCCGTCATACCAGTGCCGGGTTCTTACGCGGACGGACTGGCAGAGGCTGTCGAAGTGGCCCTCGCGCTACGGGAAGCCCTGCCACCCGACAAAAAAATCTACTCAGGATTGCAGGGTCCGCTGGACCGCGCTCTCATCGAACTCGCAGCTCACCCGAAAGCTGAGACCGCGCGTGCGCTGGTCGATGCCATGATTGACGCGCTACGCAGGGTCGATAGGAACCGCAGCCATCGGATGCGCACGCTCCGCTTTCGATTGTTGCCGGGAGTCTGGGCGAGGTCGCTTGTCGGGGAACACGAACCGGTAACCGCCGAAATTCGTCTGGCTTTTGCCCTTGCTTCCTTGATTCCGACTCCGCAGTCGTCCTCGGTCAATCCAAGACAGGTTACAGCGCCGTTACTTGCTTATTGGCTTGGCGCGAAAAACCAAGGAACATGGTGGGAGATCGCAGAAGGGATTCCGCTCCGCCGCGTGTGGGGAGGCGGAGAGTTGGTGACAAACGTGGCAGCTGTGCTTCAACGTCGTTTGGTCGAAGAGAGTCCGGCCGCCGCGGCCCCATTTGCTGGTCGAGCCCGAGTCGCGTTGGCCGATATCGACTTGCTACTCGCGAACGCACTGGATGAGTCCGAGGTCACTCGCTGGCTCTTTCGCTTTAGTCTCTTTTCAGAGCAATGCTGGAATGGCGACGGGCGCTACCGACAATCTGTCATCAGGCCACGAACTGCGCCCGTCACGCCGGCCTTGGCCTTGTACGCCCTGTTCAAACCACTATTCGACGATACGATGATTCAGGACGAGTCGGTCGGCGCGTCGCGCCCGGTGAAAGTTGGAACGCTTTCTCGCATTGCCGCACTTCTCTCGCGTGGAGATATTAATTCCGCAATTCAAGCGGCCCGTCACGCCTACCATGCAGTCGGGGTTGAACTCGCGGACTTTGAGTGCCAGTTTGAACTATCAAACACCGCTCACTTGCTTGCAGCTCTTTCAGTGCCAGTTAGCCGCGATGAGATCACGACCGTTTTCCGACGCTGGCGTGCACCAGCGAAACTCAACCAGCAAAAGGAAACACGAACATGAGCGTTACAACTACATTAAAGCCCAAAGAACTTCTAGCCGACACGTCGCGGCATCGCGTCGTTCTTCACGCCGTTCTTGTGCCTGTCACGGGGGACCGGTTCCAGCCCGCTGGATTTCCGGAAATTGGGCATGTGATCTACAAAGCACCTCGGCAAAACGGAGTTCCAGATGAGGTATGCATTGTAGACAGCGCCGCAAGTATGGCTAACCACCTCGAAACCGTCTGTCTCGCCAGTCCGTTCGCCCTTGATATCCACGATGATCTTGCGGGGCTTCCATACGTTGCATGCGTTACGAACGACGCAAGCCAGGCACCCACTCGGCTGGTAGTCTCTTCGTTTTCTGAAGGTCATCGTCTGGCCTCCAGTTATTTTCTTAGCGATAAGGCTTTCATCATGTCCGGTGCCGCGCCCAGCGCCGAGACATTCATGGGCAGGCTACTGAAAGAGTTTGGAATGCAAGATCTTGGCACAAAGACCCATCCGCTTCCAGACGATTGGTGGAATGTTTTCAAAACAATATTCAGATACGACCCCAACTCACTCGTTCATGGCATCCTGTTTCCGTCACTTGGCATTAAGATTCCGCGTGTTCTCACTGCTCATCATGAGGCCTTCGGCGCGGCCCGAGTTGGATCATCCGGAGTGAAGTTCGACAAACTTGGCAAGACCAACTCAGGGCAACCTATCTTCGCCGTGGATGAAGAAACAGCCCGGGAGATTCGTGCGACCTTCGTTCTCGATCTTTCGCTGATTCGCTCGTTCGGCCGCGGTAAGAATGGGCTGAACGACGATCAAAAGGCGTTTCTTCTGGCTTTTGCGCTCTGGAAAATCGCCCAGTTACTCGCCGTCCCCTTTCGTTTCCGTAGTAACTGTGACCTTCGATTGGACGCCTTGACGTGGGTGAACGGTGATCATTCCCAACCGGAGCAGCAGAAGGACCAGACGATTACGATCACAGATATTTACCCCGATATCGTGGCCGCAATAAAACTCGCAGCCTTCCGCACAAATGGAGAATCGGAAATCACCAAAGTTTGGTGGCCGGCGACTGAGCTATTCCAGCCAGGCAAAGATAGGGCCGATAAGGCCGAAGACAATGCCGGTGAGGAGCCCACTGAGGATTCAAGTGAGAATAGCGAAGAAGAGTCTGCCTGAAGTCGGTCAAAATCAATGCAAATCGTTATTCGCCAATCTTTTCCCCTGGGCCGTTTCCACGCTACGCCCTGGAAGATATTTCCGTATGACGATCCTCACGGAGAGTGGCCTCCCAGCCCATGGCGGCTGCTACGCGGGATCATCGCACGCTCTTACCAGTTCGAAAGAGAACAAGGTTCGCTCACACGCGATCAGCGTACGGCTTTAGTAACCTCCTTCTGTCAAAGCGATATCAGCTGGCGACTTCCTGAAATGAATTGGAGAGGTCCCGGATTGCGGCAATACCAGCCGGTTGAGTTCGATTTTGACAATCCGCCCGTGAAGAAGCTTAAACTAATCCCTCTTGATGGGGAATTACTTCTGGCCCTCGGAGGCAGCTACGCAATTCTTGGGAAGACGGATGCCGGTCGACTGTCGTTCGAGGTGTTTGATGCTGCCAGACAGAGCCTACGAACTTTTGAGCCTGAAGATGAGCAGCTGGTGAGGGCCTTTCGAGAATTGACTCGCCGAGAGCTGAAGCGGGAGAAAACCAGCCTTAGAGGGAGTTGCCATATTCCGCTGGTTAGGAGATACGCTCCAAGATCCCGCAATTACACCACGACCAAAGTTCAGGACAATTTTTGGCTCGTTCCGCCGGGAAGTGACTTAGCCGACGCGTCTTCAGCATTGTGGTGGTTTTTATCTGGCGATTCCTGGACACAGGATAGTCTGGATATTCTCGAAGCATGCCTCGTTCGAATGACATACTTTGGCCGCGCAGAATCGATCACCGAGATCTCGGTCGTTCGTCCAGGCGCTTCGGATCATCTTGCTCCCAATTGTTACCTTAGCGCGATTCGCTCCGGTGGTATGGCGCCTGTTCTAGCGCCTATGACCGATGCGTCCCTCGAACAAGTGGAGGCAACTACCGATTCCGATGCTGCTGCCGCCGCGACCATTCCGCCCGGCTCCCGCTGGCTTTACGCTAAACGGCCTGGGAGTCCGCTATCCACTCAGGTTCACGCGCCGATCCGAAAACGCAACCCAACCCAACTTGTTCAATTCGCGATAGGGACACGGGTTACACCTGCAACGAGAGACACCGTTCGACTCACACAACGCTTTCGCGGTCGGACGCTTAGGAACTATCTGAATTTTGCGACTAATGGTGCCTGTTTCGATTGGCGCGATGCGCCACATGAGTTGCGTGCCCGTGCTTCCTGGCTAACTGGGAAGGATGCCGAGGGCCACCCACTAACCGAACATCACTGCTGTCCGGCTATAAGTCGAAAAGAATCAGCTGCTTGCCTGGGTCGGGAAATTCAGGTTGGGAGTCGGATGGCTGAAGTGCCTGTAAAATGGGCATTTTTTCAAAAAGCGATAGGCTGAGAATCTGTAGAATCTG
>DATAXY010000081.1:0-230240 GCA_036272835.1 Bryobacteraceae bacterium
TTCGAGCCGGAATCGGGTCAACCCGCGCGGCGTGAAGCGAAAGATGAGTAATTACCCGCTGCGGCCACGTAAGCATCCGCGCACCCGCCGTGTCGATTTTGCCAAGCGGATCAGGATCGTTAAGTGAACAGTATTGCGGCTTACCCCTGGCTCTCACGAACATTGGGCCAGGAAATCACCCAAATTCATTGATCGTAGGCTTCTAAATCGGGCGGCCGTTCATCCGGTTCCAGCAGCAGCACCGTCCGCCGCGGATAATAAGCGATCAACTTTCGGTCCTCTTCCGGTCCCAGATCCCGCGCCCAAACAATACGCGCATTGTCGATATCGGCGGCGTTATATACCCACTCGTCCTGAAAGATATGGTGCGGCGAATACCGCACAAAGACCAATAGCTTGCCCGATATATTCGCTAACTGATGCTTCACCTTAATGCGCCGTTCGGGGTTGCCGTGATTGATCACATCCCAGGTCTCGAAACTCGCTAGGCCAACCGGCGTTCCCTGCCCTTCAAACGCATGCATGCCGTACCAAAGCAGAAATTGAGCGACACATAGAACAACCAGGATCACGGCGACCTCGGAGCGCCATCGGGATAATCGTTCCAGGCCGGCCACACTCACGAATAGGAACAGGCCCGTCACCCCGGCGAGATAGTGAAACTGAAACGCCGGAAAGAAGTTCACGCCCAGGGCGAACAGCAACAGCGTGAGGATCACCCAGACGTCGCGATACCCGCGCACCATCACCACGAAAGCCGCCAGCGCTAAATAAAGCGGCGGGAGAAAAAAGAACCGGTAAAACCGGACCCGGTATTCCAACCTCAGCAGATACGATCCGATGGTTTCGGGGCCGCTTTGAAAGGACCGTTGCATTCGATAATCGAGGGCTTGCTGTGGCGTCAACTCATTGTGGGGAATCACCGGGCGTTGAAGCGTCAACGACGCTGGCACGCCATACTGATATTGGCTTAGAGAGTACGGCAGCGTAGTCCAACTTCCGGTCACGCTGTGGTTTTGCAGGAGGATCAGTGTAATTGCGGGCAGCATTGCCACGGCCATTGCCAGCATCGGCCGTAACGCCAGTCGCCAATGCTTGCTCCTTTTGAGCGCTGGCGGGAGAAACAGAGCAATCGACACAAGCAGGAAGATTGACTCATAAGGGCGCGTCAGGAGATGCGCGCCAATGCCCAAGCCCAGCAATCCGGCGTAGCGTTTACGTGGGTGGCGCATGAGCCGCGGCAGTGCTCCATAGACAAGGCAACCCGCCGCAGCCGCGAAGGAACCACCCCAGTAGCTGTTCATCCACATGCTGAGCGGGCCAAACTCCATGACCGCCAAGAGCCCGCCGAGCAACGCCCAACCGGGAGTGATCCATGCCCGCAACATCCAATACGCCAAGGCGCAAAACGCGCCCGTCGACAGCAGAACGCCGACCCAAGGCAGGCCGAAGATCGTCCATCCAATGGCTAGCGCTATGCCTTGGCCCAACGGGTAGATGGAACTGTAGGTGGGGCGCTGCAGCACAAAGAATGTCTCAAAGAACTGTGGCAGCGGATGCGGTGGATTGGCCAATCGCAGGTGCCGCAGCGTGTCGGCAACCAGAAGATGTCCGAATTCGTCATAGATGCCGGGCGCCGGGACGGCGTGATGCGGGAGCAGCAGTAACCGCAGCGCGATCGGCAGCGCCGCTAGGAAGATCATGCACGGAAGCGTTCGCGCCATAAAACGCACTGCAAACGGCTGTATCCAAGGCCCCCAGACGAACGCGCAGAATAGCAGCAGCGCGGCCAGCCCGATTTCAATCAGATCCACCGGAGCTAATCCAATAGTGTTATGAAAGGATTCGAAATTCATGGGCAGGCAGATACGATTGAGCTATCCGTCATGCTAACGGAACCTTCGGCAAGTTACACCGTCGCAGATCAGGAACGCATGACGCATGCAAATAACTATTTTGCCTGGCAGGGTCGACTAGTCACGCGCGAACTGGGCCGGCGAGTGATCGAAGTGGGCGCAGGAATCGGCAACTTCACTCGCCTGTTGGTCGATCGGGAGGCTGTCTTAGCGATGGATGTTCAGCCTGCGTGCGTCGATCGTCTACGGAAGCGTTTCGCAGAGCACGCGAATGTGCAGGTGATGGTTGGCGATGCCGGGAATGAGGCGTTTCGCGGCCTCGCGCGCTTTGAGCCCGATTCCTGCGTCTGCATCAACGTGCTGGAGCATGTTGAGGACGACCATGCCGCGCTTGAGAATATGCGAGCGGCGCTGATACCGGGCGGCCTAATCGTGCTGTTGGTTCCCGCCTTTCCAATGCTCTATGGCCCAATTGACCGGAATCTCGGCCATTATCGCCGCTACACGCGCCACGGGCTGGCCCAGACAGCTGACGCCTCGGGTCTTAACATCCGCAGAATGCATTATGTGAATATGGCCGGATTTTTTGGATGGTGGGTCAACGCGCATCTGCTGAAGCTCCAGGCTCAATCGCCTGGACAGATCGAATTCTTTGACCGATATGTTGTGCCGCCGTTATCGCGCATCGAGGGAGTCGTGCCGCCGCCATTTGGACAATCGCTGTTTGCCGTTTTCGAAAAGGCATGAAAGTATCCATCATCATTCCGGTCTACAACGAGTTTCGAACGTTCCCCCAGGTGCTAGAGCGCGTACTGGCCGCGCCGTTGCCCGCCGGATGCACGAGGGAGATTATTGTGGTCGATGACGGATCGAACGATGGGACACAGCATTTGCTCGATGAACACACGCAGTCTGGCGCGGTTGTTGGCTATCATTCGGCGCATAACGCAGGCAAAGGTTCAGCGCTGCGTGCGGGCATTGCACTATCATCGGGCGACGTGATTTTGACGCAGGATGGCGACCTTGAATACGATCCGGCCGATTATCAGCGCCTTCTGGAACCGATCGTCGAGGGTAAGGCGGACATCGCTTACGGCTCACGGTTTCTCGGCAACCCCATCGGCATGGCTTGGAAGAATCGTTTGGCCAATTGGATTCTGACCGCAGCCGCGAATCTGCTTTACGATGCCCATATTACCGATGAAGCGACCGCGTACAAAGCCTTTCGCGGTGGACTGCTACGGGAACTGCATCTCGAATGCCGGCGCTTTGAGTTCTGCCCGGAGATCACAGCCAAAGTGCGACGCCTCGGCCACGCGATCCACGAAGTGCCGATCCGTTACAATGCGCGAGGCATTGCCGATGGGAAGAAGATTCGAGCCCGCGACGGTTTTGAGGCGCTATGGACGCTCCTAAAATATCGATTCAAACCGCTGGCAGCGCTGGTGCGCGCGGCGCCCGCCACAGTTTGAAGCGACTGGTCCCGATCCTTGCTGTGGCGCTCTTGCTGCGCTTGGCCTTCCTCTGGCAGTATCAGCACGACAAGCCGCATCAGGCGCTCGGCGCGATCCCCTTTCTCTTTGAACCGGGGAACATCGCGTACTCGCTGGCGCAGGGACATGGGTTCAGTTCACCATTTCGTGTGGAGACCGGCCCGACGGCGTGGATGACGCCCGTTTACCCGTTGATCCTCGCGGCCATCTTTCGGGTCTTCGGCGTTTACACGTTCCAGGCATTTCTCGCAGCGGCGCTGCTGAATATTCTGTTTTCCGTGGCCACGTGTGTTCCGATTTACCTCATTGGCAGGAGGTTCGGTGTTCCGTCGCTGGCAACGTGGCTGTGGGCCGTGTTTCCCAATGCGATTCTCTTGCCGGTCGAATCCATTTGGGAGACATCGCTGACGGCATTGCTGGTTGCTTCGATTATCTGGCTGACGCTGCGCATGAGCGGCGGAGCAACACGGCGCATCTGGGTGGTTTACAGCCTGCTGTGGGGATTCGCATTGATGGTCAATGCCACAATGCTGGCGATGTTGCCGTTCCTGCTGGCGTGGCTGCTTTATGAAACGCGGCGGGTGTCGGGACCGGCGCTTGCTTTATGCATAATATTGCTCTCAGTTACCCCGTGGACCATCCGCAATTATCTTGTCTTTCACGCCTTTGTGCCACTGCGCTCCGCGCTGGGCTTGCAGCTTTGGGTGGGCAACAACGAACACGCTGAGGATCGCTCTCCGGGGCAGTTACATCCCATCGATAACCCGGAGGAGCGGAGCCAATACATCGAATTGGGCGAGCTTCGCTACATGCACGGCAAACTCGAGGACGCGGTCGCGTATATGACCACGCACCCGCGCCGCGAATTGGACTTAGTGCGCAATCGTTTTATTGCCGTGTGGACCGGCGGCACGCCTCATCCGATCGAGGACTTCATCCGACTCCATTCATTCGAGTTCCGCCTGATTCTATTGTTCAACCTGTTCGTTGCGGCCGGAACAGCGATGGGCTTGTTAGTTCTCATCTGGCGCGGCGATGCCCGATTCTACTTACTCGCGCCGTTTCCGTTAGTTTTGCCGTTTGCGTATTACTTGACGCTGGCGTCCGCGCGCTATCGGCATCCGATTGACCCAGTAATTATGGTTTTGACAGCGATTGCTGTGAGGGGCGGGGCCAGCGCGGGACCGCCGTCGCAGGTAATAACAGGTACTAATCTACATAAGCCTACATCAGACAGGTACTAACCTACTACTTGACAAGCACATTGCGTAACGATAGGCTTGGCTCTGGCTTAGTGAAGGAAGCAAGTCGTCCCATGAATGTATCGATCAAAGAGTTCGACGTCGAAATGAAGGTCAAGAACAAGGGTATTGAACTGGACGTTTACGATAATGACGGCAACCACTTGGGCGACTTTGTTGTAACCAAGACGAGGCTGATCTGGTGCAAGGGAAGGACTATGCCTAAGAACGGGAAGGCAGTTACATGGGAGGAGTTTATGGCCTTCATGGATGCCCGCTAGACCGAGCGACACCCCGAGCACGAGACGCATCAGATACAATCACGGACGCCCCACAAAATGGTTGACAACTTCGATCAGATGCCGCCTCAAAGCATAACCCGAGATCAAATTCGGGAAAAGCTTCTCGCGCTGCTGCCGACTGATGGCAGCGCAAAAGGAAATATTACCCTAATTCGAGAGATCAAGAACGAACTTGGGTCTTTTCCTGACGAGGATTACTGGTCGGTTCAGCGAGAACTTGTAAATAATGACGAGATAATTCCGGGGCGGGGCCAAGGCGGCTCGGTCCGACGTCCGTTGACCGTCTCCCCGCCGATCGGTATTGTTTCGGACAGTTTACGTGAAAGCGACCTTTACGCGGGCGTTCATGAGTACGTTCGCAAGAGCTTCGTTGAGAAACAGAGACTAACAGACTTCGTTTCTGAAATTACAGCGTCTCAAGGACGACGTGACACCGGCGGAATGTGGACCCGTCCGGACATAGTAGTCGTTGGTCTGAGGACATTCAATTACTTGCCTGATCGCCGTGTCGAGGTGGTCACATTTGAGGTCAAGCGTAAAGATAATGTCGGCGTTGAGGCGGCCTATGAGGCGTCTGCACACCTAGCCGCCGCACACCGGAGCTTCATAGTTGCCGAGGCTTCGCGAGGCTCAGATTTGGACGAGCGGCTCGTCTCGGAATGTGAACGGCTTGGCGTTGGAATCATCAGCTTCGAGCAGTCGTCAAATCTGGAGAGCTACTACATTTATGTCAACGGGCGCGTAAACTCGCCAGACCTGGACAAGGTCGACCAGATGATCGATACTCAGTTGACTCCAGCTAGTAGAGACATAATTAGGCGGCGATTTAGGTGATTGTGGCGGCTCGCGTAGAAGTCGGCATCAAACCGATCAAACGGGGTCGAAGGAGATGTGGCGCTGTGAGAGCTTCTGTGAAACCAACCGCAGTTTTGAATTTTTGTCAGAGAGTTTAAACGCCGCTGGTTTGCGTATACCGGGAGCGGATCGCCAATGAGCAACGACTACGTCGAACAGCGCGACGGAGGCTACTTTATTAGGGATGTCCGCGTTTCTCTTGATTCGGTGGTCTATGCATTTCTGAGGGGGAGTCCCCGGAGGGAATTGCCGGCTCATTCCCGGTCCTCACGCTAGAACAAATTTCTTGAGCCGTTGCGTTCTATCTGGCAAACCGGGAAATCATGGATCAATACCTTCATGAAGGTCGAAGGGAATTTGAGATGCTGCGCGAGCAGTCGCGTTGGGACAACCCGGCACTTTACGCAAAGCTTGATACAGTACGACGATTAGCTATACTCCACGCTCATGAGGCCGCGCTTCCAAGCGGACGCTGATTTCAACCACAAGATCCTGTTGGGTCTGCGCAGGGAGCCGCTCCTTGATTTCTTCAGCGCCCATGACGGTGGTGTTGTCGGTTTGGCCGATCCTGACGTGCTCCGTATCGCCGCCCAAACAGGCCGCATTCTGGTTTCCCATGATCGAAAGACTATGCGCAGCCACTTTGTTGGCTTTCGCGAGACACGATCAAGTCCGGGGTTGATTATCGTGTCGCAGGACCTCGATATTGACGCCACTACCGAAGACCGGCTGTTGAATCGGGGTTGCCTCGGAGGCCAGTGAATGGGTAAGCCGCATCGGCTTTGTGCCAGTTTGAGCCCGGCTTAAGCACGAACCGCCAACTCTTGAAATTACACTGGTAGCTTGCCTTACCCAAGCAATCCGCTTCAACAGGCCATTGAACACCATCGAGCAGGACGGTTGCAAGAGGCCGCCGCCTTGTACACCCAAGTATTGCAATCGCAGCCAGAGAACGCGGATGCTCTGTATCTATTGGGCCTCACAGCCCATCAGACCGGCGATCCCGGGCGTGCGGCCAAACTGATCGAACGAGCCATTGCGCGCCGCCCGAAACAGGCTCATTGGCACAACATACTGGGCTTGGCATACACGAATCTGGATCGCGATGCAGAAGCTCAGGCGGCGTTTGAGCGCGCCATTTCGCTCGACACGCAGCCGGAATTTTGGAACAATCTCGGCCTTCTTCATAAGACGCATCGGCGGATCGCGGAAGCGGAGACGGCCTTCGTTGCCGCGATTGGGCGCGATCCCAAGTTCGCGGACGCTCACTACAATTTGGGCAACTTGTATGTAGCCGATCGGAAGTCGGCGGAAGCGCGGGCGTCGTTCGAACGGGCTCTTCAAGCAAATCCGGCACACGCGCATGCACTCGCCGCCATGGGCCAGTTGTTAAGCGGATCGGGAGAGCCTGGGGAGGCCGTGCCGATGCTCGAAAAAGCGCTGTCGCTCCTATCAAACGATGCCGGACTCTACTGCGATCTCGGCGATGCGCTGGAGAAGTTGCAGCGCCTGAAAGAAGCCAGCGCGGCATATCGCAATGCACTGCGACTGGACCCGAAGCTCCGACGGGCGTGGTATTCAGCGGGTTGTGTCGAAAGCGCCTCCGGAGCCTATCCGATTGCGATGGTTTGTTTTGGTAAGGCGCTGGAGATTCAGGCGGACTGGCATGAAGCGCAGCACAATCTGGCACGGGTGCACTTTGAAATGGGCGAAGTGGATGAAGCGTTGGCGCTGTTCCGCAAAGCCGCTCAGGGGCCGGTTCCGGAGTTGCCGGATGCCATGATTGCTGTGATCATTCCGGGCAGTCCGGCTTCGGATAATCAAGCAATACGGGAGGCGCGGCAAGCTTGGGCAGATCGATATTTGCCGTCTCCACAACCGCGCAATCTCGCGAGAGAGCGGGGAAGCACTCTCCGCATCGGCTACGTCTCGTCCTTCTTTCATCGCGAAAACTGGATGAAGCCGGTTTGGGGATTGATCAATAAACATGATCGCGAGGGGTTTGAGATTCACCTGTTTTCTGGCGCTCCGGCATCGGCGAGCGGACCGGGCTATCGCGCGCAGCCGTCGGACCGGTTCCACGATATCAGCGGAGTTACCAACGAAGGCGTTGCACAACAAATTGCAGACGCGGAGATAGATGTACTGGTCGATTTGAACGGCTATAGCGACATGAGGCGGCTTCCGCTGTTCGCGCTGCGTCCCGCGCCGGTGATCGCGGGGTGGTTCAATACGTTCGCGACCACGGGGATGCGCTACTACGACTATCTGATTGGCGACGATCAAGTGATTCCGGCGGAAGACGAGCGATTTTATACGGAGAAGATTCTGCGCGTGCCGGGAAGTTACTTGACCTTTGAAGTCTCTTATCCTGTGCCGGATGTCGTAGGGCCGCCCTGTGGTTCCGGTTCGCCCATCGCGTTTGGGTGCCTTGCTCCGGAGTACAAAATCACGCCCGAAGTGATCGCGACGTGGAGCCGCATTTTGCAAGACTGCCCGACTACGACGCTGCTACTGAAAAGCACTGCGCTCAAGGATGCGAACGTTGTCGCGTATGTGACTGCGCGGTTCGACAAGTGTGGAATAGCAAGCAGCCGCCTGCAACTCGAAGGGCCAGCCGATCACTTCGAATTCTTGAAGGCCTACAACAGGATTGACATTGCGCTGGACACATTTCCCTATAACGGCGGCACCACGACAACGGAGGCAATCTGGCAGGGCGTTCCCGCGGTAAGCTTTTGGGGCGACCGGTGGGTATCACGCACAAGCGCTTCAATCCTGCGCGCCGGCAATCTCGGCCGGTTTGTCGCGGATAGCCGGGACGATTATGTGAAGCTCGCGGTGCAACTGGCGAACGACAGCCGGACACCTGAGTTTTTGACCAGCCTCCGACGTAACATGCGAGAGGACCTTCGCCGTTCCTCGGTCTGCGACACGGCCGGTTTCGCACGCGCTATCGAAGCCGTCTACCGGCAAATGATGCACCGTTTATGAATGCCTAACGGAAATCTCGTGTCAGCCGGGTTGAACAGATCGCTATAATCGAGCTTTGGCGCTTCGCAACCGGCCTTGTCCTGCCGGACCGCTGTCACACGCACCCGAATTTCTAAATACGGTTTCGTTTGGTGAACATCGCTTGCCCGCGCTGACTCAAGGAGATGAATGTCTAACGAATTACATGACCGGTTGAGCTTGCCGTACGCCGAATTGGAAGATTTGAACCTGGCGGCCAAGGAGCAGCGCAAGAAGCGCGTGCCCTTGGACACCATCAAGGAAGAACGGCTGAAGTATCTGACCGACGAGAAGCGAATCAAGGCGGTCACAGTTCTGTTCAGCGATCTGGAAGGGCGTCTGCACATGCTCGATTACGACAAGAACTTTCTTGTCAAGAGCTGGGACAACCTGACGTTCGATGGATCTTCGATTCGTGGCTTCACGGCGCAGCGTGAGAGCGATCTGCGGCTGGGCATGGATTGGAGCGCGTTCTATTGGGTGCCTTCCGATGTCTTCAGCACGGGCAAGGTGATGGTATTCGGCGAAGTGGTGGACAAGGACGGCTCGCCCTATGCCGCGGACATGCGGGGAGTGTTGAAGGCCTATGCAGCGGGCGTTTACCAGAGCGACGGATACACGCTGAACGCGGCGAACGAGATTGAAGGCTTTTTGTTTCAAGGCGTCGATGCCGAGCGCCACTACTATCAGACGGGCAAGTTTGAATATGTAAACACAGGCGGCTACTACCATTCGCTGCCGGGCGATGCGCTGCGCCTCTTCATCGACGCCGCAGCCGAAGTACAGCGCGCAATGGGATTCGAAAACGAAAAGGACCATCCGGAAGTGGCGCCGTCGCAATTTGAGATCAACTACGGTTATGCCGATGTGGTCACGGCAGCGGACCAGATCCAGCTTTACAAGTTACTGTGCCGTCAGGTGGCGACAAAAATGGGTTTCACGGCGTGTTTCTTACCGAAACCCGTGGTGGGCGTCAATGGAAACGGCATGCACACGAACGTCTCCATCACGAAGTCCGGGAAGAATATCTTCTGGGATCCGAACGGCGAGGAGAAGATGAGCGACTGCGCCTGGAAGTTCGTCGATCGCATTCTCACGCATGGCAACGACATTTGCCTATTGTTGAACGCGAGCGTAAACGCATATCGCCGGCTGGACCCGCACTTTGAAGCGCCGAACCAGATCAAAGCGTCCGCGACAGATCGCGGCTCGATGGTGCGCATTCCAATTGGGAATGAACGCAGCGCGCGCGTGGAGGTACGCTCTGTCGCACCGGATGCTAATCCGTACATGGTGCTGTATTCGGTTTTCAAGACTGGAATCGACGGTGGCATCGCTTCCGTTGAGAATTTGCGCTCGGCCGCGCGATACTTGCCCGATAACATCTACGATGCTTTGGCGAACTTTCGGGAATCCGAGTGGGCGACCGAACTGCTGGGTGAAGATGTGAAGAAGCGCTTTGCCGATTTGAAGCAGGCGGCTGCCGACCGCTGCCCACGGGCGCTGGGAACGTTTGTTAAAGCTCCGGAAGTGCAGTATCATCACGAGGTTTACAACCAGTTTCTCTGGAACATGTTCTAGGGGAGGTCATCCCATGAAGAAGTTTGCCTTATTGGCAGGGCTGATCGCGATAACCACGCTGATCGGTTACGGCCAAGCACCAAATCGCGAAGATCGGCCCGGCGGCGAAGCCAAGCCCGATGCCAAAGAAGAAAAGGCGGCGCCCATTCCGCCTGAACATAGCTCAGTCACTCATCACGAGATGACTCTCAACGGCAAGACGCTGCGCTATACGGCGGCGGCGGGGACCCTGCTGGTGGACGGCGACGACGGCAAGCCATACGGCAGCTTCTTCTATGTGGCGTATACGGAAGACGGCGTCACTGACGTAAGCAGACGTCCGGTGACGTTCCTATACAACGGTGGTCCGGGGTCCGCCAGCGTTTGGCTGCACATGGGTTCGGTGGGGCCGGTTCGCGTGGTGACGGCGAGTCCGGAAGCCACGGGGCCCGGTCCTTACCAAATGGTTCCGAATCAATATACGCTGCTGGACAAAAGCGATTTGGTTTTCGTCGATGCGGTGGGTACGGGCTTCTCACGACCGGCCGGCAAAGCAACGCAGAAGGACTTTTCCGGAACCGATCAGGATGTGAAGTCGTTCGACCGTTTCATTATGCGTTATGTGACGGTGAATGATCGATGGAACTCGCCGAAGTATCTGTTTGGCGAATCGTATGGCACCACGCGGTCGGCCGCACTGGTTGACGCACTCGAGAATGACGGGATTTCCTGCAACGGGGTTGTTCTGATGTCGACCATTCTGAATTACTTCTCTCGCAGCCCTGGCTTAGATCAGGTATATATCGGATATCTGCCGTCGTTTGCCGCTATCGCATGGCATTACAACAAAATTCCGAACAAGCCGGAAGACATCAAGGCGTTTCTGAAGGAAGTGCGCGAATTTGCACGTGGGCCATATGCGGATGCTTTAGCACAAGGGGACAACCTGCCCCAGTCGCAGGTCGATGCAATTGCGGCCAAGCTGAGCGGCTATATCGGACTAAGCGTCAAATTCATCGAAGATGCGAATCTGCGGATCAGCGCGCCCCGTTTCCGCAAGGAGCTGCTGCGCAACGACCGCGAGATTCTCGGCCGTTACGACGCGCGGTTTGGGGGGACTGATATCGACGCTGCGGGCGACGTGCCGGGATACGACCCATCGGGCACCGGCATCACGGGCGCATTCGTGTCGGCCTTTCACGATTATTTGGAACGCGAGTTGAAGTACACGACAAAGGAAACCTATTTCCCGCATGGCCCGCACGTGAATGAGACCTGGGATCAGAGCCATCGTGCTCCGGGACAAACTGGCGGCCGGCCGCTGCGAGAAGCTTATGTTGCGGGAGACCTCGCCGATGCAATGCGAAAGAATCCCGGCTTGCGCGTGTTTTCGGTAAATGGGTTGTTCGATCTGGCGACGCCGTTTTTCATGACTGAATACGACCTGTCACACATGGAACTCGAGCCGAAACTACGCGATCATGTACAGTTCGCTTATTATCCTTCGGGCCACATGATCTATTTGAACGTGGATGCGTTGAAGCAGTTGAAGAGCGATCTGGCCGCCTTCTATGTAAAGTCGTCGCCGGGCGCATCGGAGTAGCTCCCGCCGGTCCAAGACCGCTCAGAAATCTTTGAACTCCTCCTCCATAGGCAGCTCATTTTTGTAATGATTGCTGAAGAACGGACTCGGGGCGTGCCCCATAGGCTTGCCCGCAACGGCTGCGTGCAGAGCTGAGAGCCCGGAAACAGCCTCATGGCCATGGCGCGACTCGATGGCGTCGTCGAAAGCAAATGCTGATGTTCTCTGCCGGACCATCCCGATCCCGCTGCCCCCCACCATCGCGGTGAGGCGCGCGACGATGTCCTTCAAACCCTCAGACTGTGCAGTTAACTCCTCTGCTGCCGAAGCGCTCTCCTCGGCGCCGGCTGCGGTCTGCTGCGTCACCTGTTCCATCTGAGTGATGGCCTTGTTGATCTGCTCGAGTCCACGAGCTTGTTCCTGACTTCCCAGGTTGACGCCATCGACCAACCCTTTGACTTTGGCCGCTTCGTCGGTTATAGCTCGAATGGCTGTAGCGACCTGATCCACTTTCGCCTTGCCGTCTTCCGATTTAGTGATCGATTCCTCGATTAGGACCGCAGTGTCCTTGGCTGCCTGCGCGCAGCGCTGCGCAAGGTTGCGAACTTCGTCCGCGACCACGGCAAAACCCATACCGGCCTCGCCGGCCCGCGCTGCTTCGACCGCCGCATTCAACGCCAGGATATTCGTTTGGAAGGCGATTTCGTCGATGGTCTTAATGATTTTGGAGATTTTGCTGCTTTGCGCATTGATCTCGCCCATTGCCACCACTGTCTTCTCTAGCGACTGGTTTGTTTGAACGAATTTCTGTTGGGAAGAGGCCACCAGATTGGCAGCCATGCGCGAGCTGTCGGTGTTCTTGCTGGCCATGGAGTTGATCTCCACGCACGCAGCCGAAGTCTCCTCGAGCGAGGCCGCCTGATCGGAAGATCCTCGTGCCAGCGTTTGGCTGGATGAGGCGACCTGCGACGCCGCATTTGCCACCTCTTGCGCGCCTACGCTCAGTTCCGCAATTGCGCTCCCCAGGCTACGGTTGATCTGGCGTACGACGTAGACGACCACCAGAGCGACCAATAGCGACAGCGCGATCATGACTACAGTAATCCAGCGGCTCCGAGCCACCGACTCTTGCACCGACTCGCCGACCTGGCGGGTAAGCCCGTTCACTTGGCTCATTAGCGCCATCGCTGCCTCTTGGACAACCTTTGCGTTGGGCATTACCTTGTTCGCGTAGACTTTCGCCCCGCCCTCCAGATCGTGCTTGTCAACGTCCGATGCCAGTTCGCTGTGGTACTGGGCAATGGCCCCTTCGGATTCCTGAACCCTATTGGTCAGCCGCCGTTCTTCGTCGCTCTCGACCAAGGGCATGATTTCCACGAGACTCCGTTTCAGACGGTCGGCAGCCTCCAACTCCTGCGCCTTGTATTTCTCCACAGTGACGTAGTCGTTCATGTACGCACGCAAGAGGACGCCTCTCTCGGCAGCGATGATGTCCGACATAGCGGTGTTAATCGCTCCCGCCAGGTAAAGCTTCCGCTGTTCGGTTCCGGCAAGTCTTCTTACTTGCCCTCCGAGGCTGCCAAAACTCCGCAAAGCTGCAAAACCGAGGACCAGGGTGATCGCCAGCGCGGCCCCAAAAGCCCAAAAAAGTTTCCTGCCAATTGTCATTTGTGGGTTCATAACGTCTTTCTTTGTTCTCCTTCAGACGTGGCGACTCAGCAGCACTGGGCTGTGAGTCGAGGCCAGCTAGTGCAGCAAGGCCTCCAGCCCGTGCAGTTCCTGGCTCGACATCGCTTCGTCGATATCCAGCAGAATCTTGACTTTGTCTTTCATTTTGGCCATCCCAAGAAGATAGGGTGTCGTCACTCCCGGCCCGAAATCCGGGGTATCTTCGATATCGCTCGCCGTGAGATTGAGCACTTCGGCGACAGCATCCACGATCACGCCCATCAACCTCGAATTCGTATCTCCTTGCAATTGCACGACGATAATGCAGGTACGCTGGGTATGCTCGGCTTCGGTCATGCCGAACTTCAGCCGCAGGTTCACTACGGGGATTACTTTCCCGCGCAGATTGATAACGCCTTTGACATAACCCGGCATCTGGGGCACTGCGGTAATGCCTTGAATACCCATGATTTCCCGTACCTTCAAAACCTGGATGCCGAACTCCTCGGTCCCGAGATGAAACACCAGATATTTCCCCGCGCGATTGTCGCCGGTTACGGCCGACACGTCCTTCTCAGCCGGCGCATCAAGCGTGGATTTCATTTCTTATTCCTGTTTCCTGGTTTTGGTATGCAGATAATCTTTGGCCCAAGCTGCATCCTGGAAAGTTATCGACTAATCGGTCGAAATACTTTAAGGGAGGTTTGCTGCCAAATCGTCCAAGGAGTGGAGGCTGGGGCTCCAGGTGATGCGGGGAAAGACGACATCTGCGGAGGGCCAAAACTCGGATCTTGCGGGTTTGTGCCTGTTTTAGAGGGTTATAGCAGTCTCAGATTAAAAGCGCGTGGAACGTTGAGGGCCTACAAGTTTTTTAGGCCCCCAACGAGCCGATCAAGCTATGGTCGTTTATACAGCCTGAATGTCGGTGACGTGGAATAGGTTCTTTGCCATATCCAAGATCCCAGTCACCTTAACGGTTTTACCTTCAAACGGCTTAACCTTGTCCGGGTCGTCCAAATAGACGCCTTTTCCGGCCTGCTCGTCTGTGAGAAGCGCATACTGCCCGTTCTTCGCTTTTATAACTTTCCCAACCAGAGTCCCGCTCTTCTGTTGGTCCTGTTGGGCGGGGGCCTGGGCCTGGGACTGCGCTCGCAGAATGGGGGTGACTTGCGGGAGGCTTATTAACGCAAAACCTAGCGCGAATGAAGCTCCCCAGAATTTTTTCCGAGTCATACTCACTCCTTATTAGATGCGATGGCATCGTGTGAAGTTAGGCAAGGTCATGGCCAAATCAGATCCCCCTTGCAGATTGCTGACGAATGGAAGCACATACAGACGCTGCCTCAGGCAAGGCGGCATAAGTTACCATTTACGCTCGTAGATTTTTCCCGGCCGCGAGACGTCGTGTAGATAAGTGTTAGCACGAAGTTACTACCTTACCTGGTGCATTGATCAGTAGAAATATTGACGCCAATCTGGTTCGGCGGCGCGCCAGTTAGTTAAAGTGGAACGCCCACTCAGCGATAATCGAGATCGATGTATCGCTTTGCCGTCGCAATCATTCTTGCATCAGTGGGACTCGCGCAAGACGCGCCGGACTCAGATCTCGTGCGCGCTGCTAAGTCGCCGTATGCTTTGGCAAGGTACATAGACTCGCATATGGGCTTTGCTTGGGAGCCGTTGTGGAAGACGCTCGGCATAGAAGAGCGCATTTTCATTCAACCATGCGGAGAACTCTCGGGCGGAGCATTGGGATGTTCGACTGAAATTATAGACATACAGAATCCCGATCAGGTGATTCTGATCGTGCAAGGAGATATGCCCGTCTACGACGTGTACTTGCGATTTGAGAAGGGTTCGAAAGGCGATTGGGATTTCGCAGGCGAATATGGCGTGAACATCAGGAACCATCCCCGGCGTCACGAGATCACTCGTGTGCGCGGCACGCCCTTCCTCCGGGTCTCACGGCAGGGCGTGTACGGAAGCGGTGTTGACTCGGAGATCGAGGATTGGATCGATCTGACGCAGCCTGATTTCAACCCGGTTTTCTCGTTTACCGTCCAGGGTCATGACAGTGAGTACGCCTCCGGCATCGGCCGGGAAATTTATACTATCGCGAGTCCCACTCGGACGGGCATTGACTTGATCTTGGACGTCGTCTTTTCCGGTCCCGACGTAGACCTGGGCCATGCGGAATATGTGGGTACTTATACCCGGTCACGCGGCCCAAAGTTTTCACTTCAGACCGTAAGAACGAGTGACGGTTCACCAACGATCTCGAATAAAGATTTTGAAAACCTCTCAGAAATCGATAGCGATCTCACGGAGGAGCAGTTGCTTGTGTACACTTTGCCTCGGCTGAAGGAGATCGCTTCAGGTCAAGACAAGGACGCTAAGGATTGGCTGAAGGGCATCCTTGACCACTGCAAAGATACACCAGAGAAGCGCACGCTGCTGGATCTGCTCTCGAAGCACTGATTGGTTGCAAACACGCTACGCTGGCGTGTGCGAGTGCCGCTGCGCCACTCGGATAAACACAAAAGCCGCTGCGGCAAGGGCCACAGTCACCCCCAAGATGATTTGCCAATGGGATTTGATGAACAAGACGGCGCCCGAACCGTAGCGCGTCCCAAGATAAGCGAGCGTGAGATAGCGGAGGACTCTGGCCGCGGCGACCACCGCAAGGAAAAAAGACCAGCGGACTTCGAGCGCGCCCGCGCAGAAGACCGGGATCTTCATGGGCATCGGAATCGGAGAGATTGCGGGAATAAAGACAGTCAGCAGGCCGTAACTTTCAAACCAGCGCCGCAAGCGGGCGCCGTGGCTTTTGGATGTATGTTTGGCCAGCAACTTTTCGCCGCCCGTACGGGCGATCCCGAAGAGAACCGCGCTGCCCGCGATCGAGCCCAAGATGGCGCAGAGCGCGGCCCAGTATGCTTCGGAGTGGTTGATGCTGGAAAACGTGATCAGGAGCAGATCCACGCCGCCGACCAGCGGCACTCCGACGGAATCGAGAGCGGAAAGGAACAACAGGCCAAACGGGCCCCATGAGATCAAAACCTGGATGATATGTTTCAGGAACTACTCCGCCGCCGTGGGAACTTTTGTGGTGCCGGGATTTGCATCTAGCATAGCGAACAGACCTGCTTCGTCCAGGATCGACACGCCGAGTTCGCGGGCCTTGTCGAGTTTCGATCCCGCCTCCTCGCCGGCCACGATATAGCCGGTCTTCTGGCTGACCGACGACGCAACCTTGCCACCGGCCGCTTCGATTTTTGCTTTGGCTTCTTCGCGGCTTAGGGTTGGCAATGTTCCGGTGAGCACGAATGTGATGCCCGTAAGCTTGCCCTGAGTCTTCACTTGCTTGGGGCCGGTGAACTGGAGACCCGCGGCACGCAGCGCTTCAATCAACTCACGATTGCGTGGCTCCTCGAAGAACTGCCGGATCGAGTGCGCGACTTTTGGGCCGACCTCATCGGCTGCTTGTAGTTCCTCTTCCGAAGCGGCGGCGAGATCGTCGAGGCTACCGAAATGGCTCGCCAGAATTTGGGCGGTGCGCTCGCCAACAAAGGGAATGCCTAGGCCGTTCAGGACACGCGGGAGCGCCTGCGAGCGGGAGCGGTCGACATTGTGAACGACCTTGGCCGCAGATTTTTTGCCCATGCGGTCCAGTTCCGAGAGTTCCTCGGCTTTGAGGCGGTACAGGTCTGCAACTGTGTGCACCATCTTTTTCTGCAGGAGCTGGTCGACAAGGGCGTCACCCATGCCATCGATATCCATAGCGCCGCGAGAAGCAAAGTGCAGCAACGATTCGCGAAGGCGCGCTGGGCAATTCGTATTGACGCAGCGGCTTGCGGCCTCGCCTTCCTCGCGCACAACGTGGCCTCCGCAAACGGGACAGGCTCGCGGCATGCGAAAGGGGCGGCGGTCGCGCCCGTGCTCGACCACTCGAACCACTTTCGGGATGACGTCGCCGCTGCGTTCGACCAGCACTGTGTCGCCAATTTCGACGCCAAGGCGCGCGATCTCGTCTTCGTTATGCAGAGTGGCGCGCGATACCGTTACGCCGGAGATGATGACCGGCTTCAGATGAGCGACTGGAGTAAGAGCGCCGGTTCGGCCCACCTGCACCTCGATGTTTTCCAGAACCGTTGCGGCTTGGCGGGCAGGAAACTTGAAAGCAATGGCCCAACGCGGCGCTTTGGCCGTCCAGCCAAGCTGGTCCTGTTGCGCGAGTGAATCGACCTTTACGACGACACCGTCGATCTCGTACGGCAGAGTATCCCGCTTCGATTCCCATTCGCGGATGAACGCGAGCAACTCTTCAAGGCCGGCACATTTTGCCCGATTCGGATTAACTTTGAAGGCCGCCTTGTCGAGCATATTGAGCGACTCCCAATGGCTTTCGAGGAACGGACGGCCATCGCGCAGCAGGAAATAGGCAAAGTAGTCGAGTTGGCGTGCGGCGGTAATCGCGGGGTCGAGCGCGCGCAAAGCGCCAGCGGCCGCATTGCGCGGATTGGCAAAAAGCGGCAAGCCAGCCTCCTCATTTTTCTTATTCAGTCGTTCAAAGGAGCGGCGCTGCATCACCACCTCGCCGCGTACCTCAAAGGGGGCGTCACCCAGCGTGTGTGGACGGATGCGTAAGGGAAGCGAGCGAATCGTCCGGGCATTGACAGTAACGTCCTCCCCGATTGTGCCGTTGCCGCGGGTGAGCGCAAGTTGGAGGCGTCCCGCATCATAGCGGGCGGCCAAGGAGAGACCATCCAGCTTCAGCTCGGCGACGTATGAAAATGCGGTGGAGCCCAGTAATGTTCGCACGCGAGCATCGAATTCGCGCAATTCCTCTTCGTTGAGCGCGTTGTCGAGGCTCAACATAGGGGAGCTGTGCGGCGCTTTGGCGATATCTTCCCGGGGTTGGCCGCCTACGCGCTGGGTAATGGAGTCCGGGGTACGAACTTCCGGATATTCCGATTCCAGTGTCTGCAATTGGCGAAATAACGCGTCATATTCAGTGTCGGTTATCTCCGGCTGGTCGAGTACGTAATACTGGTATTCGTGGTGCTCCAGTTGCCGTCTGAGTTCTTCGGCACGTTGTTGGGGCGTCTGCTCCATCAATAAACCATAATGACAAGTTCGAAAAAGTTTCAAGCGAAACGCGCCGCCGTAATTTATAACCCGTTTGCGGGGCGGCTCTCACGGAGTGCGCGTTCGCTCCACCGTACCACTGAGTTGTTGTCACGCCAGGGAATTGAGGCGGTTCTGGTACCGACCTCGGGCCCGGGAAGCGCTTCGGATCAGGCGAGACGGCATGTAGAAGACGGGTGCGACCTGGTGATTGCCGCAGGCGGCGACGGGACAATCAACGAAGTGGCCAACGGGTTGGTGAATAGCCGAACTCCCCTGGCAATTCTACCGGGAGGGACGGCAAACGTCCTCGCGCGCGAGATGCGCGTACCCATCAGCATTGAGAAAGCTGCGGCACAGATATCGAATTTGCTCCCGCGGCGGATCGCGGCAGGTCTGCTGACGCGCGAGGGTCTGGAGCAGCGTGCGTTCTTGTTGATGGCCGGCGCCGGGCTGGATGCCGAAATCGTATATCACCTGGACCTGGATCTTAAAGCGGTAACCGGAAAGCTGGCCTACTATGTCGGCGGCCTTTTCCAGGTTATGCGCCCTCTGCGAGAATTCGAAGTGATCGCGGACGGCAAGAGTTATGAGGCTAGTTTCGCGCTGATCAGCCGCGTGCGCAATTATGGTGGCGACCTCGAAATTGCGCGCGGCGCATCGCTGTTGTTGAACGAGTTCGAAGTGCTTCTGTTTCGGGGGAAGCGGAGCATTCAATATCTCCCGTATCTATTGGGCGTGGCTCTGAAGTGCGTCGACCGTATGAAAGGCGTCACAATCTTACGGGCGCAATCGGTCGTATGCAATCAGCCGCCATCAGGAGACGTTTATGTGCAGGTAGACGGCGAGTTGGCTGGCAAAGTACCCTTTTCGGCGGAGATTCTGCCTGATGCGTTGACGCTATTGGTCCCGCCGGAGTATATGGTTCGCGAACAGTCCTACGCCGCTGTTCCGGTCTGCGTTTAGGTCGATCGCCGCAAATCCGCGATGGACAATTTAACCCACTCGCTGACGGGTCTTGCGTTGGCGAGGGCCGGGTTGGACCGCATCTGTCCCAGAGCGACTCTTCTGCTGATTATCTCCGCAAATATTCCAGACTGCGACATTGTCGGCCTCTTCGGCGGCCCCCTGAAATACCTCGAAGTGCACCGCGGATATACCCACTCATTATTATTGTTGCCGGCAATGGCGCTGCTGTCGGTGGGAATTGTGGCGTTGCTTTATCGAGAAAGGCTTCTTTGGACGCGGGCATGGCTCCTGTGCTGCATTGGCGTGGCCAGCCATCTGATGCTGGACTGGACGAATGCATACGGCATTCGCCTGCTGTTGCCATTTTCCTCAGCTTGGCTTCATTTGGACGTCGTCTCGTTGTGGGATTTGATCGTTCTGGCGGTGCTGCTCTTTGCGGCGCTATGGCCTATGCTGGCCGGGTTAGTGAGCCAGGAGATTGGAGCAGTTAAAAATCGTGGCCGTGGCGTGGCAATATTCGCCTTGGCATTCTTTCTACTCTGGGATCTGGGTCGCGGATACATACATGACATAGGCGTAGCGCAATTGAACACGCGATTGTACGGAGGCGAGTTCCCGGCGCGCGTCGCGGTGTTGCCTTCACCCATCGATCCCCTGCACTGGCGCGCAATTGTCCAAACCGCCGCGGCCTACCGGATATACGCGCCGTTCAACCCTTTCCAAAACTTTGAACCCGAACTGGGCACGGTCTACTTCAAACCCGCTGTCGCCGGCCCTATGGCAGCCGCGATGCGGACGGAGCCGTTTCGATACTTTGCCTACTTTGCGCGATTCCCGCTGTGGACGATTTCACCCGCCAGTTTGGACCAGATGGACGTCACCCGGGTGGAACTGACAGACTTGCGCTATGGCAATCCGGGCCAAACGCTGTTCCGGTCTGTGGCGTTTGAAGATAAGCACGACCGCGTCATTCAGTCCCGATTTTGATCGCGCCTTAGCACCGAACGCATCTAACAGCGGGGCGTTAATCTACGATTACAAGCGCCTATGGCTTACCGACTACATTACGAAGCCCCGATCGAGAAACAGGTCCAGCAGTTGACCGGAGAGGAATTGGATTATGCTGCCGGCCAACTTCGAAAAACGGGGAAGAGTGATGGGAACGAAGCCATCCACGAGGCCCGGAAGTCGCTCAAGAAGACACGCGCGTTGCTACGGCTCGTGCAGCCTTACTTGGGTCCTATCTATCGCCAGGAAAACGACTGTTTGCGCCAGATTGGGCGGGAACTTTCAGAGTTTCGCGATGCCGGTGCAATCTTAGAGACCCTGAGAGATTTGAGGAAGAAACATGCGGACCAGCTTAAAGGACCGGAGATCGACGCGGCGGACCGGGCAATACTGAAGCGGAAACAAGATCTGGAGGACGCGGGGGTTTTAGAAAAGACTCTGCCTCGACTTGCGGACGGGATAGAAAAGGCCGCGGGCCGAGCGAAGAGGTTGGCCGTCGCCGCAGATGGGTTCGGAGCGATCGCGACGGGCCTGAGAAATCGATTTCGGCGCGGACGGAAGGCGATGCTTCGCGCCCGTTTGCATCCCGCGGCGGAGAACTATCACGAATGGCGCAAACGCGTAAAAGACCACTGGTATCACGCACGGCTGCTCGAAATCTCTTGGATGGAAATGATGAAGGCGTATGCGGATCAACTGGATATGCTGCAAGAATGGTTGGGCGACGATCACAATCTGACTGTGGTGCGCGATGTCCTTGTCAGAGAACTGAATTTTCGCGAAGAGGACGCGACCATGAGCAAGCTGCTGCCGGTCATACTCGAAGAACAGGAAAAGCTCCGCGAACAGAGTTTTGCGTTAGGTCGACGAATTTACGCAGAAAAGGCAGGCCGAGTGGTCCAGCGGCTAGAAAGCCTATGGAACGCGGGTAGGGAAACGGAGCGCTAAGGATCAATAGCCATTCAGCAACGGAATTTTGAACTGTTAGCGTTAGGCGGAAAGTGCGGCAATTCTAACTCCCATCATCGGCTGAGCACACCATACGTTCCGGCCGCACAATCTCGTCGAAACGCTGCGCGGTGATATGGCCGCTCGCGATGGCCGCCTCGCGCAAGCCGATACCTTTCTGATAGGCGTCGTGTGCGATGGTGGCTGCGTGGTCGTAACCGATCTCCGGGCTTAAAGCAGTGACCAGCATCAGCGAATGTTGGACCAATTCACGGATACGCTCTCGGTTGGGCTCCGCACCATCGATGCAGAAGACCCGGAATTTCTCCGCCGAGTCGCCCAGGATACGCGCCGAATGGAGATAGTTGAAGATCACCAGCGGACGCATGACGTTCAGTTCAAAATTGCCTTGTGAACCAGCCATGGCTACGGCGGTATCGTGCCCCATGACTTGCATGCACACCATCAGCATTGCCTCGCATTGCGTGGGATTGACCTTGCCGGGCATGATGGACGAGCCGGGCTCATTCTCGGGAAGGATCAGTTCGCCCAAGCCGCAACGCGGGCCGGAGGCGAGCCAGCGAATGTCATTCGCTACTTTGAACAGGGAGATGGCAAGCGCTCGTAGCCCAGCCATCGCGCCCACCATAATATCTTGCGAGGCCAGCGCGGCGAACTTGTTAGGAGCGACGGTAAAAGGAAGGCTGGTCTGATTCGAGATCTCGTTGACCATGTCCCGGTCAAAATTTGGCGGCGCATTCAACCCCGTGCCGACCGCGGTGCCTCCAATAGGCAGTTGATACAGTCCCTCCAGGCTATGTCGAATCCGGCTTACCGAACCATCCACTTGAGCGGCGTAGCCGGACCATTCCTGGCCAAGGGTGATGGGGACAGCGTCTTGCAAGTGGGTACGACCGATTTTGATGATGTTGCGCCACTCGTCGGCCTTCTCCGCAATCGCCTTGATGAGAGTTTCGACGCGCGGCAGCAGGTGCACCGTGATTTCGCTCGCGGCCGCAATGTGCATGGCCGTGGGGAAGGTGTCGTTCGATGATTGCCCCATGTTTACGTCGTCGTTGGGGTGGATGGGCTGCTTGCTCCCAATTCGGCCGCCGGCTAATTGAATCGCCCGGTTGGCGATGACTTCATTGACGTTCATATGGGACTGCGTTCCTGAACCCGTCTGCCAGACGAAAACAGGAAATTCGCTATCGAGGTGGCCACTGACGATCTCGTCGGCGGCGCGGGCTATGGCATCGGCTTTCCATTGAGAGAGGCGGCCGGCCCGCGCATTCACGAGTGCAGCGGCTTTCTTGATGTACCCATACGCGTGATAGACCGCCATGGGCATTCGGTCGCCTCCGATGGCGAAATGCAGCAGAGACCGCTGTGTCTGAGCGCCCCAGTAGTGCTGAGCAGGCACGTCGATTCGGCCCATAGAGTCGGATTCCGTGCGCATGCCTACCGCATCGATACCGACGGGCAGATCGAGGATTTTCATAAACACCTGTCTTGTTAGACCAAATTAGGTCCGGAGGATTTCCATCCGGCCTCGGCGGTAACGGGTGTCTGATTCAGGTAAGCGCCATTCGCAACGTCGAACGCAGAAATGGTTCCGTCGCCGCGGCTACGAATCTTACCGGGATAAAAGCGAGGCGGAGTACTGGTCCAGGAATATTTCTATACGCGGGTGAAGACGGCAGAATGAGGCCGGACATTCTTCGGAAATTGGCCCTTCCAGAGCCGCTGCGACGGCTGCGGCCTTTCGCTTTTCCGGCACACAGCACACCCACCGGCGCGCGGCGAGCAGTGCCGGGCAGGTCAGGGTGAGGGCATGCGCGGGAACACTCGCGAGATCCGGGAAATGGCCTTCTCCCACCTGCTGCTTGCGCGATTCCAAATCGAGAGCCACTCGTTTGATTGCTACCAAATCGTTTCGGTCCGCCACGCCGGGATCGTTGAACGCGATGTGCCCGTTCTCGCCGAAGCCTACGAACGCAAGATCGACGACGTCTTCAGAAAGTAGTCGCGTATAACGGTTCATCTCCGCTTGCAAATCAGCCGCGTCACCTTCGATATAATGAACGGCACTTGGCCGGACCTTGTCGGCCAGACGTGTCTTGATCCAGTGGCGAAAGCTGGCTGGATGATCGGCCGGAACACCAACGTACTCGTCCAGATGAAGTACACTAACCGATCCCCAGTCGATTGGCTCTTGAACAAGATGCTCGATCAGGGCAAGCTGCGAGTTGCCGGTTGCCACAAGAATACGCGTATGCCCCCGCGAGGCGATGGCATCGCGAATGTGCACGGCGGCAGCCGACGCCGCTGCTGCTCCCGCACTTTCCTGGTCCGCCAGAATATGAACCGCGGGACCCTTGTTCTGCATTATTGACATCGGCTCTCGTTGAGGAAGAATACCGCCGACGCTCCATTTATCGGCGACCGGCCTGTATTGGTAATCGAAATCCTGCCTCTGAATCCCGTTCCCCGATCGTTCTGATCGACGTAGCGCACGCGGTGATGATTATCTAGGATGATGCATAAGCCGATAGATCGCGCATAGACGACCATACGCTCAGGCAAAGCTGCGGATGCCGTCAGCTTCGTCGTCGAACACTTCAAAGACTGTGTAGAGCTTGGTGATTTGGAGCAAGTCTTTGATGCGCTTGGAAAGGCCCATCAGTTTGAGCTGTCCGCCATGATTCGTAAGCGTGGTAAAGCCAGACACCATTTCGCCGATCCCGGAACTGTCGATATAAGAAACTTCGCCGAGATTGAGAAGGATCTTCTTATCGCCCTTCGCGGCGAGATCACGAAGCATATCGCGGAACACACTGGCGCCCTCGCCTAACGTGATTCGTCCGGCCGCATCAATCACGATCACATCGCCAACATGTCGGGCTGTCAACTTAACACTCACTTCAGTCTCCCCCTATTCACTTTTCGCTAACCTCTTCACAATGCGGACCTCGGTTCCTCCGCCAGGCCGCGGATGAAGATCGAAATCATCCATGAATGCCCGTATTAAGAGTAAACCCCGGCCGGATTGCCGAAGGATATTTTCCGATGCCAGCGGATCAGGCAGCGAATTAATGTCGAATCCAGCGCCCTCATCGCCAATCACGATGATTAGGCTATTGTCCGACGAATCGATGTCAAGATGGACCTTCTTGTTCTTACTGTACCGGTTGCCATGAACCACCGCGTTAACCATGCACTCGCGTACGGCCATGCCAATTTGGTGCTGGTCGTCTTCCTCAAATCCTAGGTCTCTGGCGGCGCTCATGACAATAGCCTCCGCATCGTCCACGCTTTGCAACGTAGAATCCAGTGTGGTTTGCGATATATTCATCCCGCCGCTTTCCGGTATAGTGTTTGGCAAATCAGTAAGTCAACCGCCCAGCAAATCTCTTAAATCAGTAATCCAATAGTCTGGCATCCACCGCGCTAAATCCTCGCGCTTGCCGTAGCCATAGGTTACCGCGGCGGTTTTCACACCTGCCCGCCGGGCGGCATCCATATCGGATTCCGAATCGCCGACAAACAGGCATTCCGCCGGCCGCGCACCCAACACATCGAGCGCCTTGAAAATAACGTCCGGAGCCGGTTTTGCCGGAAAGCCGTCCGTACCCTGAACGTGGTCGAAATACGGAAGCAACCCGAACTTTTCCAATATAATTCGAGTAGTGGCGCTTCCTTTGGTGGTTGCGGTCGATTTCCTGCCGCCGAGCTGAATCAATGCTTCCAGCACGCCCGGATACCGGGAGGTCGAGGCGTGCTGCCGGGCCGGATACAGGCGCCGGTACTTTTCAATCATCTGATCGATGAGTCCCGGCAACGCGCCAGGAAAGATGTCGCTGAACACATCTGAAAGATGCTGTCCTATGTATCTGCGAAGGAATTCATCGCTGATGCCGGAAACACCTTCGCCTACTAAAACACCCTGGATGGCTCCGCAAATGTCTATAGCAGAGTCAACCAGGGTGCCGTCAACGTCGAACAGGTAAACCGGAAAGACCGGAATCACGCAGGTTGCGGGCTCTCGCCTCCCATGAGTCCGGGCATGCCGGTCGAGGGCTGCGGAGCGATTATTGATTGCGGAGTGCCGGTATCGGTCGGAGTTGGTTTGGCCGCAACCGCCAACTTCGGCAAGGTTTTGCCGTTGATCAGATCCATCACTTCCGAGCCTTCCAGCACCTCGCGCTCAAGCAACGCCTCAGCGATACGCACCAGCGCGTCCGAGCGTTCCTCGATCACGCGGCGAGCGCGATTGTAGCCGTCTACGACCAACTTGTGGACTTGCCCATCGATCTTGATTGCGGTCTCTTCGCTGTAGTCGCGATGTTGCGCAATCTCGCGGCCCAAAAAGATCTGCTCATCCTTCTTACCAAAGCTGAGCGGACCTAATTCGCTCATGCCCCACTCGCAGACCATCTTGTGCGCCATCTCGGTAGCGCGCTCGATGTCATTTCCTGCACCCGTAGTCATTTGGTTCAGGAAGATCTCTTCCGCAATACGGCCAGCCATCAGGATGGCGAGACGCGTTTCCAGATAGTTCTTGTCGTGAGACAGTTTGTCGTCTAGTGGCAACTGCATGGTAAGGCCAAGAGCCATTCCACGCGGGATGATAGTGACCTTATGCAGCGGATCGGCATGTTCCAACAGCGCAGCCACCAATGCATGACCGCCCTCGTGATACGCCGTCATGCGTTTTTCCTTGTCGCTGATGATCATGCTCTTCCGCTCGACGCCCATCAGGACTTTATCCTTCGCGAGCTCAAAATCGAACTGGGTGACCACTTTTCGGTTCTGACGGGCTGCAACGAGCGCGGCCTCGTTTACCAGGTTGGCTAGATCGGCACCGGCGAAACCGGGCGTCCCCCGAGCGATTACCGAGAGGTCCACATCGTCCGAGAGCGGGACTTTCTTGGTATGGACCTTGAGAATACTCTCGCGGCCACGAACGTCGGGACGATCGACAACAACGCGCCGGTCGAATCGGCCAGGCCTCAGCAACGCGGGGTCGAGCACATCGGGCCGGTTGGTCGCCGCAACCAGAATGACGCCTTCATTCGATTCGAAGCCGTCCATTTCGACCAGCAATTGATTCAACGTCTGCTCGCGTTCGTCGTGACCACCGCCGAGGCCGGCGCCACGGTGACGGCCGACCGCGTCAATTTCGTCAATGAAGATGATGCAAGGGGCGTTTTTCTTTCCTTGTTCAAAAAGATCGCGCACACGGCTTGCGCCCACGCCCACGAACATTTCGACAAAGTCGGAACCGGAGATCGAGAAAAACGGTACGTTCGCTTCGCCAGCGATGGCCCGGGCTAACAGTGTCTTACCCGTGCCTGGAGATCCGACGAGCAGGACACCCTTCGGGATGCGTCCGCCTAACTTTTGAAATTTCTGCGGCTCGCGCAGGAACTCGATGATCTCCTGCAACTCCTCCTTGGCCTCTTCCACTCCCGCCACATCTTTAAACGTGACTTTCTTCTGCTGGGACGAATGCAGCCGGGCCCGGCTTTTTCCAAAGCTAAGCGCCTTGTTCCCGCCGCTCTGCATCTGGCGCATCATAAAGATCCACAGGCCGAGCAGAATCAGCACAGGAATGGCGTTGAACAGGATGCCGACCCAACCGTTCCCTGTAGAATCCTTCCAACTATACTTCACGCCCTTTTCCTGCATGATCTTCCAGATTTCGGGATAGTTGGGCGGGATTTGCGTGCGGAACTGCATGCCATTCTTTTCCGTGCCCGCAACATCGGTCCCGGTCACGTCGGCTTCCCGGACTTGGTCAGATTGGATTAGATTGACAAATTCCGAAACAGATATGGCACGGGGAGGCGTCCCTCTTCCGGTCTTAACAGCCATCCACACCAAAACGACCGCGCAAATTATGACAACCCAGAAAACGGCGGTCTTAACATTTGAACTCATGAATTCACTTTCCGCTGGTCGAACTTCCCGCCAGCCGGACGATCAGTCGCCCGAAATAACCCACACATTGAGAGACGTCGATTGGACGGCTTTCGATTCAAGTCTGCTAACGCGATTGTTGCATGCGCGCCGGGGATTCCGACGGCCAATACCTCAAGCGCACCCTCGACCGGCAGTCATCCACCGCGGAAAACCGGGCGTCGCAGCCAAACTGCCTAGCCCAAACGATTGCGCCGCCGGCGATCAATACCGGCCAGTACCGCCGCTCCCAAAGCGCGACACGATTCTCCTGGAACAATGACTTCAGCTTTTCAGCCCCTTGATGTCCCCGACGATGGATCTGGTCACCAGGTTCCCAGTTCCGTACATATAAAAGACGGCCAGATTCGGCCGAATTTAGCGCGTCCCCATTCAGATCGACCGTCTCCGGTCCGCCTTCTGAATCTTTCTTGAAATTAGCACAGTTTCCTAGCCCCGGCGTCTCCGAATCGATACAAATGCTGCCGGCACAAAAGGGCAAATCACAAGGGGTCCCCAAAACGAGTTCCAGGCGGTAATGGCGCTCACCGGAAGTTGGCGCCGCCGGAGCCCGGAAAAGCAGGCGATCAAAAGAGCGGAGCACGTCCGCACCGGGAACGATCACGCGGTCATGACCATGCCTGCTCTGGCAAATCGCCAGAATGGCGTTGATGTGGCTCAGGTCGATCGCACGAAGATCTCCTCGAACCTCAGCCAGTATACGCCGAACCAACCGGCGCTGGACGGCGGGATGCAGGATTGTTAACGGAACGACATCCACAATCCATCCGAAATGTGTCAATTCGACAACCTGCTGGAACATCGGCTGAATTTGCGTATTCCAATAGGCCTCCTCATCCTGGGCAACGAGAGCAGTTCCCGCCAGAATTCCTTCGAGGTTCGGGTTGAACTCGTCCGTTAGAGCCGGAATGACGTCGAGACGAAGTCGATTCCGGACAAAACGTCGATCCTCGTTGGAAGAGTCCTCCCTCCAGTCGAGACCTTTGGCGATGGCCCAGGCGCGTATTTCCGAACGGGTCTCGCCGAGAAGCGGCCGGATAAGCCACCCGTCCGAAATGAAACGCATACCGGCCAACCCGGCGGTTCCGGCGCCGCGGAGCAATCGAAAGAGAACCGTCTCAGCCTGATCGGTCCGGTTGTGGCCTACAGCAATGCGTTCGACCAGTTTTTCTTCGATGCAGCGAGCGAAAAAGCGACGGCGCGCGAGCCGTGCCGCTTGCTCCAAATTTCCTTTGTCTTTAATGACTTCGGAACAAATTACCAAACGGAATCCGAGCGATTCAGCCAATTCCGCGACAAATTTTTGGTCGTCCTCCGACGCTTGGCCGCGCAATTGATGGTTGACGTGTAGGACGACCGGCTGAATTTCGAAACGGTCGGAGAGCCGAGCCAGGATATGGAGAAGAACGACCGAATCCGCGCCGCCCGAAACCCCGACGCCAACCCGCTGTCCAGGCAGAGTCATATCATAGCGGGAGAGGATTTCGGCGACCCGATCGGGCAATGTGGGGAGCAAAACTTAACACTTATTGTATGCACATCAACGAACCGCTTACCGAAACAGAGCTCCATCGCATGGCGTCGGGCATTCAACTTCTTCTGATGGACGTGGACGGCGTTCTGACGGATGGACGGCTGATCCTGGTCCCGGATCCGCAAGGCAACATGGTGGAAACCAAGGGTTTCGATTCCCAGGACGGAATAGCCTTGCAGTGGATGAATTGGAATGGGATCAAGACGGGCGTCATCAGCGGTCGCAATTCACCGGCCACAGCGGAACGGGCGCGACAGGTCAAGATGGCATACATATATCAAGGGCATATCGAAAAAATTCCAATTTTGGAGGAGATTCTCGCGGATGCCAAGATTGCCCGGGAGCAAGTCGCTTACATCGGCGATGACCTGACCGATGTTGTGATAATGCGGCGGGTCGGGTTGGCGATCGCGACAGCGAATGCGCGGCCTGAGGTGAAGAAGTCCGCCCATGCCGTTACAGGCGCTTCGGGCGGGTCGGGCGCGGTTCGCGAAGCTTGTGAATTGCTTCTTAAAGCACGGGGAGCGTGGGACGGGTTGCTCAAGAAATATGAGGTGACGCTCTGAACGGGCCATCTACGGACCGAGTAGGTCTAGTGCTCGAAACAGACAACGCACCAGGCGTGCTGCATAAACTCACCGGCGTTATCGCGCTCCACCAAGGGGATATCCGGTCGATTTCGATTATCGAGGATCAACCGGTTAACACCCGAATTTACTTCGAGTTGGATCTGCCGGGTCAAACGGAGACGCTGGTGGAAGACTTGCGAGCGCTAGCAGTCGTGCACATGGTGAGCGTCGTCCAGTCCCTCCAGAAGATTTACGGAAAGCGCATCATAATAATGGGTGGCGGAGCCCAGGTCGGACAAGTGGCGCTGGGGGCGATAGCTGAAGCAGACCGCCACAATATTCGAGGCGAGCACATATCGGTGGACACGATCCCGCTCGTGGGCGAGCATATCCTTGCGGCTGCTGTGCGAGCCGTTCGACGACTCGCCAGGGTGAGGGCGCTGGTATTGGCCGGCTCGTTGATGGGCGGCGAGATTGAGACCGCGGTGCGGGAAGTCCGGAACGAGGGCTTGCTGGTGATCAGCTTGAATATGGCCGGAAGCGTCCCCGATGCTTCCGATCTGGTGGTAACTGATCCTGTTCAGGCGGGCGTTATGGCTGTAATGGCGGTAGCGGACACCGCCAAATTCACAATCGACCGCCTGCACCGGCGGGTTTTCTGATCACCCGGTTTTTCCTTAGCACCATAGCCAGCACTTTTACGGAGTTTCGCCGTCTCAAGAATGAGAGCTTCGCCGAGGCCGCGCGACTAGTTGATTTGGAAGGAATACTCACGCAACAGTTCCAATTGCCCTCTCGGGCCACTATAGAGACGCAAGAAATACGCTCCAGCAGGCATGGCGGGAAGGTCTAGGGTCGCTTCGTCGTGGGCGACTCGCGTGGACCCATTCCAAACCGGCGAACCCACAGAATTGACAACTTCCACCGACAGCAAGCGTTGGGGTAGATCTGTGGCACTCAGGCGAACGTGCAGAGGCCGTAATGCGGGAGCGTTCGCCGCCTCGTTCCCGCGCTCGGCGTAAAGCTGCAATTGCACGGCGGGAAGAAGGGTGCGAGCGTTATGGTGTGAAAGCAGTGGCACGAACGACAAGACGACGCCAAAGACTGCGGCGCCGGCCAAAGCGGGCATCCAGTGAAACCACAAGCGCCGAACTGGTCGACGACGGCTCCGGTGCAATTGCAATTCCTGATAGCCGGGTTGAAACGCATCAAGGAAGTCATCGAGCTCTTCCAGCCTAGTAACACATATCTCGCAGCCCAGTACATGAGTCTCGACGATCTCAAGTTCGTCGCCATTGCACCGGTTCCGCGCGAATTTCTCCAGGAGATCTTCCGAAGGATGGGTAACAAGTGTTATTTTCATGACGTGTGCGGGCAATAGCCCGTCCTAAGGATTGAGTGCGGTCAACCTGAGTTTGCTCTCATAAAAACTGGGAAAACTCCGCTGCTGGCCAGCCTTTTCCGACCGAGTTCGCCAAATTTCGTCTTAGCTCGGGATTTGAGGAGGCGAAATTGGGTTTCCGTGAGCGCCATTTCCCGGCAGATGTCTTCCTGGGACTGCTCATCTATATAAAAACGTTTGAGAATCTCTCGATCCCGGTCGGACATGGATTCGAGAACGCTTCTCATAAGACTCGATTTTTGCCGGAGGATAGCGGCTTGCTCGGGATTCTGCGTCCGATCAGCCACAGATGCGCCGGATTCGAGATCGGCTTGGTCGCGGCGGGTATGAACGGCTTGCTCAATGTAAGCTGCGACTTGACGGCGCACGACGGTTCTGACGAATCCCATTAGCCGCTCAGGTTCCCGCAGGTCTCCGCGTTTGATGGCATTGACGACAATGAGGAAGGTGTCGTGGACCTTATCCTCGAGTTCCTGCGGCCCAAGCTGGCGGCACAGGTAGTAACGGATACCGCGGCTGAACAACCGATACAGGCTCTCCATACCCTCATCCTGGCCAGCCCGAACTTGGGCGACCAGGACAGCCCAGTTGCTGGGCGCCGAGGTAGGCGGCACACCTTTCTCCGGCGAGGAGGGTGCCGTCTGCGTGTTGGGATCCTCTTGGGAATCGTAGCGTTTCATTTGCGTGGCCAGCATGAAAAGATGTATCTACTCCTTCGCAATGATCGAGTAAGCCGCCCAGAAGGAGGGCAGGCTTCGATATCCGCCGTCGTGACGCATATCGGCTTGGGCATCTTGTAGGGCTACGGCGGCCCGTTTGGGAAGCGAATCGCCGCCCGCAGTATTTGCTTGAAGATGGCGATAAAACGACGAGAAGAAATGCCCGGAATCGTCGGGTGTGGGCCAGGCGCTAACGATGACGGCGGACGCCCCGGCAAGAAGCCAGGCACGGCTAAGGCCTACAAGTCCCACGCTGGGGATGGTTTGCCCTTGCTGCGACGCACAACCGCTGAGAACCACGAGACTGCCGGGGAGCCGAAACGACGCGACAATCTCGGGAGGGAGAAGCTCGGGTATGTTCTGCGAATTTAAGGTAAGAGCCAACGCCGCTTCTTCGGGATGGCCTTCAGGGCTTACCACGTGAACGGCAAAATGAACGATTTCGGGGTCTTGGGCGAAGGCGAGACGCAGTTTCTCCCCCGACGCTTCGGACCCGGTGAGAATCGCCGTCGATCGGAGCCCACTCAAACGGGCCGACGACTTGACTTCTCGATCACTTCCGGCGAGGCGGGCCAGAGTGGAACCAGCCGGTCCGGCCCGTGCCAACCGGAAACGGGAGCTCGCGCGGCGGGGGTCGGCAAGGTTGTAGATAGGATCCCCAATCCCGACGAAAACGGGCTTAGGCAGAGCCTTCGGGCTTGAAAGCAGGCATTGCGCAGTTGGCAGCAGCCGAATGCTGTGATTTGTGCCGAGAAATGCGGGGGCGCGGCCAGTAACGGGGACGCGACTGGCAATCCTGCCGCGGCAGGCGGGCAACGCGGCAAAAGGCAAGGCGTTCAGCAACGGCCCATCTCCGACCAAAATCCATTCCGGCCGATCCCATACCAAGGTGCCCAATTTCCCGAAGAGCTCTCGAGAAAGAGTAGCGGCGGCAACACCCGAGCCACGGTTTTCCCGGATGTCAGCCGAGTATTGTAAGGCAAGCTTAGCCACTTCCTCTTGTGGCGGCAATTCATATAAGGCGACTCTCTCTCTTGTGACAGCCCAGAGATAGGATTTTTCCTTTCCAAGGCAAAAGTTGAGCAAGGCTTCCCGCTGGCTTAACCTAAGCTGGATATCTCTAAGTGATTTCTGATCGGATATTTTCTCAGCAGTAAGTGGAATATTGTTTAAATTGAGACCTGCATTACTCTCAACCTCACTCAATTCCATTCTGATTTGCGTGGCTTTGACGGATGCGGCGGTGTCTTTTCCCAGAACCGCGAGGGCCTCCGCAAGTTTTAGCTGGTTTAGTAGATCGAAATATCTGGGAGGAAGTCGATCTTCGCGGACGTAAGCCGAGGCCAATTGTTCCCTGAGACTCGCGGCCCGATTTCGTGAAAGGACGGCCAGTGCCCGGACAGCCAGAGTGGGGTCGTGACGTTGCAGAGAGAGTTGGGCCGCAAGGCAGACGAAATCCTGGTAAACCGCGTGAAGGTAAGCGAGACCGAGAGTATGAGTGCTAAAAACGTCGCCCGGAAGAGCATTGAGTCGCCACTCGTCCGCGGCGTCCACAGCTTTTTGAAAGTATTCGAGTGCCTCGGTGTCCCGATGGAGAGCGGCAAGGACCTGTCCGTGCAGATGGAGGGGAAGATACGAAGGGATTCTGGAGAGACCCGTTGCGGGCGAGGATAAGGCGGCCTGGAGTTTGGCGAGGGCGCTTTCGAATTTCCCTTCCTTGTAATCCAGAATCGCTAAATCTGCGCGGACGATGGAAAGTCCGGCTTCGTCACGCTGCATTAAATAGAGGCGGTACGCCTCAATCAAAGCCTCTTCTGCAGCCGAAAGGCTGTCTTTATCGGCGAGCGACTCGCCGAGATGGTTCCAGGCAGACGCCTCTAAGCTGGGTAAATTGTTGGCCTGCGCCAGCGAAATGGCCCGGCGGTAGATACTCCGGGAGAGATTCAGATCTCCTTGCTCAGCCTCAACCGACGCGTAATTCATGAGGGCCATTGCGAAGACGTCTTGGCGCGCGGACCTTTCGAGCAACCGGACAGCTTCCCGCGCCGTCTTTTGACCGACTAAATACTCGCCTAGCTGCAGGTAAACTGTAGTGACATTAATATCGGAGATCCCAGCCAAGTCTGAGTCCTGCACATGGAGAGCGATATCGCGCGCCGATTCCAGGGCAGCGATTGCTCTGCGGTATTGAAATAAATGGAGCAAGCATGTACCGGACCCAAACTGCGCTTTAGCCTCAAGTTGCGGGTCACGGGACCGCTCGGCGAGTTCTGCAGCGCGTCCGTAAAGGCGGAGAGCTTCGCTAAAGTCATTGGCGTCGATTAATCTATTGGCCTCGGTAAATATCGCCTTCTCGTCCTGAGAATCCAGGGCAATGACAGAGCGCCTGTCCGCGCACTGCAGACACACATTCAGGAAACATAGCAGTCCCACCGCTCTAACCGCGGGCAGCAGACGCAATTGCAGCGCCCGCCACCCGGCTGACCAAAGTGGCAATATTCGCACCCAAGAACCTTATACGGGAGTGTTCCCGTACTTTACCACTCTAAGGAATATAAAGCCAACAATTTCGCAGCGGTTAACTCACAAAAACGGACGATTAGAAACCGAAAATCATCCGGATGAGGCAGATGAGATGGTTGACAATAATTGGATCGTGCATACTCTCGTTTGCTCCTTTCGCACACGAGGATACTTTTGGCACCTCCCTAGCCATCTCCAAAAAGCCGGGCTAAGTCTATGGATTTAAAGGGCAATAACTTTTTGTCGAAAGTTGTGACTGATATCAGTTAGTGTTCCAAAATGATGGGATTTTTCCATTTCGGGACCCGATTCCGCAGCTATCGGCCAAGAGGATTGTGGATGGCCATTACGTGGCAAGGTTAACTCAATGGAGGCACTGGCCGACTTTGTTGAAGTGTGACTGCGGTTCAATTGGTCGCCGGGTTGCTCTTAGCATGACTTGTGTGGCTCAAATCGCTATATCGAGTAGTCCTCCTGCTGCTCGTGTGCCTTCGAATGGAAGGCGCACAAAGCTACACCATTTCGACTGTCGCGGGAGGAGGTCTTCCCAACACAGCAGCGACAGCCACGAGCACAGCACTGGTGAGTCCTTCCGGCGTTGCTCTCGGTCCCCTCGGAAACGCTTTTTTTGTTTGTCTGAACGCAGTTTTCAAGGTTGGCGCCGCGGGAACTTTGACCCGCGTGGCCGGATTTTCTGACCAAACCGGCTTTGCGGGAGATGGGGGGTCGGCGACCAGCGCCTGGTTCAACGCGCCGCAAGCTATTGCTTTGGACACAGCCGGAAACCTGTACATAGCAGATTCGGGTAATAATCGCGTGCGCCGGGTTGGGCTTGGCGGAATCATCACCACAGTGGCCGGCAACGGAATTTCTGGCTACAGCGGCGACGGAGCTGCCGCCGTAAATTCGGAGATCGCCAACCCTACCGGACTGGCGTTCGACCAAAATGGAAACCTTTACATCGCGGATAACGGCAACAATGCCATCCGCAGAATCACGGCGGACGGCCTAATTGCAACGGTCGCGCGAATCGAGGCGCCTGTCGGTCTCGCGATTGATGGGGCGGGCAAATTGTATACCGCTAGCGGCGGACTTCTTTATGTCCTCACGCTTGGCGGAGCGCCGACCGTTCTTGCGGGTGGCGGAAACGGCTGCGGGCAGCAGACCGATATTCTTGGAGACGGCTGCCAGGCCACTGCTGCCATATTGGACAGCCCAGAAGGAATCGCGATCGATTCTACGGGAAACGTTTACATCGCCGATTCCTATGATAACCGGATTCGGAAGGTCAGCGGCGGCATTATAAGCACCGTGGCAGGAGGTTCTTCACTGTGCCCTCAGAACTCGAATTCGGTCGGGGATGGGTGTCCGGCGACAAGCGCGACGCTCGGGATCGTCGCTGGGGTTGCGGTAGATTCCAGCGGCAACTTGTTCATTGCCGATGGGAACAATCGAATACGCGAAGTGACCGGGGGAATCATCTCCACCATCGCCGGTTCGGCTGTCAACTCCAACGTGGGCGATGGGGGAATCGCGACTGGCGCACAATTACAGTTCCCGTTCGGGGTCGCGCTGGATAGCGCCGGTGATCTGTTCGTCAGCGATACCTATGATGGACGTATCCGGCAAGTCCATTCAAATGGGTTTATCACAACGCTGGCGGGGGGAGGCAGCGGCTGTTCCCAACAACTCGATAGCTGGGGCGATGGCTGTCCGGCGACGAGTGCCATTTTGGCATTGCCTTATGGCATTGCCACCGATTCGAATGGAAACGTCTACGTCGCGGACAATGCGCCATCGGGAACTACGATTCGCAGAATTGGGTCCGACGGCACAATCACAGTCTTTGCCGGTGGCGGAAGCGGTTGCCAGCAGGAGACGGACAGCATCGGCGATGGGTGCCCTGCGACGAACGCGTCAATTGCGGCGGCAACTGGAGTGGCTGTGGATACCGTGGGAAACGTATATTTTTGCGATTCGGGCGATTTTCGAATCCGCGAGGTAGCAACGAATGGAGTTATCAACACGATTGCGGGGAATGGAACCCCAGGATATTCCGGCGACGGCGGCCCGGCGACGCAAGCAACGCTCCTCCCGCCGACTTCTATTGCCGTGGATGCCGCCGGAAACATTTACTTTACGGATCCCCTCAATTTTCGGGTGCGGGAGATTAGCGCTCAGGGAACGATAACCACGATTGCCGGGAACGGAACATCCAGCTACGGAGGAGACGGAAGCCTGGCGATTTCCGGCGGCCTCAGCTATCCGGTCGCCGTTGCCGTTGGCGGCGGAAATGTTTACGTTTCAGACGGCGTCAGCAACATTCGGGAGGTAACGCCGAATGGTGCCATCAATACCATTGCAGGCGGCAGCGGTGCCGGCTATTCAGGCGATGGCGGATTGGCCTTGAACGCACTGCTCTTTGGCCCAACCGGTCTCGCGGTGGACAGCGGAGGCGATGTAATCTTTGCGGATGCGACAAATTCAGTGGTGCGAGGGCTTTGGCCGGTGGGAACGCACCCGCTCCTGAACGTGACGGCCTCCCACAACGGCTATTTCACCGTCGGGCAGGCGGGAGCCTACACGATTAGCGTGTCGAATGCTCCGCTGGCGGGTCCAACAACAGGGCCTGTCGCCGTCACCGAGAATGTTCCGACAGGTATGGCATTGGCTTGGATGACCGGAACGGGATGGACATGCTCGCCGAATCCCTGCACCAGATCCGATTCCCTTGGCCCTGGACAGAGTTACCCGCCGATCACGGCGATGATGGTTGTTGGATCTTCGCCGCCGATTCAGGCAGTAAACCAAGTGGGCGTATCGGGCGGAGGATATCTCGCCGCCGGCACCACGGATTTGACCAATATCGATACACCCGCTACCGCCCCCCAGGCGCAGGGAGCGGTCCCGGCATTGGGAAACAGCGGCTCTGGGACAGCGTTCACGTTCACTTTCGTCGATCCAAACGGATGGCAAAGCCTCACGGTGCTGGATGTCTTGATCAACAGCGCGCTTAATTCCCGGAATGCATGTTATTTCGCGATCGTGCCTACCGGCGCGACCAGTGCCGCAATCTATTTGGTTGACGACCAAGGCGACGCCGGCGGTCCGTATGGAGCCATGGCTGTGCCAAGCGTAAGCTCTGTCCAGAACAGTCAATGTCAGATTCGCGGTTTTGGAAGTTCGATCGCGGCAAGCGGAACAACGGTCGTTTTGACGCTCACAATTAACTTCGCTAACGGTTTTGCCGGGAACAAGATTGTTTACACCGCCGCCCAAGACCTGCTTGGGTACAACTCGGGTTGGCAGGCGTTGACAACCTGGGGTGTCCCGGGAATCGCGACAACCGGACCGGCAGTGGGAGGAGTAGGTCCAAATCGAAGTAGCGCCTCCACGCAGACGTATACGTTCACCTTTACCGACACGAACGGCTGGGCTGATCTCTCGGTGATCGATATTCTTGTTAATAAGGCGCTGAACGCCGCGGGAGCGTGTTACGTGGCCGTCGTACCAGCCTCCAAGTCGGTGTTGCTGGTAGATGACCAAGGCGATGGTGGCGGCCCATTTGGCTCACTGACGCTCCCATCCAGTAATTCGGTGAATAACAGCCAATGCACAATCACAGGGACTGGAAGTTCGATCACGGGCACAGGCAATACGGTCACAGTGGTCCTCAACATGTCGTTCAATTCGACGTTCGGCGGCAATCGTGTCTTCTACCTCGCTGCTCGCAACAACACGACGGGTAACTCCGGGTGGCAGGCGGTTGGATCGGTGGCAATTCCTTGAGGCAGTAGAGGCGAGTGTCGGGTTCGAGACTCGAAGTGACACACAAAGCCTACGTTCGCTATACTAACTAGGTAGCAGGCTGTTTCCAGTCCGAGTAAAAGTGCGTCCGTACACCTTCCCGGCATTGTCTCAGCAAGAAGGCTTCTCCAGACAACCATAATGTTCGATAACCTTTCCGAGAAGCTGCAGCGGGTTTTTAAGAATCTGCGCGGCGAGGGTAAACTAAGCGCTGAAAACATGGACGAAGCGCTGCGCGAGGTCCGCGTTGCGCTCCTCGAGGCCGACGTTCATTTTAAAGTCGTTAAGCAGTTTATCGAACAGGTGAAGCAAAAAGCCATGGGAGAGGAAGTACTGACGGCTCTCTCGCCTGGCCAGCAGGTGGTGAAGATCGTGCGGGACGAATTGACCCGCATGCTGGGCACCCATCAATCGAAACTTCGTTTTGCGAATGAGCCTCCCACGGTAGTACTCATTGTCGGGTTGCAGGGCTCCGGAAAGACCACGAGCGCGGCGAAGTTGGCGCGCTTGTTGACAAAGGAAGGCAACCGTCCCGAGCTAGTTTCGGTCGATGTCTATCGGCCCGCGGCCCGAAAGCAGCTAAGTATTTTGGCCAAAACTGTTGGGGTACCGGTCTACGAGGGTTCGGAGGGAGAGACCAAACCGCTTGAACTGGCAAAGTCCGGCCGCCGGGAGGCAGTGCAGGCTGGCCGGGATGTGTTATTGGTCGACACTGCGGGCCGCCAGCATATTGACGACGAATTGATGAGCGAACTGCAGGAGCTCAAGGCCGCGCTAGAGCCTACCGAGATCCTGTTCGTAGCAGACGCGATGACCGGACAAGATGCAGTCCGATCCGCGGACGAGTTCCATAAGCGACTGGGCATCACCGGCGTTATCCTGACTAAAATGGATGGCGACGCACGCGGAGGGGCGGCGCTTTCAATTCGGTCGATTACCGGGCAGCCGCTGAAGTTTGTAGGCGTCGGCGAGAAAACGGACGCGCTTGAAGCGTTTCATCCCGACCGCGTCGCTTCGCGCATTCTCGGCATGGGTGACGTTTTATCGTTGATCGAGAAAGTCGAGCAGACGATCGATCAGAAAACCGCCGAGAAAATGCAGGAGAAGTTGCTCGGCGACGATTTTTCGCTCGAGGATTTCCGCGACCAGATCAAGCAAATTCGCAAGTTGGGACCCCTTACTGGACTGTTGGAGATGATGCCGCAGGTTGGGCCATTGAAAGATCTGAAGAATGCTGCGGTGGACGAGAAGAAGATCGACCGGGTGGTGGCGATCATCGACTCGATGACGCCCAAAGAGCGGCGAAATCACATGCTCATCAACGGTTCGCGGCGGCGACGGATTGCAAAGGGTAGCGGGACCAATGTGCAGGAAGTGAATAACCTGCTGAAAGAATACGCGCAGGCGCGTAAGATGATGAAGAGTTTTACTGGCCAGGCTGGACTTTTGGGAAAGCGGCTCGGCAAGATGAAACTGCCTTTCCCGGGAATGTAGATATTGATGAGGAAAGAGAGAAAGAGAAGAAGATGTTAGCGATTCGCCTGGCGCGTTTTGGCGCCAAGAAAAAGCCCACGTATCGAGTGGTCGTTATTGAGAAGGAACGGGCTCGGAACAGCCGCTCTGTGGAAGTTGTGGGCATATATAATCCGGTTGCCAATCCGGCGCAAGTGCAGCTAGATCATGAGCGCATCGGCCACTGGATGAAGAATGGCGCGCAGCCTTCCGACACCGTAATGCGGCTGCTCAAGAAGTACCCTGCGGTGGAAACGCCCGCGGTCGCATAGGATTGGCTTTCGAGTCCCTAAGGTCACGGCTCGGTGAGCGAATCGTGGCAGCGCGATAAGCTAAAGCGGGAATTCCCGCGAGAGCGGGATGGCGAGAAGGTTCAAGATGAATGACAGCAACGGCGTAAAAGCCCTGGTAGAAGAGATCGCAAAGGCGCTGGTAGATGTGCCGGCCGAAGTAGTAGTGAAAGAGATCTCGGGGGAGCAAACGACTGTTTTCGAATTGCGCGTAGCCGAAGGAGATTTGGGCAAGGTGATCGGGAAACAGGGACGCACTGCGCGGTCGATACGGACGCTGCTGGGCGCTGTTGGAACCAAGCTGAACCGGCGATTCTCGCTCGAAATACTCGAATAAGGCCTGCAATGGACCGCGACCGGGTCGTTCTGGCCGATATTTTACGGCCGAGGGGAAATAGGGGCGAAGTTTTGGCTCGATCGCAAACGGATGTGCCAGGCCGCCTGGAGGCTTTGGTAGAAGCTAACGTCCGGTTGGCCAACGGGCAGGACGCCAAGGTAGAGCTTACCAAGGCTTGGCCACATAAAGGCGATTGGGTGTTTAAGTTTCGCGGCGTGGATTCGATCGAGGACGCCGAGCGCTTTGCCGGGTCGGAACTTTGGATACCATTGTCGGAACGCGCGAAACTGCCCGAGGGCGAGTATTTTCAAACGGATCTGATTGGTTGCCTCGTGTTGGACGAAACTGGCAGGACTCTGGGAACGGTAGACGGATGGCAGGAATACGGCGGGCCGCCGTTGATGGAGGTGCGGAGCGGCCCATACCCTGGGCGGGATGTGCTCATCCCGTTCGTGAAGGGCATTTACAGGGAAATTGACTTAGAAGCGCGGCGAATCACGGTCGAGGTACCCGACGGGCTCCTGGATCTGTGAAACCGGCAGGGTATCGAGATGCGGTTTCATATCGTCACGATTTTTCCGGAGTTTTTCGAAGGCCCGTTCGACCACGGCGTGGTCGCTAGGGCGCGGGAGGCCGGGCGATTGGAAATTCATGTCCACGATCTGCGAAACTGGACATACGACCGTCATAGAACGGTGGATGACCGGCCTTTCGGCGGCGGCGAAGGGATGTTGCTGAAAGCGCGGCCGTTATTTGAGGCTGTGGAATCGATCCTCCCGGTTCGAACGGAGCGCAACAGTGTTGTCCTGTTGTCGGCGCAGGGGAGACGGTTCGATCAGTTTTTGGCGCGGCGCTTTGCCGGACTTGAAGATTTGTTGCTGATTTGCGGCCGTTATGAGGGCGTAGATGAGCGAGTGTCGAAACACCTGGTGGACGAGGAAGTGTCCATTGGGGATTTTGTGCTGAGCGGCGGCGAATTGGCGGCGGCAATGGTCGTGGATGTGGTATCTCGATTGTTGCCTGGGGTGCTCGGCAATGAGGCATCCTCGCAGAACGAATCGTTCAGCGAGAGCGAAGGTTTATTGGATTGTCCCCAGTACACCAGACCGGCGGAGTTCCGCGGCTGGCGAGTGCCCGATGTTTTGCTGGGGGGCAATCATGCGGAGATTAAGCGCTGGCGCCGGGCCGCCTCGCGGGAAAAAACGGAGAGGCTGAGACCGGATTTATTCGGAGCCTCCGGTGAGAATTAGAGGCGGAAGGTTTAGACATGCAAAACGCAATTGTCAGCAGATTCATTAGCAAGCATGCCCGCGCCGCGGCGCATCCGGAATTTCGTCCGGGCGATACGATTCGCGTGCACGTGCGGATCAAAGAGGGTGACAAAGAACGTCTTCAGGCTTTCGAAGGCGTGGTTCTCGCCCGCAAGAACACAGGGATGGGCGAGACAATCACCGTCCGCAAAGTGAGCTTCGGGCAAGGGGTGGAGCGCATCTTCCCGGTACATGCGCCGGTGATCGACCACATCGATCTGGTACGCACTGGCCGAGTGCGCCGCGCAAAACTATATTATCTCCGTGAGTTGAGGGGCAAAGCGGCGCGCCTTCGTGAGCGTTCTTAGCTGGTTTAAGCATCCATTAGATTGTGGCTCACTTGTCCATTCGCTGCGTCAGCTCTTTTGAGCGGGCGGCCCGCGAGCGCGGCTTCGTGTCGGTAGCCGGAGTGGATGAAGTTGGCCGCGGATGTCTGTTTGGGCCGGTATTTGCGGCGGCGGTAATTCTGGACCCAGCAAAACCAATCCGCGGGTTGCGCGACAGCAAGATGGTGGACGCTAAGATGCGAACGGAGTTGGCGGACCAAATCAAAGCACGAGCCATTGCGTGGTCGACGGGCGGCGCGGACGCCTACGAAATTGATCGGATCAATATTCTGCAGGCAGCGCGCCTGGCGATGCGCCGGGCAGTTGAAGCCCTCCCGACCAAGCCGGACTATTTGCTGGTCGATGCCGTTCGGATCGATCTTCCGATCGAACAGGCGGCCCTGATCGATGGAGATGCCAGGTGCCGGGCAATTGCCGCCGCATCGATTGTGGCCAAGGTTCATCGCGATGCGTGCATCGAGCGCTGGCACGATGTTTTTCCACAATACAATCTGGCTTCGAACAAAGGTTATGCGACTCCGGACCACCGGCGCGCTCTGCGCGAGCATGGACCGACCCTGCTACACCGATTTAGCTTCGAACCCGTTCGAGCCAGCGCTCGAGACGCGGTTTGGACCGGTTACCTGACAGATCATGCGATAAACGGGGCGAACCAGGACGGTGGAGAGCATCAATGAGCAGCCCGGCTCCCGTAGCGCCGCCCGAATCGCCGCGCAACCCACACCCCTCCCGCTTTCTGCGGTGGCACCAGCGCGTTCTCGGGTTCTGTCTGGTGATCTTTGCGCTTGAACTCGGGCTCTTTCTCCTGGTATTTCCCTGGCTCAGTTCATGGAACATGAGTTGGATCCCGGTCCATTCTCCGGAACTCACATCGTTGTGGATGAGCCGTTATTTCCGAGGGGCGCTCAGTGGGTTGGGACTGCTGAACCTATACATCGCGTTTGTCGAACTGTTGCGGCAGATCCGGGCGCTGTTCAGTTAGCGAGGCGGATTGCGTCATCGTAGGTCTACTTAAGACGGCGTCACAAACGTCTGCTGCTCTTCGTCGTACGCGGTCACGATTCCGGAGGCGATGTGATACACCCAACCGTGCAGAGCTAGGTCGCCTTCTTTAAGTCGAGCAGCAACGCTGGGGTGGGAGCGGAGGTTCACGAGTTGCGCCACTACGTTCCGCTCCGATAATGCAAGGAGGAACTCTGGGCTCGGATCTGGCTCGCGGTGCTCGACACGCGCGTAACGCAGCCAAGCAGACACATTGGGATAAGCTTCGAGCGCGTCCGGATTCAGGGCGCCTCTCATGACTCCGCAATCGGTATGGCCGCACACGATTATCTCTGGCACCCGCAGCACGCCCGACGCATATTCGATGGTGGCCGAAACTCCACCGATGGCATCGGGATACGGCGGCACGATATTACCGATTACCCGGCAGATAAAGAGCTCCCCGGGCTTGGTTTGGGTCAAGAGACTAGGGTCGATTCGCGAGTCGGCGCAAGTGATGAACAGCGCCTCAGGCCGTTGCCCGAAAGCCAACCTGGCGAATAGATCTTGATGCTTCGGATAGACATGCTTTTGAAAGCGGGAGATGCCTCCCAACAGCTTTTCGACAGGCATGGTTTAGGCCAATATGCTCTTGGCAAATGCTGGCACGTTCGGCGTCAGCTTTCGAGATATGAATTCACGCATCAGGTTGACGTCAGTTTCGCAGCGCTGCCCTCGCTTTTCCATCAGGATCCACGATACTTCCATCGGGGCTCTGGCAGCGTACACTCGCGAATTCTTTATGCTCTGGCCTCTTAAGGCAAGCCTTAGTCCGCTTTCTTTTCGTTGTTGCTCCTGTCGTCGTCAGGCAATACGTGATCAGGATCGATCAGTACCGACTCGATAGCCTTCTCACCCGGCGCGGACCAGACTAGCTCGGCTTTGGACAGCCACGTTTCGACCGGCAACCTGAACCTCGTGCTTGATCCATCCTTGAATTTCACTTCCACCGTCGTTGGCAGTACCAGTTGTCCGCGGTTGTCGATCGTCGCTTGCGAACCGTCAATCTTATCGACCGCCATGTCAAACTTCCAGTTGTTCATGTACCAGCCGCGCCAGAACCAGCCCAAATCTTCGCCGCCCGCGCTTTCCATCTCGCGGAAGAAATCCGACGGCGACGGGTGCTTGTAAGCCCAGTCGCGAATGTATTTGCGGAATGCCCAATCAAACCGCTCCGGCCCGAGGATCTGCTCACGCAGCAATACCATTCCATACGCGCCCTTGAAGTAGCTGACAGGATGCCCCAATTGGCCAGGGTAGGCGTCGGCCCGCATCAGAAGGGGCGGCGCGGCGGGATTGTCCAGCACCTTTAGAATCGTGTCCGGCGGTTCGCCTCCGGCGGAGTACTCCGAATCGCGCTTCGGGCCATACTTGCCGCCCTCGAAGGCCGCGGACTCGCCGATGTCGATGAAGGTGTTAAAGCCCTCGTCCATGAAGGCGTTGCGCCGCTCATTTGAGCCAACGATCATCGGGAACCAGGAATGCCCTACCTCGTGCGCAGTGACCCAGAAGAGAAATGCACCCTTGTCTTTGATGCCGTCGAATACGACTCCCGGATACTCCATACCGGTTGAAAAGCCGGCCACGCTGATGGCTTCCGGCCAAGGATACGGGAACCATTGCTTCGAAAAACGCTCGACCGTGTCTTTAACATAAGTGGTCGAACGGTCCCAGGCGTCCGCGCCGGCGCTCTCCGGCGGATACACCGACATCGCCAGCGCCTTCTTGTTGTCCGGCAGATTGATTCTGGCGGCATCCCAGACGAAAACCGGCGACGCGCTCCACACCACATCTCTCGTACGATCCATGTGGAAGTGCCAGGTGAGAGTGCCTCCCTGTTTGGGACGGCTTGACGGGTCGCTCACTTCGGCCGCAGTGCGGATGTATATCGTTTTGTCGCTGTTGCGCGCCTCCGCCAAGCGATCGATCTCGGTTTTGGTCAGCACGTCCTTGGGATTCATCAGCTCGCCGGAACCGACAATTAGCATCGCCGAGGGGGCGGTGATGAAATAGTCGAAATTGCCATACTCCAGGTAGAATTCGGCCCCGATATACGGTAGCGTGTCCCAACCGCGCAGGTCGTCGTACACCGCCATTCGCGGGTACCACTGCGCCATGTCATAGATTTCTCCTTTTTCGGACATTCCCCACGAGGTGCGGCCACCCCAGACGCCCGGAATCTGATAGTGATATCGAATGTGGATTTTGAGTTGGCCGCCGTGGGGTCTGAGCGGCTCCGCCAAACGGATCTGCATCCGAGTATCGGAGACCAGGTAGTCAGCCTTCGCGGTCTGCTTGCCGGCCTGGATTTCGACCGCGTCTAACACAAAGCCTTCCGTCGACGCATTCTCCGGCCGCGCGTTGCCGCCCCTGCGGCGCCTCCCTGCCCCCATGAGCTTCGCCCGCGAATCTTTCTTGTAGATATTCTGTTCAAGTCGAATCCAAAGGCTCGGCAAGAGATCGGGGCTGTTATTGGTGTAGGTGATGATCTCGTTGGTCTTCAATTCCTTGGCCGCAGTGTCGAGATCGGCGTGCAACTCATAATCTGCCCGGTTCTGCCAATAGCTTGGGCCTGGGGATCCATTACTCGACCGGTAAGAGTTCACCGGATTGGGGAGCGTCAATGGCGCAAAGGTCAGCCTGGGATCATATGATGCTGGGGTAGCAGGCGACTGCGCCATCGCCGCTTGCCAGAAGAGCGGCTGAACGCACAAAACACAGGATAGAAAAGTAATCGAGACGGAGCGGGAACCGTACACTGAGACTCTCTTTCACGTAGGATTTTTCCAAGCCGGAACAAACGCCCTGGACTGGGGGGGATAGGTACGAGTATACTTCCCACCAAATACGGTCCACGGCGCCGTGAGCCTAACGATTGCAGGATTCAAATCGGCGTCTGCCTGAAAAGCGAAGGCTCAAAGCTGTTCGACCGCCGGCTCGCGCCTAGCGCGGTAAGCCATAAGCTCTTGGTTTGTTCTTCCGATTTCGCTGGTGCGCCCGGCATGATTCGAACATGCGACCTTCTGGTTCGTAGCCAGACGCTCTATCCAACTGAGCTACGGGCGCGCACTATCGAGTATACCAGCGTAAGAGAGCCGAAGGGCCGACTCTTCCAGAACTAAGGTCGAGGTACAGTTACGCCCGGACGCTTTGGCGCGGTACAGGGCCTCGTCGGCAACACGAACGAAAACTTCGGAAGACCGTTCGGAGCCGTCCGAGACCGTTACGCCGAAGCTGGCCGATACACGAAGCTCCGCGCCATCGACTTGCATCGGCCGGGCGCATAGTTTGACCCGCATCCGTTCGGCTTGCTGGGTGGCCTGCTCCAGATCGCAATTTGGGAGCACTACCAGGAATTCCTCGCCGCCGTAACGGCCGACTTGATCGTAGGTGCGGATATTGGTGCGCATACGGACCGCCGTCTCACGCAGAACCATATCTCCGGCATAATGACCATAATTATCATTGACCTGCTTAAAGTGGTCCAAGTCCAGCAGGATGATACCGACCGTGCGGTTATCGCGATGGCAGCGCGCGAGTTCGTGTTCGAGCACCGACGAAATAGCGGCGCGGTTCGGCAGCAGAGTCAGCAGATCTGTATTGGCGCGCTCGCGTAGCTCCTCGCGGGCTCGAAGAAGATCCATTTGCAAATCGATAATGCGCTTTCCAACATTGAGCCGGACTTTGAGTTCGTGTTCGTCGAAGGGCTTGACTATGTAATCGTCAGCCCCAGCTTCCATACCTTCCACGATCTCATTGGTAGTGTTTTTGGAGGTCAGTAGCAGGATATAGGTGTACGGTTCGCGTCGCGTCTCCCGCACTTTCCGGCAAACCTCCGGACCCGTCAGGCCAGGCGGCATCATCCAGTCCAGAATGGCAATTGGAGGAGCATCTGGCGCTGCCAGTATATCTGACGCTTCCGTCCCGTTTGACGCAAGCACAACATCGTAACCCCACCGCGAAAGCACACTTCGCAGCAGAGCTCTTGACATCGGACTGTCGTCAGCAACCAGCACTCTCATGTGAGCGATTACGTTCCGTTCGTCTACCACTTAACTCATCGTTCGATGGCTCGGAAAGATGAGCGATCAGTCGCCGGATTTGAAGCTTTTACCATCCCGGATTCTGAAACCGCACGTTCCACCTCATAGCACGAAACAGCGCTGACCTTTACTATGCGGCTTGCCGCTTCCCGCGTCAATAGGCCCTTAAGGCTTGGGTACTAAGCCGGATATGCCGGGCGCATCCCTTATGATGGGGGTGCTAGCGGTTTTTCCCGCAGATTCCGTTACCCGATAAGCACGGAATGCACCGGTGGTCGTTCCGGGTTAGAGGAGCATTGCAATGAACAATTCAGTACTTGTCCCGATGGTCGTCGAACAGACTTCCCGGGGCGAACGGGCTTACGATATCTACTCCAGGCTGCTGAAGGAGAACATTATCTTCTTGGGTACGCCGATCGACGACAGCGTCGCAAACCTGATTATGGCCCAGATGTTATTTCTGGCAGCCGAGGATCCGGAGCGCGACATTTCGCTCTATATCAATTCGCCCGGCGGATCGATCACAGCGGGATTGGCCATCCTCGACACGATGCGACTGGTTGAACCGGACATCGTCACCTATTGCCTGGGCCAAGCTGCTTCGATGGCCGCGGTTCTGCTGGCCTGCGGAACGAAAGGCAAGCGGTTTAGCCTGCCGCATTCCCGCATCCTGATTCACCAGCCCTCAATGAGCGGCTTGGGCGGGCAAGCGACCGACATCGACATCTACGCCCGGGAAATCCTGAGGATGCGGCAGTCACTGAACGAAATTCTCTCGGAAGCAACCGGTCAAACGGTGGAGAAAATCGCACGCGACGTCGACCGCGACTATATCCTCGAAGCAGATGGCGCACTCGACTACGGATTGATCGACAGAATCATTACGACCCGCGGACCACAGCAGATTCCAACCCGTTGATCCATGAAGCATCTTTAATTATCCCGTTTTGGGTTGCCTATAAGCCTCACGCTACTCCTACAACGCAACGGGAGTAGCGTGCAGACCGCTCTAAACTCTTGAAACTGAGCGACAAGCGCATTAGGAACTAGTAATTTAATTCGATGCTCCGATACGTAGAGGAGGATAATGACCACTCTATGAAGATCGGAAATTCCCTACTATAATTGGAAGCCTGTATATTTTGGCCCTTGACCGTCCCTTAAGGGCTACGATAGAGTGATGGTTCTGTTACAAGAAGTCTGAGTCATAAGGGTTGCTTATCGAATGATTGTTCGCTCACTACCTATGTTGACCGGTGTTGCCTTCTTGGCATCCCTTAGTATGAATTCTAACGGGGCTTCGACCCCGAATTGGATTAAGGGTGTTACATTTTCGACGAATGCCGACAACAGCCCAGCCGAACTAACGGCGATTGCAAACGCCTCGATTCCCGCATCCGACGCGGTACACTCGGCGGAAGCCGACGAGCGGATTGAGCGTGCGGACCAGCACTTTAACGCCGGCCGGCAGCTTTATTTCCAGGGAAATCTGGCTGGGGCGCGGCGGGAATTCGACGCCGCGGTGGATGCCCTGCTGAACGCGCCGGAAAACCTCCCGGATCGAAATCGAATTGAGCGGCGTCTGGATGAACTCAGCGACCAGATCTATCGATTCGACGTAGAGAAACTGGGCGCCGGGCTGAATGAAGATGCCGTCGTCTTCGATAAGGCTCCGATCGATGAGATCAGCAATCTGACGTTTGCGACAGATCCCAATGCCACTCCCGACCTCGGTCTGGCGCCAAAACTACAGAACGAGTTGACACAGACCTCTTCAACCATTCCGTTGGATCTCACCGATCCGGTCCTCGCTTTCGTTCATTATTTTTCAACCGATCGCGGGCGCGACATCCTTTTGGCAGGGTTCCGGCGCTCCGGGCGATATCGGGCATTGATTCAGCGTATTTTCGCCGAAGAAGGCGTCCCGCAAGATCTCATTTATCTGGCGCAGGCCGAATCGGGTTTCCTGCCACGCGCGGTTTCAAACAAGCAGGCTGTCGGAATGTGGCAGTTTATTGCCGGGACCGGCGACCGGTATGATTTGGTGCACACCAGGACACTTGATGAGCGGCTGGATCCTGAAAAGGCCACGCGGGCAGCTGCCAAGTATCTCAAGGACCTATATGCCCGCTACGGAGATTGGTACCTCGCGATGGCAGCCTACAACTGCGGCGAGGGCAACGTGGACCGGGCCGTGGAACGGACTGGATATGCGGATTATTGGGAACTCCTAAAGCGGCACGCTTTGCCACGCGAGACGGCGGCTTACGTGCCGATTATCGTCGCTATGACGATCATCGCCAAGAATCCCAAGGATTACGGCCTGGAGAACATCGACGTCGACCCGCCTGTGGAGTACGAGAATATTCAATTGACCGCTCCGACCAACATAGACTTGTTGGCCGATGCGGCGCTGCAGCCGGTTTCGACCATCCGCGATTTGAACCCGGAGTTGCTGACCACAGTCGCTCCAGCGGGCTTTCAAATACATGTTCCGAGGGGCACGGGGCAGTCGACTCTGGCCGCGCTTGAAACAGTGCCGGCATCGAACCGCAACGCCTGGCGGCTTCACCACGTAACGGCGGGAGATACCCTCGCTACCATCGCCCAGACGTATCACACGACAGCCGGCCGCATTGTCGCGGCGAATAACTCTACAGACTCTCTTGAAGCGGGCGACTTGTTGCTCATCCCGGCAGCCTATCACGCGCCGGTGCGGATGATGACGCATAGTAGCAGTCGCGTGGCGCGGCGGAGGACCGCATCTCACTCCAGCGTGGGCAGCACACATGAAGTCTCGATGCGCACTCCGCGGACGCGAACCAAGATCGTGGCTGCCCATCGTGTATCCACTTCAGCACTTCATCGCAAAGCCCTCATTCGAACCGCAAGCCTTCAGCAGCATTAGGAAGCCCTACAACGAGATTTTAGAGAGCTAAAAACAGACGCCCGGACCACGAATCCGGGCGTTGTTATTTTCTAAATGCGGATTTCTCTTGCCAACGCAGCACACCTTGTGAAATCATTTGGCTTCTTGCATCATCTCGATGCGTAGTTATTAAATGAGCTTTGCGAAAGGACCAATGCATGAGCCAGAAGTTCCTGCTGAGACCGGAAGAAGACGATGACGATGACTTCGACTACGAAGATGAGCACGTAGAACTCGAGTCGGATAAAGACGAATACGATGACGAGGACGACGGGCCGGAAGAAGCTGCCCCAAAGCCCGCTTCACAAGCGCCGAAACAAACACCTGCGCCGGAACCGCCGATCGAATTAGTCGCCGAGGTAATAGAGCCGCTGGTTATCGAAGAGGTGTTGATCGAGGAAACCATCGATGAGCCGCTAGGGAAAACGAAGGCAGCTCCGAAGAAAGCGGCCAAAAAACGCGCACCGGCTAAGAAGGCGGCTCCCGCAAAGAGTGCGCCCGAGAAGCCGGCGATAGCACCGCCCGCCCCTCCGCCGATGGCCAAGAAAGCTGCTGGAAAGAAGGCCGCGCCGAAAAAGGCCGCAGCTAAGAAGGCCGTCGCTAAAAAAGCTGTTGCCAAAAAAGCTGTTGCCAAGAAAGCAACCGCCAAGAAAGCGGTAGCTAAGAAGGCGGTCGCCAAAAAGGCTGTAGCGAAGAAGACTGTCGCGAAGAAAGCGGTAAAGAAGGCAGCACCGAGAAAAGCCGCTGCCAAGAAGACTGCCGCGAAGAAAATGCCCGCTAAGAAGGCAACTAAAAAGGCCGTCAAGAAGGCTGCTAAGAAGCGGCGGTAGCGACAGATGCCGGGCTCACCGAATGAGCACCGAACGCACTTTTCGATGCGCGCGGCGAGCCCGGCTGGTCGATGCCTATTTGGGCGCCTTACGAACCGTGGCGCGGCAGCGTTCGAACAGTTCGAGCAGAGCGTCGGCGTATTCCTCGCTCGAGCGCGGAACCTTTCCGGCAAAGCCTGCGGCGGAGGGGCCCTTTCCATAGCCGGTGGTGACCGCAATAAATTTCATGAGTTCGAGAGCCACCTCATCGGGGTTCCCGTGGGTGGATTCCTTTTCTTCGTCGCTGTCTGCAGCCATGCGTTTCGTTATACTCCTTCGTGAGATCTGGCAGTCGTGACAAAGCGCGTGGGATCGCGGCGAATCTGCTTTGCCCGCGGCACGCAATTCCATACCGGCCACAGACTGCTAGCATGATTCTCGCACCTCCGATGCTCCCACGATGCCCGTACGCGCCCGTAATCTGATTCGAAAGATGCGCGGAGGCGCGCAGGCGCATTTGGTTGAGGGCGAAGACGGCGCTTTCTACGTTGTGAAATTCACCAACAATCCGCAGCATCGTCGCATTCTGGTAAACGAATGGCTGGCTAATGCCTTCCTGCGGCATCTGCAGTTGCACGTTCCGGAAACCGCAGTAGTCGAGGTAACGCAGGAGTTCATCGGAAGATGCCCGGATCTCTACCTCTCGTTGGGTTCGCGGCGCGAGCCGATTCCGCCAGGCCTGCACTTCGGCTCGCAACTGGCGGTCAACCCCGACCGGGTCGCGATTTTCGACTTCTTGCCGGACGCGCTACTGCACAAGATTGAAAACCGGCCAGATTTTTTGGGGGTGCTGGCGTTCGATAAATGGGTGGCTAATGCCGATTCTCGCCAAGCCGTATTCTTCCGCGCCAAGGCCAAGGGCTGGACACCGCTCAAAGGGGAGATGCCTGCTCGTGTGGGCTTCTTTGCCCAGATGATCGATCATGGATTCGCCTTCAATGGGCCGCATTGGGAGTTTCAGGACTCACCCATTCAAGGGCTGTACTCCCGAACCAGTGTCTATAACGAGGTGACCTCGATCGAGTCGTTTCAGCCATGGTTGGATCTGGTGCGGCACTTCCCGGTGGAGGTGATCGATGCAGCCTGGAAGGCGATTCCTCGCGATTGGATAGGGGAAGACGAGAGTGCGCTGGAGGCGATGCTTGAAAAGCTGTGGAAGCGGCGCTCGCGGGTGCCAGACCTGATCCTGGAAGTACGGGCAAAGAGGCCCTCCGCCTTTGCCAATTGGAAAGGCTGAGTGATAGAACATTCAGCATGCGATATTTTTCAAGGTGCGCGTTCCTGGTCTGCGCAAGCGCGACGTTGGTGCAAGCACAATTGGACAGCATTCCGCAGTTGATTGAACTCGCACGCCAAGGGCCGAACGTACCGGGTTTGGCCGGTGCGGTCCGCAAGACGCTGTCGCCCAAAGGTGGCCAAACGGTCTGGGGACAGGATTATCTCTTCATCACCCAATCGACCGATCCGGCGTCAGTCTCTATCGATTTGGGAACACCACAAGCGATGCAGCGCATTGAGGGATCGGATTTGTGGATGCTGCTGACCATCATGCGCGCCGGCGTGACACATGCGTTCCAATATTCGGCCAATGGCAAGCCGTTGGGCAACCGGAGCGACTTGGCGGGATTCAATCCCGATTCCTACCCGAAACCCGGGGTTCCCAAGGGCAAGATGGGCGAGAAGCACACCATCACGAGCAAGATTTATGACGGCATGAAGGCCGATTACTGGATCTATGCCTCGCCCGGTGTCGATCCTAACGTACCGGCGCCGCTCATGGTGTGGCAGGACGGGCAGGGCCTCGTGAACGACAAAGGCATCCGCCTGATGACTGTGACCGAGAATCTGATTGCCCAAAAGCGGATTCCGCCCATGGTGGACGTGCTGATCGCGCCGGGCTTTTCGCCGGAAGGAAAAGCGATGCGATCGATTGAGTACGACACAGTGAGTGAGCGATACGACCGATTCCTGATGGAAGAGGTCCTGCCTGAAGTGGAGAAGGAATACAAGCTCAGGCAGGATGGCTATAGCCGGGCGATCGCGGGCGAATCGTCGGGCGGCATCTGTTCTTTGAACGCGGCGTGGTTCATGCCGGACAAATTCAGCCGCGTGCACTCGGCTATCGGAAGCTTCACATCGATTCAATGGCATCCAGAGGAGAAGCTGGATGGCGGCAACCTGTATCCGTTCATGGTCCGGAAAATGCCGAAGCGCAACATTCGGATGTGGATGAGCGATGGCACGGACGATTTGGAGAACACTCACGGGTCCTGGCCGCTGCAGAACATTGAGCTGGCGAATTCGTTAAAGATGAGGGGCTACGATTATCACTTCCGGTTCGGCCTGGCTACGCATGACGGCGCACAGGTTGGTATTGACCTGCCGGAGTCACTGACCTGGTTGTGGCGAGGGTATGATCCCAGCAAAACTGCGGAAGAGTTCACGATGGACCCGGCAGAGAAGGACAAGCCCTATTACCGGGTGACCATCACAAACCGAGATTCCTGGTAATTGATCTGAATAAACGGTAACCCGTGTAGGAGTGCAAACGCCCTAGAAAAGGCTTACAATCGTTTCAATTACTGGAAACGCTCCATTGATTATCCCCAGAGCCTGCTTTAAGCAAATCGCGCGCTCCGCAAGTTTTGCAATCATGCTGGCGGTGGCGCTCAGCGCTGCCCAGACAGTTCCTCCGCAGGCGGCCCCGGACGAATTCGGCAAAGTGATCGCTCCGTTTGTAGCGCAGAACTGCGCCCTGTGCCACAACAGCAAGCTGCAAACCGCTGGGTTGAACCTGACGGGTTACACGAGCACGGCAGCGATGCTAAAGGATCGCGCCGAGTGGGAAAAGGTGGTGGCTAAGCTTCAGGCCGGCGAGATGCCGCCCAAAGGCATGCCCCAGCCGATGCCCGAAGACGTGAAGGCCGTCACAAGCTGGATCGAAGACCAATTTGCGTTGGCGGATAAGAACGCCAAGCCCGATCCAGGCCACCTGGTGGCGCATAGGCTGAACCGGGTTGAGTATTACAACACCATTCGCGATCTTCTGGCCATTCATTTCAAGCCGTCCTCAGACTTTCCGGCCGACGATTCGGGTTATGGATTCGACAATATCGGCGATGTTCTGACTGTGTCGCCGGTGCTTACGGAGAAGTACCTGTCAGCGGCAGAGCAGATCGCCGTGCAGGCGATTCCGGCAGCCAAAGCCGGCGAGATAGCCGCGCCCGAAAGCTACAAGCGCATCTTCACCTGCGGGCATGCGCCAGGCGAACACACCCGAGAGTGCGCACGGGCGGATCTGGCGCACCTGGCTCAGCTTGCCTATCGGAGACCGGTGACACCAGAAGAGGTCAAACATCTGACGCGGCTAGTCGAGCGTGCCCAACACGAAGGTCTGCCATTCGACCAGGCGATGCGGATCGGCGTCGAAGCGATTCTATGTTCGCCGAACTTCCTCTTCCGGATTGAACGTGATCCGAACCCGTCGGACCCCACTCCGCACCCGATCGGCGATTATGAACTGGCATCGCGGCTGTCCTATTTCCTCTGGAGCAGTATGCCCGATGCGGAGCTGTTTCAGATGGCGGCGGAGCACCGGCTGAACACCCCAGAGGTGCTGAACGCACAGGTACTGCGGATGCTGAAGGATCCGCGGTCGGCGGCGCTGGTCGATAACTTTGCCGGGCAATGGCTCGAATTTCGCAATCTGAACCTGATCCATCCCGACAAAAAGCGCTTTCCAGCGTACACGCCGGCGTTGCGCAAGGAGATGGTGGCCGAGACCCGCCTGTTTGTTGAGGGGATTGTCCGGGACGACCGCAGCATTCTTGACTTCATAGATGGCAAATACTCCTATCTCAACGAGGATCTGGCCAAGTTTTACGGGATAGACGGCGTGACAGGGAATGAGTTCCGCCGCGTCTCGCTCGACGGGACGGAGAGAAGCGGCGTGCTCACGCAGGCGAGCGTGTTGACTGTGACTTCTTACCCGACCCGGACGTCTCCGGTGCTGCGCGGCAAATGGATCCTCGAGAATTTCCTAAACTCTCCCCCGCCGCCGCCTCCTCCGGGAGTGGGATCGCTCGATACGAAGGGTGCTGCCGTGACCGGGACCATGCGCCAGCAGATGGAGCGGCACCGCGCCGACCCGATGTGCGCGGGCTGTCACACGCGGATGGACCCACTGGGGTTTGCGCTCGAAAATTACAATGCGATCGGGCAGTGGCGGGACAAGGAGGGCGTGTTTCCGATCGATGCGAGCGGGTCCATGCCGAATGGCAAAAAGTTCAACGGTTCGAGTGAGTTGAAGGCGTATCTCAAGTCGAACCCGCAGGCCTTCGCGGCTTGTCTAACCGAGAAGTTGATGATTTATGCGCTGGGCCGGGGCCTTGAAGAGTACGACCGGACAGTGGAACGTCAGATTGTCCGAAATTTGAGCGAACAGGATTATCGTTTTTCGGCGCTGGTGTTAGGGATTGTCGATAGTATGCCGTTCCGCATGGGACGGGGCGATTTGGGATCACAGGAAGGAAGTAGCGAATGATTCTCACTGGGAAGCATCTCTCGCGGCGGACGATGCTGCATGGATTGGGCGCGGCGATTGCGTTGCCCGCACTAGAGGCAATGGTTCCGGCTGTCGCGCTGGCATCGCGAGTCTCGAAGAAGATCGCGCCCGCTCGGATGGTCTATGTATACGTCCCGAATGGAATCGCGATGTCGAGTTGGACACCGGAGGCTGATGGCGCGGCCTTCGACTTGCCCAGCACGCTGGCTCCGCTCGCGGCGCACCGGGACGACTTGACCGTGTTCACCGGCTTGATGGATCACAATGGCATGGCGTTGGGAGATGGACCAGGCGATCATGCGCGCGCAGCGGCAAGCTTCCTGACCGGTGTGCATCCTAAGAAGACGGCTGGATCCGATTTCGCGGCCGGCGTTTCAGTAGATCAGGTGGCGGCGCAGAAGATTGGGCGCACGACCCGATTTTCGTCGTTAGAACTCGGCTGCGAGGCGGGCGGGCTAGCTGGGAATTGCGATTCCGGTTATAGCTGCGCTTACGTCAATAGCATCTCCTGGCGGGCTCCAACCATTCCCAACCCGCCGGAAGTGAATCCCCGTGCGGTGTTTGAGCGGCTGTTCGGCGCCGATGAGGGCGCAACCGATCCGCGCACCCAGAACCGGCGTGAAAAGCTCCGGATGAGCATTCTGGACCTCGTTGCGGACGATACGCGCAAGCTGCAGGGCGATCTTGGGCCCACGGACCGGCGCAAGCTAGACGAGTATTTCACTTCAATTCGCGAGGTGGAGCGCCAGATCGAGATTGCCGAGAAGCAAACCCGGCATCATACGATGGCTGTTCCTACTTTTGGCCGGCCCGATGGCATTCCGCCGGAATTCGACGTGCATGCAAGGCTGATGTTCGACCTGCTGACGGTTGCGCTACAAAGCGACACGACGCGGATCGCGACCTTCCTGATGGCGCGCGAAGGCAGTACGCGGGGCTATCCCGAAATCGGCGTGCCGGAAGGACATCATGGGTTATCGCACCACCGGAACGATCCCGAATTAATTGCGAAGTTGGCTAAGATCAACAAATTCCACCTGGAACAGCTTGCGTATTTTGCGAGCAAGCTGAAAGCGATCCCGGAGCACGATGGTACACTGCTGGACCGGACCATGATCGTGTACGGCAGCGGGATCAGCGATGGCAACCGGCACAACCACGACGACTTACCGGTGATTATGGCCGGCGGTTCTCAGTTGTTCCGGACTGGCCAGCACGTCCGTTATCAGAAGAGCGTACCGGTCACCAACCTGTTTCTGAGCATGCTGGACGCGGCGGGCGTCCCGACGGAGAAGTTGGGCGATAGCGAGGGACGGCTGGAGTATCTGACCGAGATTTCAAAGGCGTAGCGAAAAATGGAGCCCGGTTTTAGGCCGGGCTCCATATGTCAAAGTTGCTAAGTCCGGGGAGTTGCCTTCTGCTTTAGTATTGCGGCCAGAGCGCGCATGCGGCCCGCATCCGCTGGTGATTTGGCTGCGGTCGCGTCCTTGTCGAGGCTTGCGGCGATGCTCTTGAGTTTGGCCGCATCTTTGCGGTTCGAAGGCGACGCTTCGGCTTTGGCGATTGCGGCGTTCAGAGCGGTGATCTGCCGGGGCGCCAGAGCGCTGCCGCGGGTTAGTTGATCGATATAGGCGCGGGCAACCACGAAGTTTGCCGGCCAGGTAATTTTCGGCTGGTCCTGAACGTTGAGCTCGTCAAAATGCACCTGATTGGCGGCGTCAATCTCGTTTTGCGTGACGAATTTGGTCGGCACCAGTTTGAACACATCGACGCCACGCGCGATCTCCGAACCATAAATGTAGCCGTTATACCAATAGGTCGACCAGAAGCCAGCGAGCGCCTTCTTGGTACCGTCCGCCGGTCCGCGATCGAAATAGGCGATCTCGACAGGGTGCGTAGCGTCAGTGAAATCGACGACCGAGACGCCGCCCTGATACCACGCCTGCACCTCAATATCGCGTCCGGGAATCGGGATTAGCGAGCCGTTATGGGCTACACAGTTTTCTAATTCGCTCTGCGCAGCCGGCATCTTGTAGTATGACGCCAGCGTCAGCTTCCTGTTAGAGAGGCCGAAGATTGCGTCAGCGCCCCAATTCATCGGATCCGTCGCGCGGCAGCGGGGTTGTCCTCCGCCGCCCCATTCGTCTGTGAATAGGACCTTGGTGCCTGCATTGTTGAACGTTGCGGAATGCCAGTAAGCATAGTTCGGATCGCTTACCGCGGCAACGCGGACCGGATGAACGGGGTCGGATATATCCAGCAAGATTCCATTGCCGGAACATGCTCCCGCAGCCAGCCCGATAGCGGAATAAACGGTAATATCGTGGCACTGGTTGGTGACCGACGTGGTCTGGGTGCCGTCCCCGTGATTGCCGCCCTTCCAGAGACCGTTAATGGCTCCCGTCTGGGTATCGGTGAAAATGCGCGGGCTGTTTACGATCTTCGCCAGCTCGGGATGCGCCAGCGGTACTTTGATGATATCGATCCTAAATAAGGCGGTCTCGGGATTGGCGGTGGGATCTCCGCCCGAGCATCCGGCGAGTTCCTCCGATTGGCGGACGTTGCCGGTTCCTGAGATATAGATATAAACGTTGTCCTTGTCCTTGGGATCAATCACAAGAGTGTGTGTGTGCGAACCGCGGCAACTCTGCACGGCGGCGACCTGTTTGGGATTCGAAAGGTCGCTGATATCAAAAATTCGTACGCCGCGGAACCGGTCCGGACTGGGCGGCGGAAGGGGACGCGGGATGCGCACGGGAGCAGCTCCGGGAGCTGGGGGCGGCGGCGGTGGAGGGGGAGGAGGCGGTTTATAACCGGCAGGCAGGGGTATCCCTTCAATACCGCAGTCGATCCGGCCATTCATCGCCTCGGCCGACATAAAGAGAAGATTGCCATAAACCGAGACATCTCCCTGGCCACCAGGACAGACCAAGGAGGTCCGGAGCTTAATTTCCCGCGGGCTATCGATGTCATAGAAATTTATGCCCTTGTAATTCCCTACAAAAAGATGGTTACCGCTGAAAGCCAGGTCTGAGTTGGTGGAACCGAGCTGAATTAAACGAGGCGGCGCGGGGGCTTTGCCGTTGGGAGCCGCCGGAGGCGGTGTCGGCCCGAAGGACTCAGTGGTCTCGCCAGGGGCGAAGCCAGCCGGTTTCGGCAATGAGGCAAGCCTCTCCATACCGAACTCCGCTTCCCCGGCGTCGTACAACCCGGGCTTGAGACCCACGCGCGGATCGTTGGACGGCGCACGCGGATTGGAGTAAACGGCAGGGGTTGCGGGTACCGTCGATGGGCTGGTTTGCCCGGCCGAGAGCACGGGAAAGCAGGCAGATAGTGCTAGTGAGACGGTCACGGCGCCGAACGAAAGCCGAGAAGCGCATTCTACGATCATTGTTTTTCCTTTTGCAGCATTCCTTGCATGATTCTTATCTCCGCGCGCTGTGTGCTATCCACATCAGTGGCGAAGTCGAACAACACGTTATCCTGGCCAGCTCCGGGGGTGTTAAAAAGATCCTGCACCATCACCAGTGCGCCGGTGTGGTGCTGAATCATGCCAGTCAAAAACAGGTGGTCAAACGTTGGGCCGCTCGCCTTCGCGAGGGCCCGCATCTGTTGCGGCGTCAACATGCCAGGCATTAGCGGCATAGACCCCATATCCATGGAGCTCATACCGTCCATCCCTTTCATTCCGGCCATTTGACCCATATGGCCCTGCGGGAGGGACCATGGCTCACCGCGATCTGTGAGCCACTGCTTCATATATTTGATTTCGTCAGTCTGCGAGATACTAATGCGCTCGCCCAATGACAGCAGACCTTTGTTGTGGGTGCGGGCGCGCATCAGCGCGGTCATGTCCACTGCCTGCGAATGGTGCATGATCATGCCCTGCATGAAACTGACGTCGGCCTCCGATGGCGCTCGCGCAGGCGTAAGCGCAGCCGATGGCGAGAGGATTTTGCTGCTCTTCCCCGGCGCGCCCGGTTGCACAATGGGCGCTGGCATGTTCGGCGGTTTTCCCTGCTGGCCCGATGCGGTTGCCGCACTGAGGAAAACCAAGGCGAGACTATGCCAGGCGCAAGATGCCATGAGCAAATATACAACCTGTGGTTTTGCGGGTCAATCAATTGCGGGCAAAAAGCTGCCGCGCCTGGTGAGGAGTCAAGAGGGTTCGGGTTCTGAAGTTACTTATCGGCCGCCTCGTTGCCGGTTTCAGATTTAGGTCCGGTACGGCGCTGGGCGTCGGCGCGATTGGTGACGAGGCGGGCGGGGGTCAGACCGCTTCCTAACGGTCGCGGCTCAGTTAGTCGCAGTTCGGATTGTAGTGGTTCTGACGCTGGTTACAGCTTTGCAGGGGCGTCGGTGTCATGGTATACAACCGTTCTCGCGCGAGGGGGCAAGCGGCGGAGGGGGAAATTGGCTGTAAGTGACTGGAAGCATTGGCAATAAAAACATTCTTTGAGTGTCGTGACCGGTCCTCCTCATCTGTTGAGCACGACCCTGCGAAGCCGATTCAATTTTTGGAATGTTTTCGAATGAATTATTCCAAATATTGTTACCCAGAACGTAACGGATTCGTCTCTAGATTGTCTAACCCCTGAATGAAGGTAACTTAATGTTGAAAGTGTGGACACGCGATGTTCTCAGTGAGTTGGTACGCACGAAGCTCGACGGGTACCGATTTATCGTAGTATCGAATCGTGAACCGTTTCAGCACCGCTATAAAGGTGAGAAGCGGGGTGCCCAGATTGAGTGCATACAACCTGCGGGCGGCGTGGTGAGCGCTCTTGACCCGGTGATGCAGGCATGCGGCGGATTGTGGATCGCGCAGGGAAATGGCAGCGCAGATAGGGTCACGGCAGATTTCTACGACCATGTGCAGGTCCCGCCATGTGATCCGTCTTACACGCTGCGACGAGTTTGGCTGACCAAAGAAGAAGAAGAAGGGTACTATGCCGGACTTTCGAACCAGGGCTTATGGCCGTTGTGCCATGTGGCCTTTACCCGGCCGACGTTCGAGCCAGCCCACTGGGAAATGTACCGGAAAGTAAACAGGCGGTTCGCAGAGGCCGTGCTAGAGGAGGCGGGCGACGAGCCGACGTTTGTTTTCATTCAGGACTATCACTTCGGACTGCTCCCCCGAATGCTGCGCAATGCCCGCTCGAACCTGGTGATCGCCCAGTTCTGGCATATCCCGTGGCCCAACCGCGAAGTATTCAATTCGTTTCCATGGCGGGAGGAACTGTTGGATGGTCTTCTAGGGAACGATCTGCTGGGCTTCCATCTACACCATCACTGCCACAATTTTCTGGAAACGGTTCATAGTTCCTTGGAGGCGCGCGTGGACCGTGGCGGATCGGAGATTGAACGCGGGCGCCATGCTACGTTGGTGCGGCCATTTCCGATTGGGATCGACTTCGACGAGCATGCGGAGTTGGCCGACTCGCCTGAAGTTGCGCGGCAGATGGAACGGTGGAACAAGGAACTGGCGCTTAACGGGAAGATGCTGGCTGTCGGCATCGACCGTTTGGACTATACGAAAGGCATCCCGGAGCGGCTGCGGGCATTGGATCGCTTTTTTGAACAGAATCCAGAGTACCGGGAGCGGCTGGTCTTCACACAAATCGCAGTTCCCAGCCGGTCGAGTTTACCGGCGTACCGGCAAATCGAAAAAGAAGTCGACGATCTGGCGAAGGCGATTAACACGCGATGGGGTACGCGCGGGTGGCGGCCGGTGGTGCTACTGAAACGGCACTATACGCTGCCGGAGATGATCGGGCTGCATCGGTTGGCGCAGTTCTGCGTGGTAACTTCACTGCACGATGGCATGAACCTGGTGGCGAAGGAGTTTGTGGCAAGTTGCGTAGATGAAGACGGAGTGCTCGTGCTGAGCAAGTTTGCGGGAGCGGCGCGGGAACTTAAACAAGCCTTGCAAATAAACCCGTTTGCGATTGAGGAAGGCGCGGCGGCCTATCGGGCTGCGCTCCAGATGAACCCGGATGAGCGGCGGCGGCGGATGCGGAAAATGCGCGATTCCGTTGAGCAAAACAATGTATATCGCTGGGCGGGCAAATTGCTCTCCGAACTGTGCAAGATAGAATTTCCTGTGCATGCCCCAGCACCGCATCGGGACCTGCAACCGCTGAAGCGCGAGCAATTCAGCGATGAAACTTTAGATGTTGCAGTCTGACAGGAGCGCCTGTGAACAGTAGTGCCGCAGAGGCCCGTATGCCGGTCCCGCTAGAATCGCATCTTGAGGAAGTCGAAGCCGCAGTCCTTGCGGCCGAGTTCGTTTCGCTTTTCCTGGATTTCGATGGGACCGTGTCCCTCATCGTGCCAAACCCGCGGGACGCCGGATTAGATCCGCGAATTCGAACCATTCTGCAGGAGATGGCGGCGAGACCGGATTTCAGAGTCTCGCTGGTGAGCGGTCGTTCTCTTGATGATCTACGGGAGCGGGCAGCGCTTGATAACGTAATTTACGCGGGGAATCATGGGCTGGAGATTGAGGGTGGTGAAGTTCGGTTCCGCCAGCCGGAGGCGGAGGCGTTGCGCCGGGAACTGCGCTGCGTGACACTTCAACTGAAGCTGGCACTCAGTGAGACCGAGGGACTGGAGATCGAAGACAAGGGTTTGACGTTGTCGGTGCACTTCCGCAAGGTCACAGAGCACTTGCACGACTGGGTGCGCAGTGTGACTTATAGCACCATAGGGCGGTCGAGGTCCTTCACCTGTAGTGAAGGAAAGATGGTTCTAGAAGTGAAGCCGCAAGTCACTTGGAACAAGGGATATGCGGTGAGATGGATTGCGAACGAGGTGCTCCCAGCATCGGCTCTCGCCATTTACATCGGTGACGACACCACGGATGAAGATGGGTTCATGGCGCTGCCGGAAGGCATTACGATCAGAGTAGGGGAATCGCCGCAGACCGCAGCACGCTATGTGGTACCAGACGTGCTTGCAGTGAGGGAGTTCCTCGACTGGTTAAATCACGCAAAACCGAATGCATCCATCTCAAATTCTGAGCGGGCTGGAAGATGACCCGCTTTGGTACAAAGACGCAATCTTATATGAAGCGCATGTCCGCGCGTTCTTAGATCACAATGGCGATGGAATGGGCGATTTCCGGGGACTGGCCGAAAAGCTGGACTACCTGGAAGATCTTGGAGTCACGGCGATCTGGCTGCTGCCGTTTTTCCCGTCACCCTGGCGTGACGACGGCTACGACATTTCCGATTTCCGCGACGTCCACCCGGCGTACGGAACTCTGCGCGACTTTCAGGTATTTCTAAAGGAAGCGCACCGGCGCGGGCTGCGAGTTATTACCGAGCTGGTGGTAAATCATACCAGCGATCAACACCTATGGTTTCAACGTTCCCGGCGGGCGGAGGCAGGATCGCGTTGGCGCGATTTTTACGTTTGGACCGACAACCCGGAAAAGTACGCGGGCACTCGCATCATCTTCAAAGACTTTGAGCCTTCAAACTGGAGTTGGGACCCGGTTGCAAAGGCGTATTACTGGCACCGCTTTTTTTCACATCAGCCGGATTTGAATTTCGACAATCCGCTGGTGCGCCGGGCGGTGATGCGAACGTTAGACTTCTGGGCCGCTATGGGTGTGGACGGCTTCCGTCTGGACGCCATTCCCTATTTGTACGAGCGCGAAGGCACAAATTGCGAGAACCTTCCGGAGACCCATGCATTTCTGAAAGAGCTACGCGCCCATATGGACCAGAGCCATCCCAACCGCATGTTTCTGGCGGAAGCGAACATGTGGCCCGAAGACGCGGTGGCGTACTTCGGCGACGGGCATGAGTGCCAGATGTCGTTTCATTTCCCGCTAATGCCCCGGCTGTTTATGGCGCTGCGGCTGGAAGACCGCCTGCCGATCGTTGAGATTTTGAAACGGACGCCGCCGATTCCGCTGACCTGCCAATGGGCGCTCTTTCTGCGCAATCACGACGAATTGACGCTGGAGATGGTGACTGACGAAGAACGGGATTACATGTACCGCGTTTATGCGGCCGATCAGCGGGCACGCATCAATCTCGGGATACGGCGGCGATTGGCGCCGTTACTGGGCAACGACCGCCCTCGAATCGAAGTGATGAACGCGCTGTTGTTCTCTTTGCCGGGAACGCCGGTAATCTATTACGGCGATGAAATCGGCATGGGCGACAACGTCTACTTGGGCGACCGCAACGGAGTAAGAACTCCCATGCAGTGGAGCCCGGACCGCAACGCGGGATTCTCGCGCGCCAACCCACAAAAGTTGTATCTCCCAGTGACCATAGATCCGGCCTATCACTATGAAGCGGTCAACGTAGAGGCACAGCAGGATAATCCGCATTCGCTGCTGAGCTGGATGAAGCGTTTGATCGCGCTGCGCAAACAGTATAAGGCGTTCGGGCGTGGCTCACTGGAATTTTTGGCGCCCTCGAATCAGCGCGTGTTGGCGTTTTTTCGCCGGTATGAACAGGAACAGGTGCTGGTGGTGGCAAATCTCTCCCGCTTTGCGCAGCCGGTGGAATTGGATCTCCACAAGTATCGCGGATTTACGCCAGTGGAGATGTTGGGACGGACCGACTTTCCCGTCATCGGCGAGTCGAATTACCCCATCACGCTGGGGCCGAATTCGTTCTATTGGTTTACCCTGGAGCTGCGGTCGGCGGCGCTACAGGTTTCGACGCCCGTTGTAGATGGCGACCATCTGAAACTGGCGGTGTTGAGCATTCCTTCGCTGAGCGCAATGTGGGAGGAGAATTCGAGAACGAGCATCGCGCCGGTAATGCCGAAGTTCATCACGTCGCATAAGTGGTACCAAGGCGACGGCCGCCGCGTACGGACCAGCGAAATCGCTGAAGTGATACCGATTGTGCCGAACCGGTTTGTCATTCTACTGGTGCGGTTGGATTATGGGTCGGGCGATCCGCAAACCTATGCAGTGCCGGTGGGTGCAGCGCGGGGCGATGAAGCGCAGATCATCAAGGACGAGCATCCGGAGCTGTTCATTGCAGAGTTGCGAGCAGCGGACGGGTCGCGGTCGTTTCTCTACGATGCAACAGCGAACAACGATTTCTCGACGGCGCTGCTGGAAGCGCTGGCCAAGCGGAAGCGCTTCGCCGGAATTGGCGGGGCGCTGACGGCGCAGCGAAACCGGCGATTCCGGTCGTTGTGGGGTCCGTCGCATCCGAATCTGGAACCAGCCCTAGAGCCGGTTTCGGAGCGCAACACGACCGTACGGTTTGGGGACCGCTTTGTTCTGACCTTGATCCGCAGCGTGGAGCCGGGCGTAAATCCGAGCGTGGACATCGGGGAGTTACTGACTGAAGTGGCCCATTTCGAGCACGCTGCGCCGTATGCCGGATCGCTCGATTACCGGACCATTTCTGGCGAGACGATCACAATCGGCGTATTGCATGGCTTCGTGCCAAATGAAGGAGACGCGTGGCAGTTGACGCGAACGGCGCTGAACGAGTTCTATAGCCGCGCTCCACAAGCGGGTCGGGTGAAGGACTTGGAGAGTTCAGCGCCTCCCAACATATTTGCGCTGGATTTCGCGCTGGCCGAAGCGCCCCAATTGGCTCGTGACTTGATCGGTGGCTACCTGGATTCGGCAGAGTTGATGGGCAAACGGTTGGCAGAGCTGCACCTGGTTTTAGCTCGTTCGTCAGCCGATCCCGCGTTCGCACCGGAACCATATAACGATTTCTATCGGCAAGGTTTTTATCACAGCATGCTCGCGCTGACCAGCCGCCGGTTCGAGTTTGTGCGGCAGCGTCTTTCGGATATGGCTCCCGATGTGCGAGCGCTGGCTACTAAAACTCTGGAGTTGGAGGACCGGACGAGTTCTAAGTTCCATGAGCTCTTCGCCCAGCGTGTGAGCTCGCAACGGACGCGCTATCACGGACGGGCACATCTTGCCCATTTTTTGGTGACCAACAGGGGCCCGGCGGAGCAATCGCCCGCGCACGACTTCGTGCTATTTGATTTTGAAGGCGACGCGGGAATGTCGTTGAGCGAACGAAGGATTAAGCGCTGTCCCTTGCGCGATATCGCAAGCATGCTGCATTCGTTCGGCTATGCCGCGCAAGCGGCGATTCTGCGCCATGCGGCCGGCGAGCGGAACGAGGCGTTGACACGATATAACTTCCGGGTATGGGCGCGGTTCTGGATGTCCCATGTGGCCGCTGCGTTCCTTCGCGGCTATTGGAGCGTGGCCAAAGGCGCGGCCTATCTGCCGCGGACACAGCCGCATCAACAATTACTGCTCGACACACATATGTTGGAGCGGGCATTGTTGGACGTTCGAACGGATCTGAATGAGGCTCCGGATCTGGCGGCGGTTCCATTCCGGATCATTCTGCACTTATTGAACGTGGAAGCGGACCGCGGCACAGCGGATTAGACAGGGCGGCTGGATAGCATAGCAGCCGATCCCCCAATGGCTTCCCGACCGGCATAGCGTTACCATAGGCCGGAGTTTGTCGCCATGAAATGGACACGTCTAAAATTGAGGTTGGTCTTGCTCGGTTAGAGATCCCCGCCAATCAACTCGCCAGTGGCGGATTTGCGATTGTGCCGTAGACGCGGCGCGTTCGGTTATCAGTGCATTACCCAACCTCCATCGACGTTCAGCGTCTGCCCGGTCATACCTTCGCTCAGTTCCGAAGCGAGGAAGAGACAGACTCGCGCAATATCGACGGGCAGAATACGGCGCTTCAGCGATTGCAGCTCAAGCCAGGCGGCAATCTGCTCCTTTGTGACGAACAACTTTTCGGCTTCCACCTGAATGGCGCCTGGAGTGACACAGTTGACGTGGACATTGTGCGGGCCGGCTTCACGAGCGAGCGAGCGCGTCAGGCCGATCACACCGCCTTTTGAGGCGACATAATGTGTCAGATTGGCCATGCCGAGGTGGAACGTAACGGATGAGATGTTGACAATTTTGCCGGATCGCCGCGCAATCATATCGGGGAAAGTAGCCTGCGTCAGGTGGAACATCGACTTGAGATTGATCGATTGCATGTCGTCCCATTGCTGCTCGGACATCTCCATGAAAGACTGCCTCGGGTAGACGCCGGCGTTATTGACCAGCACATCGATCGGGCCAAGCTGGCTGTGCGCAGCCTCAATAGCGGCGTCGACCGCCGGCCGGTCCCGCAGATCCAGGGCGACATCAAGCACGCGAGTTCTCGATTGCAGATCTGACGCCGTACGCCGATTGCCCTCGGCATCCCGGTCCAGCAGCACCAGACTGGCCCCGTTTTCCGCGAAGACGCCCGCAATAGCTTGGCCGATACCGGTAGCGGACCCGGTGATGACGGCAACTTTGTTTCGAAGCAGCATACAACTATAGTGCCTGTACCGGGCTGCAGAATCGAAGGACGCCTCCTGTCCGGTTCTGGACAGGATTGGTCAATTCCGAACACCTAAGCAGCAGGCGCAACTTGGCGGGCCTCTGTTTTTAGCCGGTTAGCCGGGCCGTCTTGTGGACCCTGAGGTGCTTCGCCGGTGAGGTAAGATCTATTTCAAACGGAAAGGTGTGCAGATGCCAGCTTTTTTGAGCGACCTCCATTACGGGCTGCGCAAGCTCTGTAAGACCCCAGGTTTTACTACCGTCTGTGTGCTGACGCTCGGCCTTGGAATCGGCGCGAACACGGCGGTTTTCAGTGTAATGAACGCTGTGCTGCTTCGATCACTGCCGGTGGCCGATCCGCAGCGCATCGTGTATCTGCACACTTCTAACCCACCCCAGCGGACGGGAACTGTCGACTTCAATGACACTTTCTCATACGCGGTTTTCGACGTTCTTCGCCAGCAGCATCGTGGTCTTGCACAAGTGATGGCCTACGCGCCTCTTTCGACCAGCAAAGTGGCCGTTCGCTTTGGAGCGGAACCCGAAGAAGCGGAAGGCGACATGGTCAGCGGCAACTTTTTCTTGGGTCTCGGCGTGCGGATGGCGCGGGGGCGCGGGTTCACGGCGCATGACGAAGAGAGCCATGCACCTATCGCGGTGATCAGCTACGATTACTGGACGTCGAGATTCTTGCGCAATCCGGATGTGCTCGGAGAGAGGCTGTTTGTGAAGGGTGTTCCTCTCACCATCGTGGGAGTTGCCGCTGAAGGATTTGAAGGCTTGGAAGCGGGCGCATCGACCAACTTCTGGATTCCTTTGCAGAATCGCGCAGAACTCAACGCATGGGGGAATCCTCCGGAGAATGGAAAAACTTATCTGGAAGATCCCACGTGGTGGTGCCTGCGGTTGGTTGGCCGTTTATCTCCCGATTTGACCAGAGCACAAGGCGTTGCACAACTTCAGTCCGCATTCCAGAATGCGGCGTACATCGGCCTTGGCAACCCCGCGAAAGGAGAAGAGCGGCCCGTATTGAGCTTTCAAACTGCAAAGGGCTTTCCCGGCTATGACGATCAATACGGAAAACCGCTGAGAATGCTAACGGCGATGGTGGGACTCGTCCTGCTGATCGCCCTCAGCAATGTGACAACGCTGCTAATCGCTCGCAACACAACCCGGCAGCGTGAGTTCGCATTGCGGCTGGCACTAGGTGCAGGAGGTGCGCAATTATTTCGCCAGCTAATAGCGGAAAGCCTGTGGCTGGTGATGATGGGTGGAGCGATGGCGTGGGCGTTTGCCACGTCTGCAACTGGAGCTTTGGGCGCGTGGGCGGGAATTGAGTCGAGTCTCGCACCCGACAATACGGTTCTGTTTTTTACATTAGCCGTCCTGTGCATCGCAGCGCTTTTGTTCGGCTTGGCGCCGCTGCGCGAAGCGATTACTGCCGACCGCGGATTGGATCTGAAGACATCCGCGGCTACCTCGCTGGCAGATACCGGGAAGACCCGAACGGGCAGGGTGACGATCGCATTGCAAATGGCGCTTTGCCTGGTGCTGCTCGCCGGCGCTGGCTTGTTGATTCGTACTTTGCAAAACCTCCAGCATATTCCGTTAGGCTTTCAACCCGAGGGACTTGTTGTGTTCGACGTAGACCCGCTGCAGGTGCATTCGACTGCCGAGACCCGGGCCTTCTATCAGAATCTGCTTAACCAGTTGCGCGTGCTGCCGGGAGTCGAATCGGTGACGATCATGGAGAACCGCCTAGGATCGGGCTGGTCGAACAATCGCTACGCAACCGTGGATGGCAAACGACCGGACGTGGCAAGCGGTGCATCAACCTTGGTGCGAAGCAACTCTGTGGGACCGGATTTCTTCCACACACTCGGGATTCCCCTGCTGGCAGGGCGGCAATTCACCGATGCCGACAATGGAGCTTCGGCGCACGTCGCCATAGTTAATGAGCTGTTCGTGAAGCGCTTCCTTGCAAATCGGAACCCGCTCGGTCACCGCATTGGCGGCAACAACGGTTCGAATGACGATGCCATGATTGTCGGAGTGGTGAAGGACCATAAATACCGCAGCCTCGATGAGGCGCCGATTCCGATGGCCTGGTATCCATATACGCAAAATCAGTATCTCGGCTCGATGACCATTGAAATGCGCGTACGCGGCCATGCGACTGCGATTCTGCCTTCGGTACATAAGGTTCTACAACAGATTGATCCGAACTTGCCGTTGATCAAGCCGCTGACACAGTGGGGGCAGTTTGAAGAATCGATCTCGCGGCAGATCCTCTTTGCGCGGCTGGCGGAGTGTTTCGGGCTGCTTGGGATTGTTCTCGTTGGTACCGGCCTCTACGGCACGTTGGCCTATAGCGTGTCGAGACGGACGGCGGAGATTGGTCTTCGCATGGCCGTGGGAGCGCCGCGTAAGCGTGTCGTGTGGATGGTACTCAAAGACAGCCTTCTTCTGACTGCCGTCGGCGCCGGACTCGGCGCGCCGCTTGCGATGTTAGCGGCGCACATGCTCGAGTCAGTACTTTACGGTGTAACGCCATGGGACGCGTTGAGCTATTTGATGGCAATTCTCGGCGTAGCCGCGGTCGCGCTAATCGCGAGTATCATTCCGGCGCGCAGGGCCGCGAGTATAGATCCGCTGACAGCCTTAAGAATGGAATGACCTCTACCCTTAGCATGTGCTAAGAAGGGGTTGAGGGAGAGAAGTGTCTCCGAAGCCCGCGCCGAACATTGATCTCCTAATCCGGACGGCAATTGAGCATCGACAATTGCTCGAACTTCATTACAAAAACAGGGAGCGTATCGTGGAACCGCACGATTACGGGATTCATCACGGTGTTGTTAAGCTCTTTGGGTATCAAGTTGGCGGCTCTAGCAGCCAAAAACTTCCCAATTGGCGATGGATGGAGACGGATCAGATCTCCGATATCGAGCTGTTGAATCGGGCCTTTCCCGGCGGACGCCCGACTTCGTCGGGTAAGCATCATACCTGGGACCAACTGTTCATCCGAGTACAGCCTGCCGATAAAGGCCATTTGGCGATGCGGCGTGCAGGCATTACGCGCGAGCTTCCAAAAAAGCCGTGACATGGCCGCGGAGCTTAGCGACGAATCGTTTGAAGCTTAACTCAACCGCTGGTTGCCTGATCTTTGTTTTAGATTCGTTCGTTGCCATAACCAAACACGTCGCGCTGTAGACTCGCTCCAGAACGAGCCGCCTGCAGAGGATCTCGTAGCGTTTGCTGTATGACGCACCTTGGAAAGCCGGATCTACCTCAAAATAGGGTTCTTTATTCCGGACAGGCAGTTGGACACGCGGGCAATCTTCAAGAAGAAAGAAATAGCCAAGAAACGGTTCTGGAGAGTCCCGAAATCTTTGTTCGCGGTAGGCAACCCATATGTCTGTGGCACTCCCAATGGCTTCTTCCGCTCGGTTGTTAAAGTTATTCCCGAAAGAAGGCCCCACCTGGGATTTAAACTCCATCGCAGTCACCAGCCGCCCTTCAGATACAACGATCAGATCCCATTTCTTTTCGGAACGGTAATAACCTGGCAGTTCCAGGGAGGTTTGGGTTCTAACATCAGCTCTCTCTAAACCAGCCTCACAGAGAATATCGGAAACGAGGACCTCCATCGCGCCCATCTGAGATCCGCCAGTGACTTCGCCCCTCGTGCCAGCGTCGATTTTGCCGCCCTCGACTTGCCTTTTCTTGTTGTTGGATCTGGCATCCCAATAGCTTTGAACGGCCTTCTGAAGGCGCTTATCAAGATCCAAGCGCTCGCTCCAGTTCAGCCTTCCCGATCCTGTACACCTCCAGCGCCAGTGAGGTTGCTAATTCCCGGTCGCGCGTGCGGAAGGCCTCTTTAAGCAGAGCCCGCTGGTTGTCAGACAACGACTGTGGTTCCGGCACTCGAATCCGCCGCAGATACTGCGCTTGAAATCGCAAATATCCGCCACGCATGCGGACCCCATAAGAGGCGACGAAGAACTGGCCTACCGACGAGAGCAGCAGACCACCAAGCACCTCCAGATCCCAGTCGTCCGCTTCAACAAAATACAGATTGTGATGCGGATACGTTTCACCTCGGTCCAGTACTGGATTCAAAGTGTTCTTGATATCGGCCACGTAAAGCTTTGGTCTCAGCGTAAGGGCATGATTCACCCGGTCTATGGTCTTGTACCAACCCCGAAGGTTTCTTTCAGCGGTATGGCGCCTTTTCAATGCCTCCATATGTTTCTCAAAGTAGCCCCTTAGCCGCGGATAAGCCGCGAGGTTCACAAGACCGTGGCCATCCCAGGGATCGATCAAATAGTGACCGGACCACTCCATTCGGCCGCTGCAAATATCTCGTGCTAAGGCCAACTTCAAAACGCGGGACGGTTCGACGAGTTGCGGATCCCGCGTGACAAATACACCGTCGTTCCCTGTCGCCACGCCGATGCCGACTCTGGCATGTTTCTCGAGCGGGAGAAAATCCTCCTCAAGCCTCCTCAAAAGTGCTAACTGCTCGGGTGAATGGCAAGGCCAAGGATTGGAGCCGCAGAACCACGAAGATACGCGCGCGGCTTTCAGCCCCTTTACCGGCGCAATAGTCCGAGTCGGGTTGACTGCGCGAAGAAAGCTGCAAACGGTGTCGGGATCGGCCTGCTCTGTTTCCGGTCCCGCGCTGGCAACTACCGTAGACGTTTGTTTCCGGCGCCGGATCACGGTTATGGCGGGGTATGCGTCGACCTCATCGTGAAATGCGCCAGCATCGTGCATTTCGATCATGGTTTCCACTGCAAACGCAGACGTAATGAGCCGGCGAAGATCGCCTCCGTACTGGTTTCGCATCCAGCGATCGGCACAGATGAACGCGCAAACACCATCATCATTGAGTTGCGTGAGCGCCGCTTCAAAAAATGCGACATACAAATCGGCGCGGCCCCTCATCGTGTGATAGGCCTTCCGATACATTGCCGAAGCCTCCTCGGGAATGCTTTCGAGCCTGACATAGGGCGGATTGCCTATCACAAAATCGGCGTTCCGATTCACAGCCTCTAGCAAGTAGTCGCCGGCGTGAACCCATTTCGCGACAATGCTCTCCGCGAGGTCGGGGGCGGCGCCTCTATGCAGCAAGGTTTCTATCGCAAGAGCGCGTGCCCGGCCGGCACTGTGTTCGTCAAGCTCGAACGCTACCAGAGAGTCCGCGCAGTCCGATAGCGGCCGGCCAAGCCTCTGACAGGAGCCGAGCAGACGTTCGACCATCGGACCGAAAAAAGCACCATTGCCCGCAGCGGGTTCAATGGCCACAGCATCCACCAGGTTCTTGCCACTCGTATAGCCGGCGAGATTGAGGAGGAGATCCACCACCCAGGGCTTGGTATACACCACGCCCTTAGGCTCTGCAGCCAGCTTCGGAAATAGTGCGGGAGTCAGAAGCTGTAGTTGTATTCCTGGAATTCCTGGAGCCTGAGAACGTTCCATTCAAGAGATCAATCGGTTGTACGTGAAAGCAGTACGTTCTCAGGATAGTATTTTCCGCGAGACGCGTCCCGGCTGAACGTACGCAGTCCCGCAGCCTTTGCTCTTCTAGAATCCCCGCGTATGCAGGTAATAAACGATCGCCGACGCGGCCAAACAATAGATTCCGAAAAGATACCAGCGCCCGGCGGCAAGCCAACTGCTCAACCACTTGAGCGCCAATAGTCCGGCAACAAACGAGAACACCATGCCGAGCAGACTCGACAGGAGCGATGCCCCCAGGTGAACGCCTGCAGCCGATGTAACGTGCGCAGCCTTCTCCAGCCGCAACAATTCCAGTCCGACCACCGCCGGGGTTAGGACGACCGCCATCGCGAAGCTGAAACGCTCCGCAGTATCTTTGCGAACGCCGATGAGCATACCAGTTGAAATGGTTGAGCCGGATCGCGAAAATCCGCGGAACGGCAGTGCTAGACCTTGTACGATACCCATCAACCCGGCCTGGAACAGGGTCAGCCGATCAGGTCTTCCATCTGCGTCTGCCCCCGCCTTAGCACCGAACTTTTGGCGTTTTTCCAGAAGACCCGCGATCAGGATCACCACACCAACTGCCGCCAACGCCGGAGCGATGATCTCGAGGTGGCCGAACAACTCTTCAATCTCGGCCCCTTTCGCTCCGTGAAAGAAAGTTATCTCAAGAAGCTTCTTCATTGCCTCTCCGACGACTCCAGTCAGGACGGTTGCCCAGAGCACAACAATTGCAAATCGTCTGAACGCCTCCTGGCTTGAAAAATAGGCCTGCTTCCAGGTGTTCCAAAAAAACGCGATGACCGCGAACATCGTTCCCGTGTGCAGCATTACGAGAAGCAGCGTCATCTGCGGCGACGACGGGTCGAGACCCATGAGCTTTTCGGCGACGACAACATGCGCAGAGCTTGAAACGGGCAGTAATTCGGCAAAGCCCTGGATGATCGCAAGGATCACGATCTTCAGAATCGGCATAAGATCCAAGTCTAACGATAGCCGTACGATTTATTAACCGCACGGCTTCGCAGGCCTAGAAATGGAATCCGATGGTGCCCGTGAACGTTCTGGGCGTCACATAGTGCGTTCCGCTGAAGGTGGATAGGAAGTTGTAAACCGCGTATTTGTTCGCCAGATTGATCACTTCCAAACGGGCACTCCACTTGTACCTCTCGTTATGGAAGAGGTTGTCATCTCCGAGAGCAAGATCGAAGAGATTGCGTGAAGCGACGCGAGGCGGATTGTGGTCGTCATCCTCAGTGCCGGCAGCGGGAATTTTGAGGAGCGTCGACCCGTACTGGGAAGCCGGACACGTGCCATCCGGGCTGATGCCCATGGTCGGGGTCGCGTGAACGCTACCACAATAGAGGCCTGCTTCAAACTGTTGATCGGGAGTAATGATCGAAGCGTCGACGATCGAGTCCGTCCCGGCCGGGCCATTCGCGCAATTGCCACCGGCGCAGGGAACAGGACCGGCGACCAGACCGCTATCAAACCGCCAGTTGAAGCCCAGCCACGGCCCGTTCTTCCAAGGCTGGTACTGCAGGTGAGTTGTCTGATTGAAGACTTCATCATGGTCGATGCGAAACACGCCTGTTCCGCCCAACCCGCTGGGAGTAACGCCGATTCCGCTGACCTGCGGCTCAAAAAAGCGGGCCGCCACGTGGGACATTACAACGAATGCCGACAAGCCGTGGAAATTCGGCATGCTTCCGCGAATGGCAAATCCGGGAATTTTGGCTTTGGCCCACTCAATCGGGTAGGTGACTGGCGTGTTGCCGAAGACGCTGAAATCGTAGGCGCGGTCCGTGTACTTCCAGATGTATTCGCCGTCGAAGACGAAAAACCTCCCAAAGGCTTGCTCCAGACCAACGTGGTATTCATTGCGCGTTCCCGGACTCAAAGGATTCGTGATACATGGATAGCCCTGTATGGCCGCTTGAAGCGCGTTCACCACCGGGTTGCTGCATCCAATACTCGAAAGCACCAGATTCTCATTGAACGGCGTTTCGAGAGTGCGGGCATAGGAAGCTCGCAATACGGTGTTGGTGCCTTTGATGTTGTAAGCGGCGCCAACGCGGGGCTCCGCTTGAGTGGCCTTGGTGATGCCATTGTAGATATCGCCACGGATTCCCAGATTAAATGTCCAGTTCTTGACCGTGATATTGTCTTCGATGTAGAGGGCTTCTTCCCTGATATCGGCGTGCCCAAGATAGTTGTATGGACCGACCCCCGATCCCGGCCTCGTTAAATCATAGGCGGCAAGGATCGGAGTATATCCAGGGTTCTGCGTAAGCGCGCCAGCGCACTGTGCCGGATCCGTCAGCGTGGGGTCCGTATCGGCGCTGCCATCGGGGTTCAAACAGACGGCATTCAACGTCGGGTCGACGATTCCAAAGGCGTCTTTTTCGGTGAGGATCGTGTCTTCATAAGTAACTCCAGCCTTGATGTTGTTAATTCCATTGACATAGGACACCTCTCCGCGGAGCCCGAGGTTCGTCAGCGTACGATTTTGAGCAATTGATGTGCTTTGGAGGTCAGGCACCAAGTCGGCATAAGGATTGTCGCTCGGATAATAGTTGTATTGATCCTGCCGGGCGAAGCCGCCTAATGTGAGCACCGTGTGCGGATTGAGGATTCGCGTCCAAGTCGGCGCGAGGTTGAAAGTTCTAATCTTCGAACGCTGGTCTGTGGGACCGACGACCAGCCCGTTGGGACCGAGTCCGCCGTTATCGACCACGAGGCCCGACCACGCGGTAGCATCCTGCATGTCATACGAATTCGGCGTCTGAAACCACGACCGCGTGAACTGGAAGTTCAGGTTGATCGTGTCCGCGTTGGAGGGCTTATAGTCGACGCGGTCGAAGATGTTTTCTTCGTTGCCATGGTCGTGAAAAACCTGGAATTCCGGCGCATCGAGGAAGCGTCCCGTATTCAAACCGTTTACGGCGATGAAGTTGCCCCACTTGTTCCCGCCATAAGACAAGTCGAACGCTCCGTTGGAACTGCCAAAAGTGCCATACGATGCCGTCACATCTCCATGCGGCTGCTTAACACCGAGGCCGGAGCGGGTGGTGGCCACGATGACCAAACTGGTCTTGTCGCCATATTCGGCCGGCGGCGCACCTTCAATCACCTCCATGGACTGCACGGCATCTGCTGGGAGCTGGTTCGAGAAGACCTTGCTCTGTTGATCGGTAATTGGCTGGCCATCGATGGAGAATGAGTTCGAAGCGTGATCGCCCAGTCCATGGAAAAGGCCATTGGAGTCGGCGGCGACACCTGGCGTGCTCAGCGTCACGAGCGAGCTAAGGGACGAAGATTGGCTTTCGAGAGGAAGTTTCTGAAACAGGCTCCGATCGACGTCGGTATGGGTGGTTGGCACGGTTTCGACCAGATCGCCACCCGCCTCTACGTTCACTGTGGTGTTCGCCGTGCCGAGCGTTAAGCTAATTTTTTCCTGGACGGGTACCGAGGAACGGACGGAAACATCCTGGACCGCCGTTTGAAATCCGCGCGCCGTCGCTGTCATGTGATAGTTGTTATACGGAACGTTGTCGAATTGAAACTTTCCCTGAGTGTCCGTCTGAGTGGTTCGGTCAAACTGCGAGACGGGATTCTGAATCTCGACGGTGGCATTCACGACAGCCGCCCCACTGGGATCGAGCACAGCGCCTTGCACAATGCCGGCGCTGCCTACCGACTGGGCGTAGAGCCCGCTTAGCGGACAGAGGAACACGAGTGCGAAAAGCGAATGGGCGATGACGCCCGGAAATCTATTCACGATATCTCCTGAAACGGCCTACAGTTTGGACAACGGGGTTATTTGGACCCCGATTCTTAATGAGAAGCGGAAATCGTTGGGAATTTGAGGAAAATCGGACGACGAACGCCGATTCTGTCGTGAGTGGCCTACAAGCGGCGACGAGCGGACACGAGCAAAGGGCGCGATTACCAGTTCAATACGTCCCGGACGGTCTTCGCTTGCCGTTTGCTCACGATAAATTCCTGGCCGTTATTGAGTGTCACCAACCAGCGCTGGCTGGTGATCATACTCATTTTTCGAATCTGTTCGACATTGACCAGGGCATTCCGGTGAATTCTTCGAAAAGAACTGTTTTGGAGCCGCTCCTCAACTGCCCGCAGATTCTGAGTGGCCATGTACCTTTGCTTCGCCGTGACGATCCAGGTCACATCTCCATCTGCTTGGAACGCGAGCACCTCGTGTGGACTGAGGAGAAAATACTCTTCACCAAGCTTCCCCACGATTTTGCGGATTTTCGGTATCGAAGTGGCCGCTGCCGGCGCAAGCTCCTGGAGTTTGGCTATGTTCTCGACAACCTCGACCGGGTTCCGCGAGAGCCGTTGCGCGCGTTCAACCGCCTTGCCGAGCCGCCCTTGATTGATCGGTTTCAGCAAGTAATCTATGGCTCCGGCTTCGAATGCCCGGATGGCATGTTGATCATAAGCCGTCACCATGATCACGACGGGCATGGGACCTTTATCCAGCCCCTCGAGGAGCTCGAAGCCGCCCATTACGGGCATTTGAATGTCCAGAAACACCAGATCCGGACGGAGCGCCGAGATTTTTGCTAAGGCGGCTTCCCCATTGTCCGCCTCGCCAACTACCTCGACAGAATCGATAAACTCGAGTTCCTCACGTAGGACTCGGCGGGCTATCGGTTCGTCGTCAACGATGAGAGCGCGCATTCTAACCAATATGCTCTATTAAGATTATTGGCCTGACGGAGCGATACTCTTTTCCGGCGGATAGCCTTTCAACCGCCACCAGCGGCTCATCTGGACCCATTGACGGACGGACCGTTTACCGCCTAAAATATTCCGCTACCGCACAAACTTACTTCGAGTCCGGCTTCCCGGAAAAACGCCGCTTTCGCCGCCAGTGCCTGCAATGCGCTCGCCTCATCGTTGGCATAAGCCACCTGTATGTGATTCGCTTTGTGACGGGCCATCATCTGGTCGCGCGTAATGCCAGGCGTAATGGCGTGCATAATCGGCCATTGTGGAGTCGTATTCTTCCACCGGCGCTCGGTTTCTTCCGCTGGGAGCGAAATCGCCTGGACGCGGCCAAGGTCCGCCTTTAGCTTGCCGTCCTCGATGAACACGCGGCTCCAGACAACCTCGCCTGGTTTCGCTACACCTTTCAGAGAACCGCCGCCAAGGCGGAAATACATCGGCGGCTGCCGTTCGCTGACACAGCCCGCATACCCTCCCACGTTGTGGGCCGGAGGCACGGCGCCTGAAATCTCATAGACCCATACAAACTCGCCGTTGTAGGCCTCGCCGTATCGCAGGTCGTGCAAAGTGGTCTCCGGCGGCAGGCCGAGCGCGTTCCATATCCGGTTCGTAACCAGCGCGTCCACCCCGGCACACTCGTCCACTTCGTTGAAGTGCGGCAGTGGTTGTCCCTCGAAAAGAATGCGCCCGTCCGCGCTCTTCACCGGCGGCCGGTCGGAATTATTGAGCATGCCTTCCACCAGATCGGAAGCCGGGCTTAGATCCTTCAATCCCTGCTGATACTGAATGCCGATTGCAGAGCAGCCAAATTCGTCAGCGATGCGCAAAGCGGCAATATACATCCGGCACTGGTCGAGAATTTGACCATTCGTAAGGTCGGTTTCCGGGTTGGGGCCGGTCTTGAACTTAAGGCCCTTGTTGTCGAGCCACGTTCGAACTGCCTGCGCCTCTTCGTCCGGCACCATCCGCATGGCGGCGTAGAGTGCCGACTGGCTCAGACGTTCCTTGTATATGCCAAGCGGATTCAGCAGATGATCGGGAATAATGGCATTGAACATCCCCATGCATCCTTCATCGAACACGCCCATGATCGCTTTATCCCGTTTGAGCTGCCGCGCCAGGGAGATACCGACCTTCTCCGCTTCGGCCGGCAATTGCACGGCGCTCAAGGGGCGCACATGGCTCGTGTCGTGTTCAACCGCCTCGCCACGCAGCCAAGCTTTCAGACGCGAAAGAAAATAATCGTCGGTGAAATCGCCGGACCAGAGCGTCGAGTACGGCACACCCGCTTTGGTCAGAGATCCATTCAGGTTCAGCATGCCCACTAATCCCGGCCATTCGCCGCTCCAATTGGCTATTGTGAGGATCGGCCCTTTGTGGGTGATGAGTCCATGAAGTAGGTGGTGGCTGTATTGCCACACAGCTTCTACCACAATCAGCGGAGCATCCTCAGGGATGGAACGGAAAACTTCCATGCCATATTTCTGAGAATCGATGAACCCATGCTGTTTCACGGCATCGTAAGCATGACCGCGCTTCACTTCGGACCCGAATTTCTCGACGGCCTGGATGACGGCTTGCTCCACACGCTGTTGAGCCGACCAGCATCTTTGATTGGCCGAAAGACGAAGATCGCCGTTAGCGATCAAGATAACGGTTTTGGACATATCGGCTTATATCTTCTCAGATTTGCCGATTCAATTTCTCACCCAACTGCTCTATTTGAACCAGCCCGTCCCGGGTGCTTTCCCATCGTAGACCCTCGCCGTGCGGGGTAACGCGATGCATCGCGCGACCGACGGCCAGCGATCCGTTGATCAGGTGTCTGGCTCGCAACGGCCCCGCGAGCCGAAGTTCTCCCAGCCATTCCATCCCAATACTCATAGAGCAGCCGCACTCTGCGCAATTCGGCTCACCGCCAAAAACGCATGGTTCGACGCGCGTCTTTAGATCGGCAGTGTAGTTCACCGACAGCTTTGAGAAGAGACACGTCTCCGGGCTTGAAGGTGGATGAAGGAAGGCATCCATCAGGCCCTTGTGCATTGACAGTTTCTTATAGCGGCCTGATACCCGATTGAAATACTCTGCAAGCTGCACGCGGTTCTCCGCCGTGAGGCGCTCGGCGGATTCTTCCTGCAACTGAGGCGTATAAACGCTTACCCAAATGTTTTTAACTTCGGGCCGTTCGTTCCAGAATCCCAAGTAGCGGTCCATGTAGCCCGGCTGTTCGACATTACTCCGGACGATGGTCCAGTGTACGTTGACCTTGCGGCCTTCGATATTTCGAAGAATGCGATCGTAAGTGGCCGGCTTGCGGCGCACATCGTGATCTTCAGGATTGCCGTCAACCGATACGGCTACCGTCAGATATTCCAGGCTCATCCATTCGGCGGGAATGGGAATCACCGCGCTGGTCACTACCAGAGTGTAAATACCGCGCCGGTTCAATTCAGGTAGAACGCGCGACAATTCGCGGTGGCGTATCAGCGGCTCTCCGCCAACCAACGAGACTTGTAAGGGCTGGTGCTCGTCGACAAGCCCCAGAATACCTTTGACCAAATCGTTGCCTCTGTAATCGCTGACGCTGCGCAGAGTTACTCCGTCCCCTCCCAGGTGCGACTCGTTATATGCGTAACAACCCGGGCAATGTAGCGGACATTCACGAGTGATCTCAATGGAGAGCATGGGGATCTTGCCCAGCAACACTTTTCCCCATGATTGGAAGACATTAACCGTTCGCATCGGGCTCCTCGTTACTTTTTGGGACGCAAATTGAGGAGACGGCGATTCACAAAACCGAAACGGCAAAAACGATAGTGGCTTTTTCTTTCGGCTAAAGCACCCAACCAAGCGAGATTTGATACGAGCGCGGCTCTACGAAATGTGTGCCGCTAAACGTCGACAGAAAATTGTAAAGAGCTTCCTTATTTGTGACATTCAGCACCGTAAATTTCAGTGTCGTTCTGAGGCCCTGTTCTCTATGAAAGAGATTATCCGTGCCGACCTCGATGTCGAACAGATTCCTTGGCGCAATGCGCGGCGGATTGTGATCGGGATTGTATGTGCCCGGCGCCGGAATATCGATGCGGGTGGCGCCGTAATTCCCTGAGCAGGACGAAATTTTCTGAACTACGGTGGCAACTTGATTACCACAATAAAATCCGATGGCGGCCTGCTGGTCCGCGTCTAGGGCCAAAGCATCGGCCAGATCGGTTACCGAACCCGCCACCTCTCCACTATCGAACCTCCATGTAAACGCTGCCCACGGACCATTCTTCTTGTACTGGTAGCGAAGATAAGTAGTTTGTTGGAATGCTTGATCGTGATCGATACGAAATACTCCAGTATCCAGAGGAGAGTTGAAGATAATGCCTCCAATCTCGGGTCCGAAAAAGCGCGATCGCGTGTGTCCCAGAGTCGTATAAGCCTGGAAGCCATGTATGTTGGTGGTCGAAATCCGCGCGGATACTCCATCGATTTTCGATTCCCGCCATTCGATGGGGAACGCGATGGGCGTGTTGAACAATGTGTCGAAATCAAAGGCGTTCTTGGTATATTTCCAAAAGTAATCGGCGTCGATCTGTATCAACTTACCGGCCGATTGTTGCAGCCCCACGTCAAACTGGTTGCGGTGTCCGGGGCGGATCGCCTGAGCACCATATGCTCCGAACACATTGCTCGCTAAACCACCGGCGCCAGTGGTACTCGAAAGAACAAGATTCTCGTTGTATGGCGTCTCCATCGTTCGCGAATACGAACCGCGAAGCACGGTGCCGGTTCGCTTAATGAGGTAAGCGATGCCGGTCCGGGGTTGAAGAAGGTTGTCGCTCGAAATGCCTTCATAATCGTCGAAGCGTAGGCCGAGATTCAACGTGAGCTGTTTAATTGTTATCTGGTCCTGAGCGTAAATAGCCTGTTGATCAATGTTGGCGCGACTATGAAATCCAAACAGCGTGCCGCCGCGAGTGAGGTCGAACGGGAGCAGGCCCGGCGAAAAGCCAGGATTGACGACTGCTCCAATGCCTGCGCACTGGTTGGTACCTGTAATTGACGGAAGAGTGATGGCACTACCGTTGCCACTCAGACAAACTGGATTGAAGGTGGGGTCGGTGATCCCGAGCCCGAAATTTTCTACCAAACGCGTCTGCGTCAATTCGGTCCCGACCTTGATGTTATGGATGCCCAACGCATAGGAAAGTTCGGCTCGGACGCCCCAATCGGTTAAGTGCCGGTCCTGCGAAATTGTGGCCGGCGTATCGTCGAACGGATCGTTGCTGGGATAGTAATTGACCCGGTCCTGGCGAATAGAAGGGTCGATTGTGAGGACCGTGTTTGCGTTAAAAGTATGTTGGTAACCGAGGGCAAAGTTGAACGTCCTTGCTTGCTGACGCTGATCCTGATTCAACTGATCGTACGTATCCGGAATCTGGAACCAGTTCCGAGCGCCGAAAATGTTTAGGTGTAACGCATCACTACTGCTGGGCTGATAGTCGATGCGATCAAAGATTGTCTCGTTGTTGCCCTTATCGTGAAATGGCGTGAACTCAGGACTGTCCAGAAATCGCCCACTTCGGTCGCTATCGAGCACCAGGAAATTCCCCCAATTGGATCCGCCTATCCCGAACGTGGCGTTTTCTCCGAATGTTCCAAACGAACCGTAGTAGGTTTCCAGGCTCGCGCTGGGCTTTTGGCCGAGGCCGGAGCGGGTGGTGGCATTCACTACCATGCTCGTCTTGTCACCGTATTCGGCATTGGGTGCGCTCGTGATCGCCTCGATCGATTGAAAGGCATTGGAAGGGATCTGAGTCGAGAACGTCTTGGACTGCTGGTCCCCGATGGTTTCTCCGTCCACTACATAGCTGGTTTCACCATGGTCGCCTTGTGGGTGAAAAAACCCGTTGGAATCCGCCACCACACCGCCATTGGTTAACGTCAGCGCCTGGCTCAACCCTTGAGCCGTGCCGGTGCTGGGCAACTTCGAAAGGAGACTTTGATCGGCATCCGTATGCGACGACGGGTTATCTTCGAGTACTTGTTCCGGCGTCGCCTCGACTGTGACACTCTGCTTGGCGGCTGCCAGTCCTAGTGAGGCCTTCACCTGCGCCGGGACGGTGCTTCGGATTGCCAGGGCTTGTTCAAACGGCTGGAACCCGGGCGCGTTAATTGTCAGGATATAGGAATTATATGGAATGTTCACCAGCCGGAATGTGCCGTCGGGGCCGGATTTCAGGTGCTGCGAGTATCCGGTGATCGGGTTCGTCAAAACCACATCCGCCCCAGCTACTACCGCGCCGCTGGGATCGGTCACCGAGCCATTGATCGTCCCCCCTGTTCCGGCGGCTTGTGCCATACAAGTTTCGGCAAACGAACTGGTTAGTAATAAGAGAATCGCCAGTATAAAAACCGGCTGGGACATTTTTTTCAAGATAGCTCCCAACAAAAACCCGGAAAGACGCATGCTCTGTTGCAGGTCGACCGTGCGACTTCACGCGACTGCCGTTTTTGGAAGGCATCATGGACGTTCCAACGATGACAAGCGGGTGGCCAAGCGGACTAGTACCACAAATTCGATGGGCGGGACAGCACCAAGTTAAATTATAAGCGACGGTGTCACTAGATTCGCCGCAAGTAGTCTATGGGTGAGAGTACTGGCGCGTGGTAGACACCTCTTTACTTGACACAAATACGGCCCTTCGTCAGACTAATTAGCGCGGCCTTAGGGATACTCATTTGAGATATTTCGCATTTTTATTTTTATTCTCGAGCTGTTCGATTTTCGCCCAGCAGACACCAAATACGGCAAATACGGCGCCTGAGGTGCCCCCGGCGCCTGAAACGACGCCGAGCACGCCGGTCACACTCGCGCAATCCCCTGAGGGCAATCCGAACATTCTCGATTTCAGCGTTGGAGCCAGGGGCGTCTATGACAACAACTCCCAAGGGGGATACCACGGGGGCGCCGTCGATTGGGGCGTCATTGCCAATCATAGTTATGAGCGAGGAGCATTGTCGCTCAATTATGAAGGGGATTATGGCGATTACGCCGGGGCGCAGGGCTATTCAGGGACCGACCAAAATCTTTCATTTGCCGTTTCAAAGATGTTGACCCGGCACTGGTCGGTTTCTTTCTCGCAAGCCGCCGGCATATTCAAGTACGGAGCCAGTTACTTCAGCGTCCAACCCATCGAGAGCAACACGGTGCAAACCAATCCGTATAGCACCGACACCAAGTTCCTGTCTAGCGGATTCACGGCAACGTACCAGCAGTCCCTGCGGTGGAGTTATATATTCAGCGCATCCTACTATCTGTCCCGCTATACGGGATACGCGCCCTTCGGAATATCCGCGGTTACCGCTTCGGGCACCATAGCCTATCGTCTTACGGCCCGCACGACTCTCAGCGGGACGTATTCCTTCTCGGACTACCAGTACCAGAACTTCGGCGGTCAGGCACAGATCCACACAGTCTATGCCACTCTAAGTCATCAATTCCGGAATCGCTGGGTCATTCTCGCTTCGGCCGGTGGCAGCCGGTCTCAGTCTTCGGGCGTTGTGGATCTTGCGTTGTCGCCGACATTGACTCAGTTGCTTGGCACGTCTTTTCTGGCGGGAAGTTATAACACCACCACGTATATCCCATATTTTGAAGGGAGTATAAGTCGCCCACTCAGGCACTTCAACGTTTCGATATCCGGGGGCCAGTCGATCACACCTGGGAACGGGCTTTATCTCGCATCTAAGAATCTGAATATTGCCGGTTTTCTCTCTTACACCTGGCGATTGTCGTCCCTCGGTTTCGGGGGCTCATATTACCGTTTAGGAAGCGTTTCAAACTCCGCTCAACCCTATGATACGGAAGCCTTCAGCGCGTCCTACGGACATCCGATAACGCGGCATCTTGGATTGAACCTTCGCTACGACCTCATCAACTATTCGCAAGTCCAGGCCGCCAACGTTGCCAGTTTGGTGCCATTCAATCGGGACAACCGCTTCAGCGTAGGCATCGTCTTTAATACGAAGCCGATTCCCATCACGTTGTTCTAGGCGCCTCCGCATGCGCGAACCGATGAGCGCTTAGGTTATCAGCCGAGCCCGTCTGGCTAATCCCAATCTCCCGCTTTCTGCATCTTTTTGATCTTCCGCCGGATGAGGTCGCGTTTTAGCGTACTTAAGTGATGCAGAAACAGTATGCCGTTTAAATGGTCGATTTCATGCTCGAAAGCCCGCGCGAGCAACTCATCCCCGTGAAGCTCCACCGTTTCGCCGCGTTGGTTCTGGGCCCGAACCGTCACTGTTTTTGACCGGGTCACCGGCTCGCGGAAGCCGGGAATGCTCAAGCAACCCTCTTCGCCCGTCTGTGAACCCTCCCGGCTGACGATTTCCGGGTTGATGATGACCAATTTCTTGGTCTCGTCCTCTCCTGCGCTAACATCGATAACTGAGATTCGCTGACTTAGTCCGATTTGCGGCGCGGCGAGCCCGACGCCTTTGGCGGCATACATGGTTTCCCACATGTTCGCCAATAGTTCCTGCAACTCGGGTGAGTTGAAATCCGTCACCGGCTCGGCCTTGCGCTCGAGCACGGGGTCCCCGTACTTAACGATCTTATAAACCATTCTTCAAAAATTCTTCACTTGGGCCAGGTAGCCATCGTAATTGCGTTTGGTTTCTCCAAGCGAATCGCCGCCAAACTTTTCTAACAACGCCTGCGCCAACACCAAGGCGGTCATAGCCTCGCCAATCACCCCGGCCGCCGGGACGACAGCAACGTCACTACGTTCATAAGCCGCTAGCGCTGGATCGCGGGTCGGCAAATCTACCGATTCCAAAGGGCGCCGCAAAGTCGAAATTGGTTTCAGGAGTCCGCGGACGACCACGTCCTGCCCGTTTGTAATGCCGCCCTCCAAGCCGCCTGCGCGATTGGATCCGCGGTCCCACTCCCGCTCCTTTTTATCGTAATGAATCGTATCTTGAACGGTCGATCCGTAGGCCATGGCGCCCGCTTCGGCCTCACCGATTTCGACACCCTTTACGGCTTGAATCGATACGATGGCCTGGGCCAAACGCCCGTCCAGCCGCGTATCCCAGGCGATGTGGGAGCCCAGACCAGCAGGCAATCCATGCGCTCTCACTTCAAAGATGCCGCCAACCGTATCTCCGGTGCGGTAAGCATGATCGACCGCCTCTTTCATCCGCTGTTCGGTATCGTGATCGACGCAACCCAGCAGTACAGAGTCGCGTTCGCTCAGCGCGACAATCTCCTCCCATGCGACCGGCCGCCCCAGAGTTACAGGGCCTACCCGAATGACATGGCTCAATACCTCGACGCCAAATTCTTTCAGGAAGCATTTCGCTAGACCTCCGATAGCCACCCGCGCCGCCGTCTCCCGCGCGCTCGCCCGTTCCAGAATGTACCGGGCTTCGGGGAAATTGTATTTGATGGCTCCCGCCAGATCGGCGTGCCCTGGCCGCGGCCGATCAAGTGGCTTATCCTTCGCCGGATCCGCATCTTTGGCCTCCACCGGCAGGATTCCGGTCCAGTTCTTCCAGTCCTTATTTTCGATGATCAGGGCGATGGGAGCGCCAATGGTCTTCGAATGCCGTACGCCGGAAACGATGTGCACCCGATCGGTCTCAATCTTCATACGGCCCCCGCGGCCGAAGCCCTGCTGCCGCCGCCAGAGTTGCCGATCAAGATACTCAATGTTTATCGGGACGCCGGCCGGTAGGCCCGTTAGCGTAGCAACCAGGCACTCCCCGTGCGATTCTCCCGCAGTTTCGAAACGTAACATATCTAATTACCGACCCGCGCCTCGCCGGATCGCGTTTTCTAGAACCGCGACAGTGAAGGGAACGGTCTTAATGTCCTGCGTTGGACGCCGCGTCCACACGCGCCTGCGCCCGGGCCGCGTGGGCCAGCGCGGCATCTGACTCTTCCTGCGTCTTCGCGCGGTCCACCTCTTGTTGCCCTTGCTGCAGTTCGCGGCGCGCCGCGTCCGCGGAAATATCGCTCGCAAATTCAGCGTAATCGGCCAACACGCTCACGTGATTTTCGAAGATCTCAATGAATCCGCCGTCCACAGCCAGCGCGCGTCGCTGACCGCCCTGTTCGTAGCTGAGCACTCCCGCACCCAATCGTCCCAGCAGTGGCGCGTGGCCCACCAGCACACCCATGTAGCCGTCTTTCCCCGGCAATTCGGCCGAGCTGACCTCTTCCTGAACCAGCAAACGTTCGGGGGTAGCGATTTCGAGCTGAAACGTGTCGGCCATGAATCTATTTCATCTTCTCCGCGGCTTCCAGCACATCGTCAATCGTTCCCTGCATGTAGAATGCCTGCTCGGGCAGATCGTCGTGCTTGCCCTCCACCACTTCTTTAAAACTGCGCACGGTGTCGGCGAGCTTCACGTACTTGCCCGGCCGCCCTGTGAATTGCTCTGCCACGTGGAACGGCTGTGATAGGAAGCGCTGAATGCGGCGAGCGCGAGCCACGGCTTTTTTATCTTCGTCGCTCAACTCATCGATGCCCAGAATCGCAATAATATCTTGCAAATCCTTGTATCTCTGCAGAATCTGCTTCACGCGCTGAGCTACATTGTAATGTTCGTCGCCCAGAATACGTGGATCGAGAATGCGGGAAGTCGACGCCAGCGGATCGACCGCCGGATAAATTCCCAACTCCGAGATCGCGCGTGAAAGATTTGTCGTCGCGTCCAAGTGCGCGAAGGTGGTGGCCGGAGCCGGATCGGTGTAATCGTCTGCCGGAACGTAAATGGCCTGGACCGACGTAATGGAACCCCGTTTGGTTGAGGTGATGCGCTCCTGCAGATCGCCCATTTCGGTCGCTAAATTAGGCTGGTATCCGACTGCCGATGGCATGCGGCCCAGCAAGGCCGACACTTCCGAACCAGCTTGCGTAAACCGGAAAATGTTGTCAATAAAGAGCAGCACGTCCTGCCCCTCTTCGTCGCGGAAATATTCGGCCACCGTCAAGCCGGTCAATCCCACGCGCAAACGCGCCCCGGGCGGCTCCGTCATCTGTCCGTACACCAGCGCCACTTTCGACTTTTTCCAGTCGTGCGGATCCACCACATGCGACTCTTGCATTTCGAGCCACAAATCGTTCCCTTCCCTGGTGCGTTCGCCCACGCCGGCGAATACGGAAACCCCGCCGTGCTTCAAAGCGATATTGTTGATCAGTTCCTGAATGATGACCGTCTTGCCCACGCCGGCGCCGCCGAACAGGCCGATCTTTCCGCCCCGGAGATAAGGCTCCAGCAGATCAATGACCTTAATTCCGGTCTCGAACATCTGCAAATCGGTCGCTTGGTCTTCAAACGACGGCGCCGGCCGGTGAATCGGAAGATGATGTTCGGTGCGGATGGGACCCATGTTGTCGACCGGCTGGCCCAGCACGTTCAGAACCCTGCCCAATGTTTGTTTCCCCACCGGGATGGTGATCGGCTCGCCCAAATCGATGGCTTTCATGCCGCGAACCAGCCCGTCTGTCGGCTCCATCGCAATCGTCCGCACGCGTCCCTCGCCGATGTGCTGCGCTACCTCGGCGGTGATATCGATCTTTTCCGGCACGTCAAATCCGTCGCTGGTGACGTGCACCGCATTCAGGATTTTCGGTATGTGTCCCTCGGGAAACTGTATCTCGATTGTAGGCCCCGCCACTTCAATGACATGGCCTTCAACTTTTGTCGGCATTTAGATTTCTCTCCGTCTCCTAAGTAATCGCCCGGCAACGCCTCTGCGGAGGCTGGCGATTCCTTGTCCGTGTAGACCAAGCACCGCTTGGCTGCCGGGCTAACCAGCAGCGGCCGCGCCGCTGACAATCTCAATAATCTCGCGCGTGATGCTGGCCTGCCGCACGCGGTTCATCTCCAGCGTTAACGTATCGATCACTTCGCCTGCGTTGGAACTGGCCGTATCCATCGCTGTCATGCGCGCCGCATGCTCAGCCGAATTCGACTCCAGCATCGCGCGATAGATCTCCATCTCTACATAGCGGGGCAGCAGCGCACGCAGTAGCTCATCCGGCGGCTGACCGTAGATGTAGTCGATCCGGTCCGGCTCCTCACGGTTTTCTTCGGTCTTGCCCCGATCGTTCTTCGCCTGATTTTTTTTCGCGTCCTCCGCCGGCAGTTCCACCGGCAGAATCTTCTTCAACACGACGTTTGGCGCCATCACGCTTTTGAACTCATTCACCGCCAGGTAAACGCCGTCCACTTCGGCCTTCCGGTATTGATCGACCATCTTGTCGGCTATCTCGGCGGCCTTGCTGTACTGCGGTTTCTCCAAGTCGCCAATATGTTCACCCGTCAGGTTGAAGCCGCGCTTCCGAAAGTAATCCCGGCCCTTGCGTCCGATGGCTTCTATTCGAACCTCCGCTCCGCTCCGCTCGTCGATAAAGCGTTGGGCCATCCTGAGGAGGTTGGCGTTGAACGCGCCGGCTAGCCCGCGGTCGCTGGTCACGACGATCACTTGCACCCGCTTCTCCTCGCGCTTCATCAGCAAAGGAAAATCCACCGGATCCTCGGTTGCGGCCGCTCGCGCGACATGGGTAAGCACCCGGTTCATCATCGTCGCATACGGACGCGAAGCCAAAGCCCGATCCTGGGCCCGCCGCAGCTTGGCCGCCGAGACCATTTTCATAGCCTTTGTGATCTGCCGCGTATTCTTAACGCTGCGGATCCGGCGCCGGATGTCAATCAGACTGGGCATCGCGACTTATCGGCCGCCTGCCTGCGGTTCTGAAGTCTTGAACTGTTGTTTCAATTCCTTGATGGTCGCAATCAAATCGGCTTTAATTTCATCCGTCAATTCGCGCTTCTCACGAATCGACGCGAGCAGATCGGGCTTGGCCGTCTCGGCGTATTTATAGAGCTCGGCTTCAAACCGGCGCACATCTTCGACTGGAAGATCGTCCAGATAGCCCTGAGTTCCGGCGAAAATGATCAAGACCTGCTTCTCCACCGGTACGGGCGAATACTGGCCTTGCTTCAGAATCTCAATCAGCCGCTTACCGCGATTCAATTGCGATTGAGAAGCCTTATCGAGATCCGAACCGAACTGCGCAAAGGCCGCCAGTTCGCGATACTGCGCCAAGTCCAGCCGTAGAGTGCCGGCCACCGAGCGCATCGCCTTGATTTGGGCACTGCCGCCCACGCGGCTCACAGATAGGCCCACGTTGATCGCGGGCCGGACGTTGGAATTAAATAAATCGGTTTCGAGGTAGATCTGGCCGTCGGTTATCGAAATGACGTTAGTCGGAATGTAGGCCGACACGTCGCCCGCTTGTGTCTCGATGAAAGGCAAGGCAGTGAGTGAACCGCCGCCCTTCTCGTTGTTCAATTTCGCTGCGCGCTCCAGCAGACGGCTGTGCAAATAGAAGACGTCGCCAGGGAAGGCCTCGCGCCCTGGGGGGCGCCGCAGCAAAAGCGAGATTTCGCGATAGGCTGCGGCATGCTTTGAAAGATCGTCATAGATGCACAGCGCATGGCGTTTCGAATCCCGGAAATACTCTCCGATCGTGCAGCCGGAATACGGCGCGATGTATTGCATTGGCGCCGGGTCTGAGGCTGTGGCCGCTACCACGATGCTGTACTCCATTGCACCGAACTCTTCGAGCGTTTTGACGACTTGCGCAACGGTCGATCGTTTCTGCCCAATCGCCACATATATGCAAATGACGTCGCCGCCACGCTGGTTGATAATCGTATCCAGCGCCACCGTGGTCTTGCCAGTCTGCCGGTCGCCTATGATCAACTCGCGCTGCCCGCGTCCGATCGGCACCATAGCGTCGATTGCTTTGATACCCGTCTGCAGCGGCTGCTTTACGGGTTGACGGTCCACTACGCCCGGCGCCAGCCGCTCCAGGGGGCTGAATTCCGTGGTGGCGATTGGTCCTTTGCCGTCGATCGGCTGCCCTAGCGCATTCACCACCCGGCCGATCAGGGCATCCCCAACCGGAATCGACATGATCTTCCCGGTGCGCTTCACCGTATCGCCTTCGCGTACCGTGGTCGGATCGCCCAGCAAGACCACACCGACCTGGTCTTCTTCCAGATTTAGGGCGATCCCCACCGCGTCGGGCCCAAACTCGACCAGTTCGCCCGCCATAACGTTTTCCAATCCGTAGATGCGCGCGATGCCGTCGCCTACGCTAATCACCGAACCTGTTTCGGACACATTTACCGCCGAATCGAAGTTCTCGATCTCCGACAGCAACACACGTGAAATTTCATCCGCTCTGATTTGAGCCATACTCGCCTTTATCTATTCCCTCGTCAGTCCGCTACCGGGCCGCCAACCGGTAACGCATGCTGTCCAATTTGCCGCGCAGCGTTGCGTCGTATTCGCGTGAGGCCACCCGCGCGAGAACGCCGCCCAGCAGCCCCGGGTCCACCCGGTAATGCGCCCGGATGTATTTGCCTAACTTCGTACCCAGCGCGCGTTCGATCCGTTCGCGCTGCGCCGCGCTCAGTTCGCCGGCTGAGATAATTTCCGCCGGCACGAATCCGGTCCGGTCGTCGACCACGGCTTCGAAGCTGCTCAGAATCTGGTCCATCTCGTTGACACGCCGATGGCTCGACACAACCAGGAGAAAATTGCGCAATAACTTGTGTAACTTCATGGCGCCGGCCAGCCTTGCCACCACCGCGGTCTTTCGAGCGCGGCTAATCGCCGGCGAAAGCAGAACTCCCCGCAGAGGTCTCGATTCGCGAATGGCGGTCGCGGCATCGTTAAGCTGCGTAATTGCCTCTGCCGGTGTCAATCCTGAATCCGGTCGAAACACAGCTTCGGCCAGCGCCTTGGCGTAGTGGAACGAGACGGCGTCTTCCATTAGTTCCTCCCGCGCTCCACCAGGCGCACGAATTCTTGCAACAGATCTTCTTCGCGGCTGGCTTCGCGACCCGCAGACAAACGGCTGCGCAGTCGAGCTTCCGCCTCTTTTATCGCAAGCCCGGCGGTAAACCGCCGTACTTCCTGCTCGCCGGTCGCTCGCAGAGCCTGTATCTCAGCCTGTACACGCTCCTCGATGCGTTTCCTTTCTTCCTCGGCATCTCGCCGCAGCCGCTCGTGCTCGCGCTCCATTGCCGCGTTCGACTGCGTGCGCATGGCCTTCACCTCTTCCGCCAGGGTTGCCATCTTCCGGTCGATTTCCGAAGACCGGAACTCCGCTTCGATCCGCAATCCGGTCGCATCCTGTATCGCCTTCTGGATGTCCGCGGAACGAGCGTTGAAAAATGCCGGCGCATACTTGTTAATCAAATAACCCAGACCGGCTGCAAAGATCAACGTGTTGAAGATCTTGTAAACGGTGACAACATCAAGGAACTTCGGTTCGACGTCCTGAGCCATCAGCGGCATCGCCAACATCGCGCCCGCGCCCGCAAGTGCGACAAGCCGGACGTAAGCGCCCGTCACGCGGCTCTCCGCTTCAATAAGGAACCGATGATCTGCTCCGACATCGAATCCACTTGAGCCGTCAGTTCAACCTGCGCCCGCTGCGTCTCCTGCGCGATCTGGGCCTTCGCTTCGCGAATTTGGCGCTCCGCTTCAGCTCGCGCTCTCGCCACCGCTTCCGCCTGCTCTTTCAGCCACTCCTGCCTCATTGCCTCGTGTTCTTTAAAGAGCTCGCGTCGTGCAAGCTGCAATGCGTGCTCAAACTCACTGGTTTTCCGGTCGACATCCGCAAAAGCGCGCTCCGCTATTTCCCGAACCCCCTCAGTCTGTCTCTTGCGTTCCTCGAGCACCTTCGCCAGCGGCCGGAAAAACACATATTTCAGATAAATCGTGAGAATGATAAAGAGAACAATTGTGGGTACCGCATTCAGCAGTAGGTCGACAAGGCCCTGTAGTGTCTGATCCATGAACTCGATCGGGGTGGGAAAATCAGAGGTTCGAGGTGTATGTTCGCGACGGGACACACGACCGGCGTACTGCGGAAATTCCCCTAACAGTCTACTTTATAGACGCTAGCATACGGCTTCTGGAGGGTCAACGAAAGTGTGCCTTCAAAGGCTCTTCGGCCAGCCTTGCCGAATCCCCGCCCGCAATTTGAAAATTGCGTGTAAACTATAAAGAGGTACTAGAATTTGATTTTTTCCCACAACGCTCCCCACGCGCGGCTCCGCGCTGCTAGTTAGTTCCGGCATGTATCCACCAAGAGGTTACCCCCCGCGCCGGCCCAAAATCCGAGAGAACGTTAACGAGGCCATTCGCGCCCGCGAAGTGCGTGCCGTCTTCCCAGACGGCTCCGTCGAGGTCATGCCCACTCAACAGGCTGTGCGCAGAGCGCAGGAGTTGGGCCTGGATCTGATCCTGATCGCCTCTACCGCCGAACCGCCTGTCGCCAAAGCCATGGATTATGGCCAATGGCAGTATGAACAGAAGAAGAAGCAGCACGAGGCCAAAAAAAAGCAGCACGTAATTCAGGTCAAAGAACTGAAGTTCCGCCCAAATACGGATGACCACGACTACGATTTCAAGAAAAATCACGCCATCCGCTTTCTCAAAGAGGGCAATCGCGTAAAGGCTGTCGTTCAGTTCCGTGGACGAGAAATCGCTCACGTCGATCTGGGCAAAAAGCTGCTTCTTCGCTTTGCAGGAGATTTGGCGGGCGTTGGGTCCATTGAAGGCCAACCGCGCCTGGAAGGGCGCAATGCGCACGTCATCATTAGCCCATCGAAGGCAGCGCCGCCAGCCAAGGAAAAGCCTATCAAGCCGAAGGACGGTCCGCCTCATCCGCCGAGCGGAACCGCGGCATGATCACCTTTTCAGCGAGCGGACTTCCGTAGCCCTCAAATCTCGCCACGCACCCGGAGCCAGACCGTCGATTCGCAGTCGGCCCATTGCGACTCGAACCAACCGTAGCGCCGGCAGCCCAACTGCGGCTGTCATCCGGCGGACTTGGCGATTGCGACCCTCCCGTAACGTTATTTCGATCCACGAGACGGGAATATTCTTTCGGTAGCGGATCGGGGGATCGCGCGGCGGTAGGTCCGGTTCGACAATCGCCCGCACTTGGGCCGGCTGCGTCCGATACCCCTGAATTGTCACGCCCGTTTCTAATTGAAGCAGCGCTGCCGGCGCCGGCGTGCCTTCCACTTGAACCCAATAGGTGCGCGGGTGGCCGAAGCGCGGATCGGTGACATGATGCTGGAGAACGCCATCGTCGGTCAGCAGCAATAGCCCTTCGCTATCAAAATCGAGCCGCCCCGCCGGATACACATTCTCGATTGGTATAAAGTCCGCAAGCGTGCGCCGATGCCCGATCTCCCGACGCTCGGCGGTTCCTTCGGTAAACTGGCACAACACCTGGAACGGCTTGTGGAACAGAAGATAGCGGTAGCCCAACAGTCTTAATGCTAGCTGTCGCGCTTCGGCAGGCTCGGCAATAATCGGGTTATGAGCTTGACGCAACCACCCGACTCACCAAGGCCCAACGAAAGTTCGTCCCGGCTCAAGGCCATCTTGCCATATACAACGGTCCTGCTAATTATCGCGATTCTATACGTAGGCTGGACTTTTTACTCGCGCTACCAATATCATCGCGACGCCGCGAAAGCCGCCGCCGAAGACAAGGCGGAGCGTGAGCGGGAAACGAACGCCCGCATCTTTGGATCGGGAGAGGTCAGGATCACGCAGTTCTATGCCGAAACCGGTCTTCTCAAGCGCGGCCAAGGCACCCAGATTTGTTATGGAGTGGTCAATGGGACGTCGGTCACGATGGAACCGCCGGTAGGTGAAGCACTAAAACCCAGTTGGGGCCACTGCTCTGACATCGCACCCAAGAAAACCACGACCTACACGATCACCGCCGACGACGCCGCCGGCCACAAGAAAACAGCATCGTTGACGATTCAGGTACAGTAGCGTAAAGCGCCGCGAGCGCCGGTCGCGGAATTGCGCGGCAGGGATTCGGTAAGCGATCCAATCCGCTAGGATAGAAGACGGAGGAATGGCCGAGCGGTTGATGGCGGCGGTCTTGAAAACCGTTGACGGGGAAACTCGTTCGGGGGTTCGAATCCCTCTTCCTCCGCCAGATTAAGCCTTTTAAAATCATATATTTATGATAATGCTGTAGCGGGCTTACTGTGACACCCGTCGCTCAGTTATCGCCCCGTCCGTTTTTCCTAGATTGCGGAAATACATGCATTTTCAGGACTTGCGTACATTAATGGAGTTGTGCAGGATTTGGGATGCAGAAAATCACCCTCTTCCTCCCCGTTGTAGGGGATTATGGCGACGTTACCGGCGTCAGGTGGCAACTTAACCAATCGCCGGCACAAACAGACCAAAGCCAAGGTAGCCGCGATCGCCAACAAGCAACGGTCCACGAACCAGACCTGGAAAATCGAGGCGCACATGGAAAAAAGGCGCCATTTCACTTTGGGGGCGATATCGCTCCGCTCGTTCCGTTGCAGCAAACAGGGGACCAGGCGTGAGCAAGATTTTACAGGCCGCGACGATATCGTCAGGCAGGCCGATGTGACGCAAACTTGCGCGCACAAGACTCGTCCACTCCGACTGACGCCGAAGGTGGCGTTCATTGCTTGAGAGGGGCTGGCCGTTGGGCGAATAGACGGGCACTTTGTAACCCCGGTCAATCACCACCGGAGTGACCGAAAGCCACACCTGACTCGATCCGGCGTAGAGCCGCCAAACTTTATCGCGATGCGACAGGTCTTCAATGAGTTGCAGATGGTAGCCTGGCTCGATCTCCTCGCAATCGAGAGAAGCCGCCAGCGTGCGATAGATCGAAGCTGCGCCAGACGCTTTGTCAGCTTCGGCGTAACCGAGCAATGCAAAACGCCGCACCCGCCCATCCGCCTTCCCATGAAGGCTTATTGACGGCAACGGGACGAACGCAAGATGAGGCTGTCGCGTGCGCTCCCCGCCTGGGGCGTGGCCGGAGATGAGTTCCTGAGCGAGCGCAGGATCGTTCCAGCGGTGACTTTCTTTGGCAATCTTGCACGCAAGCTCGCGAAGCGGAGAGCGCCAGCGATGAGCGTTTGCCGCATCGCAGACGACGGGAGGTTCGTTCGGATTGTTTGTGTCCCGGAAAATTTGGAAAATCGCAACATGAACGGGACGCAGCCCTTCGGCTGCATCGCGGGAATAGCCTTGGTCGCGAAGAAAAAGCCGCGCGGGTCGCTTAGAGCCGCGCAGGATACGCTGGTTTGCCTCGGCGAATTCCTGCATCAGTTCGTTTGTGGAATTGGGACGTGCAGTTTGCAGGCTGACGGCTCCCACATTTTGGACAGGCCGCCAGATTTCGAGAGACTCATTGGTGGTTTCGCTATTGCCTTCTCTCCAAATGACCTCGCACTCTGTGCGATCTTCCGCACGGCCGAGATAACGCAGCTTCGCAGCCGCCTCCTTCAATGCGGCAAAGTGAAGTTCCACTTTTTGGCAAAACTCAGCCTTATCGTCCGTCCAGCGATATGCCACGAGTAGATTGCCGTCTGGCTCCGGTGTGGCGTGGAACACGGGCGCGAGATCAGGATGATGCCGGGCGAAATCGCCCTTGGCCGGACTGTTGTGCGGCATGGCCACAAGCAGAGCGCGTCTGTAATCTTCGTCCGCAGCTAATCTGCTGGCGATGATGTCGGGCGGAGGCAAGGTCTCCAACCATCGCAGCGCGTCGAGCGTCTCGCAGGAGTAAGCGTGGCGCAACGATTCGGGAAGATTCACCAGAGTGGCGGCGACTAACGCCTGATGCAGGCGCGCCGGGGCCGGAGGCCAGTCCAGTTCGTCCCGCTGGTCATAATCTCTTCGCACTCCGGAATAACTGTGCGCGATGTAGCGGCACTGAATGATAAGACCGCGCATGGCCGTCAGTTCGCCTGGTTTTTCGCTTCTGGTTCTCCACTAGCAGGAGGCGCCTTCGCGCCCTGCTTCGGTTTGGCGACCTTGTCGGCCTTTTTCGTTTTCCCTTGCTCCAAGTCACTCTTTAGGCTATTCTTGTCCGACTCAAACAGTGGAAGATCAACGGGGATTTTCAAAATTTCGTGCGCGGCCCTTGCGACCGCGATCAACGACTCACGGTTGCCGCACAATTCCTTGAGCGCATTCACATGCTCAGAATTATTTCCGGACCCGAGAATCGCACGCTCTTGCTTAACCGGCAGCAATTCACACCCGGAACGAAGGCGGTAGCTGCCAGTGGAGCGGGGATAGTTTTCCGCGAGCAACGAGAGTGCGAGGAGGTAACGTCGTGCCGCGTTGGTGAGCTCTTTGTCGGGTTCTCGATTCTTCAGAGACTCCGAATCGGGGCTCGCGCCAGCCGCCGTCTCTTCTGTTTTGAAACAATAAATGCTCGCTATGTCGGTCAGCGAGATCAGAGCCAATCGCTCTATGCGTTCCGCGAAGACCCCTCCGAGGCCGGCGTCAAGGGCGTTACTGAATCCGCGTTTCGCCATTCTGTCAGCCCATTCCTCAGCCTCTTTCCTGGCCTCCTTGCCCGCCTTAGTTTGCTCGTCGTCTTCTTTTAATTCTTGAGCGAGATTTTCGTTGCCGAGGACGACGGCAGCACATTCGTCTTTCGAATACGGACCGGTGTACACGGAGTGTCTTTCGCACGGCACCACCCCGAAGGCATCGATCCGGGTGAGAAGAACACGGGCGTGTTTGTGCTGATAACCTTCAGCGCGGCTATCCCAGAAACCGAAAACAATGCTGGTCGGCATGAGTCGCAGCAGCAGGAGCGCATCGCCTTTGGCGAATGCCTTGATGGCCGCCGCCGCTTCGTTCTTTTGATTCGAGGCGCGGACCCGAAAGTCGGCGACACGATGCGGAAGCGCGAGCAGATTGGTTTTAGCCTGATCGTCAAGTTCCAGCTTTCGCGGAATTTTCGCTTCGGCTTGAGGTACAAGGGCGCGGAGTTCAGAGTCATCCCGAAAGGCGATTTCCGTGCGGTTGGCCTGGGATTGCGGTGAATCCATCGTGCAGTGGCGCGCGCGCCTGACGTAGCGGGTAAACCGCTTAGTACCGTCTTTCGCTGACTCCCGCAGAACTTCGCCCCATTCGATGCCATTGAGATCATAAACGGGCGGCGCATTCGTCCCCTCACCCGCATAAGAGGGAGGGAAGACAGGAAAGTCCTTTCCGCCGGCGGGTTCGAGTGTTTCGGTAATGCGGATCACCGCTGGCAGAGTCGCTGCCGTGCCCGGTTTGCGAACGTCCATCCCGAGTAGTGCGTCGAGATGCTCGCTGATGACTTTGATTTCGTCAGGAGTTGCCTGCTGGTTTTCTTTCATAGCGATATGTCTCCGGGATATCTTGAAGTAGCAGGGGGAAAGAACTGAAACCGACGGCCTTCTCCATGAGCGCGCCCTCTGCTTGCAAAGTTCCAACGGCGAGCAGGCAACCCATGAATTCTCCCGGTACTGGCCAGCAGCGCCATTTGGAGCGGGATTGGATAGGTCCAGGCCGCTGCACACAATGAGCGCTCTCCAGTCTGCCAGGCGCTGGCGGACACGAAAAAGCCAACTGCCGCAAGACTGAGCAGTTCAATCGCCGGGAAAATCGGATCGCTTCCACCGGTGCCTTCCGCATCGGAAGAGATGCCGGCATCGCTGGCGTCCATGTTTACCCGGCAGTCAAACCCCCAACTGCTGACACCCCTCTCAATTTCGTTTAGCCAAGCATCGTTAGCAGGAGAACGAAGTTTTTCGACTTGCTGTGGAAGAACCTTGGCAGGAACTACTTTGGCGCTGAACGCCCGTAGAGGCGGACGCCTGGAGTCTCCGCCGAGATAAATGAAGGGGTTTATCCCGACTTCCCGGCCGCTCACCAGAACTCCTTGCGCAACCCCACCAAGTCCTGGAACCCACTTAAGCGCTTTCAAGAACTCGTGTGCTTTGGAGTAGAGGAGTAATCGGAAATCTTCGCCGGAATACTCGCTCTGAATCGCGAAATGCCCGTCATCTTTCCACCAGCAAGTTCGAGCTTGCTGACCAACCCCTTCGATGCGATCGGCCAGCGAGGCCAGGGCGAGTGCCGAAAGGAAGTGAGCAAGGTTTTGCTGGTCCAGGTCAAGCAACAGTGGAATATCAGGCTTCATCATCTTCCTCCTCGGGTGTGACTCTGCTGGCTTCGGCATCAGCAGTTTTTAGCAAGGCCTCCAAATAGGCGAGTCGCCAACGGCCGAGCAGGCCCTGCAGGCGAACGAATCGCTCGGCCACCTCCAAACGCAGCGGATTTTGTTTGTCGGATTCGATGCCAGGCGTAAGGCCGGATTCAACGATAGATGGACGAAGATGCCCATGGTGCACGCCGACGAGATGAAAAAACAGCTCGCGCCAAAGCGAATGTGCTGCCTGAGGAATGTCGAAAGGCGTTGTCACGTCCTTGTCGGCAAGCAGGCGAAGCGATTCCCATTCATGGCGGAAGCCATGAAGTGGCGCCGGTCTTTCTAATCCGGGAACCAACTTCGCAATCTCGGGCTGGTATCCGTGCCGGCCAAATGCGCGTTGCCACTTCAGGTGACGCTTACCCTCGTCGTGCTGCCGCGCAGCGGCTGACAACAGCGTTCGCAGAAAAACATCGCCAGGAGCGACCGCTTCCGCAATGCGAGCTGACTCTGCTTCCGCACGGGAAAGATGTCCGCATTTGCCGTTGTAATCGTCGAGATACTGATCTTCAGCCCCCTCCTCTTTCATGGGCCTGAAGTAGCGGAACACACGCTTTGAACCTCCTATTTCAAGGCCTTTTGTCAGCGAAGGCTTCCACTTTCCCTGATCGCATCGTGCTGCAGCGGACTCGGGAACTTCGCCATCCTTGGCGGAGAAGTCCCAAAGAAAAGCTCCAGCACCGCCGGTGTATCCTGTCGCCGGTTCGATTTCGCGGCGGTAGCGTGCGGACTCCGAAACACCGTCAAGCACGTCGCACAGCGCAGCTTCGGCACAATCCTCGAGTAGTTTCTTGCACGGTTTACCCATGACTACGCTGGCCGGCAGAATAACTGTGGCGTTTGGGCCGAGGAGCCGGCCGAGTTCGCCGCCCAACTCGCCAATTTGCTTTGCTTGCCATTGGTCGTGATGACGAAAGATAAGCGGCTGCTGTTCAGCTTCCGGCGATTCGAGCCACTCCTTCGCCGCCGACAGTCTTATAAAATGTAGCTCGGCGCGCAGAGGTGGGAATCTCTCGAATATCTCCAGCACCTCTGTAGCGGCGTCTGGTTTGTCGAGGTCTTCATCGTCGCTCGTGGCGACCTTTCGTAATGCTTCTACTTCGAGCCGGAACGCAAGGCCTACTAACGGAGTTCCCTCTTCGTTCTCATATAAACCGTAGAGAAATGGGTGAGGCGAAAGATGCAGGCTGCGATCCTCGGTGGTAGCGCTCCAGTAGTCGAGGACTGCATCGGTGACAGGCGGCGACACAACCGGCCCGGCGGCGATGCGAGAGAAATCGCCTTCGAGCCAGTTTTTCGGCGGCGCACAAGTGCTGTCCTTCGGATCGAGAACACTCCAGGTCGCAGCGTTGATGAGTATATCGACCTCATTCTTGGAAGACGTTTCCTCCTTTGCTTCTTCCCCTTTTGATGTTTCGGCCTCAGCATCACCTTTTGCTTCACTCACCGCGAGCCAATGCGTACCTGCCATCAGTTCCGCCGAATATGGCTCGACATCAGTTTTCAATGCATTGGCGAGAGACTGAAGGGTCTCTTGTCTCCCAGACTTGATTTCCATCTGCGAGGCGAAAATGAAAATGCGCATCGTCGGCGGTTCTCCATTTCCATCCGCCCACCGACGGCTCAAGGTTCCACGCCGATCCAGTCGTCCCAGCCGCTGAAGCAAGGTCGGCAGCGACGCGAAATCGCAAAGGATGATATCGGCGTCAGCATCCAGCCCGACCTCCGCCGCCGCAGTGCCAACAAGGAAAAAACTCTCAGCGGGGGCGCCTTCGGCAGGACCCGACCTTTCAGAGAGGAAGACCTTGAATGCGTCCTGTTTGGCGAGTCGGTCCCGCTCATAGCCCCGAATACGGCCCGTAATCTTGCAAATCCGGCTTTGGGCGACGCCTTTTTTCTTGAGTCCAGCGGCAATTTTATCCGCAATCGCGACCTCACGCACAAAGACCGCGACCCGCATACCCTCGTAATTTACGGCGGCTTCAATGAGAGCTTGGGGGAGAATCTCTTTCGACTTATCACTTTTGTTCGCTTGGTCGAGCAACTTGATCTGGGCGCGGCGTGAATTGAATGCCAGAATGCGGTCGGCGATGGCCCCGTCGCTCTTTTCCTCATCTGTCAGGCTGAAGGGCTTCTCTGCCGAGGGATGAGGCAGTCCCGGAGTGGCTGATAGTTCGGTGAGCCAGAAGGGAAGACGCGAAAATACAGTGTTAAAAGGTGACGGAAGGTCGCCCGTTGCCAAAGAACACCGCTCACGCAGTTGTCTTAGCGTCAGTACGAACGCAGGAACCAAGTGCGCTTCGTCCACGGCCACCCAGGAATCCACGCCGAGCAAACCGGCTTGCTGTGGTCGCCCCCACTTCCCCAGTCCATAGCCTTGGAAAAGCAGCCGACTACCAATCTGATCCACAGTGCCAATGATGAGTTGCGGCATCGTGGGGCGAATGGCCCAATCCCGATCCTGCACAATCTGACCGCGCAATTCGACGACACGGAAAAATTCATCTGTTTCACCACTAATTTTTCGCAAATCGTTCTGCACGGTTTTCAGTTTGGCCGACTCGTTCGAAATCGATCTCGCGCGCAAATCCTTGGCGATAAGGAACACTTGTTGGACGAGCACACGACGGTTGACGACCCAGACCAGACGCCGCGGCACGGGCTTGTGTTTGGTCTGGTCTCGTCCGTACCAAGCCAGCGCGAGCAGCCAAATGATGACTAATTCCGTTTTACCCGTGCCCGTGGGCAAATCCACAAGGGGTGGAGGATTGCCGTCGATAATCTCGACAAACATCCGTTCCATCCATTTCATCGGCACGTAAGGAGCACGTAGGGCTTCGTAACCTTGGGTAAAGAAATCTGCGGGACTCATATCTTTCGCAGAGCTACAGCTTTACAGGCGCCGATGAGTTGCACGAACAGGTCCTCCGGGATGCTTCGTGGCCAAGAACATATATGCGGCCAGCAGCATACCACATCACGTGGCAAATCGTACATTTCGACATTTGGATGCTTACAGATAAGCGGTCCGGCACCGCAGTCCGTACCGGATTTGATCAGTTCAGCTTAAAGAACCAATCCAGGATCCGCCGGATCAACCGCCGGACACCCGCAGAGTTCTGCCACCGTGCACATCCGTTGATCCGATGAGACCAACACAGAGATCCACGCCGCATTATGGAGATCAAGCGCCACGGCCAGTTGTATTCCGTCGAGCGTTCGCAATCCACGATCCACGGCATGAACTCTCAGGAGTCGCGCTGCAGACTGAAAGTGTCTCTCTTCGATAGATGGGCCAACAATGATTCGATTGCCAGCGATATCAGCTCGGAAACGACGCAGGGCGATCGTCCGTCCTGCGGAGTCCAGAACCCCAGTTCGAACTTTTATCGCCAGCACGGATTCGAATTCTACCAGGGATAATCGCGATATGATGCCCTTCGATCCCTGTTCATTCAGAATCCGTTCCACATGATCCGAACCGGATTCTTGATGATAGAGTTTCGCCAGAGCGCTGGTATCGAGGAAGTAGCCCGGCACTCAGCGTTCTTCTCGCGAGACAATCACTGCATCCGCGAGCGATCCCTGGATGGATGCCAGAGCCTGTCGAACCTCGTCAAGACCGATATCATCGTGTTTTGCCGCTTCCCATTCTTCGGGTTCGAAATAAGCGGCGACGTCGGTGGCTGTCGCAGGGACGTCGGAGATCGTCACGAGCAGATGCTGCATATTTGAAATCGCTAGCGTCTCGAGAGGCCGCAGCACGCCATCCTCGTAGACGGCTTCAAACGTCTTCTCCATGACTTAAGTCTAGCGAAATTGGGCTTTCACGACCGGCCTGCCATTTTCAGTGCTCTCGCATGGCGAAAAAATTTAGCCATGCAAGCCCGAGGCTATCTATTTGCGAGCGGAGAGGAATTAATGGGGTGTGGTCGTGGAGGATACTGAAGTTTGCTGTAGCGAGTTTGCATGTCAAAGCTGCCAAACTCATGCCATACCTGCAAATTGGACCAATTGTGCCAGTTGTAAAATCAGCAAGTTGCGTAGAATCATACGATTAGAGGGCGAGCGAATCCCTCTTCCTCCGCCAGATTTCAAAGGGGCTCCCTGCACGGTAGCATTGGCATGTCCCAGGCGCTGGGAGACGGGCAGGCAAACGCTCTTTCCTGGGTCGTGTAGATACTTAGAAATTTCATAGTGATTCCTCCTATTTTTTCCTTTCAAGTTCTCTGCCCAACTCGCGTGCGCGATCAACAGCCTCGCTTGGGCCGAAGTCGTCGAACTCGAAAAATTGACGGATCTCGATTTCTCCTTCACACCCCTGCCCCTGGGGAGCGGGCACACGCTTGGCCCATTCAAGCGCTTCTTCTCTGGACTTCACCTGGATAATCCAATAGCCGGCGATGAGTTCCTTGGTCTCGGCGAAAGGCCCGTCGATAATGGAGCGCTTCCCCTTCGAAAACCTTATCCGAACGCCCTTTGAGCTGGGTTGCAGCCCTCCCAGGTCGAGGAGCACTCCCGCTTTCATCAGCTCCTCATTGAACTTGCCCATTGCGGCGAGAAGATCTTCGCCTGGCATTACGCCCGCTTCAGAATCCTCGTTCGCCTTCACGATCATCATGAATCGCATGGTTATCCTCTGTGTTTTGATATCAGACCAGAAATGCTGAAGCCGCCGCCATAGCCGGCGAGGAAGAGATGCTGTAACGCGTCAGGCCCCGGAAAGTAGCCAGCCACGCCGCCGCGATCAAGCTGGTTCTTCGTATCATGTCGTTTCTGTCCGCTCCTATCTACAGGTCGAATAAGGAGCGACGAAATCGACACGGCCGGAAATTTCTTTGCGGGTGTTCAGTCCGCGGGTTAAAGATGAGGCGCGCAGTCGGTCCCGCGTTGAGGATCTAATAATGCAGCAGCGAGAAAAGCTCGAAATCCTGCAGCCGGTTCCGGCCATGAAGAAAATCAAGCTCAATCACGAAGCCCAGGCCGGCGACTTTTCCATCGAGTAATTGGACCAGCCGCGCCACGGCGGAGGCGGTACCGCCGGTGGCCAGTACATCGTCAATGATCAGCACATTTTGACCGGGCTCGATGGCATCGGCATGAATTTCCAGGCTGTCGGTGCCATACTCCAGGTCATATTCAATACTTCGGACACTAGCCGGCAACTTCTTGGGCTTGCGGACGGGTACAAACCCAGCTCCCAAAGCAAGCGCCATCGCAGGGGCGAAGAAGTAGCCACGCGCTTCGATCCCTACTACTATATCGACCGCCCGGCCCGCATAATGTTTATCCAGTGCATTGACGGTGTCGCGAAAGCCTTGTTTGTCCTTCAATAACGTGGTGATGTCGTAGAAGTTAATTCCCGGTTTTGGGAAATCTTTGACTTCGCGAATCAACTGCTTCAAATGATCCATGTTTGGTGTTTGGTGTAAGCCATCGAAGAATGGGCGTTTTGAGTCCACCAGCGTGATTCTTCAGAACTGGTACGTTGCTCATTCTCTCATCCCTTTCCCCTTTGGCTCAAAACATCAACTTCAACGACACCTGGATCTGTCGCGAATTCGTAGCTGTCCGGCTGATCTCGCCGAATTCCGACCCGGTGATTGTGTTCGATGGCAACCCAAAATCGACGATGTTGAAAAGCTCTGCCCGGAATTGGAAATCCACGCTTTGTGCGCCTCTGCCGAAATATCTGCACGAATCGCCCGCGCAGTCGACCGGTCGGGGGAAGCAATCTGCTCCGGGCGGTCCGTTCCATTCGATCTCGCGCCGGTCTGCTGGACGCCCGAATACACGATGAACGGCAAGCCGCTGCTGAGCGTCGAAATGTTGAGTATCTGCCAACCACGCGTAAACTTCGTTCCTAGCGGACGTAGCCATGGCAGGCGCTCCGCATGCAAGTCCTGAATCGCCGTGATTGTCAAAGATCTCCCCGGCATCGAAACTGGACGGACCCTTTTCGCGGCGCGTGTCGAATCGGTCCTCGTGAGCTGCGTCCGTATGGCAGTGGATTTCCCGGTGAATCGGTTAGCCGCGGATAAATCGACGTGCGGCGCCGCGCCGGTCAACAAATTGTCCTGCCAAATGTTCGGAGGAGCGGCGGTCAGCACGGCGTTGAGCGGTTCCAGGGCTATTGCCCGTTGGCCGTCGCCTCCGTCGCGTCGGGTTCGGAGTCATGCTGCTCAAAAGGAGTGTCGTCGTCCTGGTCCGACGGACCCGGCGATGCTGTCCCACTCTTGCGCGCCAAACGTTTCGCCATTTTCTCCTGCTGCTTTTCTCTTCGCTGTTGTTCTTTCTGGCGCTTCTTGAATGTCTGTGGGCCCCGACCGGGCATAATATGTTCCTCCCTTAAATGGAAAAGGCCGCCGGTCTGCTCTTGTAGGATGCAGACGCGGGCGGCCCGGCTTAAAAGTGTTACGTGATAGTAATTACCAGCGCGATCCTCGTCCGCCGCGGTTTGAGTTTGAATCGGAGCGCCGCGCGCCGCCATATCCGCCTCCACTCGCTGGTTTCGGCCGGGCTTCATTCACATTTAGCGTTCGGCCGTGAAGTTCCGCTCCGTTCAATTGAGCAATCGCGGTTTGTGCCGCGTTCGCATCGGTCATTTCGACGAACGCGAAGCCGCGGGGTTGACCCGTATCGCGATCGGTGACGACGCTTACCCGCTCCACGCCGCCATAAGCGGCAAAAGCAGATTGCAGGTCGTCCTGGGTAGTCTGATAACTGAGATTCCCGACAAATATGTTGGTCACAGTATGTATCCTTTGTTGCGTAAATTATCTTTGTCGGACTGCTCTAAACCAGTCTTTTGGCAGGCGAAGGTAGCGGCCGGAAAGCACTCGAAGGGTGATACGGATGCGGGCAAAGACACATTCAGTATATCAGAATTCCGGTTTGAGTTCAGCCGGGCATAAACAAAATTCGAGATTTCACCGCCTAAGTCACGACTCTCCGTAGAAATGTGCGCGCGCCCAACACAAACATCGCGGCCACTGAGACACCGAGCAACAAGAGACTCCAGCCGATTCCCAAGGTCGGGAATTCATGCCCGCCGATGGGCGGAACCATTGAGTAGCGCAGTCCTTCGGACGCATACGTCAACGGGTTCAGTAACGTCAACACTTGAAACCAGCGAATGTTGTGCAGCGCTCCCCATGGATAGTACGTGCAGCCGGCGAATAGCAGCGGCGTAAAAATCAGTGTAAACATCAGGCTGATCTGATCAGGCTTAATTACCGTGCCCATGAGTAAGCCGATTGTGGAGCCGACACATCCAGTCAACAAGACCATACCGATCAACACCAGGATGCGATCTCCACGGACAGCAAAACCATTTCCGAGGATCAGCCGGCCCAGGGGGAAAATTACAGAGCTGGCAATTATGCCGCGCATCGCGCCAAAGATGACTTTCTCGAGCGCCACCCACCACACTGGCAGCGGCGATAACAATCGGTCGTCAATTTCGCGAGCATAGCCGAGATCCAAAACCAACGGAAGCGTCACGCCTTGCATCGCAGCAATCATACCGGTCAACGCAACGATTCCCGGCAGCATCAGAGCCGCAAAGTCCCCAGCCGCCAAGCCGATACCAGGCAGTACCTTGCCAAAGATAAACAGAAAGAACAGAGGCTGCATCAATGCCTGCAGCAAAAACGGCACAAACTCACGCCCAGTCACCTTGATGTCCCGCTGTAGTATCGCGAAGAACGCATATAAGGCTATGAACGTGCGGTTGGAGTGACGTTGGGTGAAGGTCCGGTCTGACATTAGTGGATTCAAGGTTACGTCGCCCATTAGCGCAGATGCCTCCCCGTCAGGAAAATGAAAACCTCTTCCAGCGAAGGTTTCTTTACGCTTAGATCGCGGACCTCCGCGCCCGCTGCCAGCACCATCTGCGCTGCAGGTCCAATCAGCGTGTCCGCAGATGCTCCGTACACACGAAAACTCAATGCTCCCGGCTCGGCCTCTGCTTCGGAGGAGCCGCTGTTATCGGCGGCCATCTCCACCTTGGCCACGCCGGGAAGCGCGGCGAGCGCCGTACGTAATGTTTCGCGAACCACTTCGGCATTTGCGGCTGCGTAGGCGCGCACTTCGAGAACAGTCCCGCCGGGAATCAACTTCTTTAACTCGGCCGGCGTATCGTTCGCCAGAATCTTGCCATGATCCATCACGGCGATGCGCTGGCACAACTTATCCGCCTCATCCATATCATGAGTGGTCAGCAGAATGGTCAAGCCGCGTGCGTTCATCTCTTGAATGCGCTCCCAAAGAAACAATCGGGATTGCGGGTCCAGGTTATTGGTCGGCTCATCCAGGAACAATACATCCGGCTCGTGCATCAACGCCCGGGCGATCATGATGCGTTGCGTCATGCCGCCTGAGTATCGCGTGACTTTTTCGTTCTTCCGCTCGCCCAAACCGAGCTCGTTCAACAAGCTATCGGCCAGCGCCTCTCGCGTTTTGCGCGGCACCCCGTGGTAGGCCGCGTGGAACGTCAGAATTTCGCGAACCGTCAAGCTTCTGTCGAGGTTACTCATTTGCGGAACCACAGCAATGCGCTGTTTGACGCTGATCGGATCGCGCGCCACATCCACTTGCATGATGGAAGCCGACCCTTCGGTGGGAACAATAGCCGTCGTCAAAATACCGATGGTCGTTGTCTTGCCGGCGCCGTTGGGGCCCAGCAGCCCGAAGATCTCTCCGCGCGAAACCTGGAACGATACGCCGTCAACGGCATTCACCTTTGCTTTCGGGTACCGCTTGACTAAACTGTCGACGGCGATCGCCGGAGCATTCGACCCGCTTCCGTTACTGAGGTTGTTGATCATCCGCGTCCTTTCTTTGTACCGTAAGTTGTGCCGGTCACACCGGCGGCTCAAAACATCGGAGACGCTTGCCGTTCTTGAAAGTTTTTATTGGTGGGAACTTCAGCGTTAACTTGTCCGGAATGCTTCAAACATCGTCCGTCCCTTCCGCAGAGCTACCGGACGGCCACTCCGCTTTTCACTTTCTTCGCTGGCTGCTGTATACACTTAAAAAACGTAAGGACCATTTCCTTAGTGGGAGAGATATGCTTCGCTACCCATTCATCGCCTTGATCGGCGCGCTGGCGTTGGCTGCAACACAGGCGCCGGCTCCGTCAACAACCATCGGTATATTTGCTAGTCAGTCGGATGTCGGCAATGTTCTGCATCCGGGCTCTGCCGAATACAATGCGAATAGCAAAACCTACACCGTGTCCGGCAGTGGCGATAATATGTGGGCCTCCACCGACGAGTTTCATTTCGTTTGGAAACAGGTTTCGGCTCAGGACTTATCGCTCACGGCAGACATATCCATGCTGGGCGAGAGCAAAGAGGGCCATCGGAAAGCCGTCTTGATGATCCGGCAAAGCATGGACGACGATTCCCCGTACGTCGACGCGGCACGCCATGGTGAGGGCCTTACTTCGCTGCAATTCCGCGATCAAAAGGGCGCTATCACGCGGGAGGTGGAATCGAACGTGTCCGGTCCCACGCGATTGCGCATCGTGAAACTCGGCGACCGATTTTACATGTGGATCGGTGACAAGAAGGGTCGCCTGCAGTTCTCCGGCGGTTCCGCGCATGTTGAGATGCAGGCTCCCTTTTACGTCGGTATTGGCGTCTGTGCTCACCAGAAAGATGTTGTTGAGAGAGCTACATTCACAAACGTAGACCTGGATACGAACATCACTCCAACCAAGGTCCACTACTCCACGGTCGAGACAGTATTAGCATCGGGAGACGCACGGACTGGCTTTGTCTCGCCAAAGCGCCTCACCGCGCCGGGTTGGAATCCCGATGGTCATAAGCTGACGTTTGAGATCGGCGGCCACCGCAAGGAAGTGGTCTTCACGCCGCTGAGAACCGCCGCTCCCGTAGGCGCGCCAATCACCGCGCAACCGGAAAGCAATGGTGAGTACGTCGCTTCCAACCAAGGTGGAACCATGCAAATCTGGCATAAGGGAGCGGACGGGAGTCAACCCGAGCAAATGACCTCTGCCGATTACAACAGCGCCTCGCCGCGCCTGTCGCCCGATGGAAAGTATTTATTGTTCTTGAGCTATCCGAAGGAGCTTTCATCGCTCCAGGAGAATCAGGAAGTGACTCTGCGGCTCATCACATTGACGGACAAACGAGTTAGAACTTTGGCGACATTCGTTGGAGGCCCAGGCTCTTTGGGAACGCAGCCTTGGTCCCCGGATGGCCGCAGAGTGGCATTCATCAGCTATCAAACGATGGAGTAGCCGGTGTGCTGCCTGCCCCTCGCGGATGACCTAGCCCAGTGTGATCGGATCTCCAGGAGCGACAAATCACCATTTGAGGCGTAGACTGCACGTATTGGCCCCGAGACAGCGATAACCTTAGAAAAGGACCTCCAATAACAGTTTTCGATTGACCGGGCGGGCGCTCCAGGCCGGACGTACTGGGTATGAAGTCACCAACGCAATCTCTCGCACAAGACCTGCCGAATGTTAAACGGGCACAGAACGAATTGGGCTTCTTCTCGAGCGAGTCCGTTCTCAACATTCTCGAGTTGATTCTTGCCGGATCTGAGTTGTCTGAGGTGCTGACGGTCATTGCTGAATTGGTCGAATCTCAAGGCAACGGCACGCTGTGCACCATTTGGCTTCCCGATGCCGGCGGAAAGCATCTCCATTGCGCAGCCGCGCCGAGTCTTCCTGGATTTGCTGCAAGCGTGGGGAGCATGTGTATTGGCCCGAAAGGCGCATCCTGCGGCACAGCCGTTTATCGGAGGGAGCCGGTCTACGTTGCCGACATCCTGCGGGACTCTATTTGGGACGATTACCGTGACCTGTTTTTTCCCTATGGTATTCGTGCCGTTTGGTCGCGCCCCCTGTTCACGTGTGAAGGTAAGGTTCTCGGCACTTTCGCCGTCCTTTATCGTGAAGTGCGTAATCCTGACGCCATCGAACTGCAGTCGATCGAGAATGCTAGCCACATTGCAGGTATTGCAATTGAGCGGCACATGAATGAGGAAGCGTTGCGGCACGAACGCGACCGGCTGCGCTTGCTCCTGGAGATTACGAACAGCACGACATCGAAGCTAGACCGGCCACGTTTGGTTGAGGCGCTATCCACAAATCTGCTGAGTGTAACGCGATCTGATTTTTGCGCCTTGCTACTGCCGGATGCCGATAGCGGGGAGCTGCGGGTAACAACCTTGTACAACCCTGAGGCGCGAGGTTCCCTCTGCGACGGGACGATTATCCCGATCCATGGTTCGATCTGCGGGAAAGCCTTCTGGACTGGCAAAACACAACATTTTAACCACTTTGAAGAGGTACGCGACGACCCCGAAAGCTTCGGCAACAGCATAGGCCGACGTTTCTACCAGCGTGTCATGGAGGAGGGGTTGGTGTCGGGATGCGATCTCCCACTTATCGGAAGAAGCGGCGTCGTAGGCGTGTTGGCGGCACTGAAACGGTCCGAGAGGGCGTTTGAGCGCGACGATGTCATCTTCCTGGAACAGGTGGCCCGCCAGGTAGCAATTGCAGTTGAGAACACGTTGGAATACGAAAAGGCGATAAACGATCGCGATAATGAAACGAAACAGCGACTCTACCTTGAGGAGGAAATTCGCGCTCAGTGTGGGGCAATCGTGGGTGAGAGCCCCGCTTTGAAGGCCGCGTTGCAGCTAGTATCCGTTGTTGCGCCAACGGATTCGAGCGTACTGATCTTGGGCGAGACCGGAACCGGCAAGGAGCTGATTGCCCGCGCGATACACGATCTGAGTGCCCGTCGCGAACGCGCCTTCGTTAAATTGAATTGCGCTGCGATCCCGCTTGGGCTTTTGGAGAGTGAGTTGTTCGGTCATGAAAAAGGAGCGTTTACCGGAGCGATCGCCCAAAGAATGGGGCGTTTTGAACTGGCCAATAAGGGCACGCTCTTTTTGGACGAAGTCGGCGACATCCCTCTCGAACTTCAGGCGAAATTGCTGCGTGTTTTGCAAGAGCAGGAATTTGAGAGACTCGGTGGCAACCGCACTCATCAGGTTGATGTCCGCCTGATCGCTGCTACGCATCGCGATCTATCGGGGATGGTTAAGCATTCGACTTTTCGCGAAGATCTATATTACCGATTGAAAGTATTTCCGATCAACGTTCCGGCGCTGCGGCAGCGTACTGAGGACATTCCGGGCCTGGTTCGTCATTTCATAGAGATCTACGCCCGGCGAATGAACAGGCGAATCAACGAAATCCCTTCGGAGACAATGGATGCGCTGGTGCGATACCCCTGGCCCGGGAACGTTCGGGAATTGCAAAACTTCATCGAGCGAGCAATCATTCTTTCTCCGCACTCTGTATTGCGCGCCCCAACCTCGGAGTTGGAACCCTTCAACCCACCCGGAGGGGCCAACATTCCCATGACGGGTCTCCAAGAAATTGAGCGGGATCACATTATCCGGGCGCTGGAAGCGAGCAATTGGGTAGTGGGCGGCCGCAATGGCGCTGCGGAGCGATTGGGAATGAAGAGGACATCGTTAGTTTACAGGATGCGAAAGCTTCGCATCAGCCGTCCAGAGCGCTTCCTAAGAAACGCCGCCGTCCAGGGTCGCGCTTTCCAGGATTGATTCGCTCCTCTCGCCACTCACAACTTTGCCACTGATGTCTTGGCAGAACCGCTAAGTGTTATCTGGCGAAGGTATGGGCGTGCGGCGCGACGAAAGGCGCGACCAATCCCTGCCGGTGTCGGAGATCCGTCGCGATTTCGTCAGTTGGAGGCGAGATTGTGTCGCTGCTATTACGACAGGATCTTGCCAAGTCAAAAACCACTTACGCCCTGCCGCTGATTCCGAATTGAGCTCTCTTTGTTTTGGCCTTCCGAGTGCGATACCAAAGATGTCCTTGCCTCATGGCCAGGTGTCCCAACCGAGTAAGGAGAGTTTATGAGTCAAGCTCGTTCGGCCCAAACCACGAAGAACGCCGAGTTCGAGTCGAGAACACCGAAAGGGTCCTCTGACTTCTCGATGCCAGTTACATCGATCCACAAGGTCGAAGCGGATGGAGTCCGGGTTTTCTATCGGGCGGCCGGCGATCCAAATGCCCCGATAGTGCTGCTGCTACACGGATTCCCATCATCGTCTTTCATGTTCCGCGAATTCATTCCACGTCTCGCCGATCATTATCGAGTGATCGCGCCAGACCTCCCTGGCTTCGGATTCACAGAAGTTCCCGCAGAACGAAAATACGTCTATTCATTTGACCGATTGGCCGCGACGCTCAATGCGTTCACGCAAGCGCTCAAAATCAGGCGCTTTGCACTGTATGTGTTCGATTATGGCGCACCGACTGGATTCCGTCTGGCGATGGCTCACCCCGATCGAGTCACAGCTATCGTTTCACAGAACGGGAATGCCTATGAAGAAGGGCTTGGCGATGCCTGGGGGCCGATTCGAAAATACTGGGCTGAGCCAACATCCGAGAACCGGGAGGTAATCCGCAAAAACATTCTGACACTGGAAGGAACTCGATGGCAGTATACGCACGGTGTGGGCAATCCGGAGAGCGTTCCGCCCGAATCGTACACGTTGGATACGGCTCTGCTGGAGCGCCCGGGGAACAAAGACATTCAGCTCGATTTGTTTCTCGATTATGCGTCAAACGTGAAGCTCTATCCGGCGTTTCAGGATTACTTTCGGAAGGCTAAGCCTCCGTTGCTAGCGATTTGGGGTAAGAACGACCCTTTTTTCATTCCCGCGGGCGCCGAGGCGTTTCGAAATGACATACCGAACGCGCGGGTTGAGTTCCTGGATACCGGCCATTTTGCCACAGAGACACATGGTGTCGAAATTGCCGCTGCGATGAGAGACTTCCTGGCGGCGAACGGCGTATTGAGCCGGACAGACAGCGGGACATCTCAATGAGTTCCTTTGCTCAGAATGCCACGATCGCGTTGGTCCATGGCGCGTGGGCTGACGGGTCTTGCTGGCAGAAGGTCATTTTGCCGTTGCGAAAAGAAGGTCTTAAGGTAACGTGTGCGCCGATTCCCCTCACATCGCTTACAGAGGACATAGCCGCTCTCGAATACCTACTTGAGAGAACAAACGGGCCGGCCGTCGTTGTGGGACATGCCTATGCGGGCGCTGTAATCGCTGGCGCGAAGGATGACCGGGTAAGATCTCTGGTATACGTAGCGGCGTTGGCGCCCGCTGAGGGTGAGACTGTTGCAGATGTCTTTTATCGCGCCAAGCCGCATCCGGAGGCGCCGCATCTCGAGCCGGATTTGCATGGACTTATCTGGATGCCCGCAGGGGGGTTTGCCCACGCAGTCGCTCACAAGGCTTCACCAGACCAGACCACAATTCTGGAAGCCGTGCAGCGGCCGATCGCGGTGAAATGCATTCAAGAGAAAGCTCCTGTGCCGGGGTGGAAAACGAAACCATCGTGGTTTCTGTTAGCGGAAGAGGATCGCATGATTGCGCCGGAGACGCAGCGCTACATGGCGGAGCGGATGGGCGCGAAGATGCGGACACACCACGTAGACCACAGTCCAATGCATACAGCGCCGGATGTAGTCGTTGACGTGATTCTAGAAGCGGCACGGCAGACCCTCGGGGACTGAGGTCGGGCACGGGACTGTCACGGAGAACCATGCAAAGCAAATCCATTGCCATCGTCACTGGCGCGAGCCAGGGCATCGGCCGTGCTACCGCGGTACGCCTGGCGCGCGATTTCGAAGCCGTTGTCCTGACCGCGAGGCAAGAGGACGAGCTCAAGAAGACCGCGGCCGCGGTAGAATCCGCAGGCGCCGAACCGCTGACTTACGGGCTCGACCTACAGGAGCCCCGGTCGGTTGAAATACTAGTTCAAGGCACGCTCGACCGCTTTGGCAGAATCGACGCACTGGTAAACATTGCCGGCGCCGTGCCGCAGATCGATTTGTTCGAGATGACGGACGCGCAGTGGGAAGACGGCCTGGCGCTTAAGCTGCACGGTGCGCGCCGGCTGACGATTCGAGCCTGGGATGCTCTGAAGGCCTCAAACGGCGCGGTCGTGCTGATCTCCGGCAGCGCAGCTCTCGATCCTAAGCCAGGCTTCGCGGCCGTAGCGACCATCAACGCTGCCATCATTGCACTCGCGAAGGCCTTTGCCGAGCAAGGCATTAAGGATGGAATCCAAGTCAACAGCGTAGTACCGGGTGCCGTTATGACTGGCCGCCGCCGATCCTTCCTCGATCGATGGGCGCCGGCGCACGGAATGACCGTGGAAGAGGCCATGAAGCAGTTTCCGGAAAAGGCTGGCATCGCCCGCTATGGTGAGCCGGAGGAGATTGCCGGCCTGATGGCATACCTGGTTTCCAAGGAGGCTCGTTGGCTCACGGGCGCTTCTGTTCGGATGGATGGCGGCGAAATCAAAGGGATCTAGTATGAACCAGCCACACAAAGGAGACGAATTACATGAATACAGCAGAAAATACGACGTACGCGTACTGGGCGGCGGAACAGGCGGCAAATTGATGGCAACCGCGCCGAACGCGCGCAGCCCATACTTCACGCAGGTATCTGAGCACGACTTCAACATGGGTACGGTTCAATTCGCGATGCTGGCAGGCCTGCCGTACACAATGTTGCGAGACAGCGTATTCGCGCACCCGACGATGACGGAAGGACCTTATTCATGAGCGTGCCACAACAGATCGAGGACCATGCCGGGCACCTCCAACACGCGCGAACGTCCGCGAATAGAGCTGAACACTGACGTGGCCAACAAGGGTATGCTGCGCGCAGCCGGCTGCCTGCGTCTTCCGGCGCGCCGTGAAGCACAAGTTGCGCGGCGCAGTAGAACACCGCATCCCACAACCCCACACCATTGCGTTTGTTGCCGAACTGGCCATCTCGTTTATCTTAATGAGCGCGATCCTGTTCGCGTCCAATCACGAAGTCCTGGCGCCTTATACACATTACTTTGCCGCCATCTTGGTTGCGGTATACATCGCTTTCGAATCTCCCCTATCCGGTATGAGCACGAATCCCGCTCGGACGTTCGGCCCCGCTTTGTATGCCAGCTATTGGCACGCTCTTTGGATCTATTTCATCGCGCCACCCCTGGGCATGCTGGCGGCGGCCGAGGTTCTTCTTCTGGCCCGTGAACGCAAAAGCCCGTATTGCGCGGAGCTGCATCACCACAACGACAAGCGCTGCATTTTCCGCCATTCCGGACCAGATCCTACGGCGCGCCGGCAACACTACGGAAGCGTATTATGCGTGAAGAAAGAATAACTGCCGATCGGCTGACGGCATTTTCAGACGCTGTGTTCGCGGTGATCGTGACCGTCATGGTGCTGGAACTCAAGGCACCGGATCAACCGGCATTCTCGGCTCTCTGGCCTCTGTGGCCCACGGCGATTAGCTATGCGGTAAGCTATCTATTCATCGCCATTATTTGGATCAACCACCATCACTTGATGCGGTTCGTAGGTCCTCCGACACTGGGATTGATCTGGATTAACTTCGCCCATCTCTTTATGGTCTCGCTCCTGCCATTTGCGACCGCATGGGTTGCACGCACCCGGCTCGCGCCGGCTCCTGTCGTGTTCTACGCAGGGCTGTTTGTATGCGTCGACATTGCCTACAATGTCTTCGAACACCACGTATTGGCCCATGCGGATACCACGCGCGTGTCCGCATGTATGCGGCGTATGGCGAGACGCCGATCGCTCTTTGTCCTTACGGGCTTCACGACCGCTACGCTGGTTGCGTTCGTCGCGCCGCGCCTCGGCTTCGGCCTGATTTGCGCCGCCCTGATCCTGCACATACGGCCAGAGGCTCGTGGCCTCACAAATCGATGACGACATCGCGAATCGGTTGTGAGCAACAAACGAGAACGTTGCCGCCGGCGGCTTTGTCGAGCGGCTCTGGTAGGTAGACGACCGCTCCCGAGACCAAACCGCTCTCACAGCTATGACACACACCGGAGCGGCACGACCAACGGACCGGAACGTCACTCGCTTCTGCCAATTCCAAAATGCTCTGGTAGGCCGATGGCTTCCAGTGTGCGGTGATACCGCTACGCGCGAACGAGACCAGAGGACCGGTGTTGGCGTCGTCCTTGGGCGGATGCGGAATTCGCGTCGCTGCACCGGCGACACCAGGAGTCATCGGCTCGCTGCCGTTAAAGATTTCGATGTGAATGCGCTCCGGCGCGACACCGAACGTCGCGAGGGTCGCTTTCATGTCTGCCATGAAGCGAGTCGGCCCGCAGAGGTAGACGTCCGCCTCTCGTGGAACGCCGGCTTCATCGAACACGGATCGCGAAAAGTGACCGGTACCGTCGAAATCCACACCCAATTTGTCGAGCGAGCCGGGCCTGCTGTAGCAAACGTAGCTGCGGCCGTGCGGGAGGGCGAGCATCAGCCGGCGGACTTCGGCGACAAAGGGATGATGCTCTCGATCCCGGGATGCGTGTAGCCACAAGACCCGCCGTGTCGACCGGACCGCCGCCAGCGCGTACAGCATGGCTAGGACGGGCGTAGCCCCGATTCCCGCGCTGAGTAGGACTACCGGCCGCTCTCCGGGCTCCAGAACGAAGCTTCCGCGCGGCGAACTGACCTCGATAGTATCGCCTACCCGAATATGCTCCCGCAGCCAGGTTCCGCCTGCCCCATTCGGTTCGATCTTCACGCTTATTCGATAGCGCTCCGTCGAGAGAGGGCCCGAGAGCGAGTAGCTTCGAAAAAGCGGCGGGCCTCCGATGGCCGGTTGAAGACGCAAGACCACGTACTGGCCTGGCAGAGCCGTTTGCAGCCACTGACCGTCCGGGCTTTGCATCGTCAGCGACAGCACGTCCGCGGACTCCCGATCGATCGCGGTTACCGCGAGCCGGCGAAATCCCGGTGCGGCTGGATGCGCGGCTGCTTCCGGCACGAGCCCTGCGTTTCCAGTAGTTGGGCTCTGCAACAATGCCTGGAACGACGCGCGCCATCCGGGCGAAAGCGGCTCGATTCGCAATGCGCGCTCCAGTCGATCGCGAGCATGATCGGATGAATAGAGGAGCGCGTTGATCTCTGCAACGGTCATTCGCTCTTCGGCCTCTCCGATCTTCACGATTTCGTCGCCGGCGCCTACCTCGCCTTCCTGTAATACTCGGAGATAGAACCCTGGCCGTCCGCTCGATGTCAGCAGCGCAGGCATACGCGGCTCATTCATCCGAATGCCGACGCGATAGCAGGTAACGCGAGGTTGAGTGACTTCGAAGAGCGCGCTTCCGATCTGATAACGGTCGCCGATGTAGACGGCATCGTCTTGCAATCCCTCGATCGTGAAGTTCTCGCCGAACTGTCCGTGGACGAAGTTGGCCCTCTTCAGTCGCTCCTGCCAATAACGATAGGACTCCATCTGGTACACGAAGACGGCACGCTGTTCGCCCCCATGCCCGGCCAGATCGCCTTGACCGTCGCCGTCCAGATTCAGCCGGCAGACCCGACAGCGGCCCCGCACAGGATTCTTCCAGATCCCGGTGTGCACAGTGCGGCCCTTCCACTCGATGTCACGTGGAAGTCCGACGTTCACAGATAGTAGTCGAGGCATGTCGCCCTCTTATGGGGGAACTCCCTAGCTGCTCGCACGCGGGAGCGCCTCGGCGACGTCGAGGTCCCGATCGGGGCCGTGCGGAATCACTGTCTGACCCGCCTCGAGACGCAGTTGGGCGCCGTCGAGTTGCACCGAGACAATGTCGGGTTCGAACGAGACCAGATCGGAGATCCGACCGGTCTGAGCATAGGCCTCACGATACGACCACGCCCCCAGCCGTGCGTCACCGATGTCATAGTAACTGCACAAACCTTTGTACGGGCAGAAGGTCTGGCGTTGCACGGGGATCAGCGCAGACTCATCTATGTCTGCGCGAAGAACGTACCAACGTGGAGCGAAGCCGGACTCGTAGAGCACTACCGGCCGCTTAGTATCGGCGATGATGCGGTCACGATGCCGAACCACGAGATTGCGGGAGGACTGGCGAATGTCGATGCGGTGATAGCTGTCGGCAGCGTGGCCCACAATGCGCTCGTCTTCTTCGTAGAAAGCGTCCATGGCAGGCCATGCGAACGCAACCCGTTCCTTTAGCTCGTGCGCGTAGGTGGGCACCTCGCTGTGCTGCCACGCCCCTCTCGCCGCACTCTTATTGCCCGCGCGAACAGTGTACCAGGACGTGAGGCCGAGGTCGGGGTGCCGCGTGGTATGGTCGGTGCGCTCCAGCGTGCCTGAAGAGATGTCGGTTTCCCTGAAGTAGGCCATCGGATAGTGGCCAGGTTCGAAGAGCAGGAGAACGTCTTCACTGTCCGCGATCCAGCTTCCGCCGAATCGTACGCGCATGCGGCGGCGTAACGGCTCGGCGTACAACAGTCTCTTGGGCAGCGGTTCCGGCACGAGGAACCGGCCGATTGCACCTGGTGAGAGCGGACCTTGTTGCCAAGACAGTCCCATTGTTACCTCGTCAATAGGGTAACTCGCCGAGATCGCAAGCAACGAACTTATCGGACCCTCGGCCAACTGCCACCCCTGATGAGATGCCATGCTGCGGACAACGGTGGCAGGGCGATCTTCGGGGAACTATCGCTCATAAATTGTCGCCTTAAGCGAATTCACACAGCGGTCCGTGCATAGATCCGGTATCGGATGCGCAGCCATTGCTGGTGTTCTCGGTTTGTACCGGCGCTTTGCTAGATGGCGCGTCGGGAATTTTGTCAGGAAGGATGGCGACTACACACTGGGCTCCTTGGGTTCTGTTGCCGTATTAGGCGCCATCACAAACCAGATCATCCTCGCGGACGTGGAGGCCGCCAACTCCCCGCGGCCCATTTACTTCCAAGACGATTGGAAGGTGAGCCGCCGTCTGACGTTGAACCTCGGCCTGCGCTGGGACAAAGATATGGCATTGCCTACGACCTAACCGGCAGCGGCAAGCACATCCTTCGAGGTGGCTATGGCCTCTATTTCGGACGCAGCCGCTACGACGCAATGAACTTGTCGTATCGGCGGCGCTTGAGCAGATGCTCTCAGTTAACGCAAGCTATGTGCTTTCAAAAGCGCTAGCTTATCACGTAAACTCGGCTGCCTTCGGCAACGATGGAAGACACGCATGCCTGGGTCATGAACGCCGACGGAACGCAGCGCCGCGAAATCGGTTCCGTCATCGATCAACGCCAGCACGGTTTGACCTGGTCGCCCGCGGGTGACGCTCTGTACTTCACCTATAGCGAGCGCGGCAGCACACGGCTGACTCGCGTTCCCTTAGCCGGTGGCAAGCCGGAAGTCTTGGTCAGCGACTTAGGTACGGTCGGCAGTTTCTCGGTTAGTAAGAATGGAGAGTTCGCCTACGCATTTGCGACGCCCAAGGACATGCCGGAAGTCTACATGAAAACGGATACCGGCACTGCGCAGGCGGTAACGTCGTTAAACGCCGGCGTGCTCTCAGGCAAGCGAATCGCCGAGGTAGAGCCGTTCACGTTTACCAGCAACGACAACAAATTTGAAGTGGAAGCGTTCCTGGTGAAACCGCTCAGCATGACGCCTTCAGGTAAGTACCCCTTGGTGGTGGAACTGGCGACCAGGACGGCAACGAAGGCCAGGATGTGCTCTATTGCGTCAGCGCCGCCGTCCGCCGATATCTCTGGATCGACCGCGATCGTATGGGCATCCAGGGCGTTAGTTATGGCGGCCAGTTAAGCGATTGGCTGATCACGCAGACGAACGAGTTCAAGGCTGCCATCCCGATTGCCGGCATCTGCAGCCTCATCAGCTACAACTACATGACCTACTACAACCAGTACGAGGAAATGGAGTTTGGCCAATTTCTGACCCAAGGCCGTCTGATGGATGAAGCCTGGGAGCGCTCGGCCCAAAGCACGTCGCCAATGTCCATACGCCGACGATGCTAGTTCACGGCGAAAACGACCCCGACGTGCCCATCGCGGAAGCCGAACAATACTTCGTGGCCCTAAAAGACGTTGGCGTGGACACCATCATGGTCCGCTATCCGCGCGAAGGTCATGGCGTGCGCGAGATCAAGCATCAGATCGACCTCATGGACCGCAGCATCCGCTGTTACGAAACCCACTTTCCGAACTCCAGAGGCGAGCGTGTCACCAACGTACAGCCTTGATCGGTTGAGGTATTGCAATTTGCGGCCAAAATCCTGTTCGATGGCCAGCTAGCCCCGGGCTAAGACAGAGAAAGGTCCGCTAGGCGTACGCGCTGGTACAGCGGCTTTAGTGCGAGATCATGACCGAAAGCAGCTTTGATTATGGCAAACTTGTGAAGCTATCAATGTACCTGGATTGCTGGTTAGACTCGATTCTGGGCAGCGTGACTTCGAGCAATGAAGCAACGATAGAGCATTGAAAGGTTCAGCCGTGCATCACTATGATGTTGTTCTCAAAGTTCTGCTGCGCAATTCGATCGCCCGTATTGCGGGGATGCCTGTCGTGAGGTGGATCGAGACGGAACTGCCCAAAGTGCAGAAGCGGAGTATCGACATGCTCGGCGAAACCGCCGGTGGCGAACTGATGCACATCGAACTTCAGAGCGGGCACGACGAGGAGATGCCGTTCCGCATGCTGCACTATCTTGGTTTGATCGCCAAGATCCATCACCGGATACCGAAGCAGGTGCTCTTGTATGCTGGCCGCGGGCGGCTGCGGATGCCGAGTGAAATCACTTGGCCCAACGGATTTATACGATATCAAGTCATCGACATGCTCGGAGTGGATGGTGAACCGCTCCTGGCCAGCCCGGAACCAAGCGATAATGTATTAGCGATACTTGCACGGCTCAAGGACAGCCGCGGCGCCGTTCGCCGCATTCTGGAAAACATTTCGAGATTGCCTCGGGAGGAAGCGGACGAGTACTACCAGGCCCTGCTCATTCTGGCGGGCTTACGACAGATGGAGGAGACTGTACAACAGGAGGCAGAAGCAATGCTGACGATCGATCTTTCCGAAAACAAAGTGTTGGGTCCCGCTTATCTGCAGGGCCGCGAGGAAGGCCGCGAGGAAGGCCGCGAGGAAGGCCGCGAGCGCCAACTTGCCATGGTGCGGCGGCTGATCGAGCGGAAGTTCGGCACCCTGCCGGCGCAGGCAGAGCAGAAGCTCTCTGCGTGTTCTACGGAAGAGCTGGAAACGCTCGGGCTTCGTCTGCTCGATGCAAATACCCTGGAGGACTTGCTTCGCTAGCCTTCCAGTTTCGGCGACGGGACAAGCTCGGCGTTTTTGCGCTGCAACAACTCTTCCAGGGACATTACATCAACCCATTCGCGGGCCCGCCCCTCTATAGCTGGGCGATTGATCGTGCTAAAAATTCAGGCCAAACTTCTGGACCAGATAGAATCGAGCAAGGTTTAGTGCCAACTCTCCCGGGCCGATGGCTGCTCGCTAACTGCGAATCGTTTCTTGTGATTGAGAGGCTCTCGCCTCGCCCAGCAAACCCTTAATCGCACCCTTGCCTCCGCACACCCTACAATGAAAGCTGCGCCTGAACGAAAGCTCAAGTACGCACGTCCTGACTCTTTGAAACTCGGTATCCTCATCTGCCTGGTCGCCGTTGCCACTTGCTTCGCCGCGAACGATCCGGTGGCGGCCCGGCTGGCTCGGGCGGCCGAAAGCGCGCGGGATTCCGGGCAGTTGGTGCATGCCTATCTACTCTATGCAGAAGCGGCGGCGCGCGATCCGCGGGTCGACTCCTACCGCCAGAATCGCGATGCTCTGGCCCCGGTTGCCAAGCTGTTGACTGCGGCCCAGGTCGAACCGGCTCCCGATATTAAGGCTGAAATTCAGGCCGCGGAATCACCGGGCAGGGACGAAAACAATCCGTCCCTGCGCGTGGCCAGTGTCCTGGACGTTGAGGAGGCGCGGAACGCCCAGAAGTATCAAGGACTACCGCAACTGAAGCCGGCCGGCACCGTGCGCGATTTCGATCTTCGAGGCAACACGAAAACGCTCTACGACGAAGTAGTCGCCCCATACGGCATTCGGGTTATCCTCGATCGAGACTTGGCCGCTGGCCCGACCATCCATTTCGAAGTTTCGAACGTCGGCTTCCACGACGCCATGGAGGAACTGACGCTCGCGACGCATACATTCCTGTTCCCCGTCTCGGCGAACACGATTTTCGTTGCTCAAGATACCGAGCCCAAGCGGGCCGAATATGAGCCGACGGTTGAGTACGCGGTTCCCTTACTCGATGCCATCGATGCGAGGCAATTGACGGAAGCTGCGACGGCCGTCCGGAGCGCATTTTACAACATGAGGGGGCTTGCATTCGACCCGATTACGCGTACGGTGATTATTCGCGACCGGATCTCCCGGGCGCGCGCCGCACGATCCTTATTTGAAGCCTTGGTCCTGCCTAAGGGCCAGGTCAGCATCGAGGTGCAACTGCTGACGCTCGATACGCAGCTGAATTATGAGTGGGGCATGTCGCTACCGACAGCCTTTCAACTGGCGGATTTTGGAAAGATTGGCGGACAAGTGGGGCTCGCTTCCGGACTATCCAGCGTCGCGAGTTTCGCATTTGGCGGGGGTGCCTCGCTGTTCGGTCTAGGTATCACACAAGCGACTATCTTCGCGACCTACACGCACTCATTCACCAAGACCCTTTACGACGCCACGGTCACGGCCTTGGATAACCAACCGGTCTCGTTCCACGTCGGGGACAAGTATCCGATCCCGCAGGCGACTTATTCGGGGTATGCGGCGTCGACCACCGCCGCCCTTTATAATCCGATTGGCCCGGTGACGCTGGAGGATCTGGGACTGGAAATAAAGATGACGCCGCATATCAATGGAAGAGAAGATGTGGCGCTCGATGTGGATGGCGCGTTCAAGTCGCTGGGAACTCTTGTGTTGGACTCGGTTCCGTCGATTGCGGAGCGGGAATTTCAAGGCAGCGTACGCTTGCGGGAAGGTGAATGGGCTGTGATCGCGGGTCTGGACCAGAGCACAAAAACCCGTACGCGCACCGGTCTTATGGGATTGAGCCAAATACCGATACTCGACCAGATTCTGAGCGATAATCAGCGCGATGAGACTACATCAAACACACTTATTCTCATTAAGCCTCGAATCACGCGCCTCCCGATGTCGGATCTAGTAAGTCCGGAGTACTTTGTGGGGTCGCGCGATGGCTTTCGCGTCTTGATGTAGCTTCGCAATTCTTTTCTTTGCTTTCTTTTGCTACTCTCTAGAGAATGTCCACTATGCGCGATGAGATTCGGCAACAGCCGGCCGCGATCGAGCGCACCGTCAAGGCCGAATGGCGGCAAGCCGAGAAACTGCGGGCGATCTTCGAGCGGAATCGACCCCGGCTGATTGTGTTGGCGGCGCGTGGGACGTCGGACAACGCCGCCCAATTTGGCCGCTATCTGCTTGAAATTACAACAGGAATTCCGGTTTCGCTGGCGGCGCCGTCGGTTTATACCCTGTACGGGGCTAAGGTCGATCTGACGGACACCCTGGTGGTGGCTATTTCCCAATCCGGCGAATCCACAGACATCAATCTGGTACTCGAGCGGGCCAAAGAAGCAGGTGCGGCCACCATTGGCATTACCAACGAAAGCGAAAGTTCTCTAGCCGGGCTGGCCGGCCATACCTTCTTGGTGCGGGCCGGTAAGGAAAAGAGCGTTGCGGCCACGAAGACGTACACAGGTCAACTCGCTTGTTTGTATTTGCTGGCCTATGCGCTAGGCGCGCCGATCCGGCAGCGGGATTTGGAGCGCCTGCCTTCCTGGAGCGAGGCTGCATTGAAGTTGGAACCGGAGATTCAGGCGCGCGCGGAACGCTACTGCTTCATGCGTTTTGCCGTGTGCGTGGGCCGGGGGATCAATTACTCCAATTCGTTTGAGTTTGCCCTGAAATTGATGGAGACGTGCTATGTGGTGGCCGAGCGCTTCTCGTCGGCGGATTTGCTGCACGGGCCCATCGCAATGCTGGAAGCGCAGTTTCCGGCCTTCATCTTCGGTCCGGCGGGACCTTCCTGGAAGCCGATCAGCGAGTTAGCTGCGAAACTGCAAACGCTTCAAGCCGAAACGCTGGTCGTCACCGATCGCAGTAATCCGGAAGCGCGCGCGTTGGCAGGCGCAACGGTGGTCACAATTCCCGCCGCGCTTGCGCGCAAGGAGCCTCTCCCGGCGGACATTTTTACGCCGATTCCCTACATCATTCCCGCACAATTTTTCGCGGCAAGCTTAGCGGAATTGAAGCGCTTGGATCCGGATCGGCCTCGAACCTTGAGCAAAGTCACCCAGACATTATAAGGAGTTACGAACTGACGTTACGAATCAGTTACTTGCGGGCGCCCGCGGTTGTGCCTTTGAGCGCCGACTGCCGGCGCTTGGCCGCCTTGCGCTTTGGTTTCACAATGCGAAATGTGCCGCTGCCGAAATACTCGGCTTCGTAGAGGTTGTCTTTCTGCTTCAGGTTGGGAGACGCCGAATGCGCGGCCTTGGGTGCTGAATTGTTAGTTGAGGGCATGGAAAGTCTAACTTTTTAGTGTAGCCGGTGCGGCGGGAATTTCAAAACATTCCGGTTTGCGAGGTCCAGTGTCATAAGATTTTATATGATACCCGTCGCACAAGACGGCAATACTCTGTTTGCGCCCTTCGACAAGCAGTTCATCATCCAAAAGGTTAGGAAATTAAAATGAGTGCAATTGCGGTTGGTTTGCGCGAGAACCGTGCTGCCCGCTTCTGGGACTCGACAAACGGCAAAAAGATTGTCATGGCAATAACGGGAGCGATTCTGTTCCTGTTTGTTATCGGGCACCTGATCGGGAATCTTCAGGTTTACGAAGGCCCCGATACGTTCAATGCCTACGCCCGGCTGCTGCGTGTGGAGCCCCTGCTACTGTGGGCCGTGCGGCTAACTTTGCTCGCGGCGGTGACGCTCCATATCATCGCTTCCGTGCAACTGGCCCTGAGGAAGAGCAGGGCGCGACCCGCCGGCTATGCGAAAAAAGAGTCGATTGGCTCGACTTACGCCTCCCGCACGATGTATTGGAGCGGCCCGATCGTTCTCGCGTTTGTGATCTTTCATCTACTGCACCTGACCTTCGGAGTGGTTCAGCCGCAGGTATTTCATGAAGGCGACGTCTACGGCAATCTGGTGGCGGGCTTTCAGGTGCCTTACATTTCAGCGTGGTACATCTTCAGCATGATCCTGCTGGGACTGCACCTGAGACATGGGGCTTGGAGCATGTTTCAATCGGTGGGATTGAATCACCCGAGGCATACGCCGATTTTGAAACAAGCTGCCTTGCTCTTCGCGCTGGTGATCACGCTGGGCTACATTTCGATTCCAGTCAGCGTTCTGGCAGGATGGGTCAAATAAATTAAATGGAACTGGACGCAAGAATTCCGGCAGGGCCGATTGAGAAGCTTTGGGATCGGGCTCGCTTCGACATGAAGCTGGTGAATCCGGCGAATAAGCGCAAGCACAGAATCATCATCGTGGGTTCAGGGCTGGCTGGCGGATCTGCCGCGGCGACACTGGGCGAACTCGGATACAACGTCGATTGCTTTTGCTTTCAGGATTCGCCGCGCCGGGCGCACTCCATCGCGGCGCAAGGCGGCATTAACGCGGCCAAGAACTATCAGAACGATGGCGACAGCATTTATCGCCTGTTCTACGACACAGTCAAAGGCGGCGATTTTCGCGCGCGCGAGGCGAACGTATACCGGTTGGCGCAAATCAGCGTAGAAATAATCGATCAGTGCGTGGCCCAGGGCGTTCCGTTTGCGCGCGAGTATGGCGGAACGCTGGCGAATCGTTCCTTCGGCGGAGCGCAGGTCTCGCGAACATTTTATGCGCGCGGGCAGACAGGCCAGCAGCTTTTGTTGGGCGCTTATCAAGCACTTGAACGTCAAGTGCAGGCAGGCACCGTGACGATGTATCCGCGCACGGAGATGCTGGATCTGATTGTGATCGACGGGCGGGCGCGCGGCATTGTGACGCGCAACCTGGTGACTGGCGAGATCGACACTCGCATCGCCGATGCCGTCATTTTGGGCACCGGCGGGTATGGGAACGTTTATTATCTCTCGACGAATGCAAAGGGATCGAACGTGACCGCCTGCTGGCGCGCCCATAAGCGAGGCGCGTTATTTGCCAATCCGTGCTACACGCAGATTCATCCCACTTGCATTCCGGTATCGGGCGATTACCAATCGAAGCTGACCTTGATGAGCGAGTCACTTCGTAACGACGGGCGCATTTGGGTGCCGGTAAAAAAGGGCGATACGCGCCCGCCGGACCAAATTCCGGAAAGCGAGCGCGACTACTATCTGGAACGCAAGTATCCCAGCTTCGGCAACCTGGTTCCGCGCGATGTGGCGTCCCGCAACGCAAAGGCCGTGTGCGACGAAGGGCGCGGCGTGGGCGTGACAGGTCTGGGCGTCTACCTGGACTTTAGCGATGCGATCCGTCGGGTGGGCGAAAACACGATTCGCGAACGCTACGGCAATCTGTTCGACATGTATGAGCGCATCACGGACGACAATCCTTACAAGGCGCCGATGCGTATTTACCCGGCCATTCACTACACGATGGGCGGTCTTTGGGTGGATTATCACCTGATGAGCACGATTCCCGGGCTGTTTGTCATTGGAGAGGCGAATTTCTCCGACCACGGCGCGAATCGGCTTGGGGCAAGCGCGTTGATGCAAGGGCTTTCGGACGGCTATTTTGTCGTGCCGTACACAGTAGGCAACTACATCGCAAGCAACAAATTTGAACTCGTCAGCGATTCGCATCCGGAGGTTCGCAACGCGGTGGCTTGCGTGCAGCAGACGATCAAGAAGCTGATCTCGATCAATGGGAAGCGCACTGTCGATTCATTTCATCGGCAACTCGGAAAGATCGTCTGGGACTATTGCGGTATGTCGCGAAACGCGGAGGGTCTGGAGAGGGCGATTCAGGAGATACGCGAGTTGCGCGACGAGTATTGGACCAACGTTCGCGTGCTGGGGATGGGTGAGGAGTTGAATCAGAGCCTGGAGAAGGCCGGGCGGGTGGCCGATTTTTTTGAGCTCGCAGAATTGATGTGTATCGACGCGCTAGAGCGCAATGAATCGTGCGGCGGCCACTTCCGCGAAGAATTTCAAACTCCGGATGGCGAGGCTCTGCGCGATGATGCCAATTACTCCTATGTCGCCGCGTGGGAGTATCGCGGCTATGGAAATCCGCCTACGCTACACAAAGAGCCGCTGACGTTCGAGTATGTGCACCCGAGCCAGAGGAGTTACAAGTAAATGCGGCTGACATTGAAGATCTGGCGGCAAAAGAACTGGAACACTCCGGGCAAGTTTGTGAGCTACCCGGCGAATAATGTAAATCCGGAAATGTCTATGCTCGAGTGCCTGGACGTATTGAACGAGCAACTGATCGAGCGCGGCGAGGATCCGGTGGCGTTTGAGCATGATTGCCGTGAAGGCATTTGCGGGTCCTGTGGATTCATGATCAACGGAGTGGCGCATGGACCGCTGCCTGCGACCACGGTCTGTCAATTGACGATGCGCCATTTCAAAGAAGGCCAGGAACTGGTACTGGAGCCCTGGCGAGCGAAGGCGTTTCCGGCGATTAAGGACCTGGTGGTGGATCGGCGCGCTTTCGACCGGATTATCGCGGCAGGAGGGTACGTCTCAGTTTCGACCGGCAACGCACCCGACGGCAACGCTATACCCGTTTCGAAGGAAGATGCGGACCGGGCGATGGACGCGGCTGCCTGTATCGGGTGCGGGGCCTGTGTAGCGGCTTGTCCGAACGCATCGGCAGCACTTTTCACCGGCGCGAAGATTACACATCTTGGCATTCTGCCGCAAGGTAAGCCGGAGCAGGATATTCGTGCTCTGCGCATGGTGTCGCAGATGAATACGGAGGCGTTTGGCGGCTGTACGAATATCGGCGAATGTACGGCCGTATGCCCGAAGGAGATTCCGTTGGAAGTGATCGCGGGGATGAATCGCGATTATTTGCGTGCTAGTTGGCGGGAACGTGACAAGCTCGTCACTACAATCCGGCCATTTACGGAATGGAGCACCGGGAGTAAGTTGAAAATCGACGAGCACGCCAGCAGTTAGCGCAAAAGGCGCGGGTGCGCGCCGCGGGACTTCGCGCGGAGGCCTTTCTTGTAGACTGGGGACAGTCGCGCCGATAAGGACTTTTGGTGCGTTCGCCGACCCTTATGTCCAGCACTTTCACGCGTGCCGCTTTCAGAAGGCGCCCCAGTCCAGCCGCATTGGCTTCGGCTCGAACGCCCGCGGCTACTCCGGTTGCGGCGGAGACGCTTGAGGAAACTGGCTATGAGCGGCGCAATTGGCAGGAACGGGCGATAGGTCTCGCGCCCAAGCTTCTCGCCCTCTACGCATTTCTTCTCTTCTCGCGCTTATTTGAGGTCTCCCAGCTCATCGGCTTGGGAAACATATATCTGATGCTCATCGTTTCGGCGGTGAGCCTTCTCGTCATATTCCTAGGTGGCGACTTTTTGCGCGCGGCCGCAACTCCCGCCGGATTACTATTCCTCGTTTTCACGTTCTGGGCCGCGCTGATCATGCCGTTTAGCTCCTGGCGCAGTGAAAGCCTTGACGTCTTTACGTCGATCTGGATCAAATCCGTCGCGGCGTTCTTCATCGTGTGCGGTTTATCCCGCAGTATGGAGCACACTCGCAAGGTGTTTATCGCGCTCGGGTGGGGCGCACTCGTATCCTTGGCGCTAGTCATATTGTCGGGGCACCTGAATAGCGATCGCTTTCAATCGTTTGGCAGCATGGGAAACGCGAACGAAGTCGCCTTCCACCTGATGCTGGGACTTCCCTTTATCGTTTTTCTGATGAACCGTGTAAAGTTCTTCTGGAAAATCCCGCTGGCCGCTGCCTCTCTGCTCTCGATCGTCTATGCCTTAAAAACCGTCTCCCGTGCCGGTATTATTATCGCCGCTGCGCTGTTTTTGGTTTCTTTTTTCCAGGTTACGTTTGCCAATAGGCTCAAGATCCTTTTTGTGGTCGCTGTGGGAGCCATCATCGGATTCCTTATGCTCGATCAGGCCAGCTTGAGCCGATACTTGACCTTGGTAAATCCCGACTTGGCGACCGATGAAGCCGCCCGTTCGGCCCGCGAATCCGGCGATGCGCGGAAGCAAAAGCTGGAGCAGGGCATTGAATTGACGTTCCTGCATCCTATCGCCGGGGTCGGAATGGGCGACTTCATACCAGCTTCCGCCGACCTTGCCGTTAGCAAAGGCGAGAAACCGATGTGGATCGCCAGCCACAATTCTTACGTGCAGATCTCCAGCGAAACCGGATTTACCGGATTCTTTCTCTTATTCGGAATCTTTGTAACCTGCTACATCCGGCTTATTCGGCTTGGTCGAGCCGCTCGCCGCCTCGGGCTCCAGGAAATTCGCGCGATGTCGCTCTGCGCGTTGCTGGCCTTGACTGCGCTATCGATTCACTTTTTCTTCGACGCGATCGCCTGGGATTATTACTTGCCGATGATAGCCGGATTGTCGATGGCGCTCGTCTTTTCGGCACAGCCCCAGATCGCCAAGGCGGAGGAATCGGCCGCTCGGGGTGAAATTGCCGAATTCGCCATGGTTCAGACAATAAGCACAGGAACGCGCGACAATTCGCCATCCCAACCCGCATCCGCCCCGACACCAGCACCGCCGCGCCCACGCAATCCCTATCGCCTCGGACGGCGCAGAAGCTCAAACTGAACGTTATCGCGCTTGCGCCAGCCGCTATACGTATTCGAACATCGTCATAAATCCAAAGTCCATGTGCATCTGGTTATGACAATGAAACAGAGTCGGTCCCGGGTTACTAGCGAGCAGTTCGACTTCCACTTGGGACTTGGGTTCTACAAGGACAACATCCTTTCGAACACCGCGAGTACTTACTCCGCCAACTTTAACGAGTTCGAAGGTATGGCGATGTAAGTGTAGTGGGTGCGCTTCATCGCTTCGATTATCGAAGATGAGGCGATAGACCTGTCCGTCGCGGATTCGGACGGGGTCAGTGTGGGGAAACTGCTTACCATTAATGGTCCATTTGTCTTGCCAGTGGGAGCTGACGAATTTTTTGCGAAAGACCAGAGGGATTGGCGTCGCGCCAGCCATTTCGGAGCCACCAACCCCAAAAGCTGTATAACTCCATGCAGTATCGGTAGGCGCATTCCACACGGGCGGACCAGCACACCCAGCATACTCGACAACAATCCCCATACCAGCTTCGCGATCATGGTCGTCTGTGGCGCCTAAGATCCAGACTCCCGGTGCATTCATTGTGACTTGGGCATCGACGCGTTCCGCGGGACCGAGTTCAAGGATTTCGACCTCCCGGGGCGTCCGAACCGGATTGCCATCGAGAGCAACCACGCGGAAGCGATGACCCGAAAACGCGATGCGCCTAGTCAGAGTGGCGCTGGCATTCAAGATACGGAGCAGTATCCGCTGGCCTGATTTGACACGAAGCGGATCGCCAAACCCGAGTGACCGGCCGTTAATAGAAAACCGCTCATACCCTACGTCGAGCGAGTCGCCGTTGCCCATTTGCGTAGTCCAGAAAGGGTCCCATTCTTTCAGCGCAAGAAAGTATTCCGCGTCGTAATCGCCAGGTTCGTTTTGTGGCTGAATATAAAAAAATCCAAATTGGCCGGTGTAAGTGCCGCGATTCAGGTTTCGCCCTGCCGCGATATGCGTGTGGTACCAGCGTGTTCCGCTGGGTTTGGCGGAAAACGTGTATCGAGCGGAACCATGCGGCGGGATCGGGGGCGTGCCTTCCTCAGTTGCACCGTCTACGTTCGACGGAATGTGCAATCCGTGCCAATGGACAACCTCTTCGGTGTTCGTCTCGTTAAAGACATCGACACAAATTGTCTCGCCTTCCCGAGCCTTGAGAATGGGGCCCGGTGAAGTGCCGTTATATCCCGTCGTCTTGATCGTGTGCTTAGGCGTGAGTTCGACCGTTACAGGTTGAATGCGGAGTGTGAAATCGGGCGTGGACGCTGGTGCTGAGGGTTGAGTTCCGAGTAAGGGCTCAATGAACGACAACGCCCCCAAAAGCGTTGCGCCGCGGGACAGGAAATATCTACGATCCATCTTTCGAATACGAAGAGCGGCTAATTCAAATAACAGACTACCTAATGATTATCGCCGAGGCGAAATCGCTAAGCAGGTTTCAGCTCAGGCGTTCCCCGCCAAACGTACGTAGCCTCCGCTTGGGACGTGACCGGGAAGAGATCAGGCGTTCCGGATCGAGCGGACGATAGGTTCTGGGCCCAGCGATCGATCACCGCGCTAAGGACCTCTACGCCAATAGGCTTGCTTAGATAATCGTTCATGCCAGCCGCCAAGCAGGCATCGCGGTCGTGCGCGGTTGCTGAAGCCGTTAGCGCGATAATCGGAACAGCGTTGCCCGGAGCGGGCAAGTTTCTGATCAATCTTGTTAATTGCAAACCATCGATGCCGGGCATATTGAGGTCCGTCAAAACCAGATCGTAGCGAATTTTTCGCGCTTGTTGCGCAGCCGTACTGCCATCCTGAACGACATCGACAACGTGTCCGAGTTTTTCCGCCATCCGCCGGACCACAATTTGATTGATGACATTGTCCTCGACGATGAGGATTCGTCTCGGAGAAGAATGGCGGGCCGCGTCGTTGCTAATCTCGGCCTCCGAACCGGTAATCTGCACCGGGATGCGAACAGTGAACTTAGTTCCTTTCCCTAATTGAGTGTAAACGTCGATTTCGCCACACATCATTTCGAGGAGCCGCTTGCAAATCGACAAGCCGAGTCCTGTTCCACCAAAACGCCGGTTAGTGGAAGCGTCAACTTGGCTGAAAGGCCGAAATAGACGATCCATGCGGTCGGCAGGGATTCCGACGCCGGTGTCGGAAACCTCAACAACTAATGTGCAAGGGCCCTCGCGCGCTATCTCTTCAATTCCTACGGCAACTCCAATGAAGCCCTCCTCAGTAAACTTGATGGCATTGTTGATCAAATTGGTAATTACCTGGCGGATACGGGTCGCGTCCCCTATCAAGCGGCTGGGGACATTGTCCCCAACGTTCAGCGTCAAGCCGAGATTCTTGTCTAGAGCCGCCTTCCGATAGATCCCGATGCTCCACTCCATTGACTCGCGCAGCGAAAATGGTTCATTCTCTAGCTCGAGCTTTCCGGACTCGATTTTGCTGAAATCCAGCACGTCGTCCAGCACTCTCCTAAGCATCTCGCCGGAAGTGCGAATCAGCGCGCCCAATTCACGGACCGAGTCGGGCAATGACTGCTCTTCTAGAAAGCTGCTAAGCCCTAACACGCCGTTAAGTGGCGTGCGGATCTCATGGCTCATATTCGCCACGAATTCGCTTTTCGCCTTCGCCCCAGCTTCGGCATCGCGCCGCGCGCGCCGAAGTTCCTCTTCCATCTCTTTCCGCTCGGTGATGTCGAGCAGGAAGCAAAGCATATGGCTCGCGCCGCCAATATCAACCTGTCGCGCCCAAAGCAGTCCGGTCCGTGAGCCCAGCGCTGCATGCTTCAGGGGCAATTCGTACTGGTCGATAGCACTCTCACCTAGCCCCACTCCTAGGATCGAATCTAACTCGTCCGAGCCATTGAACCACTCAAGTTCCAAAGGATCGTTCCCCACGATCACTTCCCTGGAGAGGCCGTGAAGGCGCTCTAATGCCCCATTCGCATTGACGAAACGAAGCTTTTCATCGAGCAGCGCAATGCCGATCGGGCTCGCTTCGAAAACAATGCGAAAAGCCTCCTCCGCTTTCGTTCGTTCCGCAAATTCTTTCGTTAAAGAATCGTTCGCGGACTGCAACTCGGCTGTACGGCGGCCTACCATCAGATCCAGATCTTCCATCTTTGAACGGGCCTGGTAAGTGACAATCCATTTCCTGGTGAGAGCGTGCGCGAGTTGTATCGCCTCAATGCTGTCGAAAGGCTTCTTTAGGATAAGAAGATTGTCGGATTGGCCCAGCTTAGCCTGAATGCTGCTCCACGAATAATCGGAATACGCCGTACAGATCACGACCTGCAGATTAGGGTCGGCTTCCCAAAGCCTGGTGATTGTCTCCACGCCGTCCCAGCCCGGAGGCATTCGAACGTCTACGAAAGCGAGCGCGTAAGGAAGGCCCGCGGCGAGTTTTGCCCGAACGCGTTCCAGCCCTTCCTGGCCCTGGTAAGCCGAGTCGATTTCGAACTTCGCGATCGGGGCGCTCGTCGGGTGAGAATCGAACAATAGGCTCTCATCGGAGAGTAAGTCGGGGCTTTCCTCGTCGTCACCGAGCAAAATCTTGCGTAGGTCGTCATGGATCGCCCGGTTGTCGTCTATGATCAGGATTCTGTAATTGCTTTCGCTCGACGTCTTCGTCATGCCACGCTCATTTCTTCAGTGGCCGTGCGTACGCCAACCGGTAGTTCCAGAATAAATATCGCCCCGCATCCAGGCCCGGCACTCTCCGCCCACAGTCCTCCATGCATCTGATGAGCCGCCAGAGCGCCTGAGTGCAGGCCAAAACCATGTCCATTGCGCTTGGTCGTGAAGCCATGAGCAAAAATGCGCGTCAGGTTCTCGGCGGGAATGCCCAAGCCCGTATCGTGTATCTCAATGCGTACGCGTTCGTCCGAATGCCGCCTGGCGCAGATCCGAACCTGCCGCACAGGCCCATTAAATTCAATAACGGCGTGCTTGGCATTCCGCAACAAGTTCACCAGAATCTCGAGAACTTTGTGCCGGGACGCCGATACCTCGGGAAGGTCTTCTATCTCTCGCAATAACTCGACGTGGTGCCGCGTGAAACTCGCGGCGACCAGCTTGACGGCATCTTCGATCAATTTCGAAACCGGCACCATTTCCGTCAGTACGGAAACTTTCGCATAATCCTGTTGCGTCGCCACAATCTGCTTTATATGGTCGACGTGTGACGTTAACGCCTCGACTTCGCTTAGCACCTGTTGACGCTCTCCCTGAAGATGGGAGGACAATTTCAGAAGGTAGGGTAATACGCGTTGCCCTTTGGGATCGTTTTCTACAAACTGCGAAAGATCATGAGCGTGTTTCTCAAGCAGTTTGACCGCGGCCGTTAGATTATCCAACCGCGATTCGCGGACCTTATTGGCAATTACGGTGGCTCCCACATTCACGCTATTCAAGACATTGCCAACGTTATGCAGTACCCCCGTCGCGACTTCGGCCATTCCCGAACGGCGCGAAAGCTCCATCAGATGGTGCTGAGCATTCGCCAGTTCGGCTCGCGCTCGCTCTTTCGCCTCCACTTCCTCCTGCAACGCTTGCGTCCGTTCATTCACCAGCAGCACCAGCCGCTTCTCATTGGCGACCAGATGGTCGATTCGTAAACGGTAAATGGCAAAGGACAGCCCGGTGAGCAGAGCGATGCAAAGCGCGATGAAGAAAGGCGTCTGATAAAAATGCGGCGAGAGATCCACCGGAACCGACGCTCCCGCCGTATTCCAGACACCGTCGTTATTGGACGCGATCACCCGAAACCGATATTCGCCCGGTGAGATGTTTGTATAAAAGGCAATTCGGCGTTGTCCCGCATCGACCCAATCTTTGTCGAAACCCTCTAGTTTGTATTTGAAGCGAATCTTATCGGACGCGACCAAACTCAACGCCGTAAACGCAAATTCCAATTGACCCTTACCGGGCTTGGCTAGAATCGGCTTGTCGAGGTCAAAGCGCGTTCCGTCTATGGTGACTCGCTCCACGATGACCGTTGGCGTGAGCGTATTCGTTTCGACTTGTCCCGGATCGACAATTGCCAGCCCTCTCATAGTGGGAAAGAGCAGACGCCCATCCCTTGCCCGCCATCCGGCCGGTTGAAATCCCCCATTGCATTCTTTGTTCTTTAGACCATCCGATGTCCCATATACAGTGGGGCTGATGGATGAGCGCCGGCCTTCGGCAAATGCCTGCAATTGCGATTTCGGAACGCGCGCAATGCCCTTGTTCGAACTCATCCACAAGTAGCCATAGCGGTCGGAAAGAATTTGAAACAGCTCGTCATCGAACAGACCGTCTCGCGTTGTATACGCCGTGAATTTACCGTCCTTGAGGCGGTCCAAGCCTCCACCGCTGGTACCGATCCACAACGTACCGTCGGCGTCTCCGTTAATGGATTTAACGACGTCGCTTGATAGGCCATTCTTGGTTGAATACGTTGAGAACCGGCCCTTGTCGAATTTGTTTAACCCGCCGCCGCCGGTACCGATCCAGAGCTTTTTACTGAAATCCTCATACACGGACGTTACGTAGTTATTCGAAAGACCGTCCGCGGTCGTGTACGTTTTGAATCGCTTTCCATCAAAACGGCTCAATCCGCCGCGGCTGCCGGCCCAGAGAACGCCTTCGCTACTCTGATAGAGCGAAAGGACGATATTACTCGGCAGTCCATCGCTGGTTGTGAAAAGTGTGAATCTTCCGGCTCTAAAGCGATTGAGGCCGCCGCGCGTCGCCACCCACAGGCTGCCTTCTTTGTCTTCGGCGATTGAAAATACGACGTTGTCCCGCAGGCCATCGCGCGTCGTGTATTTTGTGATGTGCCCGTCTTTAAGGCAATTCAGCCCGCCTCCGTTCGTGCCCAGCCAAATTGCGCCTTGCCGATCTTCGTATACGGGTAATACCACGTTGTCCGAGAGACCTTCACGCGTGGTGAAGGTTGTAAACACGCCATTCTTCAGCCGGACCAGACCCGCCCCGCCGGTGCCTACCCAGAGGTCGCCCTCCTTGTCCTCGAGGAAGGCCAGCACGCGGTTCACGGGAAGCCCGTCCTTATCTGTATATGTGCTGAACTTGCCGTTGTTCAATCGACTCAATCCGCCATCGATAGTCCCGACCCAAAGAGTTCCGCGACTATCTTCATAGAGCGACCAAATCGCATTGCTCGAAAGGCCATCTCGGGTGGTATAGTTCACAAACCGCCCATTCACAAGGCGGCTCAACCCACCTCCGTTTGTCCCAACCCAAAGGTCTCCTCGCCGGTCCACGTGAACAGACTTGACGTAGTTGTCGGCCAAGCCGTCCGTTTTCGTAAAGGTTGTCGCCTTGCCGTTCACCAGATGAGCGAGGCCCGCGTGAGTTCCAATCCAGAGGCTTGCGTCACCGCCCCCGGAAATCGAAAACACCGCGGCATCTGAAAGTCCGTTGCCGGAGGCGTACTTTGTGAACTTTCCATTCTGGAAACGGCACAGTCCTCCGCCGTTCGTTCCGATCCAAAGAACGCCTCGTTTATCTTCATATAGCGACAAAATCACGTTGTTCGAGAGCGCATCGCGTGTCGTATAGGTTGTGAACTTGCCGTCTTTCAGCCGCGTTAGGCCTCCGCCATCCGTTCCGATCCATAGGTTGCCATGCGAGTCCACCAGCAGCGCTGAAATCTGATTACTGTGCATTCCTGGCGTGTTTTGCTTAGTAAAAACGGTAAATTGGACACCGTCAAAGCGAGCCAAGCCTTCTTCCGTGCCGAGCCAAAGATAACCATCGGGGGTTTCCGCGATCGCCGTGACGGTATTGCTATTCAGTCCGGCCTCTTCGCCCCAAAGGTCCTGAGTATATTGGGTGATTGCGTTCGCCGGATTTAGTCCCGCCGAATCGGCCCTGGGCGCCACCAGAAAAAACGCTAATAAGAAGATAGACAGGGACGAACCGGTCATGCCCCTGTCCCGGATCCAGCTGAGATCATTTGTCCGATAGATAGCAAGGCGCGCGTTATACGTGACTGTTTGACAGCCCACGTGATCGCAGCGACCCTGATGATTTCTCGCACATCGTGCTTATCGACAATATAGTAAAAAACTCCAGCCCTGCCAAAGGTAGTCTAGTACGGGCACAGTACCCCTTATTACCTTTTTAGCTGCTGTATCTCCTCGAAAAATTTCTAAAGGCTCCGATAAGCCGGTTATCAAAGTTAGCAGGAATAAAAAGACCGGCAGGTTGCCGGGAAATTCTTTTTGGGAGTGTCTTATAAATGAAAGCCGCCTGGTTAGGAATAGCATTACTTTTTGTAGAAGGAATCTCCTTCGCCCAAACGCCCGCGAGTAAACTTTCTTCGGAGCTGCAGTATCTAAATTCAAAGGGCAATGTCGATGTCATTATTCAATATGACCAAGTGCCAACGGAGGCTCACGATCAACGCGTTGCAAACCGCGGTGGGCATTTTCATCGCACGCTGAATTCCGTAAGAGCAGGCGCCTATACGGTGCCGGCATCTGCGATCGCGGGTCTGGCCGGCGATCCCGGCGTTGTGCACATCTCGGTGGATCACAAGTTGTCGGCCAAACTCGACTACGCAACCGCGGCGACAAATGCTCCCGCAGTCTGGCAGTCGGGATGGACGGGCTCCGGCATCGGTGTCGCCATAATTGACAGCGGCGTGTATTCGTCGCAGGATTTTGGCAGCCGGATTGTATACTCGCAAGACTTCACGGGTTCGGGCTCCACGGTCGATAAATATGGGCACGGGACGCATGTGGCGGGCATCATCGCCGGCAGCGGATACAATTCGCATTGCGGCCAATGCACCAGAAGCTTGAGCGGCATGGCTCCGAATGCCGGCATAATTGATCTACGCGCCCTCGACCAAAATGGCGAGAGTTCCGATAGTACGGTGATCGCGGCTATCGATCGAGCGATCCAGCTCAAATCGGCTTATAACATTCGGGTGATCAATCTTTCTCTGGGACGAGGAGTCTTTGAAACTTACAAACAAGACCCGCTCTGCCAGGCTGTCGAGGCTGCCTGGAAGGCCGGGATCGTGGTGGTCGTGGCGGCGGGCAACGACGGTAGAGATAATTCGGTCGGAGAACAAGGATACGGGACAATCAACGCTCCCGGTAACGATCCATACGCGCTTACTGTCGGTGCGATGAAGACGATGTCCACTTACTCGCGAACCGATGACCTGATCGGCAGCTACAGTTCTAAAGGGCCGAGTCTATTCGACAACGTGGTGAAGCCCGATCTTGTCGCGCCTGGAAATCTCGTCGTTTCCGTGCAGGCGCCTGGTTCCAAGTTGGTGTCGGAATACCCTGGCAATGTCCCGCCCGTAAGTTATTACATGTCAAATGGCGAGGCAAAGCCGTCCAACACTTACTTCACTCTTAGTGGTACCAGCATGGCGGCAGCGGTTGTCAGCGGCGCGGCAGCCGACTTGCTGCAGGCACATCCTAATTTCACGCCGGATCAAGTGAAGGCTCTGCTGATGGCGACCGCTTATAAGACGTTCCCCCAATCCAGCATGGCAACAGATCCGGTTACGGGGCTGACGTACACCAGCTTCTATGACATCTTCACAGTGGGCGCAGGCTATCTGGATCTCGGCGCGGCGATGAACAGCTATTATCTGACTTACATTGGCATGTTCACCGGAAACGCGCTATCTCCCACAGCCAAGTTCAATAGCTCGGCACGAACGATCGATGTAAACTTGGATCCTTCGTCCGATTGGGCTGCATTACCCACATCGCAACTCAGCTACATCTGGGGGCCGGCAATCACTTTAGGCACAACAGGTATTGCGGGAACCAGTGGCATTTGGGGTACCTCGGGTATCTGGGGAACCTCGGGCATCTGGGGCACATCCGGCATCTGGGGCACATCCGGCATCTGGGGAACCAGCGGCATCTGGAGTACCTCCGGGATTTGGGGTACCAGCGGTATCTGGGGCACCGGCATGGTTCAAAGCGATGCAGCCGTAAGCGGCGAAAATTAGGCCGCGTGTGCAGCGAGCGGTATCGGCGGAACATGCCGGACCGCTCGTTTGGGCCGGATGCGATTGCTTTCCTCAGTGCTGGGAAACGCTGAGCGTATTGCCGTCCGGGTCCTTAAACCAAGCTACTTTCGCTCCTCCCGGTGACGTCCAGATTCCCAACTCATCTTGTGACATGCCGGGATAACGTTCGAAGCGTACGCCGGCGCCTTCAAGAGTCTTCACCGCTATTTGAATATCCGGCACGTCCCAGCCCAGGATGGTATAGGCGGCCGGAGTAAAGTTTTGAACGATGGATGCTCGAACGGTTACCCCACTTGCGTCGAAAACTAAGGCGAAGGGAAGTTGTTCCGATACCAGGCGAAGGCCTAACACGTCCCGATAAAACTGCTTCGCAACCTCCGGATCACGGGTGGCTATAAACGCAACGAGTTGCTGCTCACGCAAGTGGAACAATTCGGACATACAGAGATGATGGCTCGTTTCCTGCTGTGTCGCAAGACCGCCTATGCGCCATAATATAGCTCGATTGCGATAGGAGCGCGAGCTATCGCCGATGCGCTCCTCGGGAATCGAGCCGACCGGACCCGATCGGGCCTCAAGTCTGTCCGCCACGTCTACGATAGCGGCAATACTTTCTTCGAAAATCTGCGGAAGAAGAGCAATCCCGCGAGGCCCGCGAAGACCAAGGCAACTGAGAACGGCTCAGGAGTCGTGCTAACAGTAACTGGTACTCCGGTCTGGCTTAAGTTGAACCAGAGATCCTCGTCATTTACGATTCCGGAGATCCCATTGGTAATCGACCCTTGCAAGACTTGTCCGTTGCCGAGGCCGTCTCCGAAGCCCACAGCGGCAGGTGTGCCGCCGAAGCCTCCAGTACCACCGCTGGCGTCACCCGTCTCCCATTGCATAGTTGTCCAAAAGAAACCGATCTGACCTTGTCCCGCCGGAATCGAGTACCCAGGCCCACGAAGAACCAACTGGAAAGTGTCCAACTGGTCGGCATTTTCGTCATAGTAACCAACTCCAGGCCACGTCACTATAATCTCGTTCGGGATGCTGGTATTGAGCATCACTACGCCGCTGGCGGGGTTCCTGGTATCGACGTCTCCGAAGAAGGGAGAGATGATAGGTTCGGTCGCGCCAGTCGGGCCACTCGGCGTGTATGCCGAAATACCGCCTCCGAAAGAAATATTGCCATTGTTGTTAATCCAAAACTGCGTGTAGTCTGTGCCGAAGAAGTCCAGCGTAAAGCCGAGATTGATAGGACCGCTGAATCCATCGTCGTTCCGGCCGCTGGGATCGCCAGCACCGTTAGCGTTGCCGCCTCCGGTCATCACCACAACGCTGCCCAGTGAATTCGTATAGAGGCTGGTCGTCGGGGTCAGCGCAGAGTCGGGTATCGTTATGGTCGACGCGCTCAACGCGCTCGCGAGCGAGCAAAAGATGATCGCAATCTCAGTTTGACGGCAGAGAGATGGCATAGAGGTGCCTATCCTTTCGTTGGTTAGTTAATTAGTCCGAGCGGTCAGTTTGTGAGTCCGGATTAGTCGAGTTGGTCAGAGAACGTGATTTTTCTTACTAAGTCGAAATAAGTATAAACGCCTCGGCACCCTTCGCGATCCCAGGGAATCTGCCTAGGAGGAGAGACTCCAGTTCTAGTGCTGCGGGGAGGACTTGCCTGCCGAAAACACCTGCAAGTCGAGTACCCTTGCTTCCACGAATTACGGTCGATCAGGTTCTAGAATCACGGTGTTTCTATGGCCGAATCAAAAAAAAGCCTGGCACAGAGCCACGACAGCTATCCAGGAAACAAATCACGAGACTTCCGAGTCCGCTCATCCCCAGTGGAAGCCGGCTCTATATCGGATCGCCCGCAGTAACCTCAAATGTGCGGTAGCTTCAATGCTGGAATGCCGCCTCGATCTCTTCCGCGCGCTAGCCTACCTATATGCGCATAGGCATCACGTGCTACCCGACTTACGGCGGCAGTGGCATTGTGGCCACCGAACTCGGTCTGGAACTTGCGCTGCGCGGGCATGAGGTGCATTTCATCACTTACGCGAATCCCATACGTCTCGATCCCGGCACGCCGGGCATCCACTATCACGAAGTCGAAGTCTCCAACTATCCCTTGTTCCAATACCCGCCCTACTCTCTCGCGTTGGCGTCGCGAATGGCTGAAGTCGCAGAGAGCCGCCGGCTCGATCTCCTGCATGTGCATTACGCCATTCCACATTCCATTTCCGCCTTTCTTGCACAACAGATGATCGCCTCGCGCTACTTACCGTTTGTCACCACCCTGCATGGAACCGACATCACGTTAGTAGGCGCCGATCGATCGTACTTCCCGATCACCAAGTTCTCGATTGAGCGGTCCGATGGCATCACAACCATCAGCGAATATATGCGCCGCCGGACCATCGACTTCTTCGGTGTTCGAAAGGAAATCGAAGTCATCCATAATTTCGTGAACTGCGGCCTCTATCGGCCCGACGAAGAGGCGCGCCGGAACAGCAAGCGCATTCTGCACATTTCCAACTTCCGGCCTGTCAAGCGCGTGCTCGATTGCATCCACGCGTTTGCCCGAGTGCGCCGTGAAGTGGATGCCCAACTCATCATGGCCGGTGACGGTCCGGACCGTGGACCGGCGGAAGCCCTGGCCCGCGACCTGGGCGTGGAGGACCATGTCGTCTTCCTTGGCAAACAGGATCACATGGAGAAATTGATCCCGCGCATGCGAGCCCTGCACCTGCCCAGCGAAACGGAGGCCTTCGGGTTGGCGGCGCTCGAAGCCATGGCCTGCGGTGTGCCTCCGGTGGCAACCCGGGCTGGTGGGGTTCCCGACCTGATCACCCATGGCGTCGACGGCTTCATGGAGGAAGTGGGAGATGTGGATGGCCAATCCGCCCGCCTCATCGAACTGCTCACTGATGAACCGGTACATTCCAGGATGTCTGCCGCCGCCCGGTACGCGGCGGAGACCCGCTTCGCCACCCAACTGGTCATACCGCTCTACGAACAGCATTATGAACGTGTTTGCGCGGCCGCGGGAACTTAAATCTACCCGGCGGGTTCCATATGCATGACCGATAAGCCCGGCCTAGCATTTACCCGATGAAGTTTCGAAGTTTGGCGCCGGTGGACCTAAAATGAAAGACGTAAACTAGAAAGTGAAATGGGGCAATCCGTGTCGGGAAGCGCGAACAGTCTTTCCATCACCGCTGGCGCTCAGAGTGGCCTGTCCGAAGAGGATGATCGGATTCTGCGCGGTTTGCGGGCAGGCATTGAAAGCGCGTATGAAGAATTAATCGATCGCTACCAGCAGCCCGTCTATAGCATCGTCTATCGCCTGGGCAGCGGCGCGGACGCTTGTGACGTGGTGCAGGAAGTATTCCTGAAGATCTTTCGCAATGTCGGGAGCTTCCAGGAAAAAAGCAGTCTCCGCACTTGGATTTTTCGCATCGCTGTGAATGAGGCGCATAATCATCGGCGCTGGTTCGCGCGTCATTGCAAGCGTGAGGTCGCCATCGAGAAGAACGAGGATGAGTATACGTACTCCCTCGAGCACGCCCCAGATCCCGGACGCTCGCCTTTCGACCAGGCGCTCGATAGCGAAACGCGGGCATTAATCGAACGCGCACTGGCCGAAATCAACCCCGTATTCCGGGCGGCGGTCGTGTTGCGCGATATCGAAAATTTAAGTTACGAGGAGGTCGCCGAGATTTTACAGGTGTCGCTCGGCACCGTCAAATCGAGGATCCTACGAGGCCGGGAGGCTTTGCGGAGAGAGTTAAGCCAGAAGCTGGAGCAGGGCTTAGCGCAGGCGTTTGGCTAGACAGAGCAGATAAGGTTTTCACCGTATGACTTGTTTTGGTGCGAAGCGTCATAGTACCGCTTACCTCGACGAAAGGCTTGATTCCATCAAGCGCTGTCAGGTCGCCGCTCACGTGTTGTCGTGCGAGTCGTGCTCTTCGCATTTCGAACAAATCGGTGCAGTCAAAGGCGCCCTCGACAATATGCCGCGGCCGCTCGCACCCGCGCGACTAAGAACGCAGTTGCATGTCCTGGCATCCCGGGAGCGTCAACTGATTGAACTGAATGGCGGTTCGCGCTTGCTCGCGGCTTGGGATCGCTGGAGATTCCGCATGGATCAGATGATGCGGCCTCTCACCATTCCGGCCACCGGTGGATTGCTCAGCAGCTTAATCCTCTTCGGCACTCTGGCCTTTACCATCGGCACCACCACGCGAGTAGTCAGCTATGAGGTTCCCGTGGCCTATCAGGATCAGACCGAAGCCAATCAGTTGCCGTTCGAGTTGCGGACGGCCAGAGTGATTCTGAACATGAGCTTCGATTCGACCGGGCATCTGCAGGATTACGCCTTCGCCGATGGCGCCGCAATCGATGCCGGGCATCTGCAGTACACGAACGTGACGATGCCCCAGTTTCCCAGCGTGTTGGCGCTGGCTCATCCAACCTCAGGCGATATCCGCATCTCCTTCACGCCTCTGGCCTTTCGTCAGTGACTTCAGGCGTTTGCTTGCGACGGGTTCGCCGGCAACTGCCTTTTGTTCTAGCCCTTTTTCTCTGGTACTCGCCGCTCCTGGCGGTCGATGTCAACTCCCTCCCGCCACCCAGTGGGTACGTCGACGATTTCGCTCATGTGCTCAGCCCCGCCGATGAGGCGCAACTCACAGTTTTCTGCGGTTCCGTGGAGCGCCAACTCGGCGTCCAGTTTGCCTTGGTGACGGTCGACACGATCGGCAACACCCCCGTCGAGGACTTCGCCGTCCAGCTTGCCCGGAAATGGGGCATTGGAGACCGTAAAACCAGTCAGGGTGTACTTCTGCTGCTGGTGATCCGCGATCATAAGAGCGACATTGAGACAGGACGCGGCATCGAACCCTACATCAATGACGGCTTTGCGGGTGGGACCCTGCGAGCCATGCGCCCCAGCCTGCGAGCCGGCGACTACGGCGCGGCCTTGCTCCAGGGCGCTCGTGCGATGGCCCCACAGATTGCCGAAGGCAAAGGCATCCCGTTCAGTGCGGATGCCGTCCCTGTTTCGTCCCGGCCGGTTCGCCGCACCCGCGAAAGAGGAATCCCGGTTGCCTTGATTATTTTCGGGATTTTCGTGTTGCTCATGCTCCTCGGCGGACGGCGGGGGGGTGGCGGAGGCGGCAATTTCCTGTGGGGCATGCTGCTGGGAAGCCTGCTCGGTGGCGGCCGCGATCGGCGGGACGGTGGGTGGGGAAACGGCGGCGGATTTGGCGGGGACTCCGGAGGCGGCGGCGGATTTGGCGGCTTCGGTGGCGGAGATTTTGGCGGTGGCGGAGCCAACAGCGACTGGTAATGACGAGGGGCAAAAGATGGAAGATAAGCTAACGGGTCTGGTAGACCGGATGAAATCGGCCTTCTCCGGACAACTGAAATCGGCCATTCTTTATGGATCGGCTGCCATGGACGACTGGCACGAACACAGTTCCGACCTGAACGTCCTCTGTGTGCTGGGCCAGGTCACGGCGCGCGAGTTGGCCCAGTCCGAACCCGTCTTCCGGTGGTGGCGCGAGCAGGGTAATCCGCCGCCCCTGCTTATGAGCGAACAGGAAGTCCTCACCTCAACCGATTGCTTTCCCATGGAGTTCCACGACATGCAGGCCCACCGGCGGGTGCTCTTTGGTGAGGACGTCATCGCCGGGCTCATCGTCGACCGGAGCTTCTACCGCGCTCAGGTGGAACACGAGCTGCGCGCCAAGCAGATCCGGCTGCGGCAAAAGGCGGCAGAACTGCTCGGGCGTCCCGCCGAATTGATGAAGCTGCTGACCGGTTCCATTTCCACCTTCTGCGTGTTGGGCCGCCATGCGCTGCTGCTCAGCGGCCGCGACCCGCATTGGAAGAAACGGGAGATTCTGGCCGCGCTGGCTGCCGCCCTAGGTAATCCTTTTTCGGGAGCTAATGCGATACTGGCGATTCGAGCGGCCGGTAAAACGCCAGCGGACCAGAGTCCCTTGGCGATCTTTGAGAATTACCTTGCCGAGACAGAGGCTTTGGTGCGCTTTGTCGACGCATTGGACCGTTGACGAGGGGATTAAAGGAGAATCGAAACAATGAAGGGTGCGTTAATTGTGGTCCTGATTCTGCTGTTGATCGGCGGAATTCTCGGCGCAATGGTGGTTTCTTCCTATAACCAACTGGTCGCGGAGAGAAACGATATCAATGAGCGTTGGGCGGAGGTGGACAACACCATGAAGCGCCGGGCCGACCTTATCCCGAATCTCGTCGAAACCGTTAAAGGCTATGCCAAACAGGAGCAAACCGTCATTGGTGAAGTGACCAGCGCCCGAGCGGCTCTGCTGGGCGCGCACACTCCCGAAGAGAAGATCGCCGCCAACTCCCAGCTCAGCAGCGCCATTGGCCGCCTCTTGGTCCTTCAGGAAAACTACCCTCAGTTGAAGTCGAACGAGAACTTCCAGCGCTTAATGGACGAACTGTCACGCTCGGAGAACCGCATCGCGCTGGCCCGTCACGACTATAACGAAGCCCTTCGCCGCTACAACACCGATGTGGAGTTATTCCCGAAGAACATCACCGCGTCGATGTTCGGCTTCCAGCGCAACGATTCGTACTTCAAGGCCTCGGAGGAGGAAAAGAAAGTTCCCGCGGTTCGCTTCTAGGGCTGAAGGGAACTCGCGTTGTCTCGCCGAGGCCCCGAATTCCTCAAAGGCACGATGCAGTTCGGGGCGTTTATATTTCCGCCTCCGGCTCCTCCTCCATCGGCTCCCAGTCCGCCGAACGTGCCGCATGTTCTTTCAGCACGTCGAGCGACACGCGAGCACTAAACCCGCCCGTGCGCAGCCGGCGGAAGGCCGCCGCGAGATTCTTCTCTTCTTTGAGAAACGCTGGTAGATCTTTGCCCCGATACTTGCGCCGCAAGAACTGGGTAGCCAACTCCTTCTCATCTGTTCCCGCAAATGTCCGTTCTACCGCCTGGCCGGCCACAGCCGTCGGCACCCGCTTGGCCTGTAGATCGCGTAGGACCCGCTGCTTTCCAAACCCCTGGTTGTTCAGCCGTGAGGAGGCGAAGGTCTCAGAAAACGCGGTATCGTCGGCAAATCCGTAATCGCGAAGCTTGTTGAGAACTTCCTGCAGCACTCCGGGATTTTCGGCCCGGAACGCCAGCTTCTGTCGTAACTCATGTGTTGAATGCGAGCGCTGCCCCAAAGCCCGTAAAGCGTAGCTCCACAGCGCCTCGGCATCGTATCTTTTAGGCTTTGACCGCATCGCGAAACGTTTACAGGCTGGCTCGTCTCTACAAGGTGTAAGCATACCGCGCCACCCACACTTCGGGTACACTTCAATTTGGGGCGAAAGAAGGAGACAAACGCATGGAAGATCGTAGTAATGCCAGCAATATCGGCTATTTTCTCTTAGGCCTGGGTATCGGCGTGGGCGCTGGGTTACTATTTGCGCCAAGATCCGGTGAAGAAACTCGCCAGTATCTTTTGGACAAGGCTGGTGAGGGCACCGACTACGTGAAAGCGCGCACCGACGAAAGCAAAGATTATCTGCGCCAACGGACTGAGGACGTCAAGGGAGCCGCCGCCGACCTTGTTGAAAAGGGTAAGGGCGCTGCTTCCGACCTGGTCGAGAAGGGCAAGACTACCGTCAATCGGCAGCGTGAGAATCTTACCGCGGCCGTCGAAGCCGGCAAACAGGCCTATCGGGATGCCGTCAACGACGTCCAGACTGCTGCGAGTGGCGACAACGCTTAGCAATCTGCCATCCTGGAACTAGCCACCGGGCGCTAACTCGCCCTAGGCGTCACACACATGGACCAGCCAACCGTTTTGACCATTTTCGTCGGCATCTGCGCGCTGGCGATGCTGATTCAGATGATCACGCTGATCATTCTGGCCGTGATTTCAAAACGGATGCAGGACAAAGTCACGGTCGTGCTTCCGGAAGTCCAGTCCATTCTTGCCCTTTCCAAGCAGACCCTTCAAGAAGTGAGGAAGGACGTTGGCGAAATTGGCAGCAGGACGAATTCTATTCTCGACATTACTAAGGGGCAGTTCATTAAGATTGATGAACTGCTCAGCGACATTAGCGTGCGAGCTCGTGTTCAAATGGAGCGCGCCGAAATGGTGTTGGACGACACCATGAGCCGGACGCAGAAGACCGTCGCGATCGTCCAATCGGGAGTCATTGCTCCGATTCGCGAAATTCACGGTTTAGTCGAGGGTTTGCGGGCCGCTATCGCGCACTTGGCGAAGGGCCGCCGACCTACCGTGGATCACGCCACCTCGGACGAAGAGATGTTTATCTGACCGCCCCGCGCGAAACGGGAATTGTAGCCTACCTCGCACTTCTTCGAGTTTTTCCCTCCCAAACGCGATATCCTTAAAGTCTGATTCCAGACTTTTCGACTGACCGTCGCGTCTTTCCACTAGGAGTTGATCGTTGATCTTCCGGGAGGTTGAGGACCGCGACCTGATTTCGCGCGCCCGCAAGGGCGGCCTGGACGCCTATAATGTCCTCGTTTCCCGGTGGGAGAAACGTGTCTTCAATTATCTGGTGAAGCTGGTCGGAAATCGGGAGGATGCCTTGGATCTTACCCAGGATGTCTTCCTGAAAGCTCATCAAAGTATTCGTAAGCTCGAGGACGACGCCAAATTCTCCTCGTGGCTGTTCCGTATCGCCCACAACGAAGCCTTTTCGCTGCTTCGCAAACCGCGGCGGGAGAGCGAAATGATCACCGACTACCCCGGTGGCGATTTGTCCGTTCGCCTGTATCCCTCGGAAACAGCGCTGGCAGTCGCAAGCGCCCTCAATCGGCTATCGAGTGAACAGCGCGAGGTGATCACGCTCAAGATCTACGAAGGCTTCAAGTTCGAGGAGATCGCAGAAGTGCTGGAAATCCCGGTCTCTACGGTCAAGTCGCGGCTCTATACCGCGCTCGACGTGCTGAAGAATGCGCTAGCTCCGATCGACACCCGCCAATACACCGAAAAACGAGCATTGGGAGACGTCTGAATCATGCATTGTCCTGACCTGAAAGCGTATGTGCTTGGAGAAACGGATCCGGCGGAGCGGGAAGAGATCCGATTGCACTTGGCCGGCTGCGATGCCTGCCGACTGGAGTCGGAGCGCCTGGGTGTTACCACTACCGCCCTGCGCATGCTGCCGGACGAAGAGATTCCGGTTCATGTTCGGTTTGTATCCGACAAAGTATTTGAGCCTTGGTGGAGGCGCTGGCGTCTGTCGCCGGGATGGGCCTTCGCAAGCGCGCTACTGGCCGTGGTTCTGATTGTCGACGCGCCGCGATTTACCGGGCACGCCGTGGAGCCGGCTTCCGCGCAGATATCCGCCGCCCAGATGGAAAAGCGCATTGACGACACCGTGAACGCTCGTCTGAAAACCGAAGTCGCGCTTGCTGCGGCCCAGATCGAACAGCGCAACGACCAACGAACGCTCGCCATGCTGGCCGAATTTCGCCGCAAGTCCCAGACCGATCGTCAGCGGCTCATTCAGGCCGTCGAGACTGAGTACGAGACGGTGGATCAAAAGATCAATCAAGCCGTCTTCGCTGCCAACGAGAAGCTGCCAGTGGTGAACCAGTAACGTCTATGCGCCTTCATAGATCACTTCTCGCATTGATTCCGTTTCCGAGCCGCGCGCGTCAGCAAGCGGTCTCGCTACCGACCGCGCCCTCACGGTCGCGGCTCAGTAACGCCACGGCCTCCGTACTTCTTTGCGTCCTCGTTTCAGCCGTAGCCATGGCCGATTATTCGCCCGTGCGTGCGCAGACATTCGCATTCGAAAAACAGTTTTCCGAGCGCGCTCTCGCTTTGTGGGGCGACGACCGCTACATGTTCTTCCTGCTCCCGCAGGCCTATTTCGTCGATCATTTTGGCATCCTGCTGACGACGGACCTAAACCTCGCGCCCGGTCCGGTTCCCTTGTTCCGCGGGCCGATCACTAAACAAGAGATCGCGGCCCATAAGCGTATCGTTCTCGAGCGCATACCGAAATTTCGACAGTTCCTCAAATCGGAGCTGATGGACGCCGCCGCAATGTTCCCGAATGAACCGGAGACCGGCCGCTTGAGCATCGCGGTCACCATCTATCACTTCACGTGGGAGGACACGGCGGACATTCCCACGCAAATCGTCGTGCAAGGCGTCAAGAAAGATTTGCTAGCGGCTAAGGAGTACGCCGAGCACCAGAAGAAGATTCGGAAAACGGCCGATCCCGCCCTAATGGATCATGCGATTGAGATGAGGGACACCGAGTAAATGAGACTGGGCGAGATCCTGGTCAAAGCCGGGCACGTGTCGCCTGACGACGTGGAACGGGCTCTGGAACTGCAGAAGGAACGCGGCGACAAACTGGGCAAGATTTTGGTTGACCTGGGATACGTGTCGATGCGCGACGTCTTGTCAGCTCTTTCACAGCAATTGGAACTGCCGTTGGTGCAATTTGACGGCCCACCGCCGGTCTCGGAAAATACCGAAAGATTGGCGCCTCGCTTCCTGCGCCAGTTCCGCTGTGTGCCGTATGCATTGGAAGACCACACGATGACTCTGGCCATGGCCGATCCGCTCGATTTTGAGACGGTGGCGGCCGTGCGCAGTGTGACCGGTCTCGCCGTCAATCCGGTGCTTGCGGGTGAACAGGACGTCCTCGACGCCATCGATCGCTTTTATGAAGCAGCCAAACCGAGCGAATCCGAAACGGAAGCCGACATGGGCGGCGCGTCGGAGGATCTGGAACAGCTTCGCGACATGGCGAGCGAGGCGCCGGTCATCCGGCTCGTGAATGCGGCCATAGCCCAAGCGGTTGAGAAGCGTGCCAGCGACATTCACATCGAGCCCTTTGAGAAAGAGTTCCGCATCCGCTTCCGCATCGACGGCGTGCTCTATAACCAGGAACCGCCGCCGCGCGAATTGAAAGCCGCCATCATCTCGCGCATCAAACTGATGGCGAAACTGAATATCGCGGAGCGCCGATTGCCGCAGGACGGCCGCATCAAGATCAAGACCATCGGGCGCGAAGTGGATCTCCGCGTCTCCACGCTGCCCACTCTCTTCGGCGAAAGCGTCGTCATGCGCCTGCTCGACCGTTCGGCCGGCGATTTCTACGATCTGCGGCGGTTGGGCTTCGACGACCGCATGCTTTCACGCATGGAGTATTACACCTCTTTGCCGCACGGCATTTTTCTTGTCACGGGACCAACCGGCAGCGGTAAATCGACCACGCTCTACTCCGCGCTGAAGCGTATCAATCAATCCGACAAGAAGATCATCACCATTGAAGATCCCGTCGAATACCAGATGGACGGCATCAACCAGATCCACGTAAATCCGGCCATCGGCTTGACGTTTGCTTCCGGCATCCGCCATATCGTCCGGCAAGACCCGGACGTGATCATGGTCGGTGAAATCCGTGATCGCGAAACGGCCGATATCGCAATTCGAGCCGCCTTAACTGGCCACTTCGTTTACTCTACACTTCATACCAACGATGCGCCCAGCGCGATTACGCGCCTCTCGGATATGGGCGTCGAGAACTACCTGATGACCAGTTCGCTGGTATCGGTTCTCGCCCAGCGGCTGGTGCGATTGATCTGCAAGCACTGCAAACAGCCGGCTGAAATGCGTTTTACGCCCGACGGAGAGCAGATCCAAACCTTTCGCGGCGCCGGTTGCGAGCGCTGCTTTGGCAGCGGTTTTACCGGCCGTGTCGGCATTTTTGAGTTAATGGAGCTCAACGACGAGCTCCGGCAAATGATCATGGCGAACGCCGATGCTTCCCGGCTGAATGCCGCCGCGCGACGCAACGGCATGCACACCCTTCGTGAGGATGGCTGGATGAAAGTGAAGCAGGGTGTCACCACTGCTGACGAAGTGATGCGGGTGACGCAAGAGTTCTGATGACCGCCCAGACCAGTTACCATTTCCGCGCCGTGGCATCGGACGGCAAGGTGCGAACGGGAATCGTCAGCGCCGAAAACGAAAAACGTGTCGCACAGGAACTGAAGCGGCAAGGGCTGGTCCCGCTGTACGTCGGGGCCGGAAAGCCCAGCTCGTTCGACTTCAAACTGCCCATGATCGGCGGGAACCACCGCAAGGACATTCTGTATTTCACGCAGGAATTGGCCACCCTGCTCACCTCCGGCATCCCCCTGGACCGCGCGATATCCATTACTTCTGAGCTGACCGGGAATGAGCGCTTTCGCTCGATCGTGTTGGACATCCTGCGGGTTCTCAAGGGTGGCAAGTCGCTGGCCGACAGCTTAGCCACGCATCCCGAATACTTTTCCGGCCTGTTTGTGAACATGGTTCGCGCGGGCGAAGCGAGCGGCACGCTGGCCTCAATCTTCGAGCGCCTCGCCGAATTTGAGCGGACTCGCGACGATCTGCGCAGCTATATCGTCTCGTCGATGGTCTACCCTGCTTTGCTCTGCCTGGTGGGTTTGGGATCGGTATTGATTCTGTTGAACTTCGTCGTGCCGCGCTTTGCCTCCGTCTTTGAGGGCTCGCACCTGAAGATCCCCACGCCGACGCTGATCATGCTCCAGGTCAGCGCGTTTGTGAAGGCCTATGGCTGGATCGGGATCACCGTCGTGGTGGTGGCGATCATGGTCCATCAGGCCTATATCCGGACGCCGGCCGGCCGGTTGTGGTGGGACAAGACGCGGCTGCGCATTCCGCTTTTAGGCGACGCATTGCGCAAGGCAGAGACGTCGCGTTTTGCGCGCGCCATGGGCACTCTCGTCGGCAATAGCGTTCCGCTTGTGCAAAGCCTCTCCATCTCCCGCGCCATTCTCAACAACCTGCGGATTGCAAACGCCCTGGAGTCTGTCGCGCAAGGGATCAAACGCGGCGAGGGCATCGCGGCGCCGTTGACGCGCTGCGGTGAGTTCCCGCCGCTGGCTGGGCATCTGCTCGCCGTCGGCGAAGAGACTGGGCATTTGGACATGATGTTCCTGCGCATGGCCGACATTTATGAAGGCGAAACACGCGCCGCCATCAAGCGCTTCACCACGCTGTTCGAACCGCTGATTATTTTGATCATGGGCATCGTCGTGGGCGCGATGATTTTGAGTATGCTGATTGCAATCACCAGCATTAACGATGTTGCCGGGTGAGGAACACTGACGAGGGAGAGCGATATGGAAGTCAAAGCGACATTTAAGAACCGCCACGCTGCACGGACTGCCGAAGCTGGCGTGACATTGATTGAAATGCTAGTGGTGGTCACCATCATGGCCCTGTTCATCGCCATTGTGGGACCCCGCCTTTTGGCGCGCGCTGATTCGGCCAAGGTGACGGCTGCGCGGACAGAAATCAATGAGCTTTCAAACGCCTTGGCGCTTTACAAGCTCGATACGGGTACGTTCCCCACTACCGAGCAAGGCCTCCAGGCGTTGCGTGTTCAGCCCGAAAACGCTGGGCAATGGCAAGGGCCATATTTGCAAAAGGACGTCCCTCAAGATCCTTGGGGCCACTCCTACCTTTATAAGTTTCCGGGCGATCATGGCGACGAGCCCGATCTCACCTCCTATGGCGCCGACGGGCAGCCTGGTGGTGATGGTAATAACCAGGACATTGTGAGCTGGAAAGACAAGTGATGAGTTGGAAAGATAAGTGACGCCCGTACTGGCAGCGGGCCGTGTCCACGGCCGCAACGCCGATCCTAACTCACGGGAAGCCGGCGTAACGCTGCTTGAGATGTTGATTGTCGTGGCGTTGATGGCGCTGCTCATTGGCATAACGTTCCCTTCGGTCGGCGCCGGTCTGGAATCATTGCGCTTGCGTTCCGCTTCAGAGGACATCGTCGGGGAACTCAACTCGGCGTTGACTCGTGCGAATCGCCGCCAGGATGCCGTGCAAGTTGTCATTTCGCCCGCGCGCCGCAGCGTTCTGACACAAGCCGTTCATAGCGCCGCGCCGCGCACCGTGACGCTCCCCGATGGCATACGAATCGCCCGCGTTCTTCCCGATAGCGGAGAATCTGCCGACGACGCCGGGAACTCCCCCGATCGCGATTTCTTTATCTATCCCGATGGTTCCGTCCCGAGTATCGTCATCGACCTGGTGAACAATCGCGGCTTCCATCGCCTCGTCTCAGTCGATCCAATCACTGGCGTGGCGCGTGAACAGTCAGTCGCGAACGGCATGGTGGAGCAGTCGCAATGAAGCGAAAACTGAGATCCCGCGAAGCTGGTTTCACGTTACTTGAAGTCATGGTTGCGACCTTGATTATGGGCATCGCCGTTGTCGGTCTACTCTCAAACCTGCACGTCTCCCTACGCAACACCGCGCGGTTGACCGATTACGACCGCGCCACGCTGTTCGCTCAACACAAGATGGACGATCTGCTGGCCTCCTCCCTCTTGCCCAATTACCAACAAATCACAGGAGGGTACGACCCCGGATCGGGGAGCGCCGAAGATGGCGGCTGGCGAGCTTTGGCACGCCCTTTCGAGTACCCTCCCAATCCACAAGTCGGCGACAAAGTGCTCCAGCGCGTCGAACTCGAGATCTGGTGGAACAACGGCGACCGCCGGCGCAGTTTCACGCTCGAAGGCTTTCGCCAAGCCATCCTCTCGCAAGCTGACGCGGCTCGCTTGACCACAGGAGCGGCATTTTGAAGCGCCGAACGAGCGAAGCGGGCGTCACCCTGCTTGAGTTGCTAATCGCCGTCTCGCTAGTCGCGCTGCTATCGGTCGGCATGGCTTTCGCACTGCGTATTGCGCTCGACGGATCGACGCGGGCGCAAGGCCGGATCGGAGCGAATCGCCGTGTTCTCGGAGTCGAGCGCATTCTGCGCGAGCAGATTTCTAATCTGATGCCCGTCGCGACGCCTTGCCGGGCGAATGCCCAAAGCGGTGCTCAGCCATTGCCGCTGTTTGAAGGCCTGCCCGGGACGATGCGCCTCGTCTCCACTTATTCGCTGGCCCAAGCCGGACGCGGCATTCCCATGCTGCTTGAATATCAGGTCATTCCTGGCGAACACGGGGCGGGTGTGCGGCTGATTGTCAACGAACTGCCATGGACCGGTCCGGCGCCGCTAGTCCCACCGTGTTCCGGCATCGACACGGGTCCCGATGGCCAGCCCTATGCGCTGTTCCCTCCGGTCATTACCGGCCTCCACTCGTTTGTACTCGCCGACAAACTCGCCTTTTGCCATATCTCCTATCTGGAAGCCCGCCAGCCGCCGGAACTCGAACGCTGGGTAGATCAATGGACTGGCGCAGATGAATGGCCGTCGGCGATTCGTGTCAGCCTGGCCCCCCTGGTCCCAAACTCTTCCGAGTTGCAGCCGTCTTCGCTCACGATTCCTCTCGTGGTGAACCCGGATATCCGAAAGGCGTACAACGAATGACCAGCCGCCGCGCACGTCAGTCCGGAAGTGCCTTGATCGCAGTGTTATGGCTTGCCGCCGCAATGACCGCCATCGCCTTCGCGCTCGCCGCGACCGTGCGCACCGAAACGGAGCGCGCCGAAACCGATTCTGAAAGCCTGCGCGCCTATTACTTGGCTCGCGGCTCTATCGATCGCGCGCTGCTCTGGATGCAATGGGGGCCGCAATACCGCAAGCCGGACGGTTCGCCGATGTTTTATCAGGCGCCCATGCCGCGGCTTTCGTTCACTTTCCCCAGTGGCGTTGCAGTGGTCGAAATAATCCCGGAAAGTTCAAAGATCAACGTGAACCACGCCGATCCGGAGCTGCTCTACCGCCTGTTGCTCGTCTTGGGTGCCGGGGAGGACCGCGCTCACATCATTACAGAGGCGATTGTCGATTGGCGGCAAGGCTCCGCTGCGCTCGGCGGGAGTCTTTTCGACGCATTCTATTCCGCCCAGCCCTCGTCTTTTATCGCGCCGCATGCGTCTATTCGTGAGCTGGAGGAGTTGCTTTTAGTCAGGGGCATGACTACGGATCTGTTTTACGGAAGCTATCGCCGCGACGCCGATGGCCATGTCGCCGGTAATGTGGGTCTGCGTGACTGCCTCACCACGATCGGCGCCGATCAGGCCGGCTTCGATATCAACTCCGTCCAACCGGCTGTGCTGGCGGCCATAGGCGTGCCATCCCCCATGATCGACCAGATTGTGGCGATCCGCAATGGGCATCCGATTCTTTCGCTCGATCAAGTAAACGCGTGGCTGCCGCCCGGTGCAATAGGCCGTCTGCGTATCGGCGGCGATACCGCCACGACCTTGCGAGCGACCGCTCGGCTCTTCCAACCTGGCGTCCAACGACTTTCCGATCTGAAACGCAGCGTGGCAGTGCTAATTAAAACTGGGCGAACGCGAAAGGATCCGCCCTTCACCATTCTTCGTTGGTATGACAATGTGCAAACCGATGTGTTCTAGAGAGATCGTCGCCCATTTATTACGCCGCGAATTCGGGCAAACGCCTTCGTCCGCGACCGCTCCCTTACGGTCGCGGCTCAGTAAAAAAAAGACCTTCGGCGCGCTTCTGAGCCGCGACCGTGAGGGAGCGGTTAGCGGAGTCTGCCTCTCATGATGAGCCCCCTTCGTAACTGGATTCGCATCGGCAGCGGTGTCGGCATTGAGTTCGATGGCGCCGATCTGCTTGTCACTGCCGTGCGCGTGCGTTTTGAGCGCGTCGCCGTCTCCGATGAATTACGCATCGTCAATTATGCCTCGCGACCCGCCGCCGAATGGGGCGCCGAGTATGCCGCATTTCTCAAGCGTCTGGAGATGCATCATCTAGCCGCGTATGTGTTGCTTCCCCGCGAATCGGCTACCGTTCGCGTGCTTTCGCTGCCACCCATCAAGTCCAGCGAAATGGACGCGGCCGTTCGCTATCAAACCGAATCTCTGCACCCTTACGCCGAGGACGAGGCAGTCTATTCCTGGACCAGGCTCGACAAGCCAAGCGACATCCTGGTCGCGATCACGCGCCGCGAAACAGTGGACCAATTGACTGCCCTATTTGCCGAAGCCGGCATCTCGACCGCCTGCTTCACGGTGAATGCGGCGGCGCTCTACTCAGCCGTGCGTTTCCTCAAAGCGCCCGCCGATCCCGAGTTCGCGGCTATCGAAAGCGCAGCCGCGGGCATGGAAGTATACGGCGAGAGCCGCTCGCGCGCAGTCTTTTCCGCATTCGTTACCGGTCCCGTCGCTCGCATGGAAATTCTGACCCGCGCGGAGTTGCGCCTCGACCCCGACCAAGTCTTTGCACCCTTGCGTTCGTTGCTGCCTCCGCCGGGCAACGCCTTCAACGAATTAGATGGCTCTGAATACCAAAGCTCGCGCTGCTATGCCGCGGCATTGTGCGCGGCTGCGCCCATGCTGGCGTTGCGCCTCAATCTGCTGCCGAAAGAATTGCGCCAGAACAGTTCGCGCCTCCTGTTTGTTCCGACCGTGGTGTTGACGGCCCTACTGATGGCCTGCATCATAGCCTTGGCGCTCGAGAGCCGTTGGGAACAACGCGAATATTCGCGCAAACTGAAGTCGCGGATCGCCCAAGTCGAGCCCGCCGCCCAACGGGCCCGCCTGTTGGAGCTGAGAACGCGCAAAGCCATCGCGGCGACTCAGCAGGTCGACGCCTTTCGCTTGCGCTCGAAGGCTGATCTCGATGCGCTCGACCAGTTGAGCAAGATCGTTACGCCGCCCGGTTATCTCAGCAGTCTTGAACTGAGCCGGTCGAACGCGCAGCTTGCCGGCGAGGCCCCGTCTGCCGTCGGTTTGTTGAAGGCGCTCGATGCCTCGCCGCACTTCCGCAATTCCAGTTTCATGCAGACCATAGGACGCACCAAGGATGGCGAAAGCTTCCGCGTAAAGACCGATCGGCAGGGAACGCCATGACCGTAACCGCACGCGACAAACGGGCGCTGATCCTGCTGGCTGTCGCCGGGAGCGCGTTGTTAACGCTCTGGTTGATCCTGAGCGCCTGGAACAGCGCGAGTGGGCCTGCTGAATCTGTTTCGCTCCAGGAAAAGCAACTGAGCCATCTGCGCCTGCTCGCGGCTGCTCTTCCCGGCCGGCAGCGCCAATATAAACAGGCGGGCGCCGATCTCGCGATCCGCGAAAAGATGCTGATCGAGGCGAGCGACGAAAAACTAGCCCAGGAACACCTGCTCGCGGTTGTAAATAAGCTGGCTTCGTCCCAGGCCCCCCCGCTTGAGCTCCGCAGCACCGAGCTGGGCCAACCCAAGCCCTACGGCGACTATGGCGAAGTCACGGTAACCCTCAACATGGCGTGCCGCATTGAACAGCTTGTGAATTTTCTCTCCGACCTTACCGCCCAGCCCGAGGCGATCGCTTCCGAAGACATGCATGTTTTCGGCATCAACGAAGAGAAAAAAGAAATGCAAGTCCGTCTGACTGTGGGCGGCTTGATACCGAAGCGTCTATTGCCCAAGAAGAAGGGGACGGAAGCACTATGAAGCGTACCCTGCTTCTGTCGAATGTCCTGCTGGCGTTGCTGGTCGCGGCATCTATCTGGTTTATCCAGCGCCGGAACGCACACGCGCACGTAGCCGAAGCGCGCTTCTTAAATACCAAAGTGCAGCCGCCTCCGGTTCTGGTATTCACCGCCAAGCCGCCGCCGCCAGTCGGTGCGCAGCCGTACGTGGAGAACACGGTCCAGAAATTCCTGTTTTCGCGCGACCGCAATCCGAATGTGATTGTGAAGCCCAGCGCACCGCCGCCCGAACCTCCCATGCCGCCTTTGCCGGCGCTCTACGGGGTCTTTATGATGGGCGATCACCCCACTATTTTCCTGGGAATCGGCAACTCGCCCCAACGCGGCTATCAACCCGGTGACAAGGTCGGAGACTTCACGCTGGTCGCATTCGACGATAAAACCGTGACCTTTGATTGGAACGAAAAGGAAGTGAAGCGGACGCTGGCGGAATTAGTCCGGAACCAGTCTGTTGCGCCGCCGCCCGAAGCCCCCGAGCAGACGGCCGCCGCGAAGCCGCCATCGAATGGGGACAACACCGGCAAACCTGGCGCCGATCTCGGCGCAGATTCGCGCGCTTGCCTGGCGGGCGACGATTCGCCGTCGGGAACCGTTTCATCCGACGGCTACAAGAAGGTGGTCACAGCGACGCCGTTCGGCTCCGTTTGCCGCTGGAATAAATAGCTCGCAGTTTGGGATTGGAAAAGAAAGAATAAACATGAGAATTCGCAAAAAATTGATAATGCTGCCCATCGCTGTTATGAGCATCGTGTTGCCATCGCTGGGCCAGACGCAAGGCCAGGACACGGCCAACCAAGACAAAACGCAAAAGAAAGACACGAGCGAGACCCGCCGCGCCAATGCCGCCGTGCAGCCCGGGGCCAAGGTTCCCCAGCCCAAGGACGCCGGAGCCATTCCCGCCAATGCCGTCCGGATCGATGCCTCCCATTTCCGCGCAAAAGACGATAAGGGCGTGACCTGGAACTATACCAAGACGCCGTTTGGCGTCGTGAAGTACCGCGCCGCCGATGAACCCAAGTCGGCAAGCACTCCCGAGGCTTCCGCTCTGGGCGTCCCCAATTGGAAAGTCAAGGATCTGGGCGACAGCGTCCGATTCGAGAAGGCGACACCTTTCGGCCCGAGCGTTTGGACCAAAAAGAAATCCGATTTGGACGCTGAGGAAAAGCTAGCCCTGGCTAAGGCCATTCCGCCGCCGGCCGACTCCGGCTCTTCGAAAGCCGGGTCCGAAAGTACGAAAAAGTAGACCGCGTAGCTGATTACGAAAGGTAGCTCGGGCGATTTGCGCGCCTGCGCGCTCTAAAGATGATCTATTCCAAATACTGCCGATGGCGGCTCTGGGCCGCAACGACTTGTCTCCTCCTGTTGATGGGGGCGGAGCCTGTGCTGATCGGGCAACCGCCGCGGCAAATGGGCGAGTTTAACCCCCACGCGGCCTCGCCTGCGCCCCCGCCAAGCACTCCGGGCACAAAGCCTTCGGCGTCGCCCAGCGGCCCCGCCATCAGTGGCACCATTCAATTCGGTGGCTTCACGTTGCAGAACGCATCGTTAACGGAGGTCGTCGATACTCTCGCTCGCCAATTAAAGATCAATTACATTCTGCCGAAAGGCTTCGGCGGATCGGTGACCCTGAATACCTATGGAGATACCAAAAGCATCGATGCGCGCAAGCTGTTGGATCTGATTCTGCGCATCAACGGCTACGGCATGGTGCAGGCCGGGAGCGTCTACCGAATTGTTCAATTATCCGATATCTCGCATCAGCCATTGAAGCCGGAAAGACTCGAGAACGGCCAGATCAATGAGGAAGACAGTCCGATGCTGAACCTGGTCTTCCTGAAGTACACCACGGCCGACGACTTGGCCAAGGTAATTAGCAACTTCCAAGGCGAAGGCGCGCAAATCATCACTTACCAAGCGGCCAACCTCATGATGATTCTGGACAGTCGCCGAAATATGAAACGCACCATGGAACTGATCGGGTTGTTCGACGACAACACGCTCGCCAATCAGCGCGTGCATTCTTTCGATATCAAGAACAGCAAGCCGTCTGACCTGGCCGTCGAACTGGAGGGCATCTTTAAATCCATTTCCATGAACCCCAGCGAGAAGGGCTCGCCCATCAAATTCGTTCCCGTGGACCGGATCAATGTGCTATTGGCAGTTGCACCGAATCCCGGCGCTTTCGAACTGGTCGGGCAATGGATCAAGAAACTGGATATTCCAGCCGAGATCGTCAAGGGCGAGCGAGAGAATTACGTTTACCGCGTCAAGTACGGCCAGGCGCAGCTTTTGGCTATGGTCATCTATGCGCTCTACACCGGACAGAACCCATTCGCCGGCATGGGTATGGGTATGGGTACGGGTACGGGTATGGGGGGGTACGGCGGCTACGGAAACAGTGGCTATGGCAGCGGCGCATCTGGTGGCATGGGAGGATACGGCGGGACGAATGGCCTAAGTGGCATGAACGGCTACGGCGGTCTAAACGGAACCGGGAGCGCGTTTAACAGCACCGGTCTGGGCGGATACAATGCGGGCGGCTATTCTGCCTACCAGGGCGTGGGTATCTCCCCCGGAGTGGGTATGCCATCCGCTGGCGCCAGCCTTCCCTCCGCCGGCGCGACCTCCGCTACCGCGGGCAGCCAGGGAGGAATCGGAAGTACCGGTACGTACCTGGGAGCAGAATCGGCTCGCGTGAATCCCAACTTGCCCCACATTATCCCGAACCCGATGGACAATACCCTCCTGATCCAGTCCACCGCGTCCGATTACAAGAGCATCCGGAAACTGTTAGGTGAGATCGATGTCCCCCCGCGGCAGGTTCTGATCGACGCCAAGATCTATGAAGTCGATCTCAGTGGCGCCCTGAGTGTCGGCGTTGAAGCATACTTGCAACAGAAGGGCGCCTCTACTTCCACAGCGGCGACCACGCCAGGTACCCAGCAATCGAACACCCATCAACTAGTGGCCAGCTTGGTGGACGGCGCGACGAACTTTTCGATTGGCACCTATGTGGGCAAGAGTCGAGAACTGTTAACTTTCGTACAGTTGGCGGAAACACTCTCGAAGGCGAAGACAATTTCCTCTCCGAGCATTATTGCCACCGACAGTATTCCGGCCTCGATTAACGTAGGAACTTCGCTGCCAACTATTTCCTCGCAAGCGGTTCAAAGTGGAGTTCAAGTGGGCGGAACTAATCCTTACGCCGAAACCATTCAGAATGTCGATACTGGCATTCAACTCAATGTCTTAGCGCGAGTGACTCCCGCCGGAGTAGTTACCATGGTCATTAATCAGGATGTAAGCTCTCCGACATCCGGCAGTGCTGGTAGTCTAACTCCATCATTTGAGAAACGAAACGTTTCAACTCAAGTGACCATTCAGGATGGAGATACGATTGCCCTCGGAGGTGCGATCCAAGACACTGTAACGGAAAGTACATCGGGCATTCCTTTCTTGGATAGAATCCCCGGCCTCAGTTGGCTGTTTAGTCAGAAATCTTACAGTAAGGCGAGAACGGAGCTGATCGTGTTCTTAACGCCGCACGTCCTCTACGACACAAATGCGATGACTGATGCAACAGATCAACTTCGTGACAAAATGAAGGTCTTGCAGCGAGTCATTCGTGACGATAAGGACCAATAGTAATGTTAGTTACTATTGGCGAAAACATATCTTCATTAAGGCTTACAGAAGTCCGCACGTCATCTGATATCAATTCTCTCGGTCTCGACTGTGAAGTGTATCCGCTTGCTGTGGAATTAGCATGCCGAGTACTTACTGAACTAAGACCCGGGAGTACGAAATCAACAGCGGACGGGCTTTTCCTATGAGCAATATAGCTTGACTTGTTTTGCCAAACAATGGTATCTCTAATTCTGACTGCGTCAAGGGTTTTCCAGCGGCCGTCCAGTCATCTGGATCCCGTGAGCACTAAGTAGCAAAAAAATAATGCAGAGCATCGCTATGACGAAGCTCGGGTTTAGAGAACTTCCATCAATTCGCACCACTTCACACTTCACAAGGAGAAGGAAATGACAGCAATTCGCAAATTATTTCTGGCGCTGGCTGGCGTTACCGTTCTGACGAGCGGGACGACTGCCTTCGCCCAAGTTGTTACTCAACCATCGCCAACCGAAATTGCCTGCAATGCGAGCGCGATCGCTACACTGGTCCGCGTCCAGGGCAAAACCGAGCAAATCGGCGACATCATTCTGACATGCACCGGCGGTACACCGACTGCAACTGGTCTGCAGGTTCCTACTGCGAACTTCAGCATCCAGACCAGCCAAGCCGGCCCGGGCGTGACCTCCAAGGAACTGGGCGTCAGCCTCCCGGCCGTCAACGGTGGTTATCCGTATGTCGAATCGCTTCTGGCGATCAACGACCCCATTCCTGCGGGCGGTGCGTCGAGTCCGACTGCGTATAACCCGCCGAACGTCCCGGTCCCGCCGCTGGCAACCAGTCCGGTTCCAAACGCCTGCCCGGCCAGCAACACCGGTTCCTGCTTGAACTACGGCAATAGCATCGGTGGTGGCGCCGCCGGCAACAGCTATGGCGCAGCCGGGAACTACAACATTTGGCAGGCCTACCTCACCCCGGATGGCGTCACGCACTTTGACGGCATCCCCGTTGACGCCCCGGGCACCAACGCCTCTTTCACCATCCGCATCACCAACATCAAGATCGACGCGACTCTGCTTGCATCCTATGTCAACACCAACACCGTATTCCAGAGCCAGAACGTAGCTGTGACCGCGTCGATCGCCATCACTGGCACCCAGCAATTGTCCACGGAATTGCTCTCCGGTATCGTGGTCGCGTTCCCGGCCAACGGCATCTATGCCAACCAGCCTGTCACCATTCCCTACTCGGCGGTTTGCGATCCGAATGGGTATTTCTCGGTGGACGTTATGGAGGGACATGCCGCAGCCTTCAAGCGCAGGGACAATGCGGTGGCGACTGTCGCCGCTGGCCTTGCTACACCACCTACTCCCGGATATCAGAATAGCTTTGCGAGTCAGTACTTCACCGAATCGGGCTACTACAATCCTCTTCTGACGGGAATCAACTATACCGGTACGGGTGCCACCAGCGTCGGTCTGGCGACGCAAGGCACTCGCATCTATGTCCTCTTCCAGGGCATTCCGGCGAACACCACGGTTTACCTGCCAACCATTGCATATCTCTATGGTGGCAGCACTGTTGACGTGCCGACTTGGTTGGCTTCTGCAGCTGCTCGATATAGTTCAGCAATACCGTCGGGTGCAGTCGCTCTCGTACAAACGGCTGCGGACGGCTCCGACGCGATTAGCCCAATCGCCCCCACCGGAACGGCATCTCTCGGCAGTCATGTTCCGACTGAGGCAAACGGCGGCGTTAATGGCGCATACACGATCACTGTAACGGGTGTAACCAGCTACCTCGCGGTCTACGAGGTGCTTTGGTCCGATCCGACGGCCAACGAGACACTTCACATTCCGGGCGGTGTCGAGTATACCGCTGGCGGTCCTACGTACACCATTCCACCTTCGTACCTGACGGCAACACCCTCCCTGGCGCCGATTTCGTCAACTGCGCTCGGCAACAAGCCAGAAGTTGGCGCGTTCACTCCAGGAGACTACACCTATCCTCGGTTTAGCCCGGGAACTATCTCCCCGCTGAACGAGTACTACCTGATTGGTTGCCAGTGCGACCTCCTGTTCCCGTATGTCGTGGATCAGGCTGGTTTGACCACTGGTCTCGCAATTGCCAATACGTCTGTTGATCCGTACGGTGATATGGGCCAGAGCGGTTACATCTCGCTCTACTTTTATCCCGATGCAGGCTCAACGGTTGGCACAGTCGGCACTCCGCTGGTTGCAACCACTGCGAACAAGATCGCCGGCGGCGACGAGTTCCTGATGGTTGTCGGCGGTACAGGCTATGACGCCAACTCTAGCGGAGCACTGGCGCCCGATCCCGGATTCACCGTCGGTCAGACCTCTGGCTTCCAGGGCTATATGATCGCGATCACTGGCTTCCAGTATTGCCATGGATATGCGTTCATCACCGATACCTCCGTCGATAAGCTCGCCGAAGGCTATCTTGCCCTTGTGCTCGATGAGCGTTTCCTGGCCCGCGACGGCAACAGCGGCACTTCCACTTGCGGTCAAGGCTGCGTTGCCCCGTCGCAAGTTCATGCCGAACGGCTCGAGAACTAACGCTTAGCAACAACTCGACAAAAAGGGGGGAAGGCTTCAGCCTTCCCCCTTTTTTACGTTTGTGTGGTAAATTTTTTCCCAACACGTTCAGTTACTTACAGCCGATTTCCCCCTCCGGCGCTTGGCTCCTCGCGCGAAAACGGTTGTATATCATGACACCCACGCCCCTGAACCGCAAAGCCCGCCGCGCCGCCGAGCGCGCCGCTCGTAAAGCCGTCGAACACACTGCCTTCGCATCGGAGTCGCAACTAACGGAGCCGCGACCGTCAGGAAGCGGTCTGGCCCCCGCACGCCTCGCTGCCAACCGCGCCAACGCCGAACTCAGGAGCGGACCAAAGTCTGATACCGGCAAGGCCCACTCCTCAAAAAACGCCAAGGATGAGGGCGCGTTTCTCAGCGAGCCGAAGATTCAACAAGTGACCGCGCTCACCGGGCGCACCGTCCTGCTTCCCGGTGACGATGCCGACCGCTACGAAAATCATCTGAGCCAATACAAAAAGGCCTACCAGCCCGTCGGTGAACGTGAATGCGAACTCGTCCAATCCCTCGCCGATACCACCTGGCGCCTCGACCGCATTCCCGGTCTCGAAGAGGCCATCTACGCCAGAGGCTGTACGGAATTCGCCGCCGAAGTCTCCGACCTCGATCCCCGCTCGCGCAGCGCGTCGCTCCACATGCGGACCTATCTCGCTTATGAGCGCCAACTCCGCGATCTCAATCTTCAGGAGATGCGCCTGCACCGCTTATGCGAAAAACTGAGTGCCGAAATCAAGCAATTACAGAAGGAACGCGAACAGAAGGAAAAGGACGATCTCGCCATCGCCGCGAAACTCTATGTCGCAGCCAAACACGACCGCAAGCCGTTCGATCCGGCCGACTATGGCTTCGAATTTTCAACTGCCGATCTCGAAGGTTATTTGCACGGCCAGCGTGCCGCGTTCCTGACCGAAAAAGCCATGTCCGAAGGAGGCCGATAACTACTTCAGGCCCTCGTAAGGTGTGCTCCCCCGATCGTCTTCCGTTGCAACAAAAAATGGCCACCTGAAGATCCGAAGCGGATCTTCAGGTGGCCAGTACCGTTTGAGGAATAACCAGGTTAAACGGCTGTCGCGCTTTGCCAGGCCGTGGTGTTCTGTCCTCCAAGAGCATTGAACATCTGGCTCGCCGGCCCGGTTCCGTCGGCGTACTGCACTCCGTTTGCATCGAAATAGCTCAGCACACCTGTTGCAGGGTCCGTAAACGACGCCCATGGGCCATACAATTCGAAATTCGTCTGGTTCGCGTTCTGCGCCGTCTCCTGTTGAACGGTTGATATCGTCGTCCCAGGATTCTGTTGCACATAATCCTGGACCGCGGTGGGACCCCACTGCTGCATCAGCGCGCCTTCCAAGCTGGTGGTGTCGCTTCCATAAATCTTTTCGTAGCCGTCAAAAACCAGGTCCTCGCTCACCTTCTGGCCAGTGAATGGGTTCTGCAGCATATTCGTGTCGGTAATGGGGGCTGCGCCCATGCCGCCGAATTCCGCTACCTTAGGATCGTAAATCAATCCCTCGGTTCCGACCACGGGATTCGTGTCGTCTGTCAAGCTCAGCGGCAAAGCCGATGAATCGCTTGATGTATCACTGGAACTCGCAGCCGTAGCGTTCGACGTGGTGGCTGGAACGACGGTCACCGTTCCGACAAACGGTATCGTAATCGTATTGGCCGCCCCACTCGATTGACTATTTCCTGTCGCGGCATTTGTTTGGCTTTGTGTGTCAGTGCTCGTTGCGGTGGACGACGCCGCGGGTGTGCCCGAGGATGTTGCGGAAGTACTCGAACCCGTCGAAGAGCTCGAGGAGGTTGGGTTGAACGAGAAGCTGGCATCGGAAGGGCTAACTCCCGCTGCTTGAAGAGCTTCGTTGACAAAGGCGGCCAATTCTGTTTCGAATTGGCTCAGCGAAGAGCCGGCCGATGCCGTGGTATTGGACGGAGACGTCGTGGGCGTGGCAGTGAGGGCCATGCCGCTACGGGACAGTTCTGTATTCGTGAAGTGCAGCATACGCAACCCCTATGCTGCATCCGAGGTACCATTCGCCGCATCCGCCGGTGCCTAAAAGCCTCAGGAAATTCCTATGCGCGTTGAGTACGCCAATTTACTGAATTTTGGCCGCCGCGGTCTTAGTCGGCACATCACTTGCCCACACCACCTGAACTTCAACCATGCCAGCGCCCTCATAAACGATTCGAATCTGTCGCACACTCCGGTCGAGTGGCAAACCGCGCCCGGCCACGTCATACTTCGCTTGGATCTTTACTGATTGACCCGGGTCAATCTGACCCTTGGCTGGTTCCACTTTGAGACCGGCCAGCGGCTTGAATTCCAAATGGAACTTCAGCGTGCGGTTGGAATGATTGCTGAGCACGGCATTATCCTGAAACTGGTTGCCGGGTCCTAACGCCAGGACTGGCTTATCCGGCCAAGCCAGCGAATCAAATGCCGCTGTCATGCTCCTGGGATCGTTCGGAATCTTCGGAAGAGCCTTAGGGCCGTCCGGTGACGGATCCGTCGAAGCCGCTGCCGGATCGACCTTAGCCTTCTCGGACGGTGGTTCAGGCGGTACCAATCCGAACGGCGTTTGCTGTCCACGCAAATTGCGGTAGAGCAAATACCAGACCCATTGGCCATTTTCGAGCTTCCAGTACGCCGTCATCGGCACATCCACGGCAAAGGTGTGGCCTTGGAACACCATGTCCCGGTTAGTGATCACCATCACTTTAGCCTTGCTGTAGTTGTCCGAGAACTCAATGGAACCAATCTTATAGGAGTGATACGTAGTCTTGGATCGGTCGAAGTAGTCGTCCTTATTTTCCTCCGCCACCAACTCATAGGCCACGCGGAACTTGCCGTTCAGATAGCAGTCATAGAATGTCTTCAAGCGAGCCCGCAGACTCTCTTCCACGCCGGGAGGAGCCTGATGGAAGAAGTCCGAGCTCGATGCCGCGGGCGGCGCCGCTTGGCTCGGTTTCGCGGACGGCTGCTGTGCAGACAAGGCGACGACGGCCGACAGAAGTGGAAGAAGGATCTTCGAGACCATTTGCTTTATCAAGCTGTTGAACAGACGTATTCACCAGCGGAATTGTTTGGTTGATTCCCCCACAGAGTAACACTTTTCTCGAACTTTTCCGCTGCACACTAAAGACCGTTCGAAATTGCGCCGTCCATCGCGATCGCGTCTATTTCAATGTGCACGTCGCGGGGCAGCCTGGCTACCTCCACTGTCGAACGCGCCGGCGAACTCGCGCCGAAATACTTGGCATAGATCTCATTCATGGCCACGAAGTCCGATAGATTTTTGAGAAACACCGTCGTCTTGACCACGTCCTGCATCGTCAGCCCGGCGGCTTCCACTACGGCCTTCAGATTCTCGAGAACTCGCTCGGTTTGCATCTGGATCGTGCCATGCACCAGTTCGCCCGTGAGTGGGTCCAGCGGGATCTGGCCGCTAAAAAAGACGACCCCATTCAGGCGTACGGCTTGAGAATAAGGCCCAATCGCCTTGGGCGCGTTCGTGGTTGCAATGATTTGCTTCATCGCGAACATTCTATCTGCTGCTGAGCTTAAGGGTAGCGGAGAGGTCCCGGACGCTGGACAGATTGTGGCGCCGCAGAAAACGGTCCAGCCCGCGAGCGATACGCAACGGAGCGCGTGGGTCCCAAAACGTGGCGGTACCGACTTCGACCGCCTGCGCGCCCGCAATCAGAAACTCCGCCACGTCTTCGCCCGACGCGATGCCACCCAATCCGATTACCGGTATCCGCACCGCCTGTGCCGCTTCGACCACCAGCCGCAAGGCAAGCGGTTTGATCGCCGGTCCCGATAGGCCGCCAAATCCTGCTCCAATTCGAGGCCGCTGCGTATTCGCGTCCACGGCCAGCGAAACGAACGTGTTCACTAAAGAGATGGCATCCGCGCCAGCCTCTTCCGCGGCCTTTGCCAAAGGTTCGATCCGCGCCACATTCGGAGATAGCTTCACGATCAAAGGCCGTTGTGCAATCCCGCGCACCTGCCCGACCAACTCGGCCAAAATGACCGGGTCGACTGAGAAAAACATCCCGCCGTGTTTCGTATTCGGGCACGAAACGTTCAATTCATACGCAGCGACGCCCGGCGCGTCTTCAAGCGCGTGGACCACCCCTAAATAATCTTCGCCGCAATATCCGAAAACATTCGCGATTACCGGGACAGCATACTCGCGCAACTTAGGCAGCTTGTCCCGCACAAAGGCCGTTACGCCGACATTCTGCAGACCCACTGAATTGATCATTCCGGCTTCACTGTGCCAGAGCCGGGGAGCAGGGTTGCCTGCAATTGGTTCTCGGGAGAGTCCCTTTGTGACCAAAGCACCCAATTTGTTCAAATCGAGAATGCTCGCGAACTCGAGACCATAGCCGAACGTTCCAGACGCGGCAATCACCGGATTTTTCAAAGCGATGCCGCAGAGCTTCGTTGCCAGCCGGTCCGGCGGCACTCAGTCTCCGCCCGGAACGGTAGCGTGCGCTCCCACCAGCCGGAAGGCCGTTGCACGAATCAAATCCCAAGCTTCGCGAACATCCTGCTCAGTGGTCTGGAAATTCCCGATCGCAAAGCGCAGCACGAATCGCCCGTTCAACTTAGTTTGCGAGAGGAATGCCTGGCCCGACGCATTGATCTCATCGAGTAGCCGCATGTTGAATGCATCATCACCGGAGCGGTAGCGAAAACAGACCAGTGAGAATGGCACTGGAGCCGATAGTTCGAAGTCTTCGTCGGCTTCGACCATCACCTTTAATACTTGGGCAAAACGCAGGCTCACCCGAAGCATCTCGACGATGCCTTCGCGTCCGTAGTAACGGAAAACGTACCAGAGCTTCAGCGCCCGAAACCGGCGGCCTAGCTGAACACCATAATCGTTGTAGTTCACCACGCGTTCGTCTTCGGCTATGCGAAGGTAACTCGCGTTCAAAGACGAGGCGCGGCGGAAAATCTCCGGCCGCCGCGTGTACAGGACACTGCAATCGATCGACACATAGAGCCACTTGTGCGGATTGAGGATCAGTGAATCGGCGCGCTCCACTCCCGAGAACAGAGGCCGCATTTCCGGCACGACCGCGGCTGCACCGGCATAAGCCGCATCCACATGAAGCCATATTTGATAACGCTCCGCGATGTCCGCGATGGCAGATACAGGGTCGACGGAAGATGCCGGCGTTGCGCCGATGGAAGCGACAATACAGCAGGGGCGCTTGCCGGCTCTAAGGTCGCCTTCTATCGAAGCCTCCAAGAGATCCACCCGCATGCGAAACTCAGCATCCACCGGTATGCGCCGCACGTTCTCCTGGCCGAATCCGAGCGTAATGGCGCTCTTCTCCGCCGAGTTGTGCGCCTGCTCAGAGACGTACACGGTCAACCCGCCCCGCATCCCGCGTGTGCGGCTTTCCGGATCGATCCACTCGCGCGCTGCGCCGATGGCCTGCATCACTCCAACCGACGCTGTGTCGTAAATGATGCCGAACCACTCGTCGGCCAACCCCAGCCATTGCCGCAACCAATTCAGCGTCACCTGCTCCAATTCGGTAGCTCCCGGAGACGACTTCCACAGCATCGCATTGACGTTCATAGCCGAGATCATCATGTCGGCCAGGATGGACGGAGGCGTTGAGGAGACGGAGAACCAGGGGAAGAACCGCGGATGGTTCCAAAGCGTCAGGGACGGGAATATGGTCGATTCGAAATCGGCAAGAATTTGTTCCACCGGCTCGCCCGATTCGGGAGCCTGGTGCGGCAGAGCGGCTATCAAGTCGCCAGGCTGCAGGTTGGTCATCACCGGGTAGTCGCGTACATGTGCGAAGTAGTTGGCGATCCAGTCGGCGTGCGCGTGCGCCGCAAGCCGGAATTCCTCCGGCGTCATCGCGCGCAGCGCGCTGTGTTCCGGAGCTTCAAAGGGAGAAATCACGTTATCCCTTTGTCGCACATTTGAAGAGTACGCCGGGCAGCCATTCGGTGAACCACTCCCGAAACGCTCGCAAACGCGCTTCCATTGCGGGGTCAGGCGGCACCGCGAAATGCGCGCTCATCCAACCTCTCGCAATAGCAGCGTGCTTCAAGGCTATGACTGCCGGGAACGCGATCAAACGGCTCTGTAACTCTCGGAGATGCCGCCCGAGTTCTTCGTGGCGCTCCCTCTGTCCGAGAACGAGGACGCGCTGCAACGCCACAGGCAGTTCGGGAAGAGCAGCGGCGATACCGGAGACGATATCCGTTACAAACTCCGAACTTGAGACTAAAGCCTCATCGACGCCGAGCATCGAGTGGGCATTCGCCGTAGCCGCCGCGAGACCGGCGCCTTGCTCGTTCACGACGCCTGCGAACGCTCCGGTTTCAAGAAGACGTCGAATCAGCTCCGGGCTCATCGGATTGGCCGAAAGCGCCGAATTGTGCAGATAAATCGATGTCTCTCCACCTAGGTCGCGGGCAAACCGGTCGTAGAAATGGAAAACTTGATCTTCCGGGTACGAATAGAAATAAGGCGGCATCAGCAGTACACCCGACGCCTTTATACCGATTGCGTGTTCAGCAAGTTCGAGAGCGCCGACAAGCGTCGAATGAGAAACGCCGATCAATACCGGTACGCGACTCCGCCGAATGGCCAGCGCTGCGGCGCGCATCCGCTCAGCCACATCGAAATGGATGAACTCACCTGTCGACCCGAAGAGCACCAATCCGTCCACTCGCGCCCCCTCACTGCCCGCGCGAGCGACGTAATCCAGGTAATCGAGAAAGGCTGCTGCGTCGGCTTCGGTCGAATCTGCCCGACGTGGTGTCGCCAAGTCTGCATATACGCCCCGCGCCCTTTCGGCGGGGCTCGCAGTATCAGGAGGTTCGGACGCTTTGTTCTTAGCCATGCGGGTATTCAAGCCTTACGGGCGAATCCCCGCGTCGGCTTAACTGGCTTCCCGGATGACAGTCGCCTTTGTACGGCGCACTGCCCGTTCCACCAGTTGCTTGGGATCCAGCAAATGCCGAGGCCGAAAATGCTTGCTGGACCATCTGCAACCTGGAGCGAACTCGATCCCGATAAAATATCCCAGGTCACGATAGAGACAATAGCGAACCGATCCTATCAGTTCGCCATCCCCATAGCGTATGGTGATTACCGTTCCGCGTAGGATGGGCATCTCCAACTGGAGAGATGCACCGGATAGCGAGATGTCTTCCAGATTGGCGATGCGGCGGCGCTGCCGGGCTGATTTGTCTTTCCAATGAATTTCCACCAGCTCCGCGCAGAGGAGCCGCGTGTCCACACGACGCTCATTCATATAAGCCTCATCGGTCATTTGGGTCCCAAAACTGAGCCTATTGAGTTTGCCACATACGCCGGGCCGTAACATTGAATTAGCTTTCCCTGTCCATCTCATGGATACGCAACCCACCGCTATTGCCCCCCCTCCGCCGCCTGAAACCCGGCTTGGAGTCGTGCTTCGCTTAGTCTTCTTTATAGGCTTCGTCCTGGCTGGCGCGGTGCTCTTGCAGGGCTTGCTCGGCACCGTCTTCGGACCGGTTGTCGGCGCGACCATCGGTATCTTCGCCACCGGAATGTTCGCAAATATGCTTGTGATGCGTATTTTCGACCGCCGTCCGTTGAGCGATATTGGTCTAGGGTCCGGTCGAGGCACCGGCCGCAATTTTGCGCTGGGGGTCCTTTCGGGCGGCGGGTCGGCAGCGTTACTGCTCACGGCGCCGCTGTTGGCGGGCACAGGACATCTGGTCCCGCGCGCGCACTCCGCCTTTGCTTGGTCAAGCTTATTCTTCTACCTGATAACGCTCCTCTTCGGCGCGGCTGGGGAGGAGATGGTCTTCCGAGGTTATGCGTTCCAACTGCTGATCCGAAAACTCGGCCCGTTTGCGACCGTGCTGCCAGTGGGCGTACTGTTCGGACTCGCCCACTCCTTCAATCCGAACTCGACAACCCTGTCCACTGTCAACACCGCCTTGTGGGGCATCTTGATCGGTTACGCGTTTTTGCGGACTCACGATTTGTGGCTGCCAATCGGTCTTCACTATGGGTGGAACGCGGTGCTTCCGCTGTTCGGCGTGAACCTCAGCGGGCTTACAATCGATATCACGAGGTACTACTACCGATGGGATCTAGCTGCCCTTTGGAGCGGTGGGGACTACGGCCCGGAAGGGGGCCTCTTGACCACCATTTTCGTCATCGCCTTGTTTTTCTTACTCCACCGGTTGCCGGTGGTTCCGCAACATGCCGCTATAGCAACCGTGCTCAACGATTGATCTCCAGTATCTGGCCAAAATTCTTAGCCATTTTGCTCCTCGGGTGCTCAGCGCCACTCCATGCCGGCAAGATCAGCCTGGACGAACGGCTGGAGATTGAGCGCGGGCTAAGCGCCGAACTCGCGACGTCCAAGATTCTGCTGCCCCGCGCCAAAAAACCTCTCGTCTTCCACAGCGACGGCACTTACGACAAAGGCGCATGGGACAAGCAACTGCAGGAGAACGGCCCAGCCGCTCGGCTCGGCGATGAGATCCAAATCACCAAGGTCAGCATCGAAGCAAAACGCATTCTGCTCGAGATCAACGGCGGGGTGCACAACGGCAGTTGGAAAGACCACGTGCAGATCGGCATGAACGGCGGTATGAACCCGATTAACACGAACCAGAACCGGCAAACGAACGGTTCCAACATCGTGCTGGTATTCCCGGGCGATGTGCCGTCTTTGAAATCCGCCGATATCCGCCAGATGCTCTCCCCTATTTTGGATTTCGAGAAACACTCGGCAGCCCAACAGTACGTAGATAGCTTGCCGGCGCCTATTCAAAAGGCGATCAAAGAGAACCGCGCCATCAAGGGCATGGATCGAGATCAGGTTCTGCTGGCTCTGGGCAAACCCCACAACAAAGAGCGCGAAACCAACGCTGACGGCGACGATATCGAAGACTGGATCTATGGCGAGCCTCCCGGCAAAGTCACTTTCGTAGAATTCGATGAAGGCAAAGTTGTCAAGGTCGAGGTGTCTTACGCCAATGTCGGCGGCACGACCGCGCCTCCACTCCCCTCGCCGCTATAGCCCACCGAAGCCGCATCCGCGCATGGCAGAGCCGCGACCGTAAGGGAGCGTTTTTCTATGTCGCCTCCTACTCGTAGTTAGAATAAAAGAATACATATGCCAATCAAAGTGGGTATTAACGGCTTCGGCCGTATCGGGCGGAATGTTGTCCGCGCTGGGCTGCACAATCCTGATGTCGAGTTTGTAGCCGCGAACGACCTGACGGACACCAAGACGCTCGCGCATTTGCTGAAATATGATTCGATCCTGGGGCAATTGCAAGAGCACGTGACGTCAGATGACGACAGCATCACGGTCGCCGGCCAAAAAATCAAAATCTTCGCAATAAAGGATCCGGCTGCGATCGATTGGTCGAGCCTGGGCGCGGAAGTAGTGGTCGAATCCACAGGCCGCTTTACCGATGCCCACGAGGCCGCCAAGCACCTGCGCGGATCGGTTAAAAAGGTGATCATCTCCGCTCCCGCCAAGGGCGAAGATGTGACTATCGTGCTGGGCGTCAACGACAGCATGTATGATCCCGCCAAGCACAAGATCATTTCAAACGCTTCCTGCACTACGAACTGCCTGGCGCCGGTGGTCAAAGTTCTGAACGACACCTTCGGCATCGAGAAGGGCTCGATGACCACCATTCACAGCTACACCAACGACCAGAACGTTCTCGATTTCCCTCACAAAGACCTGCGCCGCGCCCGCGCCGCCGCGCTAAACATGATTCCGACCTCCACCGGCGCCGCCAAAGCGATCGGTCTGGTAGTGCCGGAGCTGAAGGGCAAGCTGGATGGATTCGCAATTCGCGTGCCGACGCCCGATGTATCGATAGTCGACTTTGTAGCGGTGTTGAAGAAAGATACCACGGCGCAAGAAGTGAACAGCGCCTTGAAAGCGGCCGCGGAAGGTCCCCTGAAGGGCATTCTCGCCTATACGGAAGATCCGGTCGTCTCGACGGATCTGCTGCACAACCCAAATAGCTCCATCGTCGATGCGGACCTCACCAAAGTGCTCGGGGGCAACCTCGTGAAGGTGCTCGCCTGGTACGACAATGAATGGGGCTACTCCAGCCGCGTGGTAGATCTGACTGTCTTCCTAGGCAAAAAGGGGGTGTAGACTCTCAGGCGTTCAAACCGGCGCGATCCGCCTCCGATGAAATGAAGCGGTGTGTATAATTGACATCGCCTGACACCGAAGAGGATTGCCATGTTGCCTGACTACATTTCGAAAGCCGTACCGAATTCCGCCTCGAATCGGGCGCCGTGGTACAAGAACACAGCCCCGACATACGCTGGTGTTTTCTTATGGGTAGTTTTCTACCGTGAGATCGCCGGTGGCACGCTGGATCGAGCGGGCGTCGGTCTGTCTTTACTAGCGTTATTGGTCGCCGGGCTCATCAGCTACGGCCTGTTTTACTTAATCCCCGCCACCATGGGCATGCGGACGGGCTTTCCTTTGTATGTCGCCGGAAGTTCTACCTTCGGCACACAGGGCGGATACATCATGCCCGGCCTCTTGATGGGAGTTCTCCAAGTGGGCTGGATGTCGGTGAATACTTTTGTCGCGACTACCTTCATCCTCACCGCGTTCGGCTCAAAGGCCGCGCCAGGCAGTCTGCCATTTGACGTGATCGCGGCTGTCTGGGCTCTGGGGCTCGGGTATGTCGGGGTCAAGGGTATTCAATATGTGTCGAAATTCGCTCTCTACCTGAACGCAGTTCCCCTGTTGATGATCCTGGTCGTGTTCGCAAAAAATGTGGGCGGCGCTGGCCGCTACGTGCCCGAACATCCCAACGCCTACGTTGGATTCATGATGCTGATTCAGATCGTGGTCGGCTTCTTCGCCACCGCCGGGGCGGCCGGCGTCGATTTGGGAATGAACAGTAGAAACGAGCACGATGTTCGTTGGGGCGGATTGGTGGGCATCTTGCTGGCGATTCTTATCGCCGGAGGACTGCCGCTTGCGTCCGTTGCCGGCGCCCATGTTCTTTATGGGGTCCAGGATTACCACTTCGATTCGGCCATTGCGCAGACCGGCGGTTTCGCGGCCACTGCATTCTTTCTATTTGCCGTCGCGTCCATTGCGCCCATGTGTTTCTCCTCTTTCATCGCCGGCAATAGTCTTGCGACCATGATTCCCGGCGTCCCTCGATTTACGTCGACCATGGTTGGCGCGGTGATTGCCGCCGTCCTCGCGATCACCGGACTGGCGGCGAACTTGATTGGTCTGTTTACCATCATCGGGGCCTCCTTCGGTCCGATCTGCGGCGCCATGGTTGCAGACTACTGGTTGTCGGGCAAACGATGGGCCGGACCCAGACAAGGGATCAATTGGGCTGGATACGGAGCTTGGGCCGCCGGCTTCGTAGTCGGCATTCTGCCGTTCCTGCCCATTTCGGAAACAACGAAACTCTACGCGCAGCCGGCAGCCGTATACAGCTTTGTCGTCGGTTTTGTCGTCTACGCGATTCTGGCGAAAGCGGGACTTCAGCCCAAGCCAGTCGACGGCGCAATTGCGGGTCCACAGAACATAGCCGCCAAGGCATAATTTGTCACTTGCGGCGATGTTATCTCCCGCGACAAGGAACCTCTCCCGATTCATCGCTCCGTAACTCGTGTTGTGTAACCTTTGACAATTGGCCCGCGTCCAGACGGCGCCAATCTCAATGCTGGGCCGTACTCGATCCGAGCACCGGCGAGCCTCTCGGCCCGACATTCCCGAACGGTCTGCTAATGGACGATAAAAATTTAGCGCGCCCCTAAACTCCCCCGCCGCTCGCGCCGATCAAGTAGTCAGTGATACGAAGCGCAAAGGGCACGGCGGGCCGTCAACACCAGAGCCAGGAATTCGGGCAGCAACGCCGGTTTCGTTTTGCGCGAATACCCCGGAAGCATGCGGCATGAAAGTTCTGTGGCTTATAGATTCGATTGAAGACCAGGGGCCTGTCCAGGATCCTGTGGGCATCTTGCCTGACAATTGCATCGCAAAGATCGTCGGGTCGTTGAGCGAGGCGCTATACGATTTGGCGCATGAGCGCCAGCCTTTTGATGCCTGCGTCGTTCGCCTGCCTTTGGAGGACGACGCTGTCACCGTTCTCGAAGAATTGTTGCGCGCCAAGCCGGGTCTCCCGGTGCTCTTTCTGAGAGAGCAAGGTCCGGCAACCGAAGCAGTACAACTTCTGAAACTCGGCGCTTCACATTATTTCGGCGCCAACCCGGATCAAGAGGAGTTTGCCCGTGTACTCGAAAGCCTTCCCACTCCGCAACCGTCACATTCGGCACCCCAGCGGGTTTGGCGGTCCATATTAGTGGGAGCGAGCCCCGCGATGCAACAGATTGCCGGCATGGTGGAGTTGCTCGCCGCGCGGCGATCCACTGTTCTCATTTACGGCGAGACCGGAAGCGGCAAAGAGATGGTCGCCCGCGCCATTCACCTCGCAAGTACCCGCGCCACACGGCCGATGGTTCCCGTCAATTGCGCCGCTATCCCGGACACTTTGCTCGAGGCCGAACTCTTCGGCCATGTTAAAGGCGCATTTACGGGAGCAACTAATGCCCGTATAGGCCGGTTCGAACAGGCCCATCAAAGTACAGTCTTCCTGGACGAAATCGGCGACATGCCCATTGATCTGCAATCGAAGCTCCTCCGCGTTCTGCAGGAGCGCGAATTTAACCGTGTCGGCAGCCCCGAAACCATTCACGTCGATGTCCGCGTGCTCGCAGCGACGAATGTGGATCTACTCGAACGGGTCAAAGAAGGCAAATTCCGCGAAGATCTCTATTACCGGCTGAACGTAGTACCGCTACGCGTTCCGCCGCTTCGCGAACGTCCGGAAGATATCCCCGCCTTAGTGAGGCACTTCCTCCAGAAGATCTGCACTCAGGAGCACATCCCTATCAAAACCGTGTCCACCGAGACGATGGAACGGCTCGCGCAACATTCCTGGCCCGGCAATGTCCGGCAATTGGAAAATGCTGTCGAAATGGCAATCGTTTTGTCGGGCGATCGGCCGGTGCTCATTTCATCCGACTTCTCGCTGCCTTCTCAAGCAACGCGCAAGCCGGCAACTCTAAACGAAAACAATACGATCTCGCTTCCGGAAGGAGGCATGGATTTCGAGCGCGTCATCGGCCGCATCGAACTGAACCTGCTCGAACAGGCGCTCCAACGGGCCAAAGGAAACAAGAAACTGGCCGCTGAAATGCTTGGGCTGAAGCGCACCACCCTAGCCGCCAAGTTAAAGAGCCTGGAGGCCGCCGGGGTTTGCGGATAGCGAGCCGTTAGGGACCCTACCCGATATCGCCTTTCCCACCAACGCCTGCGCCTCCTTCTGAATCCGGCGCAAATGATCCATGCCCTGGAAGCTCTCGGCATAGATCTTGTACACGTTCTCTGTCCCCGAAGGCCGCGCCGCGAACCATCCGCTCTTGGTGGTCACCTTCAAGCCGCCAATCGGCGCGCCATTGCCGGGCGCCTTGGTCAACATCGAGACAATCGGCTCCCCCGCCAGTTCTTTCTCCTGCACTTGTTCTGGCGACAACCTCGCGAGCAACGCCTTCTCTTCTGGAGTTGCCGGCGCATCGATGCGTTCATAAACCGGCGCGCCAAATTTCTCCGTTAACTCGCCGTAGCGCTCGCCTGGATCGCGCCCGAGTTTCGCCGTGATCTCGGCCGCAAGAAGACCCATAATCAGGCCATCCTTGTCGGTGCTCCAGGGGCCGCCATCCTTCCGCAAGAACGACGCGCCCGCGCTCTCCTCGCCCCCAAATCCCAATGATCCGTCGAGCAATCCATCCACAAACCACTTAAACCCGACCGGTACCTCCAGCAATCGCCGTCCCAAATCCTCAGCCACGCGATCGATGATGCTGCTGCTCACCAGTGTCTTCCCCACGCCCGCATCCGCGCGCCATGACGGCCGTTTCCGGAACAAATAGTCGATCGCCACAGCTAAATAGTGATTCGGATTCATCAATCCGGAGGTGCGCGTGACTACCCCATGCCGGTCATGGTCCGTATCGCATCCAAATGCGATATCGAATTTGTCTTTCAAGCCAATCAAATTCGCCATGGCATACGGCGACGAACAATCCATCCGGATCTTGCCGTCCCAATCGACGGTCATGAATCGAAACGTCGGGTCGACCGCCGTATTCACAACGGTCAGATCTAGCGCATAGCGTTCCCCGACCCGTGGCCAATACGCAACGCCTGCGCCCCCCAGCGGGTCGACACCCAGCTTCAACTTGGCCCTGGCAATCGCCTCCATATCGACGACAAGGCCCAGACGATCCACATATCCCGAAAGGAAATCGTATTTATGCGTGGTCCCGGCCGCCACCGCCTTTGAATACGCTATGCGTTCCACGTCGCGCAGTCCGTTGGCCAACAATTCGTTCGCGTGTCCTTCGATCCGCTTGGTCACGGTGGTATCCGCTGGACCGCCCGACGGTGGATTGTACTTGAATCCCCCTTCGTCCGGCGGATTGTGCGACGGCGTGATCACTATTCCATCCGCCAAGCCGTTTTGGCGCCCCGCGTTGTACGCCAAAATCGCTTGCGACAACGAAGGCGTCGGCGTGTAGCCGCGTGCCTCATCGATCATCGTCTCGACGCCGTTCGCGGCCAGCACCTCAAGTGCCGTGGTCCATGCCGGCTCTGAGAGCGCGTGGGTATCCATCGCCAGAAACAACGGTCCCGTGGCGCCTTGCTCGTTCCGGAAACGGCAGATGGCCTGGGTGATCGCGAGAATGTGGTCCTCATTGAACGAGGCTTCAAACGCCGATCCGCGATGTCCCGATGTTCCAAACGCAACCCGCTGAGTCGCTTCCGAAACGTCCGGCTTCAAAGTGTAATAACTGGTGACCAATCTGGGAACATTGACGAGCGACTTGGGATCTGCTGGTTTACCTGCACGAGGGTCGATGGCCATAGCCTTCCCATTCTCTCCCGGCCAGTTCTTTGCCTACGCAACGCGCCAGTAGATCGTGTACGGCTGCCCGGCCTCAATCGTGTGAAACGGCCGCAATGTGATATCGCGCTCCTGGCCGGCTATGTGGAATGTAAGCGGCGCGCCCGCCGGTTGTATCCAATCGCTCACTTTGGCGCTTTTCGCGCGCAACGCTGGAATATCTCCCGGCGGATGCTTCTTGAAATCCGGCCCCTCTGGTCCAATAGTCAAAGTTTGCGCTACCGGTCCCGCTATCTCGCCAGCCAATAGCAAAGGTCCGTGAAAGAATGCCTGTAAGCCCTTGTCGTCCGGCATTGCTTCGCTGCGAACCTCCGCCGGAAACTCGATCTCCACCTGATCGCCGCTCTTCCACGTCCGCAGAATCGAAACGTAACTACCCGGCGCTGCCGAGATCTCAACTTCTCTTCCGTTCACCTTTACAAGAGGAAAACCGGAGACCCAACCAGGTACACGAATGCGCATCGCGAATTTCGACGGCGCGTCCGCCTGCACTTCTAACCGCGTCGCGAGTACGGCCGGGAAATCGTTGGTTTGCCGCAGCCGAACGCCTTTCTCCGGCCAATGCAATTCCGACGGGATAAATAGGTTGACCACCACCCCGTCGTCATCGTGAAAGTAGATGCTATTGTTCAGCTTCGAATACTCCTCCACACCCGTGCCATTGCAGCACCAGAACGAATTGTACTCAGTCGCAAAGGTTCTCCACGACCCCGGAACGGCGCCTAGGTAATACTGAGTCTCGCCATTCTCCGTCCGGATGGTTCCCAGCCGATGGTTGTACAAAATGCGCTCATAGTAATCGAAATAGAGCGGGTCCCCGTTCCAGCCGTAAAGATGCCGCGTCAGCTTCATCATGTTGTACACGCAGCAGCATTCGTTGGTGGCGGTACCGAGGCTCAACTCTTGCGCCAAATGCCCGGGCTCCACCAGCCATCCTTCGTTGTTACTGGTGCCGCCAGTCGCATAGGTGCGGCTCTCCACGATCGTCTCCCAAAAAACACCGGCCACATCGTGGAATCGCGGATCGCCGCTGATTTCATAGCGCCGCGCCGCCCCGATTACTTGCGGAATATGAGTATTGGCATGCAGCCCGCGCAACTGGTCCCGCCGCAGAGCCAACGGATTGAAGAACCGCTCCTTCGTAAACCGGTCGCCAACCGACGCGTAGTGGCCGTCGTTGGTCACCGCGGCCAGGTTATAGAGCACTTCGTTCATCCCGCCATACTCGGTGTCCAGCACCATCTGCATTTGATCGACGGAGAGATCTGTTGTCCAATGGTCCGCCCAATCGGCCATGCCGCGAAGCACGGACAGCGCTTGTGCGTTGCCGCAGTGTTGATGCATGTCCAGCATACCCGCCATAATTTTGTGGACCGTGTAAAATGGCGCCCATACTTTCTGCCGTGCCTTCAATCGATCGAAGAATTCGGCCGGAAAAGCACTCAGATACCCGCCGCTCAGCCTCTCCTGACACTTCGCCAGTTCCGCCACCAGATAGTCGCCCTTGGTCTTCAGTTCGGCATCCCCCGTGGACGCATGCATCAATGCGCAGGCAGACAGGAAATGCCCACAAAAATGCCCACGCAATTCGCAGTCCGGGCGCTCCCATCCGCCCAGTGGTTCTGCGGTCGAAGGCAAGCCGGCATTGATCCGGAATGTGTGCAGCAATCGATCCGCGGGCAATCGGTGTAACAGCGCCCGGTTCGCCTCCTGGGCGTCAAAGAAGGGACTGGATGACAACCGGACCGCTTGCATCGGGAACGGCTGCACCCGCGGCGCAACGTCCTGCCGAGTAAACGAGACCGTTCCCGCGAACGGCGCCGATTCCGGTACCGTCCCCGTTTGCACGCCTGGCGCATCCGGATCGCCAGGGACCGATGCCTGCGTGATCTGCCGTTGCTTGTCCGCCGCGAGCAACCCCGCCGCCGCACTGCCACCCGCCATCGCTGCCGCAAACGCGCGCCGGCTCACGCGCGTCGCTTCAGATTCTTTTGCCATAACAAACCCTTAGAATTCACCACCAGCATACGCCCGGCCAACCCTACACAACGGAAGAATCACAAACCGCGGGAAACGCACCGGGATCGGCTGTCGCTTCGGCGGAGTTTCCCGGTCGTCACAAACAAGAACGGGACATAAATCCGCAGAATCGCCGGTAGAGGGCTCCTGCCTACAGATCCAGCTTGAAATCAATGGGGCGAACAATACCCGGCCAACCGGTCCCGGTTACTCTGCGAATCGGGCAGCAAAAAGAAACCATCGCTGCCGCCAATGTGTTCACCTCGATCGAGTGGAGCAAAAAAATTTGAAACGTCGGTCCAGTGAACGCGGTCGTCATCATGTTCCGCCCAATTCCAACTGGGCAGCGGGCGCTGCGCGACCAGCCGATCCGAAATCCAATCCTGACCGCCCGCTTTCCAGGTGTTCAACATACGGCAAGCGGCGTCATGCCTCCATGTCAAGACAAGGCTGCTCCCCGGCTCAATGGCATGATGAAGCGCCAGCGTGTTGGGGCGGTTGTAGCGGCTGAATGGCGCCTTTTGTACGAAGGTTGAAATAGGATCTCGAAACGAAAGCAGAAACACGGTGTCGTGCGAAGCCGCGTGCTCATGGATCAGATTGACGCGTGCAATCGCATCGGCTGTTCCCTTCCGAAGAGTCCAGCCATATGCCGTCCAATTGACAAGAAACATGGCGGCGGCGAAGCCTGCCAAGCACCAGCGCCCAATGCGCGCGTTGCGCGGAAGAAGTAGCACGGCGCAAACGCCCACCAATAGAGCCGCATACGCCGGTTCATAACGCGCTGGTTCTGAGGTGTCGAACAGAAGCACCGCAAACCCCAAGCAGGGTAATGCGGCACACATCACCACCGCCAAGGCCGGCCAAGTCTTGCGATGGCCGGCCAGCGTCACCACAAAAGCCAAAAGCACGAGGAAGACGGCCAATATCTTCCAGAGTCCCGCTTGGACTAGATCTCCAAAATGAACCGGCGCGTATGGATCCCCCATCGTGAAGCGTTTGAAGAGAATTCCATCATCGCCGAAATACAGGAAACTGCGCGTCACTCCCGTAGGCAGGCGAATCAGCCGATGCTGCGGCGCGACCCCATGAGCGCTATTTAGGACCCACTGCCGGAGACCTGCTATTGAAGAGATGTGGTCGATCCAGGCGCCGATCCCAAATGTCAGAACAACGATTCCAGCCGTCGCCACCAGCGCGATCCCAAGAAGCTTCAGCCGCCGCCTCCACTCGAATCCAAGGCTGAGTTCCGATGCACCACCAGCGAACCATCCAGCCACGAAGGGCGCGGGAATTGTGAGCACATACGGGAACCAAACCGCGCAGGAAAGCCCGAGGACGATGCCTCCGAAAACACTCTTCCACGCCGCCGGCCCCGGCCGAGTAGTTGTGCAGGCATGGAGAATCAGCAGCAGTCCGGCCACTTGTAACGCGAATCCCAAGTTGTAGGACATTCCGGAATGGATATAGTTCAGAATCGTGCTGGTAGATAGAAAAGCCAGCGTGACGGCGAAAGCCGTAATATTACTGAGCGCGAGCTTCCGGCACGTAAAGAACAACACGATCGACAAACTAAGGCCCGCAACGAAATTCATGCCAACCAACACTGCAGTAATTTCGAGATAGGGATTCCCGCCAGACCACGATGACAACGCGGGGCTGAGCACACGCCACAGTGGATAAGCCATCGGCCTCCAAAGCAAATGCCCGAATTCCCATAGCAATTTTGGATCGGCGGACGGACCGCCTTTATAGAAATTGAAAATTTGTGAGACGTAGACGGGTGTGTCGGCGGTGACGTCGGGAACGGTCAAGACAAACAGTACGACAAACGCGGTCGCGGCCAGACCGGCTTGCCACATCCACCCCAATTTGCGCCGCGAAACCGGCAGCGCAGGAGGTTTCACTAATCCCGATTCCATGGCGACACCACGATTTCGAGGGTAACATTTCAAAGCCGCTATAGCTCCCGCAGTAAGCTATCTGTGATGAAATTCATCGGCGGCTTGACCTCTATTCTTCTATCGCTTGGCTATGCGCGACCGGCCGATTTCCCGCAAGCGGAAATCGGCAACGGCGAGATACAGGTGAAGATGTACTTGCCCAATGCAAAACGCGGTTATTATCGAGGTACTCGTTTTGATTGGTCCGGCGTGCTATACAGCCTGCAATTTAAAGGTCATGACTACTACGGACCTTGGTTTCAGAAAACCAATCCCACAATTCACGATTTCATCTATGAAGACTCCGATATCGTTGCCGGTCCGTGTAGCGCCATCAGCGGTCCGGTCGACGAGTTTGGAGAAGTCGGCTGGGACGACGCCAAGCCCGGCGGCAACTTCATAAAAATTGGAGTGGGCGCGCTCCGCAAGCCGGCCGATGGCAAATACGACAACTATCACCTTTACGAGATCGCAAATCCTGGAAAGTGGACTGTCGCCAAACATGCGGATTCTGTCGAATTTACTCAGGATTTGGCAGATTCATCGTCGGGTTACAGCTATCTCTATCGGAAGACGGTACGCCTGGTTGCGGGCAAGCCGGAGATGATCCTTGAGCATCATCTGAAAAATCGGGGAACCCATGCAATCCACACTAGCGTGTACAACCATAACTTTCTGGTGCTGGACGGCCAGCCGCCCGGTCCCGGCCTCGCGATTTCCGTTCCTTTTCAGATTCAGACCTCACGCCCACCCAACAAGGAACTGGCGGAGATCCGCGGAAACCAGATCGTTTATCTCAAAACATTAAAGGATCGCGATGTTGTGGCAACGCCTATTCAGGGATTCGGCACAAGCCCGGATGACAACCAGATTCGCATCGAAAACAGCCTTTTGGGCGCGGGAATGAGAATTGCCGGAGACCATTCTCTGCTGCGGGAATCCTTGTGGTCCATCCGCACTGTGATCGCAATGGAGCCGTTCGTCCCTATCGACGTCGAACCTGGCAACGAATTCAGTTGGAAAACTGTCTACGATTACTACACCGTTCCCCAGAGCGAAAAATAGCGACCCGGGAGAAGACCGGGTTCTCCGCGGTTGCTGTCAATCACAGTCTGTTGCGTCGCGCCCCGCGCAAGCCATTCTCTTTTCTGTCTCCTGCTCACGCCTCAGTAATCCGGTAGCGCTATCCGATCCGCAAGATCGCGCCCTACAGCCAGATCCGCAACCCAGCCAATTCTCATCAGGTTCATGATTTGGTTGCGCAAAAACATTGCAAACTGCGATTTCGGTGCAAACATTCCCGCAAAACGCAGCGCTGCCTTCTGCTTTTCCACAATGAACGGCCCGAATAACTCCTGATACCGCGTGAATGCTTCCGCGTAGTCGCCGTGAGTTCGGTGAAGTTCGCCCGCCAGGATATAGGCCGCCACCATGGCCAACGCGCATCCTTGCCCAGCCAATAGCGAGACGCAGAATGCTGCGTCGCCAACTAATGTCACCCGCCCTCGCGTCCACAGTCCTTCCTTGGGATCCATTCGTATTTGGCTCACGCGATCGAAATATAGGTCATCGCTTGAATCCAACGCCGCCAAAATTCTCGGACATTCCCATCCGCTATTCCCGAATCGCTCTCGCAACAAGGCCTTTTGTCCTTTAGTATCAATGTTTCTATCGGCCCTGTCATCCGCAAACGTAAAGAGGAACATGGTGCGGTCGCCACGCATGGCAAACCGCACTATTTGCTGGCCAACCTGCGTGTACATCACATAAATCAACCCGTCTCGCGGCCGGTATCCCTCCGCCTCAAATGCGCCCACCTTGTAACCCAGATACTTCTCAAATCGGCTCTGCGCGCCAAATACCAGCTCGCGGACCCGGGAATGAAGCCCATCGGCACCGACGACCAGATCGAACTTCCGAACCTCGCCGCCTTCAAAAGTAACTTCAGCCCCGTCTTCCGTCTGGTCAATACGATCGATACTATTGGCAAAAATGGTTTCTACTTTACCTTCAATTTTGCCGAAAATCGATGTGGCGAGATCCCCTCGCGGGAGGCTCACATAGCGGCCACGGGTCGCCCGGGCAAATGCCTTCGCCGGAAAACCCGCTATCGGTTTCCCGCTCTGATTGACCACCCTTACGTCCTCAACGACATATCCTTTTTCGCGGATCTCAGGCATTAGCCCCATGCGATCCGCTACATCGAAACCGGCGCCCCAAAAGTCGATGATGTACCCACCCGTTCGTAACTTCGGCGCCTTCTCCACGATGGTCGTTTCGAACCCGTATTGGACCAACCAATCCGCAAGAGTCGGTCCCGCAACTCCCGCGCCGGAAATCAAAATTCTCATGACGACAAATAGAGTACTCCGCGCGGGTGTCTCCTGTGTGACAAGCCAAGGTATGCACGGTAAACTACTTTGCAGTATCCCCATGCCACTCCCATCAGACGAAAAAATGATCAATCGCCGTGCGGTTCTTGGCAGCCATCCCACGGCGCTGGCATTCGTCCAAACGCCCAAGCCCGCTCCATCCAGCTTCGCCAGGGAGGCTTATTTTGGCGTCACAGCCATGCGCTTTACCAATACCCAGGGCATCAGCCGTTATGGACGTTACCGAATTTTGCCGGACGCCGGTGTAGAACATCTGGACGATGCCGCCGCCAAGAGCAAAGACGCCAACTACCTGTTCGATGAATTGACTGCCCGTGTGAACCGGGACCCTGTCGGCCTTGAAGTCCGCGTGCAAGTAGCCGAAGATGGCGACGTAGTGGATGATGCCGCCATCCGCTGGCCCGAACAACGCGCCGTCGTTCCGTTCGGCAGAGTGTCTCTCACCAAAATCGTCCCCGAACAGACCACCGAACAAAAAAAGATCATTTTCGATCCCATTCCGCGCGTGGATGGCATTGAACCCTCCGGCGACCCCCTGCTGGAACTGCGCGCCGCAATTTATCTCCTGAGCGGCCGCCGGCGGCGGCAAGCACTGCTTTCCGCGGCTTCAGGTCACGCCTAGGAGAAGACAATATTCAAAGGATCGACCGCGTAGCCCTCGTCCGCCGCCGTCTTTACGGCGGCGTCACGCAGGGTATCCTGGTTTGCATTCGCCGGCTCATGGCAATGGCGGCGAATTACTTCCCCGCCCACTTGGATCCGAATCAACCACCGGTTGCCCTGCTCGTCACGAGACACTTCAACACGATCTGCTTTCATGGATATAGCATGCCAGATTCTGGCCGACCATGGTCTGTCAACTCGACAGCGCTTCCATCAATCGATCGACATCTCCGTGGTCGTTGTAAACCGACGGCGATATTCTCATGCGATGGTCCGCAATCGTAACGTCCACCTTCGCCTTTGTCAGCTTGGCTGCGACCGATGCCGGATTTTTCAACTGAAACGCGACCAGCGGGCCCTGCGCATTATCGGGCGTGATCAATTCGTGCCCCAGCCGTGGAATTTCAACCCGCATCCGGGCGATCAGCGACTGTGAGTGCTTCTGAATATTCTCCACACCAATCGTCTCGATGTATTTCAACGAATAGGCTAACGTCTCCGAGACGCCGCTGGCCAGCGTTCCCTCTTCAAAGTATCCGGAAGCAGACTTGATCTGATTCCACTCCACGATGGAAGAAGCCGGGCCGTCATACGGGAACATGTGATTCGTGAAAGAGCTGAGTTGACGATAGCTGTGCACGGGACGGATAATCCTATCCAAAACACTTGTCTTCACATAGAGGAATCCCAGACCAAAGTCCCCCATTAGCCACTTATAACTGGCGGTCGCACAAAAATCCACGCCACTTGCCTTGACGTCAATCGGCATTGCTCCCGCCGCTTGCACGATATCGGCGTAGACCAAAGCGCCATGAGCATGCGCTATGTCGCACACACGCTTCAAGTCATGCTCGAAGCCGTTGATGAAGGAAATCAGAGATACCGCAACCAGGCGTGTCTTTCCATCGATCGCCCTCTCCAAGTCGCCCATATCGATCCGCCAATTGCGCGGCCTCACCATGCGAACGTCCATGCCCCGCTTGCGCAGCGCATCGTAGAGATAGAGCGACCCCTCAAAGTGCAGACCATCGGTGACAATGTTCACCCCATCGGCGGGAAAGCCGAGCGATTGCACCACGAGATTTTCTCCCGCGGTCGTGCTCTGCACGAAGGCAATTTCCTCTGGCGAGGCATTGATTAGTTTCGCGAAGAGTTGCTTCGTTGTAATTTGTGAGCCGCCGTGCGAATTGGGGTTGCTCGCAGCCCACAGGCTGCTACGATCCCAAATACCTCTTTGTTTGTACTCCTGGTATTGGCCGGCAGCCAGTCGCGCGCCATTGCTGAGCGGATGCCATCGTCCCGCATTCAGGCAAGTCTCAAACTCCTGCACTCGAAAATTCGCCTTGTCCGGTAGCGATGCGCTCGCCGTGGCCGCCGATAAGCTGGCGGAAAGACGAGATTGGAGGGCTACCGCTGCGGACGTCCGTAATAGTTGGCGGCGTGAGAACATTTCTAAAGACCTCACTAATAATGTCGGATAGTAACATGATCTCGGGTTCAAGCAAGCGCATCTGACCGCTTGGGAGATACATGCCCAGACGTCCCGCCAAATCGCCGGTACCCTCTTCCGACGGCCTGCCCGAAGAGCAAATCCATCTGATCGCTAAGGCGCTCGCCGATCCGCGCCGATTCGAAATTCTAAAGCAAATCGGCGGGAAAAGCTGCGCCGTCTCTTGTACGGACTTGCGCGAGTGCCAACCCATCTCCGCCGCCACGCTCTCTCATCACCTCAAAGAATTGGAGGAAGCCGGGCTCATCACCATCGTTCGCTCCGGCAAGTTCGCCAACCTCATTCTGCGCCGCGAGATCCTCCAGGCCTACCTCGATCAGTTGGCAAAAATTTAGTCCAGGGCGGCTGCACCCTTTCCCAATCCCCTCACATCAATTAGACGGTTATCGAAACGTTGATCAAGCGATTCGATCCGAGGAGAGGCATATGAGCAAACTAAAAAATAAAGTCGCAGTCGTCACAGGGGCTTCAAAGGGAATTGGCGCAAGCATCGCGAGGGGCCTCGCGGCGGAAGGCGCGGCCGTCGTGGTGAACTATGCCTCTAGCAAAGAAGGCGCCGACCGCGTCGTGGCGGAAATCGTTGAAAACGGCGGCCAAGCGGTTGCGGTACAAGGCGATGTAGCAAAATCGTCCGATGTGCAGCGTATCTTTGCTGAGACGAATAAGGCTTTTGGAAGACTCGACGTTTTGGTAAACAATGCGGGGGTCTATCACTTCGCGCCGCTCGGGGAAATTACAGAAGAGCAGTTCCACCGTCAGTTCAATACCAATGTTTTGGGACTCCTCCTCGCCAGTCAGGAGGCCGCTAAACACTTCGGCGCCGACGGTGGAAGCATCATCAATATCGGTTCCGTTGCCAGTCAAGTCACGCCGCCCGCAAGCGCCGTTTACACTGCTACCAAGGGTGCGGTGGATGCGGTTACACACGTGCTTGCGAAGGAATTAGGACCCAGAAAGATAAGAGTAAACTCGATCAATCCGGGCATGGTCGAAACCGAGGGCACCCATACCTCCGGAATCATAGGCAGCGACTTCCAGTTACAGGTTCAATCGCAGACTCCGCTCGGCCGCATCGCCCAACCTGCCGACATCGCGCCAATTGCCGTCTTTCTGGCATCGACCGACTCAGGCTGGCTGACTGGCGAAACATTACTCGCGTCTGGCGGCCTGCGATAACCGTGTCGCTGTAAGGCGTTCCAGTTCTAGTACGCGCAACCAATAAACTGCAATTAATACTACGTGATAGTAACCCATCTTACTGTGTCCACGTGGTATGCGCGGAATCGTGGTTGCTATCCCTTGTTGCGTGGTCCTACCAGGTCTGCCGGCGCTTTGCGATTCGCTCGGCCAGGTCAATCAGATCGTCGCGTTCGGCCGATAGTCTCACGGATACGGGCAATGCCTCGATCGCGACGCTCGGAGCCCAACCGGGGCCGGGGTATGCCAGTCGAAGTGTCCCTGGCGTCCCATTTCCGGTCGGGGAGTTCACCAATCCCGCCGCGCCGGGCGGCCCTTCCGGGTTGTGGGCCGACCAGTTTGCCGCCAATACCGGATTGCCCGATCCTCAGCCCTACCTCGGCGATGGAACCAACTTTGCGGTCGCCAGCGCAATGACCGGCTCCAATGGTCTCGACGGCGTTTCCGATCAGCTCGGCCTCTACTTGTCCGGCAGGTCCAGCATTCCGTCAACCACCCTATTTAGCGTCTGGGCTGGCGCGAATGACATCATGGCCGCAAGCAATCCGGTTCAGGCCGCAAATAACCTGGAGGCGAATATCGCCACGCTGGCCGGTGGCGGCGCGAAATACTTTTTGTGGTTTAATCTGCCATTGCTTGGAAATACCCCGGAGGGCACCGCTTCCGGTAGTGCCGTGGCATTGAACGCAGCAAGCCTGGCCTTCGACACACAATGGGCTGCCGACATCCAAAATTTGGACGCTATGTACCCGGGCATCGATCTGGTGGGCGTGGATGTCGCGAGCCTATTCCAGCAGATTCTCAACACTCCCGGCAATTACGGCCTGAATGTAACCACTCCCGGCATGGACGTCCCCGGCGCAGATCCGAACGATTATCTCTTTTGGGACGGCCTGCACCCCACCAGCGCAGGCGACGCGCTGATTGCTAATTTCGCGCAAAGTGATTTTGAAGCCTCCATCACGCCCGCCAGCGGTGTACCCGAGCCCACAAGCCTGCCTCTGGCGATCGTCGGACTCTGCTTAGTGGTGGTCGCGGCATATAAGATAAAGCCGGGCACCCGTCGCTAATCCGCCGCCCGGCATCGCTTGCTTTCAGCGCACTGCCGTACAATGCTTCTTCACAGTGCAGCCGAACAAATTGAAAGCAAAACTCCGCGCCGGAGAAACCGTAATTGGCCCATACATCCGGCACGCCGACCCGGGACTCGCCGAAATTCTCTGTTATCTCGGCTTCGACTATCTGTTCTTCGATGGTGAACACGCGCCCATCGGCGAGCGCGAATGCGAAAACCTCGCGCGTGTTTGTGAACTTACCGGCGTCACGTCCATTGTCCGCGTTCCCGCCAATTTGCCTTGGATGATCGGTCGCCATCTCGATACCGGCGTGCAGGGCGTGCAGATTCCCATGGTCAACACCGCAGCGGAGGCCAAGGCCGCGGTGCGCGCCGCCAAATATCAGCCGCTGGGGAATCGCGGGCTTGCCGGAGCCCGGGCCGCCAACTACGGCCAAGTCCTGCCCTTCAGCTATGCCTCACATATCGAAACATCCAACGCTGAAACCATGGTCATCGTTCAGGTGGAAACGTCTGCCAGTATCGACGAGTTGCCGGAGATCGTGAACGTGCCCGGCATCGACGTCGTGTTCATCGGCCCTACCGATCTTTCTAACTCGCTCGGCCATCCCGGCGATTTCAAACATTCAGACGTGCAAGCGGCCTTCGACCGCATCATTTCAATCGTGTCCAAATCGGATAAAGTGCTCGGCGTGCTCGCCACTACCGCGGAATCGTCTTTGGAGTGGCGAGCCCGCGGCGCGCGCTATCTGCTGTGCGTCGTCGAAGCCATCATGGGTCCGGCCGTTCGCGCATTTCTGAAGATGGTTCGCGAAGGGTGAAAGCGCCGCTCGATGTAGCGGGACGCGCGCGCCGGCGTATCACGCTGCGCCTCATGCCATTCCTGGTTCTCATCTATCTCACCGCCTATCTCGATCGCGCCAACATCTCCATCGCCAAGCTCCATATGCAGAGTGCGCTGAACCTGAACGATGAGACCATCGGCATCGGCGCCGGCATCTTCTTCCTCGGCTATTTTCTGCTCGAAATTCCCGGATCGCTCATCGTCGAGAATTGGAGCGCGCGCAAGTGGCTCGCCCGCATCATGGTCAGTTGGGGCGTCGTCGCAACCCTGACCGGCTTCGCGGGAATGCTGCCCGTCGGCCTTAGTGTTCGCTCACAATTCTATTGGCTCCGCTTCTTTCTCGGCGCGGCCGAAGCCGGCTTCTTTCCCGGAGTCGTCGTCTATCTGTCGCACTGGTTCAGGGAGCAGGACCGGTCAAGCGCCAAGGCCTGGTTCATGATCGCGCAGCCTCTCTCAGTTGTCATCGGCCTGCCGGTCTCACGCTGGATTCTCGAAACCGTCCACTGGCACGGACTCGACGGTTGGCGTTGGGTCTTTATTCTCGAAGGCATTCCGCCCGTGCTTCTCGGGTTCGTTACGCTGCGCTATCTCACCGACCGCCCGCACCAGGCCAAGTGGCTTCCCGAAGACGAGAAGCAGTGGTTGCTCAACGAACTATCTCTCGAGGCTCGCGCCCGCACCGCCGCGGGACGCGTGGCAATTCTCGCCGCCTTCCGCCAACCACAAACGCTGTTGCTCGCGGCGTCGTTCTTTCTCATCGTCACCGGCAATCAGGCCATTCTTTTCTTCCTTCCATCCCTCACCAACAACATGCGGAGTCTCTCCATCGCCTGGCGCACCGTGGTCACCGTTCTTCCGTACATCTTCAGCATTGGCGGAATCCTGCTGAATGGATATCTCGCCCGGCGCACCCGCAGACTACGCCTGCATACGGCGACGCCCATGTTCCTTTCGGGAATCAGCCTCGGACTTGCGATTCTCTCCGGCAATCGACTCGCCTTCGTCATCGCCTTCCTCTGCCTCGTGGGCTTAACGTTCCAGGCCTATCTACCGGTTTTATGGAGCATCCCATCCAGCTATCTAGGCAAATCGGCGGCAGCGCTGGCCGTCGGTCTTATTAACTCCTTCGGCAATCTCGGCGGCTTTGTCGGCCCATCCGTTTTCGGTTATCTCAGAACCACCACCGGCAGCTATCGGGACGGGCTCTGGTGCCTGACAGGATGCATGTTCATGGCCGGGGTCTTGGCCGCCTGCATTCGCCCCGGCAATTCTTCAATCGATATCATGAATCGTCATGAGTCAAAAGAAACAGCCTGAAGATCTTCGAAGCTTTCGTTGGTTCGGCCCCGACAGCATGCGCGGTTTCAGCCATCGCTCGCGTATGAAGCAGTCAGGCTTTCGCCAGGGAGATTTCACCGGCCGCCCCGTTATCGCCATCATCAACACATGGAGCGAGATCAATCCCTGCAACATTCACCTGCGCGAGCGGGCCGAAGCGGTAAAACGCGGCGTATGGCAGGCGGGCGGATTTCCGGTAGAGATTCCCGCGTTCTCCATCACCGAGACCTACGCAAAGCCCAGCCCGATGCTGTATCGAAATCTGCTTTCGATGGATACCGAAGAAGCGCTGCGAAGCCTTCCCGTGGATGGCGCAGTCCTCATGGGTGGCTGCGATAAGACCACGCCTGGCTTGTTGATGGGCGCCATCAGCATGGATCTCCCCGCAATCTATCTGCCCGGCGGCCCGATGCTGCGCGGCAACTGGGATGGCCAACCGCTGGGCAGCGGCACGGATCTTTGGAAGTTCTGGACTGAGCGTTGCGCAGGCACGATCACCGCCGACGATTGGAACAACATTGAGAACGGCATCGCGCGTTCCCCTGGCTTCTGCATGACCATGGGCACTGCGTCCACCATGACCGCGCTCTCCGAAGCGCTCGGCTTCACGTTGCCCGGCGCATCATCCATTCCCGCACCCGATTCGAACCATACCCGCATGGCGATGAACTGCGGCGAACGCGCCGTCCAGATGGTTTGGGAAGACTTGAAACCATCCGATATTCTGACGATTCAGTCCTTCGAAAATGCCATTGCGGTCGACATGGCCATCGGCGGTTCCACCAACGCGTTCATTCATCTGGCCGCGCTCGCCGGTCGCTGTAGCCTTCCGCTCGATCTGAAAAGGTTCGATGAGATTTCGCGCCGGGTGCCCGTGCTGGCCGACATCCGGCCATCGGGAAGATTCTTGATGGAGGACTTCTACTACGCCGGCGGATTACGGGCGTTGATGGCCGAAATCGAAGACCTGCTGCATCTCGATGCGCTCACCGTCAACGGCCGAACCATAGGAGAGAACATCGACGGCGCGCGCGTGAATAACGCCGAGGTGATTCGTCCGCGCGAAAAACCGATGGCCGAACGTGGCAGCACCGCAGTGCTCTATGGCAACCTCTGCCCTGATGGCGCTGTCTTGAAAACCGCCGCCGCAAGCCCGCGCCTGATGAAGCACACAGGTCCCGCGGTCGTTTTCAAAGACTATAACGACATGGATGCGCGCATCAATCGCGACGATCTCAACGTCACGGAAGATTCCGTGCTTGTGTTGCAGAATGCCGGCCCGCTCGGCGGACCCGGTATGCCCGAATGGGGCATGTTACCCATCCCGAAAAAGCTTTTGCCTTCAGGCGTGCGCGACATGGTCCGCATCTCCGACGCGCGCATGAGCGGCACTTCGTATGGAACCTGCGTCCTTCACGTATCGCCTGAAAGTTTCATCGGAGGCCCATTGGCGCTCGTCAGAGAGGGCGATCTCATCTCGCTGGATGTAGAGAACCGCCGGCTCGACATTTTAATATCCGATGAAGAACTGGCTGCGCGCAGCGCGAAATGGGTGAAGCCCGCTCCAAAATTCGGCCGTGGATACATGGCCCTCTACGCCGAGCGTGTCACCCAAGCGCATCTCGGATGCGACTTCGACTTTCTCGATCAGAAGATGGAAATGCCCGAGCCGGAAATCCATTGATCTAGGCGCCTATTGGCTAGCTTTTGAATCGGACTTCACCGGGAAGTGGGCGGCAAGATAATCGATGATCGTGTTGAACTCGGCATCGGTACCATTCGCTCCCTTATCGACCATGTCACTGACAATCTGGGTCCAGCCCTGCTTCGTATCGCGGTGCCCCAACACGATCTCGGCCGCGTGACAACCGCTGCAGATCTTTTCCGTCGTCTCTTTGCCAGGACCGTCGGGAAGTTGCGACGCATTCGAACGGGCAAAGGCGAGGTTAGTCAGTAGACACACGGAAGAGAGCGCAAGAAGTTTCTTTGATCGGCTGGACACTTCTTCATTATCCAAACTGCCCTCGGCGTGTGTATACTGTATACATCACAACTCCTCAATAAAACGTCAGGCACTTGTCATGAAACGCCGAAATTTTGTCCGAAGCCTACTCGTTACGCCAGTCGCGCCCGCCATTGTTTTGGGCGAGCAAGCGTCTTCGCCGAAGCAGAATCCGCGAAAACCGGACGCTCCACCACGCTCAATATCCCGGCAACCCCACGACGTTCCGCACTTGGCGACCACCGCCGTGGACTTAACCGGCCAGCCGGCTCCGCATTTCTTCACGAAGGGTCAATTTGCAACCGTTCAGAAGTTGGGCGCTCTTCTCATGCCTCCGCTCAAGGGTAATCCCGGCGCTCTTGAAGCCCACGCGCCTGAGTTTCTGGATTTCTTAATCGGTGCATCGCCGGAAGACCGGCAGGAGCTTTACTTGAACGGTCTCGATCGACTCGAGGAACAAGCGGAAGATAAATTTCGGAAGTCGTTTTGTGATTTGGATGCCCAGCAGGCGGATACCATTCTGGGGCCTCTGATGATGGCGATACCATGGGCGCAGGATCTGCCGAGCGATCCTCTGAAGAGGTTTATCGCGCAGGTACACGAGGACATCAGAACCGCCACATTGAATTCGCGCGAATGGGCAGCCGCCATGGAAAAATCGGGTCGGCTCTTCACGCGAGGTTCTCGCACCACCGGTTACTACTGGGCTCCAATCGACCCAATCGGTGAGGGATAGCAAAATGCCAGTCAAAACTTATGACGTCCTGATCGTGGGGTCCGGACACTCCGGCGGCATGGCCGCGAAAATTCTGACAGAGAAAGGCATATCTTGCCTGATGCTGAACGCCGGTCCGGAAGCTGACTACGAAAAAGACCGCAGCATCAAACATGCTTATGAGTTGCCTTATCGCGGATTCGATAAGCCCGGACGTTGGGAACACGCCAATCATTTCAACGAATTCACCGCGAACCAATGGGTGAGCGACAGGCAGGTGCCTTATACGAATCCTCCGGATGCTCCATACAACTGGGTCCGTGTGCGGCTCTTGGGCGGCCGGTCCCTGTTCTGGGCGCGTCAATCGTTCCGTCTCAGCAACTACGAATTCAAGGCCGCCGAGATCGACGGCACTGGCGATAGCTGGCCGGTCAGCCTGGAAGACATGGCGCCATATTATTCGCGCGTCGAACAGATTTTCCGTGTTTCCGGCGTCAAGGAGGGTTGGCCCCAGTTCCCCGATGGCAATTACGTAGAGACCACCTTCCCGCCCGACACCGGAAGCATGAAGCGCCTGACCGAGGTCGTCAACAAGCAGGGCGTGGGAATCTCGAAGTGGCGTGTCGCGCTCGGCAAGGACGGGCTGGCCAGTTCCATAAACCTTCTCTTACCCGATGCGCTGGACACCGGCAAGCTCGACATCGCGCAAAACGCCATCGTTCGCCAGATCAGTGTTGACAAGAACACCGGCCTTGCCAACGGCGCGCATTTCGTCGATCGCCATTCGGGCCGTGAGATGCAGGTCAAAGCACGCGCCGTGGTCCTGGCTGCGGGCGCGTTAGAGAGCACGCGTCTGCTGTTGAATTCAAAAATCGCCAATTCCAGCGGCGTGATGGGCCATTATCTTGTCGATCAGATGTATGGAGTTTCGGTGGTTGCCTCCGTACCTGAGGCTCGCGATGGGAAAGCGCCGCCGGGACTCATGGGTGGCAGCGCGGTCGTGCCCCGTTTTCGCAATCTGAAGAAGAGCGCCAAAAGCAATTTCATCAAAGGTTATTGCGTCGCTATCTACAGCGGTCAGAGCGCCAATCCCAACTTCTTCCCGCTCTATGGCGCGGAACTGCAGGCTAAACTCGACAGCTACGCCGGCTCCTGTGTCTCCGGCAGCATCTACGGCGAACGTGTCCCTCGATTCGAAAACCATGTCCGAATTGACGACAACGTAACGGACCGTTGGGGCATCCCGGTCCTGCATATCGAGGCGCGCGATTCCGAAAACGAGCGCAACATGCGAAAGGATGCCGCGGACACTATCGAAGAATGGTTCCACGATGCCGGTTGGGACATCATCAACAAGACCGATAAAGTCGGCGCTCCCGGCAGCAGCATTCACGAAGTGGGCACCTGCCGAATGGGCAACGATCCCAAGCGGAGTGTTCTCAATAAGTGGTGCCAGAGCCACGACATCAAGAATTTGTTCGTCGTGGACGGAGCAAGCTTTGTCACTTGTGGCTGGCAAAACCCGACCATGACGATTCTGTCGCTCTCCATGCGAGCCTCCGAGTATCTCGCCGATCGAATGCGCACCAATAGCATCTGAACTCGATGGGGCGATTTTAAGATTTTCGAGGTGGCAGTCGCGGCGGTTTTCATTATAGTCGCCTCGGACAGCGATTTCGGGACTGGGGCTGAGGAAATTACCCAACTGCGGTCGCCGCGGAAGGGCTCCGCCGTAACGCCATTCGCATGACGGAACTGATTCGCAGGTGCAAACGGCTCCTTGTCTTGGATCCGATTCGCGCGGCCCGAGAGTGATTTCCCAGCATGGGTAGTAAGAATCGGGCACCGTCGGGTGCCGCTGGATTCCGAGGCAGCGCCCGGAACCCCATTATTTTCTCCATAGCCAACCGCCCGGCCAATATGTCGCGCTATCCCGAATGACGCTTCGATTGTACGGTGTAGAGGCCTCTTCTCGTTGAAACTCCGGATGCCGTTTTGCGAAATCCTCGATTGCAGTTCCCGGATTATCCCACGACGGATCGCCGCCTGGAACATCGGCAAGGTCCTTCATAACTGCATCCTCTACGACGAGGCACGAGCCTGGCGTCACCAGCGGCGCGTATGCCTCCAGTTCTTTGGCGACATGGCCTGCGCTGTGATTCGAATCGAGAACAACCATGACGGTACCGCTCCCGGTCAAAGCCCTGACAGCTTGTAATGTTTCAGGAGCAATCGAATCGCCCTCTATCGCCGTGATGCGGCGAGCGAGAGGATGAGTCGATAGCGTCTCTCTTGCGTCATCGCGCAGATCTTTTTCAACACCGATCACGTGCCCGTGCCCCATCGCCCCAAAGAGCGATGCAGCGAACAGCAGCGAGCCCCCGCCGAAAATGCCCGTCTCGACTACAAAATCCGGGCGAATGCGATAGAACGCTTCCTGCAATCGAACCAGATCTTCCGGCAACTGGAGCACTGGAACTCCCATCCAGTGGAAACGATGATAGTAGTCCAGCGACCATCCGATCCTCATCCATTGGCGACTGATCTCGGCGAACGCCTCGGGACTGAATAGTGGTGTCTCGTTCCTCTTGTCGCCATCTTCGACGAATAACTTCGCGAGGTTAGTGTCGATCGTTATTTTCATGCGTGGAGCTTAACAAGTATCGCGCCCCAACTAATTCCGCACTGCAATCGCCGAAGCCCAATCAGCGGGCAACGTCCCCACCGGCAGCAGCTTGCCCTTCTCCAAATGCCGCACGGTTTGCGCAAATCTGGCGGCGTGCGGATCGTGCGTCACCATCACGACCGTCTTCCCGAATTCCCGATTCAACCGGGTCAGCATCGTCAGCACATCTTCAGCCGCCGCAGCGTCCAGGTTGCCCGTGGGCTCATCGGCCAGAATCAGATCCGGGTCCGTCACAATCGCTCGCGCAATCGCCACGCGCTGCTCCTGCCCGCCCGACAATTGCTTCGGCAAATGGTTGAAGCGATCGCCCAAACCTACGAGTTTCAGCGCGGTCTGCGCATGCTCGATCCGTTCCTTCCTGTTCAGCTTCGTCAACTTCAGCGGCAGTTCCACGTTCTCCAGCGCCGAAAGCACCGGGATCAAATTGAACGACTGAAAGACGAACCCGATATGCTCATTCCGCCAATGCGCAATTTGTTTGTCGCCGAGTTGCCGTATGTCCGATCCCAGCACTTCGATCTCGCCGCTGGTCGGCTTATCCATCGCGGCGATCAGATGCAGCAGCGTCGATTTTCCGGATCCTGAAGGGCCCATCAGCGCAACGAAATCCCCACGGTCAATAGAGATATCCGCTTCATCCAGCGCCATCACGTGGAACTCGTCGCGCACGTATTCTTTGCTCAACTGCTTCGCCCGGATTACCGTCTCGCTCATCTGCCAATCGCTCCTTATTGCTTCACCCGCACGTTCTGTCCGTCTTTCAAATCGGCTGGAGGATTCAGGATCAGGTCCTCGCCGCCGATCAATCCGCTCTCAATCAGCACGCCTTTCGAAGACGTGCCGCCCACCGTCACCGGCCGCTTGCGCGCGTGCCCATTCATCATCACGAATACGCTGCCGTTCTGCACCGCGCCTCGCGGAATGACTACAATTCGTTTCACCGTCTCATTCTGCGCGGCCTTGGCTTCGTTGTAAAACACCACCGTCGCGTTCATGTCAGGCCGCAGATAGTCGTCCGGGTTGATCACCTTGACTTTTACTTGCACCGTCGCCTTGGCGCGGTCGGCTTCGGGCGAGACCTCGTCGATCACGCCCTGATACTTGCGATCCGGATAAGCGTCCGTCGTGATCACACCTTTCTGGTGAGGCCCCAGCTTCGGAAAATCGTTCTGGCTGATATCCAGTTCCACCTTCAGATCGTTCAAATCGGCCATAGTGACCAGGTAGCCCTTCGCGCCTTTATCGCCGACGAAACCATTGGTGACGAACTCGCCTTTCTCCACGTTGCGATCGAGAATGGTCCCAGTAACCGGCGCTCTGATCACGGTGTTGTCGAGCGCGTCTTGCGCATAGGCCACGGCGCCGCGCGCTTGTTCGATTTGCCCGCGCACCATGTCCAATTCCTCTTTGCGCGGACCCAAAACGGCCAGATCCAATGTCCGCTGCAGGCTCGCAACCTTGCTCACATCGCCGTCGTACTTCGATTGCGCATCATCCAACGCCTGCTTCGCAAGCACGCCTTCCGAAACTAATCCCCTGGTGCGATCAAGCGATACCTTCGCGTCTGCCAGATCGGCCTTGGCCTGATCGACGTCCGCCCGCGCTTTCTGAATCTCCTCCGGCCGCGAACCATGCTCCAACTCCGCCAGTTTCGCTTGGAGATTGGCGAGATTGCCTTGCTGTTCCTCCAACTGCGCGCGAAATTCGGTATTCTCCAACCGCACCATCACTTGCCCCTCAGTCACTTTGTCGGCCTTATCCACGCCAATCCACTGCACGCGGCCATTTACCTTCGAAGCCACTTCAATCTTGTGCGCCGCGACGATATACCCCGTAGCTGTCAACACCACTTCATTGCCCACGGCCGCCTGATTCATGGGAGACTGCACCTGCGCCACGCGCACGTCCACGGGAGCAGTCAGCTTTTGGTACGCGACCAGCCCGCCCACCGCCAGCCCCACCAGGACCACCGCGAGGATCACCATCTGTACAACGGGCTTGCCTTCGCGAGTCCGCCGCGCCGTACGGTCGATCCGCAGATTCTTGAGTTCTGTCTCCATACAAATTGCCGCCGCCCTCTTACACTTCCCGCAGTGCCGTCAAGATCTCCTTTTTCGCCGCTTGCCGCGCGGGTAAAAACCCTCCCAGAGCGCCCAAAATTAGCGAAAACACAATGCCCACCGCCATCACATCCGGACCGACGTGAAAATTAAATGTCGTCTCGCTAAACGTCGTGAAGCTTCCCATGGAGGTCGTAATGCTGTTCAGCGGGAGCACGAGCACGCACGCGAGAATGCCGCCAATCAATGACAGCAACATCGATTCCAGGAAGAAGCTGAACAGAATACTGCCTTTGGTAAATCCCAGTACGCGAAGCGTGCCCACCTCTTTCGCTCGCCTCGCGACTGCGGCGTACATCGTATTCATAGCCGCGAAAGCGCTGCCGATAGCCATGATGATGCATACAAAAAACCCCAGGAACTGCACCGGATTGGCCGATCCCGTCTGCGCCGTGTAGTAGTCGGATTCGCTCATTGCGTCCACATTTAGTCTGCGGTCCGCCGAGAACGATTTGATCAGCGCCGCCGCCGTCACTTCGTCCGTCGCCTGGACCAACGCCGAACTATAGGCCTCCGACCGGTTGAAGTCCCCCGCCACCTGCGCTGCATCGCCCCAGATTTCGCTGTTCACCGCGCTATCACCCGCATCCATGACACCGACAATCTTCCAGTAGCCCTTGCCGAAACGCAGGGACTTGCCTAGCTGAGCCGCCGGATACCGCTTCGCGATGTTCTTTCCGATTACCACCTCGCGCGCCGCGCCCGTGAACAATCGCCCCTCGGTAACCTTGACTTTCCTCATCGCCATTCCGCGTTGCGAGATCGCTCGCAGCGTAATATTCGAACCCTCCGGATTGTCCGTGGCTGGTAGATTAATTACGGTCACCATCTCCATCGATGCCATTGGCTGCCCATCCGGCCCGGTTGCGATGCCTGGAAAGCTCTTGATGATCTGAAAATTCGCCGGCGTCATGATACTTGTCAATTCGGCATTGCCTCCCTTCCGCAGTATCAGGACGTGCAGCGGATCGCCGGTGGCGGCGAAAGCGGTGCGCAGCCCCGACACCAAGCCCAAAACCGCTAAAAGCACAGCCACCGTCATCGCAATACCGATGGCCGTCATAATAGTTGTCGTTTTGCGCACTATTAAATTGCGCACGTTGTAAGAAATCGGAATTGCCATAAGCCCTAGCCGCTATACCGCAGTGAATCGAGAATATTGGTACGAGCCGCATTCCATGCCGGTATGAAGGAGCTGATCAGCCCAATCATCAGCGCAATTACCAGGCAAAGCACAGTGGTAATCGGCGTAAGCGACAAATTGTGCAGTTGTCCCACAACATTTTCCCCAACCTTGCCCACGCCCACAGCCAGGACACTTGCGAGTACCAACCCGATGACCGCGCCGATCAGGGCAATGGTCAACGCTTCCAAAATGATCATGCCGAGGATCAAATCATTGGTAAAGCCAAGCGTCTTCAGCACGCCCACTTCCCGAATCCGCTCGCGCACCGACATCGCAATCGTGTTGCCCGATACCAGCAGGATGGTGAACGTGACGGCCGCGCAAATGCTCAGCAGGAACAGCTTGACATTCCCTAACAGCGATAGAAAACTCAGCACGAACTCTTGCTCCGATTCCGTCTTGGTCGGTGGATTCGATTCCGCAAACATGTCGTCGATGGCCTTTGCCACCCGCGGAGCGTCCTCGGGACTATCCACCAGCACGGCGATTGTGCTGTCCAGCGCCTGCCGCGATTTGGGCAGGGCTTCGCGCAAGTACTTCATGTTAAAGAACAGAGAACCCTTTGCGTCGGGATCTTTGAATATTCCAACCACTTTCAGATCGAGCGTCACCGGATAAATGTCGCCAACCAGGTGGATGCGGTCGCCCACCTTGAAGTTCAGCTTCTTCGCTAAGTCGTCTGAGACCACGCAGCCTGTTTGATCGTGTATGAACGCGGCGCGTTGATCGTTGGGCATCTCCAACTGAGTCCGGATCGTTAGGAAGGGCTTCGGGTCGACCCCGAAGCGGGCAAATAGATTCTTGGTTTCGCGGCTGTCTTTGTATGTCCCTCCGAACCAATTCCAGGGCGATATCTCTTTGACGCCTGGAACCGTACGAATCTTCTCGATGTAGGCATCCGGCATCACCAAAGCGATCGAAACCTTGTGCCGCACCACTAAGCGCAGCGCCGACCCCGGCGTCTGATCTGCGTAGAACATGGCGTGATAAATCGCGATCAACACGCCGAGCAAGCAAAGCGAGACAGCCATGCTCGAAATCGTCAGCGCACTGCGCCGCCGGTTGCGCAGCGTATTTCGGAATGCCAGTGAGAAGTACCGGAACATAGCCCTTCTGCCCCCCTTTTAAGTTAGAGTACCGTAGAGTTGGCCGCCACCACCGCTTCAAGGGGGAACGGACCGAACAGGAAGACGAAAGGCGGCTTTGCATAGTTCAATCGAAATGCAGGAACGATTCATGCGCGAGGCCCTCGCGCTGGCCCGGAAAGCGGGTGAGGCCGGGGAAATCCCGGTGGGTGCTGTCGTCGTCTTGCGGGGTGAAGTCATCGGCCGTGGCGCGAATAAGCCTGTATCTGCTAACGATCCCACCGCTCACGCCGAGATTGAAGCGCTCCGTCAAGCCGCACGCGTGCTCAACAATTACCGCCTGGCCGGTTGCACGCTCTACGTCACCTTGGAACCGTGCGTTATGTGCGCCGGGGCTATTGTGATTGCGCGGATCGCCCATCTGGTCTATGCCGCGCGCGATCTCCGCTTCGGAGCCGTTCGCAGCAAGTTTCGTTTGGCGGATTCGGATTTGTTGAATCACCGGGTGGAAGTCGAAGAGGGTCTACAGGCGGCCGAATCGGCCGAATTGCTAACGCAGTTTTTTCGCGAGCGGCGCTAGTGGCGCGGGGTTCACCGGTACGCCGGAATGCCCGTCACTCGTTCCCCAATCACCAATGTATGAATATGATCGGTGCCCTCGTATGTCTTCACGGTCTCCAGATTGCACATGTGCCGCATGATCGGGTACTCGTCCATAATGCCGTTCGCCCCGAGCAGATCGCGGCTCAAACGTGCGCATTCGAGCGCGATTGCCACGTTATTTCGCTTCAACATGGAGATATGCGCCGCTTCCGCTTTGCCCGCGTCTTTCAATTTCGCAATATGCATCGCCAACAACTGACCCTTCGTAATCTCCGTGATCATCCAGGCGAGCTTTTCCTGCACCAGTTGATGCCCGGCGAGCGGTTTGTCATCGAACTGTTTCCTGGCAAGTGTATAGGTCCGGGCCGTCTCAAAGCAATCCATCGCTGCGCCCAGGACACCCCAACCGATCCCGAAGCGAGCCTGCGATAAACACGCTAAAGCCGCCTTCAAACCCTTTGCGCACGGCAGCAGGTTCGCTTCAGGAATCGCGCAATCGGAAAAGTGCAGGCTCGACGTTACCGAAGCCCGCATTGAGAGCTTTCCGTGGATGTCGCTCGTCGAATATCCTGCCGTTCCCCGCTCTACCAAAAATCCGCGAATCCCCTCAGGCGTTCGCGCCCAAACGATCGCCACATCGGCGGCCGACCCATTGGTGATCCACGTCTTTTCGCCATTCAGGACCCATTGATCCCCATGCTTCTCCGCAGTTGTCCGCATCGCGCTCGGATTCGAGCCGAACCCCGGTTCCGTCAATCCGAAACACCCGATGGCCCGCCCAGCTTGCAGTTCCGGGAGCCAACGATTCTTTTGTTCATCCGATCCAAACCGATGGATCGGATACATCACAAGTGCGCCCTGCACACTGACGAAGCTCCGCAGCCCCGAATCGCCGCGCTCCAGCTCTTGCATGATCAAGCCGTATTCGACGTTGTTCATGCCGGCGCAGCCATAGCCCTCAAGGTTCGCTCCGAGGAAGCCCAACTCGCCCAACAGCGGAATCAATTGTTTCGGAAATACACCCTGGTTATAGGCATCGCGGATCACCGGAATCACCTGTTCATCGACGAACTGCCGCGCCGTCTGCCGTACTAACAGTTCCTGCTCGCTCAACAGCGAGTCGAATTCCATGTAATCGACACCCGGGAATCGCGCCATATTGGTCCGGTTTTTAGTGTATCGGGAAGGGCACTTCACGCGCATGCGTCAGCTTCCATCAATCCAATGCAATTCCAACCGATCGACGCTCCGGAACTCCGGGTCGCCGGCGGCCGCAGTGCTTAACTGGAAGTTGCCGCATTCCAAGCAACAGTCGCGCCCCAGTGGACGCGTTTCACCGGCGCGCTCCGTTGCCTATGCGGTCCTGCGGGCGGTCGATGAAGGCGCGTACGCGTCCGATACTCTGGCTGAGCGCTCGTCGGGGCTGGCCTCGCGTGATGCCGGATTGGCATCGCAGATCGTCTTTGGCTGCTTGCGGTTTCAAGCCCAGCTCGATTTTCTCGCGGAACAATACTCCGGACGACCGGCGGCCGGGTTGGACAAATCCGTCCTGATTGCGTTGCGGATGGCTATTTTCCAGCTTCGCTATCTGGATCGCATACCCGCCCATGCGGCCGTGGATGAGACGGTGGAGACCGTTAAGCAGCAGAAGCCACAGGCAGCGGGATTCGTGAATGCCGTCTTGCGGAAGGTGAACCGAGACGAAATCGCATGGCCGGACCGCCAGACGGAACTCTCCTGCCCGGAATGGCTGCTGGCCCGGTGGACCGAGCATTTCGGCGAGGAGGCGGCCCAGCAGATCGCCCAAGCGGCCCTGCGCGAACCTGCGCCCTACGTCCGGATCGCCCCCGGTAAACCCGTTCCCGAAGGCATCGAGGTCGAACCCACTGAGTTGCCGGGATGTTACCGGCTATTGAGCGGGACCACGGCCGGTCTCCGGCTGCACGATATTGGGTCGCAATCGATTGTTCCGCTGCTCGGCCTCGGCCCGGAAATGACCTTCCTGGACCTATGCGCGGCCCCCGGCAATAAGACTGCCCAAGCGTTGGAGACGCCGCTGGCCTTTGCCGTCGCCTGCGATGTCAGTCTGGCGCGCATCCGCGAGATTCCGCCAGTTTGCCCGCGCGTTGTCTTGGACGCGACGCAGCCACTGCCCTTTTCCCGGAGCTTTGACCGTATTTTCATCGACGCACCCTGTTCGGGAACAGGTACGCTTGGCCGCAACCCGGAGATCAAGTGGCGCGTCCAATCCGAGAACATCCAGCGATTTGCAGAAAAGCAACTTCGAATGCTGGCTGCCGCGGTGAAATGGCTCAAGCCGGGCGGCCGGTTCGTCTATGCAACCTGTTCGCTGGAACATGAAGAAAACGAGGATGTTGTCCGCGCTGCTCTGCATTGCCAACCGGAGTTAAGATGCGAACAAGAGGCTTGGCGAGTGCCGGGACGCGACGAAGGGGACGGATTTTATGCCGCGGTGTTTAGCAGATCGACGGAAGTATAGTCGGCCCTCTGGTCAGTTTGGGCCCCGGATAGTACCAGTACCTTCGGCGAGCCGAGTCGTCACCGGCGCCTTACTTGTTATGATCAGGAGGTTATCCGCGTCGGGGCGTGGGTGACACTTCTTAAAGTGGTCCAAATAGTACCCTCCATTTTCGCGGCGGACTTTGCCCGTTTAGGGGAGCAGATTCGTTCCATCCAACAAGCGGGCGCCCCCATGATCCACGTGGATATCATGGATGGGCACTTTGTCCCGAATTTCACCATGGGTACGCCCATCACGGAAAGTATCCGCAAAGCCTTGCCACAGGTGAAAATGGACCACCACCTGATGATTGAGGACCCCGATACGTATGCGCCGATCTTTATCAAGGCCGGCGCCGATTGCGTGAGCGTCCATTACGAAGTAGCTCGGAATCTGGACCGGACACTACATATGATCCAGGAGCACGGCGCGCGAGCGGGCGTGGTGATCAATCCAGCAACCAATACCAGTTTATTGGACGATGTGCTCGACTTGGCCGATTACGTTCTGGTAATGAGCGTCAATCCCGGCTATGGCGGGCAGAAATTCATTCCGCACGCGCTCGACAAAGTCCGTCAGTTGGACCGGCGGCGGCGGGAGCGCGGGCTGAACTTTGTTATCGAGATCGATGGCGGAGTGGATCTGGACAATGTTGCCGAAGTGGCGAAAGCTGGGGTGAATTGGATAGTGGCGGGAACATCCGTATTCCGCGCTCCCGATCCGGGCGAGGCCTTTCGAGTAATGCAACGAACCGCCGAAGAGGCAATATTAATGAAGGTTTAGGGCATGATGGTTAAGTTGAATTTCTGGCCAAAAATCGTATTTTCGGCGGCCTCCGTCGTACTTCTCTCTTCCTGCGTGCATAAATATGCCACGCCCATCACCAAACAAACCGAACAGCCGGATAAGGTGTTGTTCGACTCGGCGATGCACGACATCGAGCGCGGACGTTACGAGACCGCGCGCATCTCGCTCCAGACGTTGATGAATACGTACGAGTCGAGCGAGTATTTGGCAAAGGCGAAGCTTGCGATTGCCGACAGTTGGTACCGCGAAGGCGGCGCGAATGGCATGGCGCAGGCGGAGGCCGAATACAAGGACTTCGAGTTGTTCTACCCGCAGATGGAAGAGGCGGCAGAGGCGCAGAACCGAATCTGCATGATCCATTTCGGCGAGATGGACAAGAGCGACCGCGACGACACACAGGCGCTAAGGGCCCAGGAAGAATGCAAGGACCTGCTAATCAAATATCCGAATAGCCAGTTCGCCCCGAAAGCCGCAGACCTCCTGCGGCAAATTCAGGAGAGCCTGGCGGAGCATGAATTCGCCGTGGGCGATTTTTATTGGCGGCGCGACATGAATCCGGCCGCTGCAAATCGGTTGAACGCCCTGGTGGACCAGTACCCCCTGTATAGCAAGGCCGATCAGGCTTTATATGAGGCTGGCGACGCGTATTCAAAAATGGGCCCGAGATTCCGGCAGAAAGCCGCTGAAATGTTCCAGCGCATTGTGCGCGAGTATCCGATGGGCGAGCGCGTCAAGAAGGCCAAAGACCGGTTGGCGGAGATGGAAATGTCCATCCCCGAGGTGGATAAAGCCGCACTGGATAGGGCCACGTATAACAAGGAAAATTACAAGAAACCGAGTATACTGTCTCGGTCCTTAATGATGTTCAGCAGTCGTCCCGATACCAGCCACGCTTCCAAGGTTGGCCAACCCACGATGACACCAGCCAAGCCAACCATCCCGGTGAGCGTGCCCGTGGTGGCCGAGGCGGCAACGGAAGGCTCCGGAACGGAAACCGCGGCGAACACAAGCACGGGAACCACGGATGTTAGCGTCAAACAGATCACCGGGCCGAGCAAATTGGACACCGGAACAGATGCGCGAACCGCCGGAGCGGCCGCATCAGCCGACCCTGCTAAACCCGTGGTGGTGGCCCCGTTGCCCACTAATCGCGATGCTGAAATCGCCAAGATTCGCGCTGAACAGGCGAAGCGTGCCAAGAAGCTTGCAAAGAAAAAGAAGAAACACGAAAATCAGAAGCACGAGAATAACAACAGCCAGCCGGCCGCCGCTCAACCGGCTGCGGCGGTTTCAACTTCCAATACTCCCGCGCCCCAACAATGAGCCGGGTTTTGCTGGCGGATGACAGTCCGCAGGCGCTTCGGCTCGGCGAACGGATTCTCCGGGACCAGGGCATTGAAGTCGTTAGCGTCACGGATGGTGCGACCGCGCTAAGGCGTCTCGAAGATGTAAAGCCGGACCTGCTGATCACTGATGTCTTTCTTCCAACGAAGAACGGCTTCGAACTAGTCCGATTTTTAAAGTCGCAGGAACAGCACCGTCACGTTCCCGTGATCTTCGCAGCAACACCTGCTGACCAATTCGACGAACAGGACGCCAAGAATGCGGGCGCGGAAGCGATTCTGCGCAAGCCGTTTGAAGCGTCCACGCTATTAGCGGCGGTACAACCATTGCTCGACCGAAGCGCGCCTAAGCATGAGGACGTAGAGGCGCGGCCCGCGTTAGATCGGGCCACGATTCGCGCAGCGGTAACGCTGGCGCTCGACACTGCGATGCCGCTAATGATCGAAGAGTTGACTGAACGCGTAGTGCTGGCGCTCGCAGGTAAATAGGTTGACGCTGCGGACAGCGCTGGAGCAGGGTTCCTCGATACTCGAGAAAGCCGTAGTCCCGGCAGCCCGGCTGACGGCCGAAGTGTTGCTGTGCCACGCGCTGAGATGCGAACGGACTTATCTGTATGCGCATGACGGCGATGAATTGATCGAACATGCGTGGATACACTACGGCCGCTATCTCGACGAACGTCTGCGCGGCAAGCCGACTCAATACATCACCCACCGGCAGGAGTTCTACGGCCGCGACTTCTACGTAAATGAAGCCGTGCTGATTCCGCGGCCCGAGACCGAACATCTGGTCGAAGCCGCCGTGAATCTCCTAAAAGAGAGGCATGTGTCGAGAGTTCTGGATGTCGGGACGGGTTCGGGGGCGACCGCCATCAGCCTGGCCCTCGAGAGTAGCCTCACCGTGTTGGCCTCTGACATTTCATTGCCGGCTCTCAGAGTTGCCGGGCGGAATCGAGCCAAACACGCGGCACACGTCCAGTTTTTCGCGGGAGATCTGCTGGAAGCCGTCGCGCCGGCAAGTCTGGATGTATTGATCTCCAATCCACCCTACGTGCGGGGCTCCGATGTCGCCAACATGCAGCGGGAAGTACGCGATTGGGAACCGCAGATCGCGCTATTCGCCGGGGACAGCGGGTTTGAAATCTACCGCCGGTTGATCCTGGGCGCAGAACTCGCGCTACGGCGCGGCGGGCGGTTGATGATGGAGTTAGGCTACCAGTCGCTGGATGGCGTTCGCGAGATATTGGCCGCGCAGTGGACCGATGTTCAGGTGATCGCCGACCTCGCCGGTCTGCCGCGCGTGGTATCTGCCCGGTTGCGTTGATCAATTCAAGGCCGCGCAAGTTACGAGAGCGCCGGGAGCGCTGGCTTGAAGATGCTTAGCGATTTTCTCTCCTGTCTGGCGGCGCGCATCCGCGCGCTTTGCGCTTCTAATCCGGCAGGTCAAACGCAATAATGTTGGGTCCGCTCGCGACGGCCACGTACTGTTTGTGATCGAACATGTAAGTCATGGGCGAGGCATGCGGCGGTTCATTGCTTTGAAAGCGCCAAAGCCACTTGCCTGTCTTCGCATCGGCGGCAGCGAAGGCAGCCCACTATGTAACAACTCAATGAGTCCGCTATCGCTTCGGACTTCCCCATAAGACTGCAGCGAAACATTGTATATTGACTTAAAGCCTTATGAGCAGTCGCCGCGATGCGCTTCGGATACTGGCTGTCACTTCGGCAGCGTTCCCGGTATTAGGATTGGACGGGCAGACAACCCAGGAAGTCGAAACGCAACCCGGTCATTTGCACGCCGGGCCGGCAGTTCAGGTTCCCTCACCATCTCAGCCCACGTTCTTTCAACCTGCCGAATTCCGAACCATCGAAGCATTGAGCGAATGCATCATCCCTCGGACCGGCACTCCAGGCGCCAAAGACGCCGGGGTCGCTCTCCTCATCGATAAGGCCATTGTGGCGAACCCCGCGATCACGCACCAATATAGGGCTGGAATTGCAGATCTTAATGCGCTGTCTATAAGCAGCTACGGCGCGGAGTTTGTCGTTATCAGTGAACAGCAGCAGGTGACGATTCTTACAACCCTGAGTCTTGAAACGGATTCCGCACTTGGCAAGTTCTTCGCGACCGTGAAAGACATGACCATCGATGCCTTTTACAAAACCGAAGCCGGCCTGAAGACCGAACTTGGCTGGCACGGCAATACGTATCTCGCCAGCTTTCCCGGCTGCGATCACCCGGAACATCAGGCTTAATGATGCAAATTCAGACAACCCGGCCTGTACACGACGTAATCGTCATCGGCAGCGGCGCGGCGGGCGGAATGGCCGCTTGGAACCTCACGCGTAAGGGCGTAAATGTCACGATGCTGGATGCCGGTAGGAAATTCAACCGGAGCGAGTTCTGGACCCATGTCAAACCGTGGGAATGGCAGCAGCGGTTGGACGCTGGCCATAAGCCGCCGCCCATTGTTCTAGACACCGCAGAGCAACCATACATAACTCCTTTGGATCGGAGTTTCGAACTTACTCGGGTATGGGGACGAGGCGGTAAGACCAATATTTGGGGCCGCGTAAGCCTGCGATATGCGGATCTGGATTTTGCTGGGCCAGAGCGCGACGGATGGGAAATTCCGTGGCCCATTCGCTACAAGGATGTCGCGCCCTACTACGATCAGGTCGATCAACTCATCGGTGTTTGCGGTGGGGACGACGATCAGGACTCACTCCCCGGCAGCCGCTATTTTCTCCCTCCGCCTCCGCTTCGCTGTGGCGAACAACTGATGAAACGGGCAGCGCGCCAAGTAGGAATCGATACTGTTCCCATACGCCGCGCGGTCCTGACGCGCGAGCACAACGGCCACCCCAAGTGCCATTACTGCGGCGCATGTGGAGATGGTTGTGACGTTGGAGCATTCTTCAATGCCTCTGATTATCTGATTGAGCCAGCGCTTAAGACCGGACGGCTAGATGTTGTGAACAATGCCGTGGTTGCCCGAATCCTGGTCGACGATCGTGGCTTGGCAAACGGCGTGCAATATTTCGATCGCTATACGAAGGAAGAACACCGGATTTATGGGAAGCGCGTGATTGTCGCAGCCTCTTGCGTCGACTCCACGAGAATTCTTCTAAATTCCACGTCGCCCAAGTATCCGAACGGCATTGGAAACTCCTCCGACGTCATCGGCCGTTATCTGTCTGAGCAAATCCGCTTCACTCTGCGCGGATTCGCGCCCGAACTAATTGGCACGGAAGTGCACAACGACGATGGCATCGGCGGCGCGCACATGTATCTCCCCCGCTTCAATCATCGCGACGGGCGGAAACGCGATTACATTCGCGGGTTCGGATGCCAGTTCTGGTACACAGGGGCTCAGACGGACCTGTCCTGGGCTAAATCCATTCCAGGCTTCGGTGCTGAATTCAAAAAATCGGTGAAAACGCGCTATCCGGCTGTTCTGGCATTGCACCCATTCGGAGAAACCATTCCGAAGCCGGAGAACCGCATCACGGTAACCGGCTCACCGGTGGATCAATATGGGGTCCCGATCGCCCGCATCAACTACACCACTGGTGAAAACGAGCGACGTATGGCCAAGGATATGTATGACACGATTCTCGAGATCTTGCATGCCGCGAAGGCCGAGATAGTGCCCTTTGAATATGGCAGCCTGGAGCCAAACGGCAGCGCTATCCACGAGCATGGAACGTGCCGCATGGGGACGGATCCGAAACGGTCCGCGTTGAACGGGTTCTGCCAAATGCACGATGTGAAAAACGTGTTTGTTGTGGACGGATCCGCATTCACGACCGCTTCGGAGAAGAACCCCACACTTACTATTCTTGCGCTCGCATGGCGTGCAACCGATTATTTCGCTGACGAAATGCAGCGCGGCAATATTTAGTTAGTACTGCAGCACTAGCTACTTCTCCACAACTCTCACGGTCAAGACTTCGAATGGTTCAAAGCTAATTCGGACATCATTACTCTCGACGGGCACTTTTCGCAAGTTATCTTCCACTCCGGAGCAGAGTTGAGCCGATACGATGTCCGTATGAGGGAACCGCAGTGTAGTTACGGTCGGCTTCCCCGCAATCTCCTGCAGCCGCAGAATTGTTCCTTTGCCATCCTCCGCCTTCTTCCACGTGATGAGGGCGACATTCTCTGCGGCTATCTGCAGGAATCCCTCGCCTTCCGCTGGTAAGGGCCGCAATGGATCTCCCGGCTTATCCTGACTTACAACATCATCCAACTCCGCCGGTCGCATCTCCTCCATCGCCAGACGCGTCAACCCTCCGTCGTCTAACCGCCCGGCGCTGGTCACGGTGTATCGAAATGTAAAATCGCCTCCCTGCCCTGCCCGGTAGTTGGTATGCCAATAGTTATTCATGACATAAGAAAATAAAGTTCCCGTCTTTGGCGTAAAGGTGCCCGGCCACGTTCCTCTGTTGATATCGCCAAAACTTGCAAGCGAGGCGTCAATCGGTACAATCCCCACCGCGATATTCGAGTCCCGCACGGCCATCCAATGCTGGATGTTAAACCACTCCAAGCTGCCTCCCTTCATCAGGTTCTGAGCTGGATCTATCCATTGCTGCTGGGTCGCATACGTGAAGTCCGGGTGTTCCACCGCTACCGGAAACGCGAAGTACACTCCTTCCTTCCGAGTCGTGTAGTTTTTGTGTACCTTGTAGCGGAATTCAATCTTTTTCTGGTCATTGAACAGGAGAATCTCAGTTTCGATAAGCGGCGTGTTCACGCTGGAACTACTCGTCGAAATCGATTCGCCCCATGGCATTTCTTCCGCTCCCAGGTATTTCCCAGCTGTCGATTTGTGGACCGTCAGTTTGGCTGGTGGAAGGCCTGGAAACGGATTAATTATTTGAGTATCTCCGTCTCCACCAGTGACATAAATGTATTGGCCGAACTTGTACGGGCTGTTAGCGTCTACAATTTCGCGGCCCAATTGTTTGTCATAGATACTGCTGAGTACGCCACTTTCGCTGTCTATGATTACGCGGTAAAAGGCGTTCTCAACGACCGTTTTGTGCGATCTTTGTGCTTCGGGAGGTCCGCCTTCTTTCCCGTACTCAATGCGAAAGCACCGATAGCCCACGCCCGGCACATCCTTTGCAATGAACCGAACATGCAGGAAGCGCTCTTGCTTGCCAAGGACCTCCAGAGGTACTTCTTTTTCTGTAGCCAGATTAATCAACTTTGGATGTTCGAAGAGATCTGTTTCAACTACCAAGTCACGGCGCCAGTTCAGGCTATTAAATACAACCAATGTGTTGGCCGGAACGTGAATGTCGTTCGCCAACTGGCTCATCGAGCGGTGAATCACGTCTTCGATTTCCAGATTCGCGCGCTCGGCGCGGTCGTCCTTCACCCTTAACTGCTTCACCGTTTCGTCATGGTTGGGCTGAGAGACGGAATTATAGGAAGCCCACGTATGCTCGGAAAAAAGTATGATGTTCTCCCAGATGTCTGCCAACAGCCCGCTGGGCGGATTCAGGTTGTGGTCTACAGAATGCGTAGTCGTCGAAAGAATCTCCGCTGAAAGCGCTCGATTTTGGTTCTCCCGATCTTCCTGTTCAAAAAATGCATCGCTTCCGATGCCATCCTCCCAATAACCGCCGCCGTCACCCTGAAAGCTTGCCAGATCTTTGCTGTGATGTTGCTCGATGTAATGGAAGAAGTCAGGAAACGTCGCGTAAGTTAGCTTCGGATATGCATGCCGTTTGTCCCACTCGTCTGCAAACGTGGCGGTGGAAGGAAATAGGTCGGTATTCTCTACCTGCGTGCCAAACAGTAATGCTACATCCAGCTTGTAAGATGGCCTTGAATACGCTTGTAGGTAGATCGGCAGCGATTCTCGAATCGCATTAAACTGAGGCGGCAACCCGAACAGCGTTTGAACCTGCATGTAATGGCGTGAATACCAAAACAGTACCTTCTTCCCGTCTGGTCCAACCCACCAGAACGGTGATAGCTCATTCCAGTGGTCGTAATAGAAGATCGGAGCGCGGTCGTTATTTGCGCCCGCTACCCAATACTTGATGCCACTGCTTGCCAGCACAGACGGATAACTCCCTGAGTAAGTGGGGACATCGGTGATGTTAGCGTATTCGAGAGGCAATCCATATCGCGCAGCAATCTCTTTCGACGCGTAGAGCGAGCGGTAGAGCGTTTCGAGAGAAGCATATCCGGTAAGTAGATTGCAGTTTTGAGCAGGCAAAGCCATTTTTCCAGTGCGAATAGAATTAAGTATTTCGTCCTGCATCGCTTTAGGCCGCGTGCTAAGCAATTGCTCCAGGTTCCAGGAGCCGTCCATGGAAAACCGGAAGTCCGGATGCTCTCTAATTAACTCGTCTGCCTGCGTAAGCACGCGCGCTTGTGTTTCCGCCACTTTGCCTTGATAGTCCGTATAGCCCACATCCAGGTGCGTATGTGGTACCACGAGGATCGTCCACTTGCGCTGGGCCGTCATCTGCAGTTCGAAAAGCCTCTTCGGTTCTGAGGAGAGGCGCACTTCTGCTTTAACGGCTCCCGTCCACTCAGGAACATCGAAAGAGGTACGGCTCTCGCCGAACTCCCCGCCCTTTATTTCGGTCCTGTAAGAGTGCCCATTTACCTTCAGTTCGACGCTACCCGCGCGCGAGGGACGATCAAACCGCACGAACGCATCGACCACTTCGTTCAATCCCTCGGGAGTGGCATGATAGAAAATCGTGGGTTGGACGCTGACTTCAGCCTCCCTGGGGCGGGAAGCTCCGAAATCTTGCTCAAGAGCGAGTGCATCATAAGTAATACCGCCTATCTCTTTTTCGTCGGATGGAGTGGGCGGGTCGCCCACGCAAGTAATCGTCAGAGTATTCTGCCCCGGTTTCAGAAAGGCTTCCGGCAAATCGATATTCAGCGCATCCTGAGACTCATGCGGATCGAATGCGTAAGTGAAATCGCTCCGGGAGTAACTCAACTTCGGGTGCTCGAAGAACGTTCCGGAGTGGCCGTTGATGTCTACTCGTAGAGCTGGGATGCGCGGTTGCTCAATCAGAGTGTTGATTCTCAGCGTGTAAGCGCCATGGACGGACGGAAGTTCGAAGAGAATGCTGTATGGATGCCCAGTCTCCTGCCGGCGCGGCCAGTCCTTCTCGGCAACGCTCTTGCCGGCTTGGAACGTAACCGAGTCCTGCGCGCCGAGTGAGAACTCGAACGGCGATTCATCGAATTTCCCGATTTGCCAAACGGTTCGAGTCTGGCCGCTCGCGCTTAGAATCGGCAACAAAGCTATCGATAAGTACGAAATCCCAATTCGCGTCATCCTTCCGATATTGAAAATTGTGCTCGCTCTCTCGTTAATCACGCAGGTTGCGATAAATTGGTCCCATGTCACGGGTCAAGTCTATGGGCGAACGCGACGCGCTGTCAATAGGGGAATCGTCGGGCGTTCGCACCCGTGCTGGTCTGGTTATTTCAGCATCTGTTTCCTCGCTCGGGGGTTTTCTCTTCGGTTACGACAATATTGTTATCAGTGGCGCCATTGGTCATTTGTCGAAATACTTTCAGTTGCAGCCTGCAGGTGTTGGGTGGGCAGTCGGATGTGCCCTTATCGGCTGCTTGCTCGGTTCGGCAACAGCCGGCGGCATCGCTGACAAGTTCGGTCTGAAGCGAGCGCTTTACGCCTGCGCCGCCTGTTTCGCGCTTTCTTCGTTTGGCGTTTGGGGAGCTGGCAGCTTCGTCCAATACGTTGCCTGGCGAATCGTGGGCGGTGTCGGAATCGGAGCGGCCTCTATTGTTGCTCCCATGTACATCGCGGAAATCGCACCTGCTAAAGTGCGCGGCCGGCTCGTCGTTCTCTATCAACTGGGCATTGTAGTGGGTATTCTGTGCGCCGTCTTTATCAACATGTTGATTGAGAAGTCTGGCGCGGAAAGCTGGCAACTGGCGCGTGGCTGGCGCTGGATGTTCGCTGTGGCGGCCGTGCCGGCCATCATCTTCGCTGTCACCATAGCCTTCGCGAACGAAAGCCCCCGCTGGCTGATGAAAGTGGGCCGCCGTGAACAAGCGATTCGCGTTCTTACCTCTATCAACGGTGAAACGGTCGCGCAACCCGAAGCCGCGTCCATCCAACGCTCCCTCAGTCAGGAAGAAGGCGGCTTGAAGGAACTGTTCGAAGGTCCTTTTCGCCGAGCCTTAATTATCGGTTTTCTGCTTGCGGCATTCTCTCAAACCAGCGGAATCACCTGCCTGCTCTCCTTCCTGCCGGAGATCTTTAAGAGCGCTGGACAGAACGCTTCCGATGCCTTCTTTCAATCGGTGCTGGTGGGCGTTGTCAATCTCGCATTCACCATCGTGGCCATCCAGTTGGTTGACCGCACCGGCCGCAAAACTCTTATTCTATTCGGCACTCTGTTGCAGACGCTCTCTCTCGCCACCGTGGGCTTTGTCTACCTGATTCAAGGTCAAGGCAACGGCATTCTCGCCGGAATTATGGCATTTGTCGCCGGCCACGCGGTAGGCAATGGAGCAGTATGCTGGGTCATCATCTCGGAAATCTTCCCGACCAAAGTGCGCGGCGCCGCAATGTCCATCGCCACCACTGCGCTCTGGATTTTCGCTTATCTGGCTGATCAATTCTTCCCCGTCCTGCGGGCTCACCTCGGCAGCCACGGTACATTCTTCATCTTCGCTGCAATGGCGGCCATCAATTTTGTCTTCGTACTTCTATTGGTTCCCGAAACCAAGGGCTACTCGCTCGAAGAAATCAGCCGCATCTGGATGCCGCGCTCATGAAACTAGGATTCGGTCTCTATCGGCATATGCTGAGCGCTCCATACTTCGCGTTCGCGCGACAGTTAGGAGCCTCGCACGTAGTCGTTCACCTGGTGGACTACTTCAATAAGGGCGGCGATACGAACCCACGCCACGATCAGCCTGTTGGCGAACTCGGCGGGTGGGGCTATGCCGGCGACCCTAATCGTCTTTGGACTGTCGAACAGTTACGTGAAACAAAGAAGCAGATTGAAGATGCTGGGCTATTGTGGGAAGCGATCGAGAACTTTGATCCGGCGCACTGGTATGACGTTCTGCTGGATGGGCCTCGCAAGCGGCAACAACTCGAAGGACTCAAGCAGATGATTCGCGCTGTCGGAGAGGCAGGCATCCCGATTATCGGCTACAACTTCAGCATTGCTGGTGTGGCCGGGCGTATCACTGGCCCTTTCGCGCGTGGAGGCGCGATCAGCGTTGGCATGCAGGGTCCTCTCGATGCGCCGATACCCAACGGCATGGTTTGGAATATGATCTACGACCCGCACGCGCCTACCGGTCATCTGCCGCAAACCACGCCGCAGCAGTTGTGGCAGCGGCTCGCAGATTTTCTCAACGAGTGCTTGCCGGTAGCAGAGCAGGCCGGGGTCCGATTGGCCGCTCACCCCGATGATCCTCCATTACCCACCGTGCGTGGTCAGCCGCGGCTGGTCTACCGTCCGGAACTCTACCAGAAGCTGATCGATATCAATATCAGTCCGTCGAATCAACTCGAATGCTGCGTGGGAACACTTGCTGAAATGCCGGATGGCGATGTCTACGACGCCGTTGACCGCTATAGTGCTCAAAATCGCATCGCGTACATTCATCTGAGAAACGTGCGAGGTAAAGTGCCGCACTATCAAGAGACGCATATCGACGAAGGCGACGTCGATATATTGCGAGTTCTGCGAATTCTGAAAAAGAACAACTTTACGGGAATTATCATTCCCGACCATGCACCGCAACTTACTTGTGATGCTCCCTGGCACGCAGGCATGGCGTTTGCATCCGGTTATTTGAACGCATGCCTAAAAGCTGTTTGAGTGGCTAGAGCCGTCCGAACGTTATCAAAGCATGCGCATGTTCACCGGGTCCCAGGAGACCATGCGGCGCTCGAAATACGAAACATTTGACATGAGCGCGGGGCCCGCGGCGCGAAGGCCAAAAACTGCGTCTTCGACGACAGGCGTGCGCGTGCGAATCGCATTTTGGAAAGTCTGGTGATGCGCAACCTGCTCGGAGTAGCCTCTGGGTAAGGGGAAGGTTTCAACCTTGTCCAGTTGTAATGAGTCGGCCGTCTCCGGCCGCGGCGGATACTTGACTGCGTGTTCAGCCAGGATTTGCTCCTCAATCTTCTTTGAGAAAGTTCCCGCGGTAGTTCCGGGATCCAGTTCGGGCGGACGTTTGGAAATCGAGAGCGAATTGCCAACCGACAGGTTGAGAACACCCTCAGTGCCGATGAACCGGAAGGCCTGCGAATCCGCACCTTCGCCGCTACCGGCCTCGAAATTTACGCTGAAGTTGATCTGAAAGCCAGGATGCGACGGGGTCTCCGGGTAGTCGTATAGCCCGGTCATCAGATCCGGCACGTCGCGGCCATCTTTCCAGAAGTAAGTGCCTCCGGTGGCCGCGATGCGCTCCGGCCCCACGCTATCCATAACGAAATGAATTCCGGTGAAGAGATGGACAAACAGATCGCCGGGGATGCCGGTGCCATAGGCTCGGTAATCTCGCCAGCGGAACAGCCGCACAGGCTCGAAGGGGCACTTAGGAGCACTGCCAAGGAACTGATCCCAATCTATCGTTTCAGGCGAGGCATCGGGCGGAATCGTATATTGCCACGCGCCGAGCGATGAGTTGCGATTGATATATGCCTCGATCAAATGAATCTGGCCGATCATGCCGCTCTTGACGAGTTCCTTGGCCTTGGCGTACAGGATGGAACTTACACGCTGGCTGCCCACTTGCAGAATGCGTCCGGTCTGTTTTTGCGCTTCAATAACCATGTGGCCATCGGGCACTTCGCGGACCATCGGCTTTTGACAGTAAACATCCTTACCGGCGTGGAGAGCGTCGGTTGCAATGCGGGCGTGCCAGTGATCGGGAGTCGCAATGATAACGGCATCGACATCGCGACGGGCCAACAGTTCGCGATAGTCGCGCGTTGTAAAAACGTGCTTACCGTAGCGCTCCTGGGCAAGAGTACGGCGGCCGTCGTAGACGTCGGAAACCGCGACGATTTCGACGCCCGGCAGGGACGCTTCCGTCCGCATGTCTCCCTGCCCCATAATGCCGAAGCCAATGCACCCAATTTGAACGCGATCGTTAGGCGAGATTGTTTTCGCAGGTTCTTGCGCGGCGCTAACGGCTTCGCTCATCGCGAGCGTAGAGGCGGCAACGCCGGTACTTTGCAGAAAATGGCGACGGCTGATGGGCATAGTATTCTAATTTCTCCAGAGTACACGCGTCGGCTGGTCCCGCGGGCACATCCCCATTGTAAGTAACTGGTGCAGAACCGCTGCGAAGCCAACAGCCGCTGCTATTTTCGCGACACCAGCCGATCGAGGGTACTGACGAAGGATTTTGCGTCAGGCGAAAGGTGGACGTCGCCCCGCAGAATTTCCTTATTAGAGACGCCACGGCCATACATTTCACGATTCAATTGTTCATCTTCAGTGATAACGGCCCCGTCTAAATCAATGCCGCCAAACACGCCATGCGAGCGCGAGTAGACAAGAAACTCAGCGTGCATCTCGGCGTCCGTGTCTGCAGATACACTGCGCCCGATTGGACCTGCTGCGGCAGATGCTTCACCGCCAAAGGCAAATTTGTCGCTGACGAGGTGACGCAAACCGGACTTGTTCATCACAAGCATGACCAAATCCATTTCACCACCGCCAATCATAAGTCCCGTTGGCCCACCCGAAATCTTTATAAATCCAGGAGCGCTCCATCCTACTCCGCTCGATTTGCGGCACGCGAAAACACCTCGCCCGTTTTCCCCGCCAACAATAAATTCACCGCGCTTAAGATTGGGAACCACTATTACACAGATCGCCTTGCTTAGCAGATCTTGCGGGATGCCTCGGTCTGAGTACTTCACAATTGCGTTCAAGTCATCCGTGGCGTATTTCAGGCATCGTGGCCCGCCTCGATCCCCCGGGTTCACCTGCAAACCGCGAACCGCCGCCACGGGAAAAATAACGAACCAAGTCATGAGCAGGTAAATGTGTGGATTCATGCCGATGCCTCCTGAGTGATTTTCTGACAGTTGCGAATGTGGTCCAGAGCTATTTTCCGCCACTCCGAAATCTTGTCAATGCCAAAATGAGCAAACAATAAGACAAGGGGCACTAGGTAATCGAAGTAGATACCCAGGTTCTGCAACATCACATAGGCGACGACAACAAAAAGCAAGGACAGTCCAGTCAGCCAGACAATTTTTCTGACTCCGTGCATCTCCGCGACAAAAACGAGACTGACTGCGAAAAGCACCAGTACTTCAAGGATGTAGGCGAGCCATTCGCCCATCGGCTGATAAAGGTCACTTCCGTCAATTATGGCCTCTGCATAATTGGCGTGTACGAACACACCAGGAATCAGACCGACGGGTGTCATATGCGTATCGACCAATGGCCCATCGCGCCAGGCATACCGGTGCCAATTCGCACCGACAAAAACCAGTTTGCCCGCAACCTTTTCGCTCATTGCATCGGTGTCGGAAGTCAACACATCATGTACATTCATCTGAGGGAACAAGCCCGGTCGAATGTACCCACCATATGGGAAAACGTTCAAGTTCTTGATTCGGGCAACTGCCCGGCCATCGTACGCGCGAACTGCGGCGAGGGCGAATGAGTCCAGGGCGTTCCCGCCGGCCAGTGTAATTTCCAAAGGGACTAAACGTGCGTCCGGAGGAAGTGCGATGTATCCCTTAAAGAAGTGGTCTTGGGGGGCCGGATAACCGGAATAGACATCGGATTCCAGCACATACATGCCTCTCTTGTCATAGCCAATAGTGCTGGGAAGCACAACCGAAGTATGCCTCTTGGTGGCGCTGTCCATAGTACTCACCAGGCGGATCGTCTCGTCCAGGTATGCCGGCACCTCCCGAATGCTGCCATCAGGCACGGGAGATTCTAGATCGAAATCGATCGCCACCGCCTTCGCCTTGGCCAGTGAGAGCTTCTCAAGAACGTGTGCCAGCAAATCACGCCGAATTGGTTCCCGCGCGTTAAATTCACCCTTCCAATAGTCGTCGTCTCCTACCGTTACGACGAATGTGCTTTGGGCGTAGGGCTGCTCCCATCGCAGGTTTTGCATTAGGCGGTACACAGCGTAACGAGAACCGAGCCAATATTCGTGCTCTCGAAGGTAGCGGCCCGCCACAATGCCGAGAGCCGCGAGGGCAGTGACTCTGATCCAGTACCTCAACCCTTTTGCCTGGATCCGGCCTATCAGTCGCTTCATTTCAGAAATGCTATCAGGATAGTGTAGCCGACAGATTTAGCAGATCCGGCCGGATTCGACGCTGCAAAAGCCGCTAACTGCCACTGCCAGCGAAAGCAGGCAGCATCGGCAGCTCCCGAATGCGTTTACCAGTAGCAGCAAACAGAGCGGAGCCGATCGAGGGAGCCGTTGTCGTAATGGGCGACTCACCCGCACCGGCGGAGGGAATGTCGCGATGATCGACGAGTATGACCTCGATGTCCGGAACATCAGTAAAGCGAGGTACACGATACGCCACGAGCCGGCCATTCAGGATTCGCGTTTTGTCGAACTCGAGTTGTTCGAAAAGCGCCCCGCCGATGCCCTGAATGATCGCGCCTTCGACTTGGTTGGACAAAATGTCCGGGTTGATAATCGCGCCGACATCGAACGCGGCGACCATTCGCTTGAGATGCACATTAGAACCATCTACTTCAAGTTCCGTGAACAGCGCTAAATGGCCGCCCTTCTCGACATTGCACGCTAACCCATAACCAACACCATTGCCGCTTCTGCTTTTGCCCCAGCCAAAACGCTCCGCGGCACAAGTAAGTACCGCTTTCAACCGTGCATTATCAATGTTGCGCAACCGAATTTCGAGAGGATCAAGCTTGAGCATTGCCGCAAGTTCGTCGACGTGAGTCTCGCGAGCGAACGTATTGCCAACGGCTGCAAGAGAGCGATAAGACCCTTGACGCAGTGGCGACTCGGAAGCGTGATACGCAGCGTAGCGGTTCGGAATTTGATACGGAGCGGCGAGCGAAGCCGCTCCTCCGTTGTAATTGTGAAACTCCCAGGCAAGAATCTTACCGTCGCCTTGCACACCGCTGCGAACTTCCATAACGGCAGCCGGACGGCAATATGCTTGCGTGAACTCCTCGTGACGCGACCAGGCAAGACGAACGGGCTCTTGCGTGCCGCGAGCAAGCCGGACGGCCTCCAGTTCGCATTCTGAATTGTGTTTCGCGCCGTATCCGGAACCGGTATCGGAAACGATGACACGAACGTTCTCCGCTGGGATATTGAGCGCCTTCGCAATCTCACCGCGAACCGAAAACGGAGCTTGCGTACCACAGTGAACGGTGACCTGATCGCCCTGCCATTGCGCGATCGCCGTGCGCGCTTCGAGCGGCACATGCCCTATGTAAGTAATGTGATAAGTCGCCTCTAACTTGTGTTCCGCAGCTTCCATTCCCACTGCGAGAGAGCCCGCTTCGAGCAGCGCCGGGTAACGACCGGCCTCCTTCAGCTCTGGTGGCTTTGCCTTAGCCTTCAGATCGGCAAATAGGTTACGCGGATCACCCAGTTCGCCGTTAGTCCACTCCGCGCGAATGACAGCGACGGCGGCAGCGGCTTGATCGGGTGTCGGCGCCGTAACCCCCAGGAAATTGCCGTCGTGAACGACTCGAACCTCTGGCAGATGTTCCGCTTCCGATGCGTCGAACGAACCAAGCGTGCATCTGTGATTCGGAGGATGCAGCACGCGGCCATGAAGCGCCCGGTCAAAGACGAGATCCGAGGAGTATGGAAGAGCCCCTCGCACGATAGCGGCGCCATTGATAGCACGCAATGACGTTCCGCAGACTCGCCACGAATTGGGATCGATAGACCGGGCATCGGCGCTCACCGCGTTCGCCAATAAAGGACTCCGCGTAAGATCGCGATAGGCATAAATACGACCGCCCGTTCCCGATATTTGTCCGTTGGTCACAGTCAGAGTCTTGAGGTCCGCGTGCCACTCTGACGCGGCGCAACGGCACAGCAGCTCACGCATCGCCGAACAGGCTTTTCGAATGACGGGTACAGTTTCTGGAGTGGTTAGGCTGCCCCAAGTGCCGCCATCATCCGGCACGAGAGCGGTGTCACCCATGATCAAGCGGACACGTCCCGGTTCAAGCGACAGCTCTTCAGCGGCAACCTGAGTGAGAGTTGTCCGAACGCCCTGCCCGCATTCCACTTTCCCCGTGAGAACCGTCACTATACCGTCTTCACCAATATGCAACCGCGAAGTGAGAAATGGCTGCTTTTGTCCCCCTGCTTTGGCATTTCGCAGCGAAAAGAGAAACAGCGTGCCGGAACCGAGCCGCTTTAACGCTTCGCGGCGCGTAAAGGAAGCGCCAGTTACTAATCCGCGCTCAATGAAGGTACGGAGGTTTTCAGCCATCTTGGGCACTTTCTGCCGCCTGTTGGACAGCTTTGATGATGCGCGCGTAAGTCCCGCACCGGCATAAGTTACCATTGAGTTCCCGCCGGATGTCCTGGACGGTTGGGTGAGGATTCTTCTTCAACAGTGCGACGCAAGCCATGATCATGCCGGGCGTGCAGTAGCCGCACTGAAACGCCGAGTGATCGAGGAACGCTTGTTGCACCGGATGAAGCTGAGCGCCGCGCCCCAGACCTTCTATGGTGACCACGGATCGTGCGGCGACATCGCTGATCGGAGTGATGCACGAGTGGATCGCGTTTCCATCCACCAGCACTGTGCAGGCGCCGCATTGCCCCTCTCCGCAGCCGGGCTTCGCGCCCATCAGATGCAAGTTGTCACGAAGAACAGAGAGTACCGGCGTCGTCTCGTTTGTCGTGACCGAGAACTCCGCCCCGTTTACATTCAATCGGAAATTCGTCATGCGCCGCCCGAACTCTTACAAAGATCATATCGAGGATCTCTTTCCGAAAGCGCATAACCACACAAAATCAAGCCGACCTCCGCTGGTGAGCAATCGGCAATGGCTATATCCTTAGGCAAAGGAGCGCATCGACCCATATCGATAGAGCGAATGCATGAACCGGTTTGATTTTCAGCAACTGGCGTGGTGTATCGCTGGAATGCGGATGCCATCCCTGTTCAGCGTGCAAGGCCGTCGTATTACGATTCGGTTCCATCCGCAGCACGCGCGCTTACGCGGACTATCGAAGGTGAAACAACAGGTTCGGATCGCATTGCATCGCTCACGCCCCGATTGCCAGATCGAGTGGATCGACAAAGCGTAGAGGGCGACCGGGAGTCTGAACTCCGCATGGGAGAGCAGTAGCCTCGTTTCCAATCCGCCCTCTACGCTGCCGCCAACCCCCGCAAATTCCATCCGCAAATTCGGCTTGCCTCCAGCTTGTTCGAATCCGGCCCGGGCCAATGCGTCTCCAGACTGACGTAGCCTTTGTACCCATCCACCAGCAGCGCCGCAATCTGCCCCTTCCACGCCACGCGCCGCGTGCCCAGCGGTCCCCACACCGGCTTTTCACCTTCCATGTGGCAGTCCTTGGCGTGCACATGCGCGATGCGCTCCTTCGGCAACACCCCATAGCCACCCGGATAAGGATCTTCACCCGCGACCAACGCATTCGCCGGGTCCCACACGATCACGACGTGAGTATGGGGAACGGCCCTTAGAACGCGCACGGTCTCGCTGGCCGTACCCACGTTGCACGCGTGCTCATTCTCTAAGCCGAACAAAATATCCTCGCGCGCTCCCAACTCGCCCAATCGGCTCAGCGCTTCGACAATCGCATCATGGCAACGCTCCGGCTCCACAGTCCGCCAATACGAGAACACACGCACAATCCGCGCTCCAAAAAACTTCGCGATCTCGATGGCACGCTCCGTCAAACGCGGTTGATCTTCAAACGTGTGCTTCGACGCGAATACATCGTGTTGGAATCGGCTGTCCAGCGCCGGCGCATTCGGCAAGACACACTTAAGCACGGGCGACGCAATCGAGATCACGGGCAATCCCGCTTCGTCCAACGCATCCTTGGTGCGCTTCAGCTCATCTGCGCTCAGGTCCATGATGTTCTTGCCATCCACCACGCGCAACTCGGCCGCACTCATGCCGATCTCTTTCATCATCGGAATGGCAGCCGCAAGCGTCGGTGAAAATTCATCGGTAATGGCGGCGATCGGTATTTTCGGCTCAAACATAAGTAATGTCGATTCTGCTTCGACCTTTATACTAAATTCATGTTCTTCCGCCGCGATCGACCGAAAGTGCCCTCATTCTCCGAACGTGTGGACCTTCTCAAGCAGGCTGGCTTCGCCGCCGAAACCCAGCCCGATGGCCGCGTCAAGATCATGAAGCACGGTGTCGGCGCATTCATTGGCGAGGCCGCAAAGAACCAACCCGAGATCGATCGCGCGGGCATTGTGGTTGGGTCTGAGATAGCCGTGCTGCTCAGCGGTGGCTATCAGATGTTCCTCGAAACCCCGAGCGGCAAGCGTCTCCCCGCCACCGCCACCGAATTAAAGGCGCTCCACGCTTTTGAAGAGGATGTCAAGGAAGCGCTCGGCTTGGTCAGTCTCTACAACACGTCGCTCGGCACCACCAGCCGCAAACATATGTACGATCGCGTCACCGCCCGCGACACCGGTCATCAGCCTAAGCCTTGGCTCCGCCAGCGCTCCCAGCCCTAACAGAACCCATTCTGACTTCTAACTTCTCAGCTCCGCCTCCGCCGCTCACGTGCGCGCCAAGCATACTTCTGCAACACGCTCTCAAATTCCGATCCGCTCCGTGGCCATCTCACGTTGCCGTCCACAATCTGCTTGTTTCGCAGCGGCTCACCGTACATTTGGGCATTGTCGCCGCGATCCTGCCGTAGCGTCGCACCTTGCAGGGAAACACCTGCGAAGATGCCGTGATTACGCGACCACGAAAGGATCTCGGCACGCATGGACGGATCCGTCTGCGCGGTCGACGCGCGCCCCACGGGACCCGCCGCCACGGAGGCCGCGCCACCGAGCGTGAACTGATCGGAAAGCAGCCGTTGCCCGCCCTTCCAGTTCATTACCAGCATCACAACGTCCGTATCTTGCCCGCCGATTTGAAAGCCAAAACTGCCGCCTTCCACGCGAATTGCGCCAGGCGCCGACCAGCCGGATCCTCTACGGCACGAGATGAAGCCTTTGCCATACTTTGCACCCACCACAAACGCCGCGCCCTTCATTCCAGGCACCACCACGATGCACGATGCCCTCGCCAGAAGATGCGTCGGAATGCCTCGATCGGGTGCGGACATTACCTCTGATAACATGTCGGCCGCGGCATCCAACCGTTTCGCTGTATCGCCGGCCATAGCCGCAATAGGCAACAAGAGCATCCCCAAACATAAAAATTTATTAAACATTCTCACCCCTGCTTGATTTTAAACCCCTCGCAAAGTAGACGGATTGGAGGAAGTTCTGCAACAGAAAATCTTCGCATTGCCGTTCAAATGCTGCGAACAGTAATATTCACTACATCGTCGATCTGCACGCTCTCCTTCACTACAAACGGTTCGCCATACTTCACGCCAATCAAGTTGCCGTAGAATCGCGCAACCGCCGCCAGCCGTTGTTCCAACTCGTCATGTGAGGGAAACAAATCAGATGCCGCCCCGGCCTCGCCATATTGCGAAGCGTAACTGAACAACGCCTCCATCCTCCGGTCGAACTGCCGCGTGATATCAACCACAAACGAAGGCGTCACGTTCGCATACAACGACGAATACAGAATCTTGAACGGCCGGTGCGGCGGCGTGTCCTCTTCAAGCCTCCGCAGTCCGGCCAAAAAACACGCCTCATACCCAATCTCCGCCGCGCGGTAATGGTCGGGATGCCGGCCGGCCCAGTACGGCAGAATCACCGTCCTGGGCCGCAATCGCCGGATCACTCCCGCCAACGTCATCCGCGCCGATAGCGTGTTCTCTAAACGCGCATCGGGCCAGCGCAGGTTCTGCCGCCAACTCGCCAACAAGTGTTTCGCCGCCGCCTTCGATTCCTCAATGCGCAGCTCCGGGGTTCCGCGGCTACCCATATCGCCCGCCGTCAAATCCAGCACTCCGGTCCGATATCCGGCCTCGGCTGACCGGATCAGTGTCCCGCCGCACGTCTGCTCGACATCGTCCGGGTGCGCGGCAATCGCCAACAGGTCCAGCGGATCGAGATTTTCAAATGGTTCATTCGGGTCCTGGTACATGGTGCGTCTGTGATCCTAACAGAGGATGTCATCATGGAAGTGAGCCCTCCGCTGTCAAATGCAAGCCTCGAATATCGTTGGGACCGCCGTGCTCCTGGCGTTCGATTCCATCCGCGCGCACAAACTTCGCAGCTTCCTTACGCTGCTCGGCATCATCATTGGCGTCGCTAGCGTCATCCTGGTCGGCGCTGCCATTGATGGCCTCGGCGCTTATGCGGACAGCATCACCTCCAAAGCATTCGGCACTGACAGTTTCTTGTTCGCGCAAATCGCCTCAGTCGGCCGCCTCACCGCCCGCGAACGAGCCGAACGCCTCCGCCGCAACAAGCGCATTCTTTCCCAGGACATCGCCTATCTCCGTTCCAACACCGGCGACGACGTGCTCTACAGCCCCTATCAACAGCGCTTTGAGGATGTTAAAGCCGAAAATCAGATCTACGAAAATGCCAGCGTACTCGGCGTCTCTTCATCGCTTCCCGAAATTCGCGATGTCCCCATTTCTATAGGCCGCTTCTTCACCAACACCGAAGAGCGCCTCCACCGCCCCGTCTGCGTGATCGGCGACGATATTCGCACCACGCTCTTTCCAGGCGAAAGCCCTCTGGGCATGGAGTTGAAAGTCTCCGGCGTCAACCTCACCATCGTCGGCGTGGTGGAACACCAAGGCTCCTCGTTTGGACAGACTCTGGACAATCCGGTCTACATGCCCGACACGCTCTACGAGGATCTGTTCGGCGGCCGCACCGGCCTGGTGGTCTTTGGAGGAGCCCGCCCAGGCACCGGATTGAATATGGAACAGGCGCTCGACATCGCGCGCGGCTCCCTCCGCAATCGTTTCCATACACCGCCCGGCCAGCCGGATAATTTTGACACCTTGACGCCGGACTCGGTGCGCTCGTTCACCAGTCAGGTCCTCGGCGTGATCGCCGCCGTAGTCGTTCCCATTACCAGCATCTCTCTGCTGGTCGGCGGCATCGTCATCATGAACATCATGCTCGTCAGCGTCACCGAGCGCACCCGCGAAATCGGCGTTCGTAAGAGTCTGGGCGCAACTCGCGGCGACATCATGCTGCAGTTCTTAATCGAGTCCTTGATCCTGTCGCTTGCCGGCGGTGTGCTCGGTCTCGCGATGGGCGCTGGCGCAGCGCTTCTCATCAGCCTCATCTCCGGCGCGACCTTGCGCGTCACGTTGCCCTACGTCCTGGTCTCCATTTTCGTTTCGAGCGCCGTCGGCATCCTCTCCGGCTGGTACCCGGCAAGACGAGCCGCCATTTTGGACCCGGTGGTTGCACTGCGAGCGGAAACATGACCGGCCCCATGCGCGTCAGCGCCAAGGAGATTCTGGGTATGGCCCTCGGCGCCATTGCCGCGCACAAACTGCGGTCTGGATTGACCATCCTCGGCATCGTCATCGGCATCACCACGGTCGTCAGCGTGGCGTCTTTGTTGACCGGCCTCAACAATCAAATCGTCGACTTCTTCAAGGAATTCGGACCCGACAGCATTTTCGTCGGCCGCCTCAGTGGCGATCCCAGCGGAGCAAACGCACCGCCCAAGGAGCGCAAGCGGCGCCCCATCGAACCTTCCTATGCCGAGTACCTGAAAGCCACCGTTCACTCCATCAGCGACGTCGCCCTCAGCGTATACGTCATCCCGCCCGCCGGGAGCGTACCGATCGCGAAGGTGCCCGGCTACGAATCGGAGAATTTCTCCATCGGAGGCGTCACACCCAACTTGTACGACATATCGCCGCGCGACGTCCGCCAGGGCCGCATCTTCTCTGAGCCCGAAAACCGTCGCGCCGCCCGCGTTGTCGTCCTCGGTTCGAGCTTGGCCGACGCCCTATTCCCCAGGCAGGACGGCGTCGGCCGTTCCATCATGCTCGACGGCGAAGAATACACCGTGGTCGGTGTGTTCGCTCCGGCCAAAGGCGGATTCTTCGGGGAAAACGGCATGGATCGCCAAGCCATCATCCCCTTCGCAACGGCCCGCCTGCGCTATCCGCAATCTAATAATTTCTACATCACTTCAAAAGCTCTCCCCGGCCAGCGCAACGACGCCGTCGAAGAGGAACGCGCCGCCCTACGCAAACTACGCCACGTTCCGCCCGGCAAACCGGACGATTTCACCCTCTCCACGCCCGACTCCATCATTGAGAACTTCAACAAAATCACGGGCATGATCTTACTCATCTCCATCGCCATATCCGGCGTCGGTTTACTTGTCGGTGGCATCGGCGTAATGAACATAATGCTGGTCAGTGTCACGGAGCGCACCCGCGAAATCGGAGTTCGCAAAGCCATCGGCGCGCGCAAGAGCGACATCATCACCCAATTCCTGGTAGAAGCCATGGCGCTTACGGGCGCCGGCGGCATCATCGGCGTCGTCTTCTCTATACTGGTGACGTTCTTGGTCAGCGCCGTAATTCCCAGTCTCCACACCGAAGTGCCGCCGCTCGCAGTCTTCGCCGGCTTCGGCATCTCCGTCGCCATCGGCGTCTTCTTCGGGGTCTGGCCCGCCGTCAAAGCCTCGCAGCTTGATCCCGTCGAAGCGCTACGCTACGAGTGATTCAGCTTTGCAGCCAGCGCGATCGCTACTGAAGTTTTCGTTGCCCAATACCGGCCGGGCTTACTCTGTTCGCAGCGCGTCCATCGGTGAAGTGAGACTCGCGCGGAGTGCTGGAATGAGCGATGCAAGGAGCGCCGACAACCCGAGCGCCGCCACCGCCAATGCGATGACAACGGGATTGTGCGGGTCCATTCCGTAAAGCTGGTTCCCCAGAAATCCTCCAGCGGTCAGAGCTATCGGCAATCCGGCTAACAATCCAAGAGCTATCAGGCCGAAAGCGCCTCCCAATACCAGGGCCACAATGTCGCCGCGATTCGCGCCGAGCGCCATACGCACGCCGATCTCGGTCGTGCGGCGCCCTGCGTTGTACGCGGTCACACCGTACAGGCCAATCGAAGCCAATATGAGCGAAAGGATTCCGAAAAATGATGTGAGCCGGGAAATCAGCCTTTGCTGCCGGAACTGACCGGTGACTTGGTCCTTCAGAGTGTGAATCGAGGTGATCGGCAGATTGGGATCTACCGATTTGATGGCTTGACGTAATAGCGCATCGGGCAGGCGCGCTCCGGGCCTGGTCACGATGACGATATCGTGGAAGTAATGCGAGCCGGGATTGACCTCAGGCGAACCGGGCTTAGGCAGAAAGTCATGCTGCGCTTCGGGCAGAAAAAAGAAGGCACTAATCGGCTTGCCGAAATCCGAACTTAAATAGGCGGCGTCTTTGGCAATACCGACAACCTCGTATTCGCGCTCGGATCCGGGGCCGTGCTGGCCGAAGTGCCTTCCGATGGGATCTTCGTTCTTGAAAAACTTCCGCGCGAATGCCTCATTGATGACGGCAACGTGGCGTGAAGTCGCCGTATCCTGCTCGGAAATGCCGCGTCCGCTGAGGATCGGAGTGCCAATTACATCAAAGTATCCCGCCGTAACTCGATCCCAGAAAGCACTGTTGTTGTCGTTGGGTCCGGGAGCCGGATGTCCATCCACCCGAATGCCGCCGCCCCAATTATTGCCGCTCAGTGGAGTGTAGGTGCAGAGGGCTGCACCGGAAACACCGGGAACGCTCGATAGTGAATCTTGTATCCGGCGGTAAAGTGGCGTGAGTTGTTCCGGTCCATAGCCGCCAAGCCTCGGGTTGATGTTCGCCACGATACGCTGGTCCTGATCGAATCCGAAATTTTGATTTTCCAGGCTGTGCAGGGCGGCCGTGAGTAGTCCCGACACCGACAACAACACAAGCGCCAGCGCGGCCTGAAATACGACGAGTATCTTTCGCGGCAGCGAGCCCATGCGGACAGTGGAGCGGTTGGCTCCGCGAAGCGCTTCAATCGGATCTATTCGCGTCGCCATCCATGCGGGAGCGAGACCAAATGCAAGTCCGGTAAGCAATGAGAGGCCGAAGGCGAACAGTAAGACCGGCAAAGAAGGCGAAGCGCTGATGGGCACTCCGGCCATGCCGCTCCTCTGTGGGAACGCGAAATGCACGATAAGACTCGTGCCGGCAAATGCAATCGCCAAGCCCGCCGCGCCGCCGAACAGCGAGAGCAGAATACTTTCGGTAAGGGCCTGCTTCACCAGTCGTGACGGTTTCGCCCCCAGCGCCATGCTTAACGACGTCTGCCGCTGGCGCTCCATACCGCGAACTAGCATGAGATTCGCAATGTTGGCGCAGACAATGAGCAGTACAAATCCCGATGCCATCATCAAGATCCGCAGCCAATGCTCGTAATCTTGGCGCATGCTGGTAATGCCAGCGCCTCCCGGCTGAAGAAAAAGAGTCTGTTCCGGAAATTTCGCTCGATCGTTGGCGCTCATGTCTCCCCAATGGGAGCGCAGCCACTGCTTGAGTTCTACCCGCATTTCAGCCTCAATGGATGCAGGTTTCGCGCCGGGGCGGATTCGGCCGATCAAGTCCAGCCAGTTGTTGTCGGGTGTGTATAGATCGGTATCGGAATCTACAAAAGGTTCAGTGTTTAGCGGCAGAAAAAAATCGGGCGGATCGTTGCGCAGCGTGTCGCCAAAGAAGCCCGGCGGCGCGACACCCACAACGGTAAACGGCTTCTGATTCAGATCGAAAACGCTGCCGATGACGGATGGGTCCGATCCATATCGTTCTCGCCATAATCGATAGCTCATCACTGCAACGGCCTCGGCGCCGGGGCGGTCGTCGCTCCCGGTAAACACTCGGCCGGCATATGGACTTATGCCGAACATGGTGAAGTAATTGCCGGAGACGAATTCGCCGGGATAGCTTTGGGCAACCTCCGAAACACCTTTGCGCTGGATGCCAAACGGCACCTCGGTCGCCGAGAACGCGGCTAATTCAGCGAAGTCTTTGGTGTTGTCCCTGAAGTGTCTGTACAACTCGTATGAGATCAGGGAAAACTCATCCTTCTGACTGTATCCGCCCCAATAGCAGCAGCGCGCTTCTTTCCCCAGACGGTATAGCTCGCCTGGATTCGCCACGGCCAACGACTTCAACATAACGGCGTAGATCAAAGTAAAAATGCAAGTGGTCGCGCCAATGCCCAATGCAAGGGTCAGGACCGTGGTGATGGTAAACGCCGGTGCCTTCCGCAAGGCTCGTAATGTGTAGCGCGTATCTCGTGTCAGAGTCTCTATGAACGGGAGTCCTCGTTGATCCCGATAGCCTTCGCGAATTGCTTCCACTGCCCCAAACTTCAACACGGCTTGGCGTCGCGCCTCGACAGGTAACAAT
>DATAXY010000082.1:0-23288 GCA_036272835.1 Bryobacteraceae bacterium
CATCTCGGGAATCCCGGCCCCTGAGTCGGCGCTCGGGTTGCGTCTCCGCAGAGCCCTACCCTCCGCTCAGGTCCGTTCAGTCTACCAGGGATGCAAGCTTAGAAAAAGTGCAGCCGTTTACACAAAAAACTTGACGCGTCCAGTTGACGCGCCAAGAATTTTCCGCCAGACCTGAACTACAGGCATTTTTCGGGAAGTGCCGGGGCGAGCATCTGGTCCCTTGTAACAATGGAGTTTCGCAAGGTTGTTGGGGCATGTGGTTGTAACAATGCATAAGGGAGGCAAATTGTGACTAAAACCAAGGTACTGTATTGCTTCGTTGCCTTTACTCTATCGATTCCTATGTTTGGAGCAAGTGCCTCATGGGTTCCATATTCGGCCCAATACAAGGAAACCGATACCCTCAATTACAGCAACGGTAAGCAAACCAAAACTGTAAAAATCATCAAAGAAATCCGGTCAAGTGACGGGTCATTTGCCAAATTCGAAATGATCAATGATGGCCCCGTCACAGGTGAAATATGGATGTCATGTGGTCAGGCTGCTTCCCTAAATTATGAGACAAAACAAGCTAGCCTTACAAAGCGTGATGCTCGGCAACATATGTACATTCCGCCAGATCCGCCGCTCGGAGCAATCACTATAGCTGGATTGCAAGCGACAGGTTACCCCATTCATATGCCGCCTGGAAGCACCGGTACTATTTGGATGGCAATGGACAGTGAGATTCTAGTCAAACTCGAATACCACAGAGCTTCAAACGGCTTTCATGAGGATTATGTCAAGCAATTGGAGTCCGTCTATATGAATGCCGTAGATCCTGATGCTTCAACAAAATTGCCGTCTGGCTTTTCTATTTCACCTGGCTCTGCTATCGCAGGCACCTGTTCTTCAACGACTTCCCATCAGTAAATCACGCCCGAAGTCCCACAAGATGAGGCCGGTAGATCGATGATTAGGTGGCCATGTGCCGATCAGTTTGAACGTAAAGCTATCCGCCAACCGGCCTATCATGGTGTCAACATTGTTTCGGGATATCGTGCGGGATCGAGTCGGCTTGTAGTGGATCATTTTCTTTGATCTTCAGCCGGTCTGCTAACAATGAGTTCATGGCTGAATTGCGAACTTTAGGGCAGAGCGATCTGCGAATTACCCCGGTTGGGGTGGGCGCTTGGGCAATGGGAGGGGGCGGGTGGCAGTTCGGATGGGGTCAGCAGGACGATAACGATTCCATCGCCGCCATCCGCGCCGCGCTGGATCGTGGCGTCAATTGGATCGATACAGCGGCGGTCTATGGTCTCGGTCACTCGGAGGAAATTGTGGGGAAGGCAATCGACGGCGTTCCCAATAAGCCCTATATCTTCACCAAGTCGGAACGGCGGTGGGACTCGACGGGCAAGATCTTCCCGTCCCTGAAGGCCGACTCAATCCGCGAGGACTGTGAAAACAGCCTCCGGCGGCTGAAGGTCGATGCGATCGATCTCTACCAGGTTCACTGGCCGCAACCCGAAGAAGATATCGAGGAGGGTTGGACCGAAATGGCGCGGCTGAAGGAGCAAGGAAAAGTTCGTTGGATTGGAGTTTCTAATTTCAATGCTGCGCAGATGGAACGCGCGATGAAGATTGCGCCGATCACATCCCTGCAGCCGCCGTACTCGCTGCTGGCACGCGACGCGGAGAAGGAAATTCTACCGTTTGCCCGGACGCGGACTATCGGGGTCATTGTGTACTCCCCGATGAAGGCGGGATTGTTGGCTGGGCGCATGACGCGGGAGCGCGCATTGAATTTTCCGGAAGACGACTGGCGGCGGCGCAATCCGGATTTTCAGGAACCGCGATTGAGCCGGAACCTGGAGTTCGTCGAAAGACTACGAGAGATTGGCAATCGTCACGGCCGCTCGCCCGGCGAAACAGCGATCGCCTGGACGCTAGCGAATCCGGCGGTGACGGGCGCTATCGTTGGGCTGCGGAATCCGGAGCAGGTGAACGGAACTCTCGGCGCGCTTGACTTTCGGCTCACGCCCGACGAAGTAGCCGGGATTGACAGCTATCTCCCGAAGCTGTGATTCATGCGCATACCGAATTGGCCGCAAGCGACGGAGCGCGAGGCGGAGCTCCTGAAAATCGTGCTGGCGAGCCCGCAGTGGGGCGGCTTCCATCCCTTCGTTGCCGAATTTGAGCAGCGCTTTACCAATTACCAGCAAGGCCGGCACGGCATCAGCACGTTCAATGGGACCGTATCGTTAGAACTCGCGCTTGAGGTGTTGGACGTTGGGCCGGGCGATGAAATCATCGTTCCGTCTATCTCGTTTATTTCGACCGCAACCGCCGTGTCTCGCGTGGGAGCGACTCCGGTTTTCGTCGATATCGAGGAGTGGTCTTTCAATATGGACCCAATGCAAACACGCGAGGCGCTTTCGCCCAGGACCAAAGGCATCGTTGCGGTGCACTTTGGCGGTTCGCTGTGCCGTGTTGATGAATTGCAGGCGATTTGCCTGGAGCGGGAATTATTCCTGCTGGAAGATGCGGCGCATGCGCAGGGCTCCGAGTGGAAGGGAAAGCGTGCGGGCAGCTTTGGTATCGCCGGTTCATTCAGTTTTCAGAACGGCAAGGTGCTGTCTTCCGGGGAGGGCGGACTGCTGATTACTTCCGACGATGTGTTTGCCGAAGAAGCCCGCTCAATCGCGAATCAAGGACGAATCGGCGGACGCAGTTTTTATGAACACCACCGGTTAGGCACGAATTTTCGTCTGACCGGGTTTCAGGCTGCCGTCCTGCTGGCGCAACTGGAGAGTCTTCCCATGCAGATCGAGCAACGCGCCGCGAGCGTCCGCCTGTTAAAGAGTCTGTTGATGGATGTGCCGGAGATTGTATGGCAAGAGGAGCTGCCGGAATTGACTCAGAACTCCAATTACTTGCTATTGGGGCGGCTGCGTGACGCGAGGATGACGCGATCCGATTTCTGCCGGGCGCTCAGTGGCGCGGGCGTTCCGTGCACGCCCTTTTACCCGCATCCTCTCTATGGAAATCCTCTGTATCAGGCGGGTAATTGCCGCATTCTACCTTGTCCTGTAGCGGAGGCTTGCGTAGAGGACGCCTTCTGGTTTCCGCACCGCCTCTTGTTATCGGACGAGGAGACAATCGCCGAGGTCGCGCACTGCGTCCGCAAGATCTTACACGGCTAAAAGGGGCCTCTTAGCCGGGGTTATGAGCGTCCGGCAACACAAACTGCGTATCACCTTGCCGCTGCATCTTCGTCCGCTTACGAATCTCCAACTCTTGGGTATCGGGATCGTGCAGGAGCTTTTCAATGCGTTGCTTTTTCTCTTCTATGGTTCGGGCGAGATTAGCATTCTCTTCTTCAAGGGCCCTTATCTGGGCGCGCTTGGCCTGCAAGGCTTGAATGCCTTGGGGCCCGCGAAGCATGATGGTGGCGTACGCCGCAAGCGCGACCAATACGGCAAGGGCAGCAATAGGGCGTAGAATCCGAAGCAGCAAGGTTTTGAACGGTCCCTTACATTCTTTTATAAACTGGTTGGCGCGAAAGGTCCAGTGGAATCATCGAATAGCACCGAGTTTGTTTGTGTTTTGACAGCTTGTGCAGGCGCTGAACAGGCGCGCAACATCGCTAACGCGCTTATAGGAGAGCATCTGGCTGCATGCGTCAATATCTTGCCAGGAGTGGAGAGCGTTTATCGGTGGCAAGGCAAGATTGAGCGGGCAACGGAAGTTCTACTGCTTATAAAGACCACGTTGACGCGGTTTCCGGAGGTGCGGCAGCGTATCGTTTCGCTCCATTCGTATGACACGCCGGAGATCATTTGTCTGCCGATCCAGGAAGGGCTGGACAAGTACCTTGCCTGGTTGCGGGACAACGTCTAATGCAGCCGAAACCCTTCTGCGACGGCCGAGAATTCTTCTAATTGGCGCGCTTCCCAGACACTGTCGCGGCCGAGTTCCCGAGCGAGCAATTCAGCCACTCGGGGAGCGGATGCCAAGGCAGCCGCCGCATTGAGAAATAGAGCCCGAGTACGCCGCGCCAGGACATCTTCCACGGTCCGGGCCATTTCACGACGGGCCGCCCACACAACCTCCGCTCCGGTGTAGGGCAAGGCGGGATGGAGTGGGCTGCGCAAGCGCTCGTCAGATCGCATGAGTTCTTCCACTGCGAGCGCGTCAGAGCCGTAGACGGAAAGATCGCCAAAGCGAGCAGCCTGCCGATGATAGCCGTGGATGTTGAGTTGTTGCGTGACACAGGGCACCTCGGGCAATCGCGCGAGCATGGCGGCCTGATTCACGCAATCCTCGGCCATACGGCGGTAAGTGGTCCATTTTCCTCCCGCTATGGTCAGCAATCCCGTCTTATCGATCTGAATCGAATGATCCCGCGAGAGCGCCGCGGTGTTCGATCCACTGCCCGCCTTCACTAAGGGTCGAATCCCGGCGAAGACGCTGAGAACGTCGGATCGCATCGGGGCCTTTGCCAAATAGCGCGCGGCGGTCGTCAAAATAAACTCGATTTCCGATTCGAAGGCGATCGGTTCCAGGACCGGCGCGTCGATGGGCGTGTCGGTTGTGCCTACCAACGTGTGTTCGTGCCAAGGTATGGCAAACATGACTCGGCCGTCGCTGGTGTGGGGAACCATGATGGCGCTGTTGCCGGGTAGAAATGAGCGGTCGAAGACCAGATGGATACCTTGGCTGGGTGCGATGATGTTTCCCGCGGACGGGTCCGCTAAACGCCGAACGCTGTCGGCAAATGCGCCGGTGGCATTGACGACGACTTTGGCTGCGACGGTGAATTCCTGGCCGCTTTCAAGATCGCGCGCCGTGGCACCGGAAAGAAACCCTTCCTCGTCCTTAGTCAGGGCGAGTACTGGCACGTAGTTTAGTAGCGTAGCGCCCTGATCGACGGCCGTCTGGGCCAAATCGATCAAGAGGCGAGTATCGTCAAATTGGCCGTCGAAGTAGATAACTCCGCCACGTAAGCCTTCGGTCTTGATGGTGGGCAGATATTGCAGCGTTTCTTCGCGAGAAAGTATGCGGGAGGAACCGAAGCCGTATTTACCGGAAAGTAAGTTATAAACCTTGAGGCCGAGACCATAGAAAGGCGCCTCCCACCAATCGTAATTCGGGACCACGAAGCCTAGGTCGGTTACCAGGTGTGGGGCATTTTGCCGCAGCAGACCTCGTTCCTTCAGCGCTTCCATCACCAGCGAAATGTTGCCCTGCTCCAGATAACGCACACCGCCATGGACCAGCTTTGTGCTGCGGCTAGATGTGCCCTTGCCGAAATCGCTCAGCTCTAAAAGAAGCACATCATAGCCGCGGGAGGCGCCATCCAGAGCGACGCCTACCCCGGTCGCTCCACCGCCAATGATGAGGATGTCCCAAGGCTCGGAGTGCGCTCCGAGCCTAGCCAACATTTCGGGCCGATTCACATATTTAGCGTACTATCCAGTAACTAGAAACTGAGCCGGAGCGCAAGCTGCAGAGTCCGCGGATCCGTTGCCGCCGTGACTTGCCCGAAGTTGGACGATCCGACCGTGGTCGAGACTGTCGTGTATGAGAGGTGGTTAGGAAAATCATATAACTCGGCGCGGAAATTCGCCGTTACCCGTTCGGTGATGGGAAAGGCCTTCTGGAGAGACGCATCCCAATTGATGAACCAGGGATAAGTAAGTGCATAAGCCCCCATATTTCCGAATGTACCCGCGGCCGGAGATCCGAATGCCGCTGGATTGAGATACTGTAACTTGTTTGTGCTCTGATAAACCGAACCTATGATATTCGGCCGCTCGTAACCGGTTGTTCCGATGCCGGCCGGGTCGTTTTGCAGTACTACGTTGAAGGGTAAGCCGGACTGGATCGTCGTGACGCCCGAGACTTGCCATCCGCCGAGGGCTTTCTGGTAGAAATTCTGCCCGTGGAGCCAGAACGGCAGAGGATACACGTAACTAACAACCAAAATGTTTCTTCGGTTGTAATTAGAGGGACCCCAGTCTCCACGCAAGTTATAGGAATTCTGCGGATTGTAGCTGTAGGTGTTGGCGTCGGTTCGCGCGGAGGACCAAGTATATGCGACGTTGGCCAATCCACCTTGCGTAAACTGCTTTCGGAATTGGAACTGCAAAGAGTTATAGATGAAATTAGCGCCGGTATTGTACTCATAGATATCGGCGTAACCCTGATAAGGTCGCAGGGCATTGGTATTAACCCCGGGATTCGCCTGCACCGTTCCGGGAAGCAGTTGGTTGATGTCCTCCTGGTAAGACATATTGGCTGCGCTCGATCCGACATAGGAAAGCGACGCCAAGGAATTAGCGCCGATCTTACGTTCCAGGCCCAGGCTCCAATTCATGGTGCGTGGAACCTTCATGTCGAGATAGTGGGAATTATTTATGGTGCTGGGAAGGGTCTGATTGCTGCCGCCAGCGGGATTTTCCACATTGCCGTTGTAGATCAAGGATTGTTGTACGAACGGCGGATCGTCGACCGCGCTGAAAATAAAGTTACCCTCGACACGTTCATAGAAGACGCCATAGCCGCCTCGCAGAACCGTATCTTGACGACCGGTCAGATCCAAGGCAAACCCAAGCCTCGGCTGCCATGTCGCCCAATCCGTATAAGCGGTGCCCTGGGGAAGCCCATGAAACAACTGCTGTGTCAAGGGATTTGCGGCAATGCTTGGGTAACGTGAGGCGAAGGACGCCGGGAAGGCATTGCCTTGCTCGACCAACCCGTTATATATGTTTCCGGTGCCGGGCACTATGGCGCCGGGGCTGGTCGTCTCGACGGTAACGGCCTGCGCCGGATTATAGTACTGCGGGAGGAAAGCCGTCGTATTCCCCAATGCGCTGTCCTGCGGTTGCATATAGGCCCACCGCAGCCCGGCATTTAGGGTGAAGCGCTTGCTGATCTTCCAGTTGTCCTGCACATAAGGTTCGATCTGCGTGAAACGGTACCATCCCTGGATGATTGCGCTGGCCTCGGAGTAGGTGTAGAAATTGCCGAGCAGCGCGTCAGCGACTGGGTTGCCCGTGGTGTCCGCCGCGGAAGTATTGAATGTGAACGAGCCATTGATGGCGGGAATATTGTTCTGGTTCTTCCGGCTTCGCATGATCAGCACGCCGGCCTTTATCTCGTGATTGCCGATGACCTTTGAAAAGTCATCCTTCCAATCGAAGATTCGATTGAAATTGTTGAAATTTAGCGGAGTGGCCGTTAAGGTCGTATAACCCGAAATGGCGATTGTGGGAATGGCGTTCGAGGCGTTAAATAGAGTCGGATAAGTGACGCCTTGGCCGCTCCGCGTGTAATTCGAGATGAACAATGGATTCGGGACGATGCCGGTGTTCTCAATGATGACGTTTCCGGTAAACGTAAATTGCGCAACATTAACAGTCGTCGGATTCGGAACAAAAGTCCACTGAACACTCGAGTTAGTCCCGGGGATATTGCGATTATACTCAATCAACTGAGTTTGATCCTGCGTCGAGGTGTAGTAATCCCGGAAGTAATGCACCGAAAGCTGGTTCCTGTTACTAATGTTGTAATCCACTTTGTATAGGTATTCATTGGTATTGAGTGGAGCGACATCGTTGAAAACGAAGTTGCCGCCCGAACCGGTGAAGTTCGGGGCGGGATAGTTATCGAGAAGGCGCACCGAATTTGGACTGAAGTCCGTGGATGGAATGATGCCCCCGGCGAAGGGCTGACCGGTAGTGGGATTGTTGGGATATTTCGATAGCGAAGAGAAGTCCCCGCTTCGCTGGGCCAGTGTTGGCACGGTCCAGGTATTTGTAGCCCCCTGGCGCAGCCGCTTGAAATCCTCCGCGACAAAGAAGAAGAGCTTGCTACGGTCCTTGTTGAAATGGCCAGGAATAAAGATCGGCCCTCCCAGGTTCCATCCGAAATTGTTATAGCGTAATTCCGGAATCGTAAGCGCGTTGAAAGCACGCGCCTGGATATCGTCATTCCGGAAGTATTCGTACGCGAGCCCGTGAAAATTTTGAGTCCCGCTCTTGACGGCGATGTTGACGACCGCGCCGGAATTTTGGCCGTATTCGGCATCGTAGTTGGCGGAGAGCACCCGAAACTCGGCTATGGCATCGGGATTGATATTGATGAAGTTGTTGCCACCGCCACCGTTGTCTTTATTGTCGGCTCCATCCAGGTTCCAGGAGTAGACGTCCGTGTGGCTCCCGTTAATACTCTGGCCGCTATTATTTACGCCGTAGCCGCCGAACAGACTAAAGGAACTGCTGTAGGTTGTGGAAACCCCAGGTAAAAGTTCGAGCAATTCGGGGAAATTACGGCCGTTCAACTGAATTTGAGACGCCTGTGTTCCGGTGATCAGGCTGCTGACCTCACCGCTACTTGTGTTTACGCGAGCCGCGTCGGCCTGGACATTAATCGATTCGTTAACGCTTCCGACCTCCAGTTTAATATTCACTGGGATCTTTGCATCGACTGTCACTTCGACGTGACTAATTGCAAATTTCTTAAATCCGGGAGCGGTTGCGGTAACGTCGTAAAAGCCAATGGGAAGATCGGAAACGACATAGTTCCCGCTGTCGTTCGATGTGGCAGTGCGGGTCAGTTTTGTGTTTTCGTCGACTACCGAGACAGTTGCATTGGGAACAACCGCACCGGTTGAATCCTGGACGGTGCCGACGATTTCCTGGTTGTATGTTGATTGAGCGAGTAACGCCAGTGAAAAGCTAAGCAGAGGAATTGTGATTCGAGCGGGACGCATAGACCAACCTTTCTACATAGAAATGAAAGCCTCTCAGGAGGACCTAAATTTTAAACTTCACGAGGTTCAGACCGTTTCAAAGAATTCCGATCGACCTTTTTCGGAAAGATGCTTCTTCCGACAGCAACGTTTTGAAGAAGTTTATCAAAAGCGCAAAGAGCACAGTGTCCGGAAAACGGTTTTAGCCGAAAGAGCGGCCTTTTGATCGCCCGCCTTAGCGAAATAGCGCTCTATTGTTGCCAAGCCGCTTGCACAATAGCTAGGGCCGCGGTTGCTGCTGTCTCAGCACGTAAAACGGTGGGCCCGAGCGAGCATGCCATCCAGCCGGAATTCAGAGCTCGTTCGCGCTCCTCGTCAGTCCAACCGCCTTCCGGACCAAGCAACAGCGCGATACGGCCGGAAACGGAGCGCACAGAAGGAAGTGCGGAGAGAATCGGCGTGGTCGCATTTTCGTCCAGTAATAGCTTGACATCGGCTTCCATCGCCAGTGCTTCACTGAACAGCGATGTCTCTTCGATACTGGGCAAGAAAGCGCGCCGCGCTTGCTGGCTTGCTTCTCTCGCGATCTTTTCCCAACGAGCTCGGCGCTTGCGGGATGCTTCGGCCAGACCGCGTTCTGTGCGCACTGCTTCAAACGGATGAATCACGGAGACGCCTAGTTCTACGGCCTTTTCCACCAGCCACTCGAAGCGGTCGAATTTGAATAATGCGGGCATTAGACAAATCCAAGGTGAAGGCGGCGGAGATGGAAGCTCCTCCAGCACGCGAAAGGAGACCAGCGATTTTCGAGCAGTCTCTATCTGCGCCAGATAGAGATTGCGATTATCGGAAAGTTCATAAACCTGTCCCGGCTCGGCGCGCAGTACACGAACAAGGTGTTCCGCTTCGTCTCCGGTGAGTTCAGCGGTATTGCGGCGAATTTCGGATACAAAGAATCGGCGGCGGGACAAGACGTTGAGATGGTAGCAAGCGCGGTTAGCTCTTCGCGCGCCACTTGCAGTAGATGGAATAGGGAACGGACGTGGTTCCCTAGTTCGCTTCCACAATCTGTCTTAGTACCGATCATGATGGTTAGCGGCTGCACTGGCTGCGGCGCCGGCAATTCCTCCAATAACGGCTCCAATCACCGCTCCTTGGCCGTGACCGGCTGCGGCTCCTATCAGAGCTCCCGCGGCGGCGCTACCACCGATGATGGCGGCGGTCCGGCCGTCATGAGGACGATCGACATATACGGGCGCGGGCTCGACATATACGGGCGCCGGCGCATAAGCGTAGCCGTAGCCGCGATTATCTACATAGCCGCGATCGCGATCCTGATCCCGCCTGTCATCGTTTCTGAAGTTGCGATTCTGGTGATCTCTGCTGTCACGATGATCGGCGGACTCATGCTGCGCTACGGCACGATCGCTGTAGCCGTTTTGCGCCGCGAGAACTGGAATACCCGTGCCAAGCAGCGCCACTATAACGTTGATTGCAGCGAATTTCTGAATGTGTTTCATAACTGCCTCCGGCACTAGAGATGGACGCGTTTGAGGCGAAGTTGCCCACGTTGACGGTGTTTAATGCGTTGTCCGTATCGAAGGGATCGGCCCGAAGAGGAATGGTGGAATTCGGCCAGAACGCCCTGCCAATGTGATTTACTCCGGCTTTACATTCAACGTATCTTTGACCTCGACGTGATTGAATTCCATCGGGAAGCTTGTCCCGGCATAGTATTCCGGCCACTCATCCTTATAGTGGGAGGAAGCTACGTGACCGGATTCGCCCGTGGTGATATTCTCTACCGACTTATCCAGATCACCCAGATCGACGACGGTGCGCCCCGACGGGCCGAGTAGCAGAGTGGTCTGCTTGACCGTTGTGCCCGAGCCGCTCATTGGGACCGGGTCGATGTCGAAGAAGCTGCTAACCAACGGCAATTGGCTGCCGAACGGATGCCGCAGCGTCCATTGCAGCGCTTGACCCCAGCGCCAACGGGAAACAGGGCTGCCTTGCCGGTTCCGCCCGTTCTCCAGTGCGAGCGCCAGATTCTGCAGCAGCCAGCTATCCCAGTCGTCGTTCTTTACCCAGCCGGAAGGGCGATTGCGCAGCAGAGTCTCTATCAACTGCGGCTTCGGGTGCACGTCGGCATAGGCCTGGATAGCAGTGATGGAGATTCCGGCGCACTGCATAAGATCTTGGCCGGCCTGGCGCAGCATCAACTCAGTCACGAGCGGCTCCGGATGGTCCTTGTCCATTTGGCCGTTCCACTTGCGCAGGAGCGCCACCGCTTCTCGAATCAAGTCGTTACGGCTGCCCTTGCGATCGAACGCCGCAACAATTTGGCTGGCTAGAAAGCTATCGAATGCAGAATAAACGTCCTTCTGAATGGCCAGCATTTTGGGAGCATCCAACTTATTCCCTGCCCGCAGCATCGCTTTGATTTGGTCCACGCGATAACGGTCGTCAAAACGGCCGCTGATCCGGTACGGATATCCAGGTGGGAACGGATTTTGATTGGCGCTGGCCAGTATGCCTCCTGGTGGGTTATAAACCGACGGCAATTGGTCTATCGGGATATAGCCGTCCCATTCGAATTTTCCGGAAGAGCCATCGAGCGGCAGTCCCCCATCGAAGTCCCGCCGGATGGGCAGGCGCCCCATTGCCTGGTAGCCAATATTTCCGGCGCGGTCCGCATAGAGGAAATTCTGTGCCGGCCCCCAGAACACGCTTACCGCTTTACGAAACTGGTCCCAATTCGTCGCGCGGTCGATATCGAAAAACGGGAAGCCGAAACCGTCATACGCGGTCCAACGCAGGCTGTAGCTCTTGCCGCCCTCTTCGAGCAACACGGGCCCGTGACGAGTAATCCAGGTGTCCACTTCGACGGGCTTCGCACCCTTCACTTGAATCGTCTGGCGATCGAGCTGCGCCTGTTGCAATTTTCCCTGATAAATGTAATGTCCGTTGCGCGCGTCGAACTCTTCCTTATAGATGTCCTGAGTATCGTATTCGAGGTTCGTGACGCCCCATGCGATCTGGTCGTTATGGCCCGTGATGACACCCGGCACTCCCGGCAGCGCGGTCCCGGACACGTCGAGTCCCGGCGCTTTCAACTGAACCAAGTGCCAGGTGGGAGGAATACCGTATTTCAAGTGCATATCGTTCGCCAGCATCGGACGGCCATCCGCGGTGTGCGCACCCGAAACCACCCAGGCATTGGAGCCGGGGCTTTCCATTTGGCCTTCGAGCGGCGGAAACAAAATCATGGCCTTGGCTTGGTTGGCGTTCGCGAGCAGAATGCTTTTTTCTAACTCGAATCGCGCTTCGTCCGTAAGCTGCCGCCACATCACCAAACCGACGACTGCCGTGTCCACGATGGACCAGGGACGCGGATCATAGGCGTGACCGGGCAGCGAGAACTCGATTTGATAGTCGCCACGGTGAGTATCGATAAAGAAGTTGACGCCACGGGCATAGGCGACGAAGACATCGCGATCTTCCGGGCGAAGCTTCCGGACATCGGCTTCCGCGGTGGCGCGCAGTCTCATGCGCCGTGATACCTCATCGGAAGGGAGGGCGGCCGGACCGGCAATTTCGGCCAGTTCCCCTTCGCCATAGCGCCGCAGTCCATCCATTTGCCACAATCGGTCCTGAGCGGTCGCGTACCCTTGAAGAAAGAGAGCATCTTGCCAGGACGATGCCTCAATGTGCGGAATTCCCCGGGCATCCCGTTCGATTCTGGCGGGACCCGAAATCGGAGCTCTTATTTGGCCGTTGATTTTGGGCAGTGGCCGAACCGCATACCAATATGCCGCAAACAAGATGAGTACGGCGATAGCAGCTATGCTCACGTTGGCGATGCGGATAAGGCGGGAGAACACTGACCGATTTTACTCCGTGGGATCTGCATCGACCTGATCCCGACTATTTGGCCATGGCCCTACGCCTCGCAATACTCGTTCTCATCCTCGCCACCAACGCCTTCTTTGCGGCCGCCGAGGCGTCACTTATCTCGGTACGCCAGTCGCGATTGCGGGAACTAGCCGGACAGGGTCATGCGGGCGCTCGCGCCGCCCTCAGTTTGTTGTCCAACCCGGGCCGGCTCCTCTCCGTCACTCAATTGGGTGTAACGCTGGCCAGCCTCGGTCTGGGCTGGGCGGGTGAAGAAACCGTATTCCAACTGCTCTCGCAGACCTTCGCGCCGTTGGCGCAGCGCATGCCCGCTGTCGTGCTGCATGGCATCGCCTTCACGCTCGCGTTTCTCGTGATCAGCTACACGCATGTGATCATCGGGGAGGTTGTGCCGAAGAACGTCGCGATTGAAAAATCCGACCGGATCGCCGTACTCACAGCGCCGCCGTTGCTATTCTTCGACCGGATCTCCAGCGGCTTCGTGTTCGTGCTGGAGCGCTCCTCCAACCTGATCCTGCGCACCTTCGGTCTGAAGGCCGGCACCGAACGCAGCGGTCACTCCCTCGAGGAGCTGAAATACATCGTCCGGTCCAGCCGCAGCCAGTTGGACCAATTCGAACAGGATGCCATCCAACGCCTCATCGAATTATCCGATTACTCGGTTCGTGAGATTATGACGCCCCGGCATAATATCGTTTCGCTGCCCGTCGATTCGGAACTGGAAGATGTCCTCGCCGTCATGGGCGCCAACAAATACTCGCGTGTCCCCGTGTATGAAGATCGCCCCGAACAGATCGTCGGCATTGTGCATTATAAGGATCTGATGCGCATCTGGGAGGAACGGCGCTTTGCGCACGAGAGCCAACGCCGCGCCGCCCGCCCCTTCCGGTTGCGCCGCTTCCTGCGCAAGGCGCCGGTCGTCCCCGAAACAAAGCCGCTGAATCAACTGATCGATGAGTTCCGCAAGGACCACACGCACATGGCGTTGGTGGTGGACGAGTTTGGCACCATCGTCGGCCTGGTCACTCTCGAAGATGTCCTCGAACAAATCTTTGGCGATATGGGCGACGAGCACGATGTCATCCCACCAGCCGTCTCCTACGAAGAGAAGGTCCTTCAGTTGGAGGGCTCGACCACCATCAGAGACCTGGAGACGCGTTACAACATCGTCCTGCCCAGCGAAGCAGGGTTTCAGACGCTCGCGGGCTTTCTGCTGTTCCAATTAGGCCGGATTCCCAAAGTGAAGGACTCAGTCGAGTATGACCACCGGCGCTACACCGTAACCGACATGAGCCGAAACCGGATAGCGAGCGTTCTGGTGGAGAAGTTAGATCCGAAGGAGCAGCCGGACCCGGTCAATGAAGGATAAAGAGGCGGGCCCGTGGGAAACAGTAAGGGCACGCCGAGGCTCCAAACCTCGAGGCGCGCCCCAATTATGTTTGCTTCCGTCGTCTATTAGGACTTCTGCGCTGCTGCCCGTTTACGCCGGATCATGGCAGCGGCAGCCAATAGACCAAGGCCGGACAAGGCCATTGTTGTCGCTTCGGGCACTGAGGTCAGTGTCAGAAGAATGGCGCTGCTGGTCTCGCTGAGGTTGCCGATTTGATCGGACAAGATATAAGTGCCGGCGAAAAGTAGGTGAATGTTGTAGCTATCGCCGTTTGCGTCCGTAAAGCTGAACCCCGTGTTGCCAAGTGGCACCGTGTTCGTGGCCGCTTCGAAAGTGCTTACGCCAGTAATCGTGCCGCCCGAAATTGTAGTCCCATTTAAGGGTCCTTGATTCGCCGTGTAATCTCCCAATGAGCCGGTTATTGAGCTAATCGTATACGGCGAACTGACCCCGGTTGTACTCAAATCTCCCGAAGCGGTAAATCCGCCGGGACCTGAAATTGAGAAAAAATAGGTTGGCGAGGCTTCGATTGCCACCGTAGTCGCCAAACCGAAAGTGATAAGGAGTAATAAGCTTTTCACGGTAGTGCCAGAGTATCATCCTAAAAGGAGGATTGCAAGAAATGCTCGTGTAAGTTCCAGGAATTTCCTATTAGTTCGGATTAATTGAAGCGCTTGATATTTGGGGGCGAAAAGAAAAGCGCCGCCCGGATCTGGGCGGCGCTTTTAAATTATTGTTGTTGTTGACGTTACGTCAAGATGCCTGACGGTTCGTTACTCAGGCAAGCATGTTCCGGCGGCGCAATCGCCTGTATTGCATGAACCCGAAAGCAAGCGCGCCCGAAAGGAATACCGCGTCGGAAGGCTCCCAGGGGGCAGTTGTGGCTGGTCCGATCTCAGCAAACTGATATCCATTCGGGGAAATAGCGGTTGTGTTGTATCCGGAACTAGAGATCTGCGCCCCGTCGGCATAAATCAATTCGTTCCCGTTATTAAATACGACAACATTCGAATTAGCAGTCGTGAAGCCTATTCCATTTCCCAGGCTCGACGAAGTACCGCTAAAGCCGTAATAGAATAGATTGTTGTTGCCATAGCCGCTCGTCAAGCCGGTGATCGCCGTGGTGGGGCTCGTCCAAGTCCCCGAGATAGAATCGACATCCCACTCGAAGGGATTGGATCCTGCCGTGGCGACGAGAGTTCCGCTTGCGGAATCTCCGTTTAGGGCGACGTAGCTCCAGGTAAAGAGGTCTTGCGCGGACAACACGCCAGCACAGGCAAGCAGCGTGAAAGCCGAGAACAACAGTTTCAACTTGAGCTTCTTCATATTAACCGTCAATCGTCAATTGGCCAGGTACTTACACCTAACGTTAGTAGAATAATACGCATCCGAAGCGTCTGTCAACAATTCTCCACTGGTTAAAGTACTGGGTCACTGATTTACTGGTGAATACGGGCCGGACACTAGCGGCGGTCGATTGGCTGGTCCTGCCGCAGCCGCCCCACAATAACTAAAAACAACACCATTGCGAGAGCGGAAAACATGCCAATTCCGGGCACGCCATGCCAAAACAGGAACGATTGGTTGCCGTGACTGGAAGCAACCGTAAGAATGGCTACGCGAAATGGTCCGATAAAAACAGAAATCGCGATCGCGATCAGAGCGGCCTTAATGTACCAATTTCGCGCCTTCAGCCCCAGGATCGCCGACTCTGCCACAATCAACTTCAATAAGAGGCGAAGAATGGGCAATCCGGTACAGCCGAGTAAAATGTCGATCGCGCCTCGCCCGAGGTGCAAAATCGTGCCTTGGCGAACGACGTCGTAACCCAGCCAATAGAGCGCGGTAATGGAGCCGACGATGGTTGACTCCAAGATCCAGGGCCCGGCGACTGATGCGATCAGTTCCCAGATGTCGGTCCACAAGGAAACGGTAATGCCAGCCAAAAGAAGATTCCGAGCCAATGCCGGTACAGGAGCACGTGTGGGGCTGATGGCCCACCAGAACAGAATGGCGGCAATCGGGAAAATCCTTTCTTCCGAGCGCAAATTGAAGTAGCCAGCCAACCCGACATGCCATAAACCGGCCGTGATGGCGATCAACCCCGAGCAGGCCAACACTCCCAGGGCGGCGGCCGCACCTCGCCACGGCAGATCCCCCCGGCCTCCGATCGGCGCCACGCCGTTCAGGCAACGGAAAACCAAAATGGCGCTGAGCAATGCGTCGGCCCGGCCGTCCCCTTCGCCCGATACGTTCTGCACCACGGCAATGGTGGCGGCGGCCAGGATGAGAAAGAGAGACTCAGCCACTACCGGCGGGTTCGCAAAGTCGAAAAGAGACTGTGCAACGGTTCCGGTTCGGCTTAAAAACGTTACTTCCGCGCTCTCACTCATTCGAAATCGCTTGGGAGTGATTTCACGCCAGTTCGAGGTCTACATCGAACTTCAGGGATTTCGTCCTCCACCAAATCCATAGACAACCGATTAAGATTAAGCCGCACTGGGCAATCAGCCGGTTTGTCTGCGTGGTGCGGATGAATTGGCGGCTTTTCAACTCGGCCAGGTTTTGATTGACGATCTGCGATTCACGCGTCGACGCGGCCGCAGTCAGGGCACTTTTTACAGCCGCCAAATCGTTGCGGTTCGTACCGGCGGGCAACAACGACATAAGGCCGGGAGTCTGGTTCAGCTCGCCCAAACCCGTTGCCGACGCAACTCGTGAGTCAATTGCTCGCGTTTGCCGCTGGGCATTCTCGCGCGCGTTGATGCTCTGCGCGATGTCGGCGTCGTTGATTCGTCCCGCAGCCGTCCAGGCGATGGTCGGCACAACCACATATACAACTGCGAAGAGAAGCGCCAGATTGGAGAGCAACGGTAGGATTCGGATTTCAAAAAGACTAATGTCTCCTCCAACTTCGCGACGGAAGATCAGGACCAGTCCCAGCAGCAGGCACCACCCTGTCTCGGTGATCCTCTGGCAGGCCGAATACTCGTTCGTCACCTGAAAAGGCCTTAAAAACATCGCGGCCTCAATGAAGAATGCCAGGTACAGGCCAAAAAGAATGTATCCCAACACGGGAAGTGACGGCGGTTGTCCGCTCCTGAAACCGGCAATGTTCAAGGCCATGAATGTGAAACCTCCCGAGCGCATCCACTTTGACACGCATCGGGAGGTAAATTGCTCTCCAGCGCTATGTTACCGCTATTTCGAACTGCCGTCAGCAGTGTGAAGTTTCCGCGATTAGGCTGCCAACTTGCGACGCTTACGGAACTGTTGGAGTCCGAACAGAAGAGCTCCTGCGAGCATGACTGCGTCCGACGGTTCCCAGGGCGCTCTGACCGCCGTGAAAGTAACGGTATCGGTGAAATTCGGAGTACTCGAACCGATGCCGTACTGCGACAGGTAATCCGTGCCGTTCACATTATTCAAAAGGTAGTTATAGCTGCCATCGGTGAAGCCAAGGCCGTTATTCGTGGGAGTGAACGTGCTTCCACTCGCTGCAAACAGCAAGTTATTGTTGGGCAGACCGGTCCCCACGGGGTCATTGGGCGCGACAAGTGTTACGGACGCCCCGGACGGGTTGCTGGGCGACATGAAGGACGCGGAGATAGTGTTGGCTAAGTATTCTTCACCTGTCGGCGGCAGATTTGCATACGGGGTGGCCATCAAAGTGCCGCTGGCGGTGTACGGTCCGGTTCCAGGCCCAGTACCGGTGGCCGTAAAGTCAAAGTCAAAGGTTTGGGCCGACAGGGCACCAGTAAATCCCACTAAAACAAGGGGTAGCAGCAAAGCCTTCATCCTGATCATTCGTCTCGATACCTCCAACCAAGGTTGAGGGATTCCATCGCAGTCGGATCCCGTCGAATCGATATTAGCTGTGAACGGCCATCAAAGTCTGCTGTGGAGGTTCCTCACTGTTAGTAATACTGGTTACACAGGCTACTCGATCTCAAAATCGTAGCGAACCGAACGCGTGCGGCCCCAGATCCATATGCAAAAAAAGACAGTTATGGCGCAATGGGCAATCAACCGGGCCACCTGGATGCGCCGAAATCCCGCTCTGGCCGCAGCCTCGCCCATATTCTGTTGGTCCAAATTCGCCGCGCGCTGGTTCAGGACCCGTTCAGCCGCTTGCTTGGCGACGGCCAGATTGGTTCGCTCATCGGGAGGCACTATCTGGAGCAGTCCCGGGATCGCTCCCAGTTCGGCGATACTCTTAGCTTCGTCAATTCGGGCCTTTAACTGGCGAAGCTGACGCTGCGACCCCTCACGAACGGATAGGCTCTGCTGGAGCTCGGCCGTGTTGAGCCGGGTCGCGGCGTTCCAGGCAATAAATGGCACGGCGATATAGACGAAGGCGAAAAATAGCGCCATATAACTGAATAGCGGGATGAGAGAAAGCTCGAATCGCGTCGCCGCGCTTCCCGAATTTCGATTACAGATGAGGACAATTGCGGCCACCAGCACCCAGGAGGCCTCGGTAAGCCGCTGGCAGCCGGCATACTCATCCGCCAACTGGCCTGGCCGCAGCAACGCGACCGTCTCGGCAAAGAACGTGAAGTAAATCGCCAGAAAGAAATATCCCAAATGAACCAGGGTGAGTGGCTTGCCGTACCGCCGCGTGATTCTTACTTCCATGGGAATGTGAGCCGTCGGGTTCGCCGAGGCGAGTTGAGAATAGCACAGCCGGGGAATCCTACAATTTCCGCAACTGTTGGCCGCGAACCTTGCGCAGGTAATCCCGTAGATAACGTCCTGTTCCCGGATGCCGCAAATCCGGCGCGATTTCGACTAGCGGCTCCAGGACAAACCGCCGGACGGGCAAGCGCGGGTGTGGAATCGTCAATCTGAGGTTTTGCATGACAACGTTGCCGTACAGCAAGATATCGATGTCTATCAACCTGGGGCCCTTAGGCTTCAAACCGGGTCCCCGGACGCGGCCCAACTCGCGCTCAATCCGCTGTGAAATGACAAGGAATTGCAGGGGCAAATATTCAGTTTCGCAAGCGACCGCGAGATTCAAAAACCAAGGCTGCTCCCAAACCTCTTGCGGCTGCGTCTCATAAAAAGACGAACGCGCTGTCACGCGGATCGATTCGGCTTCGAGGGCGGCCAACGCGCGCTCCAAATTCGCCTTGCGATCGCCCAGATTCGAGCCAAGCGACAGATACACGTGCCTGAGTGCGCGTCTCAAAGCTAAAAAAGCGGCGTCTGCGCGTCGCCGAAACGCATTCGACGGGGGACTTGGAAATATTCGAATGCCCGTCCGGTGGCGATGCGCCCGCGTGGCGTCCGATCAAGAAAGCCAAGCTGGATCAGGTAGGGCTCGTAGACTTCTTCAATCGTATCCGCCTGCTCATCGATCGATGCCGCGATGGTGGATAGGCCGACCGGGCCTCCGCCGTATTTTTCGGCGATGGTTCGCATAATCTTTTGGTCCACGTCGTCCAAACCATAGCGGTCTACTTTTAATAGGTCCAGCGCCGCCATGGCAACGCCCTGATCAATGGACCCGGCGGCGCGCACTTGGGCATAATCGCGTACCCGGCGCAGCAACCGGTTGGCAATGCGCGGGGTACCGCGGCCCCGGCGGGCCACTTCATGCGCGGCTTCGGTAGTGATTGGCACGCCCAGCAGGCCGGCGGAGCGCTCTACGATGCCTGCCAGTGTCGCCTCATCATACGGGTCCAGCCGCAGAATGATACCGAAACGGGTGCGGAGAGGGGCGCTGAGCAGGCCCTGCCGGGTAGTCGCGCCCACCGCCGTAAACCGAGGCAACGCCAGTGAATGTGTCCGGGCGCCCGGTCCCGTTCCAATCAGTATGTCGAGCCGGAAATCCTCGAGCGCCGCGTATAAAATCTCCTCGATATCGGGCAACAGGCGATGGATTTCGTCGATGAAAAATACCTGGCGTGCCCGAACATTGCTGAGAATGCCCGTAAGATCGAGTTTCTTCTGCAGCACCGGCCCGGCCGTCTGGTCCAAAGGAGTGGCCAATTCCTGTGCAATGATCCCGGCCAGTGTCGTTTTGCCCAGACCGGGCGGCCCACACAGGAGCACGTGATCCATGGCTTCACCACGCTGCCGCGCCGCCTCAATCGCAATAGCCAACTGATCGCGCACGTGGGGCTGCCCCGCAAAATCGGCGAGCCGCGTCGGACGAAGAGCCGCGTCAAACTGGCGGTCCTCTTCCTGCTGATTGGGCGCAACCGGACCCTGAGTTCGCATTCGGTACCTAAGTTAAATTAACGCAAATGCGAAACAAACTCGTAAAGGCCGGCGGCGACCTACTTATCCTTCATTTCAAATTCGAAATACAGGATCTCGTTACCGGAAGGAGTATCGCGGAGGCCGTTCACGTAAAGCCGGTCGCCCGGCTGAGACACAGCTTCAAAATAAAAGAAGCCGCTAGCCGAATCGCCGGGCGGCAACATTTTCGCCGCAAAAGCGCGTTCCACCAATTCCGGCTCGTTTAAGGGATTCTTCTTCTTCGGAAGCGGGATAGGAAAACCGGTACCCGGAACCTTAGGCGGCTTACTGTGCACCGCCAGGTAGGGGAGATCCTCGGGCGGAACAGGTTGCACGTGGCGCCCGTCGGCCCCCACCAGGTTGACCTCCAGATTTCTCAAGTCCACCGTCCGCTTCCGATCGTTCCGGATGACTACGAGCACAGGGAGCACTTGGTACCGCAGTAAATCCGCCTTCTTGCCAAAAGCTTCCACGGTCAGATCTTCGGTGTTATACGGCTTCGCGCCAATGACCACCTGCTCGCTCTCCTGATGCGAATAATCGGTGGCAGCGCCCGCGTGGAACGGCTTTTCAGAGTGGCCCGCCGCAAGCATTGCGAACGTTATACTCAGGATCACGTACCGAGTCTTTGGAATCACGCGCAGTATTCTCCTCTACCGGCTCTGCCAGTGTATTTTCTTCCCGTTGGTTGCCCTCTACGTGGCAGCCCGGATCTTGACGAAACGTGGCTACCGATCCCACTTCGGCGAGCGGCTTGGATTTCTGCCCCGGCTTTTCAGTCGGACGAACCCGGGAGCCATCTGGTTGCACGCGGTGTCGGCCGGTGAGGTTGCTTCCGCCGTTCCGCTCCTTCAAATTCTACGTTCCCAGGGAAGCCCGCGTATCCCAGTCTACCTGTCCACATCAACGCTGGCCGGACGAACCGCGGCCGAACGCCGGCTTTCCACGCTGCTCGACGGCATTTTCTACGCGCCGCTTGATTATGCCGGCTGCGTTCGTCGCGTCCTGCAGGTCTTGCGCCCCTCCCTGGTTATCGTTCTCGAAACCGAAATCTGGCCCAATCTCTATGCCGGGACCGCGCGAACCGGCGCCGCCTTAGTTGTCTTGAATGGGCGCATTTCCAGCCGGACTTGGCCGAATTATCGTGCCATGCGGTGGTTTTTTGAACCGATCCTAGGTCTCCCCGACGCGATCTATGTACAGACGCCCTCCGACCGCGATCGCTACCTCGCTCTTGGGGCTCCCCAAAAGCGGCTGCGTTTTGAAGGCAATTTGAAATACGATGCGTCGTCCGCGCCTGCTCCGTCACAATTGCCGGCTTTTGGCGCCAAGCGCGTTTGGGTAGCGGCCAGCACGGTGGGACCGAATGAAGCCGGCAGCGTGGAGCGTCATTCGATCGATGAAGATGACTTGGTTCTGGACACTTTCGAGGCCCTCGCGGCCGAATTTCCGGATCTCTTATTGATCCTCGCGCCACGCCAGCCGCAGCGCTTTCCGGTGGTGGCGCGGAAGTTAGAGCGGCGCGGTATCCGCCACGCCCGGCGCACCAACCTGCCACAAAGCCTGGAGCTGCCCGCCATCCTATTACTAGATACGGTGGGCGAATTGGCTGGCGCCTTCACGTTGGCTCAGGTGGCTTTCGTCGGCGGTTCCCTTGCGCCACGCGGCGGCCACAACATTCTGGAACCCGCCGCGGCCGGCACTGCGGTGGTGGTCGGGCCTCACATGCAGAATTTTGAAGCCATGGCCCAGGACTTTCGGGACGCAGGGGCTTTGGTCGAAGTTCAGTCCCCCACCGAACTGACTACGACCATTCGCCGGCTCCTGGCCGATCCGTCAGAGGCCGCCGAATTAGGCCGGCGCGCCCGCAATGTGGTTCTTCGCAACCAAGGTGTTTCGTCGCGCATTGCACAACAATTGTGGCCGCTCTACTATGGCGCGTTCCGCTCACCGTCTCGCGGCTTGATTTCGCGCTGGATGCTGGCCCCATTCGCCTGGCTATGGAGACGGGGTGGCATTCTGAAACGCGCCCGGTCCATACGTTGCGCCCGTACGCTCCCGGTGCCCGTCATCAGCGTAGGTGGCATCACGATCGGTGGGTCGGGCAAGACGCCGTTTACCAATTATCTGAGTTCCCTGCTTCGCCGCCAAGGTCAGGCGCCGGGCATTCTTACCCGCGGATATCGCCGCCGATCCCCGGCCGAGATGCTGATTCTGCCGCCGGGATCGCAGATTCCTCCGGCCTATACAGGTGACGAGGCGCAGATCTTTCTGCGCGCCGGCGAAGCCGCAATCGGCATCGGCTCCCGCCGTTACGATGTGGGACGGCTTCTCCTGCGGGAGTTTCCCGAGACTACCGTGTGCCTCCTGGACGATGGGTTCCAGCACGCCTCTTTGCATCGCGATGGCGACATCGTCGTGATCGACGGTCTCGACCCGTTCGGCGGCGGTGAGGTGGTGCCGTTGGGGCGTTTGCGCGAACCGCTCGATGCATTGGCCCGGGCCAGCCTCTTTGTGGTCACACGCGCCGAACAAGATTTGCGTTTCGAAGCGATCCGGCGCGGCCTCCAGCGCTATAACGCGGATGCCCCGGTATTCCGGACGCGGCTGGTCGCCCGGCACTGGGTCGATTATCAAAGCTGCGAGCGCGTTCTCAATTTGCCCGCCTCGCGCGTCGCGGCATTCTGCGGGCTGGGAAATCCGCAGAGCTTCTGGAGCACCCTGGAATCGCTCAACCTGGAGGTCGTCTTCCGGTGGAGTTTCCCGGACCATCACGTCTATCGGCCAATGGAACTCTCGCGCATCGCCCAGCAAGCGCGCCTGAACGGCGCGGAAATGATCGTCACCACCGAAAAAGACCGCATCAATTGCCCCGATCACCTGGAACGCGTGATTTATCCCTTCAACATGGCGTGGCTGGAGATTGAGTTTGCCCTGGAAAACGAGCAAGGTTTTACGACATTGCTGCAAGATCTGCTTCGCGCGCCAGCAGCCGCC
>DATAXY010000083.1:0-26397 GCA_036272835.1 Bryobacteraceae bacterium
GCGCAACTCTCCACCGGACCGAAGTCAGAGGCCGGAAAGGCCAAATCGTCCCTCAACGCCGTGTCCACAGGCCTCACCGGCAGAACCGTTCTTCTGCCCGGCGATGACGCCAAAGCTTACAGCGACCACATGGCCAACTTCTTCGTCAGTTGCGAACCGGCCACGCCCGAAGAAGAAGCTCTTGTCCGCGACCTCGCCCAAACCCGCTGGCGGCTCGACCGCGTCCCGCAGCTCGAAGAGGACCTTTGGGCACTCGGCACCGTGCTCTTTGCCAATATGTTTGAGGATCAACCGGAAGCAGTTCGCCCCGGTCTCATCCGCGCCCACACCTTCGTCACCTACGGCAAGCGCTTCGACAATCTTTATCTCCAGGAAACCCGCCTGAACCGCCGCTACGACAAGCTGATGACGCAGCTTTGCGATCTCAAACGCCAGCGCCTAACTGCCGAAGCCGCAGCGAAGGCTGCCTCCAAGTCCTCCTCCCGGCAAAATGGGTTTGAATTTTCAAATCCCGATAATGCCGGTTCCCGCGAGCCTCGCCCCTTCACCCCGTTAGCTGAAATTCGCGAGAGATTCAAGCAAGCCAACCCCATGGGCGTCCCCAGCTTCGACAAACGTTGATCCTCCGTTCTGAAACGGTAGCCGGTCGGCGATCCAGCTATCCGTATCCGCATCGGTTGGGAACTCGCGCACTTCGCAAGAATGCCGGAGCTAAAATGAACCGAGCGGCCGCCCAGCGTGTCGTTTCACCAAGGGGGGGCCGATTCCATGCGAGCAGACATCGTTCCTGGCGCCGTATTTCCCGATTATGAACTAACCGATCACACCGGAGCACGCCGCAAGCTCTCAGATTTGCAGGGGCCGGATCCTCTGGTCCTGGTACTCAGCCGGGGAGGCTTCTGTCCGAAGGATCGCCGGCAGGCAGAAGGTCTGGGGCAACTTCATCGTGAAATGGAAGTGGGCTACTGCCGATTAGTCACCATCAGTACGGATACTCTAATGACGACCAACGAGTATCGAACCGGCGTGGGAGCGCATTGGACGTTTCTGTCCGATCCGGGACGCAAAGTCCAGACCGGCCTCGATATCGCCGAATACACGGATCCGGCGAACAATCCGATGATCCCCCATACCATCGTGCTGGAGCCTGGGCTCGTCGTGTTCAAGATTTATAACGGCTACTGGTTCTTCGGGCGGCCGACGGTAGAAGAACTTCGACAGGATCTGCGGTCGGTCCTGCAGAAATGCCGCCCGGATTGGGACATCACCACTCCCGAGATGAAATCCGCCTGGGAGCGCGGCGAAAAGGATCGCTTTTATCCATACGGCAAGAGCTACGCCAAGGTCTTCCGGGAACAGGAATAACTGGTCCGCCATGGCCGAGCACACGCTCAATTCCATCGCCTTTCCTGTCCTGGACTCGGATCAGATCGCCCAGATCGCAAATTGCAGTGCCGTTGCTGCCAAACATTGTCAGGATGGCGAGACGCTGGTGGCTGTCGGAGATCGCTCCTTCAAGTTTTTTATTGTGAAATCGGGCGAGATTGAGATCCTTGACTATTCCGGTGATGTGCCGAGGACCATCGCGATTCACCGTAAAGGCGAGTTCACCGGCGATATCTCGCACTTGACGGGCACGCCCGCGGTCTTTACAGCCATCGCCCGAGGCGACTGCAACGTGTTCGAAGTCTCCGCTGATGCGCTGCGCCACGTATTGAACCAGTGCCCCGGCCTCAGCGACATCATCCTTCAAGCTTTCGTCGCCCGCCGCCAGTTGCTGCGCGAATCACCCAATTTCGTCGGTCTCCGGGTGATCGGATCGCGTTACTCTTCGGACACCTTTCGGGTCCGCGATTTTTTAACCAAGAACCGGGCCCTCTTTACTTGGACGGATCTCGAAACCGACCCGCAGGTCGATCGGCTCCTCAAAAATTTTGGCGTCACGGAGGCCGACACGCCAGTCGTGGCCTGTGCGCATATGCTGCTCTTGCGCAATCCATCCAACCAGACGTTGGCGGACGAGATCGGCATTTATCAGCCGCTCGAGCATACTGTTTTCGATCTGCTCGTTGTCGGAGCGGGCCCTGCGGGCTTGGCGGCCGCAGTCTACGGCGCGTCGGAAGGACTCAGGACAGCGGTATTGGATTGTCTTGCTCCCGGCGGCCAGGCGGGCAGCAGCATGAGGATCGAAAATTACTTGGGGTTCCCGACTGGGTTAACCGGCGCCGAGCTCACGGATCGCGCGACCCTTCAGGCCAATAAGTTTGGCGCCCACCTCTCCATTCCAACGGCGGCCACTCGCTTATCGTTTGAGAATGGGTACGCAATTCTGGACGCCGGTGGTCCTGAATCCATCACCGCCAAGTGTCTCCTGATCGCAACGGGCGCACAATATCGAAGACTGGACGTTGAAGGCGTCGACAGGTTTGAAGGGACGGGAGTATATTACGCCGCAACACCAGCCGAGGCGTTGTTCTGCCGCGGCTGCACGGCGATTGTCGTCGGGGGCGGCAACTCGGCAGGGCAGGCGGCCGTATTCTTATCGGCGCATGCAACCCGTGTGCTCCTGCTCATTCGTGGCGATGACTTGAACAAGAACATGTCCAGCTATCTGGTCAACCGGATTGAACAGACCGCCAATATTGAACTGCTTTGTAATACAACGATTCGGCGAATGATGGGGGATGGTCACCTGAACGCGATTGAGGTCGTCAGCGGAGCCGGTGAGCATGGGCGGACCGTTGAGACTCCGGCGGTGTTTAGCTTTATTGGAGCGGAGCCGCGTACCGATTGGCTGCCTGCTGATGTTGAGCGGGACTCAAAGGGGTTCGTGCAAACCGGTCCCGCCGTGGTCCGGTCACCGCACTGGAGCGCCGCGCGCGCGCCCTTTCTGCTCGAAACCAGCCGCCGCGGCGTATTCGCGGCAGGGGATGTACGTTCCGGGTCAGTCAAGCGTGTCGCTTCGGCAGTCGGCGAAGGTGCCATGGCGGTCCAATTCGTACATGAGTATCTCAAAGAGATGTAAACGGGAGCATCGCCGGTATGCGCACCGGCGGTCAGAGTGGCGGCGGAAGCTTCAACACTTCGTCGTAGAGCATATTCCCAACGATCTTATGCACTGCCGTGGACGGGTGCCCGGAATGGTAATAAAAATGGGCGGCAGGGTTAGGGCAGGGAGTGGTGTCTTGATTGAAGATTGCGCGCCCGGCACACGCATCGGCCGTATCGGTGATGCCGTACTTCGCCGGATTGTGCATAACCTCATCGTAGAAATCGCCCCAATGGCTCAAGTGAATCGAAGCGTCCGGCAACGCAGCCGACAGCTCGCTCGGGATGCGAGCGATCGCCGGATCGAGACGCTGCCCCACCTGGCTAAATGCGGGAATAGCCGTCGGCAGCAAGGCAATCAGAAATCGGCGGCCGCCCACTCCGTAGAGCATTCGTACCTCGGTTTCGAGATTCGCAACGGTCGTTTCCGTGGGCAGACGTTTATCGTTCAAGCCGCCCGCGATAAAAAACAGAGTAGAGTCAGGTAGAAATTTTATGCTGCCTGAGTGGACGCGCGTCACAAAGTCCGCAACCTGGTCGCGCATTCCCAGTCCCAGCAGCGCGTCCTTGACTCGATGCCCGGGACCACTGCCCGTGCCGGCTCCGCTCACAGCAAAATTCAAGCTCTTTCCTGCGGTGTCCGGAGCATTCGTTGGTACCATCGTCAGTCGGAGCCGCTGCGCGAGGTAAGCCACCGCTGTTGGCCCATTGCCATCGATGTAACCCGCCCCAGTGTCGGAATAGCTGTCCCCGAATACATATAGGCGGTCTATATGTGTGGATGCCAGCAGAACGCTTGCGTAGAAGATGAATGAAAGACTACGGAAGAAGCGGGCCATCGCTTCCGATATTACCGCCGCGGCTGCGATTTACTGAAACCGTATGGAGCTGTCCGTCACCGCAATCTCAACCCGGCGATTCTTGGCTCGGGCATCGCTGGTCTTACCTTCAACCAAAGGGCTGGTCTTGCCATAGCCCTTCACGTTGATGATAGACGAATCGATGCCGGCCTGGATTAAGTAGTGTCTCACTGCGTCCGCTCGCCGCACCGAAAGCTCTTCGTTATATTCCGGAGTGCCAATATCGTCGGTATAACCGAATATTGAGAGTCCATAGGCTTTCGATGCCAAGAGAATGCCGGCAATCCGGCTCAGCAGTTCACGATTGGGTTGGCTCAAGTTGGCCTTATCGAAATCGAACCGGAAGATCGAATTGGGCAATACGATCGTCATGCCTGTTGGCGTCCGGTGCGTCTCTGCAACTCGATTGAGCGCCTCTTGCATTCGATTGAGTTCTTGTTCGCGCTCCAACCGCATTTGGCTCATCTTGCTTTGAGCCTCGCGCGCCTGTTCGTTTGCCTGTTGCGCGGCTGTTTGGGCCTGCTGGGCTGCCGCCTCGGCTTGTTGCTTGCCGGCTTCGGCTTCCTGTTTGCTCGCTTCGGCTTGGTTCCGCAACTCGGCCGCAATTGCCGCACGCCCCGCCGCTTCCTGCGCGCTCTTGCTGGATGCGGCTACCGCGGCAGATTCCTCTTCCATCTTCTTGGTACTCTCGTTTAGCTGCTTTGTCGTCTCATCGACCTGTCGCTGGAGATCTTCGACTTCTCCGCGCATCGTCTTGAGGCTTCGGTAGCCCGCATACTCCGATACGGAAACTGCGGCGACCAAAACAGCTACGCCAATAATCCATGTCCGCCGGCCCACACCTAAATTTTAACCCTCAGCGCAGAATAGACCAAGCGAGGCCATCCGGTTGCGGGCCGGCGTCGATATGACCGGTTACTTCCAGCCTCTTCAGATCGACGACGGCGACATCGTTTCCACCGGTGACGGCCACAAACCCGCGTGATCCGTCGGGCTGCATCAAGATACCGGCCGCGCCTCTGTGGCCTAGGTTGAGCCGCTTCACTTCCTTATGCGTTGCGACGTCGAGGATAGTCAAATCGGGACTGCTGAGCGAGGAGATGAACGCCAGCTTTCCATCGGGCGTGAACTTCAAACGATTGGCGCCCTTCACATTGGCCTGCAACGTATCGGTTACGCGTTTGACCGCTAGATCGATGACAGAAACCGTGCCATCCTGCGCATCCGCAGTCCAAAGCTCTCTGCCATCCGGTGTCACATCAAAGCCTTCGGATCCAGCGCCGACCGGAACCACCGTCTCATTCCAATCGCCGCCGGGCGGCCCCATGGGTGGGCGGCCGGGGGGCGGAGCGGGCCGGTTGACCTTTTCAATGATACTGACGGTTCCGGAACTCACGTTCGTTGTGTAGATGCGTTTCAAGTCCTGCGACACCCAAACCATGTGCGTTCTGTTTTGTCCGGTGCCGAGGATCCAATCGACCTTCTTTGTTGCGGGATCATAGCGTCCGATCGCCTTTGCGCCTTCGGCCGTGAACCAGACTTTGCCGTCCACGAAATCGAGTCCGTGAGGCCCCCGCAACGGACCAAGATCGATTGACGGGAGCGCCTTCTGATGGACCAGATCGATCAGAGCCAAGGTATTGTACCTGCCACCACCGTAATTGGAGACGTAGGCGAACCTTCCATTCGCCGATGCGATGACTTCATGGGGATCTTCGCCAACAGGCGCTTTCGCGACCACTTTCAATGTCGAGGGATCGACGATCGCGATCGTATGATCTCCTTTTGAAAGCACCAATAGCGCTTCGTGAGGAGTGCTTTCGGCATGTATACAATTCGCGGCTAGGAGAGCGGCGAATGGGACTAGGCGAAGGCATCTCATGATCCTGATTACAGCACAAAAGGCTCGGCGTTAGTCGTATTCGTTAGCCAATTCGAATGGATGCCCGGGGCGTCGGGACTACCTTTCACGAAGCGGCACTTCAACTGTAATCGGGCAATGATCGGAGATGCGATCGCCGACTGCCGTGTTCAGTTCGCACAGGGTTTTGCCTCGGCGTGGCTGGAGCCCGTCCAACTGCTTGACGAACATCCAATCAATCTTAAATTCGCCGATCGTGCCGTGATAGGTGCGCCGAAACGAGAAGGTCGGACGAAAGCCCTTCCAAGAGCGCTCATTCGAGTCGGACAGAGTACGGCCCTTATGGTGATAACTATCACGCTTCCGGCCCTCCCAGTTGAACGTGGCGCCGTCCTGAAAGCGAAAATGCTGGATGTCGCTGAAGATTGGTTTGGAGTGGTTTGGCAAGAGCAAAGGAATACTCGGGGCAGTCGGATCGTGAAAGTTTTTCAGGTAATTGACGGCGAAGAAAATATAACTAAGTCCAGGCACCGGCGCAACGAAATAGAAGGCCTCTCGCAGCCAGAATTTAGGGTTTAAGAGATATCCTCTTACGAGTCGTTTCGCCGTGGCGGGAGCGCCATCGTGGCCCAAAGTGTTCAAATCTCCGGCGGACATCACTGGCCCGGAGATGCTGCCGGCCTGCTTCAGGACGAAATCCATTTGCTCACGCCGGCCCGCGGGCCTGGCATAGTCTTCTAGGTGGGGGCAGAGCACGGTCAAGGTGCCGGTCGGCACCCCGGGCACGGCAAGTTGAACGACCAGCATGATGCGTCCACCGCGCCGCACCTGACGGGTCATCCGCTCTTCGAACAGCTTTTCCGCCGACCAGTTCTCGGCCTTCACCAGTCCGGAAATCGCGCCGGCTTCACCGTGATACCAGTCGTACTCCTGGGGTAAATCGACAATTCGAGCGCTGATAATCGGGTAGCGGGAGAGAAGTGCGGTGCCTTCCAATCCTAAATAGCGGTTCGCGTCGACTCCGAACTTCGCCGTCATTCGAACTTGCGCCGGGGGATCAACGATATCCATCTTGTGTACGGCAAGATAGAGCCGATTGAGCTCGACGAATTCGACGGCGTAGACATAGTTCATGTGCAAGAGTTGAGCGGTTTCGCGCGGTACATTCTGATAGCCGCTTCGTGGCACTCCGTCATCGATTTCATCGAAGACGATAATGTCGGCGCCTTGTAGATCGCGAACTTCGCCGGACGCGCTTCTCAGAAGCCTGCGGCCCGCTTTGGGATTCGCGCGGACGGCGCCCTGGTAGGCGCGCAAATTGGAAAGTGCGTCCCGCATCGTTTCTTTGTCCAGACGATTGATGTTCCACTCCGCGATCCGAAGAACCGGGCCGACACCCCGCTCTACGGGGCGGACGGGCTTTACGCCTTCGAAAGCGGCTTCATTGCTAAGGAACGGTTCGGACCGCAGGGCGCCCAATCGTCTCTGCAACTCCGGCGGCGGAGGATCCACGGAGGCCAGAGTGACCAGATCCTCAAACGATAGGGGTTCCGGCTGCTGGAACCGAATCAGGTGCGTTTGGGCCGGCTGGCTATTGAGCGGTGAAGAGGGAAACAGGAGCAAAACCGCGAAGACGCGAACATGCACTGCCGATTTGACGCCGAAACCGGCGATTCACCGTTTGCGTATAATTGCCGGTTCGCTAGCGTCCGAAGGTGATGGCAACTTCCAGTTGGTTGCGCATGGTACCGACGGTCGGCCCGGCGATCGCGCTGTTCAAGTAGCGGGTATAGCGGATTTCCGGCGCTGATTTAATCCCAAAGTCGTCTTTGAACACGAGTCCAGTGCCGACCGTAACTCCCTCGGTCTCATTTTTGAACCGCGTACCTGTGGTCGGCGCGCAACAGAAATAGCCATTTTCGTCGGCTGCCGTCTCATGAACATCAATGGATGTGGTTAAACGCAGCGTCCCGCCGAGTTCGTAAAACGAATATCGGCTCCAACGAAATTTGGGTCCGGTGTAGCGGACCAGTACCGGAAAATCGAAGATCCTGGCACGAGTGCGTTCGACATAAACAGTGCCGGCGGTGTCGTTGATAAAGTCGCTGGTGTCGTACCCGCCGAAGTAATAAGAGCCTCCGATATTCAACCAATAATTGTGAAGCAAATGGAAGCTGAGATTGAGGCCTCCACCCGCTTGACCATTCGCGACCGTAGTTGAGAGGAAATCGCCGTTGGAATTAGTATTGCTTGAATTTGTGAACAGCTTGAGGGGCGACATATTTGCCGATATACCAACCCAGATCCGCGGTAACGTTTGTTCGTGAATCTCCGGCACGGAACTCGACGAGCCGATAGAATCCTGGGCCTGAAGCGCTGGCAGGACGACAAGCGCCGCGGCGCATGCCGCCATCAAACTCACAGAGCTTGAGACTCTCCTCTGCATTTTCTTCATTCGCGGTGCTGTCTCCTTCTTTTGCGCTTCAGCCAAGCTTTGCGCTTCAGCCAAGATACTATTGTCTGCTGTACATATAGAATACGTTGCCGGCTTTGCAAAAGTGTACAAATGCGTCCGGCCACAGGTCGCATAAAGATGTTTAACATGAATCGAAGGGAATTTCTTGGCACGGCGCTGGCGGCGGCAACGGCTTCGAACCCAAAGCCTATACTCGACACACACATCCATCTTTTTGATACCAATCGTCCGCAAGGCGTGCCGTGGCCTAGCAAGACAGATGCCGTGCTTTACAAACCGGCGCTGCCCGCGCGATATTGCGGCATTGCGGTTCCCTTAGGCGTCCGCGGGGCGATCGCCATTGAGTGCAGTCCTTGGGCGGCGGATAACCAGTGGCTTCTCAACATTGCGCGGGCGAATCCCATCGTCATCGGCGTCATCGGTGATTTGGAGCCGGCCGATGGGCAATTTGCAAATCGACTGGATGCCTTGCGTCGCGACCCGCTGTTTCTGGGCATTCGCTACGGCAACTTATGGGGCCGAAGCCTGACGAAGAGCCTCGACAATCGTGGCTTTGTCGCGGGACTGAGGCATCTAGCCGGCGCCGGCCTTACTCTCGACACGGCAAATCCCGACCCAGACCTGCTTCACGCGGTGGTTCGCGCGACCGATATGGTTCCCACCCTCCGAGTTGTGCTGGACCATCTGCCCCGCCTTGACATGCCGGCGGATGCGAATGGCCGGAAGGCTTGTGAAGCGGATCTGCGTGAACTTGGCGCCCGGCCACAAGTGTTCGTCAAAGTGTCCGGCGTCTTGCGGCGCATCAAGGAACGTGTACCCGCGCAACTCAGCGTCTACAGAGCAACGCTTGATGAGATCTGGGGCCGATTCGGAGTTGACCGGTTGGTTTATGGCAGCGATTGGCCCGACAGCGACTTATGGGCTCCATACCCCGTGGAATTAAAAGTTGTGCGCGAATATTTTGAAGCCAAAGGCTCCGTTGCCGCGCAAAAGTATTTCTGGAAGAACTCGATTGCGGCCTACCGCTGGGCGCCACGGGAGGCGAAGCAACGGTTCGCATAAATCGGTTTCGATAGGATACCTGATGTTCCGTTCGGGAGGTCTGATCGTGCGCCGTCTCTTTCTTGGTCTGTTCTGTCTGGCTTGCTTGGCAGGAGCTTATGTGGTCACGCGGCCGCCGGATATCCCGTTCGAGAAGCACACCATCGATCTGGGGTCGAGCGAGTCCGCAGCCGTTTGCGATATTAACGGGGACGGCAAGCTGGACATTGTGTCCGGCGAGAACTGGTTTGAGGCGCCGAGTTGGAAAAAGCACCACTTTCGCGATATCGACTACACCGAAAACTACATCGACGATTTGAGCACCCTGCCGCTGGACGTGGATGAAGACGGACATGTGGATCTGGTAACCATCGGATGGTTCAGCAAGAAGATTTCATGGTGGCGCAATCCGGGCGGCGATGGCATGTGGCAGGAGCATGTGATCGACAGGCCGGGGAATATCGAATTCGCTTTGCTAGTCGACCTGGACAATGACGGCAAAGCGGATGAAGTGTTGCCAGAGTTCGGCAATCAGACAGACCCGTTGGCCTGGTATGAGCGCGATCATCACGGCGGCATGGTGAAACGGGTTGTAAGCCCGCGCAGCTATGGGCATGGCATTGGCGCCGGGGACGTTAATGGCGACGGCCGCAATGATATTTTGACGCCCAACGGGTGGTTGGAAGCTCCGCCCGATCCTCGATCGAGCAATTGGAAGTTTCATCCCGATTGGAAGCTTGGCGCGGTCGGGTTTATGTATGTTGCGGATGTGAACGGCGACGGGCGGCCCGACGTCATCACATCGATGGCCCACGATTACGGTATCTTCTGGCTGGAGAATCAGGGCGATGGGAAGTGGGTCAAGCACATGATCGACGATAGTTGGTCACAGCCGCACGCCGTCTCCATGGTGGACTTTCGCGGAGACCACAATATCGGCTTGGTTACGGGCAAGCGGTTCCTGGCGCATAATGGCCACGACCCAGGTTCTCGCGAGCCGCTGGGAGTGTATTGGTATGAGCGGCTGATGACGCCGGGTTCGAAGGACATCCAATGGGTGAAGCACGTGATCAGTTATGGCGGGCGAACGGGCGGCGGGATTCAGATCCCTGTGGCGGATATCGACGGCGATGGCGATTTGGATTTTGTGACCGCGGGAAAGAGCGGTCTGTTTCTGTTTGAGAATAAGACGAAATGAATATCCAGACTGCGAGTAAGGTTTACGATGTGGTCGTCGTTGGCTCGGGAGCGGGCGGCGGAACGCTTTCGTCCCATCTGGCGAGCCAGGGCGCGGACGTGCTGGTACTAGAGGGCGGACCGAAGATCGATACGCGGACCGATTTCAATTCGCACGCAATGCCGTACGAGTTCCCTTCGAGGCATATTCCGACGATGAAGCCCGGCAAACCGGGTTTCGATGGGGAGCGCAGCCGCGGGCTAGGCGGCAAGACGCAATTGTGGAATGCGGTGGCATTGCGATTCGGCGAACGCGACTTCAAGGGGCGCTCGCACGATGGCGCGGGCGAGGATTGGCCGTTCGGATACGCCGAAATGAAGCCGTACTACGACAGGATCGAGCGGCAGGTGGGCGTGTGCGGCAATTTGGATCATTTGGAAGATTTGCCGGATGGCATCTTCCTTCCGCCAGTGCCGCTAAAGTGCACCGATAAAGTAATTCAAGACGGCGCGCGGACAATCGGCGTCAACGTGATTCACGTACGCAAAGCGACGCTAAGCCGGCCAATGGGAGTGCGTCCGGCTTGCCATTTCTGCGGGAGTTGCATGTCGGGATGCGACGTCGTGGCGAAGTACAATTCCTACGATGTCCATATGATTCCGGCGCTAAAGACGGGCCGTCTGACTCTGAAGCAGAACAGTATCGTCTATGATCTGGCGGTATCGGATGAAGCACGCGTGAACGAAGTGCGCTATTTCGATCGGGAGACGCGCGCGCAAGGCGTAGCGAAAGGGCGCATCGTTGTGGTGGCGTGTGCCTGTGCGCAGAGCGTCGCACTGTTGCTGATGTCAAAATCGAGCCGGTTCCCGAACGGCCTAGCCAATTCCAGCGGGGAACTGGGAAAGAATTTCATCCCGCACATTACGGGCGGGTTCGAGGGATTCCTGAAGGACTTCATCGGCAAGCCGGGCACTAACGACGAAGGCTTCCTGGACCACGCCTATATTCCGTCCTTCATGCATGAACGGAAACGCGATTATGCCCGGAGTTTCGGTATTCAGTTCAATTATCAGAATCGGCGGTCGGTGGGCTGGGCACGCAGCATAAAGGGAATGGGGAAGAGCTACAAGGAATCGGTAAAGGCGCGCTTTCCAGCCTACCTCACCATGACCGGTTATCACGAAATGATCCCCAATCCGGAAAGCTATATCGACTTGAATTACGAACAGTTGGACGAATATGGGCTACCGCGGGCGCGGCGTCATTGGCAGCTCGGCGAATCGGACCGGAAGCTGTTCGACGATATGAGGACGTGGTGCCGGGCGATACTGGAGGCGAGTAAGGCCGAGATTCTATCGGCGGACAGCCATCCGTCGACGAATCATGAAGTGGGGGGCTGCCGAATAGGGACCGACCCGAAGACTTCAGTAGTCAACGAGTTCTGCCGCGCGCACGATGTGCCGAATTTATATGTGGTCGATGCCAGCGTGTTCCCCAGTTCTTCCGAGAAGAACCCAACACTGACGATTATGGCGCTGGCCGCGCGCACGGCGGATCACATTTCGGACCGGCTGAAAAAGGGGGAAGTCTGATGTCTGGCAGCTACTCAAGCGACCGCAGATCTTTGCTAAAAATTTTCGGAGCGATCGGGGCGACCTGCGCCTATCCGTTTCAAAGCGATGAGCTGTATGGCCAGACAGCGCCGCCTATGCATCGCCATGAATCTGCGCCTGCGGAAATCGCAGCACCGCAGTTTTTCAATTCAGCGGATTTCGCGTTGATTTCGCGCATTGCGGAACTGATCATCCCTGAGACCGATACGCCGGGCGCTGCCGGCGCGGGTGTGCCTTCATATATCGATATGGTCGTGGCGAGGAACGGTGGACAGCAGGCGATTGTCGCGGACGGTCTGCGATGGATTGACGGGGAGGCCGAACGGATTGGTGGAACGAAGTTCCTGCAGCTCGACGAGGAGAAGCAGTTGTCTATTTTGGAACCGTTGTGCGAGGCTTCCGAAAGCCATCTAAGCTGGCCGTGGCCACGCAATGTCGAGTTCTTCGGTCTAATGAAGAATCTCACCGCCGATGGGTATTACACGTCTCGCATCGGCTTGATCGAAGAGCTGGGCTACAAGGGGAACACCGCGCTCGCCAGCTTTCCCGGCTGCGTGCCCGAACACTGACACCGGGCGCTTTGCCGCCTTGTTAATGTGAAGCGGAGACGCGTCGCCGCCGATTGAATGCGTTCCATACGACAGCGCCACCGGCTAGTGTTAAAGCTGCTACGAGCCAGGGGCGCTTGGCGATTTGGGCCCGGAAATCCGCGCCTTCGCAGATGCGCCCGCTCAGTTCTTCCAAATCCTGAGCCAGCCGTTCGCTTGCCGCGAAGACCTGCTTAGTCGATTCTGTGATCGCATGAATAGTGTCCGAGGCCGTCCGGAGGCCTGAATTTTCCAGGCGCTTTTCGGGAACTGCGGCAATGTTGCCGCTTGCTGTTTGAGCTTGTGCTGCCATGTTCGTTGGACACACTTTATCAGATCGGTGTAACGCGCGGACCAAGGCGCAAGTACCAGGTACTGTTCTCGGGTCGGACAGGCTTAAAATCCCTGCAAAAGGCGGTAATGTGTTTACGGTACATCGCGTCTATCCATTCAAAGAGAGGCTTACTCATGTCGATACTCGGTTGGATTATTCTAGGCCTGATCTCAGGATTCATTGGCAGCAAGATTGTCAATAAGACCGGCGAGGGTTTCTTCCTGGACATTATCCTGGGAATCGTGGGAGCCATTGTGGGCGGCTATCTTTTCACGATAGTGGGCGGGCACGGCGTCACGGGCCTGAATCTGTATAGCTTTGTGGTTGCGGTGATCGGCTCTATTATCGTCTTGGTCGTGTATCACGCCATCCGGAGAGCATGAGATCCGGCTGTGGTATCCTCGTGCCTGAAGGTGCGGGTCGAACGATCCCGGCACTACGGATTGGCACTATCTTCACGAATCGTTTCCCCTCGAAATCGATCGGCTTACCGGTAGTGTCTGGCTCGAGTGGTCTTTTGCGTCTTTGAAGTTTGGACAGGTGGGTGAGTGGTTAAAGCCAACAGACTGTAAATCTGTCACTCTTTGCGAGTTACGAAGGTTCGAATCCTTCCCTGTCCACCATGTCCCGATCTGGATTCGCCCGGATTGCGGCAACAAGGCGGGCCGTTGTAGCTCAGTTGGTAGAGCACTTCCTTGGTAAGGAAGAGGTCTCGGGTTCGATTCCCGACAACGGCTCCAGAATTTTCAATGCTTTCTGAGAATCCCGCAAGACTGACGGACTGTGCTCGTTTTGTGTCATTCTTCGGCTAGTATGCTGTACTGAACTTGGCGGTCAGCGCTTCTAGCGAGTCTTCAATGAGCCTCCTGCGAGAAATCCAGAATGATCTTTCAAGCAGCGGCAGTGACGTGCCCACCGTGCTGCGAAAGTGCAAGATTCTGGCAGCGCGGCTTGGAAGCAATGAGTTAGCGAGTTGGGTAGACTTCGAGCTCAATGGCTACCCGGAGTCTCAGCCAATACCTGAATATCCGGACGCGATCGGCGGAATAACCGATTTCACAGACGGCGACCGCCTCAGAACGAAGGCTCGTCCAGCTTCCTGAACCTGTCGGGAACGAACGTTCCGCATTCCACCTTTATAACAGTGCCGGGCTGGACGGAGGAGAGTGCCTTCGCGACCGCTTGGACAAGCGGCCGCATCGCCGGCCAGTGATTTGTCGAAAGTACAAGAATCGCAAAGAAGCGACGATGAGGTGGCTGTTGCTTTTCCATGTTTTTGTCGCATGTGATGAAAGCGCCGAAGCCAGCACCCTCGATCAAGGTGAGAAGCTTGCCGTTCTTGACGCCACCCCAGCCGAGGCCTACTACGGTACTGACATCATGGCCGTGTAGTGCGCTCGCTAATGGTTTTGGCACGCCTTCGTCGAACAATATCTTCAAGGCTGAAGTTGGCGCTCGTGGGCTTCGCGGTAGGCGAGGACCGCACGTATCCCGTCGGCGCCGCCGGGCGTCCACGGGAAACAGTTCAGGGTTTCGGCTATCGCTTGGTCCACTGACAATCCGTCGATTTCCATGAAAGCATCGACGTTTTCAACGATGGTGTCTACGGGAAGACGCGAGTGTTTGAACAGGACCGCCCCGGACACCTTTCCTGGCACAACCTCAAGCAGGTCGCAACCCAGCCAGTCCTTCGCATCCATGCTCATATTGTAGCGGTTTTCCGCTCAAGGCAACGCCTCATCCGATATACCGCGCCCGATACTACCGGATGCACCGCACGCGCTGAATCGCGGTCGCCTTACCGGTCAATTCATCCGCGCTGACCACGACGCCGTGGAGTTCGATGCCGTGGCGCGCTGCTTCCATGCGGCCGGCGAGACCCGTGATAAACCGCTTCAGAATGATCTCCTTATCGATGCCAATGACGGAATCGTAGGGCCCAGTCATGCCGGCGTCGGTTTGATACGCGAGCCCGTTCGGCAAAATGCGGCTGTCGGCCGTCGGGATGTGCGTGTGGGTCCCGATCATCGCGGTTGCGCGGCCGTCCAGATGCCAACCCATGGCGACTTTCTCGCTGGTAAGTTCGGCGTGGAAATCCACAAAGCGAATCTTCATCGAAGCATCGAGACCGGCCAGCAGTTCATCCGCCTTACGAAACGGGCAGTCGATGTTCGACATGTGGGCGCGGCCTTGCAGGTTCAGAATGGCGTACGGCACCCCGGTGCGCGTGGTCCCGGTGTACATGCCGTTGCCGGGCAAATTCGGCGGATAGTTCGCAGGGCGGAGAAGCCGGGGCTGCTTATCGATGTATTCGAAGATCTCACGTTTATCGAAACTGTGGTTGCCGCCGGTGAGCACGTCGAGGCCCAACGACAACAGTTCTTCGGCGATCAAGGGAGTGATGCCGAAGCCGCCAGCGCTGTTCTCGGCGTTGGCGATGGTCAAATCAATTTTGTAGTCGGAGACCAGCGATTTGAGATGTTCGGCAACAATGCTTCGCCCGCCGGAGGCGAAAATGTCGCCGATAAAGAGGATGTTCATCAAAAAAAGCTAACTGAATCCGTGCAAACGGGACAGGAGTGGGAAAGTGCCCCCGGCGAGAGCGTCCGCCGGAGCCTCCGTCATTGACCCCTATGAGACCACGGGGGGAATCCTCCGAGCGCCGTTAGGCTTCTCCAACGCATCCGAAGACACGGGAGCCTGCGCACAGGCACTTCATTCGAGTCGGACTCCATGACATTGACTATCGGATCAATTTTTAGGAGACCGGGGAGAACGCTCTCGCGGGGAGCACTTAATATTTTGAGAATAGCAGGAAATTCCGACGGAAGTGTAAGAATTCCTGTGAGGGAAGTAAGCTCACTCGGCTTTAAGGCGGTCGGCGATGTCCCGTTCGGTAATGGCGCCTTCCTTAATGACGCGCCAATAGGGCTCGGTGATGTCGACCGTAGTCGGTCCTTCGCCATTGCACAGGCCGCCGTCGAGAACCAGATCGATGCGGCCATCCATAATGGCAAACAGTTCGATGCCGCTGTGGATGGTCGGCTGGCCGGACAGGTTGGCGCTCGTGGCGATTAACGGATGGCCAGTCTGCTCCACGATTTCGTTCACGACTTTTGACCGCGTGTGGCGGACCGCGAGACGGCCAGTATTGCCCGTGACTTTGAGCGGAACTTTAGCGGAAGCGGGAACAATCAAGGTTAACGGACCGGGCCAAAAGTGACGAGTGAGAATGTAGAAACGGCTGTTCAATTCGGAGGCCAAGTCTTCGGCCATCATGGTGTCGGAGACCGCCATAGGTAGGGCGCGGACAGTGTCGCGTCCTTTGGAGTCAAAGACACGCTTGACCGCGTGGAGGTTGAACGGATCGGCCATCAACGTATAGAGGGCGTCGGTCGGAACGCCCACGATATTGCCGCGAGCGATTTCCTGAACGGCACGGTTGATTGCCTTTGAGTCCGGGTGATGAATATCTACTTCGATTAGGTCTGTAGCCACTGTGAGAAGAACCACCGGCTTGCTGCCGAACCATCGGGAGGCGCGGCGAACGCGGCGAATACCTTCGTAAGTTTAGCGTTCACCGATAGCTTCGGCAACCTGAATTGCCATTTCGTAGCGGCCGAACGGCGCGCTGAGCTGGACGCCCTGGACCAGAGAGTGAACGCGAAGAACCATCTCCTGGGCGATGCGAATGCCTTCCTGGCGCGCGGCTTCGGCGCTGTCGGCGCGCCGCATACGGTCCATATATTCGTTAGGTACCGGAACGCGCAATTCGTTGACCATGAATTCGGCGTTGCGGTAGCTGGTGAGGGGCCAGATACCGGCGATGAATGGGATCCGGTACTGTTCCGTGTTCTTAAGAAATTCTTCTAGCAGCTTTAGGTCGAAGACTGGCTGAGTGACCACGTATTCAGCGCCGGCTTCGACTTTCCAGGCGAAGCGCCGAAGCTCTTCATCGATGTTCAAAGCTCCGGGATTGGCTCCGACGCCGATGAGCAGCGCGGTTTGCGAGCCGATCGGGTTGCCGCCGATATCCAGCCCCTGATTGAGGTTGTTGACGATGTTCGTGAGGCCTATGGCATCCACATCGAAGACCGCGGTGGCATCGGGGTATACGCCCATACGGGGAGGGTCGCCGGTGATGCAGATGAGATTGCGGACGCCGTTGGTATGGGCGCCAAGCAGTTCGGACTGGATGCTCAGAATGTTGCGGTCGCGGCAACAGAAATGAAGCACCGCTTCGATCCCAGCCTGCTGCTGGATGAGCTGACAGGTGACCTGAGCGCTCAAGCGGGCGCTCGCGCGCGGACCATCGGGAACGTTAATGCAATCGATGCCGTGATCACGGCATAGGCGAGCGCCCGCGATTTCTTTACTCGCGTCGACCCCGCGCGGGGGAAGGATTTCAACGAAGGCGGCAAATTTGCCCTCGGCGAGTTTAGCGCCGAGCTTCGATTTTTCTGCGATCGGCACTTTGGGAAGACGCCTGACCTCGGGCTTGCCTTCTTCGACGATGGCCGCGGCCGCGTGATGAAGCCGTTGGCCGGGTTGTAGGGATCGTGCTTCGCTGCGGATCAGTTTGATGTGTTCCGGCGTAGTCCCGCAGCAGCCGCCCACAATCCGGACACCAGCCCATAGGAAACGGCGCGAGTATTGAGCCATATATTCGGGCGAACACAGATACAGGTTACGGCCTTCGACGGATGCGGGCAGCCCGGCATTTGGCATCGCGCTGAGAAGCTTGGTCGTCAGAGGAGCCATCTTCTCGACAGTTTCGAGAATCACTTTTGGCCCGGCCGAACAATTGACGCCGATGACATCGACCGGATACTCGTTCAGGCTGGCCGTGAAGGCGGCGGTGCTGGCTCCATCGCGCATGTTGCCTTCGTCGTCCACGGTAACCTGCGCGACGATGACCATCTCGGGCCCGGCCGCTTCCCGTGCTGCGAAGATGGCTTCGCGAAGTTCGCTGAGATCATAGAACGTCTCGAGGACCAGCAGATCGACCCCGGCAGACACAAGCACTTCGACCTGCTCGCGGAACAACTCGCGCGCTTCGGCAAACGACAACGGGCCTAAAGGCTCAATCGGAACGCCCAATGGACCGATGGAACCGGCGACGAACGCTCTGTCGCCGGCCGCTTCGCGCGCCAGCCGCACACCGGCTTCGTTGATGGCCTTCAAGCGCTCGACGAGTCCAAAGGCAGTGAGCCGTTTGCGGTTGGCGCCGAAGGTATTGGACTCGATGAACTCCGCGCCGGCCTTGACGTACTCTTGGTGGATCTCCTTGACCATCTGCGGCGAGGAGAGATTCAGTTCATCAAAGCAGCGGTTGATAAAGACGCCCTTGGCATAGAGCATGGTTCCCATGGCGCCATCGGCTACCACGATTCCTGACTCGAGCTTCTTTCGGAACTCGGCGGCGCGGGACACTGTAATCGGGTCTGCGGCGGTCATAAGCTTCTCTCTAAAAGCGCACAGGGCGTTTGGTGCTCGTTGTGCGCGGTCATACGAAACAGTACTCCTCGGAACATCAGCGCTGGCAATAACTGCAGAAATATGTCGAGCGTCCCCCCTGGCGAATGCGCCGGATCTCGCGGCCGCAGACGGGGCAGGGTAAGCCGGCGCGCCCATACACGGCTCGCTCGAAATCATCGCCGTGCTGGCGATAGCCGCCCGGTTTTCGATACGCCCGGTAAACCGATTGTATCGCGCTTCGCAGGGTCTGCCGGATGGCGGAATGGAGCTTGCCGGTTTCTGCTTGGGTCAGCGTGTTCATAGGACGGGTCGGAGAGACCTTGCCGCGGAAAAGCGCTTCGGCCGCATAAATATTGCCTAGACCGGCGATTTTGGATTGATCCATCAGGAACAGTTTCGCGGGAAGCCGCGAGGATTGGCAGCTCTGGTAGAAGCGGTCGCTCGTGAAGGATCGCGCCAGCGGTTCTGGGCCGAGTTCGGCGTCCAATGCGGACCATTCTTCAGAGGACAACACATTCGCGCGGCCAAGAGCGCGGCCATCACTAAAGACAAGCTGTCTTGAGCCGGACAGTATCCAGGCGAGGCGAGCTGCGTTGGGCATTTCCGCGCCTTTTCGGAGCAAAGCAAGATCGCCGGTCATGCCGAAGTGGATGCGAATGACGCGTTCCTTCGATAAGTGAATCAAGATGTTCTTGGCGCGCCGTTCTATCTTCCGGATGGTCTGTTTTCGAGTGAGGCGGTCGATGTCGTCCGGCGATTGTGGCCGAACCGAAGAAGGCCGCAGCACCTCGATACGCTGGATGCGCGCGCCCACGATGCGGTCGTGACGCAGTTTGCGGACAACTGATTCCACTTCCGGCAGTTCAGGCATGGGGTACCCGGAGGGTTATCGAATCGCCGGGATGGGCGTGAAGCCGGGCTGCGGCGCTCTCCCGATTCATGGCGATTTCAAGATAGCCCGAGCTGCCGGCGTAGCAAAAAATAGCGCCTTCGGGCGCCTCGGCGAAGGTCGCGTATCGCAACGAAACTTCGACCCAACCCATGGTCATCCGGAAGGACTGGGATTCGAAATCCCGTGCCGCGAAGTTGGTGATCAGGTTGCCGAAATGATCCACGCTCAAAACTCGGCCTTCCCACACGCCGGGGCCGGCGGATTCCGGTTCGAGCGGGGACAAGACGATGGGGTTGGCTACGATAGGACCTATTTCGGAGAAGGACACGGCCCCACAGGCAATGGTCGCGGCCGCGGGAGCGAATATGTCACGTCCATGGAAGGTCGTTGAAGGCGAGGGTAGCACCAGTCGCTCGTCGACGATTTCGCGAGCAGCGAATTTCCCGGCGCGCGATAGGACCAGGCTGAAAACGCCGTTGTCCGGGCCGACAAAAATTTGATCCAGCGCCTCCACCACAATGGCTTTGCGCGCCGTTCCTACCCCTGGGTCGACAACCACAACATGCACCGTGCCGGGCGGGAAGTAAGGCGCGGCTTGCTGAATCGTGTACGCCCCGGACCAGATGGAGAACGATGCGCCGGCGTGCGAAATGTCGATAATGTCCGCTTCGGGGCAGCGGCCCAGGATTACTCCCTTCATAGCTCCAACGTAGTGATCGGAGATGCCGAAATCTGTGGTTAAGGTGATGATGGGGTGAGGCTTCATGGGCTGCTAGAATTGTAATGGAAACCTTCGATTTTCCGTGCTTTTCCACTGCCGTCTTGCGCTATGTCCTGCCTGTATTTCGATCACAACGCGACGACTCCTCTCGCGCCTGAGGTGGCCGACACCTATGCTAGCGCGCTGCGCGAAGTATACGGCAATGCATCGAGCGTGCATACGACCGGTCAGATGGCGAAGCGCCGGCTGGAGCAGTCGCGCCGGACGGTTGGCGCGTTTGTGAATGCGTCGCCGGGAGAACTGGTGTTCACCAGTGGCGGGACAGAATCGAACAATCTAGCGATTCTGGGTTTGGTGCGCGCTCTGCCGGCGGGGCCGAAGCATGTGATTGCCAGCACGATTGAGCATCCCGCTGTGCTGGAGACCATGAGGCAGTTGGAGCGCGATGGCGTCGCCGTCTCGTATGCGCGAACCGGCGCCGATGGTATTGTGCGCCCTGAGGACATTCGCCGCCATCTGCGGCCGGAGACGGTTCTGATCTCCGTGATGCATGCCAACAACGAAGTGGGCACGATACAGCCGATTCAGGAGATCGCCCGCATTGCACATGAGCACGGCGCCTATTTCCATTCCGATGGCGTACAGGCATTCGGCAAGATCGATGTAGACGTTCAGGCCTTGGGCATCGATCTGTACTCGATGAGTGCGCACAAGGTTTTCGCGCCGAAGGGCGTGGGCGCTTTGTTCGTGCGCAAGGGCATCCCGTTCCGCGGAATTCAATCGGGCGGCCATCACGAGCGGGAGCGCCGCGCGGGCACGGAGAATGTTCCAGGCATTATCGCCTTTGCCGCCGCGGTCGAGCTTTCTCGAAAGAGAGCCGATGTCGCATCCGTTCGCGATCGTTTCGAAGCACAGGCGGGCGGGGAAGTAAATGGCGACCGGTCGCGTCGTCTGCCGAACACGAGCAACCTGTTGTTCCGCGGAGTTTCGGGCGAAGCGATGGTGATCGCGCTCGATATGCGCGGCATGGCAGTATCGACCGGTTCGGCGTGCTCCAGCGGATCGATTGAGCCGTCGCACGTCCTGCTCGCGATGGGCCGGACAGTCGAGGAGGCGCGCTCGTCTGTCCGATTCTCCTTTGGCCCCGCAAACACTTTCGAAGATGCGGATCGATTGGCTGCGGCCGTGAATCAGTGCACGGGCAAGTTGCGGAAAGAGGCGCCCCATGTCGCTGTCTGAAACCGCTCCGATTGCCGTCGCAATGTCCGGCGGCGTCGATAGTTCAGTTGTCGCCGGTCTGTTGCAGCGCGAGGGGCACCGAGTGGTCGGCTTGACCATGCAGCTCTGGAATCAGCGACGGCTGCCGGAATTAACTCCGGAGAACGGCGTGACCGGACGGTGCTGCTCGCTCGACGACGTTTACGATGCGCGCCACGTGGCAGGCGTCTTGGGCATCCCGTATTATGTGGTGAATTTCGAGGATCGCTTCGAAAGGGAAGTGGTAAAGCCGTTCGTTTCGGACTATCTGGCCGGGCGCACGCCCATCCCCTGCACCCTTTGCAACAACTTCATTAAGTTCGATCAGTTCCTGGAAATGGCGGATAGCGTAGGCGCCGGCAAGATGGCAACCGGCCACTATGCGCGCTTAAGTTTCGATGAAGCGAGTGGCCGCTATCAGATGCGCACCAGTGTGGATCGCGCGAAGGACCAGACCTATTTTCTCTTCGGGCTGACTCAAGCTCAGCTTGCTCGCACGTTGTTCCCGTTGGGCGGCATGATCAAGCCCGAAGTGCGCGAATTGGCGAAGGAACTGAATCTGCCGGTAGCCGAAAAGAATGACAGCCAGGAGATTTGCTTCGTTCCCAACGGCGACTATGCGGCATTCATCGACGCCTATTTCAAGGAGCAGAAGATCGATCCGGCAGAGACGCAGGGCGAGATCGTCACAGCCGATGGCAAAGTCTTGGGTGAGCATCATGGAACGCATCACTTCACGGTCGGCCAGCGGCGAGGGTTGCGTGTCGCAGTGGGCGAGCCGCTTTATGTGATCGCGACCGAACCAGCCACGCAGCGCGTGATCGTAGGCCGAAACAGCGAATTACTGCGCGGCGCTTTAATTGCCCATGACGTCAACTGGTTGTCGATTGCACCGATTCAGGAACCGCGGCCAGCGCAGGTGAAGATTCGCAACAAGCACGCGGCCGCGCAGGCGATGCTGATTCCGAGTGACGATCCAAGACGCGTCGAGGTTCGCTTCGATGAGCCGCAGCGGGCCGTGACGCCAGGCCAAGCCGCGGTTTTCTACGACGGAGATCTGGTGCTTGGCGGCGGCTGGATCGACTAGCATCGGTGCAAATCTGGGCTGAATACTGGGTAGCATCGGTCCTGATCGGCGCGCTACGCGTATTACCAATAGGCGCTTCCGAAAGGCTCGCACGTGGTGCAATGGCGATTCTCGATCGCTTCTATCCAAAGCTGCGGCGGGTCGGTCACATCAATCTGTCCTTCGCGATGCCTGATCTGAATCGCGACGAACGGGAGCGCGTTCTCGACGGGGTCTTCCACAGCATCGCCCGTTTGTTGGTAGCCCTGGCGCGATTCCCGGATTTGAATGCCGGGAACATCGAGTCGTGGATAGCCTATGAAGGCTTGGAAAATTATCAAGCGGCGAAGAGCAAAGGCCGCGGCATTCTGGTGGCCACTGCGCATTTCGGAAATTGGGAATTGAGCGCCTTCGCGCACGCCCTGATGACGGAACCGATGAAAGTGATGATTCGTCCAGTGGACAATCCGCTGGTGAATGAGTTGGTCGAAAGCCGCCGGAAGTTATCGGGTAATGTTCTGCTCGAAAAGAAGGACGCGGCGCGCGCCGTGATCAAGGCCTTGCGCAACAACGAAGCCGTGGGTATTCTGATCGACCAGAACACGACACCCGCGGAAGGAGTGTTCATCGATTTCTTTGGGAAAAAGGCGTGCGCTGGTTCGGCATTCGTGAAACTCGCGCACCATACGGGCGCTGCGGTGCTTCCGGGATATGCGCTATGGGATGAGGCAAGGCACCGCTACGTTTTATACTTCCTGCCGGAAGTCCCGATGACCGGCGACGTCGAGGCCGATACGCAGCGCGTGCATGGCCTCTTCGAGCAAATCATCCGACAACGGCCAGAGCAGTGGATGTGGATTCACCGGCGCTGGAAAACGAGACCGAGCGGCGAAGCAGGCTTGTACTAACGGCGCCGAGGAACTGGCGGGCGACTGTTGCAGCATCGAATTGAGTGACGCGCGCGAGGCCTTCTTCGCCGATTTTGCGGTACAAGGCCGGATCGTCGCGCAGGCGAAGGATCGCTTCGGCAATGCCGGCGGGAGTTACGGGATCGACAAATAGAGCATGCGGCGCAACCTCGGGCAATGCGGCGGCACGAGCGGCAAGGATCGGCTTACCGGCAGCCATGGCTTCCAAAAGCACGATGCCGAATCCCTCCTGCGCGCTCATCAAAGCGAATGCGTCGCAGTGGACGTACTCCTCGGCTAAGGCTTCCGTGGATATATCGCCTAAGAAGGCCACTCGATCTTCCAGGCCAAGATCCGATACGATGCGATGTAATCTGGCCGCTTCGGGACCGTTCCCAACCAGGCGCAGACGAATGCTGCTGCCCGGACGGAGTGCCGCCATTGCATGAATCAGTTGATCGACGCGCTTGCGGCGATAGAAACGGCATACGCAGAGCACGTGGAAAGTGCCGTCTTCCGGGCGAGGTGGAATAGCGCGGAACAAACGCTGCCAGTGCGCGAGAGGGATCAGCTCGGGAACGATAGTGATGCCTCCGGGTACCGGGCCATAAAATTCGCGGATGCGGCTTGCCGAATATTTGCTGGTCGCGATGACATGATGCGCGCGTTGCACGTTGTATTTTTCATAGCGCGATTGCGCGCCGAGTTTGCGCTGGGCCGGACCGTTCTCAAAGAGCGTCTCATCGGCTAAAACGCCTTTTGGGCAGGCGATGTGGGGAATGTCCGATTCGCCAGGCAGGAGAAAGCCGTCGAGATCGAAACCGACGGTGGCGTCGAACTCGCCGGAAAGCTGGTTCTGTAACAAGGCGCGATTAAATCGCAGCCGCGACCGCGTCCTGGTGTCGCTATCCGCGGAATTGATAATGACTACATCCGTTCCGATCTCGCGCAGCCCACGCGCCAATCCACTGATGCCGGTGAATGTGCCGCTACCCAGGGTCACATTTAAAGGCGTGGATGTCACGAAACAGAGCCGCATGGCCATCTAGAAAGTATGACAGGTCGGAAAGGCATAGGCGCCCGTACCTAGCACCTCGCAACTTCTCTTGATGTCAAGGCATCTCTTGTGGTAAAAGGAGTAGTCATGACAGAAAAAGTTCGGTCCGTGTCCCGTGTAGTTCCCGGGATTCCGGCCTCCGATGGCGACGGCGTCAATTTGTTGAGGATTATCGGATCCAACGTAGTGGAGGATCTTGATCCATTTCTTTTGCTTGACGAGTTCAAGTCAAACGATTCAAATGAGAAAGGAAGCTTTCCGGATCATCCACATCGTGGTTTTGAGACGGTCACATATATGCTTGCCGGTCGCGGTATCCATGGCGACAACCACGGCAATCGCGGCCAAATCGAGCCGGGCGCGGTGCAATGGATGACGGCGGGGCGGGGGATCGTCCACTCTGAGACAGTGGAACCGGTGGAGGGGCGGATGCACGGTTTTCAGCTCTGGGTGAACCTGCCCGCGAGCGACAAAATGAAGCCGGTGCGCTACCAGGAATTCAAGGCGGCCGAGATTCCGTCGATTGGGCTTCCTGGCGGCGGTACTGCTCACGTCATCGCCGGACGATTGGGAGAGGAAGCCGCGGGACCGGTAAAGGGCATCGCGACAGATCCGTTGTATTGGGATGTCGAACTGCCTTCCAATGCCACATTTGAGGCGGCGATTCCGAAAGGCTACAGCGCATTCGTCTATGTGATTTTGGGGTCGGTGACCATTGGCGACAAGCGGATCATGGCGCAAAACGGAGCGATCTTGACGGATGGCTCCAAAGTTAGCCTGTCGGCTAATCAGGACCCCGCGCGAATGCTGGTTATTGGTGGCCGCCCGTTGCGGGAACCGGTGGCGCGCTATGGCCCATTTGTTATGAACACGCGTGAAGAGATCGTGCAAGCATTCGCGGATTACCGGGAAGGCCGATTCTAAAGATCGGCCCTTTCGAGCGTCAGAAAAGTGATATACTTCTACTGAACGTTCCTCAGTATCCGTGTGTCTGGACAGGCAACGCGGTCCGGGACCGTGAGTAGGTCCTGCCCGGACGGAAGCAAGCTCCACTGACAATTCCATTGTTGGGTTCCGTGGTGGGTTGGTACGTCTATAATTTCACAGGTATTTAACGCACTGAAATGGCGAAAGAGAAATTTGACCGCAGCAAGCCGCACGTAAACATCGGGACGATCGGGCACATCGATCACGGCAAGACTACCCTGACGGCGGCGATTACCAAGACGATGTTGAAGTACAATCCGAAGAACAAGTTCCGGAGCTTCGACTCGATCGACAATGCGCCCGAAGAGAAGGCGCGCGGGATTACGATCGCGGTGGCGCACGTGGAGTATGAGACGGCGAACCGTCACTATGCGCACGTGGACTGTCCGGGTCACGCCGATTACATCAAGAACATGATCACGGGCGCGGCGCAGATGGACGGCGCGATTCTCGTGGTAGCCGCTACCGATGGTCCAATGCCGCAGACGCGGGAGCATATTCTGCTGGCCCGCCAGGTCGGCGTGCCGTATATCGTGGTCGCGCTGAACAAAGTGGATATGGTGGACGATCCGGAACTGCTCGAACTGGTGGAGCTGGAAGTGCGCGAGTTGCTGTCGAGCTATCAGTTTCCCGGTGACGATATTCCAGTTTGCAAAGTGAGCGCGCTGGGCGCGTTGAACGGCGAAGCAGAGTGGGAAAAGTCGGTCGACGAGCTGATGGCGCAGGTGGATTCGTACATCCCGATGCCGGAGCGCGCGATTGACAAGCCGTTTTTGATGCCGATTGAGGATATTTTCTCGATTCAGGGCCGCGGCACAGTGGTGACGGGGCGCATTGAGCGGGGGATCTGCAAGGTCGGCGAGGAAATGGAGATTGTGGGTTTCCGGGACACGCGCAAGACGGTGGTAACGGGCGTGGAAATGTTCAAGAAGCTGTTGGACGAAGGGCGGGCCGGGGATAACGTGGGCCTGCTGCTGCGCGGCATTGAAAAGACGGATGTGGAGCGCGGGCAGGTGTTGGCGAAGCCGGGTTCG
>DATAXY010000084.1:0-297681 GCA_036272835.1 Bryobacteraceae bacterium
AACCGCGTGCCGTGTGCGCCGATCGACATAGGCGCACTGGAGAGATATCAACGGCCCCTACCGGCGATGAGCGAATACGACCAGTTGCTCAGAGCGGGAGGTCAGCAGTGAGCAGCCAACTGACTCAGTTGCAAGATGCCGCCATCAAGCAGTACTGCAAGACGCTGCGCATGCCGATGATGGCACCCCAGTTCAGCACGCTCGCCGAACAAGCGGTGCGAGAGAACAAAACACACACCAGGTATCTGAAAGCTTTACTGACGGCCGAGGTCGAAGAGCGGGAACGGAACACCATCGACCGGCGAGTCAAGGACGCGCATCTGCCATGGGTGAAAACGCTCGAGGAGTTCGATTACACGCAGGCTCCGATGGTCACTGCTGCGAAGATGTATGAACTCGCCGAAGGCGGCTACATCGAGCGCGCCGAGCCCATTTTGTTAATAGGTGATTGTGGGACAGGGAAGACACCGGCTTATGCGTTGCCGCGTGCCGGCAGAAGCGGCGCGTCCGTTTCACGACCGCCGCAGCACTCGTTAACGAGCTGGTGGAAGCGAAACATCAACTCCAATTGCGGCGTGTGATGGCGCGCTGGAGCCGCTATGATCTCAGCGCAACGGCGCAGGATGAGGGTGGAAAGCCTGGTTTGGGCTTTCCATGCTTTCCACGGGCCGGCATTTCCATAGCTCATTTGGCGTCGGGCGGTTTTTCCCCTTTCTTGCGTTTATCGATGGTCCGGCGGAAGCGGTACGACTCCGTTCCAGTTTCTAAAATATGCGCGCGATCCGTGATGCGATCCAGCAACGCTTTGCAGAGCCGCGCGTTCGGAATTACCTGCGTCCACTCTGAAAACGGCAAGTTTGTGGTGACAATAACGGCCGTCCGCTCAGCACGTTCGGCAATCACCTGAAACAGGAACTCCTCGCCCACTTCTGCGAGTGGCACGTAGCCAACCTCGTCGATCGCGCTAAGATTACTAAACCGCTGCCGATGTCGGCTCTCGGCCTCGTCAAAGGCATCCAGACATTTGAGGAAGCCAAGTGCCCCATTTGCCACATCCATTCGCGTCTGTCCACTTTTGACCCTTTCGCCTCTGGACCCCCGCAGCATACCATCGGAGAGTGCCAACAAAATACGACGCGATCGTAATAGGCTCTGGTGCTTCTGGAGGTTGGGTCGCGAAAGAGCTATCTGAAGGCGGGGCTCATGTTTTAGTGCTGGACTGCGGACGTCCGCAAACCAATCGAGATTTCACCGAGCATGTGCCTGTCTACAAGCTACCGTATCGAAACTTGAAGTTCCGCGAGGCCGTCTCTCCCATCATTCCATAGGGATGACGTGTTCGGAATGGCGGGCGTGATGTGCTGAAGAAGAAGTTCGGACGGACAATGACACTCGGTCGCTCTTCCAATCTCACGCGCCCGTTAAATGGAAGTCAACCCTGCCACTATTGCGGTCTTTGTGAGCGAGGATGCATCACTCATTCCTACTTCAACTCCTCTTTCACAACACTGAAGGACGCGCTCTCCACCGGCAAGTGTGAATTGATCACCAATGCCATGGCATACAAGGTGCTCATGGATCCGGCAGCCAATCGTGCGGCCGGAATCCTCTATCGATCGCGAAACCAAGCAGCCGCGCGAAGTAACCGCGCGACTCGTCATCATTGGCCAGGTGCTTTGGAATCGAGACGCCTGTTATTAAACTCTGCAACCTCGCGAATATCCAAACGGTCTGGCCAATTCGAGCGGCATCTTAGGGCACTATTACACAGACAGCCTGAAGGGAAGCGGCACGGAAGCAACCGTGGCTGCCTCCGCCAAGAACTTCTCCATCGATGGCCCTCATCGGCCGGATGGTATTTACGTTATTCGCTTCCGGAACGTTGACAAAGCGTCCCGGCAATCAAGCTTCCTTCGCGGCTACGGCTTACAGGGAGGCACGGGCATCGGATTCACCGCGTCTGCTCCGGGTTTTGGAGAAGCGTTGACTATCATGGCGCTTGCTGTGCGATCGTGCGACCACTTAAAAGAGACGATGCGCCAAAACGAAATCTGAGATAGACCTTAGACGATCAGTTTCAAGGCGCCTTACGGCGATGCGAGCATTGAGCGCGTTTGTGATCATGGCATTAGGACGTAGAACACAAAGACGGCAGGCAGCCTGGCCTGGGCGGAGATGAAGAAAAGCATATACCGTCTGACTCCGCTGCACGCACTCCTGCCGGCGCTCAACAGGCGTTACCTGGAGTTCATTTCCACCCTTGAAGACGACAAGGCCGGTACCGGCCAACTCAACAAAATCTCACAACCAGTAGAGGAGAACGACCGGTCATACGGCGGCTTCCACTTCTTCCATCTCGCGGACGAAGAGTTGTTCCAGGCACTGGGCAGCGGCGAGTTCAACATCAGCGGCTTCCCGAACAAAGACCTGCGCCGCCGGGTCTAAGGGCAAAAACACCGGCCGATCTCCCGGCCTGATGAAAGCACGCCGAACCCACAGCCTCATCAAAAAAGATCGGGCGAACCTACAAGTACTCAGACCTACAAACTCACTGAATTAACAGCGAAAGCGCGAGAATGAGCACGAGCAGGATGCCGATGAGAGCGTTGTAAAAATTGAGATACCCGGACTGAAGCGGACGAATCGCCGTGGCAAGGGAACGAACGATCCGCACGAGAGGAGAAAACAGATATGGCCCGAAAATCGGCGCCAGCTCTTGATTGAAGACCAGCCGCTTCACGAAATACGGAGCCTGGTCATACTCTCTTCTCACGTCGTGCGTAGGGCCGTAAATGAAGCCGTAGAATGTCCGCAGAGCATTCGAAAATGCCAGGGACGTTGTGGCAATCCCGCTCGATGCCTCGCGCCTTCCCCCATACCAGATCGGCGCCCGCCGGAGCGTTCTGTTCACTCGTCCCGCCAGGATTAGGGCCACAGGGATCAGCGTCAGTGCGGGCATTGCGACAACCAGCTTCGTCGGAGAGATGAACGCAAACTTGTTACTCAGTGGAATCAGAAGCAATCCATCTCGCATGCTGGCCGCGGCGTCCGCTCCGAAAAGCGAAAGGTTGGCTGTGCTCAGACAATTGAGCCACCAGGGCATTCCCACGGCCAGCCCGAGTACACACAGCCCCAGTGTGAATACCGCGCCGTTACGAATTGGCGAGACCGGCGCTCGGCCTTCGTGGCCATCGCCCAGAAGACCGATTCCAAACAGCTTCACGAACGTTGCCAGCGCCACTGCGGCTGTGAGGGCTAACCCCGCGGCGGCCAGCGCCAACGTAAGTCTGCTCACCAGGGTTGTAGCTTGGGTCCCTCGGAACAGCGTTTGAAAAATGTACCACTCGCTCACGAATCCGGCCTGCGGAGGCAGCGCAGCCAAGCTCATAGCCGCGAAGACCGCCCCAATTCCAAGTACCGCCGATGTGCGGCGAAGCAATCCTCTCTGCCGAATCGCATATTCGCCGTTGGCATGGAAAACGCCATCTGCCGTCAAGAAAAGCGCTCCTTTTGCAAGGCTGTGCCCCGCCAAGTGCAGCAGCGCCACGTTCCAGGCAAGCGCCGCGAGCACCGGATGGGAGTTGGCGGTTAAAAGCAGCGAAACACCCAGCGTGGCAATGCCGATACACGCGTTCTCGGCGGACGAGAAGCTCAGCAGACGGCGCCAGTCTTCTTCCTGAAAGGCATAAAAAATAGCAAGAATTGCGCTCAGCACGCCAACCAGAATGTACACGATCGCAATGCTTGTAGACCATCCTCCCGTTTTCGGGAGCCAAGCCGCAGCGCCGCGTTGCAAGCCGAAGAATGCCGCGTTCAATACCACACCGGAAAAGATCGTGCCGGTGGCGCCGCTGCCCGAGCCATAGGCCGCGGGGAACCACTCATAAAACGGAAGTAAACCAAGCTTGGCGCCAAACCCGATCAGCAGTAATAGCCCGGCGAAGAAGGACGTGGCCGACGATGTCATGCCTCCAAACCCGGCAAAAGCGAAGGTATTCGCTTGGCTACCGAGCAGCAAGAGAGCCAATACCAGCCCGACGGCACCCACTTCGAGTAACGCGAGCATGAAAAGCGCAGGGCGCGAACCTCGCGACTCGACTCGTTCGCCGAGAATCATGACCGCACCTCCAAAGCTCATGACCTCCCAGGCAACCAGCAGGGACATTGCATCCTGGAAGCCAAATACGCCGAGCGCCCCTAGCAGGGCCAGGGCTGTTCCGGCCATCCAATAACGCTTGGCTCGCGATGAGTGACTGGACGTGCCGAGCAGTGTCGCCAGCAGGGCGGGAACACTGCCGAAAAACAGCAGCCAAAGTGCAGGCACGTCAAGTTGGAATGTCACCGGGGTATCGGCCAGGTAAATTGGCAAGGAAAAAGCCGGGATTCCAAAATTGAGACCTCCGATCGAGAGAACGACGGCCGAACAGCATCCCAGAACCAAGCCGATTCGAGCAAGCACTCCGCTCCGCTCGACCAGCGTAATGATAAACGATGCAGCCCACAAGGCGGCGGTCAGGATCAGCAGGTCACTCAGCAACGCGGCCTCCTGCGACTCTTTGCCGGTCCCGGTTCAGTAGGAGAAGCAAAGCCTGCAGAATCGCGACGGGATTCGGCGGACACCCCGGAATGTAAACATCCACCTGCAGCACGTCGTCGACACCGTTCCAACACGCATAGCCTCCCCCCACCGCGCCGCCCGAAACAGCGCAGGTGCCCGTGGCCATCACCCATCGCGGCTCGGGCATCGCGCTGTAAGTTTCGAGAAGCGCGTCGCGCATCGCGTAAGTCACTGGACCCGTCACTAGCAACAAGTCCGCGAACCGCGGCGACGGCGTGAAGAAGATGCCCAGCCGATGCAGGTTATAAAAGGGATTGTTCAAAGCCTGCAGTTCGGATTCGCATCCATTGCAAGAGCCCGCGTCCACATGGCGAATGTGGAGACTCCGGCCAAATACCTTCTTGATCTTTTCTTTCACTTCATTAGCGGGTCCCGATGACAGCGCTTCCGCCCACCGAAGATCCTCACGGTTGCGAACCCCAAACGCCCAATCTTCCGACCGTTCCATCGCGCCAGAGGGACACGCTTCGGTACATAATTGACAAACGATGCACTTGCCGTAATCAATGGAAAGCCGCTCCGGTTCTGATCCATCCTTTGCCAATCGGATCGCGCCCGGAAGACATGCGTCCGCACAAGCGTGACAGCCTTCTTCGCAAGCTTCGGGATGATACCGCGGGAATCCCAGCAAGCCCTCTTGCCCTTCGTCCCCTCGTTGATCGGGCCACGCGGTAGTCGCTATACCTTTGCGTATTCCATAGAGAGTCCAGATCGGCATATCCGTATCCTTTACCGGTCGCACCCAGCCATGGTCAAACCAAAACTCGCCTCATTAATCGCGTAGTCCATCATGTTCGTGTCATGCACCGTAAATGGAAAAACACGCCAATTCGAAAACGAAGGAGATTTCACCTTGACGCGAATCAGACGTCCCGCATGGTCCAAGTGGACCGCATAATAGGTCGATCCGCGCGAACCCTCGCTCCATCCGAGACCTTCGCGTCCGCGTTGTAGATCGATTTCGGCGCAGACCGGGCCATCGGGAATGCGCGCTAGCGCTTGTTCGATCAATTCGATACTGGCGCCGATTTCTTCCATGCGGACCTGCGCCCGGGCGTGAGCGTCCCCATCCACCTTCACGGGTACTTTGACTGCCAGATCTCCGTAAACAGCATAAGGATGATCGCGCCTAAGATCCCGGTCGATTCCCGAGGCTCTCTTAATGGGCCCGCTCGCGCCCTGGTCGAAGGCTACCTTTAGCGGGAGTGGCCCTGTAGTCATGAGCCGGTCCAAGTGGCTATTGGTCTTCTCCAGGTTAGACATATAAGTGTCTATCTCGGGTTTTAATGCGTCGAGTTTGCGGTGTAAGCCAGTAACATCGAAGTCCCGCCGCAAGCCCCCTGGTGTCAATAAGCCGCGGAGAAAACGGCTGCCTGTGAGAGTGGCGTTGATTTGCTTTGCGCGTTCCTCTAACAGCTTGCCTTCGGCCTCCCCGACTTTGAGAGTGGTGGTGTGGCACAAGTGGCCCAGATAATGAAGATGATTGTAAAGACGTTCCAACTCGGCTAGGATCACTCGTAAATACTGAGCACGTAGCGGCGGAGCGCAGTCGCACGCCACTTCGATGGCCTGGCAAAAAGCAAGAGAGTGGGCCACGCTATCGACGCCTGAAACTCGCTCGGCTAACAACACAGCTTGCTTCGGATACAAGCCTTCAAACCGCTTCTCCATACCACGATGCTTGAAGAAAAGTTGCGGATGACAATGAAGAATAGCTTCGCCAATATAGTAGAAGACAATTTGCGCTGATTCCAGCACGTCGCCGCGTACCGGGCCAAACGGCAGGCGCTGAACGTCCTTGCCGTGAATTTCGGGTAACTGCCACGGCGATGGCGTGAACGGGATTGGTTCGTCAGGATGAAATCGCGGATCCAAAGGTGGTAGCACCGGTCTTGCGCCTTCATGAAGTACCAGAGGATAAGGTTCCGGATGGCCTTCGAACGTGACGCCGAATAAATCGTGAATCTCGCGCTCGTACCATCCGAGAAGCGGCGAGACGATGGCCAACGAGGGCGGTTGTTGTTGGGGCGCCAATCGGCAACGAAATAACACGAAGGGCTGGCGGGCGGCTTGATCTCCCAGATACAAGATCTCAGGCGGCGCGTCAGCCTCGGGATACCAGGCGTATGCCATCTGCATGCGCCCGCCTTGCCCCAGTAGCTGTTGGCAAGCAACGGACAACTCCGCGGGGCCCATCGCGGTTTCTAACGTACCGTTCAATGCAGACCTCCTCCTAACTCCGCCGCAATCTTTATAAACGCCGCCCACAAGGTGCGCGGCCACCATAATCCCAAAACTAATAACGGTAGAAAGGCTAACCACATCGGAAGTCCGCGCCAGAAGACGCCGGTGAGTGTTCTGACAGATATCCCGGACGCCCTCGCAAAATACATTCTCCGGAAATGCGCGAGAAAGGCAATAAAAACGACGATCAAGAAGACCAGAAAGAGGAAGACCGCCCAATGGTAATCTCCCGCAAGACCGGCGCGCAAAATCGTAAACTCGCTTAAGAACAAAGCGAACGGCGGCGCTCCCGCGATCGCCACGGCTCCCGCCAGCCACAAACACCCGGTGACTGGGAACACGCTCAGGATGTTGCGAATGCCCGCAATTTCCTTCGTCTCATACCCACGCATAGCGTTGCCCGCCCCGAAGAACATCAGCGACTTATTCAGCGAGTGGTTCAACATGTGATAGAGCGCTCCGGCGATTCCCAACGGCCCCCCAAAACCAAGTCCAAGCGCCTGGATGCCCAAGTGCTCCACGCTCGAATAAGCCATCAACCGTTTGATTCCCGTTTGCCGCGTGATGAAGAGCGCGGCCACCACGAAGGAAAGAATCCCAAACGAGACCACAGCGGTGTGGGCGAAACGGCTGACCGAAGTCAGATTGAGTATGCTCAAGAAACGCGCAATGCCCAGCATCGCGCTGTTTAGCAACGCGCCCGATAACATCGCGGAAACGGGTGCGGGCGATTCGCTATGGGCGTCCGGCAGCCAGGTGTGCATGGGAACGAGGCCTGCCTTAGTGCCGTATCCGACCAGTACCAACAGGAAGGATACCGTCAGGAGTGGGGGATAGATCCTCGGCGCCGCCGCTCGCAGAACTGCCCAAGTCATCGAGTAAGTTGGACCAAGGACAAACGACCCGCCCCAATAGAACAATACCGTTCCGAGTAAAGCCAGAGTAATTCCGGCGGAAACAACAACAATATACTTCCAGGCCGCTTCCGTGCTCTCCGCTTCCTCTTCAAAGCCCACCAGGAATGTGCTGATTAAGGTGGTTAACTCGATCGCAATCCAGTAGACGCCGATATTGTTCATGACACAGGCACCCAGCATCGTAATCGCGAATCCCGAAAAAAGAGCATAAAACCTCGGGAGGCGATCGTCCTCCTTGAGCAGCCGCATATACCCGATCGCGTAAAGCGTCGACAGCGCATACACGATTGCGACGCACAGCATGACCCATGCGCCAAGATCGTCCACGATGACGTAACTCGCCCAGAATGTAGTGGGTTGGTGCAACGCTCCGAGCAGCACCGGGACGCTAGCCGCTAAGACGAGCAAGCTTGCCAGAAGAGTTGTATATTCGGAAACCCTTGGCTTTCTCGTCGTGAGACACACCACTCCTGCAACGGCGGGAGCCAAGAACATGACCGGCAGGAATATTTGCGGCATATCAGCCCACCAGCCGATTCATCTGGCGGCTGCTTGTCGAGCCCACATGAACCAGCAGAAAACGAACCAGCACCCCAAAACACGCGACCACTACCAACAAATCGAATAAGATCACGATCTCGATAAGCGTAGGCATTCCTGGGACAAGAATTTGGGACCCAAGAAAAATTCCGTTTTCCAGCACCAGCAACCCCAAAATCTGGCTAATAGCCTCATCGCGCACCGCGAGCATGAGATAACCCAGTAACTTCATGGAGATCATAATCGTGAGCGCGAGCACGACCACCCTGCCGGCCGTGCTGGTATCGCGGTTCATGTGGTTGGCGACAACAAAGGCGAACATGACTGCAATAGCGCCGATCACCAGACTCGAACTGGGTTGCAGAATGGTATGAATTTCGCGTTTGACGTTTAGCTTTTTGACGATGCCCAACAGCAAATAAGGAAGCACCAAGCCGCGAAACAGCGCAGTGAGAACGGCAACGGCGTAAAGTTCCGGGTAATGTCCGAAGAACGCCACCGACGCCGACAAGCACGCAATCAACCACGATTGTGCCGCAAACGCGAAGACGTAATTCTGAAGCCAATGCGATCCCAGCATCACGAAAGCCAGCACCAGGCTCACGATGGCCAGGAGACTGAAAATCGACGCCTGTAAGGGGTTCAGCGTTGTTAGGAACATGGATGCCGTCTCAGATAAGCTGGTTCGAAACAATTGCCAATACAGCAAATAGAAACCCCGCTGCCAGCGGCTCTTGGTAGCGGAAGAAACGAAGCCGCGATTGGACCGTTTCTACAACGACGACCGCTAACGCAACCAGCCCGAACTTCAATAGCAATGCAAGAACAGAACCGAACTGGCCGAACCAACCGCCGATCTGCGACATGCCCCAGGGCAGCGTCAGTACGTTGCAAAAGATCGTATAGAGAATAAATTGCTTCATCATCGACGCCCATTTCAGTACTGCTAACAGCGGCCCGGAGTATTCGAGGATTCTGGCTTCGTCAATCATGTAAATCTCCAGATGCGTACTCGAATGGATAGGAAGACGATCCGTCTCAACCAGCAGTAGAGCGAAGAACGCCAGGACTAGAAACAGGTGCGCCGGACTCCAATACACCGAGATGTCCTGCAACAGGAGATGATTGACGACGAACGGAAGCATAGCTTTCGCCAGAAGGCTGATACCGGCCAGGACCAGAATCAGCGTCGGTTCCGCGAGAATACTGAGCATCACAGACCGGCTTGAACCGATCCCGCCAAACGGACTTCCGGAATCGAGTCCCGCCAACAGAATCGCGAAGGAGCCAAGAGTCAGTACGAGTCCTCCACCCAATATGTCCGCCATATTCGATAACGGCAGAGGCCGGTCCGTCAGAACCGGAATCAGAATCGGCACAGTGAGCATCGCCGTGAACGCCACGGCCGGAGCGCAGAAAAAGATCCAAGAAGCCGATTCCGGGATTACCAATTGCTTATGGAGAAGTTTCCACAGATCTCGATAAGGCTGAACGACGCTAGGGCCGCTGCTCCGCTGCACCCGTTCTTCTACGCGAAGAATGAAGCCCTGCAAAAGCGGACTCAGGAGAAGAACGCAAAGGACTTGTAAGACCTGAAGAACGATATCCGTGGGCACTCAGAAGCCCTCCTGCGTGGGGAGGCGCTCCGAATCAAAAATAGAGAGCTTCGGATGAGATCGAGAGTAACAGCGAGGCCTTGACATCTACAACTCCTGACTTCTGACATCGAGTTGTAGGAGTTATCAGCCTGGTAGGCAGTTTTGGTGGACTCCATCACCTTATAAATGGCACGGACAAGCATTTCCAGCTTGCTCCCGGAAAGTGTAGGTTGTCAAGCCAAAAGTTTGGCTATGTGTTACTCAGGTCGGATGACCGAAACAACTCCTGTTGACAGGAGCTTTTCTTTCGTAATAGGTTAGAAACCAGGTGGCGTTGGAGTTCGCCTCAACCGCCCTTCGACTTTTGGTGGGCAAATGACTCCTACACGGACTTGATCCGCGCAGGGTTGGCATTTGTCTTGTCCCCAAAGACCCTGGCTAATCAAGCACAACGTTGAGCAAGATCAGGAGAGGTGTCTATGGTTCTGTTGACCGATAGATTCGTTTGCCAGGCGAAGCGGCTTCTGAGCGAAGATCCGCCTTACGCAGTGGAATTCGAGAAGGGCGGACTAGCCGCGTTCTACGCAGAAGGGCATCCCGCATGCACTTTCGCGGTGCGAGATGAGCATGAGTGGCAGACTCTTATACGGATCGCAGGAAACAATACAGGCCTTCCGGGCGGGCAAGCTCCACCCCACAGTCTGGAGGGATTGGTGCCGCGAGCACCGTCTCGAATCAGTCGCCCTGGCCGATCCCGGCTGCTCAAATTAGTTTGCCCCATGCCGCAAAGCACGAAGAGGCTCGATCCGCGCCGCCCTCCAAGCCGGACCAATACAGACGACAACAGCCACCACAATAACTAAAGCCGGAACGAATAGGAACGTGGCGGGATCGGCCGCGTCGACTGCATAGAGAAAACCTGCCATCGCTCGCGTCAGAGCAAATGCCAAACAGACCCCAATGGCGAGCCCCGCACCGGTTAGTCTCAGACCATAGCTGACAATCATCCCGATGACTGCGGTCTGCGTTGCCCCCACCGCCATGCGAACTCCGATTTCCGGCGTCCGCTGCCGGACCGCATACGAGAGCAGACCGTACAGTCCCACGAGCGTCAAGAGCATCGCCACGCCTGCAAAAGATGTCAGTGCCATGCTCTGAAACCGGCGGCGTGCGGCTGCCTCATCCACGTACTTGTTCATGGTTTGGACATCGGTCACCGCCCCCCCAGGCGCGAGAGCGTCCACCACCTTGCGAATAGATCGAATAACGGTAGCGGGCGGCGCAATCGTTCGGACCGCGACGCTATCCACCAATCCGTTCTGATAGTAGACGATCGGCTCGGGAGCTTCCTCCAGGCTGGAGTGCCGAACATCGCCCACGACTCCGGCAATGGTGGACCAGGGAGAACCGTTGATGCGCAGTCGATGCCCCACTGCATTGCGACCGGCGAAATAGCGTCTGGCGAAACCTTCACTTACGACGGCCATATACGGGTACGCGGCAGGTGTAGCGGATCGAACGTCGCTGTCTCGCAAGTAGCGGCCGGCGATCAGCGGGATCTGCATTGCCTGGAAGTAATCCCCGCCCGTCTCCCGCACGCTCACAGTCTCCTTGCGTTTCGCTACATACCCATCCACTTCCAGGAAGCCTTTATCCTCGTAGGTGCTGAGGGGCAAGTCATCGATGGACCCGGCCACCTGGACACCCGGTAAATCGCAGATACGGTCCATCAACTCGCGCCGGATCTGGTTGGCGTTTTTAGTTTGGTCGTCTAAATTCACGCTCATGGTGAGCGTGGTTTGAGAGAAGCCGTCATCTTGCTTCAGCACGGCCAAATAGCTACGAACGAGAACGCCGGCGCCTGCCAGCAGCACGACCGATATCGCTACCTGCCCAATAATCAAGACATTCCGGGATCGGCAGGAGGTGCCGGCGATTGCTCGTCCTCCTTCTCGAAGCTGCGCACCGGCGTCTTCGAAAGACACCAAGAGCGCGGGAAAAATTCCGGCCGCGAGGCCCGTTACGATCGAGACGAACAATGCGAACAACAGCACACGCATATCAATGGTCGCCGCCTCGAAGCGGGGGATATCGTCAGGGTTCCACTTGGCAACGATTCTCAATGCCGCAAAGCTCGCGAGCGTGGCCAATGCACCACCGGTCATCGTGAGCATTAGCGATTCGGTCAGCATCGTGCGGATCAACCGGGACCGTTGGGCGCCCAAAGCCATGCGCACGCCGATCTCATGGACGGAATCCGCCGCGCGAGCCGTCAAGAGGCCGGCGAAATTGGCGCACGCCATCAGGAGAACCAGTGAAACAGCGCCCATCAGCAGACGAAGCAACGGCCGTACCGGCCCAATAGTCGTCTCGACGAAGGGTACGAGAAGCGCTTGCAGATCCCGCCAGCCCTCCGGGTGAAGCGGCTCCAACCGTCTTTCGATACTCGAAATTTCCGATTGCGCTTGCGGCTGACTGACCCCTGGGCGAAGTCTGCCAATGGCGGCATCAAAGTCGTCATAATCGGGTTGCGCCTGCTGTTTCAGAGTCAGGGCTGCAGGTAGCCAAATATCCGTGCGCGGCAGCGATGCAAACTGATACTGGCCGGGAAAGTCAGTTCCGTGCGGGTATGAAAACTCTCTGCCCATCACGCCTATAACCTGATAGGACTGCCGATCGATCTGAACGCTCTTTCCCAGTACGGCGGGATCTCCACCAAACCTTGAATGCCAGACGCCATCACTGATGACAACCACGAACTGCTTACCAGGATGGTCATCGTTCGCGTCGATCGCGCGGCCTAATTCAGGCGCTGCGCCTAACGTCTGAAAGAAGTTGCCGAGGACGTTCGCGGCCCCGACATGCTCGGGCCGGACGCCACTCAGCAACGCGATGTAGCGCCGCAGGGCCGTAATGTTTTCAAACGAATGGCTCAAATCGCGCCACGTGGCGATATCGCCATAAAACGGCTGGCGTTCCCGTGGAAGCCCAGCGGTGTTGGGCGATGGCGTCCACATGTACACCAAGCGCTGGGCATTTTTATAAGGAAGCGGCCGAATCAACACAGCATTGATCAGGCTGAATACGGTGGTGGTTGCCGACACCCCCAGAACAATCGCGAACAGCGCCGTGAGAACAAATCCGGGCGATTTCAGCCACACCCGAGTGCTGTACCGAACGTCGGAAACGAGAATACGCAAGTGTTCGGGCATGATCGCAAGATTTACTTCAACCACGCCCACATAAACCCCAACCCGAGCGGACGCGCGTCATTCGACCTCCCGAGCGACAAAGGAGATTGCGGATTCAGAATGCGTATCCCGATCCGGACTTGCGTTTCCTTTTCGCAGAGTGTAGCCGGAATCGCAACGCGCACCTTTCTCCGGCCGGACACGCTAAATGCCAGTTTCCGGACCAGGTGTTGTCCAAAGTAGATTTCCACGTTCAGCGGCCGGTGGCGCCCTCGAACATATGGAACCACGACCGCTTCGAACTTCGCCCGCGGTCCAAGCGGACGATCAAGAGGCAGGCAGAGTTCCGCTAGCGCCCCTACCGTCCAACGCCCCCACGGTTCCGGATGACCCCAGCCCGTCAAAGCATATTGGGACGAATTGCTCGTTTCACTGAAATCGATCTCGCTTCCCAGCTCGTACAGCTCCGGCCAAACGCTCATTCCTCTACCCAGAACAGCCCGAAAACCGGTCCCCCCGGCCAAGACAATACTCTAACCCAAGTTCGTCATGACGAACTTCAGCTAAGTAGATCAACGATGACGGAGGCGCCGTCGCCGTTCTACATCATTGCGACGGGCGGTGCGGGCTCATCTGGGCTGCCGGCGCTGCCCAGCGGCACCCGAATCATAATGAACCCCAACGCTACCAGCACAACTAAGCCGACCAGATAAGACGGCGATGGGAATACCTGCAAATGGTTCCGGACATTTTCCGGGGCAAACTGCAGCCCCGCCCACACCAGACCCAATATAGCTTCGCCTGCGATCAGGCCCGATGCCGTCAGTACGCCCGCGTTCTCCACCCGGGCGCGTTGCGCTTCATTGTAGCCGCGCCGGCGCGCCACTCCATCGGCAAGCCAGCGGATGACGCCGCCCACAAAAATGGCGCCGGTGGTTTCAATCGGCAAGTACATTCCGACCGCGACCAGCATGGGACTCTTGACCTGCATCATAATGAGCGCGGCGCCCATGCAAATGCCCACTAGAACCAGCGCCCACGGCATATCGTGACCGACGATGCCTTGAGCCAGCAGCGCCATCAAGCCCGCTTGCGGGGCCGGCAGTTGACGGTCGCCGAAGCCCGTTCCGCCCGCATTGATGTTGCCCTGGTTCAGAAGAAATAGCGGGAAGTACATGACCGCGCTGGCAACCATCACGGCGATCAACTCGACGATCTGAATGCTGCGCGGAGTACCGCCCAAAATATAGCCAACTTTGAAATCCTGCAGCAGTTCGCCGGCGACGGCCGACGATACGCACACCACCGCGGCCACGCCCAACACCACCGCCACCCCGCCGGCCCCGCCCACTCCGAGCGACACCATCAGCAAAGCCGCGATCAGCAATGTCGACAGCGTCAGCCCGGAAATAGGATTGTTCGACGATCCGATGAGCCCTACCAGATTGCCCGAAACGGTGGCGAAGAAGAAGCCTACGATCAGCATCACAATCGCCGCCACGATTCCGCCTACAACTTGGCCGGATAAATAGAGATAGAGCGCGACCATCGCGAGGAATACCAGGCCGATGAGGGAAAAGACCAGCTTCGAGCTCATGTAACGCTCGGTGCGATTCAGCTTGGCCGCCTCTTCGCTAGTCTGTCTGATGTCGGAGACGGCGCGCTTCAACCCCATCGTCAGGCTTTGGCGCATGCGAAACAGCGTGTAGGCCGCACCGACAAGCATGCCCCCCACGGCGATGGGACGCACGATATATCGCCAAACGGCTTGTCCCATGTCGGCCCAAGAGCCGTTCCCGGTGGCCCCGGCCGGTAAGAACGTTTGCAATTGGGGGCCGAGAAAATAGATGAAAATAGGCACCAACAGACCCCAGGCCAGCACGCCGCCGGAGAACTGCAAGGCAGCCAGCCGCGGGCCGATGATATAGCCGACGCCCAGGTAGGCCGGGCTGACGCTCGGGGCCGAGAACGTACTGACGCCGCCCGTATTGAGAATGTTCGTTGTATTCGCGCCACCCAACCGCACACGGCTGCGGCCTAACGCGCCGATAGGAAACGAGAACTGCGCATCCGCGGCAAAAAAGCCGAAGCGTCCCAATAGAAAAATCAGGCCGCCCAGCCCGATATTCCAGAACAGATATTTAGCCGCTTCCGCGCCGCGTTGGCCGGCTTTGTGAATCTCCGACGCGGCAACCGACTCCGGGAAAACCAATTCCGGATCCTCCACCATCACTCGCCTAACCAGCGATATGAACAACACGCCGAGCACGCTGCCGACGGACATTAGGACGGTGGATTTCCAGTAGGCATCCCGAAAACCGAATGACGGCCAGGCGTGCGCGATGAGGAATGCCGGAATGGTGAATACCGCGCCGGCGGCGACAGCCTCGCCAATCGATCCGGCGGTACGAGCGATGTTTTCTTCGAGCAGCGACCCCTTCCAGGCGCGCATCACCGCCATGCTGATGACCGCCGCCGGGTAGGTCGCCGCAATCGTGATCCCGGCCCGGAGGCCTAGGTAGGCGTTGGCCGCGCCTAGGACGACTGTCATCACCAAGCCCAACAATACGGCGCGCAAGGTCAATTCCCGCATCTTCATGTGTTCGGGAACAAAGGGTTGGAACGTTCTGCTAGTTGTGCTCATCGGCCGTTCGGTGAACTGCTATTGTACGCGCAAACGCGTTGAATGTCCGAGTTTCGCGTTATCTGACCCACGCGTATACTAGGAATCGAAGACGTTGCCACTGCTCTCGGAATCCGTTCAAGACGACCTTTCGTTAGCTCACAATAGGGGCAAGCGGATTGGCATTCTGTTGCTGGACCCCGCGCCAGACGCGGGCCGAGCACCGGTGTTAGACCGAATATCGCCCGCGGTTTGGGCCAACTTGGAAGAGGTGGCCGTCTTCGGCCACGGCGAAGCCCGGCCGAAAGTCACCGTATTGCCGGCACCCGCGATTGAAGCCCCCGGGGCACTGCGAAAAGCGGCGATTCGCTACTTCATCGATCGAGGATTCGACGTCATAACGATTCTGCGCGCGGACGGCCGTTATCCTCCCGAGTTCCTTGCGAACCTCTATAGGCCGATCGTCGCCGGTCAGGCCGATGCAGTCTTCGGCTCGCCTAACGCCAACCATGGCGGACCGCTGAATGAGATCGAAAAGATGATGTTCGGGCTCGCTCTGTCGAACTTTCATTGCGGTTACCGCGCCTACAGTCTGGCCGCGCTCCGCTCAATTCAATGGGAGCGCCTTTCGGACGGCGAAACCTTCGATCTGGAGCTGGTCCTGAAGCTCCGCCATCGGAATTTCCGTATCAAGGAGTTGGCGATTCCGGGCGACTGTAGTTCACGGACGCCTTTCCTGCACACTCTGAAGCAATCTATCGCGACGGTTTATCGATATCGGCAAACCTGCCGCTCCGTCAAACGGTATCCCGAGTTTGAAGAGTACTTCATCCACTATCCCGTCAAGGAGAGCAAACGATCAAGCCACGCATACGCGGAAAGCTTGGTGGGCACGGGCAACGAGGTTTTGGATATCGGCTGCGGAGAAGGGATTTTGGCCGCCACGTTGCACAGAAACGGGAATCGCGTCACGGGCGCGGACATACTGCCGCACGCGGCCAATGAATCCGTGCTGGAACAGTACTTCAGCGTCGACCTGAACGACGGGATTAAACCCATGGTCGAAGCGCTGCACGGTAAGACGTTCGATCGCGTTCTGTTGTTGGATATTGTGGAGCATCTGGTCCGTCCTGAACCGCTTTTGAACCAAATCAAGAGTGTTCTGAAACCGGATGGGCGATTGATTCTTTCAGTTCCGAATATTGCAAACGTGACGATTCGGCTGTCGCTGCTTTTTGGCCGATTCGACTATACCGAGCGCGGTATCCTGGACAAAACGCACGTACGGTTCTTTACGCGCAAGACGATTCGCCGTATGCTGCGCGAGAACGGCTATGAGATTGTCGATGAACGCGAGACCGTGATGCCGGTGGAGCTATTTTTTGGCCTGCCTGCAGCGAATCCGATCATGCGCTTTGCAAATGAAGTCTTGGGCGTGCTGACACGGCTGATGCCGGGGCTCTTCGGGTATCAGATCATGCTGGTGTTGAAGGGTGGAAGTTAGCAGGCAAATTTTAAGAATGCAGGACTGCGTCTTCCGCATCATAATCGAACTGATGCAGCCCAAGAGACGCCGCCGGCGGGTGTGCCCGCTGCCATTCGATTGTTCGCCGAAGGGCTTCATCCTGACCTATCGGCTCGCGATACCCGAGTTCCCGCCGGATGCAGGTGGAATCGGCACTCCAGTGTTGGGCGCTGTTCCCGGGCGGCGCTAGATAGGGCGGCAGACGGTCCTTCAGCGCGATCACAAATTCTCCGTGCCAGGACACCGCCGAGGCGATTTTTCGCGCCCATTCGAGTTCGGAATAGCAGGGCTCTTCGGCAACGTTGTACACCCCGTTCGCCTGCTCGGAGACAGCGGCCAAAGCGATGGCGGCTGCGACATTTTCGACATAACCGCGAGGTGACCGCCAAGCCGCCCATCCTTCCCCAAACAATATTGCCGGGCGGTGGTCGTCCATACGCTTCAGAAGCGGATAGAGACGGAACAGGTAATCTCCAGGACCGTAAATCATCGGCAAGCGGAGAACCGTACCCGGCAGTTCGGGATCGCTTAGGATAATCCGCTCCACTGGAATCTTGTCGTATTCATCGTCCAGCCAGACTAACAGCGCCTTCATGGCCTGAATCTGAGCTGCGGGATAGGTCTGCAATTTCGTGCGGAGCGCCGAGTCTTCCGTAAGCGGGACCGGCTCCAGCGGGCCTTCTTCGGAACCGTGTAGAATGCCGCAAGCGCGGTAGACGTCCATACTGCTGGCAGCAATCACGCGCCGGGCCACGCCGCGAAACGCATCCATCACTGGTTGGGCCTGGGCTCCGGAGCTGAGGATCAGATCGATGACAACCTCTGGCTTCAGGCCCAAAGAGGCGATATCGCACCGGTCCCCTAAGACCATTTCGGCGGGCAAGCGGGCGTGCTTCGACCCGCGGTGCAGGACCGTGACCGCGTGACCGGCATCCGCAAGTTGTTGTACCAGAGGACGGCCAATAAATCCCGTCCCACCAATCACCAAGATACGCATCAACACCCCCGCCGAGGTTTGGAAGAATAGAGCCTTTCCGTTGGTATACTAATGTTCGACCCGGCGTCAAGCCCTCCTGTCGCTGTGGAAGTGGCCTTTGGGAGGTCGTCTAATGGTAAGACTGCAGACTCTGGATCTGCGTATCGGGGTTCGAGTCCCTGCCTCCCAGCCAAATCGACCGGGTAACTCCTCACTTGCAACGCCCCCGATTCCCTTAGGAGCCTTCGAATCTTCGGAGTACGGATAAATCCTAAAGCGGAATTCTACGGATTCTCTATAAAAATTTGCCAAAACTGAGCGTCTATCCAGTGCAATCTCGCCTCTGTATCTGTATCTTTGAATTACGGCAGCAGTCGGAGGAGGTCTCTTGTGTCGAAGGTATTCCGTTTTCTAATGGCTTTGGTCGTGGCCTTTTTTGAGCTGGACCCGGTGTATCCCATCACTCACGGCTCCAGCCGCCAACCGAACTAAACCAGACCTTGTTAGAGGATGTTGAGTGCTCGCTCCCGGGCCGCCACCGCCCCTTGGGGTAGGTCGTCCAGGATTCTGAACAGTTCCTTGATATCGATCGGTTTCGATAGATAGCCATCCATGCCCGCGACGAGGCATCGCTCCTCGTCGCCGATCATTGCGTGCGCCGTCATTGCGAGAATCGGCACGTGGCGCCCCATCGCTCTTTCTGTTTCGCGTATGCGCCGTGTGGTCTCAAACCCATCCATCTCGGGCATTTCGACGTCCATGAGAATCAGATCAAACGTCTGTCTCGACAACAGTTCCAAAACTTCCAATCCGTTGCCGGCGCACTCTACAAGGTGTCCCTGCTTTTCTACCAGGCGCAAAGCCACAATCCGGTTCACGGGATTATCCTCGGCCAGTAGCACCTTCAAAGCTTTGCGAACACCCGAAAGAGCGGCGCTCCTGCCCGCATCCGAGTGCAAGCGGGCGGGCGCGGCTCCGATTGCGACTGAACAAATCGCCTGCATCAGCTCAGTTGGGCTGACCGGCTTGTGCAGGTGCATGCGAATGCCGGCTGTCCGGCAGCGCGCCTCTTCGCCGGCCGCTCCCACGGAGGTCAGCATAATAATTGGTATGCCCAATCCCGATTCGGTCTGCGCTGTTCCATTTTTGAGCTGCGCTGCCGTCTCAAAACCGTCCATCCCCGACATATGCGAATCGAGCAGCACCACTTGGAATGGGTTTCCGGCAACGGCACGTTCGCGAACCGCCTGAATCGCTTGACGTCCGCTGTTGACCGCGACCGGGGCCATCGACCAGCGTTTCAACATTTCCATCAGAAGATGACGATTGGTGGCATTGTCGTCCACGATCAAGACCGAAACGTTGCGCATTACGGCGGCATGCGCCAGCGGCGGCCTGGGGATATCATCGGCGAATTTTCCCAGCTTGGCTGTAAAGTGAAAGGCGCTGCCCGGCCGGTCCTCTCGACCCTCCATCCAGATTCGCCCACCCATCATCTTGACCAATCTCGCGGAGATGGCGAGTCCCAATCCAGTTCCGCCAAACTTTCTGGTTGTGGAATCGTCGGCCTGTGTGAAGGCTTCAAAAATGATCTGCCGCTTTTCGACCGGAATGCCGATACCGGTATCGAGCACCGTAAAATGCAGGAGCAATGAGTCCTCACATTCCGATTCCTTCGCGACCGTCACCAGAATTTCCCCTTCTTCTGTGAACTTGATTGCGTTTCCGATCAAGTTGGTCAACACCTGGCGAAGCCGGCCTGGATCGCCAGCCATGTTAGCTGGCACGCCGGGCGCAATATCGCTCATAAGTTCCACGCCCTTCTCCTGAGCGCGATAACTCAAGTTCCGCATTGTGTCCGCCGCTAGGTCGTGGAGATCGAAGCCAATATTTTCAAATTCCAACTTGCCAGCTTCGATTTTGGAGAAGTCAAGAATATCGTTGATCACGACAAGGAGCGACTCGGCCGAACTCTTCACCATCAACATGTCTTCCCGCTGTTCGGGGCGCAGCGGTGAATCAAGCACTAAATCGGTCATTCCCAAAATGCCGTTCATGGGAGTACGTATCTCGTGACTCATGGCGGCGAGGAAAGCACTCTTGGCTTGATTTGCCGATCGGGCAGCTTCTTCGGCTCGTTTCCGTTCGGCGATTTCGAGTTGTAGAATCTCGGTCTGATTCTCGAACAGAGTCAGAATCATGCCAAAGGCTACGAAATACTTCGGCAGATCCCAAAGCACGCTATCGTTCGGTATCTTCCAGGCGAAAGAATCTGCCAGCGCTCCCACTGGAAACACCAGTCCCCAAGCCAGGAATGAGCCGGCTGTCAAAACCACTCCCGGCGTCGAACGGCCGTGATGCCGCAAATACAGTAGGCCTGTTAGAGCAAATCCAGCAAATAGGATCAAATTGATACCTGTTTCCGGAGAGGCGTTCGCACGATAGACAGCCCAAACCGCGCCAATGCCGCTAAAGGCGGCTAATACAGTGTCGGCGTATGTCCAACGGGCCGCATAGCGGTGAGCCATTACGATGCCCGATGGGAAGATCACCGCTAGCAGGATTTGATAAGTCCAAGCCGCCTGAACGCCCATTACGAGGCAGGTCCAGTAGCCGATGGAAGGAATCGCAATTAGCGACAAAATCGCTGCGCGCCTGCCGGCGGCGGCGCAGGGCCTTGATACGGACAAAAAAAAGCTATAGGCGGCAGCGATCAGGGTAGTGTATGCCAGCCATGCCGCGAACTGCTCCCCGATCACATGGAAAGCAGCGAGAGTTCCTCCCAAAAAGTGGAACAATATCGCGATCCATCCGGTCATCCATAGCCGGATTCGCTGCTCCCGATCGCGCACGTAAATCCACGTAAAGAGCGCAACGAGCACGGTCATGACCGAAAGTGTGAGAACACGTGCAAGTTGCGGAGACATAAAGATTGAATTCTCTCGATCAGCTATCTGCTCTCAGCGACCGGAAGCTCCCGTCCTCCATATCGGAAAAACATTTGTCAACAGCGGAGCATTTTAGTCGCCAAACTTATCAGTGTTAAACATTTTACATTTAAGTGGCCCCTAATGGAAATCGTGCGAGCGCATGACCGCCGCTTCCCGGAAATTAAGTTCTTCAATCAAACCAGCTTTCAACGACACGACTCCATTAACGCTCTGTAGGACTCCGGTCACGATTACATACGGAGCGGTGGAACAGATCTCCCGGCGGCGCTCGAACAGATCCGGTCGGATAATAATATTCACCACGCCGGTTTCGTCTTCTAAGCTTAAAAAGACAAATCCTTTCGCCGTTCCCGGGCGCTGTCGCGTGATCACGCATCCGGCAACGGAGAGAATCAATCCATTTCGCTGTTGTTTCGCTGTAGCGGCGTCTAATACGCCTCGCTCACGCATACGCGTTCTATGAAAGGCCATGGGATGCTTCCCGATGGTGACGCCGCTGTTGTGGAAGTCCGCGTATGTACGCTGCCCATCAGTCATAGGCGCGAGTGGAGAAACATCTCCGTCGACAGCCGCAGGCTCCAATATTTCACCCACCGGTTGCAATGCCAATTCCGCCTGCCAGAGCGAGCCTCGCCGATGCCGATCCTCCGAATGTTCCGGCAAGGCATTCAAAGCGCCCAACTCCCCTAGCGCAGCGAGTTCGTCTCGCTGGAGTTCCGGCACACGCCGCACCAGATCGCGCAGAGAAGCGAAGGGACGATTATCGCGTTCGCGCTCAATCGCCAGTGCCGCTTCCTGGCGCAGCCCACGCACGTACTTAAATCCTAGGCGAATGTATTTCGTGTCACCCTCCGATTCCACCCGGCAGAGATAATCGGAACGCAGAATATCCACTGGACGAAACCGCTGCCCATGCCGTTGCGCATCCTTGATTAATGTGGCAGGGGAATAGAAACCCATCGGCTGGTTATTCAGCATGGCCGCCGTGAATGCAGCCAGATAATGGCATTTCAAATAAGCGCTGGCATAGGCGAGTAAAGCAAAACTAGCAGCATGCGACTCCGGAAACCCATACAATGCAAACGATGTGATGGCCTGGATGATGCGATCCTGCGCCTCGCCCGTTATGCCTTTGCGGTTCATTCCTTCGCGCAGGTTCACTTCCACTTCCCGCATTCGCCTTTCGGAACGCTTGAAGCCAAAGGCGCGGCGCAATTCCTCCGCCTGCCCGCCCGTGAACCCGGCGGCAATCATGGCGATCCGAATCAATTGCTCCTGGAACAAAGGGACGCCCAGTGTCCGATGTAGCACCGGTTCGAGCGATGGATGCAAACAGACCGGCTCTTCCATGTCCTGCCGCCGTCGCAGATAAGGATGAAGCATTTGGCCCACAATCGGACCCGGCCGGATGATCGCGACTTGCACGACGATGTCATAGAAGCGCGCCGGCTTCATTTGTGGCAGACAGGACATCTGCGCCCGGCTCTCCACTTGAAACAGACCAATGGTGTCGGCGGCGCACAGGCAGCGATAAACAGCGGGATCGTCGGGCGGCAAGTTCGCCAGGTCCACCTTTTTTCCATAATCTTTGCTGATGATTTCGATGGTGTCCTCAAGCACCGCCATCATGCCTAAACCCAGTAGATCTACTTTGACGATCTTCATGTCGGCGCAATCGTCCTTATCCCACTGCACCACCACTCGCCCCGGCATGGTGGCCGGCTCCAGGGGAACAACGCTATCCAACGCTCCTTGACAAATCACCATGCCTCCGGAATGCTGGCCCAGGTGCCGCGGTAAATCGAGAATGTCGTTGGTCAACGCGAAAAATTTGGCAATACGCGGATCGTTTAACCGGAACTCCGCCTGCTCAAATCGCCGTTCCATTGTGTCCTGGGGATCTTTCCATTCAAACCTGGCCATATTATTGGCCAGCCGAGCCAATTCCTCCTCCCCAAATCCCAACGCCTTGCCAACATCGCGCACGGCTGAACGCCCGCGATAGGTGATCACATTTGCCGTCATCGCAGCCCCAAGTTTGCCGTAGCGGTCGTAGACGTACTGTATGGCGCGCTCGCGTTGGTCGCCGCTGGGCAGGTCAAGATCGATATCGGGCCACTCGCCGCGCTCTTCCGAAAGGAATCGCTCAAACAGCAAATCCATTCCTACCGGATCCACAGCCGTGATTCCCAGCGAATAACAAACGGCGCTGTTGGCGGCAGAACCTCGTCCTTGTACCAGAATATTTTCCCGGCGACAGAAATCGACGATATCCCAAACGATCAGGAAGTAGCCCGCTAGGTTGAGCTTTTCGATCATCGCCAATTCGCGCTCTACCTGCTGCCGCGTACGGTCGTAATACGGCTGATAGCGGCGGCGCGCACCGGCATCGGTCAGTTTCCGCAGGTAAGAGGATTCCGTTTCTCCCGATGGCACCGGATAACGCGGAAATTCGTAGCCTAAATCCTCCAGCGTGAAGTCAAGGCGCGCCGCCAATTCCAATGTGTTGGCGCACGCCTCAGGCAAGTCGCCGAATAAACGGCACATCTCCCGTGGCGTTTTCAAATACCGTTCGGCATTGATGCTCAGTAGCTGGCCCGCTTCATCAAGGGTCGTCTTGTGCCGAATGCAGGTCAGCACATCCTGAAGTTCACGACGGGCAGGCGTCGCATGCGTGACGCCATTGGTGGCGAGCATAGGCAACTTTCCTTTTGCCAGCTCGACCAGAGCCTGGGTCCGTGCCTCCTGCTCCCGCGAGCCATGCCGCTGCAGTTCGACATAGACGTTCCCTGCCCCGAAAATGCCGGTCAGCCGGTCCAATTGTGGCTGTAAATTGTCGTGCTTTACCAGTGGGCCTTCCATACCTCCGGTCAGGCAGACCAACCCTTCGGCAAATTCCGTGAAATCCAGATCCGTCGCATATGGGTTTTCAGGTTTGCCGGGCTTGCCTTCTCGAAATTTTGTGCGTGTAATCAATCGGCATAGGTTCCGGTAGCCTTGCTTGTTCTCGACCAGCAGAGTGAACCGCGATTCGTCCTGGCTCGCCACTTCGGCACCGATCAAAGCACGGATTCCGAGTTTCTTTGCCGCCAAGTGAAACCGCGGCGCGCCGTAAACCCCGTGCGCATCGGCAATTGCCAAAGCTCCCTGCCCGAGTTCCGACGCGCACGAGGCGAGTTCCTCCGGCAGCGATGCCCCTTCCAGGAATGAGAACGCCGACCGGGCATGCAGTTCTACATAGTAGGCGGGAGGCACAACTCTTCGCCTTTTATTCTCCCATGACGCCGCTTTGAGCTAGCACGACCTAGGACGGCCTCAATTCGAGTTCGGTTCTAATGGAACCGTGGCTCAGACAAAACTTCGCAGTCAGGAATGGTGGTCCCGTTCCAACACCGATTACTACAGCTTTGCGCGGCGCGCATGGCTTCGTTCGGAAGGATTCAACGGAGACATTTTCGACGGCCGGCCCGTCATTGGCATTTGCAACTCTTGGAGTGAACTGAACAACTGCAACATGCACCTCCGCACGGTGGCCGAGGCTGTCAAACGCGGCGTATGGGCGGCGGGCGGACTGCCTTTGGAGTTCCCGACAATATCGCTAGGTGAGATGTTCATGCGGCCCACCACCATGCTCTACCGGAATTTGATGGCGATGGACGTGGAAGAGTCGATTCGAGCCAATCCGATCGATGGCGTAGTTCTTCTGTGCGGCTGTGACAAAACCACTCCAGCGCAACTGATGGGCTGCGCCAGCGCCGATATTCCGGCCATTATGGTTCCTGGTGGCCCAATGCTGGCGGGGCAATGGCGTACCCAGCGGCTAGGCTCCGGCACGGACGGCCGCAAGCTCTTCGACCTGTTCCGCACGGGGAAGGTCAGCGAAGAGGAATGGCAGGAGATTGAGGGCGGCCTTGCGCGCAGCGCCGGTCATTGCACCGTCATGGGAACGGCTTCGACCATGACGAGTCTGGCCGAGGCGATGGGCATGACGCTGACCGGATGTGCCAATATTCCCGCTCCCGATTCGCGCCGGCTCGCCATTGCCGAGACCAGCGGCCGGCGGATCGTAGATATGGTGCGTGAGGATCTGCGGCCATCGCGCATCATGACGCGCAAGGCTTTGGAGAATGCCATTACCGTGGACATGGCGATCGGCGGTTCCACCAATGCGGTTGTTCATCTGCTCGCCATCGCCGGCCGTTTGGGTATCGATTTGAAACTCGACGATTTCGACGCCATCTCGCGCCGCACACCTTACATTGTCAACGTGAAGCCTTCCGGCCAATATGTGATGGAAGACCTCTTTGCCGCCGGCGGTCTGCCGGCCGTGATGCGCGAGATTCTGCCTTGCCTGAATGGCGATGCGCTGACGGTAACGGGAAAGACCATCCTCGAAAACGTAGAGAAGTCGGAATGTTTCAACCGGGATGTGATCCGAACGATGGCCGATCCGCTCCATCCCGAAGGCGGAACGGTGATTTTGCGAGGCAATCTTGCTCCGGATGGAGCTGTTTTGAAACAGACTGCCGCTTCGCCGCGCCTGCTGAAGCATCGCGGCGTGGCCTATGTTTTTGAAAGCTACGAAGACATGCGCACTCAGATCGATCGTGAAGATCTCCCCGTGACCGGCGATTCCGTGCTCGTGATGAAAGGAGGCGGTCCGAAAGGCGCTCCCGGTTTTCCGGAGTGGGGACACATTCCGCTGCCCCGCGTGCTTCTGAATCAAGGTGTGAACGACATGGTGCGGATCAGCGATGCACGGATGAGCGGCACCAGCTTTGGAACCGTGGTGCTGCATGTCGCGCCTGAGGCTGCCATCGGAGGTCCGCTGGCACTGACACAAACGGGTGATGAGATCGAGCTCGATGCCGAGGCGCGCAAATTGACTCTTTGCGTGAAGGAAGAAGAACTCGCGCGGCGGCGGGCAGCCTTTGTTCCGCCGGCTCCCAAATACGACCGCGGCTATGGCCGCATGTTTCTCGAACATGTCACGCAAGCCAATATAGGATGCGATTTTGATTTTCTACACGCCAAATGAGCAGCAATGGAGAGCAATCCGCTTCACGATAAAACGAACTATCAGGGACGAAAGCTGGCGCTGCTACTCGTCGCAATCGGAGTGCCTGCGCTCTTCTATTATTTACGGCTCGCGATGGCATTTGCGGCTACGCGGGCTGGAGCTGGGTCCAGTGCGTTTTTGTTGTTAATGCGCGGCTCGACGGCGGCTTTGGTGCTGTTTTTTGTGACGCAATTCGCGGCAGCCTGTTATCTGCGAAGGCTATTTCGAAGGCCGCGGTCGTCGCTGGCTCGCGGCTTGCAGATTGCCGGCATCGCAGTAGCCTGCGGCGCAATTTCCATTGGCGCGGCTATACTGATCGAGTCTTTTGCCCTTGAAATAGTGATTCGCACGCGCAGTTACTAAAATAACCTTTTGAACGCCACAACTGTTAAAATTCGCCCGTTCGACCTCTGTTATTTGGCCGTAGCGGCGATCTCATTCGTTCTTATCTTTCGCGGTTCCGTTCAGTCAAGCCCGTTTGAATACGATGAATCCGATTACATGTCGGCGGCGCGCAAGGGCTTGGTCGAAAACTATCTCGAAACGTCCTCGATGAATCTGGCTGAGTTCGCCTCGACTGGCATGAAGGCGGTTCATGGGCAATTGAACAATACCGGCCTGTCCGAATACATCCGCGGCCGGCGCGACCTGACCTTCCTCCGGCACTATCATGGACCGCTTTACTACTATTGGCTGGCATTCACGTCGCGCTTGACGCACGGGAACGAGGCGCGGGAGCGGTTCAGCGGCTGGATGTTCCATCTGCTGGCGTTCGCCACCATCTATTTAGGCCTTATTTGGTTGCTGGGGGATGCCTACCGGCCTGCGGCGCTCGTAGCCTCGCTGGTTTATCTGTTCACTGCAAACAATATCTTCACAGTCGATGAGCTTTCGTCTCATGTGCCGTTTATTTGGTTTTCGATTGCAACTCTGGTAGTGATCGGACGCCTGGTCGTCGCGCGAAGTATTCGCTGGTATTACGCGGCGCTGGCCTGCTGCGCGATTTCGTTCTGCGTTCTCGAATATGGTGTCTTGTTGGGAGCCTCGCTGCTGGTTGCCGTTTGGTTGGTTCGTAAGGATCTGTTCGCTTCTTGGCATCTGCGCGATGCCATCCGATGCGTGGCCTGGTCCGCTTTTCTAATAATCGGCATCTTGCTTCTGCTCTGGCCGGCCGGACTGATCAAAGGAACGGTTGTAGAGGGCTTCATCTATATCGTCTATCTCAGCCGCTACCGGAAGAACTCTTATGGCAACACCACTCCGCTGGAATCGTGGCAATCGCACTTTGCGCTCTCTCCGCTGGATTTCACGGTCTTTTTCCTCTGCTTTTCGATTGCGGTGGTAGGCATCTGGCGTTCCCGCCATCGCAATGTATTGCTGCCGATTCTCACCTACGCGATTTTGCTCTTCCTGAGCACGTTCAAGAACACGGCCACCGCGCCACGCTATATATCGTCGTTGTTCGCACCGGTGTATTTTGTCGCGGCGGCGATCCTGTTTGACAGAGTGCGGCGCGTTCCGAATGCGATCGCGATTCCCGGCGCTGTGGCTTTAGTTTTGGCGCTGTCGATCTCGGCTTGGCGTATTACGGTACGGCCTTACCTGACGCCGCGGCCGCCTTCGGATATGCGACTGTTAATTAGCTTCGTCGAGGCACACCAGAACAACAGCTATTTCGTTCCCCTCGGCTTCGTGCCCGAACTCGAGTATTACTTTCCGCATACTTCCGTTCGGCCCCTACGTCCCGGGTATGAAATTGCATCGGGCGCACATGCCTATTTCTGCGAGTATGGCTTAAATGCTCCGAATGTCGTGTTCAGCACGGGAGTGAAAACGCCTATGGGAGAGTTAGCGTGCGTGGAGCGATAGCCTCAACGATCAATCGGCGAGGGCGGAAAGAGGTTGTGGACTAGCGGGACATTCACAAACAAGAGGAAGATCATAACCGCCGTGCAGACGGTAACGCTGACCATCAGAGTCGGCTCTTTATAGAGCTTCTCTGGGGCTTGCACGGAGCTGTCCTGCCGGAACGAAAGCGATAGGTAGTTGGCCATCACGAGCGCCACCAAGGGAAACGCGAGAATCAGTTCCAGCCGGTACCGGACGATGAAGGCTCCGAAGAACAGCATGGAATTCGCCGCATAGAACATGATGGAGATCAGCAAGCGCTGGTCGTTGTAATAGGCGAACGATTTCCGGTATGCCGCAGCCGAGGTCTGGTTCGCGATTTCGTGGAACTCGGCGAATCGCTTGAGCGCCATGAAGTAACAGCCGACCATCCAGTAACTCATCAAGAGCGAAGCGCTGGGAATGACCTGTGAACCGGTAAGATACCAGCCGGCCAGCATGCGCAGCGGGTTGTTCACCGATTCCGAGAGCACATCGAGGTACGGCACATCTTTGGTCCGCGCCGGCGGGATGTTATAAAAACAGCCCATTACCCAAAGCACGACCAACGTAGCGGCGAACGGCAGGGAGACTCGCCAGCCAAGCGCCAGCCCGATGCCAAACAGGCCGAGCCACTGTATATATGCGAGTGGAATGCTCACCTGGCCGGAAGGCACGGGGCGCTTGCACTTTGTCGGGTGCTTGCGGTCGAAGGGCGCATCCAGCACCTCGTTGATGACGTAATTGCTGCTGGTAGTGAAGCAGATCGCCAGCATGCCGATAATGAACTGCACCCACGAAAACGTATGGATCGCAGCGTGGTCCATCGACAACGCAACCACTACGCCCGGCAGTACGAAAACGTTCTTGACCCAATGATCGGCGCGGGCAATGCGGAAATGGCCCATGAGGGTCGGCTTCGCCGCGAGAGGAAATGCGCCGCCTTCCGTATCTTTCACCGCTTGCATGTTGTGGTGAGGCTCAACCATAAAACGGCCGACGTAATTGAGTGTACCGTTCCGGGCAGGAATCTCAGGATTTATGCCGAGTAGCGGCCGCAGGAGTTTGAGCGTGATAACGTGGGCAGCGGATCACGTCTTCATGAACAAATTCTGCTGCACGGCACTCTTACTAGCGATGGCAACATCTATCTGGGCCCAAAACGGCGATTCACTTCAGGTTAAAACGGACAAGGGGACTGTTGAGGGTTCCTTCACTACCGACCATAAGGTTCGCGCATTTAAGGGCATTCCGTTCGCGGCGCCGCCCGTGGGCGATCTTCGCTGGAAGCCTCCACAACCGGCGGACGCGTGGGAGGGCGTGCGTTCGGCGAAGGAGTTCGGTTTCCACTGCTATCAGTCCGCAACGTACAAGGATATGGCTTTCCACGATCCGGGTCCGAGCGAAGACTGTCTAACGCTGAATGTTTGGACTCCCGCCGATGCGCAGCCTGGCAGTTTGCCGGTGATGGTCTGGATCTATGGAGGAGGCTTTGTTGGCGGCGGAACCTCGGAGCGCCGGCAGGATGGGCAGTACTTGGCTCACAAGGATGTAGTGGTCGTGTCGATGAATTATCGGCTGGGAATATTTGGCTTCTTCACCTATCCTCAGTTGGCGGCGGAATCGATTCACCATGCCGCGGGCAATTACGGCCTGCTCGACCAAGCCGCCGCAATTGAATGGGTAAAGCGCAACATCGAGGCGTTCGGCGGGAATCCGTCGAATATCACCATTTTCGGCGAATCGGCGGGCGCCTTTTCGGTGAGCGCGCAAATGGCGTCGCCGCTGAGCAAAGGCCTACTTTCGAAGGCGATTGGCGAGAGCGGAGGTGCGTTCTACAGCTCCGGGCTGCCGTTCGAACCGCTCGCCATCGATGAAGCTCGCGATGCCCAATTTGCGCAGAATGCTTTGCATGTGAATACGCTGGAACAACTGCGTGCGTTGCCGCCGGAAGAATTGGTGAAGGCGGCGACGGCCAAGACCAATCCACCGCCGCCACGCTTCGGCCCCGACGTTGATGGATATTTCCTGCCCGATAGCGTGCCGTCGATCTATGCGGCCAGCAAACAGGCGCATATTCCGGTGCTGGCCGGATGGAACGCGGATGAAGTGCGGAGTAGCGTACTGAATGCGAATCCGGAGCCGACGGCGGAGAGCTTCTCGGCCCAAGCGCAAAAGGACTTTGGAGCGAATGCTCCGGAGTTTTTGAAGCTTTACCCGGCAAAAACCGATCCGCAAGCCCTGAGGTCAGCCGGGGACTTTGCCAGCGATCGCTTCATTGCTTACTCGACATGGCGATGGCTGGAAGCGCAGGCTAAGACGGGCGGCGCTCCGATATACCGCTACTTTTTCACTCTTAGCTCGCCCGGCGATCAGAACCATCCAGCGTCGGCCGGCGCTTTTCACTCGGACGATATCGAGTATGTATTTGGGACGCTGAATTCGCGCCCGGGTGCCGTTTGGCGACGTTCGGATCGCAGGCTGTCCGAACAGATGCAGACGTACTGGACGAACTTTGCGCGCAACGGCGACCCGAACGGAGCCAATTTGCCCAAATGGCCCGCGTACAAACCGCCCCAGTGGGAGGTGATGTACCTGGATGCGCATCCGGCGGCCAAGCCCGATCAGTATCGCGACCGGTATCTGTTCCTTGACGGGATTTGGGGCAAGGACTAGCCGACTCTTTTGTTTCAGTCGAATACAGCAAAATTACCAAACGAACTGGCAGTCTTAAACCGGTAGCCCTACCGCCCGCATCAGCTCGATGGCATTGCTGTGCTCTACGACGCCAGGTTTTAACCGGTAATCGAACTCGATGTGGCCGGCGACGATTTGGTCGTCAAAATGGAAATTGGCGGCGTGCACTCCCAAATCAGATTCCATTCCGGCAAGAGCAAGATCGTGGGTGGTTACCAGGCCGATGGCTCCGCGCTCGACCAAGCCTTTGACAACCGCGGAAGCGCCAATAAGGCGGTCATGCGAGTTGGTGCCGCTTAGTAATTCATCTAACAGAAATAGGACTGGAGAGGGCTTGGTAGTCAGATCGACTATTTGGCGGATGCGGAGGATCTCGGCCATGAACCGGGATCGGCCTTCCTGCAGAGAATCGACGATGCGGATGGAGGCGGCTGTCTGGAGGCGGGAGAGCCGCAGAGATTTGGCGGCGACAGGAGCGCCCGCCCAAGCGAGGACGGTGTTCAGGCCAATGGCTCGCAGCAGAGTGCTCTTTCCGGACATATTTGAGCCGCTGACAATCAGCAGCCGGAGATCGGGCCCAACGGCAACATCGTTTGGGATGCAGAGGGCGGGCGGCAACAGGGGGTGCTGCAAAGCCTCTGCTTCGAACAGTGGTTGCGCGTCGCCGGCGAATTCAGGAAGACTCCAGGATGGCCGTTCGTAGGCGAGCGAGGCCAGGGATTGCAGCGCCTCGAACTCTGCGACGGCGCCCAGCCAACCGGTAATATAGCGGCCGGACTCACGCCGCCACGCCTCGACGCCCATGGCGATCTGCTGGCGCCAGAGCACGACTGCACCGACCATGCGGATGAGCATGTGCTCGGAGGAATCGACCAATTCGATCCAGCGTTCCAGGCGCTGGAGACGGCGGGAGGAGTTGATGCCTTCGGTACGAAGGCGTTCCTGGACGCCGAGCAAAGCGGCGGTCTGGAGTGGTTCGCGCTCGATACGTTCCAAAAGATAGCGTTCCAGGCGGAGATCGGGGCCGGTGGCTTCGACGGAGGTCAGGATGAGATCGACTCGCTTCCGGAAGACGGCGACAAGGATAAAGTTGAGCCCCAAGACCGCCGCGAACGGCCATAGTCGAAGCGCGTTTGCGAGAAAGAGGACTCCGGTTGTAATGCTCGCAAGCGAGAGTACCAACGCCAGGAGGCGCGCGAAAGGAGGAAAGACAACGGCCGGCGCCGAGCCCCAACGCTCCAGCACCTCGTCATCGATGGATGCACGCACGTCTTCCCCGAGAAGGGCGATGTCCTCGCGCAGGTTCAGGTTGGGCGTCAGTTCACGGATCGCTTCCTGCCGTGCGGGCAACGCTTGCCTGTCCGAGGGTTCACGCAACCATGCGGCGAGCACAGCGTCCCCGCCCGCGGTACGCGTGGTCGAGATCAGTTCAAACAGCGAACCTTTGCCAAACAGGTCCAGGTCGTTTGCATAAACGTGCTCGTTGGAGCGGAACCTTTCACCGTCGTTTCCGGCGCCTGCCCAGCGGTCGTCCAGGCGCTCCAAGCCACTTTCGTAAAAGCGGAGCGCCCTGGCTGCACGAGTTTTCAAATATTTCGCGCGGTTGAGACGTATGGCGAGCCAGACGAATAGGGCAAGCGGCAAGAGCAACCACCACGGAGAGATCAGATGCGGGCCGGCCGCAAGCCAAGCAAAGAACGCGATGACGGCGGCGACAGCCAGCCGCCAGTTCCCTACCGACCGGAACTCCCGTTCGCGCGCGATCTTTTGCTGAGACCAGCCATCTCTACGCGAGAGGTATTCGTTTAATGGTTCACCAGTATGTGCCAACAGGGGTCGCCTGGCGCTTAGTGTCCGACCGGTGGTTTATCAGTGAGGGCGGCAACACCGGGAAGTTCGGTTCCGCCCAAGAATTCGAGCGATGCTCCGCCACCGGTGGATATGTGCGTGATCTTGTCGGAAACGCCGGCGCTTTTGATCGCTTTTTCCGAATCGCCGCCACCTACTATCGATACTGCGCCAGAATTCGCGACAGCCTTGGCCAGTTCAACGGTTCCGGTATCGAAGGGAGGCATTTCGAAGATGCCCATTGGGCCGTTCCAGATGATGGTCTTGGCGGTCGAAATAATCTTTGAATACTCCTCAATCGTATTCGGTCCGATATCGACGGCAATCATTCCGTTCTCGATGGTTGTGACGGTCTCGTGTGGCGCGTCTGGCTTCACTTCCCGAACCACAACATGGTCTATGGGGAGCACCAACTTCACACCCGCGGTGGCGATTAATTGGCGCGCCAGCTCAATCTTGTCTTCTTCCACCAGAGACTTGCCGGTGCCCTCATTTTTGGCACGCAAGAACGTATACGCCATCGCTCCGCCGATCAGCAACTTGTCTACCACCGTGATCAGATTGCGGATAACTTCGATTTTGTCTGAAACTTTCGCTCCGCCCAGTAGTGCTATGCAGGGCCTGTCGGGATTTTTGATCGCTTTGCCTAGCCATTCAATCTCGCGATCCATCAAGAGCCCCGCGGCGGCCTGCGGCACATAGGCGATGATCCCTACGGTTGAAGCATGCGCGCGATGGGCTGATCCGAACGCATCGTTCACATAGACGTCAGCAGGGGATGCTAACTGGCGTGAGAACTCCGGATCGTTAGCCTCTTCTTCGGGATGAAAACGCAGATTTTCGAGCAACAGCACTTCGCCTGGTTTCGGCTTTAAAGCGGCCACTTCGGGGCCTATTGAATCGGGCGCCATCATTACTGTCTTTCCAAGGAGTTCGCTAAGCCTGGCGGCGATAGGCGTTAGACTCATTTCGGGATTCGGCTTACCCTTGGGCCGGCCTAAGTGGCTCGCGAGGATGACACCGGCGCCATGCTCCAGCGCGTATTGGATAGTGGGTAGCGAGGCGCGGATACGTTTATCGCTCGTGATCTCCTGGCCAGCGGCGGCTAGCGGGACATTGAAGTCCACACGAACGAAAACGGTCTTGTCTTTCAAATCCAGATCTTTGATAGACAGCTTTGACATACGCTCCATTGTATGTGAAGCATCGGGATACCCGACTAGGAGGGCCAACAGACGGGAATTCGGGCGGGATTGCGGTACCTCGAAAAAATTCAATGGCTTTAAGACGCCAATTCGCCTAAAAATATAGTGGAATTCCGCCGGAGTCGATTTATAATCCAAATCAAGGGTCTAGTTTTAGTACCGCTGTCCCATCGGTACTAAAGATCCATCTCTCGGAGGGAGTCTCTGTTGTCAAGCTTACCTATACGCGTTTTGATCGCGGACGGTCATCCGATCGTACTCGAAGGTTTACGTTCAGTTTTGCGCAATTCTCCTAGTGTGCAGATCATCGGTGAAGCTGCGGATGGAATGGAGGCATTGGAGCAATCCCTCCAATTAGCTCCCGATATTGTGTTGATGGAACTGAAGCTACCAAAGCTTGACGGGCTCACAGTGTTACGTAACTTACAGACACGCGGATCGCGGTCGAAAGTAATTATCTTTACGGGATCGGAAAACCGGGAAGAATTGGTTGAGGCGATGAAGCTGGGTTGTTCGGGCGTTCTTCTCAAGAATGCGCCCAATCTGCTGATCGAAAAGAGTCTGCGGAAAGTGCATGACGGGGAGATTTGGCTGGACTCCAACACCACAGCGGCGGTGATCCGGCAGTTTGCAACGCCAACACACGAGCAGCCCTTTGCGAATGGAAACAGCGCAGAGAAGGTGACGCGGGAGCGGGCGCAACTCAGCCAGCGGGAACGCGAAATTATTGTCCTGATCGCGCAGGGTTACAAGAACAAGGAAATTGCTGAAAAAATGTTCATCACCGAACAAACGGTGAAAAATCATCTTCACAACATTTTCGATAAGGTCGGGGTTTCCGACCGTTTAGAGCTTGCGCTGTATGCTATCCACAATAGTTTGCACTTGAAAGCTTAATAGCAAGCGGTTTTCCTAGGCCGGTACTAAAGTCGGTGCGAGGCTGGCGTTGGAAGGATTGCGGCGCGGTACCCTCTTTAATGTAGGTTATCCCCTGTGCCTGAACAAGTTCTGAACCCGAAACTGCGCGCTGAAATTACTAAAACGCTGCTGCGGTTGACAGGCCATGCCGTGCCCGGGAATGGGCTAACGGGATCGGAGCCCGCGGAGGATCGCCGACAGGGCGCAACATATGGAACTTATCAGATCCTGAAGCGCCTGGGTACAGGGGGAATGGGCGAAGTTTACATGGCGCTGGATACTCGGCTGGACCGCCATGTAGCCATCAAATTTCTTCCGCCCGCGTTGACCTCGGACGAGGAGATCCTGAGCCGGTTTCAACAGGAAGCGCGCACCACGTCGGCACTGAATCACCCGAATATCGTCACGATATTCGAAGTTGGACAGTCCGATCGCGAACACTATATTGTTAGCGAATACATCCAGGGCGTTACGCTGCGGACCGCGCTCAAATACGAGATTCTGGACCTGGCGGTCTCGTTGGATCTCGCGATGCAGGTGACATCCGCGCTGATTGCGGCGCACTCGGCAGGGGTCATCCATCGGGACGTAAAGCCGGCGAACATCATGATCCGCGATGACGGGTACGTCAAGGTGATCGATTTCGGCTTGGCGAAGCTGAAGCCGACGACTCCTTTTCGGAAATCACCGTCTACGTCGCGACGGGACCGTCCGACACGGCCGGGATCGATGTTGGGAACCGTGGACTACATGTCACCGGAACAGGCCCGGGGGGAGGAAGTGGACGAGCGGGCCGATATCTGGAGCCTGGGCGTCGTGCTCTATGAGATGGTGACGAAGAGACGTCCTTTCAGCGGAACGACCGAAAGCCACCTGGTGGTGGAGATCCTGGACAAGCCTATACCACCGTGCGGAGCCGACGTTCCGCAGGTGATTGCAAACATCCTGACGCGAGCATTGCAAAAAGACCGGAACAAGCGTTATCAGACGGCGGATCACCTGTACGGGGATTTGAAAGAGGCGCGGCGGGTATTGGGGTTTTCGTCCGAATTGGCGCCCACGGCGCTACCGCTGCGGAAATTGAATTGGCGCCGCGTGGCTTGGCGATGGTGGGTTATTGTTGGGGCGGTGGTGCTTGTGGCCGCGACGCTTTGGTTGGGATTTGGGCGCCATTTAGCGATTCAAAGGCCTTGAGAGCGGACCTTTTAATTCGCCCCCAAGTTTGCTTTTAAGGTCAGAGAAGCACAGCTTAGCGCCGAGTTCGCGCGCGAAGCGATTCATCGCTGCCTGAGATCCTGTAAGATGCAGAGCGTATGAAATTTGGCGTAAATACGTTTATCTGGAGTCCGGCAGTAGACGCGCCGGTGCTGAAGGCGCTCCCAGAGATTCGCGAGCATGGGTTTGACGGAGTCGAACTGCCGCTGATCGACTTGACCTACATAGGATCGAGTACGATACGACGGCGGCTGGCCGAGGCCGATCTCAAGTGCACGTTCTGCGCAGTGCTGCCGCGGCCCTTGAGCTTGATCAATGCCGAAGCGGAGATTCGCGAGCGAGCCGTGCAACATTTGACGAACGCGATCGCCTTTGCGGCGGAAGCCGGGGGCGAAGTGCTCGCTGGCCCGCTTTATTCGCCGGTGGGATTCTTTACAGGGACCAGGCGGACGGCAGACGAGTGGTCGCGCGCGGTCGAATGCTGGCAGCGGCTGGGCGAGGTTGCGGAGAAGCTGAAGATGACCGTCGCGATTGAACCGTTGAATCGGTTCGAGACGTTTTTTTTGAACACGGCTGCCGATGCCGTTCGCTTTTGCGAAGAGGTGGGGCGACCGGAAGTCGGGATTCTATTCGACACGTTCCACGCCAACATCGAAGAAAAAAACGTTGCGCAAGCGATTGTTACCGCATCGCCGCACCTGGTGCATTTTCATGCCTGCGAGAACGACCGCGGAGCGCCTGGTTCAGGGCATGTGGATTGGCTGAATGTGTTCGCCGCGCTCCAGCAGATCGGCTACGACCGATGGATCACTATTGAGAGTTTCGGATTCGCTCTCGGCGAACTGTCGGCTGCGGCTTCAATCTGGCGGGATCTTGCACCCACCCCGGCGGATATTGCGTTTGAGGGAGTGCAATTTTTGCGGAAGGGATTGGCGGCCTGAGGGCGCGTTCGCCTGTCTCATTCCGCGCGAAGGGCGTCTACCGGATCGATTTGCGCCGCGCGCCGCGCCGGCAGATAACCCGCGATGAGCGCCGCGCCGGATAGTAGAAGCGCCGCGACAGCGAAGGCGAGCGGATCAGTCGGCTTCAAATCGAAGAGCAGGCCGCGAGCGACTCTGGTTACCGAGACAGACGCAATTAGGCCGATAAAAACCCCGGCGACAAGGACTAGAGCCACTTCGGATAGTACGTCGAGGAGAACGTCATTCCGGCGAGCGCCAAGCGCGAAGCGGATGCCAAATTCGTTGGTGCGACGCGCGACATACGATGACATCACGCCGAATATTCCGAAGCAAGAAAGGACCATCGCTATTAACGCAAAAATGCTGCTGAGCGACGCGAGGATGCGTTCATTCAGGATGGATTTGTCCACGACATCCGACAGAGTGGTCGGGCTAGTAATTTCGAGCGCCGGGTCAATTTGCTTGACGACTTCACGGACCGCAGGAAGAAGCCGCAAGGCCTGTCCGGCGTCGACTCGAACTAAGTAATTGGTCCACGATTGCGGGGATGCATCCTGCAGAGCGGGAAAGTAGACGATTCGGGGAAAAGTTTCTCGCAGGCTTTGGTATTTAGAATCTTTCACAATGCCAACGATCACATCGCCATTCACGTGCTTTCCGAGCGCGGATTGGTTACCGAAATAGTGGCGAGCGAAACTCTCGTTCACGATCGCCACTTTCGGGGACGAAGGCAGATCGCGCGAGTCAAAATCACGCCCCATCAAGATGGGAGTGCCCATGGTCCGAAAGAACTTCGGTCCGACTTCATTGAGGTCGGCTTGATTGTTTTCGTCTCTTCGGTAAGTGTAACCTTCAACCTCCACCGCGCCATTCCACCCGCCTCCGCTCAACATGAGGACCAGGATGGAGCTTGCAGAACGTACTCGGAGGACAGCGTCCAGGTGATTAATCATGGTGGCCTGGAGGTTTCGAAGACGCTCGCCCCTGTATCCTGCTTTGTCCGAGTCGATGCTGAATACCAGGACCCCTTCGCGACGAAAACCCATATCCAAGGTCCGAAGATTGATGAGAGTTCGAACAAAAAGGCTGGCGCCTATCAGGAGCAGAAGCGAAATTGCGATCTGGGCGACGATGAGTATTTTAAAGACGTTCTTCCGGCCGGTAGTGCGCATTTCTTTAAGGCCTGGGGTAACGTTCAACCGGGTAGCATAGAGCGCCGGCGCAAGCCCAACAGCTACGGTGGTTCCCAGTGAAATAATGGCGGTGAACGCTAAGACTCGCAGATCGGGATGAACGGGCAAGACGAATTCCTCGCCGTTCGCCATGAGAGCGATCATCAACGGACAGAGCAGTTGCGCCAGCGCAATCCCGAGCACGCCGCCACCCAACGCGAGGACGAAACTCTCTGCGAGGAATTGCCGGACCAGACGCCCGCGACCCGCACCCACGGCAATCCGGACTGAAACCTCACGCGACCGGTTAAAGGCGCGGCCGACCAACAAACTCGATAGATTGATGCAGGCGAGCAACAGCACCAATCCCACGATGCACATCAGGAAAAGAAGCGGTTCTGAAAATCTTACGCGAAGCGAATCCAGTCCCGCCGCCGCTGGCTCCAAAGACAACGTCTGGGCGAGAACAGCCGCACGGCCCCGATCATCCTTTTCCCGAGCGGCATCGGCTCGAACCCGATCTTGAAAGAGTACGCGGCTTTCTGCCTCGGCCTGCTTGAGACTTATGCCGGCTTTCAGACGCCCGATGGCATAGAGCCAATTGGTGTGATCCTCGGCCAGCCAGGACTTCCCTTTGTTGAGCTCAACGTTGACTTGGGCATCCATCGATAGCGGAAAGGTCATATCGGGGTCGTGGCCAGGCATGGTTCCGAAGAACTCTTTCGGAGTTACCCCGATGATGGTAAAGACGGTCCGGTTCAGTATGAACGTCTTTCCGATCACCGATGGATTGAGCAAGAAACGGCGCTGCCAGTAGCGGTAGCTAATTACGGCGTAGGGCGACGATCCAGGCACTCGATCATCGTTCTGCATCAACAGATGCCCGGCTGCGGCCCGGAGTCCGAGAACTTGATAGTAATTGCCCGAAACCATTTGGGCATGTAGGGTCTCCGCTGCGCCACCGAGAGCTATCTCGTGTTCGACAGGCCATGACTGGGCCAGCATTCCATCGAACGAACGCGCATGGTCGCGAAAGAAGCGATACAGGGGATAGGAGAGGTTGCTGCGTTGGCCACCCCAGAACTTGGCCAACTGAACCAACCGGCCGGGGCCCCGCACCGGCATGCTCCGGAGCATAACTGCGTTGATCAGAGAGAAGATCGCGGTATTAGCGCCGATACCCAACGCCAAGGTCAGCAGCGCAGTGGTAGTGAAAGCGGGGCTCTTCTTAAGAATGCGCAAAGCATAGCGCAGGTCTTGCAGCAACGCATCCGCCGCCGTCCATCCCCAGGCATCCTCACTCTTTTCACGCAGGAGAGTCGGGTTACCTAATCGCACTTGCGCCGCATGCCGAGCCTGATTGTCCTCCACGCCCGTTTCGCGCAGGTCCGCGGCCTTCATCGCGAGGTGCGACCGTAGTTCCTCGTCCATGTCGGCCCGGAATTGGCGCATGCGAAAGAACATCGAAAGCCTGCGCCAAAGTTCACCGAAATGCATAACGACCTCCTCAAGCCAACTGAATCACTCTCGTAATCGCGTACGTGGTGCGTTCAAACTGAGAGAGTTCCAGTGCAAGTTGTTTCCGGCCGGCGGGCGTAAGCAGGTAGTACCGCGCCCGCCGATTGTTCTCCGATTGACCCCATTCGGCCCTCACCCAACCTTTGATGAGCATGCGTTGCAAAGCCGGATAGAGCGAGCCCTCCTCGACGCGGAGGATATCTTCCGAGACCTCCTGAATCCGTTGGGCGATGCCATAACCGTGCATGCGCCCGCGCGAGAGGATTTTCAGGATCAACATGTAAAGAGTTCCGGGAGGGATCTCTGTTCTCGGCTCGGAGGCGCTCCCCATAGTTAGACTACTGAAAGTATTGCGCCGCGCCGGCATGGATGTCAAGGGCTGATTCGAACGCGATAACATCCTCACCAGGAGTTCCGATGCCCTTTGTGGATGTTAGAAGTCTTCCTGTGGTTGAGCGGTTGCCGGGTTGGCACGGGCGTTATTTCCATTCGGAAAGTATGACCTTCGCACACTACGACTTCACACGCGGCGCCACTATCCACGAGCATTTCCATGAGCAGGAAGAGGTTTACGAAGTCATTGAGGGCGAGCTTGAGCTGGCGGTGGATGGGGTTGCGCAGGTCGTCCGGCCTGGGCTGGTGGCGATCGTACCAAGTGGTGTTCGCCATTCCGTTAAAGCTCTTACCGGTGGCCGGGCCATTATCGTGGATTATCCGCGCAGGCGCGAATTCGATTAGTCACGCGCCGTTATCGAACCAGTTCTATACTGGATCACCCGCATGACCCGCAGCCTGAAGCAGCGCGTAATTCTGATCGTGGCATTGTTCCCCGTCATCCTATGCATTGGCACGATCGGCTTTCATGTAATCGAAGGCTATTCGTTCTTCGATGCCTTCTACATGACGCTGATTACCGTCACGACTGTCGGTTACCAGGAACTTCACGCCTTGAGCTATGCCGGACGAGTCTTTAACTCATTTCTGATTCTGTTCGGTGTCAGCGCGGTTTTCTTCGGCGTCGGGGTAATGACGCAGACTATCATCGAACTGGAGTTACAGGATCGCTATGGAAAGCGCAAGAAGAGACGCATGATCGCCGCGTTGAAAAATCATTGCATCGTTTGCGGATTTGGCCGCGTCGGGCGGAACGCCGCCTATGAGTTGCAGCGGGCCAAAGCGCCATTCATCGTGATGGACCGCAGCGAGCAGCGTGTAGAGCGTGCTATGGCCGGCGGCATGCTGGCTATCGTGGCGGACGCAACACAAGACGAATGTCTGCGCGAAGCTGGAATCGCGAGAGCTCTGGGATTGATCGCGGCGTTGCCGAGCGACGCCGAAAATCTCTTTATTATTTTATCTGCCAAGTCGCTCAATCCGAAGCTCAATGTGGTCACACGTGCTTCAGAAGAAGAGGCGGAGAAAAAGCTTCGCCGGGCGGGTGCCGATACCGTGTTTGCACCGTACACCATGGCGGGGCAGAGGCTGGCGCAAGCAGTGGTCCGTCCGCATGTCACCAAGTTCCTAGACTTCGCCACCAGCCACGTTGGGCCAAGTATCGTGATGGAACAGATCTGCGTGGCTGAGCGGACCGAGTTTACGTCGAAGACGCTTACCGAAGTGCAATCGAGGCGGGACCTTGGGATCATCGTGCTGGCGCTGCGCAAGCCGGACGGCCAGATGCTTTTCAACCCGCCGCCGGAGACCACCATCGGGGCCGGAGATTACCTTATTGTTCTCGGGGAGCAGCAAAATCTTGAACGTTTGGAAAAGTTGTTTACTGCCGCGGGCTAAATGATTTTAAGAACGCGGGCCCAACGTACTCGCGTGATCGATTTGGTCTGGGGACCGACTAGTACGTCCTGCTTTTCTTCGGAGCCGTATATGAGAAGAGGCTTCCCAATGATATCCGAGGCATCTACGAAACCCCAGAATCGGCTGTCGAGCGAATTGTCGCGATTGTCGCCCAGCGTGAAATACTTACGCGCCGGAACTACTAATTCGCCTTTCACGATGTGATTTTCAAACATGTCGCGCAGAAACGGATCCAGCCGGCCCATCGAATTGGGTTTCTCGCTCGGAAAATTTTCGGCGTAGGAATTCGGAAACTGCATTTTATGCACCGCATACGGCTCATCCAGCCTGACGCCGTTCCGGTATACGACGTTGTTGATCAGCTTGATACGATCACCCGGCATGCCGATGACACGCTTCAGAAAAGTTTGAGCAGTGTCCACAGGGTATCGAAACACGATGATCTCTCCGCGCGCGGGAGTGACCCGCGGGAACGTGCGGACCAATATGTGGTCGCCCAGCAAAAGCGTGTTTTCCATCGAGGTGGTTGGAATCACGTATCCGCGAACGAAAAGAAAAGGCAACGTAAACAGGCAGGAGAGGGCAATCCACGGGACGACTGCGCCTCTGCTTGCACCCGCCGCGGTGAGCGACCGTCCCGCCAGAAAGAACAGGACAGAAAGGCCCAAATTTGAAACGATCACAAGTGCGAAGTAGGCCGTTGAAACCTTTGACGAACCAAGCACAATCGGGGTAATGCCTATTTGAGCCAATTCAAAGAGAGCAAAGCCATACGCGCCCCAGGCGCGCCGGCGCATAATGGTGATGCCCGCCATTGCGACGATGAGCGCGGAGACAACCAAATAGACTTGCTGAAATGCCGCAAGCAACATGACTATAGTCAATAGAAAGGAAACGCTTGCAGCGGTAATCGCCAAAGCAGGAAGCTTCCAGGGCTGTTGCGGCGAGTCAGTCAGCATTTGAGACATCGGAGTAATTGTAGACTGTCCGCATGGCTCAAGCTTAAGATGTGATTTTGGGGCGGATGGTGTTCCGCCCACTCCACCCAATCCAACAAGGCCGAACCCAAGAGAGCGGCGATGAGCTTCCAAGCCGGGCGAAGCCATCTCCAAAAACCCTTTTGCGGTGCTTATTTCATTTCAACCGAAAGTTGACTTCGATATGGGCCTCACAAGCGACCGGCTTACCAGCCTTCATTCCAGGCGAAAAACGCCATTGCGTGACGGCGGCGATGGCATTGGCGTCCAGCCCCGGATCGAGAGACCGCAGGACTTGAATATCTTTCGGAAGACCCGATGCGTCAATAACCACGCCAAGGAGGACAGAACCCTGGATTTTCTTCTCTTTGGCAGACTGGGTGTACGCGGGCTCGAGTTTTGAGATCACCTTGGGTGAGCTGACATCACCGCCGATTTTATAGACGTGTTGGTCGTTAGCCGTGGCGGGGTGGTCGGGTGCGGCGATCGCAACGATGCCCGCTCCGGCGATTAGCCCGAGCGAAATAAATAAGCCGACCAGGCCTTTCACCGAAGAGGGACGTGGCCGGGATTCAAGGATGTGCATAACTCTACCTTTCAGTAAATTGGGGTGACAAACCATCGCGCAACCGAAGGTGGCAGGCGACTGAACGTGACGGGCGATGTCGACCAGAAGGCCGGCATATTCAGTGGGAGAGGCTCCGGCAGCAAGGACGCGGGCATCGCAGGCCAATTCCTGCTCCTCGCGGGCGCGCGCAGAAAGCCACCAAACCAGCGGATGAAACCAATACATCGCCTTTGCGAACATCCACAATACCGATGCCCATAGATCGAGCCGGCGGACATGCGCGAGTTCGTGCAGCAGTGCAAGACGTACGGTTTCAGGAGACCAGGACGAGGACTCTTCGGGCAGCAGGATCACAGGGTTCACCCATCCCCAGACCAGAGGCGCCGTAACGGGAGCGATGCGGACCGACGCGCCAACGCTATTCAACTCCATCCGCAGGACTGAATCTACGACGCGATATGGAGTCGCTTTTCGCGTACGCGAGGCAAGATACAGCAAGCCCGCGACATTGCGGGCCGCGACCAGTAGAATGCCAACCAGCCAAACGGTGTGCCATGGAACATGAAGCATGTGGGCCGATGAAGCGCCGGAACGTGAGGCAAGGGTGAAAACAGCCGGAATCGGGACGGGGACGGCGGCGCCCAGCGCTCCGAATAGCGGTAGAAAAAGGGCGAGCACGATAGAGAATGTGCACAGCCAGTTCCGAAAACGCGCGTCGAGCGGCCGGCAGATTGCCAAACATACGGCAGCCGAGGCGAGCACGACGGTCAACTTGAGAATCAGCAGCGGGGTAATCATGATTCCTCGCTTGCCCGCTTCGCCTTTTCGATGAGCGCCGCGAGTTGGTCCAGTTCTTCGCGGCTGATCCGCGCAATTTTGGGATCCAGCAGAGCAGCGACCGCCTGTTGGGCTGATCCGTCGAAAAACGTGTGCACCAAACGGAGCAGCGCCGATTTACGGGCCCTGTCGCGGGGAATGGCCGGCTCATAGACGTAGCGCAGGCCTTCTTCGGTATGGCGGACATAGCCCTTGCGCTCGAGCACGCGAAGAATGGTACGCACCGTGGAATAGCTAGGGGCGTCCGGCAGTTGCCGTTGGATCTCCTGTCCGGTGGCGCGGCCGGCGGCGAAGAGAAGATCGAGGATCTGGCGTTCGCGGCGGGCGAGTGTGGTCTCTAAAAGTGGTTTCGTCATGGTGTGGGAGGCGGTTGGGATTCGGGTCTTACGGCGATGCCTGAGGGTATCCAGGAACAAAAGATCTCGCCATCGGTTCTGCAAACGTCCGGCTGGTTTTCGAGCTGCGTAGTAAAAGCGTTCAAAGCGTCGAGACTTTTCGAAGCAACGATGGCCATGTTGTGATCCGATCGGCTTTTGCGGACCAGGTAAAACAAGCGGATATGCTGAGGAATCAGCGGAAGTGGGAAAGGCAATGCCGGCGCCTGAGAGCTGGAAACGGTCTTACTGTCGCGAGTAATTTCAGCAGTTGTGAATTTCAGCCGGACGTGGCCGTGCGGCGCCCGGTCGATGGAATAGTAGGAAATGTCATAACCGGCGAGATTCGCCGCAGAGACTAAAAACGTGTTGCCGTTCTGCTGAAGCGGTTGCGTCTCAGCCGGAAGAGTTCCCGACTTGAGGGACGGAACCACGATCCGTAAGCTGCCGCCGGGCACAAGATCGAGATAAGAATTATCGGCGACCGGGGCACGCGAGGCGGGCGCTATCGTCTTGTGTACGCAGCTCATGGACATGAAGAGGAGCCCGGCACATAAGGAGATAAGAAATTTCCGCGCCGGCCTATCCTGCGTACCACTTAACACCCTGCGATAAAATTAACAGGATTAACGGTCCGCGTCAAGCGGATTTCCGAAATCGTCGTTCGCGGGAACATGAATATCCCTTCATTTGAGGCTGTGCGGGAATTTGGCAAGTTTCTCGCGGACTCCGGTTACGATCTGGCCCATATCGGCGGCGACCTGGATTTGGGCGATCTTCCGCACGGCAACAGGAGGAATCGGCAGATGCTGCGCTATAAAACCGGCGGCGGGACGGCGCTGCACGTGCTGGCGCGATTATTCCATGCCGGGGAACCTGTGGAAACCGAAATATGCCGGGGCGTGCCGTCAAGCGACGTCGTTTCGACTCTGGTGGCAACGGGCATGGTGGAGGAGCGCGGCGGCCAATTAGAGCCGGTATGTACATTAATCCCGTTCTGCAACCGGATCATCGCCTGCGATGGACTGACGGCCGAGTGGGTACAGATCAAAGGGCAGCCTTGGCAGGCGCGTCTGAAGGAGTGGATGGACAAGATTCCGTGCGATGTGATGGCAATTAGCACGGCTCAATATTCGCCGCTATAGTACACGGAAATGCGTGTGGCGGAAACGTATGACTTGATTGGAGGTCTTCCGGACGGTATCGTCGATCAACGGATGACATACTTCCGCGAACGGAATGTAGAACTGATCGTGGGGGGAGTCATTAGCATGCGGAAGCGTTCCAGCACGAACTGGTTTGTGACGCTACCCTGCGAAACGTCGGGCATCCGAGGACCGGGTATTCTGCGACGATTCCAAGCGGTGGACTATCTCGCGTCACACTCGGAAACGGACATTCTGGAATCGAGCTATCGAGTAGCGGAGGGAGTCGAACTACTCGAAAAAAAAGTGCTTGGGGCCTGACGGCTGGCGCATCGACTCGACGCGCATGAATAGTTCTTCCGGTTTGGGCGATACCTTGCGACTGGACGGCGTAGTTGCCAGTTTTATTCCGCTATTCAACGGGAGCCGGACGGTGGCGGAAGTAGCGGAGTTGGTATCTGCCGAGTTATCTTGGCCCGTCGACGTTGCGCACCAGCGATCGATAGCGCTCACGCGACGGCTGCTACAGAGCGGTTTTCTGACGGAATCCTGAGGCCGCGTATCTTAATAAAACTTTTCACGGCGACTGTTAACCTCACGGCGACTAACGCCGTCTTCATAGGCAACGCAACCATAGCCCGCGTGGCCGCCCTTCCCCCCAATAGGCGCGCGGGCCCCCCCTTTCAAAAAGATTAGAAGCCGGAGGTTGATGGCTTCCCTGAAAATCATCCGGCCGCATTCGGGAGAGATGCACGGCATCTTGAACATTCGCCGCTTCCTGCGGGTCGCGGTTCTGCCGGACAGAACCTTGAGCGTTAGCGAGCAGCACGCATATGCTAGTAGTTTTGTACCGCTAAGGTAACGGTTACAGAAGCATGGACGCTTACGGCCGAGTTGGATTCTATCGGAGTCGCTACAGCCATTGCGTTCATACGAACCATGGGCGCAGGCATAGGGCGTATCGGCGTGTTTTCCGAGGCCTCGGCCTGCGTAACTCCAGTTACATGCAAGTGCAGAGCATTTGCGATCGCTTCGCCATTTGCGCGTGCCTTGCTAGCGGCCTCGGCAAGAGCGCGCGTACGGACCGGCGAGTCGTCGCGCAGCATAAATTGAACACCGTTGATTCGATTGGAGCCGGCGTTAGATGCCGTGTCCAGGACCTTGCCTAGCAACGACAAATCATCAATGGTAACTAGAACGATGTTATTCGCTTCATAACCGGTAATCGCCGGACTAGTATTATTGGCGTACTTATAAGTAGGCGTAACGGAGTATTCCGTCGTCTTCAATTCGCCTTTTGAATGTATGATTCGTTTTACCGCATCGAGAACGCGGGTAGTGGTGGCCGCATTCTGAGCAGTGGCATCCTCGGCGGTTGCAGCTTGGGTGATGACGCCGATAGAGACTTGGGCCTCATCGGGCTGCGCGGTGACAGTGGCTTCTCCCGAAGCCCGGACCGAACCCGGAACCGTTTGACTACAGAGCGCGGATGCGAACAGAAGGATGGGGAGAAGTCTCATAACTACCATTGGATATCAAAGTATGCGAGCGGACAGAGGCGCCAATTTTCAGGCGAACGCCGGAAAGACGTCGACCACTTCGGCGGAGACAGCGGCCGCATCCCACCAAACAGAAGACGTTTCGCATGAGTCAAAACGTGGTAGAGGCCGCAATTTACGTAGACTAAGCCTAGCCAAGAGTAATGCTGGAGTTAGTTAGGCGAGCGCGAAAAGGCGTAGGTGAAACCAAAAGACCGCTGATCGCCCGTATAACCCGCGGCCCTTACGGCGTACCGCTGAGGTGTGTTGGGCCTCGACATTCGCGGGATGGCAATCATATCAGCTTCCCATAGAGATCTTATGAGACCTGAGCGTGTCTAGTCAAGTGAAATACTGGTTAGTAGGTAGGATTGTAACCGGGGGAAACTACTTGAAGCGGAAATGGCCAATTTATTGCCTGATTGCGGCTGTCGTTTTGGTTGCCGGGCTTGCCGGCGTCCAGGCTTATCTGAAAACGTTGGGCCCTCGGGTGCGCGCCCGAATCGTCAAGGCTGTGGCAGAACGGTTCGACGCCGATGTCGATCTTGCGCGTGTGGATATTACACTGTTCCCGCAACCCACAATCGTGGGGGAGGGACTAACAATACGTCACAAAGGATGGAACGATGAACAGCCTCTGATCCGCATACAACGATTTACGGCGCAGACGGATTTGGTATCGGCGTTGGGCGCGAAGAACGAAGTGCGACTGGTTACTCTCGAAGGTCTCCAGATTCACATCCCGCCACGGGGGCGCCGCATGAGTCTGCGCGGGTCCGCCGATGAGCCGGGCGAAACGGAAACGGCGAACCCCGAGGCGGGCCAAGATCGCACAAGACTCAAATTCGATATCCAGAGAATTGTGGCCGATGGCACACGGCTGGTGATCGATCCCGCCGTACAAGGAAAGCCTCCTCTTGAGTTTGAGATTCATAAGCTAGCGTTGCGGAACGTCGGCCCGCACAGTCCCATGAGGTTTGTGGCGGAACTAACCAATGCGAAGCCGCCAGGATTGATTCACAGCACCGGGGATTTTGGGCCGTGGCAACGTGATGATCCGCGCAGCACGCCCATAGACGGCGATTATCAGTTCAGAAATGCGGACCTGGGCGTTTTCAATGGCATTGCCGGTACGTTAGCGTCCAAGGGCCGCTATAGCGGGGTCTTGCAACACATTATTGTGGACGGCACCACCGATACTCCCAATTTCGCGGTGAAACGCGCGGGAACACCAGTAGACTTGAAGACAACATTCCACGCGATTGTCGACGGAACCAATGGCGATACGTTTCTCAGTCCGGTCGATGCATCGTTTCTTTCGACCGAACTGATTTGCAGGGGCGGTGTTTATGGGAAACAAGGCCAGCACGGTAAGACGGTCACGTTGGACGTGACCACGCCACACGGGCGAGTAGAGGACTTACTACACCTTACAATAAGTGAAAATAGACCCCTGTTGACAGGAGGCGTTGATTTCAGAACAAAGATGGTAATTCCGCCCGGAAAAGTAGATATTCTCGATAAGCTGCAGTTACAAGGAACTTTCGGGATTATCGCGGCTCACTTTACTAACTCAATCATCCAGCGACGCATACAGGAGTTAAGCGAGCGGGCGCGAGGAATTAGTAAGAAAGAGTCGGAAGACAAGACCCAGGGAACAGTCGCTTCAAATTTCAACGGACAATTCGATCTGCGCAATGGGCTGGCTCGCTTTTCGGAATTGTCCTTCGAAGTACCTGGCGCTCATGTAAAGCTGAACGGAACATATAACCTTGAGAGCACGGCCATCGATATGCATGGACTGTTCCGTATGAAGGCAACTCTTTCGGAAACGCAATCCGGCTGGAAGCGGCTGCTGCTGATACCGTTCAATCGGCTTTTCGAGAAAAATGGGGCGGGTTTTCAACTGGCGTTTAAGATCGAAGGCGATAAAGAGCACCCCGATTTCCATCCGGAATTCTTTCATCGAGGCGCGCAGTAAGAGATGGGAGAATGTACACTGTTTGCATCGCTATGAAACTATGCTCCGTTGCGTTGCTGGCAGCCCTGCTCGCGCCGGCAATCTATCCCCAAGCGTCTAATAAAATCTCAATGGAATCCTTTGGAACAATGCCCGGCGGCGAACAAGCCCGCCTCTACACACTCACCAACAAGAATGGTATGGCGATCAAAATCACCAATTATGGGGGCGCGATCACTACGATCATGGTCCCGGACCGCCATAAGCATATGGATGACGTTGTCCTGGGATTTGACGATCTTCATGATTATCTGACGCTGGCGAAGACAGCTTACTTTGGCGCTCTGATTGGGCGATACGCAAACCGGATCGGAAAAGGGACCTTCACGCTGGATGGGAAGACTTATCACATTCCGGTAAACGACCATGGGCAAATGCTGCACGGCGGCCCGGACTCGTTCAACACGAAGCTATGGGAGGCCAAGGATGTTTCGGGGCCTGAAGGCGAGGCTTTGGAATTGAAATACGTCAGCCCCAATGGACAGAACAATTTTCCAGGCATGTTGACCGTGGCGGTCCGGTACATGCTGCCCGCGACCGAGAACGAATTGCGCGTCCAATACACGGCCACGACGGACAAAGATACGGTTATTAATCTGGCGAACCACTCCTATTTCAATTTACTGGGCAAAGGCAAAGGGACCATTTTGGGCCACAAAGTAATGATTGACGCAAACAACTACACGCCTGTGAACGATACTTTAATTCCGACGGGAGTGATTGCACCGGTGGCCGGCACGCCGCTGGATTTCCGGAAGTCGACGGCGGTGGGGGAGCGGATCAACGACAACTTTGAGCAATTGAAGCTTGCCAAGGGTTACGACTTCAACTATGTGCTGAACCATTCCGGCGGGGGCACTCCGCATTTGGCCGCGCGCGTGGAAGAGCCGACTACTGGCCGAGTACTGGAAGTTTTGACTGACCAGCCGGGCGTGCAATTTTACACTGGCAACTTCCTCGATGGGCATCCATTTGCGTATCGCTCCGGTCTGTGTTTCGAGACGCAGCACTTTCCGGATTCGCCGAACCATCCGAACTTCCCTAGTACTGAATTGAAGCCTGGCCAAACGTTCAGGAGTACTACGATCTATCGCTTTTCTACTAAGTAACTGCTAGTGTCGCGCGAGTGCTGCTTTGAAAAGATCAACGGTGGCCCTGGCGGCGGGGGCTTGCTGGGATCTCCTCGTGCGAGAGAAGCGATTTTGACACCGAGGCATTATAGACGAAGTTTCTCTCTGTTACCACACGGGCTTTAATGGCCGGGTCGCTGGTCGCTGCGTCGACTTGATTAAGCAGGTTCAGCACTGCCGCGGGCGTCCGGTTCTCGGTCTCGCGAATGTACTCCGGGCCCTCGAAGGAGGCGTGAATAATGTCCAAGGCCCTCTGCAAATCGGCCGTGGTTTTCAAGAGCCGGGTGGCTATGATCTTGAGGACGTACGCCGATGCCTGATCTCCCATCCGGTGGAGATCGCCGCTTCCGGACACCCGCAGCCACTCAGTTCGTTAAATAAATACCTGTTCCGTTTGAGAGCGTCCCTCGGTCGGCCCCAGGGCCAGTGGACGTCCAACTGTTCGAGACGATTGGATAGAGCCACTCCCCGATCAATATGTAAACGTCCTGATCGGCCCAGTGCCATGATCCGTATGGCTCATCATGTGCTGCTCCCTGATGAACCCTTCGGTGAACGCCGCAGCGTGAGGGCGTCGGGTCGCAGAGTGGAATTTTTGAGTCTTTTCCAATCATCGTTGACATGAATCAATTTCCCGGTAATGTGATTCGAGCTTTCCGAAGTGAGGAAAGCCGCGAGTTGCAATTGCAGATCGGGTGAGGTGCCCCCTGTGCGGCGAATCTGCTTGGCCTCTTCGACGACCCGGGGTTCCAAGCGATTTTCGGCACGAATTAGTTCGTCCGTGAAGGTTGTGTAAGCAGGCCCGGGATCGAGGCAGTTCACCTGGACGTTGTGGTCCAGCACTTCGGCGGCAAGCGCCTCGACGAAACGGACCACAGCGGTCTTCGAAGTCGAGTAGGCGGAGAAGTTGGCCACCGGCACTTCATCAACACCACAGACCAGAACCAGGATCTTCCCGGCGCGCCTTTCAACCATGGCGGGTAAGACGGCTCGGCATGCGTGAACGACGCCAAGCAGGTTGATTTGCAATGCCTCATTCCAGGCTTTCAGCGGAGTTTGTAAAAACGGATAGAGCGGGCCGGGCGTGGCCGCCGCACAGATGAGAATATCGACCGGGGCTCCGAAGGCGACGCGGGCACGATCGACCGCAACGGCCATTTGCTCCGGATCGGTGACGTCGGCGCGAATGCGGAGGGCGTTTCCGCCAGCTTGCTCGATTTCGATGTGAGCGAGGTCGATCTCGGGTTTACTGCGGCCGAGAAGGGCGATCTTTGCACCTTTGCGCGCAAAGCCGAGCGCGAGGCGTTTGCCGATACCGCGACCACCACCGGTCACCAGAACGCTCTTGTTGTGAAACTCTTTTATCGGCGCTGTCACAGGACGCCACCATTCTCACTCTTCGGCAACTAGAAGCTCCGCCTCAAGGGTAAAACAACGGCTGTGGTATAGCCCATTTGCGGTATTATCGGAGTGCGGGGGCTGCGCCCGACGCGGTTCCGCACACCAATAACAAGGGGCGAATGAGCAAAGAAGATAGCATCGAAGTTACGGGAACCGTAGTTGAAAAATTTCCGAGCGGTCTGTTTAGTGTGCAGTTAGATCAAGACCGCACCGTTCTCGCCCATTTGGCAGGCAAGTTGAGACGAAATCGTATCCGCGTTCTGGCTGGAGATCGCGTCACACTGGAGATGTCGCCGTATGACCTCACCAAGGGACGCATCACCTACCGGCACAAGTAGTCTTCTGCACGAGCCTCCCCACCGCATCCTGGTGATCTTCGGCACGCGGCCGGAAGCCATTAAGCTTTGTCCTTTGATTGCAGAACTCCGGAAGGATTCAAGCCTGCGGCCCATCGTGTGTGCCACGGGGCAGCATCGGGAAATGCTGGATCAGGTGCTGGCGGCGTTTCAGGTTCAACCGGATTACGACCTGAACCTGATGCAACCTGGCCAGACGCTGGCGCAGTTGACCGCCCGGCTGATGACCGCGATTGAGCCGGTGATTGCGCAAGAGCGGCCGGCCATGATCGTAGTCCAGGGAGACACGGCGACGACCCTCTGCGGTGCGCTATCGGGCTTCTACGCGGGCATACCGGTGGCCCATGTGGAAGCAGGTCTGCGCACATTCGATCTGGACACGCCCTTCCCGGAGGAGATGAACCGCGTAGTAACCAGCCGTTTGGCCACGCTCCACTTTGCGGCTACCGATTGGGCGGCTGCCAACCTCGTTCGCGAGGGGGTGGCGCCAGAAACCATCACCGTAACCGGAAACACAGGCATAGATGCGGTTCTGGCCATTCGAGACGCGCTGCGTGAAGGCTTGCTCACTGCCGCGCCGCTACCGCTCGCGAAGGATAAAAAGCTCATTGTGATTACAGCCCACCGGAGAGAGAGTTTTGGCGAGGGCTTGGCCCGAATATGTCAAGCGGTCAATGAACTAGCGGCTCGTCCCGACGTGCAAATTGTATGGCCGGTTCATCCTAATCCCCACGTACGCGAGACGGTGCGATCCTCTTTCCGCACAGATTGCCCGATCGTATTTTTGGAGCCGCTCGACTATGTCGCCTTCGTCGATCTAATGGCACGATCCTATCTCGTAATTACGGATTCGGGAGGAGTTCAGGAAGAAGGTCCGTCGTTGGGTAAGCCGATCCTCGTTCTACGAGAAAAAACAGAACGCCCCGAAGCTGTTCAGGCCGGGACCGTTCGACTGGTTGGAACGGATCGAAATTCAATCGTCAATGCCGCCACAACGTTACTGGAAGATGCGCGGGATTATGAGACGATGGCTCGCATCCACAATCCCTATGGCGATGGCCACGCATCCGCCCGCATTTCGCAGAGCATAGCCGCCTATTGCGCCGCGAAGTCTGTAAATAAGTACAAGTAATTGGGATTGGAACTGTTCGCTGTGCGATACTCCTAGTTACAAATAAAGTTCGGTAACGCAACCGCAGGGGTAAAGTGTAGGCATTTTGCTACTGTGATGAAACTATGATATCGGCAACTTATACATATGTTTGAAGGCTTTCTCGATCCTCGGTCACAGCTTGCGTTGATGTGCCTTGTTACGGCATTTCTCTTTTGGAATAACGACGTTTTGTTCTTTACATTTGGGTTACTGGCGGTTTGCACCTACGTGCTGCGGTAGAGGCTCGCATATTTCGGCCAGCGCTTCGACCGCAGCTTCGCATTGAGTGCGGGAGACATCGCAATGGGTCACCATGCGAATATGCGTCGGATTGATGGGATTGGCGAGTACACCGCGGTCCCGCAGTTCCCGGCTGATGTCCGAGGCCGGACGGCCGAGCGCAGTAACTCCGAAAATGACAATATTGGTAACGGTCCGAGCGGCATCGATGGCGATGCCGGGCAATGCGTTTAGGCGTTCTGCGAGAAGCTTGGCGTTCGCATGATCCTCATGCAAGCGGAGTGGTGATTCCTCGAGTGCAATAAGACCGGCTGCAGCGAGAACGCCCGCCTGACGCATGCCGCCACCCAGACGTTTGCGGTAGAGGCGGGCAAGCGCGATATTTTCCGCGCTCGCCGCGAGCATGGATCCCACGGGCGCGCCTAGCCCCTTCGACAGACAGAACATTACGGAATCGGCGTCGCGAACGATGCGGGAGACGGGAATACCGCAGGCGGCGCTGGCATTGAAGATACGCGCGCCGTCGATGTGCACCTTGATGCCGCGCGAGTGCGCTTCGGCGCATATCTCATCGATGGTTTCTATCGGATAGACGGTACCACCGGCCATATTGTGCGTGTTCTCCAGCGCAACGAGTGAGGTGGGTGCGTTGTTCGGGCCAAAGGGACGCAGGGCGGCCTCGATTCGATCCCAAGTGAGTATGCCGTCCCTGGAAGACACCGGGCGCGCAAGGCACCCGGCGAACCAGGCCATCATGGAAAGCTCCCAATCGAGGATATGCGCGCGAGACTCGCAGACCACTTCTTCGCCGTGCTTGGTATGCAGCTTGATGGCGATCGTATTACCCATCGTCCCCGTGGGCACAAACAAAGCGGCTTCCTTGCCGGCGATCGCGGCGGCCCGTTCTTCCAGGCGATTTATGGTCGGGTCTTCGCCGTAGACGTCGTCGCCTACAATGGCCGAAGCCATGGCGTGCCGCATTCGGGCGTTGGGCCGGGTGACGGTATCGCTACGAAGATCTATGAGTTCTGAATTTAAATTAGACATTTATAAATTCCTGCAAAATTTCGTTTGAAAGCAGCAGTCCGCGATCGCTGAGCCGCAGTTTGGGGCCGTCCTCGATCAGCATCCCAGTCAAAAGCCACTTACGGATCGGCTCCGCGAAACGGGCCCATTCGGACGGCTCGGGTTCGATGCCGGCGGCAAGGCGAAGCCCCACGAAGAAGTGCTCCTCGAGCGGATCGGACGGCACTCGTTCCGGAGACCCGTCGTGATCCTCCATGAAAGCCAGCAGCGTGTCAGGCATGCTCCAACGGGCACGGCCATCGAACGAATGTGCGTCCAGTCCAAACCCGATATACGGCTCCAGGCGCCAATATTTCAGATTGTGCGCGGATTCCAAGCCGGGGCGGGCGAAATTGGAGATTTCGTACCGGGTCAAGCCGAGCCTGGCCAAGTAGTTGACCGCTATCTCATAAAATTCGGCAGTGAGGTCGTCATTTGGCAGATCGGAGGCTCCATAGCGGCTGCCTTTTGTCAGTATCTCTTTTCCAAGCCGGCTGTCCTCGTCGATTTCGAATATGTACACGGACACGTGGGGAGGCTGAAGGCGTTTCAACCAGGCTAGTGACTCGGCCCAGGATTCGCGTGTCTGGCCCGGCAATCCGGCAATCAGATCGAGATTCAAATTGCGGATGCCCGCGGCACGTAATATTTCAACATCGTGCTGAACCGTTTCAGCCGTATGACGGCGGCCCGTTCGCGCGAGTTCCGCACGCACGAACGACTGCACGCCTAGACTGACGCGGTTGACGCCGCACCGGGCCCAGTATGCAGCGCGGACCGCATCGACAGTGCCCGGTGCGCATTCAAGCGTAACTTCCCGGAGAGGGTCTCCCGGTATCGCGTTGGTGAGATCGTCGAGCAGCTCGACAGGCATCAGACTGGGTGTGCCGCCGCCGAAATAGAGCGTCTCCGGCGAAAATGTCCAGTTGTGGGAGCGCACGTCCCGCAGCAAACGCTCTTCATACCGTAGGCGCACCCGGGAAGACGACACGCCCGAGGCGAAGTTGCAAAAGCTGCACTTTTGCGAACAGAAGGGGTACGAAATGTAAACGCCGGCCACGAGTTTAGAGTGTTACGGTCTCACCCAGTTGCTTGCCGATGACCGCAGCGATGAGTTCATCGAGCGTTTGCGAGGCGCCGGGAAGAATAAAGGCCTGGGATTCCGGGTCCCAATCGAGTTTAAAGCTTTTAGAATGAGCGGAAACCCAGATTTGGCGGACCGGGGCGTTGGGACTGACCACGAATTTGCCCTTCGGTTCCTCAAATTCGATGGCCAGCGCTCCCGAGTTAAAGTCAGGCTCAAATCCGTACTGGTCGGCAGCAGCGGAGAGCTTCCGATAGAGCGTTTCCAGAGCGTTGCCTGAGCGATTCTTGAATTCCTGTTCATCCATTCTGAGTTCTCGACTTAAGATTTGGTAACTTTGGCGTGCGGGGTGACATCTGGTAACTGCGCATCGCGATATGGAGCCGTCGTGTGTTCGTCAAAGCCTGATTCCGGGAACCAGCAAGCTGCTGGACGATTATCTGTATCATTTTGACCGGGTCAAGCCGTTTTTCGGGCGAAGTTGTTTCGATCCTAATTCATTCTCCCAGACCGTGCGCGAAATTCAATTTCCAGAGCAGCGGCGAGCGGCGTTAGTGGAGGCCTTGCGCGAGCAGAATGGTGATTCTCCGGCGCTAGATCGACTCGCACAACCCGGGTGCCTGGCGGTGGTCACCGGACAGCAGGTAGGGCTGTTTTCGGGTCCTGCCTACACGATTTTTAAAGCTTTAACGGCTGTGCGGTTGGCCGCTCATTTGACCGATCAGGGTATCCCGGCAGTCCCCGTGTTCTGGCTGGCGACCGAGGACCACGATCTGGCTGAAGTGGATCATGCGTGGGTATTCGACCACACCATGGCTCCGCGGCGCATTGCCCTCAATGCGGCAAATGGCGGTCCCGTAGGAGATGTGAAACTGGGCGAGGTTCCGTTTGAAGAGCTGGAGCGTGGGTTAGGCGATCTACCCTATGCCAGAGGAGTGATCGCCCAGATTCGGCGCGCGTATTGTCCGGAAGCGACCCTGGGTAGCGCGTTTCGGGAGTTGCTGCGGGACATCTTGCGGGATTTCGACCTGCTGTACGTGGACCCGTTAGCTCCCAGTGTGCGTTTGATCACAGGCCCCTTTCTAGCCAACGCGGTGCATCTGGTGCCCGAAATGGCGGAAACCCTACGCCGGCGAAACCATGACCTGACCGAATCCGGCTACCACGCGCAGGTGCATATCGAGGAGAACTCATCGCTGCTGTTCCTGATTCGGGATGGGAAGCGCGTCCCGTTGCGCTGGAAGGACGGGCGATTTGCCGCGAAAGACCGGACGTACAGCATGCAGGAACTGCAGGCGATGGGACCGTCGCTATCGCCCAACGCGCTGCTTCGGCCCGTGATGCAGGATTATTTGCTGCCAACGGTGGCGTATGTCGGCGGCCCTGCCGAGATCGCTTACATGGCGCAAGCCCAGGTGTTATATCAAGGCTTGCTGGGGCGGATGCCGGTGATTTTCCCGCGAAACGGTTTCACGCTGCTCGATACGCGTGCGTTGAAGCTGATGGAGCGCTACGACGTGCGCGTCCCGGACCTGCTGGATCACCGGGAGCACGTGCGGGAACGCATGGCGGCGAAACTGGTCCCGCCCGGCCTGCATGAAGAGTTCGCCCAGGTGCGGGCTTCGGCGGCGAGCCTGACGACCAAACTGGAGGCCGACCTCCGCGTGTTCGACCCAACGCTTGACGCGTCGGCGCGCAAAGGCGCGGCGAAAATCCTCTATCAACTCGATAAGCTGGCGCGAAAGACAGCGCGCGAGGCGATGCGCCGGGAAGCACGGGCCATTCAGGACGCCGAATTCCTGGAGCATCTGGTTTACCCACATAAGCATTTGCAAGAACGGTTTTATTCGATTGTCCCGTTCCTGGCCAAGTACGGGCCCGATCTGCCGCACCGGCTGATGGAGGAAGTGCAATTGGGCTGTCCGGACCACATGGTGCGTGTGATTTAAGGCACTACCAGCAATTGAGAAGCGTTGTTATACTCAGGGTGGTTAGAAGCGCTGGAGTGGCGGAACTGGCAGACGCACGGGACTCAAAATCCCGCGACCTTCACTGGTCATGTGGGTTCGACCCCCACCTCCAGCACCAGGAAATTCCTCAACAATTCAGCTTGTACTTGTGATGCTCATCGGGCGAAATCGGACAAGCCGATCTACAATGCGGCATTCCGCTCGCGCTGTATCGCCGCCACCGCCGGACTGCAAGGCAGGTCATGGCGAAGAACTCCGTACATCGGAATACGACGAACGCAAGAAGGGCTGGAAGCGCTGCTGACGGAGAACATCGCGGAAGATTTGCAGGCGCCGGAGGGATCGTCGATCCCGGCGAACAAAACGCCTTCACCGATGAGGAGCTTGACCGGATTTATTTAGGCCTACGCTGCGCTTGGCGATGCGACGCCTCGTGGGCCAGGGCATCGGGAGTGGACGGGTAAGGACGTGAAGGACTTTATCTTCCTTTCCGTCTATACGGGGCTGCGTATCTCGGATGTGGCGACATTCGACATAGGCAGGCGGTTGAAAGGCAATGATGTCTTTGTGCGGATGCACAAAACGAAGCGCGAACTGTATACCTGGATTCCGGGCTGGCTGGTTGACAGGCTGCCCGAGCGGGAAAAGAAATATGGGGCGCGATCTTCGCAACGGGCCATACCCGGGTTCTGCGGACAATGGCTGAGCTCTGGCGGGTGAAGCTGGTAAAAGTGTGTGCTCTTGCAGGCGGTGGTCCAAAACTCCTAACCGCATTGTCTGCGGAATGCTTTTGTACGAATACTTTTGGATAGGGGCGTTCCTGTGGCGGATGTTGCGGAGCTTATTGCGATACAGAGGAAGTTCTTCGGAAGCACTACAGCAAGTGGGTAAGGCGCCGTCAGGATCGATTGATACGCATTTTGCAAGAAGCCTTCCAGGATAAGCCACGGCCGAGCGCGAAAGTGGTGAAGATTTGCTGAGTATCGAAGGCCAGGTTGCTGTTATGCGCAGCTTCGCTGCTTACTGAGAATTCAATAGCTTCGTATGAATGCGCCGGACCGCGGATTCCGGCACGCTGTAGGTGGTGTGTTTCCTGGCGCGGCCCATGCGAATCTTGATGACGCCCGGATCGTCCTTCACCAGCTTTCGGAGGATCTCGCGCCCCACCTACCAGAGCTGGGCCAGTTCGCCTATCCAGTAATGCCGCTCAAACGGCGTCGCGTCGGTGTCAGGCATCGCGGAGCGCATCCATCTCAGCCAGTCCGCCATGAGCCGCACGCTGGACCGCTTACGCTCGGAGCTAAAGGACGAACTGCTCGTGCGGGTGGGATGCAACCAACAGCCCGGACTCTATGGGGCTAAGTGCTTGATTCTATTCTGGCGGTGAGGGTGGGATTCGAACCCACGGAACCCGCAAAGGTTCAACGGTTTTCGAGACCGCCCGATTCAACCGCTCTCGCACCTCACCGCTACTCCGTGCCGCGGAGACACAGGCCCTCCCCACTATAGCAGCTAGCCCACCCCAGCAGAAGTAACGTAACATTAGTACTGATCCCAGCGCCTTACCTCGCTTAGGCTCTCCCTGTAGAGCGACCGCCCGCTTGGAGCACTTCTCTTTATGTGGATAGTCCGGCTCGCCCTCCGTAGACCGTATACCTTCGTCGTGATGTCCGTGCTGATCGCGGTACTCGGCGGCATTTCGGTCTTCACGATGCCAACCGACATTTTCCCCGATATCAGCATCCCGGTCGTCAGCATGATTTGGAACTACGCCGGCATCTCTCCAGAGGAGATGGAAAAACGCATGGTGACGCTGAGCGAGCGGTCCCTCACGACGACCGTCAACGACATTGAACACATCGAATCGCAGTCGTACAACGGCGTGGCGATTATCCGCGTCTATTTCCACCCATACGCAAAAATTGAGCTCGCTTTAGCGCAAATCAGCTCCATTTCTCAGACAATTCTCCGCCGCATGCCGCCCGGAACGTACCCGCCCGGCGTTCTGAAATACACCGCCTCAAGTGTCCCTATCCTACAGATCGGCCTGAGTAGCCCAACCCTAAGCGAGGCGCAAATTTTCGACCTCGGCACCAATTTCATCCGTACACAGCTTGCCACCGTCCAGGGCGCGTCTCTTCCCCTGCCCTATGGCGGTAAGAGCCGCCAGATTATGGTCGATCTGGACCAGAAGGCGCTCTATGCCAAGGGATTGTCGGCTGCCGATGTATCGGCCGCGCTGTCAGAGCAGAACCTAATATTACCCGCGGGTACTGCAAAGTTTGGCGATCGTGAATACTTAGTCCGTATCAACAGCAGCCCTCGGCGAGTCGAGGAGCTGAATAATCTACCCATCCGGACAATAAACGGCGCGACCGTGTACATGCGCGATGTCGCGCAAGTCCGGGATGGCTACTCAGTACAGACCAACATAGTGCGCATCAACGGCGGACGGGCCGCGCTGCTCACCGTATTGAAAAACGGCGGCGCGTCGACGCTCGATATTGTGGATAGTGTCCGCCAGCAACTGAAGCAGATCAAGCTGGGGATGCCCGCAGCTCTGCACATCGATGAACTGTTTGATCAATCGCTCTTCGTGCGCGCGGCCATTCAGGGTGTGCTGCGGGAAGGCCTCATGGCGGCCACGCTCACCGGGCTAATGATTCTGCTGTTCCTGGGAAGCTGGCGCAGCACACTGATCGTTTGTATCTCCATACCGCTCTCGATCCTGACTTCCGAGGTTGTGCTCGCCCTGACGGGTCAGACGACAAACGTGATGACCCTAGGTGGCCTCGCATTGGCGGTCGGCATTCTGGTAGACGATGCGACGGTCGAAATCGAAAACATTCATCGAAATATGGGTATGAAGAAGCCCATCACGCGAGCCATTCTCGACGGCGCGCAGCAGATCGCCGTTCCGGCATTCGTGTCTACGCTGGCCATCTGCATCGTTTTCGTTCCTGTTCTTATGCTCACGGGCGCCGCGAAGTATCTGTTCACACCCTTAGCCGAGGCCGTGGTGTTTGCAATGTTGGCATCCTACCTTCTTTCGCGCACGTTGATCCCCACCATGGTGCATTACCTGCTGCGCGAAGAGGTGAAGCTGTACCAGCAGGGTCAACATGGCCATCCGGTGGGAGGCGCCGGCATCATCTGGCGTATCCATTACAAATTCAATCATGCTTTCGAAGCGATGCGCAGTCGCTATCGTATTCTTCTCGACGCGGCACTGCACCATCGCGCGGCGGTTGCCCTCTGTTTTGCTCTCTTTACGCTGGGCTCGTTGGGACTGGCATTCGTTGTCGGACGCGACTTTTTCCCTTATGTCGATTCTGGCCAGATGCGGCTTCATGTACGCGCCCCCGTCGGGACCCGCATCGAAGAGACAGAGCGCGTATTCTCCGAGGTTGGGGACGAGATCCGGCGTCAGATTCCGAAGTCGGACCTGGGAACGATTGTCGACAACATCGGTTTGCCTAACGGCGGCTTCAATCTGGCGTTCAGCGACTCCTCGGTAATTGGATCAGCCGATGGGGACATCCTGATCTCTCTTACGAAGGAGCGCAAGTTGGGTACGCTGGCGTATGAACGTATCCTTCGCGAAGCCTTGAACCGGCGGTTTCCTGCGGAAATGTTCTATTTTCAAGCCGCCAACATTACGAACCAGATCCTGAATTTCGGCTTGCCCGCTCCAATCGACTTGCAGATTATCGGCCGCGACCCGCGCAACTACGCTTTAGCTGTGGAATTGCGCCGGAAGATCGCCGCTGTTCCCGGCGCGGTGGATGTCCATGTTCATCAACAGGTGAACTATCCCGAGGTCGATGTTAACGTAGACCGTACCAAGGCGAATGAGATTGGCTTGACTCAAGAGAACGTGAGTCAAAGCCTCTTAATTTCACTGAGTGGCACTGCGCAAATTGCACCGAATCAATATCTCAATTTCGACAACGGGGTCAACTACGATATCGGCGTACAGACGCCGCAATACCAGGTGGCCAATATGGACGATCTGGCAAGCACTGCGATATCGAGTGGCAATCTGGCGGTGAATTCGAGCGCCGATCAGGGCGCCAACACCTACGGAGCCAACACGGGCAAGACGCAATTGCTCTGGAATGTAGCGCAATTCGGCCGCGCACAGAGTTTCTCGATCGTCGACCATTACAATGTCCAGCCGCTATATGACGTTTATGCCAACGTGGACAACCGCGACCTGGGTGGCGTTGGCGGTGATGTCGAGAAGATCGTACGAGAAGCGTCGCCGCACTTGCCGCGAGCCACGGTTCTGAAGCTGCGCGGGCAATTGCTCACCATGGAGAACTCGTTTGTGCGGCTCGGGCTGGGACTGCTGTTTGCCATTCTGCTCGTGTACTTGCTCATGGTGATCAACTTCCAATCGTGGTTGGACCCTTTCATCATCTTGATGGCGCTGCCAGGCGCGATATCCGGCATTTTATGGATGTTGTTCGTTACGCAAACCACCTTGAATGTTCCCTCGTTGATGGGCGCAATCATGTGCATCGGTGTCGCAACGGCGAATAGCATCCTGTTGGTGACGTTCGCGAACGACGAACGGATCGATGGCAAAAGCGCGACAGAAGCAGCCCTGTCGGCGGGCTACACTCGCGTACGGCCCGTCATCATGACGGCCGCCGCCATGGTCATCGGTATGCTCCCTATGTCGCTCGGCCTCGGAGAAGGCGGCGAACAGAACGCGCCGCTCGGTCGCGCCGTGATTGGGGGGCTACTGCTTGCTACCTTCACAACTCTGATCTTTGTGCCCATCATGTATAGCTATCTTCGGAAGACTCCGCCCGTAGCCGTCGCCGAAGAAATCGATGAGGAAGCGCATGCGGGCGAAACGGTTTAACGGGAATACATGGAAGATACACAAGAACAAATAATCAGTGATCCCCCGGTTCATAAGCTGGTAATCCAGGCCCCGCGGCACATCTCGACCGGATCGGTCAAGCTGCTTGGCATTCTCGGGATTTTTTTGTTTGCGGGGATATTCGTTCTCGGTTACCTGCCACGTGTGCGCCGGGAGCGGTTGATCTCTCAGCAGGCACATGCGGAAGAGATCGCGTTGCCGGTAGTCAATGTCGCGCGCGCCAATCGGGCAGCGCCGGTTACGCAGCTTAGTCTGCCCGGTAACGTGCAGGCCGTGACCGAAGGCCCGATATTAGCGCGGGCCGAAGGCTATCTGGCTAAGCGTCTGGCCGATATTGGAGACCGGGTCAAAGCCGGCCAACTCCTGGCGGTAATCGACGCCCCCGATCTCGACCAGCAGGTCACTCAGGCCAAGGCGACGTTGGATCAAGCAACCGCGTCGCTGGTGCAGGCGGAGGCCAACCTGGAGCAAGCCAAGGCAAATGAGCATCTGGCGGAAGTCACGAAAACTCGGAATGACACGCTGGTGCAACGAGGCGTTTTATCGAGACAGGAAGGCGACCAGTCCACCGCCGCTTACGGCGCCCAACATGCAACGGTCCACGCGGTGGAAGCCAGCATCGTGGCCGCTCAACAGAATGTGAAGGCTGCCGATGCAAATTTGAAGCGGCTTACGGAATTACAGGCGTATAAAGAAGTTCGGGCTCCGTTCGCCGGTGTGATCACTGTTCGCAATGTGGATACTGGCACATTGATCAATAGCCAGACGACGATGCTTTATCGCATTGCGCAGTTTGACGTGCTGCGGATCTTCGTCAATGTTCCGCAATCGTTTTCCGAACAATTGCGTCCCGGAATGCCCGCCGACGTTTCGATTCAGGAGTTGTCCGGGAGGCATTTCGGCGGCAAGGTCACGCGCGTTTCTGGGTCTCTGGATAGCAATACCCGCACGCTGCTGACGGAGGTACAGGTGCCGAATCCGGAGGGTAAGATTCTGCCCGGCATGTACGCTACCGTCCAGATCGCGGTGAGCCGCACGGTATTGCCGGTGCTCATTCCAGGCGATGCGATTGTGACGCGGGCCACAGGGGCATCCGTCGCCGTGGCCGATAGCGATGGCACCGTACATTACCATCCGGTCCAATTGGGCCGCGATTACGGTCTCGAGGTTGAAGTGACTTCCGGACTTCGCGATGGCCAAATGGTGGTTGTCAATCCGACCGACGACGTGCGTGAGGGTGTCAAGGTGAAGCCGCAGTTCTCTCACGAAGGGCCAGCCTCCACGGTGGCCCAAAAGACTCTGGGAGGCGCGCCATAAGGCGATGCGCATCTAGGCTTACAAAGCGATTGTCATCCTTCACTTCTCAAAGTAAATTTTCGAAGATCATGCAAAGATCCGTTGCCTTACTGGCTGTGTGCCTGATTGGAACCTTCCCGGCCCTGCCGCAAACGTCTACTGTTCCCGGGCCATCCGATACGCCTAAGATATCCACCACCGGTTCGCCGCTGACCCGGCCGTATCATGCACCCGCGGTTAACGAGCCCCATTTCCAGAATTCACCACGCACGTATGAATTGATCCGCGCGGGCACGTTATACCTGTCGCTGCAGGACGCCATCGCCCTCGCACTCGAGAACAACCTCGATATTCAGTTGCAGCGATACACCGTTCCGATTGCGGCCACCGATCTGAAGCGAGCGAAAGGCGGCGGCTTGTTGCGCGGATTGGTTTACTCGGTAAATGAGTTGCCGCAAGGAATAGGCGGGCCGGGAAGTCCATTGCTCACCACTGTTGGTGGCGCCGCGCCAGCGACACAGATTAGTGCGAACGCGGCAGACCTCGCCGTTATCACTGAATCTCAGAGCAATCTTCTGATCAATAGCCCGATTCCAGCTTCCACCGGCACCGCGATTCCGGCGTTCGATCCGGCGCTGAACGGCACAGCCGGTTACCAACATACATCGACGATCGAGACCAGTGTGTTCAGCCAAGGAGTTCCGAATTTCGTCGAAGGATCCGAAAATGGCACAATCGGCTATTCACAAGGATTTTCGACGGGCGCTACCGTGAGCGCAACTTATGACTTGAGCCGCAATGTGACCGATGCTCTGCGCTATGATTACAATCCCTTTCTCACTGCAAGTCTAGGAATCACGGTCGATCAACCGCTCCTCCGCGGTTTCGGTATCGATCTGAACCGGCGCTTCATACATATCGCACAGAATCAAGTGCGCATCAGCCGGCTGATCTTCAATCAGCAGTTGATCGACACCATATCGGCCGTGATCCGCCTCTACTGGGACCTGGTGGCGCTGAACTCCGACGTGCGTGTCAAGGAGGAAGCGGTATCCGCCGCGAAGAGGCTCTATGAGGACAACAAGTCGCAAGTAGAGGTGGGGACGCTAGCTCCGTTGCAACTGACGCAAGCCGCGGCAGAAGTGGCGCGCAGTAATCAGGACCTGATCAACTCGCAAAGCCTGGTGGCGCAACAAGAGCTGATTCTTAAAAACGTCTTGACCAAGAGTGGAGGCGGAGACCCGATGCTGGACTCGGTCCACTTGATGCCCATAGACACGATACAAATTCCGCCGGCCGAAGACCTCCCCGGCGTTGAACAGTTGATCGCCGAAGCGTTTCAGAACCGCCCTGATCTGGCCCAGTACCAAATACAGATCGCAAACGCAGGCCTGCAACTGAACGGGTCGAAGAACGAGCTTCTACCGCAACTCGATGTCATCGGAAGTGCAAGCAATGGCGCGTTTGCAGGCACCGTGAATGCACTTGCACCCCCGGCCGGGTCGGTGCGCGCGCCGATTCCGCCGCTGATCGGCGGATCGGGGACACTCTGGGAGCAGATTCTGCAGCGCGATTATCCCAACTATTCGCTCGGCATTCAATTGACGCTTCCGCTGCGCAATCGAGTCGCGCAGGCGGACGTGACCCGTGACGAGTTGCAATTGCGGCAGTCGCAAGTACGTCTGCGGCAGGCGCAAAATGAAGTGCGCGCAGAAGTGCAAAATGCCTTGCTTGCGGTACAGCGCGCGCGCGCCAGTTATGACGCCGCGGTGGAAACGCGGAAACTGCAGGAAGAGGCATTAGACGCGGAAAGAGAACGGCTGGCAGTGGGCGAATCCACTAGCTTCCAAGTAATCCAATTCCAACGCGACCTGGAACAGGCTCGATCGTCGGAAGTGATCGCGCAAGACGATTATGCGAAGGCCCGGGCTGCGCTAGACCGATCGCTAGGGCGCACGCTCACCAGCAATCACATATTGGTCGATCAGGCCTACACCGGCGTTGTCACCGCGCCGCATTCGCCATTGCCAGCGCCAAAATAGCAGCTTCGTCAACCCAAGGTGCTACAGCAGGTCGGCCAGGCGGCACATCGCGAGGCGTGCGGGTTCGTCTGCCTGAACAAGCTCGGCTGCGGAGATGGTTTGTCCGATACGGATGACGAAGCGCCCGCGTTCGGAGATACCGACCGGTTGAACGGGAAGGCCAGCCTTTGCGAGATGAACCAACAAGCGGTCAACCCCAGGGAGCGGATCCGTCAATGTCCCGGCAGAACCGCCGACACCTTCGGGAAACAATCCCAACGGGCGATCTGCTATTGGAGCTTCACGCAAAACACGCCGCAAGCTGCGCGCACTAAAGGCAGCATTGGAACCAACGAACGACACGGGATAGCAGCTCAGCGCGTCCGCAACTCGCGGCAGCAGCACATCTCCCGGAGAATGAAAACTTAACGGACCCACGTGGATGCGAGGCCAGTTCGCCGTCACGATCCAACGCACCGGCGGATCGCCCGGCCCATAGTGTTTCCGCACCATCTGCGTCAGCACTGCGGCGGGATGAAGAATCCAAAGCCCCGCTCGCTGATAGTGATTCGCGACCAACACGAAACGTGCGGACGCGGGTAATCGATCCCAACCAATAAAAATTGGCTCGGGCCGTATCGAAGCGCAAATGGCGGCGCTGAAATCGTCTACCGAAGTCTGCGTGCGACCAACAATGTGCGGCCACAAACCGATAATGACGCGCCACGGCGCCGGATAGGAAATAGGCGTTTCAGACACGGCGGCCTTTCCATTGCGAAGTTCGTCCCGTGAGCGTGGCGAACATGCCATTCAATGCGATCAACTGAAACAGGTAAACAGCGGCCGGCGCCAACACGAAGCAGGACCCGTACCACGGCGCAAGCAGTATGAACGGCATCACCAACAGAAATAACGCGGGGGTTTGAATCAGCAACAGCGGCCAAGCGGGTGAAGGCGGCAAATCGCGATACGCGAGATACAGTACCGGCGCCCACGAGGTCATCAGAATAGAGGCGAGCACAACCTGTGCGCCGCTCCACGGATTGATCAGCAGAAAACGGAACGAATTTTTCTCGAATCCGCGCCAGATGGAAGAGAGTCCATCGTACATGCGGACATTTCCCATGCGTTCAGCGCGAACCACGCGCAGCCGCAGCGCATGCCGCTTCGCCAACCGCGCCAAGGCCACATCCTCAATCACGCTATTCAGCACAGTTCCATGGCCGCCGATCGAATCGTACGCACTTCGTTCGAAGAGTATGCACTGCCCGTTGGCCAGAGCCTCCGCAGAATGGGAATCGTTCACTCGACGGGCGCTTACGCCGCTGAAGTAGAGTGCAAACGCATAGGGCAGCACCACCTTCTCGGCCAGCGTGATGCAATGCTGGTGCAGAAATGCCGTGACCATTTGTAGTTTGTTGGTTTCAGCATAGGAGACGATCGACGCGGCAAAGCCAGGCTCAAACCAAGTATCTGCATCCACAAATAGAAGCCATTTCGTTTTGGCCAGACGCGCTCCCGCGGCGCAGGCATTCGGTTTGCCTTTCGCCGGCGCGTACAGCGTGGGTGCGGCTATCACCAGTGCACCGGCCATGCGCGCTTGTTCCGCCGTGCCATCCGATGACGAATCATCCACTACAATTACGGGCAAGCCCGAAAAGCTGCGCACTACGCGCTCAATCTGGCGCGCTTCGTTGCGGGCCGGAATAATGACGGTGACGTCCGGAGCGCCAGTTGGTTGCTTGACAGGCAACTCGGGAAGTTTCGAATGGTTACGCAGTGACTTGACGAGAAAGAAACAGATCGCAATTGTCAGGCCGATGACCAGAAACTCGGTCATACTCTGGCAGCCACAACGGTCGGTCCGGTTAAGCCACTCGGAAACGGATTGCCCTTGACAAGCGCCTGCCATCGCCCCGAGCCATCCTGGGCATTGACTTCAAGCAGGGCGCCGAGCGGTGCAACTAGCCGCGCCGTCCAGCGCGTCCACGTGTAGGGCGAGAGCGCGGGTTCCAGTATCGCCGGCTGCCACGGCCTTCTATCGGCGCGCACTCGAACAGCGCGAATACCGCTCGATCCCGCAAACGAAACGCCGCCAAATTCGATGTACTGGCCGTCGCGGCGCATGCGGTCGATGTGCGAAACGATGTGAACTACAGGCTCATCCGTATAGCCGAGACGTTGCCAAGTACCGGGATGCGATCTACTAACAAAGTCGATTTCCCTGATCCATTTCACATTGCGACAGCCGTAATAACGAGGCGCCAGCAGGCGAATGGGGAAACCGTGCGTTCGGCTCAGCGTCTTGCCATTCATCCCCAGCGCAAGCAGCGTCTCAGGACCGAACGCATACTCGATTTTTAAACTGTCGTCGTGCCCTTCCGCGCCTAACAAGACCACTTCGACAATCTCCGGAGGTAATATCCGGCGGTCGGCGAGTTGGGAAAACGTAACGCCCGCCCATTCAGCGGTGCCCATCAGATCCGATTTCAGAGTGTTGCTGATACAGCGTAGCGTGACATAACGAAGCTGACGTGGTAAAGCCAGCAGTTCAGCGTAGGTATAGCGACGAATCGGCCGGCCCTCGACAGAAACAGTCAGTCGCCAACTCTTGGGATCGACAACAGGATCGACAGTGTCTTTGCTCATGCCGTAGAACTCGGCGGTAGGCGTAACGTTTTTTCGTACCAGGCCTGCACCGAACATCTGTCGATCGGGCGGCGGCTCAAACGGGAAGAGGTCCACGGGTTGCTTCGCGCGGCGCGCCAGACGCTCGTTACGCAAAAAACTCTCGCCCGCGACCGCGACGACACCCGCACCCATCAACGCTGCAAGCGCGTTGCGCCGTCCCATCTGAACCGCCCACGTTGGCAATTGCTGTTCGAATGGCCAGAAGGCGGTAATGGCTAGTGCCTGCGCCCAAAGGGCCGCACTACCCAGGAATGATTCGTAGCCGCAACTCCACGTGAGCACCATCGCCATCGGCAAGCCGGATAGGATCACGACGGCGACGCGCCACTTGGCCGGCGAGAAACTGCCGGCCAGACGGGCTATGAAAAGAATAAATCCGAGCGCGGCTAAGCCACCCGTGCACGCCCAAGGCTTGGCCCATCCGCCCAAATGTTCAAGGATCGCGACGGCATAACGCGATGGCATGCGCGCCATGATCCATTCGGCGATTCGGTCCGTGTACAACGGCGTGGCCAGTGCATAAAAGGCAAGGTAATGCGGGACAAAACCCGCCAGTGCGGCAGTGGATGATACGCGAATAGTGCGGGCGATCGGTTCGACTCTGCTCTTCAGGAGCGCCAAAACGCCAGCCTCCCAACCGAATGCAGCGCCACAGGCAATGCCAGGTTGCATGCCGTTAACCAACACCTTTGCGCTGCCGGAACAACGGCCCGTTGCTCGAAAACATCGAAGCCGGAAGACTCCACCTGCGACAGAATCTCCCGATAGACGTCCGAGGCGATCTTCACCGCAAAGCGCCCGCGCCGGTTCAGCAGGTAGATGCCCGCATTGCCTCGGGCGTAATACTGGCGCGCGCGTTCGGCTTCGAACCGCATCATCGCGCGAAAACGATCGTCACGCGTATGCGCGCGCAGGTCCGCTTCACGGTATCCGAAGCGCTCCATATCCTCCTGCGGCAAATAAATACGCCCCCGTTCCATATCTTCGCCGACATCGCGCAGAATATTCGTTAGTTGCATCGCCACCCCAAGATCGATTGCATGCGGCACGGCCCGTTCACGGCCGGACGGATCTTCAAACCCGATCACCCACGACATCATCAAACCGACCATCGAAGCTACCCGATAACAGAACACACGCAATTCATCGAAGTGCCGGTAGCGCTTCTGGTTCAGATCCATCCGCATACCCTCAATCAGTTCAAAAGCATATTCCAGCGGGATTTCGTATCGATCGGCGGTGTCGAGAAAAACCTTGAGTACCGGATGATCCGCACGCAACGCTAGCGCGCCGCTCCACGCCTCCAGATCTCGCCGGCCTTGTTCGACACTCGAACATTCATCCACAAGATCGTCCGTGTAGCGGCAAAACCAATACACGGCGTGCGTCGCCCGAGCCAAATCGGAGGGGAAAAAACGCGTGGCAAAGTAAAAGCTCTTCGACCCTCGGGCTGTTTCGCGCGCCGCTTGCCGGTAGAGTCCTTCTAGTTCAACAGCCGCTGACAAATCAATTGCTCCGTGATCTTGGCAGACGACAGCACGCCGGGCACTCCCGCGCCTGGATGGGTCCCTGCACCAACGAAAAACAGATTGCGGACATCCTCAGACTCATTATGGGGCCGGAACCAGGCAGATTGACGAAAGATAGGCTCAAAGGAGAAACCGGAACCCAGATACGTATTCAAAGTTGTTTCGAAATCGAGTGGCGTCAACAGCCGCTCGGAAATAATATGATTGAGCAATCCAGGCATGTAGCGATCATTGAGAAAGCGCAGGATGGCATCACGAAAAGGCTTCGCTTGAATCCTCCAATCAATGCCGCTCTTCTGATTGGGAACCGGCGCCAGAACGTAGAAGCAATCGCAGCCTTCAGGCGCCATCGAAGGATCGGTCGCCGAGGGGCGATGCAGATAGAGCGAAAAATCCTCAGACAGCAGCTTCTTATTAAAAATGTCATCGAGCAGACCGCGATAACGCTCGCCCAGAATGATCGTGTGATGCTTCAGCCCAGGATACTGGCGATCGGTGCCGAAGTAAATCACGAACAATGACATGCTATATCGCATGCGCGCAAGACGCGCGGTGTGATACTTCTTGCGCCAACGCGGCTCGATCATTTTCAGATAAGTGTTGGCCACATCGGCGTTGCTCACCACGGCGCCGGCCGGCAGCACGTGCCCTCTTTCGGTCTCGATGCCGGTGGCCGCTCCGTTCTCAACCACAATCTTGCTCACCGGCGTGGATAGATGAATATGGCCGCCCAGTTCGCAAAAGAGCTTTCCCAGACCGGCCACAATCGCGCCCGTGCCGCCCATCGCATAATGGACGCCCCATTGCCGTTCCAGGTAATGAATCAGCGCGTAGAGGGAAGTCGTTTGAAAGGGGTTACCGCCTACCAATAAAGGATGAAAGCTGAAAACGCGCCGAAGCAGTGGGTCCTTCACATAGCCGGTTGCAAATTGATAAACCGTCTTATACGACTGGAGCCTTATCAAATCGGGCGCGATCCGCAACATGTCCCGGAATTTTAAAAACGGCTTATCCGCCAATTCGACAAAGCCCTTCTCAAACACAGCCTTCGCGTGTTGCAACATCCGCCGATAGCCGGGAAGGTCGGCCGGCGCCAATTCGGCTACGCGGCGCTCCGTTTCGGCCTCGTCGCTGCCATATTCAAAGCGGCGGCCATCGTGAAACTCAATGCGATAGAACGGCTCAATGGGAACGATGCGTACGTAATCGGACGTCTTGCGCCCCGCGCCTTCGAAGAGTTCGTCGATCAGGAAAGGCGCCGTAATTACGGTCGGGCCGCCATCGAACGTGAAGCCCTCCTGCTGGTAAACGTACGCGCCTCCGCCCGGTTTGTCGCGCGCTTCGAACAGATGAACATTGAAGCCGCGGGTCTGTAAACGTACCGCCGTGGCCAAGCCTCCAAAGCCGCTGCCCACCACGGCAATTTGCCGCGAACGGCTACTGGCGCGATTCAACTTAGTACTTCTCGATATGGATGCCGCCCACCGTCGTATGCACCATGATCGGAGGACCGCCGCTACCGAGATCTCCCGATACCGAGTGCTTCGAGGACGAAACGGACCCGTTAACCGTGAAGTCGTAATTAACAGTCCCCACGTTGGTATGCGCATCCAGGTGAGCATTGGCATCGGATGGCAACCGCAACGTGACGCTGCCATTGGTACTCTCGACGTTGATTGGATTGGCGTGGTATCCCGCTAGAGCTAAGGTGACACTTCCATTTGTGGTCGATGCGCGTACCGATCCGCCGTTGGGAGGGTTGAGCAGAGTCACGTCAATTGAGCCATTGGTAGAACGAACGTCGGCGCCTCCTGATTTCAGCCGGCCGCGTACCGCGCCATTCGTGGTCACTGCCGTCAGATTGCCGCTGCACTCCTCAAACTCGATGGTTGCATTGGAAGTGTAGCCATCATAGTCACCTGCATCACGCGCGAGCAAGATGCGCCCATTGGTGCTGCTCAATCTGCCGCCGCCCTCCAGGTCCTCCGCCGAGATGCTGCCATTGGTGGTCTGTGCCTGACCCAGCACGGTCCGGCGCGGAACGCGAATCACAAATTGCGCGCCATAGGAACGTCCAAAACCGCCTTGTGGGAATTCGGCCGAAACGGATGCCGCGCTCCCATGAACATCCACATTGATCTTGATCTGCGTCAAATCTGCACGGTCGTTAGCGGACTTCGTACCCGAAACGTCTATCTCATTCCGATCCCAACCGGCGATTTGCGCGGACCCATTCCGATTGCTAAAATCCAGCCTTCCGCCAGCCGGGAACGGGTACGAATAATGAAAGTCTTCCTTAACCTGGTCGAATGCGCCCATATCCACGCAACTCGTTGTCAACAGCGCCGGAACAAGCAACAGGGTCAATAGATTAGCCATTTTCTTCTCACGCCCGCCTGGATTCTGCAATTCTAATACGTAGTTCTGGTGCCGGGAGTTCCTGCCTGCGTGTTAATCTTGGCTTTACTTCCCTTCCCGCTTCCGACTCATGAGAAAACTGCTGGCTTTGAACCGCGGCGAAATCGCGGTTCGCATCTTCCGAGCAGCGACCGAATTAGGACTTCGCACCGTCGCCATCTATTCACAAGAAGACCGCCTCAGCTTACACCGGTTCAAGGCTGACGAGGCCTACCTGGTCGGCAAAGGCAAGGGTCCTGTTCAGGCGTATCTTGACGTGGATGGCATCGTGGATCTAGCGCTTGAAAAGGAAGTCGATGCCATTCATCCGGGCTACGGCTTTCTTGCCGAGAACGCTGCGTTGCCTCGCGCCTGCCAACGCGCCGGCATCACGTTTGTCGGCCCGAGCGCGGAAATCCTGGACGCGCTAGGCGACAAAACCGCCGCTCGTAAACTAGCGCAAAAGGCTGGGATTCCAGTCGTTCCCGGCACCGAAGAACCCGTTGATCCGCGAAACCCGGATGTCGACGCCGCAGCCTCGCGCATCGGCTTCCCACTGATCGTGAAAGCAGCCTTCGGTGGCGGTGGCCGCGGCATGCGCGTCGTCAATTCGGAGGCCGAATTTTACTCCAAGTTGCAGGAAGCAAGTTCGGAAGCGGCCGCCGCGTTCGGCAACAACGCCGTCTTCCTGGAACGCTACATTCGCCGCGCCAAGCATGTGGAGATTCAAGTCATCGGCGACACGCACGGCAACATTCTTCACCTATACGAGCGCGACTGCTCCGTGCAGCGGCGGCATCAGAAAGTTGTCGAGATCGCCCCGGCCGTTGGCGTTCCTGAGCACGTCCGCAAGGAACTCGCGGAAGCCGCTGTCGCGATTGCGCGTACCGCCAATTACTACAACGCCGGCACGGTCGAATTCCTGGTCGATACCGATACCTTCGAATGGTTCTTTATCGAAGTGAATCCGCGCGTGCAGGTGGAACATACAGTCACCGAAGTGATCACGGGCATCGATATCGTTCGCACCCAGATCCAAGTGGCACAAGGTTTGAGTCTGTTCGGGCCGGAGATTGATTTACCGCCGCAAGACCAGATTCCACTGCACGGCACCGCGCTCCAATGCCGCGTAACCACAGAGGACCCGACCAACAACTTCACGCCCGATTACGGTAAGATCCAGGCCTATCGGTCGCCCGCGGGCTTCGGCATTCGCCTGGATGCCGCTTCGGCCTATAACGGAGCCGTCATTTCACCATATTACGATTCGCTCCTGGTGAAAGTGACCGCCTGGGGAAACAGGTTCCCAGAGGCCTGCCAGCGCATGGATCGCGCGCTGCGAGAATTTCGTATCCGTGGCGTCAAGACGAACATTCCCTTCCTCGAAAACGTCATTCACAACCCGACCTTTATCGCGGGCGAAACGACGACCTCATTCCTCGACGAGACGCCGGAGCTATTTGAGTTCACGCCGCGCCGCGACCGTGCGACCAAGCTGCTGACCTATCTCTCCGACATCATCGTCAACAAGAATCCCGAGGTCGCCAACAAACCCCGTCCGGCCGTGATTCGCGACGCGCCCGTACCTCATTCGAAAATCGCCGCACCGCCAGAGGGAACGCGGCAACTACTGGACCGGCTGGGACCGGAGAAGTTTGCCGAATGGACGCGGGGCCAAACGCGGCTGCTGACGACCGATACCACGTTCCGCGACGCACATCAATCGTTGATGGCCACGCGTGTGCGCTCGTTCGACATGTTGCGCATCGCACCCTATGTCGCCCGCGAACTGCCCCAACTCTATAGCCTCGAGATGTGGGGTGGCGCTACGTTCGACGTGGCCATGCGCTTTTTGTTGGAAGATCCTTGGAAGCGTCTTACTGACTTGCGCGCCGCCATTCCCAATATCTGTTTTCAAATGTTGTTGCGCGCTTCGAACGCAGTCGGCTACACAGCTTATCCCGATAACGTTGTCAAAGCTTTCATCCAGGAAGCCGCGGCCCAAGGCATCGATATCTTCCGGATCTTCGATTCGCTCAACTGGATGCCGAACATGCGCGTCGCGGTCGAGGCTGCGTTAAGGACCGGCCGCCTTTGTGAAGCCGCCATTTGCTACAGCGGCGATATTCTCGACCCGGCGCGCGAGAAATATTCGCTCGATTACTACATCCGGCTGGCAAAAGAGCTCCAGCGCATGGGAACGCACGTTCTCGCCATAAAGGACATGGCGGGACTCTTGCGTCCCTATGCGGCTTACAAACTCGTCAAGACGCTACGCGAAGAAGTTGGCCTGCCCGTTCATCTGCACACGCACGATACGAGCGGAATCAACGCCGCAACAATTTTGAAAGCTGCGGAAGCGGGCGTCGAAGTAGCCGATGGGGCAATCTCCGCGATGAGCGGAATGACCAGCCAGCCGAATCTTAATTCGATTGTGGCCGCATTGGCGCATACAGAACGCGACACGGGCCTCGACTTCGATGCGCTGAATCGCTGCTCCGATTATTGGGAAACGGTACGCACTTACTACACGCCGTTCGACAACGCGCCTAAGTCGGGTATGGCGGAAGTCTATATTCACGAAATGCCCGGCGGCCAATATACAAATTTGAAGGAACAAGCCGAAGCCATGGGTTTGGGCGCGCGTTGGCCGGAGATCGCCCGCACCTACGCGGACGTAAATTTTGCTTTCGGCGACATCATCAAAGTGACGCCATCGAGCAAGGTCGTGGGCGATCTTGCGCTGTTTTTAGTCAGCCACGACATGAGCGCGCAAGATCTGGTCAACCTGCCGCCCGATCATCATTTAACGTTGCCCAATTCCGTGGTTGATATGTTCATGGGCTCTCTGGGCGAACCCGAAGGCGGTTGGCCTCCCAAGCTGCAGCAGGTGATCCTTCGCGGGAAGAAGCCAAACGCAGGCCGTCCCGGCGAACGGCTTCCTCCGGCCGATCTTGAAAAGGCGGCGCAGATCGTCGCCGAACAGGCTGGTGAGGTCACGCAGACAGACTTGATGAGCCATCTGATGTATCCCGACGTGTTCTCGAAGTTCGCCGCTGCCCGCTCCCATTATGGCGAGTTGGATGTGCTGCCCACGCCGCAATTCTTATATGGATTGGAGCAAGGTTCAGAGGTCGCTGTTGAACTGGAGCCAGGCAAGACTCTGTTCATTCGCCTGTTGACCGTAGGAGACCCGCATCCCGACGGGACGCGCACAGTGTTCTTCGAGTTGAACGGGCAGCCGCGTGAGGTCATCATTCGCGACCGTTCCTTGGATGCAGCCGTGGATGCTCGCCAAAAGGCCGACCCGGCCAAACCGGGTGAAATCGGCGCCCCCATACCGGGCGCGGTGACGATTGTCCATGTGGAAGAGGGCGACAAAGTAGCCAAAGGCGAGCGGTTGTTGGTGATGGAAGCGATGAAGATGCAGACCACTGTCTATGCGCCCATCGCCGGCACAGTGAAACGCCTCGCCGTCAGGCCGCGCGACAGCGTCGAAGCGCGGGACTTGTTGTTGGTCATCGAATAGAATGAAAGGGCTGGCTGGCAATACGGAGTATTGAGGAGTCGATGTTACTGAAGTGCGACCTGTTGCGCAGTCTCAGCACTGATCAATGCTCTTAATTTTTCATCGATCGTCTCATAAGGGATCGATCCCATTATCATCGATCCCTCAACTGTCCCGGACCGACTTTTACCAACAATCATCACCGGCGTCCCACGTATTCCTTTGGCCATTGCTTCGTCTGCATCTTCCTTGATCTTATTCTCGTATTTCCCGCTGCTCACACATTGACGAAAAGCATCGGCGTTCATTCCTAGCCTGTTCGCATAATCCATCAAGTTTTCCATCGCAAGGTGTGTGGGGTTGCCTTGCATCAAGTCGTGCATGGCCCAGAATTGATTCTGATCGGCGGCGCATCGCCCTGCTTCCGCCGCGCGCAAAGCGTTCGGGTGGACCTTGATCGGGAAGTCCATGCATAGAAGCGCACCTTACCCGTATCGATGTAGTTCTTCTTCAGGTCCGGCAGCACTTCCTTAAAGAACCGATTGCAATACGGGCACTGGAAATCTGTAAACTGCACAATCGCCAATGGTGCATCTTTGGAGCCAAGGACCGGCGCTCCTGTAACATCGAGGGCAATCGTGCGGCTTCGCGGCTGTGCCGTAGATCGGGTTGCGCTCTGATTACTAACTTGGGCTTCGAGCAGTTTTCGGATCTCCCGGAGTTCGTTGATAATTTCGTCTGCCTGCTTGGAGGTGAGCGGGCCATCTTCGGCACCCTTTGCCGGGAGGACGGTCGTCACAACAGATGCCATGATCAAGTACATGAAAACCTTACGCATCTCTTTTTCCCCGCCGGCGCGCTAACGCTTCGGCTTACCCGATACCGTCAACCCCAGGAGGGGTATTCTTTGCTGTATGCTGGACACGAGGTCCGTGGCACTCGTGTTGTCGAGCTTGTGAAGCCCCTTTTCGGCGGCGGGCAGAAACTGAATCTTTCCGCTTTCCATTTTTGCCCTCCCGTTCCAGAGCCCAAGCGCGAAATATCGCTGAAAGCCCGATGGGTTCGGGACCGATGTTCGATCGTCCTTAGTTAGAAAAAGAATGTATTGCTCGCCCGCTTTCACCGGCGGGTCCTCAGGGACAATTTCTTCGCAGGCATCGGTCTTCCCGCCGATCTGTGCCAGGGTTATGTCGGTGGTGCCTGGTAAGGTTCCAAGCAGTGTCTGCGAAACAGAGATGAGCGAATCGGTCTCGATCGCTGACGAGATGTTCGGATCCCTGTTGAACGCGGGCAGCACCTTCGCGATTGTCCCCTCAACTATCAGGTTGGATCCCAAGATCAGGGAATCAAGGGTGCCCGGTGCTGAGGCCAGGTCCAGTTCGTCAGTCACCTTGCCGCTGGGTGGACAAGCGACGCTGGCTCCGCGCAGAGTCCGTCGAGCGGGCCTTGACGTCTGGGCCGCACACACGCCCGCGCTAACCATCAATATAAGGGCCATCATGTGTCTGTGCATTACTTTGCTCCATTTATGCTACATAGCTCGTCGGCCGCGAACTAGTCGCAGAGCGTTCCATCGCAGTAGTTGTCGCCTTGCGGGCAGTAAGGCACCCCGTCGGGATAGACATCGTCGACAGCAATACCATCGCATGAAGTCGGTGTCGAAACTCCGCACGTTATTCTCATAGATGGATTTTGGTACACCGTGCTCTGGACCTCGGAACAGCTGTGCTGAACGGCTTCTGGGTGAGCAAGTTGGAGCGCGTGGCCCAACTCGTGCGTCACCACTAAAATGGCGAGCTGTTCCGTACTCTCTCCAAAGTCGGACGCATAATTGGTCACAGCTGTAGGGTTGATGATAATGTCTTCGTAGTAAACAGCTTGATCGTCCATGCATTCCCCGGTACACTCGTCCACTTGGTCGAAGCAACCTGTATTACACGTCTGGCTGGTAAATTGTGTTTGCCCGAACACGTAACCTGGCAGTGAGGTACTATCATAGGCCCATATGTCGAGCGTCCCGTCCGCAGGCTCTAGCTGTAATCCACTTTGGACACCATTCCAGCCATCTGCGGCGACGGTCATATCGCTGTCCGAATGAACGCTCGAAGTTGATGCATAGGACACCGGCGACCATCGCCAATACATTTCGTCGCTAGTATTGGTACATGTGTCCACAGGGACTATGAGCGTCGGGCAGTTGGAGGCAGTTAGGTTCGGCCAAACCGTGAAGCTTGGCAAGGTAGGCGCCCAGTCATAGATGTTCGTGTTTAGATTAGCGGGAGTGGCCTCAACGCCGCCGACATACCAGTGCTGAGTATAGGTGAGCCCCGCAAATTCCGATGTTTCCGTGCCGGCTATCGACCAGTTGCCTGAGTCGTCCGTGGTGCCAAAAGGGTACGGGCTGCCGCCGTTCTCCACCACCGTTACCGTCTGATTGTGGGCAGCTCCCACGATGGACACTGTGAAGTAATCGCCTGCTTCGATCTGTGCCCAGGGATAGTAATAGTTCGTCAGAGTGACGGTGCCCGTCTGCGCTGTGGCGAAACTGCCGAACAACACGAATAGCGCCACTCCTATCTCAAATCGCATAGATGCCTCCTGATCGATCTTTGTTCTAAAACGATCCCATGCCAGCGAGTGGCACGAGGTAACCTTGGTCGAACGGTCGAATCTCTTGTGTACGTTACTGCTGGTCTTCGGGGCTCTCCCCGGCCATCAGGGGGTGAATGACACGAAAGTCCTTTGGAATCTCAATTGTCTGAAGAAGAGGTGTTTCGAATTTTACGGATGTCAGTTCCTCGATGTAGATCTGAGTACCATTGCCGCGCTGCATGTGAATTCCCGTCTTTGCAGTCAGCTTGTCCACGGCATCCACACATTTCGTGCCCTCGCCGCCCGCAACTTGTAGGGGATAGATCACACAGTCGAGGCCCGCTACCTTAGCCGTGCCTATCGGCGAACCGGGAGGTAGCTCCCAGCGCGGGGGATTAGCGCCCTTGAAGGCCATCGCTTGGCTACGAATATAGTTCAGGTGGTACATGCTGCCGCCTTTCCACAAAATCCCTGCGACCGGCCGGCCACTGCTATCTCTCTTCAACGAAAGCTTTGAGCCATCAACCGCTCGGATGATCTCCTTGGACGTGTCAAGGTTGTCTAGCGGATTGGGTGCGCCTGTCGGGTAGGTAATTTTGTATATCGCCGTATAGGATGTCCACTGTTCGGGCTGTTGAGCCCGCAAGGGCGGAATGGCAGCACCGGCAACAAGAGTAAAAAGACGATATTCCGAGACACACTCCCTCCTAAACTGTGGTTTCGCTCGCCGAGCGCGTTAGATACCAAGGAATGATCTGTTAACACACTCTATTACACGAAAGTAATACATCCATTCTTGGGGGCGGTCAATACGAAATATAATAAATATTGGGTTAATTGGTTCGTAGCGAAACCCGGGCGAAGTCGGCGCTCCCATACCGTGCGCGGTGACCATTGTTCATGTCGAAGAGGGCGACAAAGTCACCAAAGGCGAACGCCTACTGGTGATGGAGGCGATGAAGATGCAGACCACTGTGTACGCACCCATTGCGGGCACGGTGAAACGCCTCGCCGTCAGGCCGCGGGACAATGTGGAAGCGCGGGACTTGTTGTTGAGCATCGAATAGTGTGAGGGACCGGCCATAGATCCTCAATATTGACGAGTCCTGACTCTCCAACTCAAGGTATATAATTCCCGCGGACTATGCGTAGACGATCTTTCCTAGCCTTGTTGTCGACCGCCCTCATTGCAAAGGGCCGCCACTTGCCTGCAAACAGGAACGTGAAGTGGGCGGTCAGCGCGAATCTTTGGAATCATTTCCCGCCTGTAGCGTTCACCGAAATCCTCGATGTGATGCGGGATACCGGCTTCATCGGAATTCGCATGACCCAGTTTCCCGGTATTTTGCAGAAGTATCGCATGAGCATAACCCAGTTGGAAGCAGAACTGAGTAAGCGTGACCTTCACATTGCCACGATCTCCTTTAACGGCCCTTCACACGACCCTCAGCAGCAGACGAAAGTATTGGATAACGCCAGAAAGGCCATGGATTTTCTGGCGATATTCGGAGCAAACCGGCTGGTCGTGTTTTCTCCCTCACGGCGATCGCCAGAGGCGCGGACGGATGCAGCGTTCAAAACCATGTGCCAGACATTCAACCGGATTGGCGAATTGGCTGGGGAGAAAGGCTTTCGCGCGGGTTTGCACAACCACCTGGGGCAAATGTGTGAGAAACCCGAAGAGATTGACCGCTGCATGCGGTTGACCGATCCGAAGCTGTTCGGGCTTTCTCCCGATACCGCGCACCTATTCCTGGGTGGCAGCAACGTTGTCGAGATGTTTCAGAAGTACAAAAACCGCCTCGTGATGATGGACTACAAAGACGCCAAGTGGACCACACCGCCTGCGGGGTTCACCGACTCCAATGGGAAAGTGGTCGATCCGGAAACCGCGAAATTTCTATCGAGCATTTACGACTTAGGCGACGGCGAAATTGACTTTCCAGGCTGCCATCGTGTGCTCAAGGAGATCGGTTACCAAGGCTGGAACTGTGTGGATCTCGATACGGCGCGAAAAGGCCCGCGAATAAGTTATGAGCGCTGCGGGAATTACATTGTGAACACGCTCGAACCAATCTATTCCTAACAGGAAGCCGGCGCTCGCTCCTATAGAATGAAAGGGCCGGCTGCCGTGTGGGGGCGTAGCTCAGTTGGATAGAGCATCAGCCTTCTAAGCTGAGGGTCACAGGTTCGATTCCTGTCGCCCCTACCACTTATTGGCAGGAATATCCGGACGAGAATCGGTCATCACGTGCACAAACGATCTCGCAACCATTACCGTTCCAACAGAAACTTTCGATACGCTCCGTTCTTGTAAGTGCTCCAGGGCGAGAAGCCTTTACTCTCTTCAAATAGTTCGTAAGCGAAGTCGATATTGGCCTTGCAGTCGAGCAGATCGCGCAAGTTCAGGCCGGGGCGTTTCAGATGCACGGTGTTGATTTGAAAATAGCCCCAATCGAGTGTGCCGTCGGTATTGTAATGATAAATTTCGCACTTGCCTTGGGGATTTTCGGCGCGCTGAATCGCCAACGCGATGCGGCAATTGGGGCCGAACTTCGCGCAAGCGTATTGCTGATAGGCGGTAAGCGGCTTCCCCTGTTGATCGAACTGTGCGTCCTTCGATCCTTCAGTCGTATCGCGGCGCGCGATCACGATGGGCGATCGAAAATGCAAGACGATCGGCGATTGCAGGTTGATTGTGTACTGCTGGTGAAAGAGGAAGAACCCGATCACCAGGACCGCACCGAGTCCCAGCGCGATGCCGCTCATGACCACGTTCACAGATCCTGAGTGCGGGTGCGGCTGTGCAGGGGGACGCTTCCGTTTGCGTGGCGCGGGGCGCTTAAATGGCTTAGGCTGCGACAGCGGCAATCGTTTCGAGCTGCTTTCTATGGTTCATGTCGTGCCCGGCGATGAGTTCCAGCATTGCCGCGAGCGTCATGTCGCCGCGCTCGGGATGACTTACCTTACGGGAGGAAATATCGCCGCCCCGCGCCTTGAGTAAGGCAAGGTTCCAGTTGCGAAGACCGATGAATGTCCCAAGCGCCATGTGTGGATCGAGTTCACCGTAGCTCGTTGCCCAAGCTTCCTGGTTGAACGGCTGGACCATGTGCGGGTCTTGCACGAAAGCCTGGCGGATACGAAAGCCAAACGCGATTTCGCAATCCGCGAGATGGCACAGAATTTGGGCCGCGGTCCACTTTCCCGGGCCGTAACTGCGCCCCATGCCGGCATCGCCAATTTTCTCGACGGCTGAGGCAAGCGTCAGAGGCGTCGTCGTCAACACGTCCATGTAGTTTCGTCCTTCGAGATGCTTTGCGTAAGGGTTCACGTATCGAACGTATCACGCGGCGGGCTTTGCGCGAAGCAGCCTTTTTTTGGCGTCCGGCAGTTCGTCGTAAAGCGCGGTATAGACGGCATTGGTCCATCCAAATCCGGCCTCGTTCGAGCTGTACCCGAAATGGATATGCGCGCTGACATCCGAATTGGCCGAGATCACATCGTACTTTTCGACGATCCGGCCGCGAACCTCGAAATCGCTTTGAATCATTGACAACCATTTCATCGAAATACGGTCTGCGTCCTGGCTATAGCCATATTTGCGCAGTCCTTCGACCGCGATATATTCGAGCGGAGCCCAGCCAAAGGGCGAATCCCATTGATTGCCGCTGACAAACGTGCTGGTTTGGAGGCCGCCCGGACGTTCAAACTTCGGCAGATTGGCCACAATGCGCGCCGCCTGCTGTTTTGAAGCGATGCCGGCCCACATGGGATAGAAGGTGGTCAAGAAAGGGTAGCGCCGTACAGTTTTCGAGACGAAATTGTAATCGTAATAGAGGCCGTCGCGATCGTCCCACATCAATTGGTTGATCTTGGCTGCGCGGCGCTCGGCGCGTTCGCGCCAAACGGGATCCCCGAGAATTTCACCGGCTTGCGTCTCCATCAAATAAAGCAGCGTGTTCAGACAAACGGGATTGTAGTGAATGATGTCGATGTTGAACGGCCCAAAGCGATTGGACGGGTCGAAGCCCGATTCGCGCATCGACCGATCACCCTTATAGAAGAGAGGGCTCAGCGTCCCGGTCTTGCGGTCGTAGTATTGATTAACGTCGTATGCGGTGACGGTATGCGTCTTAAAGTATTGCGCCACGAGTTGGTAATGGTTCAGGCCCTCTTCATTGCGCTCGGCGGAGAGCACTTCGGGCGCAGGACCTTCGCCGAGGTCGTAGTAACGCGATAAGCCTGTTTCGGGCGTGAGGTGAGGCTCGTTCGTCCAGTAAGCGTAATACGGATTGATTGCCGCCGCCGCGTTGTCGAGCCATTGCTTGTCGCGCGTTTTGCGATAGACCCCAAGCAACATCTGCGTAAAGAACGGTGGCTGCGAGCGCGACAAATAATAGGTACGGTTGGCGTTCAGAATGCGGCCGTATTCGCGGATCTCATAAACGAAATTCTCGGCCATGTCGCGGGCCAGATCTAGATTGCCGTCTCGCAATAAACCAAACTGAATGAAGTAGCTATCCCAGCCATACATTTCGTTGAAACGGCCACCCGGGACTACGTAGGCTTTGGGCAGGTAGAGAAGGCCTTGCGCGGTCAGTCGGCTAACATCTTTTGGCAAAATGCGAATTTCTATTTTGCTGAAGTCCTCAGGCTTCATGGCGGCGCGCAGATTGCGCTCGACGGCGGTCTGCTGCTCGGTCGCAGCGATGTAGACCGGCCAGCGGCCATCCGGCAGCGGCTTAAACTTCGGATCGACTGCGGCTTTGGCGATATTGGCATTGGAGCGCGTCAAAGTGACCCAGGTACGCCGGATGTAATCGAAGATGGAACCGTAGCCGGATTTCGGAGTTTGCGCAAGCAGCGACACCGCAACGAGAGCGATGATGGCTGGAACGCGGTTTCGGACAACGTGGTTTTGCCGCCGCATGAGCGCTATGTTACCGTGACGCAATGCGGAAGCTTTCGCTCATACTCGTTTTGGCCGCAAACTGCCTGGCTGCCGGCGGTAAGACGGAGATCTTGTGGGACCAGTACGGCGTGCCACATATCTTCGCGGCCGACCGCGAATCCATGTTCTATGCGCATGGCTGGGCGCAGATGCACAACCAGGCGAATCTGCTGCTGCGGCTGTATGGCGAGTCGCGCGGGCGGGGAGCGGAGTACTGGGGAGTGTCGCATCTGGCGCTCGACCGCTGGTTGCAGACGAACGGAATGCCGGAACGTGCGAAGGAGTGGTATGACGCGCAGGACCCGACATTCCGCACCTATATAGATGCGTTCGCGCGAGGCATTAACGACTTTGCGAAAGAGCATCCGGATGCGATCGCGCCCGAAAATCGGGTCGTGTTGCCGGTGACCGGCGTGGATGTCGTCGGGCACTCACTGCGAGTGGTCCACTACATGTACATGGGTTCGCAACAGGAGATGAACCGCGAGTTGACACCTCTGCTGCGCGAGGCTGGCGCACCGAAGACTGCGAAATTGGACGTGGAGCCCGCGGAACCGCCTGGATCGAACACATGGGCGATTGGGCCGCCACGATCTGCGAGCGGCAACGCAATGCTGATCATTAATCCGCACCTGGCTTGGGGCGAGACGTTCTATCGCTACATGGAAGTGCACCTGGTGGGGCCGAATTACGATCTTTACGGCTCTCCGCAGGTCGGTTTTCCGGTTCCGGTGGTGGGATTCAACCGCCGCACCGGATGGGGGAGGACGGTGAATGTCATCGATACGGTCGATTTCTATCGATTGACGGTGCGCGCCGGCCAGTACAAATTTGACGGGAAGCTGCGGCCGTTCGAGCATTCGACGAAAGTGCTTAAGGTCAAACAACCGGACGGTTCGTTTCGCGAAGAGACGCTGCAAATCCGGCGCAGCGTGCAAGGGCCGGTCGTGTATGACGATCATGGCATCACGCTCGCAATGCGGGTAGCGGGTCTGGATCGACCGAAGATGCTGGAACAATGGTTCCGCATGGGTGAGGCGCAGAACCTGGAACAGTTCAAGGACGCGATGCGCATGATGTCGATTCCGATGTGGAACGCCAACTACGCGGATGCCGACGGGCACATCATGCTGGTGTTCGACGGACTGGTGCCCAAGCGGAATAGTGAAGACTTTTCGTATTGGGCCCAAGTTGTGCCGGGCGATACGTCCAAAACGCTCTGGACGGAGTATCACTCATTCGAAGATCTGCCGAAATCGATCGATCCGCCGAGCGGTTTTAACCAGAACACCAACGAGCCGCCCTGGACAAGCACGTTTCCGCAACTCGACCGGACCAAATACCCGGCTTACATGTCTCGACCGGGAGTGCTGATGCCGAGTTTCCGCACCATTCGGTCGCTGCGCATGATTACCCAAGACGAGAAGATCAGCTACGAGAAGCTGCTGGCGGATAAGTTCTCGACCGATATGGAACTCGCCGATGCGGTGACGCCGGATCTGTTGAAGGCGGCAAAACAGAGCACCGACCCGGCAATTGTTGAAGCAGCGCAGATACTGAGTGCGTGGGATCATCGGGCTGAGGCCGATAGTCGCGGAGCAGTGCTGTTTCAGACATTCGCGGATAAGTATTTCGGATATGTGGGCGATATCAATCCGAAGCTGCGGGTGAAGTACGATCCGCAACATCCGCTCGAATCGGGCTATGGATTAGCGGACGCAAATGGAGCGCTGAAGACGCTCGCGGCCGCAGCGGCAGAGTGCAAAGCGAAGTATGGTTCGGCGGCAGTGGAATGGGGTGAAGTCAATCGCTTTGTGAGCGGACCCGCGGACGTTCCAGGGAACGGCGCAAGTAATCGGATGGGTGCGTTCCGGACCATCCAATTTGGAGAGACGCGGGGCGATCGGCACTATGCGTCGCACGGCGAGACGTTTGTCTGCGTGATCGAGTTCGCGCGGGAACAGAAGGCAGAGTGCGCATTGTCGTACGGGAACGCGAGCCAACACAACTCGCCGCATCTCGAAGACCAGTTGCCGCTAATGGAGATGAAGCAGCTTCATCCGGTGTGGCGGGAACGCAAAGACATTGAGGCGCATCTGGAGGAACGAGAGACGTTCTGAATTGACGAAGGCGCTGGACAAGCGGATCACGCTGGGGTTGTATGTCGTGCTGGCGCTGTGCATTGGCCGATTGTGGCTGATGCCGCTAGGATCAAGCTTTTGGGTAGACGAGATGGGCACCGCGTTTGTCGTGCACTACGGCGGTAATCATCCCTCGTTCGCGGCAGCGCCGCAGGTCCCGGCTTCCATCTACTACGTGCTCCCGAAACTGTCGGAACGGCTGTTCGGCTTCTCGGAGATCGCCTACCGCGTGCCGTCGGTTCTGCTGATGGGACTGGCGCTCTTCCTGGTAGGACGATTGGCGGCGCGCCTGATTCATCCGCAAGCGGCTTGGTTTGCGGTGTTCGCTTGCTTGGGGCTGCGGGACATTAACTACGAAGCCGCAAATGCGCGCCCTTATGCGTTGGGCGCGTGCGTGGCCGCGGCGTCACTGTTGTTTCTGGTGCGATGGCTCGATTCGGGGCGCTGGCGGGATGCGGCGGCCTATGTGGTTCTTGCCGCGCTGCTATGGCGGGTGCACCTGATTTTCTGGCCGATGTACGTGCTGTTCGCATTCTACGCGGCGGTGCGGCTTTGGCGCCGGGACACGCGCGTAACTTGGATAGCGGTGCTGGGCGTGTTTGCTCTGCTGGGTGCGGCTTTGGTCCCAGTGCTGCTTTCTTCGCTGGCGCTGATGCGCAATGCCAAGAAGCACGTCATAGCACCACTGCCTAGCGTGCGGGAGTTGATCCGGCTGATCAAGCTGGGGCAATTGGTATCGTGCGGCGCGGCGGCGTGGCTAGTCAGCCGGGTGTTCCGATGGACGCCGGATGTGCCCAGCCCGTCGCAGAGTTCCGTCGCCTTGCTGACAGGTTACTGGCTATGCGACCCGTTATGCATCTTCGCATTCTCATGGGTAACGGGCGATAGCGTTTTTGTTCCGCGCTATCTGGCATTCGCGCTTCCTGGCATGGCGCTGGCCGCGACCGCGATTACGGCCCGATTCGTGCCATCCGCCGCGTGGCGGCCGTTTGCGTTGGTCTTTGGAGTGGGCGTGTTGATCGTGATGGGGCATTGGACAGAGTTGTGGCCCTTGCATCACAACTCCGACTGGAGGCGCGCGGCCGGAACTGTGAATCAACTGGAGGCAAAGGGCTCGATTCCCGTAATCTGCCCAAGTCCCTTCATCGAGGCGCAATGGCCGGTCTGGCGGCCCGATTATCCTCTGCCCGGGTTCCTGTACTCGCACCTGGACGTCTATCGGCTCAACGGGCCGCTATATCTGTTCCCGTTCAAGGAATCGCCCGACGCTTTCGCTTATGCGGACGAACTGGCAAAGACGACTCTTGTCAAAGACGGGCGTTTTCTGATCTATGGCGGACAAGGCAACGTCCGCTTCTGGCGGGAGTGGTTCGTGAAGCAGGCGGAATTCAAGGGCTGGAGGGTCGAGAGATTGGGACCATTCGCTGACGTGGATGTGGTCCTTTTCCAGCGCTAAAGCCGGTGCTGAGAGCATCGAAAGGTGATGGAATCAATATCTGAATTGTTCTCGCCGCTGACGTTGGGCGGATTGACGCTTCGCAATCGCATCGTGGTCTCGCCTATGTGCCAGTATTCGAGCGAGGACGGCTTTGCCACCGATTGGCATCTAGTTCATCTCGGAAGCCGGGCGGTGGGTGGCGCCGGGCTGGTGTTTACCGAGGCGACGGCGGTTTCACCCGAAGGCCGGATTAGCCCGCAGGACCTAGGGCTGTGGAAAGACGAACAGATTGCCATGCTGCGGCGCATCGTGGGTTTCGTGCATTCGCAGGGCGCGTACGCGGGCATACAGTTGGCGCATGCCGGTCGCAAGGCGAGCACGAAGCGGCCTTGGGAGGGCGACGGCGTCATAAAACCGGAGGAGGGCGGATGGACCACCGTCTATGCTCCTAGCGCGATTCCCTTCTCCAGCAAATACCCCCAACCGATCGAGATGACTAGGGACGATATCCGGCGCGTGACGGGTTGCTTCGCTGCGGCTGCGCGGCGGGCGACGCAGGCGGGATTTAACGTGATCGAGATCCACTCCGCGCATGGCTATCTGTTGCATGAGTTCCTTTCGCCCTTGAGTAACCATCGGACCGATAAATATGGCGGATCCCTGGAGAACCGCATTCGGATGTTGGCGGAGGTCGTGGACGCGGTAAGGACGGTTTGGCGGAAGACATTGTTTGTGCGGATCTCGGCCACCGATTGGGCAGAAGGCGGGTGGGATGCAGACCAATCGGTCGAGTTGGCCCGGGTCCTAGGCGGCCATGGCGTGGACTTGGTGGACGTGTCCTCGGGAGGCGCGGTGCCGAACGTCAAAATCCCAGTGGGACCGGGATACCAGACGCCTTTTGCCGAGAAGATCCGGAAGGAAGCAGGCATTCGGACGGGCGCTGTGGGCATGATTACGGACCCAGTGCAGGCGGACCATATCATACGAACGGGGCAGGCGGATCTGGTGCTGCTGGCCCGAGAGTTCCTGCGGGAACCGTATTGGGCAATACAGGCAGCCGGGGAACTTGGGAAAACCGAGACTTGGCCGGTCCAGTACATTCGGGCAGCGTTGGCTGGGGCGGATGTGCGGGTCGCGGTGGAGTACGACTAATTTCAATAACATACGGCATTTTTACCAAACGAACTCCGTGCTGGGCCTTGATCTGTGATACAGTGCAGTACTGCACTTATGATACAGATAACTATTCAGGTCGCTCACGACGCGCCGATCTATCGCCAGATCGTGCGGCAGATTCGGGAGAGTACGGCAGTCGGGGGCCTCAAAAGCGGTGACCGGCTGCCGAGTCATCGGGATTTGGCGAAGGAATTGGCTGTGGCGCCGCTTACGGTCAAGAAAGCATATGACGAGCTGGAGCGGCTGGGCCTAGTGGAGACGCGTCGCGGGCGCGGAACCTTTGTTGTTGCGAGACTGCCGGAGAGGAATCCGCAGGAACAGCGAGACGAGATGAAGGCAACGGCTCGGCTGCTGCTGTCGCAGGCGATGCTGGCGGCATTGACGCTCGACGATGTATTGGAGGTGCTAAGCGAAGTGGAGCGGGAGATAAGGGGGAGCTAAGGCGGCTGGCTATTCAGGCTCATGCTCTATTCGACAGGATTGGGTAAAGACAATGTCATTACGAACTTCTATGCTGTACTGAGAACCCGATATGCCCACTGCGCGGAATAAAGCCGTTAGGCGCGAAGCGCTAAACCTTCGAATCAAACCCCGGCTACGTGACTTGATTGATCGAGCGGCGGAACTCAGCGGCAAAAACCGCACGGATTTTGTACTCGACGCCGCCAAGCGCGCCGCTGAGGACGCGCTTCTGGATCGCACCGTCTTCACCCTCAACGGCAGAGCGTATCGTCAATTCCTCGCGCGCCTGGATGCTCCTCCGAAACCGAGTAGCCGGCTGCTCAAAAGCATGCGGACCCCTGCGCCGTGGGAATGAACTATGCGTTTTTCGCCGCCTGAACCTCTTGGCGACGACCATCAGATTGATCGTTTTGATTCCGGCGAACTCACCTTGGACGACTGGCTTAAACGACGCGCAAGGGCGAACCAGGCTAGTGGCGCATCCAGAACTTATGTTGTCTGCGAGGGAAAGACTGTCGTCGCTTATTGCGCTCTCGCTTCCGGGGCCATTGCTCAAATAGAAGCGCCCGGGAGATTCCGAAGGAACATGCCAGACCCAATTCCGGTCGTGGTGCTTGGCCGCCTGGCCGTGGATCGGAGTCGCCAGAGACAAGGGTTAGGACGAGCGTTGTTTCGCGACGCCGCTCATCGGGCCGCGAATGCGGCTGGCACGATCGGAATTCCCGGTATTGTTGTCCACGCCATCTCCGAAGAAGCACGAAGTTTCTATCTTGCCCTCGGATTTGATCCCTGTCCGGGTGAGGCTATGACTTTCGTGATTACTCTCCAGGATCTTCGCGCCGCTCTGGAGTGAGCCTAAGGTGTTGAGCGAAGTGGAGCGAGAGATGCAGACTGCAGTGTGAATCTGAATCCAGGGCATTTGTTCTGGATTCGTAAAATCGGTATTTGGGATGACTTGACTGAGGCGCTTGCCTCGGAGGGATTTGTTGCCATTTTTCGCTCGTATGGGCTGAAGTGGTTGGTCTAATTTGTACTCATCTCGACTTGATCTGACATTTCTGATGGACTGCGCAGAAGGCGCAAGAAGGAGATGTCAACGTGAATTGCGATCAAAAGATCATCAAGAACAAGGTGGGTCTGCTGAACCTGGCCGAGATGCCCGGCAGCGTTTCCGAGGCCTGCAAGGTGATGGCCTATTCGCGCGATAGCTTTTATCGCTTCAAAGAGCTATATGAGAAGGGTGGCGAGCTGGCATTCAAGGAGATCAGCCGGCGCAAGCCGTGCCCGAAGAACCGGATGGAGTCGCACACCGAGGAGGCGGTGGTGGAGATGGCCATCGAGCAGCCGGCATACGGGCAGGTTCGGGTAGCCAACGAACTCACCAAACGGCGGAACTGGCAATTGCCTGCAGACGGGCACGGGGTTATCTCGTTTCCGGCAAACCAAAAGGCATGCTAGTCGAAGAAATCCGACTCGATCGCCAATGTCATGATCACAAGGATATTGAGCTGATCCAGCCGGGCATGTTGGGACGCACTGAGATATGCGGGTTAGGTTCGACGTAACTGCGGCTGTACTCTCTGGATGGACGGCAGGGTCTTCGCTCGCCCGCTTTTATCTGGACACCGGCATTGATGGTGACGCGGCGATCCAACCGGTGGAGATCATCGAGTGGCGTGACTGGCTGAGTTTCGCAGGAATCGCCTCGGCACGTGTGCAAACGATTTCGCGAGAGCAGCAGTTTGCCGAGAAACTCCACTCCTGCGTGCTGCCAAGGAGTTCCGCTAACAGCCGCGTGAACGATCTCCTTGATCTTGCGCTCTTGATCGGTTTTGGCGGGCTTAGCCGCCGATTGGCCGCATCCGGCCGCGAATCAAAAGCCGGACGACGCTCTTTGTTTGATTTGCTAGCCCAATGGGCTGCCAATAAATCTGTGTGGCACCGCATTTAGTCGATAATCCAGCCGTTTCTATACAGATTCCCGCGAGGGAATCATCGCAGATACTGATTAATGCGAGCTAATCTGTTTTCTTGCGGCGTTTGACTCCGTAATAAGCCTAGACGAAAGACGTACTAGTATCGTGGCGCATTTGGGCTGGCATTGTTCCCGGTTCAGTTACTTGGTGCGCCCGTGCCGTACTCTACAATTCCTGAGCTAACAGTCATCTCCGACAGGAAATCCTCGGGTTCGACCAGCAATTGCAATTCTAACGAAGTGACATACGTCAACGGCCCACCGGCAGCCGCGTTCTAGGTCTCCTAGCGAATTCTGTTGGTACTTCTGTGCGTTGACGGAAAGCAATGACCTAAGGGACCATGATGATCACTTAGGCACCGTTCGCCTGCTTAGATTCGGAGGCACGGGCATGCTGCTCGCGGAGGATTAATGGATGACAGTTGCGGTTTGTACAGTTGGTTTGCCGTTGAAGCACGGCATAATCGCGAGAGGGCTGTGGCCGACCTGCTGCAAGCAAAAGGTTTGGAATCTTTCTTGCCGACATATGAGGAGCCGCGTCAGTGGTCGGATCGTGTGAAATTAACGGAATTGCCGCTGTTTCCCGGATACCTGTTCTGCCGCTTGAACAGCGAACGTCGCATGCCGATCCTAACGACTCCCGGTGTACGTAGGATTGTCTGCTTCGGGAGCACTCCGGTTCCAGTGCCGGAGACCGAAATCGAAGCTGTGCGGCGCTTCATCAAGAGCAAGTTGAAGATTCAACCGTGGCCGTTCCTGGAGATCGGCCAGACCGTCAAGATTCAGAAGGGTCCTCTGGCCGGCGTGGAAGGAATTCTTCAGGAGTTTCGAGGCAACTATCGAGTTGTAGTTTCTATAGCGCTACTTCAGCGTTCGATTGCTGCCGAAATGGACGGCACATGGATCAAAGCAACCCATCCGTGCGCGCTGCCGTCGAAGTCCTATGTGGCGGCAGCTTACTGAGCGTATCCAGTCACTTTTCCATTACTTAGTAAGCACTTCATAGTTCTTTCACGCGCTCCATCGTCATGCCGCTTCGCTGTTCCGCTGCCAACGGATGCGTCGCGTCCGTCAGTTCGAAATGGGGACGGCGGCCGACCACCTGCGTCAGGATTCTCAACTCAAGATTCAGCGTGTTGGGGTAAATCGGAATGGGAGTGTTCAGCCATCCCCGATAGGGCGGCTCGGCTTCACGACCTTCGACACGCCACATTCGGTTCGTCCGCACGAAATCCGGTTCCCCCACCTGTGCCCACACGCCCCAAATGAACGGGTCTTCCCTCCCAATCACCGGCACAGGAATTCGTCCGCGTATGTAAAATGCCTTGTTGTCGATCACGCATTGGTCGAGTGTGAAGACGACCTGCCGGTCCAGTTCCGCTTCCGGAATCGCGACGATCGCGGACGGTACTTTGACGCTGTAGCTCATAGGCGGGCTGTCTGGAGAACCATGATCGACAGTGCGTTCAACGTCCGCCTCTTGCGGTTCGTGATCCTCAAGGTTCATGCCGGTGCCCTCGCTCATATTCAATTGTGTTCCACAAACCATTTCTTTTTACCCGCTGTTGCCGCGACAAGTCGGAATCGCCCCGTCAGATTTTTTGCCCTTATTGTGGAAAAGCGCGCAAGAGGCGGGGGGATGTTCCCGGACTACCTGCCGGCCTCGACGGTTTCAACCAGATCCGAGTCTTTTCCTTTGTCGGCGCCACCCAGCACCAGGATTCTCTGGCCATCTGAAATGATCCGGTGCGCAACCCGCGGCGTCGCTTGACCGGCTTTCTCCCATTGCTGTCTCGAATCATCGGGCCGGTACAGGCCGCCATCGGCGACGCTTACATAAAGTTTCCCGTCGTGGACGCAAGCGGCGGGGGCAAAGCCGTCCGTCGCCGTTCCTCCCGGCAATCCCGGCCTTTCGGACCAGATCCCGGTGCCTGGATCGTAGATCGAAACCGCCCTGACAACGTCGCTGTGCTCGTCGAAGCCGCCAAGGACATACATCTTCCCTGAATAGGCAGCCGCAATCAAGGCGCGGCGCTTGAACGGCTGCTTCACGCTCTTCCACTCCAATTTCTTGGCGGAGAGATCCATTATGTCCATAGTGTCGAGCCATACCGAAGGCTCCTGCCCTTTAAGGGTCCAGCCGCCCACCACGACCAATTTGCCGCCGATTACCACCACATCGTGGGAAGACCGCGGCTCCGGCAACGGAGGAAGCGGTTCCCACTTTCGCGTTTTCGGATCGAACCGGGCTGCGTCCGCCACGGAGAACGTAGCGGACTTCTCCCCGGGTTTGTTGCGCGGCTCCATACCTCCGATGCGGTAAATCGCGCCTTTATACGCTGCCAGATTCATGCCCTGCATGGCCGGACCCGGCGGGAGATCTTCCCACTCTTCAGGACGTGCGAGGTTCAGCCGTGAGAAGCGGCCGGAAACTGCGGCGGTCGAATAGCTGTGCGTAGGCGCTATATGCCCTCCATAAACGTAGAGCCACCCGTTGATGGCCACGGCTCCGAAACTTGCCGTCGCTTCGGGCAAAGTGGCGAAGCGGGCCGCCCCACGACGGCTGCTTTTCCCCCACAAGGCGGGAGTTGTGATTTCTTTCGGCGGCCAGCCGGGTTGAATCGCGGGTCTAAATCCTGATATTATATGTATCTACATGGAACTGTCAAGGGAGCACACATGAGAACAACAGCCTCCTCAGACTCCGAGCCTTCAGGCTGGCGTTGCAGACAACTCGGTGCGACCGACGCGCCGTCTTACCGGACCGTGTTCCTGGAAGCGCTAGAGGCCCATCCCGCGGCATTCGCCGCAAGCGCCGAAGATGAGTCGGTACTGGCGGTCGAAGATTTCGCGAAACGCCTGAGCGGGAAGGAGAGCATGGTTTTCGGAGTGCTGGCGGGGGATGATCTGGCTGCCGTCGCCACATTCGTGCCGCAATCCTTGCGTAAACGCAGACATGTCGCGATGATCTGGGGTATGTATGTGCGGCCTCAATTTGAGGGGACCGGAATGGGCAAGGCCCTGATGCGGCACGTGCTTCAGTTCGCAGAGAACCAAGTGGACCAAGTGGAGTTGTACGTCAACGTGACGAACGAGCGGGCACGCGGCTTGTATGTTCGCCTCGGTTTTGAACGATACGGGGTGATGCGGCGAGCGCTGCGCGTGGATGGTACGGATCATGATGCGGATATGCTCGTGAAGGTCTTCCGCTGATGGATCACCCTGCGGCCGTAGTGGATCATTACAGCGCGCACGGTCTGGCAGCGCGCGTGGAGAGCGTCCTGAGGCAAGCCGGCCTGGAGAATGCCAGGTGGTCCGACTTCGCTCCTCTCGACCAGTTTCACGTGCGCGGGCTGGCGGCAACAGAGGAATTGGCCAAAGGGCTGAATATAAAGGCAGGTTCAAGGCTGCTGGATGTCGGGAGCGGCCTGGGCGGCCCGAGCCGTTACCTGGCTGCGACCTACGGGTGCCATGTGACCGGGGTCGACCTGAGCGGGCCGTTCATCGAAGTGGCCCGCATGCTCGCCTCAAAGGCGGGATTGTCGAATCGGGTCTCCTTTCTTCAGGAGGATGCGCTGAATTTGCCTTTTGCGGGTGACAGCTTCGATTACGCATGGACTCAGCACGTTGCTATGAACATTCATGACCGGCTGCGCCTCTATTCGGAAATTCACCGCGTGCTTGGTCCCGATGGGCTGCTGGCGATCTACGATGTGATCGCCGGGGGGCAGAGCCCTTTGATCTTCCCGGTGCCGTGGGCTCGCGAGCCAGAGATTAGTTTTCTGCTGTCTGACGAGGAGATGCGCCGTGCGCTGGAAAAGGTTGGCTTCGATGTCGTCTCCTGGAACGACAGCACGGAAGCGAGGCTAGCATGGCTGTCACTGCAGCAGGCAGAGCGCCGGACAGGATCGGCCCAGCCCTTGCTCGGTTTGCACGTCGTCATGGGACCTGAGTTTCCTGAGATGACGTCTAACCTCGGCAGAAATCTGGCGGATGGGAGAGCGCGATTACTACAGGCAATTGTTCGCAAGGCCGGAAACTAAGCACCGGATCTTCTCAGGCGGCGGGGGCCCTTCCATCGCCTAGCCGCCGGGCCTTTCGGCGAGACTATCTTTGAGGCGAGAGTTCGCGCGAACCCGCAGATTTCTTTTCGTGCTTCCACTCAGCCCCTCCGAGGAACGGAAGAAGAAAAAGATTCGCCAGGATGTCGATCACCGTGCCGGCCACCACAACCAGCCCGAATCTCTGCGTAGGCGGAAAACTGGAGAGCGCGAAAATCGCGAATCCGGACGCAATGACGACGTCCGAGTAGACCACGCCCCTCCATTGCTCCTCTCGCCCCGCTACCCACGCTTGCCATCCTTTCTTTCCGTCGCGCTGCGCGCGCTTTACTCCGAAGACGAGATGAACCATGGAATCGATGGCCATGCCGATGCACACGTTTGTGGCCGGCGCGGAGATGATATCGACAGGAACGTGGAGAAGCCCAATTCCGCCCAGCATGCAGATCGGCGCCAGGCTCAAGCTGAAAATCATCGCCGCCGCGATCCGCAGACTCCGCCCCACGATGAACGCGATCACCGTGAAAAACGCCATCAACCAGAACAATCCGGTGACCAGGCTTTTCGCCACAAGTTTGGCGAGCGCGCCCTGCAACGCGTAGACGCCTCCTACCAGGACCACTTTGAAGCCATGCCGGCGAACGACTTCGCGCAGATCGTTCACCACTTCGGCGCGCGGTTTCGTCCTCCCGTGTTCATCCATACGGAGATAGAAAGCAGCGAGCGTGCGGTCCTTTGTGACGAAAGTGCTCGCGACCCGTGAATGCTTAGGCTCGTTCAGGATATTCAACAAGTGATTCCAACTGAAGAGAAAGGCGAATTTACGACGATGCGCTTCGGCCATGAGCACCGGCAAGGAAAGCGAGGTTCCCACGCCTTTGTGTTCTTCGAGCGCATCCTCCAGATCCCACATTCGTTCGTACTGTTCTTTCTTGTCCAGCTTGCTACCGTCGGCCGAGGCGATGATGAACGTCAGCGGGTTTGAACCTCCATTGCGATCGACATACTCCAGCCCTTCACGAGGCTCCTTGCCCTTTTTGAAATAATCGAGAAGGCTCGGATCGGTATTCAGGTGCATCAGGCCAAAGCCGAGTGCCGCGCTGCCCAAAACGGTGATCAGGGAGACCCAGGCGAACTTCCTGTCGCGTAAAAAGGATTCGCCTGTTCCCGCCACCTTTTTCGTCTTCTCCGGATCGGTCCAATGGAGAAACGCAGGATACATGAGGTAAGAACAAATCAGCGCAATAACGGTTCCCGTCAGGCCGCCGATTCCCAATTCCCGCAGCGGCTTTGCCGGCACCGGCAGCAGACTGCCGAAGCCCAGCGAAGCACAAGTCATGGACCAGAAGGACGCGGGCAAGGTCATGCGCCATGCCTTCGACGAGAGATCCGAAGAGTGTTCCTTCGCGGCCAGCGTCTGCCAGTTGAATGTCATGTAAACGAGATGGGACAGCGCGACGACGAACACAATCGTGCCGAGATTCGCTGTAAGAATCCCGATGTTCTGGCCGAGCAACGACTGCAGGAGCAGATTCGCCAAAGGCGCACTCGTGCAGGTCACCACCATTCCGAGCGTCAACTTGAAGGAACGGAAGAGCAGCCACATGGCTGCTCCGAACAGCAGCACGGACGTAAGGCTGAACGTGTGGAAGTCGTGGCGGAGATTTCGCCGAATCATCTCGGCCACATACGGGGCGCCGGCAAGTTTCGGGCGAAAACCCTTAGCTTCGAACCTCGCGATCGCGTTTTCGATCCGGCTGATGAGACGCTGTGGATCGCGATTGGACACAAAGACGACGACGTTGCTGGACCGCCCGTTGCCAGCGATCAGCAGGCGCCGCCAAAATGGACTCTTCTCTGCATCCTCAAAGTCCTTGGGTCCTTCCGTTAAACTCTCGACATTTGAAACTGTTTCAATCGACTGAATCTGCCGCGTAAATTGCGCCAGCCGGCTTAAATAGGGTTCCGACGAGATCGGCCCGGCGATATTAATGAGGAGTTGACTGGACGTGGGAAAGATCTTATCGATTTTGGCCGATTGCTGGAACTGCGGATCGCTTGAGGAAAAAAAGAAATTCTCATCCACTCGTGGCTTGAGATCGACGAACACGGCCACAGCCCCAAAAAGCGCTAGCCCGATCAGGATCATCAGCCAGTGCAGGCCAAGAAACTGCCGCCGAGCGGGAGAACTGACGCTGTTCTTGCGGATGCCCTTCATACCCCTTCAATTAAACTGACGCTGTTCTTGCGGATGCCTTTCATACCCCTTCAGCTAACTGCTCACTGGGCTGGCGGCGGCGCGATCATGCGGCGCGACGATTTATTTCCCGGTGTGACAGAATCGCCGCAATACCCCGAGGAAGAACATGGCCAACATGACAATGCAGATTGACAATGTCGAAACCCAGAGCGGGCACAGCAAAGGAGATAGCGTTTGGCCAGAAGTTCAGTGGCACAACAATGCCATTGGGGCCGTTCCCACATCACGAGGCTCTACGGTTCTTTTTTGTTGAAAACCGAGGCGGCAGCCTCCTGCACCTCATTGCTCCCAAGAAGATTGAGTGACTGAGCGACGGTCCACTCATGCCCGAATGGGTCCTTTAGTCTCCCGTAGAGTTCGCCCCAGAACTGCTCCGCGAGGGGAATTATTGGAAGAGCTCCGGCGTGGAGCGCCTGCCTCCAAACCAACTCAGCATCTGGCACCTGAAGATGCAGTGTTACGGATGTCCCCTTCAACCGGTCGGGGCTGTGGAATCGACTCTCGTTTGACGCCAGTTCCGGGATTTCATCCATAAACACAAAGGCCGTTCCAAACATCGTCATCCTCACGTGGATGAGACGTTTTGCGTCAGGCGCGGGGATGCGCGCAAGTTCAGTTGCGCCAAATGCCAGAGCGTAAAAGGCAATGGCGGCATGGGCATCGGAAACAGCTAATATTGGCGTTAGCCCAGGCGGCGGCTCTTCGGGCATGTGATCGTCTTTCGTCATGCACCTCACCTATTCATAGATGCGGCTACCCTGGACGTGGTGTTCCGCTAATATTTGGGAGATGCTACAGCCGAAGACACCGAACCTTTCGGCCCGTCACGATAATTGATCTGCCTGCCATCGCCGCGGAAGTTCAGCATGCGTGCGCGGAATCAACGAACACCGCAGCATTGTCTTGAACCCACCTATCAAACGTAACGGCCGCCAAGCGCCCTTCCCGAATCGCCCGATAGATTGAAAGATGGGCTGCGACGATTTCCGCCGGGTCGTTGCTGTCGATCATGTGGCGCCGAACCTGTTCGTCAGAGATCGGTACAAATGTCAGCCTTTTCCCGATCGCAGAGCCGATCTTTGCCGCCATCTCGGCATAGCTTAGCGCTTCCGGGCCGGTGATCGGCAACGACATTCCATCGTACTCGCGCGAGGTCAATGCCCTGGTTGCGACGTCCGCGATATCTTGAGAGTGAATGAAGGGGATCTTGCCTTCGCCGGTGGCGGAACGCACAATTCCTTCGGCCTTGATCGACGCCGCCCAGAACAGAGCGTTTGACATGAATCCGGAAGGCTGTACGAACGTGAACGGTATTCCGCTGGCGCGACTGGCGTTCTCTCCCTGTGCATGCCACACGCCCGTGCCGGCATTTTGCTCTGCATCATACGAGGAGAGCTTGACAAGATGCTTCACGCCTTCAGCCTTTGCGGCGTGCGCCGCCGCTTCGTCTCGCGCCGCCAGGCCGGGACCCGCGTTGACAAGCATGAGTGCGCCGGCTCCTGAGAGCGCGGGCTTCAGCGTTGCCGCCTCGGCAAGGTCACCGGTGAAGATATCAACGCGGCTTCCGTAGAGTGACCGCGCCTTATCTGCGTTGCGTACCAGGACGCGCGGCCGGTCGCCGCGCTCGATAAGCTGTTCGACAACGAGTGACCCGATGGCTCCGGTCGCGCCCGTAATTAGATAGATCATCGCGGTCCTCTCTGAACAGTAATTGTAAGAATGCTCATTAACATGTCCTAAGTCTCACGGAAGCATTTCATCCTTGTAAACTCGCTTTCGCGGAGAGCCTATAGCATCGCAACATCATGCAGATACGGGGGTATAGATATGTTTGCTCATATTTGGAATATGAACGTTCCGATGAAGGCTAAATCGAGAACTAGGGTTGCCGATCGCCGCCAGCCCAAGCAGCGGCGCGCCCGACAAACGGTCGAAGCGGTGCTCGATGCGGTGGTCAGGATCATGAAGCGCGAGGGCGTGAAAACCGTCACAACGAACCGCGTAGCCGATCTCATCGAGAGCGCACGAGCTCAAGCCGCGGCGCGCAACGCTTTACAACGGTACGGGTTGCCGAAAGGCCGGAGTCAGCGTCGGGTCGCTTTATCAGTATTTCCCGAATAAGGCGGCGATCCTGTTTCGGCTTCAAAGCGACGAATGGCGGCAGACGACCGGCTTGCTGCGGGGCATCCTTGAGGACGCCAGGAGACCGCCGCTTGAGCGGCTGCGCAGCCTTGTCCACGCTTTCATCCACTCGGAATGCGCAGAAGCCGCAATGCGGGTGGCGCTAAATGACGCAGCCCCTCTGTATCGCGATACGCCCGAGGCGAAAGACGCGAAAGCATCGGGAAGCCGCGCTGTTTAGGTCTTCATGCGGGAGGTACTGCCCAAGGCGTCAAAAGCGATCCGTGCATTGGCCGGCAACCTGATTATGACGACGCTCAGCGCGGTAGGAAAGCAATTCTCGAAAATTCCGCGGACCCCCGCCGAGATCGAAGCCTACGCGGAGGCAATGGCCGACATGTTTTGCGCTTACCTTGCTGATGTAATCCGTAGCGGCGCGTGACGGGTCCTCGGCACGGCTAGGAATTAAACGCTGCAGCAGCCAAGAGCGCGACAATGAACACGGCCTGCATGGCGCCTCGTACCGCGACGCTCATGGCCGGGCGGCCGAGGATCGTGAAACCATGCCGGGCCGCGCGAACATTGGCGGGGAAGAGCGCGATGAGGAGAACCACGAGACCGATCGCAGCGGCGCGCGCGGTTTGCGGTAGCAGCAGCCCGACGGCACCCGCGATCTCCAAAAGTCCCGTCATTGTGACAAGAATGCCCGGAGCGGGAAGCGCGACCGGCACCATGCGGATCAGGTCGGCCCGCCCGCGTCCCCAGTGCGCCGAAGCCGCGACCATAAACATCAGGCAAAGCGCTATGCGCAGCGGCATGTTCCAGTTATCGAGAGCCGCCACGCCGAGGAATCCTATAAGACGAAGACCGGCAAGAGAAACAAGCAGGACAATTAATACCACCATCTTGGACCTCTCCAGCAGCGGCCGCTGAACCACTGGTTCCCACGAGCGGCTCGGACGCCATGGGCACTTCCAATTCCATAATGCCTCAACAAGTCTTCGCCGGCCTCTTGTTCTTCTGGCCCGAGCCAAGCCATTTGATTAGCTCATGAAAACCGGCCGTGAAGTCATCCCTTGATGGGAAAATATGTGCAACCAAACCCCAAACAGTGCTGAGTATGATACGGGCGGCCGCCTCCGAATCAAGATCCGCACGAAAAGATCCATCGTGTCGACCCTTGTTCAGCGTCCTGACGATATCTGCCTGCCAGTCGGTGTGCAGCCGGTGAACCAGTTTCCTTATCACCGGATCGCGAGGGGCCCGACCGACAAGCTCTCGATAAACTGCAAGCATCTCCGGCTGTTCCATGTAGTAGAAGATGGCGTCTTTCAACTGGCGATTGAGTGCATCGACTGCGCTCTCCCGTTCAGCCGGGTTCGTTTTCTCCGCGCGAAAGCGGCCTTCAAGTTGGCTCGCCACACCTTCGATGAGATCTTCTTTCGTCGGGAAGTGGTGATGCAGCGTTGCGCTGTTGATGCCGGCGAGTTTTGCGATTTCTCGCGTCCGCAAGCCTTCAAAGCCGTCTTTCGCGATAGTCTTAAAGGCAGCGTCGACGATCATTTTACTGCGCACCTCCGCGTCAAGTCGTGTCCGAACCTTGGCCTTTTTCAATCCGGCCGCACCAGGCCGTCTCGTTGCTGCTGTCTTCGTGGAACTCATCGGAGTGTTTCCTTTATGGATGCTTTCCATACCAGCTTATTTGCCCGTGTTCACATCCTCAAAGAGAACAGATGCCCCGTAACCCTCTCTGGCGCTAACCAGGATTCGGCCGCCGTGAATCTGGAATTCGATCCCTCGCTCCTTCAGCGCCCGCTTCGTCGTATCCAGGTTGGAGGAAACGGTAAAACCCGCCAAAAATGGAATCACCGGCGCTGTTTGACCTGGCAGCGCCTTCTGAAGGTGATCAGGGCTGACGACTATGATCCGCGAATGCCCAAGCTCTATGACATGGAGGACGCCGCTCTTCTGCGGGTCCCGGCCTGTGTAGAGTCCGTATCTGTTCGCGACGCTATCTGGATCTTGAACACAAACGATGACCTCGGTAATTGAGGTGGCGCCGTTCGGATGTGGCATATAGCGCGGCTGCAACACCAGTTCGGGTGTCTCATGTTGCGCGATTTGTAACAGCGCCTCAGGATTGCTACCCGGCGGAAACGATAGACTCCGCGCACGCATCATTTGCGGGCCCTCCGGAGTATCGATGACACGGCGAAACGGTCGAATATCCGAGGGAGCCAGGCCACTTCTCCGTAATCGGGAATGAACGGCATCGAGGTCCTCAGTACCAAGATGCAGAACATGCAGGCCCTCATAGCGCTGAAGTGGTTCATCAAGATCAAAGGGTCCACGTTGTTCACGCGTGATTGAAGCCCATCGTCCCGCGTCGACGACTCCCAATATCTCTAAATAGTTATTGCGAAAGATTGCACAGCGGTTTCCCGCCCCGATTGGCTCAGGGTTCGCGCCTGCCTGCAAAGGAATCATCGGCAGTGTGAGCGGCGTAAAGAGGAAGCCCAGCCTCTCATACTGTTCAACGGCAGCCTCCAGATTTCTACTGATAATCCCGAGATGATGAAGTACGTTGATCTCATTGTTCATTGGATTGACCTGAATCTATCTCTGCCCAGTAAAGGCGTCGAGGCGAAGAAGCCAGGTTCGAAATTCACTACTAAGCACATGATGGATAACTTTGCGGCCGTTGTCAAGCATGTGCTTGATAGAAATAACACGGATCGGCTGGGACGAATCTTCTAATGCAGCAAGATTCGGGCGGCATTCATTTCAGATTAAAAGCCGCCCGCGGTTTAGCCCTTATGCTGCGCGCCGCGCAAGATCAAATGGAGTCCTTCTTTGTAGCGCCGGTCAAAATTGTTAAACAGAATCGCGCCGCTCCGGCGCAGTATCGGAAACTCTCTTGGGTCGAGACTGGCGTTCCGTTTGGCAATGTCGTAATGCGGAGAACGCTCGCCGGGGCGAGGATAGACTACCTGCTCCTCCATCACGAAGCTGAGAGTGTAGTTGTAGATCGTGCTGAGCAGGACGGCGGCTTGGCGGACTGTAAAGCCGTTCTCCACAACTTTCGCTGCGATGCGTTCGACGGCCTTCATGTATTCCGTGTTGGTGAGACGGGTTCCCGAGACCATCCTCGCCCCGTCGCGGTAGGCGAGCAGCGTTTTCCGCAGTCCTGCGCCAAAGGAAGCGGCCCACACGCGCCAATCGGACGAATCTCTGGCGGGAACGAGTTGTTTCGTTCCCCGGGCGAGAACCGCGGTCGCCATCTCGTCAATCAACTCCGCCTTGCTCTTGAAGTGCCAATAGAGCGTGGCAGCCTGGATGCCGAGCGCATGGCCAAGAAGCCGGAGCGTCAACTTCTCCAGGCCGGCCTCATTTAAGAGTTTGAGCCCCGCCTCCGTCAGCATGTCCCGGTTTACCTTCATGGAGCCATGAGTATCATCTTGACTTTGCAAAGTCAAACGGTGTTAGATTAATTGAACGATGTTAGAGAAGTGGGCAGGTCGATTTGGCCGATCCATTCAGGAGAGGATAACCGCCATGAAGGCAGCCATCATTACCGCGGCCGGCAGGCCACCGATCCATGGGGATTTCAGCGAACCCGCCGCCTCGGAAGGAATGGAACTGATTGCGGTCAGCGCTTCGGCATTGAGCCAGTTCAGCAAGTCGCGATCCTCGGGTTCTCACTACAGCTCCGAGGGCGTGTTTCCCACCGTGGCCGGGGCAGACGGCGTTGGGCGCACGGTCGATGGCCGGCGCGTATATTTTGTCCTGCCGGAGGCGCCTTTCGGAGCGCTGGCGGAGAAGTCCCTCGTCCGCTTGGAGCATTGCGTCACAGTGCCGGATGCCCTCGACGACATCACCGCCGCCGCGATTGCCAATCCGGGGATGTCCGCCTGGGCGGCTTTGGTGGAGCGCGCCCGGTTGAGTCCCGGAGAAACCGTCCTGATTAATGGCGCGACTGGAACCGCAGGCAGGCTCGCGGTTCAGCTTGCGAAACACCTGGGCGCCGGCAGGGTCATCGGCACGGGCCGCAATCAGGGCGACCTTCAGGAACTGGCATCTTTCGGAGCCGGCATGCTCCCCTTCGCGCTGGATGCCACGCACCCGCTTGGGACCAAACAATATGAGGAGGCGCTGATTGCCGAGTTCGCCCGCGGCATCGATGTCGTGATTGATTACCTGTGGGGCCAGAGCGCAAAGACCGTCATCGTTGCAATCGCGAAGGCGGTGGAGGACGGACGCTCCGTGCGCTTTGTGCATGCCGGCGGGGCAAGCCGCGAGGAGAATATCGAGCTTCCCGGCGCCGCGCTGCGCTCCTCAGCAATCCAGCTCATGGGCAGCGGGATTAAGAGCGTTCCCTTTCCGAAGCTGCTGAGCTCGATTCGAAGTGTTTTCGAGACCGCTGCCTCCGCCAAGCTTCAGATCGCGACCAGGGCCGTGTCCCTTTCTGACATCGCAAAGGCCTGGGAGGCACCCGGAAAGCCGCGTGTTGTCGTTACCATTCCGTAAGGAGTCTACCGCGGCAACACTCCGGCAACGTATCGATCGAGATCAAGCAGGTTTTCTTCGAGCCCTACCCAGCCGGCATAACCATCAGGACGGATCAGGATGTACTCACCCTTCCCTCCGCCATATACGGCGGCGAAATGGCCGAATGAATCCAAGTAGATTTCCGCGCCACTATCCTCCTTCGGCGCCGTACTTACATGGACGCGTTTCACGCCACGCAACTCTCTCCCGCTTATATGCCCATCGGGTCCAAACAGCCGCAGTAACGTAAATTGCGGGCCTCGAAAAACATCGAACAGCCGTACAGGTTCGCCCTTGGCGTTCAGCCCTGGGGCATCGGGCGCTCTATCGCCCGCCGCCACCTTTAAATCCACGCCTCCGCAATTTTGGCTGAGCGACATCTCTTTGTACGTGATGCCCAGTTGAAGCGTAACCGCGTCGCGGCGCACCTTGTCATCGTCGATTTGGCTCGTTATTTGTCTGTAGAGTCTCGTACTCAGGCCGAGCACATTTGCCGCCACTGGCAACCGCTCCTCTTCGTACGTGTCCAAGAGCGCGTCCGGAGCGCCCTCGAGCACGCCGCCCAGCTTCCATCCGAGGTTGTAGGCATCCTGTATCCCCGTATTCATGCCTTGCCCACCCGCGGGCGAGTGGACATGTGCGGCGTCTCCCGCAAGAAACACGCGTCCGACCCGGTAGCGGGCCACCATCCGGACGTTCGCTCGGTACAGGGAGAGCCAAGTAGCCTCAGTAAGTTCGATTTCCATGCCGCCAGTGCGTTCTTTTACTAACTGCCGGAACAACTCCAGCGAAGGCTCACGCTCATCGCCCGGGGGCGCCTGCGCTTGAAACTGGAATTCGTCCGTGGAAGGCAACGGACAAAGCGCCAGCCAGCCGTCGGGATGATTTGGCCAGGAGTGCCAGGCATCCCGGTTCAATCCACGCAGACGTACATCCCCCACATACATCCGCTCGTCCTTCCACGTTTCTCCCTCGAAAGGCACGTCAAGATGCTTACGCACGAAGCTCTTGCCGCCATCGGCTGCCACAAGATACCGGCACCGAACGCGCTCTTGCCTGCCATCGCGCGTTAACGTCGCGGTGACAGTATCCTGGTCTTGCTCAATCTCAACCAATTCGGTCGCCAGCTCAACCCGCCCGCCGCTTCTTTCCAAAAGCTCCCGCAGAGCCTTTTCCACACGCACTGCGGTGTAATGAGCGGACTTGCGTACGGCGTGCTTGGCGTCGGATAGCGGCCTTCATGCGAGTCTCTCTCGCCAAGCACCTTCGTCCCGTCGTAGCCGCGAAAGGGAACATGGAACTTTCCGTTTCGCAAAACCTGATCGACGATCCCGAAATCGTCCATCACTTCGAGGCTGCGCGGCTGAAGACCCTTTCCCTTCGAACCGATAAAGTAGGCCTGCGCCTTATCCACAATCCGGAATTGCACGCCCCGGCGGGCGAGATCGCATGCTAACGTCAATCCGGTCGGCCCGGCTCCTGCAATCAAAATCTGAACATCATTGCTTGTCATCATATTTCGGCGATGCTTCTAAAACGACGATGACAGGCGGCAACCAGGTGTGGACGCAAGTAGACGCAGCCGGCAACCCGTGATTGATGGATCATCGTCGAATTGATCTCGTTAAACCCACAAGAACTCCAGCCGCGGCCGCGGCGCCGTGGATATCGCGAAGCGTGACGAGCACCAAGCATATAACGATTGCGAGGCTTTTCAATAGCTTGGATGATAACGATGCTTCCCGGAACGGTCTCACCATAAGTAGTGAGCCAGCCAACGAGCAGGTCGCAATGGAATTTCCAGCGCCGTGAGGAAAACAGATGTGAGAGCTGTGGACAGATTCATATTACGCGCTTCCTTCCCCGCGCCGGTGGGCGAGCCGATGGAACAGATTCCAAACGCAGATCGGCGAGATCAAAATGGCCTGCCAATATTCAACACGAACACGCTACGAGCCTCTTCCCGGTAAACACTAAGAAGCGTGCTGGATGTGCTCGCCTGGCTGGTCATCAAGGCTTCACACTTGCCAAGACTACTTTTTCAGCGTCTCTCAGCAGTACATCGATAGACCTAAAGCCAGCATCCGTGAGCAGACCAACCCACTGCATCGCAGACAGCCCATCCCCGACGCGATATACCATCGCGGCGATTGACCGCGCCGCATAGCGAGACAAAGAACTCATTCCGATCCACGAAATCGATCCGCGCGTGCGGAAATCGCGAGTGAATGATGCGGCCTGCGTCGCCTGGCCCGCAGCCCACGTCCAAAACCCGCAGGCTCCGGTCAATCGGAAATGGAATCGCTGCGGTGATGAGATTCAGCGCGGCTGGCTTGGCGGGACCCTGCTCCGCGCGCCACAAATCGAGCCATGTGTTGAGATCGTCGCCGCGAAGTTTGTCCTCGATCTCGGCCTGAGAAGGGATTTCCATTGGTTTCTTCCTTTGCAGTTCGCAAATGCACCGCGACGTCGTTATCGCACGCGAACGGCAAGGAGTATTGGAAAAATTTGATCGCTATTTACGGTGAGTGTCTACTCGTCGCGAGTCCGCTGCAGGAATTCGAGGGGACTCAGTCCGGCGATGCTACAAAGCGACGAACGCCCTGGGCAAAAAGTCCTCACTCGCGAAGTAACCAAGGACGTAATCGCGGAGGCGCGGTTCGGGCAGGCCGCTGCGCAGCCCGCCAGCAACCAAGATCAGATCTATGGCCGTTGACTTCGATACCGGTTGAATCTACCAGTCCCATGGCCAATAGTATGTGGTCTCACAGGACCTGCTCCCACCCGGTGGTGACCGCAAATGCATCTCAGGAGCACCGGGACGAATGTCTCGTCGCCGGAATGGACGACTATCTGAGCCAGCCGATCTGTATCGCTGAGTTCCTTGATGCCCAGGGACTCGGAAGGCTTGCCGAAGCGACTGAACAGACGAGTCCGTGAGAGACTACTCTCGCCCCTCGGTTCGCTGTGGCAACATCGTTTCCGGAACGCCGGCAGCAATAGACCGCCACTCTGCCTGAAAATATCCCGTATAACCAAACAGCCTTCCCCACGTCCGATTCTTCACGACAACTTCGATCCGGAAGCAGCGTGTTGTCTCGTCGTACCATTCGCAGACATCGGCAACACCCGAAAGCAGCATCGGGAACGAAAAGCCGATTGGCCCTTCGTAGAAGCGCTGGGAGCCAGATCGTAGACGCAGTCCCCCGCTGGAAGTGACGCCAACATCGATATCCACTGCCAGATGTTGATGAGATCCGAGATAGTCAACGATACATTGCCGCTGTTCGCTGTAGATCATGTACGCATCAAAGCGCCGGAGACGCTTGGTCTGAAAGGTTCGAATCCATGTGACGGTCTCTCGGCCGAACATGTCCACATAGGCGTAATTGGCAATCTGAAACGGAACCTTTCGACCGCGCTCCGGGAACATAATCCGACGCCAGGACCCAAGGTACAAGAAAGGCAGGGTGTACGGTAGACCGTGCCAAATCTCCTCCATGACTCCAGTTCCGATGGAAGCGATACGGTCTGCGCTAGAAAAGCCGAATCGGCGCTGCACTTCAGGGTGAAGCCGGGCGAAGTCCGAACCTAGCGCACGCTCGTAAATGGATTTCATGCGATTCCCTTGGGCGCACGCCGAAGACACCGTGAGGCGGAAGGTAGTTCCCCTGCCGAAAGGTAGCCGGCGATAGAGAGCAACACCATACCTACGTTGAGCGTAACTGGATTAAATGCGGCCGTAAGGTAGGAAGGGGATTGGAGCGCAACGGCCATGAGCGCCACGGTCATCACGAGGACGTTCAGGAGAAAGAAAGTCCTCCATCGCCAAAAACCTAACGTTGCAATTGAAAAAAGCAATTCAAGCACGCCAATTACCGGCAGCAGTGAAAGCGGCAAGCCCGCCCCTGCGATCATCGCCTTTTCGTCAGCGTTCGCAAACAACAGTTTTGGTATGAGCCCCTGCCACAGCCAAATAAAGGCAATTCCCAATCGGGCAACCGCGTGAATTAAAGCCATCCGCATGCTGATTCTAGGCGGCACTCCCTGATCGACCCATAGACGTAGGCGATCAAAGCTCCATGCCGTCGCCCAGCCGATCAACGATCGAAACACCACTCGATCGATTAATCGGCCGGCGGCGCCAAAGCGCGTCCGATAGTCATACCATGTGACAAACCTCACTCCGTTGGGAGCCGGAACATATCGCCAATAGCCTGAACCTTCTTTGATGAGAGATTTCGGGTCCGAGGACCAGAACCTTAAGGCGGATGTACGAAGTCCCGTGCCGTCTTCGCGTGTTCCTGTACTCTCGCCCTCGCCGTCAATTCTTAGTCCGAAGCCAATCCGTGTCGAATAAAGAAATCGCTGTGCCTCATTTTCAGAGGATTTCGGCAAATAGTCAATCGAAGTAAAGCGCAAATCCCAGAGTTGGTGAAGATCGGGAGTCTGACTAACACGCCAGATCTCATCGGCGCTGGCCCTGATCAGAACCTCGACGTAAATCCCCGGGGCATTGGCCACCACCAGAACATAACATGGGGAGGGCTGGCCCTCGCTTGTCGTTCAAGGTTCTGTCTGGCGGAACCGCGACCGCGGGGATCGAATACAAAAATATTGCCGGCGCTATGTTTAGATGGTCTTCTTGGCTGTGCGGCTCTGTGGAGAACCGAAGTTCCCGAATTCAAGAGACTGCTTCGGTCCAGGAACTCCATTTGGACCGATCTCGGACCATTGAACCGATCGGGAAAATGGGCGATCCTCGCCGGCCCGATACTTATCGCATACGGTAACGATAATTCGGTAACCCTGCTTGAGGCGCGCGCTCCAACGAGACTCCAGATCGTGGTAGCTGCCGCCGGGGCCGCGAAACGCGTCATGCAGAGCACCGGGAGCGAAGGTATTCATGTTGGGATTCTGTAGTCCGAGGTTGCGGTCGTCCCCCGGCGCCCCGAATTGAATGCCGATTAAATGGCCAGCGTGCTCACCCGTTCCGCTGGACACTGCGCGCTGCGCCGCTACGCTTCGATGCGTCGCAACCTGGCCGGGCACCCCCAATTCGCCCGATGCTTCCTTATATGAGTAATTCCCCTGGCTCCACTTTTTGAACACGAACCGTTGACCGATATCCGGAAGAGACATGATTCCTCCTGCGCTGCCTCGAAGTAAGTCACGCTCGTCATTTTACTGCCTCGCGAAATCCGCCGGGGCAAAGGAATGGGATCGGTTGCCGGGAATAGGTTCATAGAAAGAGACAAAATCCAAACAATCGCATTCTTCGCGCCAGTTCCCTTTCTGTGGATTTGCGGCAATGCGCGCAGGGGATGCGCCACCAGATTCAGCAAGACGAGATCGGAACTAGATATGATTCTATTGGAGAGGCTTCTCGACCATGAAGACGACAAGGCGGTATTTTTTCTTTGGGAGCGTACTTGCGGGAGCGGTCCCCTTGGCTGGATTCGGCAGTGAACCATCGCTTAAAGCGCTGGGGTATAAATCGCCGAATGAAAAATTGAACATTGCGTCAATCGGCGCAGGCGGCAAGGCGTCGAGCGATATTCATGCTTGCGCGGAAACCGAAAATATCGTGACGTTGTGCGATGTGGACGATAAGCGCGCCGAGGGGATATTCGCGGCGTTCCCCGATGTGCCCAAATATCGCGATTACCGCGTGATGCTTGATAAGGAAGGGCCGCACATCGATGCCGTGATTGTGACCATTCCCGATCACATGCATGCCGCGGCGGCAACTACCGCTATGGCGATGGGTAAGCATGTATATGTGCAAAAACCGCTGGCGCATACGGTTTGGGAATGCCGGCATTTGAAGACGGCGGCGGAGCAATACAAAGTTGCAACGCAAATGGGGAACCAGGGCTATTCAAATGAGGGCACGCGTCAGTGCGCCGAAATGATCTGGAACGGCGACATCGGCGACGTCAGGGAAGTGCACGCCTGGACGAATCGCCCCGCATGGCCGCAAGGCATCGGTGAGGCTCCCGCTACGTCGCCGGTTCCAAATTACCTCGACTGGAACTTGTGGCTGGGGGTAGCGAAGGAGCGTCCTTATAGCGAGGACTATCTGCCGTTCACCTGGCGCGGCTTCTATGATTTCGGATCGGGCGCGTTGGGCGACATGGCCTGCCATATTCTGGGAGCGGCCAATATGGCTCTGATGCTGGGCGCCCCCACTTCGGTCGAGTGCCTGAAAGAGGAAGACCGCAGCGAACTCTATTTTCCGGCACAATCGGTACTCCGGTTCGACTTTCCGGCGCGCAATAACATGCCGGCGGTGAAGGTCTTTTGGTATGACGCGATGCGAACGAATCAGCCGACGTTTGCGGCCGCACCGCATGGCGAGATTCTGGGTGACTTGCCAAGGACCCGAACAGGGATCGCGATGCCAGATGTGGAACCCAGGGAGCGGCAGATCGTCGGGGGAGTTTTCACGCAGAAGTTCTTCAATCCCAGCCCCCCACCGGTGCAGAGGGCAAAGAGGAAACTGCCGGAGACACCGTTGACTCCACGCGAAGCTAAAGAAGCGCATTGGATGCAGTTGATCCAGACCGGAACAAACGGCAGTTTGTTTGTGGGTGACAAGGGCATGATCACTACGGGCACTTACGGCGAATGGACGCGCCTACTTCCGGTCGAAAAGATGCGCGATTACCAATTCCCGCCCGAAGTACTGCCGCGTTCACCGGGGCACTATCGCGATTGGATTCGAGCTTGTAAAGGCGGCGTTCCGGCGTGTTCCAATTTCAGCGTGGCCGGTCCGTTCACCGAGTGGATTGCGTTGGGAGCGATCGCGACTAAGCTGAACGGCAAACTGGATTGGGACAGCGAGAATCTGCAGATCACCAACAATAGCGACGCGAACGAAATGCTGAAGCCGTACGTTCGCGACGGTTGGAAGATCGCCTAAGCGTCGTTCGCTCACTGCGTTCCGTCATGAACCGGCGGTTTCTTGCCGCAGCCAATCGCGCATGGCGTGCGAAGCTTGCGCGGGCCTGAAATTGAACCGGCGGCCAAGAATCATCTTGATCAACAAATGATCCGTACCGCGTGTTACTCCCACGCCTACGCCGAAATTGAATTCCCATTGGGGGTTGAAATCGAGATCGATCGCGGGGACGATCTGTTGTTGCTGCATGTACAGCGGATCGAAGCCGGTGATGTCGCCCATATCCCCGTAATATTCCAACCCGGCAGCGACCAGCTTGTTGAACTGGTACGACACTTTGACGTTCGGCGAGAAAGCCACGCCTTGATTTACGCTGGGCCCGTGCCAGGATCGCTCCAACGCCGGATTGAAGGCAAAATACCAAGGACCTAGGGTTTTGTCCACGATGGGCCGTATCTCCCAGGTCCACGTATCGGCCGAAAACCGCGCCCGTTGATAACCGATTTCGGTGGAAAGGCTGACACCCACCGGCCATTTCCAACTGTCCGGCACCCTTACGCGTGGCCGAATATGGTCGCCCACCCACTGATAACCCTGATTGGGGCCGGCGCTGGTGAAGATATAAAACCCAGTTTCAAACCAATTCGTCCAGCCCTGGGTGATTTCCACGGTCTCGTGTTCCTGATGATTGGTGGGATACGTGCCATCAGTGGTCGTCTTCGAACCCTCAACGGTGTAATTACTGTGGAGTTCAACCATTGTGTTGCCTGGAGCTACGGTGTCCGAGCCGTAAACTTGTATCTCATAGTTCCCTTGCGCTAATGCAGCAGTACTAAGGGCAATTCCGATTAGAAGAAGCCGTATCATTCTATTTTTTGTTTAAGATTCAGGACTTCTCTAAGATGCTCTCATAGAATGGCGGGCACAGCCGGCATAGATCGGTAATAACTGTTGAACAAGTAAGACTAACATGGTGTTGGACTGATGGCGGATCACGATGAGACCGCCTCTGGTTGAAGACGACGAAGACGCGGCGCGGATGATTGCGACCCGATCATGAGTTAAGATGTTCTGAGCCATGCTTTCCAGACGGGATTTCCTCGCCACCTCCGGGGCCACCGTGCTAACTAGTAATCTGTCTGGCGCTTACTCACAAAGGCCAAACTTTATTGTTTTTCTGACGGACGATCTGGGTTGTCATGACCTTGCCTGTCTGGGATCGCATGATTTAAAAACTCCGAATATTGATCGGCTGGCCGCTACTGGCGCTCGGTTTACTAACTGGTATGCGGCGGCTCCGGTATGTGCACCCTCTAGGGCAGCGTTGCTGACAGGCCGGTATCCGATCCGAGCGGGTGTGCCCAACAACGGACCTGCGCTGCCCGAGAGCGAACGGACTATCGCCGCGTGCTTGAAGGAAGCCGGCTACGGCACGGCCATTTGCGGCAAATGGCATCTTGGTTCGACGCCAGCCACGGCTCCGAATGCGCGCGGCTTTAATCGTTTCTTTGGCTTCCATTCCGGCTGCATCGACTACTACTCGCATCGCTATTACTGGGGCGAACCGAAGATAGTGAATTATCACGACCTGTGGTCTGACGGCACTGAGGTGTTTGAAGATGGCGAGTATTCTACCGAATTGTTCGCGCGCGAAGCGGTGCAATTCATCCGGCAGAATCACGATAAGCCGTTTTTCCTTTACGTCCCCTTCAACGGAGTGCATTATCCGATGCATGCACCCAAGCGTTATGTAGATGATTTCCGCGAGTTACCGTTTGAACGGCGCATTTACGCGGCCATGCTGGCTGCGGTTGATGAGGGAGTGGGAGAGGTGATGCGAACGCTGCGGGAATACGATCTCACGAAAGACACCCTGGTGATGTTTACCGCCGACAACGGTGCTACCAGGGAGAAACGAGCGGGGCTCAACCAGCAAATTCCCAACGCCGGCCACAACGGCATTTTGCGCGGTTACAAGTTCAGCGTTTTTGACGGCGGCATGCATCCGCCGATGATCATGAGCTGGCCCGGCGTCATACCTCCCGGTCAGGTGATCGATGAAGTGGGCTGTCACATCGACATTCTGCCAACGCTGTGCCAGGCGGCGCACGCAAAAGTGCCGGATGATCGCATCATTGATGGGCGCAATGCGCTACCGATGGCAACGGCGCGGGCAAAGTCACCGCATGAGGCCATCTACTGGGCGTCTAACAACCAACTGGCCGTACGCAAAGGCGAATGGAAACTGGTCAAGAACGGAATCGTGTTTGACGGAACGCCAGAAGGATCAAGACCTCTGACCGGCGACAACGCGCTGTTTCTCTCCAATCTGGACGATGACCCGGGCGAGACGAAAAACCGGCGGCATGAGGCCCCTAAACTGGTGGACGAGCTCGAGACCCAGGCAACCGAGTGGCTGAGAGAGGTATCGAAGAATCGCTGACCAAGGAAGAGCTGAAGGCTGAGAGCTGATCGCTGCCCAAAGCCGTAACAATGTTAGACAGGCCGAAATTTGTTAAAGCGCCGTGTGTGAGTCTTATAGATCGATTTACTTCTGCGACGCTTCCAATGGCCGAACTTCTGTACCGGAGGTCAGCGAATCTGAGGGATTTTCAATGATCGCGTCCTGAGGTGTGAGACCGGACACCACTTCCACTTCCGTTCCGTAGTCGCGACCGATGGTGATCGGCGCCAGTTCCGCTTTGTTGTCCCGAACCACGGCCACCTGCATGCCATGGGAGCGGAAAATTAACGTGTTGACGGGGATGACAACGGCAGCGGTCTCGGATCTCAGCTTGAGGTGCACCGATAAAAACGCGCCGGGCAGCAGCTCGCCGGTCGGGTTATCGACGTCGACTTCCGTTAACAGGGTGCGCGATACCGGGTCAATAGAATCGGAAGTACGCACGATCTTTCCAGGGAATCGCCGGCCGGGAAATTCCGCCTGCGTCAGATCGGCCGCACCGCCGGGCCTCACATCACGCGAGTACTGCTGCGGCACGTTGATATAGACACGCAGCCGGTTGGTGGCGGCAATATCGAACAGTTCCTTGCCCGGAGTGTTTCCGCCTGCGTCGATCAACGCGCCGATATCGACGTTGCGCGCAGTGATCACGCCATCGAACGGGGCGTAAACCTTTTGAAAGTGCTGCATCTCCTCTAAACGCCTTACATTGAAGGCAGCCGAATCGAGCATCGCCTTCTTCGCCTGGAGATCGCCCAGCCGGTCGTCCACATCCTGCTTCGCGACCGAATCGGTCCTGAGTAGCGTCTGATAGCGCGTCGCCGTGGTTCGGGAAAGGTCGTAATTGGCCTCGGCGGTGGCCAGGTCGGCGCGGGCCTGATCGAGTTGGCGGTCCACTTCGGGAGTCTCAATCACTGCCAGGAGCTGGCCGGCCTTGACATGCGCGCCAATATCGAAATTCCAGCTCTTCAGATAGCCGTTGATGCGGGCATAAATGGGCGTGGCGACGTAAGCCTCGGCGTTTCCGGGAAGCACCACCTCTTCCACATTCGCGCCGGGTCTGGAATGGATAACGCTCACCGTCGGGATGGCCATCTCCAAGGACTGCTGCTTCAGAGCGGTCGCGGCGTGGACCCGCGACTCAATCCCGTTGACGATGTCGTACGCGATTGCGGCCAGCACGGCACAGATCACAACCGCGATCGCCACGCGCAAGGTTGTTGAAACGCGTGGTGTCGATTGGCGATCGGGACTGACGGTTTGCTGGGTACTCATCGACTGGAAGCTCCAGCGGAGCCGGTTCGCGCCCGGCTATGCAGAAACGCGAAAACGGCGGGGACAAAGGTCAATGTCGCCACCGTTGCAAACAGCAGACCGCCAATTACTGCGCGCCCAAGCGGAGCATTTTGTTCCCCGCCTTCGCCCAGCCCCAGCGCCATCGGAACCATGCCGATAATCATTGCCAGCGCCGTCATAATCACGGGACGGAAGCGGGTGAAGCCGGCGGCCATTGCCGCGCTGACCGGATCGTGAGATTCCAGCAGTGACTCCTTGGCGAAACTGACCACCAGGATGCTGTTCGCGGTAGCGACGCCCATGCACATGATGGCGCCCATCATCGCCGGAACGCTGAGGGTAGTATGTGTCGTAAAGAGCATCAGAAGAATGCCGGCCAGCGCGGCAGGCAACGCCGTAATAATGATGAAAGGATCCAGCCAGGACTGAAAATTGACCACGATCAGCAGATAGACGAGCAGAATCGCGAAGAACAGGCCGCCGATCAGTCCTATGAACGATTGACGCATGGTCTCAACCTGCCCCCGGATCACCATCTCCGAGCCGCGCACCAGTCTCCGGCGATTAGCGTTCATAATCCGCTCTATGTCCGCGCCGACGCCTGCCAAATCGCGCCCGTCCGCGGCGCCGAAAATATCGATCGTCCGCTGAATATCGTAATGGTTCACCACGGCCATACCGTTGCCGCGGCTGATAGAAGTGACATCGTTGAGAATCTCCGAGGTCCTGGGTTGTGCTGCCGTCAGCGGCAAGTTGCGCAGGTCCTGTAGTGATTTGACGTCGTATTGGGGTACCTGGGTAACGACGTCGTAACTGACGCCGTTTTGCGGGTTGAGCCAGAAAGTAGGCTGCGTCTGAAAACTCCCGCTCAACGAGATCAGCAGGCTCTGCGCCACATCGGATTGTGTATAGCCGCTTTCGGCGGCCTTGGTCCGATCGGTGAAAACGTGCAGCTTAGGCTGATCGAAGGTTTGCTGGATACGAAGATCGGCGATCCCGGGCACCCGGCGCATCTGGTCCATGATGCGATCGGCCAAATCGCGATTGGCTTCGACATTCTTACCGACAATCTGAACATCGATCGGAGCGGGCAGGCCGAAGTTCAAAATCTGGCTGACGATATCGTCGGGCAGAAAGTAAAAATCGATGCCGGGAAATTCACGCGGCAAGCTGCTGCGCAGGACCCGCACGAATTCCTCAGTCGGCCTGTGCTTCTGGGCGAGTGAGACCATGATGTCGGCATCGGCCGAGCCCACCGGCGCCGAATTGCTGTAAATCGTGTTGATGCTGCTATAAGGCAAACCGATTTCGTCCAGGATATTGAGCAGTTGATCGGGAGGGATCTGCCGGCGAATGTACTGTTCGACCTGGTCGCAGATGCGCGCGGTCTCTTCAATGCGGGTTCCGGTTTTGGCGCGCAGATGCAACTTGAATTGGCCCGCGTCGGATACCGGGAAGAAATCCTGGCCGACCCAGGGGTAAAGCAGAGAGGCCGAAAGGCAGACGAGCAGAAAAAGCGGCACAAAGATCGCCCGCCGCCGAACCAGTACCGCGAGTATGGCCTCATAACCGTCCCGCAGACGATCAAACCCACGCTCGAAGCCTCGCTGAAACAGCACTACAGGATTGCGGCTGGGCCCGTGATGCTGGAGCTTCAACAGGTATTTCGCCAGCGTCGGCACCAGAGTACGCGAGAGGCCATAAGAGGCCAGCATCGCGAACACCACCGCTTCCGCAAGCGGTACGAACAGGTAGCGAGCCACGCCGCTGAGAAAGAACATGGGCAGGAACACGATGCAGATACACAGCGTGGACACTAAAGCCGGGACCGCGATCTGCGAGGCGCCGTCCAGGATAGCCCGCTCGATTTCCTTACCTTGGTCCAGGTTCCGATTGACGTTTTCGATTTCCACCGTCGCGTCGTCCACCAGGATTCCCACTGCGAGCGCCAAGCCGCCCAGCGTCATGATGTTGATCGTTTCGTGCAGAAAGCTGAGCACAATAATCGATGTGAGGATAGAGAGGGGGATAGAGATGGCAATGATCAATGTGCTGCGCCAACTTCCCAGGAACAGGAGGATCATCAGCGCGGTAAGCGCCGCGGCGATGATGGCCTCGCGAATCACGGCGTTGATGGACGCTCGCACGAAAATGGATTGGTCGGCGAGGGGCTGGATCTTAAATTCCGGGGGTAATGTGGCCGATACGACTGGCAGCAATTTGCGGACGCCGTTCACTACGGATAGGGTGGAGGCGTTGCCCGCCTTCAAAACGGTGAGCAACACGGCGCGGCGGCCATCCTGCCGAACGATATTGGTTTGTGGCGCGAAGCCGTCCCGCACATAGCCAATATCCCGGATATATATCGGCGAGCCGTTCACCACCTTGATGGGGAAGTTGTTAAATGCCTCTACTGTCGCAGGCGACGAATTCAGATCCACATCGTATTCAAACTGCCCGATTTTCGAAGTGCCCGCCGGAATGATTAGGTTCTGTTTATCAATGGCCGCCGTGATATCGGCCGCCGAGAGGCCCTTGGATTCCATTGCCGCAGGGTTGATATCGACCATGATTTGCCGCTGCTTGCCGCCATACGGATAGGGAATAGCGCAGCCGGGAATGGTTACTAACCGGGTGCGGATGAAGTTGACGCCATAGTCGAACAATGCCTCCTCTGAGAGTCCTCTCCCAGAGAGGCCCAATTGGATGATGGGCACGCTCGACGCGTTATACGCCAATAAAAATGGCGCGGTTGTGCCCGGTGGCAACTGCCGCAGCACCGGCTGGGAAATTGCGCTCACCTGGGCCATCGCGCTATTGATATCCACGCTGGGTTGGAAGAAGATCTTGATGATGGCGCGCCCATTGATGGACTGTGACTCCATATGCTCGATGTCGTTGACCGTGGTCGTCAGGGACCGTTCGTATATCGAGGTAATTCGCTCTTCCATCTCCTGGGCATTCAGGCCCGTGTAATTGAAAGCCGCGGCGATTACCGGAATATCGATATTCGGGAAAATATCGGTGGGAGTGCGGAGAATGACGACCGGAGCCAGAATCAGAATCAGCAGCGCCAGTACGATAAACGTATAGGGGCGCGCCAGCGCAAGCCGGACTATCCACATTCCCGATTACTCCAAACATCAGCGCTCATCATGAAATAGTAGACAGATACGTCTCGTAATTCGTATATTCAAGATTGTCGCACAGGATGATCACATCAACGGAGCACGCACGGGGGAGAGGCCGGCCGCGAGACGAATCTGCGCGGCTGCGGATACTCAAAGCGGCGCTCGATCTGATGGACGCAACGGCCTTTGCCCAGGTAACAGTCGAAGCCATCGCCGAGCACGCTTGCACCAGCAAGGCTACCGTATACCGGTGGTGGCCTAACAAGGCGGCAGTGGTGATTGACGCCTTCCGCGAAGCAATAGCGCCGGAACTACCTCTGCGGAACACCGGGACGCTGCGCGATGACTTGACGGCCCAGGTCCGGAACTTCTCGCGTGTGCTATCGGGCCGGGGCGGCCGGATGCTGCGATCGTTCGTGGTGGCTGCCCTGACCGATCCGGACGTGGCGGCGGCGTTTCGCTCCATCTGGAGCGCACCACGGCGCGCGGAAGCCAAGCAGATGCTGCGCCAAAAACAGACGAGCGGACAATTGCGGGAGGATGCCGACCTTGACCTGGTCCTGGACCTCTTGTATGCCCCACTCTATTACCGGTTTCTGGTCAAGAATGAGCCACCTTCTCAGAAGTATGCCGAAGCGGTCGCCGAGTTGCTGATCCAAGCGCTAGATAGGGTCCCGAGTCGTGCGAAGGAAGCGGTCTGACCCCCGCACAACTCGCCGCCAACCGCGCCAACGCCCAACTCAGTACCGGATCTAAATTTGAAACTGGCAAGGCCAACTCCTCGCCATCTGAACCCATAGAAAAAGGCCTACCAGCCCGTCGGTGAGCGCGAATGCGAGCTCGCCCAATCTCTGGCAGACCGCATTCCTGGTCTCGAAGAAGCCATCTATGCCAGAGGCTGTACGGAATTCGCCGCCGAAGTCTCCGATCTCGATCCCCGCTCGCGCAGCGCGTCGCTCCGTATGCGGACCTATCTCGCTTATGAGCGCCAACTCCGCAATCTCAATCTTCAGGAGATGCGCCTGCATCGGCTCCGCGAAAAGCTCATCGCCGAAATCAAACTGCTCCAAAAAGAGCGCGAACAGAAGGAAAAGGACGATCTCGCCATCGCGGCCAAGCTCTATGTCGCAGCCAAACACGACCACAAGCCTTTCGATCCGGGATACTATGGCTTCGAATTTTCAACTGCGGATCTCGAAGGCTATTTGCACGGCCAGCGTGCCGCGTTGCTCACCGAAAAAGCTATCTCCGCAGGTGGCAAATAATATCATCATTAATCGAGTAGCCGATTTGTCTATGCGAAGAGCGGGTTGCAATGGAGATTGAAGTAAACGGTGAGCCAATCCTTCGGGAAGCTATACGCGAGGAAATGAGGCGATTGCGCGCGCCAGCGGGCGGCGATCCGGAAACGCTCACGGTCGACGAAAGAATGCAGTTGCGAGACATTGCCGCTGAATCGCTGATCGACAGAGTCCTCCTTTACCAGGAAGCGCGGCGGATGAATATCCTGCCGAATCGCGAGGAACTCCAGGAGGCGTGCTCCAGATTCGCCCCGCGAATGGATGGCGTTGCGGGTTGCCGCGCAGGCGTCGATCTCGAACAACTGGAGCGGGACGTTGAACGGCAACTTGTAATTGAGCACCTAACCGAGGATTGGTCCCGGAACATCAAGCCTCCCCGGCACTCTGAAATACGAGACTACTATAGAAAGCATCAGGATCGGTTTTGGGCAGCCGAGATGGTTTGGGCGTTCCACGTTGTGAGATACATTGAAGGCAGAAGCACGGAAGAGGAGCGGATGGTTATCGAGCGAATCCGTGAACGCCTTTTTCAAGAGCCGTTTGCCGAGGTTGTCACCCGCTATTCCGATTGCCCGGAAAATGGTGGAGACTTGGGATATTTCCCTCGCGGCGTTATGGTCGAAGAGTTTGACGCGGTTGTCTTTTCAGCGCCGTTGGACGAATTGACGCCGGTATTTGAGACGCCACTCGGCTTCCACGTAGCGCTTGTGAAGGATCGAAAGAAAGAGGGGGTTCTGACGCTCAATGAGGTCGCGCCCCAGATCTCGCACATTCTGCTGCGGCAAAAGCTGGATCGTGAAATTGGTAATCGCCTCAATGCGCTTCGCAAAAACGCCACGATACGGGGGCTAGCGAGATGAGCCACGACTTCGGAGGTACGTTACTGCCTGTTATCCTGCCCTGCTGTGCTCCTACGAGAAGGCATGCCGAAACTCTGCTGTCATCCCAAGCCGCATCGGCGAAACGTTTGCGGGTTGCGCACGGGTCGACGGAGAATATGATTCTGCTGGACGGCGGACGCTTCCTAATGGGCAGCGAAGGACCAGATACTATCGCTGCCGACGGTGAAGGCCCAATTAGAAATGTTCTATTAGACAGCTATTATCTGGACCGCTATCCAGTTACTAATGAGTCGTTTCATGATTTTGTCCGGAACACAGGTTACGAAACCGAGGCGGAAAAGTTCGGGTGGTCATTCGTTTTTGCCGGACATTTAGACGAAGATTCGAATACATCCGGGCGCGTCAATGGTTTGCGATGGTGGTTGAAAATCGATGGCGCAGATTGGCGGCATCCGGAGGGGCCCGATACAAGCCTTGCTAATAAGGAAACGTTTCCCGTCGTGCACGTCTCCTGGACCGATGCCGCCGCCTTTGCAGCTTGGGCTGGTAAGCGATTGCCGACCGAAGCGGAATGGGAGTTTGCGGCACGAGCGGGGTTCGAACAAAAGCGATTTCCATGGGGTGACGACCTGACACCCGACAACCAGCACCTTTGCAACATCTGGCAAGGCGAATTCCCTTATCTCGACACCGGCGAAGATGGATACGCCGGCGTGGCGCCTGTGGACGCATTCCCGCCGAATCGATTCGGCTTTTATACGATCACCGGAAATGTTTGGGAGTGGTGTTCCGATTGGTTTTCACCAGACCATCATGAGATGGCGACGCGGGTTAACCCTATCGGGCCTTTGAGTGGAAAGGCCAGAGCGATGCGCGGTGGTTCCTATCTTTGCCATGCGTCTTATTGCAACAGGTACCGAGTGTCGGCGCGAACCGCGAATACTCCCGACAGTTCCACCACAAACATCGGCTTCCGCTGTGCCAGAGACAAATAGTGATATTTGAAGTGCATTTCGCTCATCGCTCCATCTTTGCGATATGAAGGTTGAAATCCGTATCCGGTAAGAGGGATGTCAGGACGAACGCATCGAAATCGCTGCCAATCAACTCGGTTGTCCGGTAAACACCCGGCTCACTCTCGATGGTTTCACGTTTCGCGCTGAGATTATCCAAGAACGCCTGCGCGCTGTCTTTGCTTGGGGGAAGCTGCATCAAGCGCGCCTCGTAGCGAGGAACGATGGCCTCTGCCGCATACGAACGAACGAGCTTAGGCCAGTACTTCTCAAACAGCGACGGACTCGCGAAGACGTCGATCCAGATGAGTTCGTTATCGACGGCAACAATTACCCCCACAGCGTGCTGCGCGTGGAGTTGGCGCAGGAGATCCTGATAGGAGCGTTCGAGAGGCACGGCGATGGAATCGATCCGGCTCTTGACATCGGGGGTCTGTATGGCGTTGGCATAAGAGGAAGTTGATCGTACTTCCCCTTCGGCAGGAGGTGCGGCGGCGACGAATGCCGAACGCGATCTAGCGACTTCGTTCCAGACCTCCTGCTGGTTTTGATCGGCCATGGCTTTCGCTCGCACGCTCGGCTGCGCCATAGAGAAATGAAGTGTGCCGAATTGGGCGGACGTCTCCGTCCATCGATGTGGCTCCACGCAGAAGACACTCAGGGCCACCGGTTCACTATGGGCCGGAATGATTCTATCTTTAGCGGCGATACGGTCCTGTTTGCCGCCAGTGACAATTTCGCCAGCCAGGAGAATGAGGGGCTTGTCCGACGTATTGATCAGCGCCAGTTCATTCACCTGAGCGCCTGGGCGTGATAGCGGCGGGGGCAGGGGCCGCTCTCTCCAGATGCCAGGGCCGGAGGGTCGTGGTCGAACCAAACCTGTTGACTGGCCTGTTTCGGTTATAACGACTTGCCCGGATCGGATACCTTCATCGAGCGTCAAGAAGTTCGCAGTGTCGAATGAGGTGTCGGAGATTACCGGGAAAACCGTCAGATTGCCCTCCGATTGTGGCGACAATACTTTGTAATGCGGCGCCGGTCGATTCATCTGGCCCGCGAAGACGAAGCCAGGCCACGAGTAAGCAAGCAAGCCCAAGACAGAAAACACTAATCCTGCTGAAGTTACGAAACGGCGCATATTAGTCCTTCGAGTGGCGAGTAACTACTGGCACTCGTTCAAAGAACGGCGGCGGTGCGTTTTCTTGCGCGGATTCTTGCAAAGATATTCTTACGGTGTTACATCTTGAGTAACCAGCCGTGAGCGATGCAGCCAGTTGGAGCGAAGTCCGCTTAGGTCAAAAGCCGTCGGACGTGGAACGCATCTATCGGCAATCGTGTGCTGAAGAGTTTGGCTTCACCTTTTCTGAGTTCAGTCGATTGATTGAAGGCCTGTCGGAGCATCTTGCCGCCGGCGAGGGCGCAAAAGCCCTGGATGCGCTGAGACTTAAAGATTTGCTGCTGGCGCGTGCCTGCGCTCGCGGTCATGAGCCTTCCTGGGATCGGTTTCTGACGCTATATCGCGAAAAGCTATATGCGGCGGCATTGAAGATGACGAGAGACGAGTCTGGCGCGCGCGAGTTAGCCGACTCCATGTATGCGGATCTCTTCGGCACTCGAACAGAGCGAGATGGCAAGCGCGTCTCTAAGTTAGAGTCCTACCTAGGCCGAGGGTCTCTGGAAGGATGGCTCAGAACCGTGCTTGCTCAGCAATACATAAACCGATTCAGGAGTGAGCGTAAGTTGGTTACATTCGATGAAATAATCGAGATCGAAGATCGGAGGGAAATAGCCGAAGGGTACTCGGCCGAAGATCGGGCCAGCCTTGCTCGCGCGACAGACACTGCTCTCTCGTCACTTTCTAGTGAAGAGCGTTTTCTGCTCGCGGCTTATTACCTGGACGGACGAACACTTGCGGACATCGGCCGAATGTTACGTCTTCACGAGTCTTCGGTAAGCCGCCGGCTGGAGAAGATCACTTCGACTCTGCGTAAGCGGATCGTGAAAGAGCTTGGCCGCGTTGGTGTCGCCAGAAGCGCAGCGGAGGAAATGCTTCAAGTGGATGTTCGCAATTTTGACAGTCTGAGCGCGCTTGTCCGGAATCGGCTGGCGCAAGAAAGGCAACCCGAATCGTTCCCTAAGTAGACGATCGCAGCGTAATGGTGAAGCTTCCCCAATTCGTCTTGCAACGACTGGTGCTACGGCAACCGGAATCGCTCGATCATCCCAGCGCCGATACGCTGACCGCGTTTGGCGAACAACGATTGAATAATCGTGAACGCGGAGAGGTATTGGCTCATTTGGCGCAGTGCCCCGGGTGCCGTGAAGTTCTGGCCTTAGCCTCGGTCGAGCAGCCGAACGAACCGGTTTACCTTCCGAGGGCCGAAAGAATCGCCAAGCGCCGGTGGCGGCACTTGCGCTGGGCGGTCCCGCTGGCCGCCGCATGTCTGCTGATCGGCATCGTTCGAATTCCGTCACCTGTTCGCAAACCTGCACCGCAATTGACAGCGCCTGCAAGTCGATCAAGTTCGCAACAGGTGGCGGCTGTTCACCATCTTCCTGAGCCGGCGAAGACGTCGGCCACGATTCCGGCCCAGCGAGCGCGAAGGAAGCCCTTGAAGATACATTTGCTCCCTGGAACGACCGAATCGACTGTCGCCACTGTGCAGCAAGCGCCCCCGGCGCCACCGCCAAACATCGTCGAACCAGCAACGGAAGCGAAGGCCGCGGCTGCTTCCGTACCCATTGAAGAGCCCAACCTGACGGCCGGCGCCTTCCTACCGCGGCAACCCGTTCTACAGGAGACCGCCGCTCCCGCAGTAGAGCGTCAGGCGACATTGCGGGCGATGCCCAGCTCTCTTTTGGCCCGGCTTCCAATTGAGCAAAGAGAAAAAAGCTTGTGGAGCCTCGACGCTAATACAGCCGATTCCAGGGGGACCATAGAGAAATCGGCCGACGGGGGCAAGACATGGCAAACTATTCGCGTCAGCGCTTACGCCCGCCTCTATGCCTTGGCCGCCGACGGGTCGAATGTCTGGGTAGGCGGCGCTGGCGGTGTCCTCTTTCATTCCGCGGATGATGGACTCCATTGGACTCCTGTGATTGTCGGCGATGGTCAAGTTCGTCTGTCTGGAACGATCACCGGAATCGAGAGTCTTGGCGGGAATTCCATCCGTCTCAAAGTCCAATCCGAGGTGGGTTGGTTGACAAGCGACGGTGGCCTGCACTGGCGGCGCGAGTAGGCGCCGGAACTGCGCGCAATAATGAGTTGGTGCACGCCATCCTCCGAAGCGCAGCTAGGCTCCAATCCGCCTTGTTCGTAGCCACTGCCATCGTGCTTGCGCTGGCGTCACCGGCCCTCGCGCAATGGGATGCGGAAAACAGCGGCGCCAAGTCAAGCCTTCGTGCAGTTCACAGCGCGGGTCCAGGTGTCGTTTGGGCAAGCGGAACGAAGGGCGTGGTCCTCCGGAGCGAGGACGACGGCTATCTTTGGCAGCCATGCGCCATTCCCCCAGACGCCGGGAACCTGGATTTTCGGGGTCTCTGGGCCTGGGATGCCGGCCACGCAACGGTGATGTCCAGTGGTCGCGGCTCTGACTCCCGATTGTATGAGACTACCGATGGCTGCGCGCACTGGCATCTAGTCTTTACAAACCGGGAGCCGAGCGGTTTTTGGGATGCCATTGCCTTTTGGAACCGGCAGCAAGGAATGCTGCTGGGAGATCCGGTCAACGGGCGTTTCACGATTTTGAGAACCAACGATGGTGGGCAGCATTGGACCCAGGACGAAGGCGCTGGTCTTGAAGCCGATCCTCGTGGCGAGAGCGTCTTTGCGGCCAGCAACTCGGCGCTCGCCGTCGGTCCGGGTCAGATGAGCGCATATTTTGTAACGGGCGGCCCGGGCGGGTCTCGAATGTTTCATTTCCACGCCGGAGTTAGCGGTCAGCCTGGCAGATGGACGTCAGTTAAGTTGCCGCTTTCGCAGAACACCGAAACCTCCGGCCTCTTCTCCATTGCATTCCGCGATTCGAAGCATGGCGTGGCGGTTGGAGGAGACTACAAGCAACCGAACCAACGTGAGAAGACGACGGCATGGACTTCCGGCGGCGGATTGACCTGGACCGTGGCTTCGGAAGGTTGTTCGGGATATCGCTCGGCCGTGGCGTGGGATCAAAATCTTAAGGCGTGGATCGCCGTGGGCCCAAACGGGAGCGACGTGTCTCGCGACGATGGCAAAACCTGGAAACGCTTCGATAAAGCGGGTTGGAACGCTTTAAGTTTGCCTTGGGCGGTAGGCCCGGATGGCAGAATCGCGATGTTAAACGAATCCTCCATCGCGGAATCCGTTAATTGACGCCTTCCATTAGCTTCTTGATAGGCCGTATGAGCACTGCCATAACCAGGCCCGCGAGAATAGTGAAACCGGCGACGATCGCGAATAGTTCCGGGAGCGGGAAAGTGTTGTAAACCGACGCGACGCGTCCGCCTATGTAGTTCCCGACAGAATCGGCCAGGAACCAGACGCCCATCATGAGGCTGGCGACGCGCGCCGGCGCAAGTTTGGTCATCGCACTGAGACCAACCGGACTGAGCAACAACTCGCCGATAGTGTGAAGCAAATAGGTGAGGATCAGCCACAACGGGCTAACCCGCGCTCCCGTCGCAACCGGGATCAGGATAGCGAAGCCGAGGCCAACGAATACTAGCCCAGCGGCAAACTTCGCCGGGCTGGACGGGTCCTTTGGTCCGAGCCATACCCAGAGCCAGGCGAAGAACGGCGCGAGAGCCAGAATATACAGCGAATTGAGCGATTGAAACCAGCTTGCCGGGTACGCATAGCCCAATAGGGTAAGCCGGGTATTCTTGTCGGCAAAGAGGTTGAGCGTGGAGCCGGCCTGTTCGTAAGCGGCCCAGAAGAGGCAGGCTGCGATGAATAGAATGAGAATGGCCAACAGGCGGCGGCGCTCCACCTTGGTCCATTTCCCAGCCAGAAAAATCCAACTAAAAACGCAAAGCACGGTAACAGAAAGGATGACGCCACCCGCATCTCCAACTTCGGCAATGTCGATATTCAAGAGTCCTGCGAAGCTTAGCGTGAACGCCGCGAATATCAATGTGCCAACGATGCCTGTGCCCAACAGAAAATATCTTTTTTGCTTCTGCGCCCGAATGGGATCGGCCGCGGCGACCGGACGGAGCCCGATTTCGCCGAGATACCGGCCTCCCAAGACGTATTGAATCAAGCCCAGCGTCATGCCAACGCCGGCGAGCGCGAAGCCGAGGTGCCAATTGATCTTTTCGCCGAGATATCCGCAGAGCAGGGGGGCTGTGAGGGCGCCAATGTTGATGCCCATGTAAAAGAGAGAGAAGCCAGCATCGCGGCGGTGGTCGTTGTCGCCATACAACTTACCGACCATCGTGCTGACGTTGGGCTTAAGACCGCCCGTACCCAGCACGATCAGCACCAGTCCGAGATAGAAGGTGCGGATGTCTGGGATGGCGAGGGAGTAATGCCCCATGGCGATCAAAATGCCGCCGTACAGGACAGAGCGGCGCTGTCCGATCAGGCGGTCGGCCATCCAGCCACCGGGCAGACTGAGCAAATAGACCATAGCGGTGTACAGGCCGTAGATGGCGCCGGCTTTCGAGATGGGAAAGCCGAGGCCCTTCTGAGACACCGGGGCGATCATGAACAGGATCAGCAGCGCGCGCATGCCGTAATAACTGAAGCGCTCCCACATTTCGGTGAAAAACAAGGTGGAGAGTCCGCGCGGGTGGCCGAAGAAGCCGGTGTCGGCGGCGGGTAAGCCGTGGGCAGCGTGCTGTGGAAGCGCCATAGGAGAAGACTACGATACCTTACTTGCGTAAATTAACGTGCAAGAACGTGTCTCGCGGATATAAGACGATCTTGCCGGCATCGAGCCCGGCCCGTGACGCGAGGGTTCGGATGGTCCCCTCCAGGGCTTGGTTAGCAGCCGGACTGCGGTCGGCGGCGTCATGGGCGGAGAAGAATAAATCGGCCTCATTCACTCGGGCGGCGCGCAGCGAATTGGCTATGACGTCATAGAAGTACCAACTGCCGAGTTCCGCGTTCCACTCGTCTTTGTCGCGCAGCAGAATTTGCTCCTCGCCCGATGGACTGGTGATTTTGAATTCATAAATGCGCTGCACGCCGACCAGACCGGCCTTGCCCAGTTTTTCGATAAACCTCCAATGCGATGCGTTGGCGCCGATCATATACAGGACGGAGGAGTATTGGTCGGTGAACACGACGCGAGGATGAGGGAACGCTTCCATAAACCGCTGATAGGGCGGCAGGAACAGATCGGACTCGCTGGCGAATTGAATTTGTCTCCATCCATGAGCGAAATTCGCGGTAATAGCAACGGCGACGATCGCTCCGGCGGCAGGCAACAGGCGAGGCGGCGAAACCCTGAGCGCCCAGTCAAGAAGAGCGAACAGACCGAGCACTAGAAACGGAAAGACGATGCATTGCTGGCGCATTTCCCCGCCGAACGGATACCGCCCGGCAACGGCAAACAGGGCCAGTTCACAGACCAACAGAACCAGAATAAGACCCGGCATGGCGGCGGCTATGCGCCGCGGCGAATACGCTCCCTGGAGCGCATAAACGGCCACCAAGCCCACAAGCGCCAAGCACAGCAACACCAGGACAATGACCGAAGAAAGCGGCAACGGCGAGAAATAGTTCGCATCGCGCAGCAGGTTCGAAAGCAGGAAGGCGCCGAGACTGGCGCCCAGGTGGGGATGCCAATAGAAGGCTTCGATGTGATTGAAGAATTTCGGTAGATACCGGATGTGGCGGCGGTAGAGGATTGCGATCGTAAGCAGCGGGATGAGCGAGCTGAGCGCGGCGATCTTGCCATAGCGGCCTAGCCACACCGAGACGAGGGCGCGCAACTCCCGATAACGAAGATAAAGGATCAGGGCGGCGGCGAACGACGCAAGGAGAAAAAAAACGGCGAAATATTCGGTTGTGATTCCCAAGCTGGCTAGCGAGCAAAAGAGCAGAAAGGCCCCGGCGCCCTTGCGGCCACCGGCGTCTTGGAGCCACTCGGTGAAGTAGTAGAAGGCGGCCAGGACGAATAAGAGAGACAGCGAATAGGAACGCACGTCAACGGAGATTTCGATCATAGTCATCGAAAAGCCGAAGGCCGCAGCGGCGAGAATGGCGAGGGTACGGCTGGCGTAGAGTTTCGATGCGATGAGGCCGACGTAGAAGATGGCTGCGAGTCCGGGGACGACCACGCCGAGACGATAAATGAACCGGGAATGCCCCAGGTTCACAAGGTAGTGCAACAGAATATAGAAGAGCGGCGGGTGGGCGTTGTCCCGGATGTCCTCAAAAGTGGCGCGCCAGTTCCCCGTTCGGGCGACCATGATGTGCCACCAACCATCGTAGGAGATGAATTGTTTGAAGGTGAGTATAAGCCGCGGAACAAGGCAGAGCGCGACGATTCCCAACAGCAGGAAGATGAAGCGAAGTTCCGGCGCTTGACGCGCCTGCGGCACCGATGACTTGTCGCTGATCAACTCCCATGAAAGCATATCCATGCGGTTCGAGGTTGAATACTCGATACTGGGAACGGACCGAGGCATCCGAAAACGAGTGAGCCAATTCCCCGATAGTGCGCGGAAACGAATTGTTGTCGGCATCAGTGGCGCGACCGGAACTGTTTACGCGATACAGCTTTTGCGGCGTTTGCGCCAAGCCGGGATCGAGAGCCATCTGGTGGTTTCGCGCGCCGGGGAGATGACGCGGACGCTTGAAACGAGCCTCTCGACCGGAGAGTTGAAAGCTCTGGCGGACGTGAACTACCGGATCGGCGACGTTTCAGCAGCGGTGGCGAGCGGATCGTTCAAGACGATGGGAATGATTATCGCGCCGTGTTCGATGCGGACCCTGGCGGAGATTGCGACCGGCGTGAGCAGCACTCTGTTAACGCGCGCCGCCGATGTTGTACTGAAGGAGCGCCGGCGACTGGTGCTGTTGCCGAGGGAAACCCCCTTACACGCAGGCCATTTGCGCAATATGCTAACGGTGACGGAGATGGGCGGGATTATTATGCCGCCGGTGCCGGCCTTTTATACTAAACCCGCGAGCGTGGATGAAATCGTCGACCAAACGGTGTGCCGGGTACTGGATCTGTTCGATATCGACCTGCCGGATGTAAAGCGTTGGGGCGGCGAGAAGTCGACGGAATAGCCCGGCAGCCAAGCGGTGCTTGGTCAACACTGACAGGAAATCGCCAAGCCTCCGCGTGGGCGTTGCCGGGCGATTACTTAGAAGCCTAGTGCGTCATGGCATAGACAATATAGTTGACGCCGATGCGGATGCCAAGAGCTGAATATTTTTCAGGATATTCGGGCACGTCGGCATACTCCCAGGAATCGCCGATGTCAGAGTTGTACGAGATAGCCACCATGATGCGCCCTTTGTCGTCGCGTATGGCGCGCCAGTGGGCGCCGCGGCCTCCCTCATTGCAATTCTTGCAGCCCTGATAGACATGCTGGGCGCCGGGGATCTGATAACGGTCGTCGAGATCGTACACGGTATGGAAAATAGGGTCGTTGTCGGGAATATCGACGATGGGCCGGTCGGGGAAGACCTTTTTAATGCGCATCTCGAACATGGACCACTCGTAAGAGCCATGGAAATCGTCAGCCATGAAGAAGCCGCCGCGAAGCAAGTATTCGCGAAGCACTTTCGCTTCGGCATCGGTTAAGCCCCACTCGCCGACTTGCACCGCATAGACCCAGGGCCAGTTATAAACCTCGTCGCCATCTTCGAGATTGACGGCTTGTTCCACGCTGCGTGTGGAAATGCGCGTAAGGCGGCGCACCGCGCGGGAGAAATTGCGATCGGCGGGCGGATAGTCTTGAGTCCATAGTGAATAGCCCAGGTGCCAATCGGCATCGCGGCCTTCATAACCGTTGTTGGGGCCTGGCGGGAACATCAGGCGAGCGAACGCCCATTCCGCTTTCTTGTTCCAGTCGGGCGGAAGAGGCTCTTCCGGGTGCTCAATGCCGGGATATTGCTTAAATGGGCGTTGAAATGCATACAGACCGCTCCAACAGATGAGGGCGGCCGCCGCAACCGCGATCGGCGTACGGAAGGTTTTGAGCAAAGGATCGCTCATTCCCCGATTATCCGCCATGTGAAGGAGCGTCTCCCACATGGGAATGACTTGGCCATCCAAGCGCAGAGGCCGGTTTGTGCCCGTTATGCGCGCTGGGCGGTGATACATGCCTTAAGGTCTTGTACTCTTGACTTGAAGCGGCATGAAGAAACGAGACGCGACAGGCATCTATCTTTGGAATGTATTGATGAAGGCCCACCACGCCCTACGCGAGGTGGCGTTGCACAGCATTGAGAATACCGGGATGTGCTTCTCCGACTTCGCCGTCCTGGAAGCGCTGCTGCACAAAGGGCCGATGGCCGTGAATGCCATTGGAGCGAAAGTACACCTGACCAGCGGTTCTATCACTACCGCGGTTGGCCGTCTGGAATCACGCGGCTTAGTGACGCGCCAAAACGACACAGCCGACCGCCGTTCGCGAATCGTCGACTTGACAGAAGAAGGCCGCAAGACCATTGAAACGCTCTTCGCCGCGCATGAGGCGGATATGAATCAGGCGCTCGATGTGCTGCCGGGCTCCGAACGCATGGAACTGATCAGCCTACTCAAGAAAGTAGGGCGGGCGGTAAAGGGCGATCTCGTGGATGAGACGATGCGCGCTGAAGCAAGCGCCAAGACCTGATCACTCGTCGGGCGTACTCTAGGTGGTGTATGTCCTTTGGCCAAGCGGACGTTCTGGCGCTGGAGAGCCGGCGGGCGAACGAGATGGCGGAGCTGATCCGCATTAATGGAGGCCGGCCATTCGTGGCGCCTTCCATGACGGAAGTGCCGCTTGCCGAAAACAACGAGGCCTTTGCATTCGCGCAGCGCCTAGCGGCGGGCGAATTCGACATGATGATTTTCCTGACGGGGGTGGGCGCGCGCATTCTGCGGGAGGCCCTCGCATCGCGCGGCGACGATGCCCGCTTCATCGAGGATCTGCGGCGTTTAGCGGTGGTTGCGCGCGGGCCGAAACCTATGGCGGTGCTGCGGGAGTGGAAAGTACCAGTCGCGGTCAGCGTGCCCGAACCCAACACGTGGCGAGAAATATTGTCCTCGGTTGAAGCCCGTCCGGAAAAATCGGTCGCCGTGCAGGAGTATGGCCGCGCGAACGTGGAACTCCTGGATGGGCTGGCCCAGCAGGGCCGCACGGTGAGCAGACTGCCCGTCTATCAATGGAAATTGCCGGAAGACTCCGCTCCCTTAAAGCAGGCCCTTTCCGGCTTGTTGGCAGGGCGCTTTGCCGCAGTCCTTTTCACTACGTCGACCCAAGTGGACCATCTATTGGAGTTGGCGCGCCAGCAGAACCAGGAAGACGCGGTGCTGAAAGCTCTGCATAAGGCCTTTCTCGGCTCCATTGGGCCGGCATGTTCGGAGGCGTTGCGCACACATGGCCTCAACCCGGCGATGGAGCCGAGCCACCCAAAGATGGGCCTGCTGGTGCGTGAGGCGGCACAGGCGTTCTGCAACACAAGCGGCGATTCCATACTCTAACGGGCGATGACACTCGGTAAGTGCGGTATCGCGGCGGTTGCGACTTTAGCGACTTTTGGCATCAGCGCTCCGTCGGCCCCCGCGGACGTGGAAACGATTACGATTGATGCGACTGCAACCGGCAGGCCGTTTCCGCATTTTTGGGAGCGCATGTTCGGTTCTGGCCGCGCTGTGCTCAGTCTGCGCGCCGATTACCGGGACGATCTTCGCAGCGTCAAGCAGATCACCGGATTCGAGTACATTCGCTTCCATGCCGTGTTGGACCACGACATGGGTGTCTATTCGGAAGATGCGCACGGCAACCCGGTATACAACTTTTCCTATGTTGACCAGTCCTACGACGGGCTGCTGGCAAACGGCGTCAAGCCATTCGTTGAGTTAAGCTTCATGCCTAAAGAGCTGGCCGCTAATCCTGCCCTTCACCCGTTCTGGTACAAGCCCTATCCTTCGCCGCCCAACGATCCTGCCAAGTGGTCGGCGCTGGTGGAAGCATTCACCAGACATCTGGTAGAGCGGTATGGACGCCCGGAAGTGGAGTCCTGGTATTTCGAAGTTTGGAACGAACCGAACATTGATTTCTGGGATGGAGCACCGAAACAATCCACTTACCTAGCGTTTTACGACATTACGGCTCGGGCCGTGAAAAAGGTGGACCCTCTTCTGCGGGTGGGAGGGCCCGCGACGGCACAAGCCGCATGGATTCCGGAGTTCATTGCGCACTGCACAGAGAAGCACGTACCCTTCGATTTCGTCTCGACGCATGTGTATGGGAATGATACCTCCATGGACGTGTTCGGGCGGCAGATGCCGATAGCGCGTAAGGATATGGTGGCGATGGCAGCGAAAAAAGTGCACGACCAGGTGAAGGCTTCAGCCGCGCCCGCGACGCCGGTCATCTGGTCTGAGTACAACGCCACGTATATGAACCAGACGGAGGTCACGGACAGCGCCTTCATGGGGCCGTGGCTGGCGAACAACATTCGCGAATCCGATGGAATGAGCGAGATGATGTCTTACTGGTGTTTCTCTGACGTTTTCGAAGAACAAGGCGTGGTGAAGACTCCGTTCTACGGAGGATACGGTTTGATTGCGGAGCGGGAGATTCCGAAACCCGCGTTCCGCGCATTCGAGTTGCTCCATCGGTTAGGCCATCAGCGCCTGGATTCGGATCTCGAAGACGCGCTGGTGACCAAAACCGGTGATGGCTCGATTGTCGTTGCGCTTTGGAATTATGCAGAGCCCGGTGAAGATGGCGCACCGAAGACATTTCGCTTAGATGTAAGGGGAACGGAAGCAAAGGAGTATACGATGCAGTGGGTAAGTCCCGATCGCGCTTCCTCGCGGAAGGCGTTTCTAGAAATGGGCAGTCCGGCATCGCCTTCTTTGGCACAGATTCACAAATTGATCGAAGCTTCGCGATTCCCTGCCGCGGAAGCGCATGCGCTAGACGATCCCATTACACTGAGCCCACGGACACTGGCGATCATTGAAATAAAATGAGACGATCCCGGGCGCTCGGCTCTTCGAGTTAAGCCGAGCGCCCGGGACATGTCCTTTTAGCCCAATTTGGTTAATACTGGGCAGTGTAATTGACGTCGGAATCCGAAGTCGAACTGCCAGAGCCCCAGACGCCCTTGGTTGCCGAAGTGGTTGAGCTATCCCAAACGCCTTGCGATCCCCAAACGCCCTTTGAACCCCAGACCGCTTGGAACCCGGCAACGGAGCTGCTTCCCCATACAGCCTGAGAACCCCAGACTCCTTTATCGGCGCTGACGACGGCGGTTCCCCACACCGTCTGTGTGCCCCAAGCGCCCCTGGTGCCGCCGACCGCCTCTCCCGAATAAACATCGGTGTCGTTCCAAGTAGACGACGGATCGTAAACCAGGTAGACGTTTCCTGACGCCGGATCGTAAGTGGCTGTGGGCGACATCGCGGTCCCAGTGGCCAGATCTTTGTTGGCCAGCGCCGCGCCAAGATCCAGATAGCCGGCGCCGATCGTCAGCATGTCGTATTGGCTTACGAACGTTTGACCGGTTACTGGATCCACCGCCGTGCTGGATGTCGGGAAGGTCTTATAAGCGGTCTTCATAAGACGGGCCTTCACCTGGTCCGGCGTAAGCGTTGGCTGCTTCTGGAGCATGTCGGCGACGGCGCCGCTTACTACCGGGGTCGCCATGCTGGTTCCATTCAGCATCATGAATCTTGAAGACGGGGTAGAACTCGCGTTGGATTCGTAATATGACAAAGGAACGGCGTTCGCCGGATCACTCGCGAGCGTTGAACCCGACGCAAGCAGGGAGACTACATGATTGCCCGGAGCCATGATATCGGGCTTCACGACATGGTCAAGTGCGGATGGTCCCTTTGAACTGTAGCTTGCAACCAGGTCATCCGTACGCGAATAAGTATCCATCGCCTTCATCGCACCAACCGTGATTACGTATGGATCGTTACCCGGTGATTCGATCGTGCCATAGCCGTTCGTTCCGACAGAATTATCGCGGCCGTCGTTACCCGCGGCGGCCACGACCACAATGCCGGCTTTCCAAGCGGCTTCGACAGCCTGGCAAAGGGGATCTTGCTTGTAGCTCTCGTAGATCGGCCGGCCTAAGGAGAGGTTGATCACGCGAATGTTGTAGGTTTTCTTCAATGCGATGGCACGCTCGATAGCCTGAATCACTGTGCTATCGGAGCCCTGACCGTTCGCATCGAGGACACGGAGGTTGATGAGCGACGAGTTCGGCGCAATCCCCACGAATGAGCGGGTGCAACTGAAGCAATCCGAATCGATCCCGTTGGCGCCAATAATTCCGGCGACATGCGTGCCGTGACCATATTGATCGGTACCCCTGCCGCCGATAAAGTCCTGCGTATAAACGACGCGGGGCAGTAATCCGAGAATGCTGAGATCCGGGCTGTTGTTGATTCCGCTGTCGATCACCGCAACGCCCACACCGCTGCCGGTCATATTGGCGTGCCACGCCGCGCTTGCGTTAACCGCCGCCGCCGAGTAGTCAAGCTGGCCCGTCAGGGGGCGGTCTGGAGAAATGTAGGTAACGTTCGGATCGTTCGCCATCGTCGTCAGCGACGAAGCCGGAACGGTATACACCACGGCATTGAGGACGCTGAATACCACATTCACAACGCCGCTGACCAGACCCCCGACCAGATGCAAGAGACCGCCAAGTAATCCTCCTCCGCTCTGTGCCGGGGGCATGCTTGCGTGCGATGCGTATTGGACGATCACCCTGACATTCGAGTTGGGATCCAGGCCCTGTAGATCCGGAGAGATTTTAGGCGAGGCTCCAAAAAGGGCCCCGCCAAGAGATAAAGCCAAAAGTGCAAGTACAAGACACTTTCTCATGAGTTTCGTTAATTCCTTTCCGATAGAGTCCTAATCGGCACGCCGCAATGGCGCGTGAACCGCGAAAAGTGGATTTAGTACTATGCCCCCCTACACTTCTCGAGTCGAGTGTCCGATAGATTCGGTGAGGACGCAGTGCATCGCAGCCGCATGATCGCAGGAAGCGCACAGACCGCCAATCGCGGCATCCTGACCCTACTCGTCGTGTCAGCGGCTGCCTTTTTGCTCCCGTCGACCGTCGAGGCCGACCTGGATCCGGCGAAGTCGATTACGCAGTATGTGCACGACGTCTGGACGACAGAAAGCGGGTTACCACAAAGTTCCGTACTGGCGATTGCACAATCTCCAGATGGCTATCTTTGGCTCGGAACCGAAGAAGGCCTATTGCGCTTCGACGGTGTACGCTTTGTCACCTTCGATAAGCGAAACACACCCAGCTTGCAGAGCGATGAAGTGGACGCGCTTCTGGTGGATCGCCGAGGCGATCTGTGGATGGGCACACGCGGAGGCGGTTTGGTGTTGCTAAGCGGAGGTGTCTTTAAGACTTTCACGACCAGAGATGGCCTTTCAAATGATTCTGTGCAGGGACTGTATGAGGATGAGCATGGGGATCTTTGGATCGCGACCGATGGCGGGGGACTTAATCGGCTCAGCCGCGGCAAGTTCTCTGTCTATACCACCAAAGATGGTTTGGCCGATAATGCGGTCTTCTCAGTATGCGGAGATCGTAAAGGCGGAATCTGGGTAGCAACCCACGGAGGCTTAAGCCACCGGGTGAACGGCCGCTTTATAAGTCTCACCGCCAACAATGGCTTGCCGAGCAATGATATCCGGTCGCTCTACGACGACGGAGTAGACAGCTTGTGGATTGGAACAAATGGCGCGGGCCTGGTGCATATGACTCCGACCGGCATAACCACTTACACGACGAAGAATGGCCTTTCTGACAACCATATTTGGTCACTGTTCAAGGACTCGTCGGGCTCCCTGTGGCTGGGAACGGGTGGAGGAGGCGTCAACAGACTGCGCAATGGCGAATTCTCGCGCTTTACCCGGAAGGAGGGATTCTCCGGCGAGGAGGTTTGGGCCATTACAGAGGATCGCGAGGGCAGCCTATGGATTGGAAGCGCTGGCGGCGGACTGAATCGCTTGAGAAATGCTTCGTTCACGACGTATGGCGCGCAGGAGGGTCTCTCCAGCGACATCACACTCGGCGTGTATCAGGATCGGGAAGGCGCCCTTTGGATAGGAACCAGCGACGGCGGCGTGAATCGCTTTGAGAACGGCAATATTAAGACATTCACGGTTCAGGATGGCCTTTCGGACAATCAGGTGTTCTCGATTACCGAGGACGGACACGGAGACCACTGGTTCGGCACGCGAAGAGGACTGAGCAGGTTGAGCAACGGCAGGTTCACCGTGTACACAACCCAAAATGGATTGCCCAACGATTTCGTCCGATGCACCTTCACGGACAGTAAAGGCGATCTATGGGTAGGAACTCGCGAAGGCTTAAGCCACTTCGACGGACATGGATTTGCCACTTATGGCACGAGGGACGGTCTTTCCGACGCACATGTGCTCTCAATCTCCGAAGATCCCCGAGACGGTGCGCTTTGGGTAGGAACCGGGGGCGGTCTGAATCGTTTCTCGAACGGGCGATTCCGGGCGTACACGAAGAAAGATGGGCTCTCGAACGATGTGGTTTGGGCGATCGACGAAGAACCGGACGGTACTCTGTGGCTCGGAACGGATGGTGGGGGACTGAATCGATTTAAGAACGGAAGGTTCATTAGCTTTACGACACAAGCCGGGCTGCTCGACGACGCCGTGTTCCGGATTCTCGACGATTCGCGAGGAAATTTGTGGATGAGCAGCAATCGGGGGATTTTCGAGGTTGCCAAGGAACAGCTCAATGCGTACGCGCAGGGCAAAATTCACGAGATCTCGGACTATTCGTTCGGCTTGGCGGACGGCATGCGGGGGAAGGAATGCAACGGCGGATTTCAGCCGGCGGGATGGCGGCTTCGAGATGGACGACTGGCCTTTCCCACGATGAAGGGCCTCACCATAGTAGACCCGGCACGCTTGATTACGAACCAACTTGCGCCACACGTTCTGATAGAACGAATTGTCGTGGACAGGCGGGAAGTATCCAGCAAAGAGCCGCTGACTCTTCCGCCCGGCAAGGGACAATTCGAATTCCAATATACGGCGACAAGCTTTATCGAACCGGCGGCGATCCGATTCAAGTACATGCTGGAGGGTTTCGATAAGGACTGGACCGATGCCGGCACTCGGCGGACCGCCTTCTATACCAATATTCCACCGGGCAATTATCGATTCCGGGTTATCGCGTGCAACGCCGACAGGGTATGGAGCCGCGACGACGAAAGCGTGCCTTTCAGGTTGCGGCCCCATTTTTACCAGACTTCGACATTTATCAGCGCTTGTGTTCTCGCCATAGCCGGGCTTTTTGCGACGGGCTATCGAATCCGCGTGAATCAACTGCGCGCTCAACAAAGGCGATTGGAAAGGCTGGTTCAGAAGCGGACAGAGGAACTGAGCGGAAGCGAAAGGAAATTCCGCCAGTTGGCCGAGAATATCCGAGAAGTTTTCTGGATGATGGATCCCGAAAGCGGGGAGTTTCTGTACCTCAGTCCTGCATTCGACGAGCTATTCGGCGTTTCCGCGGACACAGTTCTTCAAGATCCGGAGACTTGGTTTAATCCAATCCATCCGGATGACCGCGCAATCGTTCGGGATCTACGCCTACGGCAACGGAGCGGCGAGCGGTTCGAACGCGAATACAGAATCTTGGCGGGCGAGCGCTCTCGCTGGCTCTGGGACCGGGCGTTCCCCGTTACCGATGAATCGGGCCGTCTGAATCGAATTGTCGGCATTGTCGAAGAAATCACCGAGCGAAAAGAGGCTGAACAGGTGCTTCGCCGGTCGAACGATGAACTCGAACAGCGAGTCCGTGAACGCACCATCGAGTTAGTACACCTCAAGGACGCGGCGGAGGCCGCAAACCGAGCCAAGAGCGAATTCCTGGCCAACATGAGCCACGAACTTCGTACGCCGATGAATGGCATCATCGGAATGACCCAGCTTGCGCTTGCGACTGAAGGGGACGCCGAGCGAAAGGAGTATCTCGATACCGTAGGCTTCTCAGCAAACTCATTGCTCACGATTATCGATGACATACTCGATTTTTCTAAGGCCGAAGCAGGCAAGCTCAACCTTCAAAAGCTTCCCTTCAACGCGCCACAATGTCTCGATCAAACATTGGCGTCGCTTTCCGTCAAAGCGGCCGGAAAGGCACTGTATCTACGACATTCCGTCGATTCGGCGGTACCCGAAACTCTTGTCGGCGATGCCTCGCGTTTGCGACAGATTCTCCTCAATTTGGTCGGAAATGCCGTTAAATTCACGTCGCGCGGTGGCGTCGACATCGACCTGCACACGGTGCACCAGTCGGGCGCGAATATATGTCTGAGATTCTGCGTAAGCGACACAGGCATTGGAATTCCCAAAGAGAAGCAGCAATCAATCTTCGACGCTTTTACTCAAGTGGATGGGTCCTCTACGCGTGAATTTGGCGGAACAGGTTTAGGCTTGGCAATTTGCTCGCAACTCGTCACTTTGATGAATGGAAAGATCTGGGTGGAAAGCGAAGTGGGACAAGGAAGCCGGTTCTATTTCACGGCCAGCTTCGAAATCCCCGAATCGACCAACGAAGCCGCCCCTCAACGTACTCCCATTGCCGTCAGTGATGTGGCGGATGTGGGGCCAAAACCGGCCGCCCGCGAACAGGCCCTTCGAATCCTGATCGCGGAAGATAACCTCGTAAACCAGCGCCTGGCGACGCGACTCCTGCAGAAGCAAGGCCACAACGTTACCGTCGCAAACAACGGCCGCGAGGCGATCCGGATTCTCGAACAATCGAATTGGGAATTCGATTGCATATTGATGGATATCCAAATGCCTGAGATGGACGGGCTCGAAGCCACGAAAGTAATAAGGCAAGTCGAATCTTCGGGCGACAGGCACATGCCTATCATTGCTTTGACTGCGCACGCAATGGAGCGCGACAAGGAACTCTGTCTTGCGGCAGGTATGGATCGACATTTGGCTAAGCCGATCCAGATGGATTTGTTGCTATCCGTTCTAGAGGAAGCGGCGGCGGGGACGCTTGGCTGCGCGGGCGTTCGATAGCGCTATTCGAAACAAACTGGCGGAGAGGGGGGGATTCGAACCCCCGGTAGAGCTTTTGACCCTACGACGGTTTAGCAAACCGCTGCTTTCGACCACTCAGCCACCTCTCCGTTCGTAACATGCTTGATTTCAGCGCGATGTGGTCGGCGTCCCTACATTATACAGTGGCCTTCTCGCTTTCCGTTCGCGGGCACAGTGCCGAGAGGCGGTAAGATAATGCATCCATCGGAACGCGGTCTTCCAAATCGAAGATTCTGGATACGCTTTCGACTGCCGGTTGGGGCGGCCGGGGAAGCCCGAACGCTGGAAACCGCAGCTTGGCAGGCCACACCGCCTGCATATGAACACTGCAATTGGGGCATGACAGCCGAGCGCTGGTGCGAACTTGCGCGAGCAGCCCAGATCCGGTTAAGCGCCGGTTAGGGCCACACTCCTCAAAAACCCTTTTCCATCGGCATCGCCAGCGGCGGCTCAATCAAGAAATCCAAGGCTCTCACCTCGGCCATTGCGTCGCGAATCGCCTGCTCCTTCGCCGGCTCAGTAGTGATAACGAATGGCAGGTCCCGCCAGTTCTCTGCCGGAAGTTGCAGCACAGCGTCCAGGCCAATCTTGTGGTTGGCGAGAATGGTCGCCAGCGTCGCTATGATTCCAGCTTTATCTTCTACCCGGAATCGCAAATAGAAGCGCGATTCGATGGTCGCGATCGGCAACGGCCGATACACTCCTAGACGCTCATGGGCAAAAGGGCTCACGCGATCGGGGCTGCCAAAGCGAATCTCGCGCGCCACGCGCATCAGGTCGCTCACCACCGCGACCCCCGTCGGTTTTGGTCCGGCCCCGCGGCCGTAATAAAACGTGTCTTCACCGTACGTGCCGCGAATCCAAATCGCGTTGTATGCCCCTTTGACCTGCGCCAAAATCGCCGATTGCGGTATCAAACTCGGACGCACCGACAGCCACATCCCCTGGTCGCTCTGCCGCGCCGAACAAAGCAGTCGAATCGTGTGTTTCAATTGATGCGCATATTCGAAGTCCACCGGCATCAACTGCCGGATGCCCTCCGTGAAAATATCGGACGGCATCAATTTCTCGCCGAAGGCCAACGCCGCCAAAATGGCCAGCTTCGAACGTGCGTCCAATCCGTCGACGTCCGCGGATGGATCGGCCTCCGCATATCCCAGCCGTTGCGCCTCCCCCAGCACGGAATCGAAGGCGGCATTGCTTTTCTCAATCTCGGTAAGAATGAAGTTGCTGGTACCGTTCAGAATGCCATACAGCGCGCGCACGCGATCGCCGGAGATGCCTTCGCGCAGCACCGACAGGATTGGAATGCCGCCCGCTACGCTCGCCTCCATGGCCAGGTTCACACCATTTTGATTCGCCAGCGCCCAAAGATCGGCCCCGCGGAGCGCCATTAGTTCCTTATTGGCGGTCACCACAGACTTTCGGCCGCGCAACGCACTCTCCACCAATTGCGCCGCGCTGCCTATGCCGCCGATTGCTTCCACCACAATGTCCACATCCGGATTGGCCACTACTTCGCGCCAGTCGGCCGTCCGTGCCACCGGATACGCGAACTCCGGCAACGCCATGCCGTGTATCCCCCGGCTGCAAACGGCCTTCACGCAGATCGGAAACCCGAGCTTCTCTTCAATCGACTTGCGATTCTCCGACAGAATCTGCAACGTCCCCATCCCAACGTTGCCAGTGCCGACAACCGCGATCCCTACATCCATCTCGAAACAATCCTATCCGGCTTGATCATAAGTGGCTTATCATAACAACCGTATGGCGCTACACCGCAGAGCGGCCATGGCGGCGATTCTCACCTCCGCCGTTATGTCCGCCGCCCAGGATCCTCAGGAGCCGCCGCCGGGTACATTTCCGCCTGCGCCGAAGCTGCCCGGCGAGGAAGATGAGAAAAGGCTGCCCGATGGCAAGTCGCAAAATAATGCAATCGCCAAACAAGAACACGAGGCCGCGCTCAAAGACGCCGACCAACTGATCGCTCTGGCCAAGCAACTAAAAGAACAACTGGTCAAAGCCGGAGACTATGTCGTCCCTGTCGCGTCCGTCAAGAAAACCGAGGACATCGAAAAGCTGGCCCGCAAGATCCGCGGCCGTCTTAACCAGTAATGTCCCACGGCCGCCCTCACGTGTTACGCTGCACTGAGGATTCATGCCCACCGTCCGCGAAAAAAAGCAACTCATGAGCGCCTCCGAGATCGACCGCACACTGGTCCGTCTCGCCCACGAAATTCTAGAGAAGACCGCCGATCTCGATCAACTTGCCTTCGTCGGCATCAAACGCCGCGGCGTCCCTCTGGCCGAGCGCATTGCGGCGAAAATTGAGAGCCTCGAAAAGCGCCACGTTCCAACAGGAAACCTGGACATCAATCTGTATCGCGACGACCTCAGCACCGTCTCCGACCTACCTTTCGTCAAAGCGAAGCAGATCGGCTTCCCGGTCACCGGCAAAGACGTCGTGCTCATGGACGATGTTCTCTATACAGGCCGTACGATTCGCGCCGCACTCGACGCGTTGTTCGATCACGGCCGCCCCGCGCGGGTTCAGTTGCTCGTTCTCATCGACCGCGGCCACAGAGAGCTTCCCATCGAAGCTCGTTATATTGGCCGGATGGTTCAAACCAGCGACAACGAGATCATCGAAGTAAAGTTCAACGAAATCGACGGACTGGAAAAGGTTATGCTCGTCGAAAGAGTTCCCGACCCTCCGGAACAGGAAGCGAAGTAGCAAAGGCCCATATGAGCGGTGGACTCCTCGATATCGAGTCGCTGGCCCGCCCGGAGATCGAAGCCATCCTGGTGCGCGCTAAAAATTTTCAGCCTCCGCCCGGTAAGCCTTTCGGACGCTTCGATATTCTGCGCGGCCGAACGGTAGTCAATCTCTTTTTTGAAGCCTCCACGCGCACCCGCACCAGCTTTGAAATCGCCGCGAAACGCCTCGGTGCAGACACCCTCTCCATCACCGGATCGAATTCCAGCGTCTCGAAAGGCGAGTCGCTCGTCGACACGCTTAACACGCTCGGGGCTATGCGGCCGGATGCCATCGTTATGCGCCATTCGGCTTCCGGCGCGCCGCACTTTCTCTCGCGTTACTTGCCGATCCCGATCGTCAATGCCGGAGACGGCACGCATGAACACCCCACGCAAGCGCTGCTGGACGCACTCACGATCCTCGATTGGCTCGACCGCGCGGCCGTTCCCAAAGCTCTGGAAGGCCTGCGCGTCGCCATCATCGGCGATATCGCGCATAGCCGGGTCGCGCGCTCCAACGTCTTCCTGTTATCCAAGTTCTTCGTGTCGGTGGTGCTGTGTGGACCTGCTTCACTGCTGCCGCGCGAACTCGCGCATATTGCTCCGGGCATCGAACTCACCAACGATATGCAACAGGCCATCCGAGGCGCCGACGTCATCATGATGCTCCGGGTCCAGCTCGAGCGCCAACACGAAGCGCCCATCTCCCCCAACGAATACTTCCAGTTCTATGGTCTTCGGCCCGAACACATGCAATCCGCCAAACCCGGCGTTATCGTCATGCATCCGGGACCCATCAACCGTGGCCGGGAGATCTCGTCCGAAGTCGCCGATTCGAAACGGTCGGCCATCCTCAATCAAGTTGAAAATGGCATCGCCGTGCGCATGGCCGTCCTGGAGCGGGTGCTCGTTAAATGAAGCCTCTGTTGATCAAGAACGGCCGCGTTGTGGATCCCGTTCAGAACGTCGATGGCATTTTGGATGTTGCCATCGAAAACGGCCTCGTCCGTGAAGTCGGGCGCAACCTTGATGCGTCCGGCTGCGACGTCTTCGATGCGTCGGACCGGATTGTCACGCCGGGATTCATCGATATGCACGTTCACCTGCGTGAACCCGGGTTTGAACATTCGGAGACGATCGAGACGGGTTCGCACGCTGCCGCCGCCGGAGGATTCACTTCCGTCTGCTGCATGCCCAATACATCGCCGGTCAACGACAATGCCACCGTCACCCGCTACATCGCCGACCGCGCCCGCCAATTTGCTATTGTCAACGTCTATTCTATTGGCGCGATCACCAAAGGCAGCGCCGGCGAAGAGCTTTCGTCCATCGCCTCTATGAAGGAAGCGGGCGTTGTGGCTATCTCCGACGACGGGCGGCCTGTAATGAATGCGCGCGTGGTGCGCCGCGCTATGGAATTCGCGCGTTCCCTCGATCTCCCATTGATTGAGCACTGCGAAGATTTGCACCTGAGCGCCGGCGGCGACATGCATGAAGGTGTGGAATCGACTCGGTTGGGTTTGCGCGGCATCCCGCGTAGTTCCGAAGACGTCATGGTCGCGCGCGACATCATCCTCGCCGAGGTCACCGGCGTCCGGTATCATGTCGCGCATATTTCATCGAAGTATTCGGTCGAGATGGTCGGTTTTGCCAAGCGCCGCGGTTTGCCCGTATCGTCTGAAGCCACGCCCCATCACTTCGCGCTTGCCGATTCGGAGATGCTCCCATATGATGGCAACTACAAAATGAAGCCCCCGCTTCGTGAGCCCTCCGATGTAAGCGCAGTTGCCCAGGGCCTCATCGACGGCGCGGTGGACGCTATTGCTACCGACCACGCCCCGCATCCGGGTGATGAAAAGATGCAGGAGTTTGAGCGCTGTCCCTTCGGCATCATCGGTCTTGAAACCGCCCTCGGCCTATCGCTCGAACGCCTCTATCACAATGGCCGCATCACTCTCCCGCATCTGGTCCGGCTGTTCACTGCGAATCCAGCTCGCATTTTGTCCCTGGACCGTGGAACGCTGAAACCGGGCACTGTCGCGGACGTAACGATCTTCGGCCTTACCCACCAATGGACATACGACGTCAATAGCTCAGCTTCGAAAAGCCGTAACACGCCTTTCAACGGCCACACGTTCAACGGCGGCCCATTGGCAACAATCGTCGGCGGTAGGATCGTCTGGCGCGCGGACGTTTGAGAATTCGCGCAACAACTCTTGAAGATCAGTGATGCGCCACATCTTCCGTTCGCCAAAGCATCCGAAAGCCCTTTGGTAAGGTTGCTCCGGGGCCCTGTAAGTAAAAAGAGGCGACTCCCGGAATGGCAATCGGGCTCGTGTATTCAATAACGCTTCGGCTGCCTTGGAAAGCTCCGAAAGTCGCTCTAGCCTCTCGTCTGTTCGAGAGCACCGGCGTCACTCCCGGCGCCAACCGTAACGAGAGAAGGCTGGCGAAGAACGTGGCGGAATGGCCGGGCCAAGTAAGTTCATCGAACTCCAACCCGACCATGAAAGTATTCGGAGGGTCGTCTAACCTCTCAAATTCGCGGACGCGCCCTTTGAGCGTTGCACCTTTCGGAATCGTTTCATCCATTGGAGTCCTGACGGGTGCGTCCAAGACTGCGTCGACACGATCGCCTACGACCGTCTTATCGGCGCGCAATGGCGTCTCCAAGCTCATACCGAGTACCACTCCTCCAGGGATAACCTCCTTATTCTGCTTCATAACGACTCATCGCCTTCGTCAAATCTTCAGACTCAGCACTCGTCGCGGACAAGTTCGACTCCGCTTCGAATACACGGCAGTGCGAAAAGTCCATAGCCTCCCGATAAAGAGTCCCGTTGCGCTCGATGGCTGTCAGTGTTGCGCTCTCTGGTACCAGCACCTGCCCCGTACCGGACGATAAATGCCTGTAATGAATCGTCACTTTCAGCTGCTGTAACGGCAATTCCAGGGGAATGTCAGTCGCCACAACATCCAGCCGCAGCAGACTAAGGTCTGGTGCGTTGACCCAGAATTCGCCGGCCTCTCCAACCGATCCGCGTGCACCGAGCCAGTTGACCTCCCACTTGCTCTGGAGGAACGGCACCGTATAAGTGAAATGCAGGGCCTTCTTTCCGTCGATAATGTTTTCGCCGGCCGCTTTCACGTATCCAACACCTTTATAAAAAGATTGGCGGCGAACGACTCAAAGAGACCGTTCGCGAGCATCCCGTGTCCGACCAGGCTAAACAGATCTTTCGATGAAAACGAGCTATCGCCTGGCCAAGAGTAGATTTCCTGATGCGCTCCGACTCCCACGTCCAACTGAATCACATCTTGCTTCTGGGGCTTGTGCCGCTTCGTGGCGGGTCGACTGCGGTCAATCGTCTCAAGGCACGTGTACTGAGAAAGCTGATTGAGCAGCTTTCGATTGGCTAACAAAGTGTGGATAACCAGCAGAGTGTCGGGCGACAGATCCTCAGACGTCGCGGCGAACGCCACGGGAACGAGAATCAATAAACCGAGTGCTGCCAACGTACCATTCAGGGGAACGCCCATACCGCCCGCTGTTTCCCCCAACATCATAGACGATCTCGAAGATATCGATCACCGGGGTCTTACAGTCCAAACGCACTTATTAAGACCTGTCACATGACCGTCCCAAGAAAGGCAAAAAGAAGAGGAGGCGGCAAGACGCCATCTCGGGGTGAGATGTCGGGGGGTAGCGCCTTGCGCAAAGCGTCGGGTCGGACCTCCTCCTCTAAAAAATCATAAGCGGTGTACGCGGGTTCGGGAATACGGCCTGCAGGGTATTTATTGCAGACTAAATACCCTAGTCTCTTCTGAAACATCGAAATTTCGCGTGGGTGGCTGCCGTCGCATGGCTAATGCCGACGGGACGCACTCTAACGCATTGAAGGCTTATTCCGCAGCCGGCAGTCTTTCGTCGAGTTCCCGCGCCAGATTATCGACCGCCGTATTCGCGCTCAATTCAAGCGCCTCCGGGTCCCCGCCCACGTCTTTGATTCCGAGCCGATCGCAAATCAATCGTTGCATTTGCAGCATCTTGGTCACTTCCTTCTCGGTCAGAAGGTTGATTTGCAGATCCAGGTGCGCCCGCTGATCTGCACGCTGACTCATGTGATTTTGCTTAATCAGCACGAATGTCGACAGCAGAACTCCCTCGAGTGAAACCAGCATGCAGAGGAGCGCAAATGGATAAGGATCGAATTTGGCCACAATTGCGAACAGGCCGGCATTAATGATTACCCAAATCCCGAACCATACAATATGGACCACCACAAACGAGACGCTTCCGACGAAATTTGCAATGGCATCGGCAATCCGGTCCGCGGCAGATCGCCGATTCTGGGCCTGTTCCTCGAGGCGGACGATGGTCTCGATGTTCTCTCGGGCCACAGCAGGTGTAGATGGAGGCACAACAGCTCTCATGTCCCCATTTTCCCGCAGAATGATACTTGCAAGCGCTCCGCTGCGCGTAAACAAACTGCCCTACTGCTTCCGCAATTCTTAAGAGTTCGTGGCTCGGAAAAAAGAACTCGCTAAGCTAATTGAGAAGGGTCAATTCTTACCCATGCCGGTTTCAGATCTCACGCCCTTAGAAAACACCGAAGTGCCCGTCTCTGCTCCTGGCAAGGAGGGTTTTCGGAAAAAGCAACTAGTTCCGCTGATGCTGTTGGTGGTCCTCATTACCTTATTTCACTGGCCGGTACTTTCGGGCGCTTTCACGTTCGTAGACAATTCACCCGACATCACCTGGATGGAGATTCCGGACATGGAGCTTCGGGCGAAGGCTTTGCGGCATGGAATCTTTCCTATCTGGGATCCATATGCCGTTGCTGGCCGGCCAATGCTGGCGCAAATGAATCCCCATCTTCTGGATCCATTTAGCACTCTTTTCCTGCTGCTGCCTCTTAAGCACGGGCACCTGATTTTAAATTTTTCGACCCATACTTTGTTGTGCTGCGATGTTTTGCGAGCCTGGCAGCGTATTTCCTTCTTAGGGAGTTGGGGCTCTTACCCATCGCTTGTGTCTTTGGCGGCTTTCTCTACGCGATTAGCGGCGTAACAGGAACCACGGTGTGGCCCGAAACCATTATCGAGACCATCTATCCTCCGCTCGTGTTTCTATTTCTGTACCGCGCCTTTACCGGGCGGCGCTCGCTGTTAAATACTGGGATCGCCGGCGCCATCGCGGGGATCGCTTGGTTTAGTGGAACGCATCATGTTCCGCTCGTCGTCTCATTCGCTTCCATTGCCACGCTGATTGCCGCTATGTGCCTGGAACGCCGGTGGCGCGCTGGGTTACTTAGATTAGTAGTGTTCTGCGGAATATTGGCCTGCATAAGCGCTCCCCAAATACTGCCGTCCCTCGAGATGGCGCCGTACGTCGAGCGTTGGGTCGGCTTGGCGGAGCCGATTCAGGGATCGGCGCGTGTACCCATCGCGGCTCATTTGGCAGCTGCAGTCGAGCCTGAGCATCTACTTGGGATCGCACTTCCGGGCAATCTGAATCTTGCCGACAACGGGACGGAATTCCTCGGAATTGTCGCGCTGACTTTTGTTGCGCTGGCGATGCTGCATTGGTCCTCGTCCCGCTTAATCCGTTTCCTAGCTATCGTATCCGTCGCCGGCGCTCTTCTTCCGCTGGCAGAGTACAACCATCTCTACGGAATGCTGTACACGGTTGTTCCTATGATGGAGAAGCTGCGTGAGCCTGCGTATTGGTTCTTTCTGCTTCAGATCGGCGGGAGCTGTTTGGCCGCAATCGGCCTGGATCATTTCTTACGCCAGCGCGGTGCTTACCAGCATGCTCAAGTCGTTCTGATCCGCATCTTGTTCCGATCGGGCGCCGTGATTTTCCTGGCCGCCGCCCTGTGGGGTCTGAGCACCGACGCCACAAGGCAAACCATAGTTCATCAATACGCGCTCTCCGGACTCATTGCCATGCTCTTGGCGGCGCTCTTTCTGGCCGATAAGAAAAGAATTCTGGGGGTGGCCGGGTTCGGTGGAGTCCTGATCGCCCTGGTTTTTGTGGAGCATGGCGACGTCTCGGGCCACACCAGCCAGGCTCATTTCGTCCTAGTGGGGTCACCCGCTGCTTCTCGTTTAGTTCAGCCTATATACGATCGGCGGGAATTGGGGGCTTTCCTAAAGACGCAGCCTGTGGAACGGATCGATAGCTCCTCGGATGTGCCCGAAAGCCTTGGAGATAGCTTTTTATTGGAGGACATGTCGGGTCACGAAGGAACGGCGCTCGCCCAGTATTTCAGGCTCGGACCGTGGAACTACCGCACCCAACAGTTATATGGCGTCAATTACTACGTCGCAAAGAAGCCGTTCGACCCCAGACAAGTACTTGTGTACTCGTCACGATCGACGGGGGTGAACATTTATCGAAATCCAGATGTACAACCTCGGACTTGGGCGGTCCATCGCTTGGTCAGCGTCCCCCAGGACAAGGATTTTGAACCCACGCTACTGAACCCGGCGTTCGATCTGAAGCAATTCCGCCATCCTCAAGGCGCCTGTTCCTCAGCTCGAAACCTGTGGGGATGACGACGACGTTCGGCTGATATCGAGATCGTGGTTCCATTCGAAAATTGACGCCACGATGCACTGCCGCGGGATGGTAATCCTAAACGATCACGCTTACCCTGGCTGGTACGCTTCCGTCGACGGCCGCAGCGCACGTATTTATCCCGCCTTCGGCGCGCTCAGAGGCATCGTACTGAATGCCGGCCGACATCGGATAGAGTTTTATTTTCACCCTTGGTCTTTCTTTGTTGGGCTAATGCTGTTCGGGCTTGGAGTCGCGGCGTTGATAGTGATCGGCCGGACGGATCGGTTCGAATTCCGCAGCCAATTGCTCGCGTCCGACTTCAGGCCGACGCCCTAGGGACGCATATTAACCGGCTGCGGGACGGGCTCATCCAGCAGACGTGCGCGCAGGGCCATCAGACCCTCCAACCCGCTCAGAATCTGCTCGACGCGGACTTGTACCAGCCATCGCGCATCGCCATCGCCCTTGCATGCGGCCACTTCGCCGAGGAACATGGCGTCCCCGCACCGAACGCTAATCGCGCTCGAGGCCGCCAGCGCCTCGCCGGCGCGAATCGTGAGCCGGCGCGCGCTGAAGGATTCAAACAGCGCCGGAATTTCTCGGCGCTCTCCCGCCGGATTCGAAGGCATAAGGACAGTGCAGGTTTTTGGTGCGCGCGCAGGTTCGGTACTCATGCACGGACATATCGGTTCCCATACGGCAAACTTTAGGAAAACTTCGTTACAGCGAGGCCAAAAAACGCGAGTCGATAAGCAGCCACAACGAAATTCCAACCAGTACCGGCAACAGAATCTCCAGCCACATGCGCAGCGTCACCCGCCTGTGCCGTGGAGGATAGGCCCGGCGTTGCCGCGTCCTGATGTTCTCCGCCAACCGCGACTGCACATCGCTCGGCAAACCTTGCAGCGCCCGCACCAATTCTTCCCGTCCCCGCCGGTCGGCAATCAAAATCGTTGCCGAGTTCATCCCGCTAGTCGACTGGTGCAAGCGGCGCCGTAGCCGCGCCGGAACCTCGGCTACCGAGCGGTAGACCCGGGTTTCCTTCTTTGTTGCGATGAAAATCGTGGAGGTTTTCGCTGTAAGTCGTGGCATGCAATCGACTGCCTTGGATCGAGTAGAATAGCCGAAATAGAGTTTACCGTATTCCCGCCGTCGCTCTCTTCTACTTTAGCCCGCGCATTGACCCAGCATGACCGTTACACTAGAGACTAGTTTGGAAGCGCGACGGCCGGACTCCGTCGCCATTTTTGTGAGGATAGGATTATGAAAGTTTTACGCGTGGCCGCGCTGGCGCTCGTCTGCTCTACCGTTTGCCTGGGAGCGAGCAAAGAAATTGTCGAATTACAACGAGATGTTGAACTATTGCAAGACAAGATCAACACGATTCAACGCACGCTGGACGAAAAGTTCGCCCAGTTGCAGACATTGATGCAAGTGTCGTCGGACACCACCAAGGACACGAATACCCAACTTCACGATTTGGGCAACTCGGTCGGGCGGTCGGTCGGAGCGCAGTTGGCGCCGGTCACCAATTTGAATCAGCGCGTCGAAGGGGTTAGCGAGGATGTTCGCGCCTTGAAGGACTCGCTTGCCGACGTGGAGGCACGCCTCGACAAACTCGACACCAAACTGAGCGACGTTCAACGGACTATCCAGATTCAGCAAAATCCGCCGCAAGCGCCGCCGCCTGCCGGATCGACCGACCAACCAGGCGCCACTCCGCCGAACAGCCAATCGGGCGCTCCCACGCCGCCGCCCAATATGAGCGCAGACCAATCGTTTACCACGGCAGTCCGCGACCTCGAAACGGGCAATAATGAATTGGCTCTTAAGGAATTCCAGGACTTCCTTACCTATTTCCCCAATGCCGCGCTAGCCCCCAACGCCCAGTACTATATCGGCGAAATCGAGTTTAACCAGGGCAATTACAACGATGCCATTAAGGCATTTGACGCCGTCCTCGAACGATACCCCGCGGGGCCCAAGACGCCGGACGCTCACTACATGAAGGGCCGCGCCCTGCTCAAGAACGGCCAGCGTACACGCGCCGTCCAGGAATTCCGCGACCTCATCGCCAACTATAAAGGCACCAACGCCGCTCGTAATGCCCAGGATCAGCTCCGGCAACTGAACGCCACCACCACGAGGCGGCGCTAATTCCACGGTAATAGAACTATTAGTGTCCAAATTGCTCGCAAAATCACTGGCGGTACTGACTTCCCGTTCGAAAGTTGCGATTATAAACGTGATTCATTAAGAATTACTTCCCGGCCAAAGGACTCTCATCTTAGGGGTCGCCTTTAGCGACTGACTCGAAACGGGTGGGACTTGTGGCCTTATCTGGGCTCGCTTCACATCGATAGGTAGGAGCCTGTCATGGATCCTATGAACTCAATTGACTAGAGGTAGAGATGACTGACAGGAGTCCAAACCATTGGACATTAACAGTGCTTCTGGATGCGAGCTGGGAGAGCGTTCCCTACCCCTCGCGCGAGGCGGCGATGGAGACGCTCGAGAGCGTTGTGGGCGACTACGGAGATCGTGTGGCGATGGCGCACCTAACCGGACCGGAATTGACGATGGAAGTCGCCAATTTGCACGAACTGCGCTCACGACGAGCCTCGCTCGCAGAACTTGCCTCGCGCAACCTGAACTCCCGTCCAAACGCCTAGTGGAACTGCTATCCTGTCGGGCACGACCCTCTCATGGCCGCGCTCCCTCATTCACTACCTAGAATCTGTATTGCTCTCGGGTGTTCCACGCCCGAGGAATTGAGTCTGGCGGCTCAGCATGAATACAAAGACGGCGGGGCGTTCCTCGAATTCCGCCTCGATTATCTGCCCGATCCAGCCAGAGGCGTTACTCTGCTGCGGGATCTACGGGAAACTTATCCTGATCTGCAGATCCTGGCAACTTGCCGGCATCAGCGATACCACGGTCACTTCGCCGGCTCGGCGGAACGCCAGATAGAAATTCTCGGCGATGCCGGGCAAGCCGGCGCCGCGGTCATGGATCTCGAAGTGGAGGCAGCCGAACCGTCCAAGGCGGCCGCTGCCGCTCTGCGCACGATCGCTCCACTCATCATTTCCTATCACGATTTTGAGAAGACTCCAGCACTCCAACCCGTCTTCAATCGGCTTCGGCGCGTTCCAGCCGACGCTTTCAAGATTGCCGTCACCGCCCGCAAGCCTAGCGACAACCTGCGTCTCCTCGACTTCCTCCGCCAACCCCATGATGCGCCGCTGATCGCGATGGCCATGTCGGAAATCGGCGCTGCCAGCCGCATTCTTTCCCCGGCCATGGGCTCCCTATTCACCTATGCCGCGCCGATGGATGCGAACGGAACCGCTCCCGGACAACTCCCCGCACCCTTGTTGCGGACGCTCTACCGCGCCGACAAGTTGGGCCCGCATACGCGGATTTTCGGCGTGATCGCCGATCCCGTTGCCCATTCCAAATCGCCCTCCATTCACAACCGCGCCTTGCATTCGCGCCGTATCGACGCCGTCTATCTGCCCTTCCGTGTTGCGCCGCCACAGTTGCGGGACTGGATGGTGCTGGCTGCCGGTCTTCCGGTATCCGGGTTCAGTGTGACCATTCCGCATAAGCAGCGCATTGGACGGTATCTTGACGTCGTTGAACCGCTTGCCAAACGCATAGGGGCCGTCAATACGGTCTGGAGAAAGGCCGGCAAATGGCGAGGAACCAATACCGATGCCGCTGGCGTTCTGGAGCCACTTCGCCGGCGTCTCCGCCTGCCTCATCGCTCCATCCTGATCGCCGGCTATGGTGGCGCCGCCCGGGCCGCGGCCTTCGCCTTGGCCGACGCCGGAGCCAACGTCACTATCACCGGACGGAATCTCAAATCCTCCCAGGCGCTTGCCACGGCTGTTAAAGCCGAAGCCATGCCGCTCGCCGCCGCTTCGGCCGCGGACTTCGATGCCCTGGTGCATGCCACTCCGGTGGGAATGAACCCTCATCCCGATGCCTGCCTGTTTGACGACCGCATCCCGGCTAGCCTGGTCTTCGACATGGTCTACAACCCGCGCGAGACTCTGCTGCTGCGTCGCGCCAAGGACCAGGGCTGCGAAATTATATACGGCTCGGAGATGCTGCTTGAACAGGCCGCTTGTCAGTTCCAAATCTTCACGGGCGAGACTGCTCCTCGCGATATGATGCGCGAAGCACTGGAACAGGCGGTGTGATGCAAATCTAGTGGCAAGGCTCGCGCGACAAACGAATGCCCATTACCGGAACCCGCCCCGATATCGGTTACGGCTCAATTATCGGGCATAGTTGATCCGCTGGTCGACAGGCTCGAATATAAAAAAATCGACCGTTCTCGGCCTCTTTGGTCCACAAGGCTTCCCGGTTAGGAGATTCTGGCAGCATCCGGCTTAAGATCCGCTGCTGGATCCGAAATCCGCCAAACGCCTCGGCGCCAAGCAACGAAGACACCCACCGAAACGCCTAGAAACGCGAGCAGACTTAAAACACCACCGCCATACGTGGTGAGCGGAAGGAACTGCATTTCAATTCGATTCCGTCCCCGGGGGACCATAATCCCGCGAAACGCGCCGTCCACCTGGAGAATCTTGACCGGCTTGCCGTTCAGCGTGGCGTGCCAACCGGGATAATACATCTCGCTTAGCACCAGCAATCCCTCGCTACCGGAATCGACCTCCATCTCCAGGCGGTCCGCCGCGTAGGAGCGGAACTGCACCGTGTCGCCTCCGTCGGGGTTCGGATCGAGGCTCTCTGGCAGCGGCTTTTCAATGAAAGCTGTTTGGTGGAGGTTGACGCCGGGATCATCGAGGTGTTGAAAAATCGCGTCCTGCGACGGCTCACGCCTACTGTGGTGAACAATCCAAGCGCGTGGATAGGCATTAGGGTTCAAGTAGACCTTCCAGTGGGCGTCCTGATAGACTGCGCCGGGGTCTGACGTTGATGCGGGCTTAACTACGTAGCGGATGTTCAACAAATCTGCCCTCAGTCCCATATGCGATAACTCAGTAAGCAGAGTCGCTGTGCCTCCCCAAATCGTTTGGACGCTATAGACATCGCCAAAGTTCGGCTCGGGCGAAACGCCAATACGGGTACGGTAGAGTCCTGGCTGCGCTTTGATGAACTTTGCAACAGGTCCAAGGGTGATCATCTGTTCCAGTTGGCCTGCTGGTTTGCTACTTTCCGACTTATCCCTCTCAAGCCAGCTGAACGACTGTAAGTCGAAAAGAACGAACATCGCCACCAGTACTCGCACCCACGGGCCCGCCGGATGGTGGATCAGGTAGGCAAAGCATCCGCACGCGCCTAGAATCAGCAACAAGGAAAGAGCGTTCCAGATTCCGATCGTGATTTGTTCGAAGACACCGGGTACGAAAAGGGACGCCGCACAAACGATCGCTACCCATTTCAGGATACGTTCGGCCGGCGCCCAAGAACTCTCCAGAATATTCCTGTCGGTCAGGGTGTCCAAGCCGAATGCAGCTAATACAGCTAGCGAAAACGAAACGAGGTACAAAAATCGGCTAGGTGAACGGGCGGCCCATAAAAAGGGAACCACGGCATAAAGGACGCCGTTAAGAGCTGAAAACTCACCGAGCGAATAGGCAAAGGCTGCAATTGCCAAGCCAGTGAGGTATCGAACCCACAAATTCCTCCAGCGCCTCCAAATGGCTCCAATCGCCAAAAAGAATGGGAGCGCTCCAACGTAATACGGCCAGATTTCACCTCCTCCAAATCTGCCGCCGAATGCCGTCGGGATAAGGCCAGTAACAATGCTCTGGGGCCACATGCCGGGATTCATGCGGTGGTAGGGAATTTTCTTACTAGAGGGGTAGATCCCCCCATCGATGAAACGCTCGGTAAGTTTGCTGTACTGATAAGCGGGCAACAACTGAACGGCACCGGCAGCGCCAGCGACGACGAGAAAAACTGCCAAAATCATGCCTGACCTCTTCCAATGGGCGCGACGGTGCTCGACCGAACGCGATGGATTGGCATCGACATCTTCAAAAGGCCCGCATGCGCCGTAAAACAAGACAGCCGTGACGACGAAAATTCCCTGCATCATACAGAAGTGCATGCCGCCAATCAGGATTGACATTCCGAAACACAATCCACTGATCGCGGCTTCAAGGAGAGCGCGTTCTCGCGAGCCGGCGCGCAAAGCCCGAAGCAAGAAGAAAAAAATGGCAGGTAGCCAGACGCAACTTTCGATATAAGGCGGCCACATCATTCTGACTATGAGACCACCCATAGAGAAAGCGCACGCGCCGACAAATGCTGCCAAGCGGCTACATCGAAGCTCGCGAAGGAGCGCAAACATGAAATACGTTCCCAATAAGTGGGTCAGGGCCAAGACGACATGGTAAAGTCGCGGCGAGATCAAGCCGTCCCGCGTAAAGGGAAAAAGGGCGAAAATTAATTGGAAGGGGAAAAAGGTGGAGGTAAGTATTTCGCCACTGAACGGCCGGCCACCGAAGGCGTATGGATCCCATAACGGCACATGGCCTTGACGAACCGAGTGAACCCAAAAATGGAGCCAGCCGTACGTCAGGTTGACGCCCTCCACGCCAAGAATGGCCGTGAATTGGTTGGTAAGCAAGGTTTTCCAGTAGAAGAGCAGCACCGCAACGGCGAGCAAGATCAGATACTTTATTGTCGAGCGGCTCATTGACATTCACACCAATGCTTCGGTACTTCCAAGATAATCAAGAACACTGAAATAGGCTCTCACACTCTTCGAATAAACCCGGCCATCTTGGGGCACAGGGTGGCTCTGCAGTCGTTAAATTATTGAATCAATGGCTAAAGCTTCCCTTGAATTCTTGCACGCCAAGCTCTCCCGCGAAGGATCCCTCGTGGTTGACCTCAAAGTGATTCCCCGATCCCAGACGAGCGAGGTCTCCGGCGTGATGCCGAACGGCGCGATTAGGGTTAAAGTCACCGCAGCGCCCGAGAAGGGGAAAGCGAATGACGAAGTCTGCGCCGTGCTTGCGGCCTATTTCAAGGTCCCAAAGCGCAATGTCGAAGTGACTCTCGGACACAGCTCACGAAACAAGCGCGTCCGAATTGTCGCTTAGTTCATTCGTAGCGAAGGGCTCGGACGGGATCAACACGTAAAGCGCGCGCCGTCGGTCTCCAGCACGCGAGGGCCGCGGCCGCCAACAGGAATGAAAGAACCGAGCAGAACAAAGCGGGATCTTTGGGCGAAGCCCCGTAGACCACGCTGTGAAGCGCCTGGCCAGCCGCTAACGCCAACAGCAGGCCAACAGCGAGCCCGATAAGCACGAAGACCGCGAGTTTCGTCAGCAGAAATCGCCCTATTTCGAAACTGCTGGCACCGACGGATATCCGGATGCCGATCTCTTTGGTTCGACGCGACATCGCATAGGACACCAATCCGTTAATGCCGGTTATCGCGAGGGCCAGCGCGAGAAGACCGAACGCACTCAGCGCAACCGCGGCCGCGTGCATTGGAAATAGCGCAAAACCGAGCATGTCGTCCAGACTTCCCGCGCCATAGACCGGCAAGCGACTGTCCATCGATGCGATCAGTCGCCGGACATCATTCACAATCTCGGACGATGGCAGGTGGGAACGGACCACCAATGTTGTCGTTGAGTTGTACTGCTGCTCAATCGGCCAAAAGACGACCGGAGTCGGCCGTTCCGTGAGGCTAACATACTTGCCGTCAGCCACGAGACCGGCCACTACAATTCGCGGGCCGCCGGCCAAGCCAAAACGAAATGTCTTGCCGACGGGATTGTCCGTGTGCATGATCTTCTCCGCGAAGGTTTGATTAACGATGGCAATTTGGGGAGCATGCGCGCTATCGTGTTCGCTAAAGTCCCTGCCGTTGAGAAGGGAAATGCGCAGCGTTTCCAGCAATCCGGGAGATATCTGATAGTAGTTCGCGCTCTTCGCTTCGCGACCCCGCGCGATGGCTTGCCCGTCGCTTTGAACTCCGGTGGTTGATTGATCGATGCTCAAAGGAAGAGAGTTCGCATAAGCCGCCGAGATTACCCCTGGCAACGCCTCGACCTTCTTCAGAATCGCCTCCTGAAAGGCTCTGCCCTGAGCCTCGTTATACGAAGGCGGTCCTACATCGAACGCCAGCGTGGTGACGTCCTCGGGATTGAACCCAAGCGGCATGCTAAGAGCGTTCCGTAATCCTTGGATCGAGAGGAGCGAACCAAAAACCAAAACAAAACATAGGGCAATCTCGGCGGCCACGAGAAAGTCTCGAAAGCCGACGCCCCATCTCGGCCGAAAAACAGTACCGCCTTTAAGCACACTATTGAGATCGACCCTCGACATCTGGACCGCCGGTCCTAAGCTGAACAAAATACCCGTCAGGACTGAAACCATGCCTGCGAACAGGAAGACGCGCCAATCGGGGGTAACATCGAATTCGACCGGAAAGTCGACGGGCGCCCGCCATCCGCTCAAGAATCGGCAAACCGCCGCAGCGACGGCGAAGCCAGCGAATCCTCCCATGAGGGATATCAGTGAGGATTCCGTCAGCACCTGCCGGATGATCCTCCCCGCTCCCGCGCCGACAGACGATCGAATCGCCATCTCGCGCTGCCGGTCGGACGCGCGCGCCAGCAATAGTCCCGCCAAATTCACGCAGGTGGTCAGAAGGGCCATCCCGGCTAGGAGCAGTAACCCTTCGACAAATCGCGTTACCGGTCCGCGCAACAGGCTTCCCCAAAGTCCGGGCTTCGATAACTTCATACGCAGGCCCCGATCCGAATCCGGGAAGCGCCGTGCAAGGTCGTTCGCTATGCGGTCGAGGTCGGCCGTCGCTTGAGTGGCGGTAACGCCTGGTTTCAATCGTCCTATCACCGATGTATTCCAGGTGTGCCGATTGTCCAGCCAGGGATTCCCGGTCTCGATCTGGGGCTCCATCGTCATTGGTATCCAGAGGTCGGGCCACAGAAGCAGCTCGGTACTGTGAAAATTGGCTGGCGCGACACCGAGGACGGTATATGGTAAGCCGTTGATACGAACTGTCTGACCGGCGATGGCGGGATTGGACGCAAACCGCGCCTGCCATGTGCGATAGCTAAGCACCGCATAGGGACTCGCGCCCGCGCGTAGGTCGTCCTGCGGGTGAAAGAATCTGCCGAGGGCTGGCTTCAGGCCCAGCATGTCGAAGTAGTTGCCGGTGGCCAGACATCCCCACACACGCTGTGGATTCTTCGCGATTTGCAGGTCGACCGGCGAGATCCGGAAACCGGCCAGGCCGCTGAAGGTCGAGTTGTTATCTCGAAAATCCCGGTAACTTGGAAACGAAAGGGTAGTCCCGGTCCGCGTTTCCACGAAAACGACCTGCTTCGGCTTCTCGATTGGCAGCGGCCGCAGGAGCAGCGATTCGAAAACGCTGAACACCACTGTATTCATCCCGATTCCTAATGCCAGGGAGACGATGGCAGTCGCCGCGAACCCGGGGTTCTTCTTGATATTGCGGAATCCGTAGCGAAGGTTCCGAACCAATTCATCCAGCAGGTGAAGTCGATGCGCTTCACGGCACTCCTCCCGATAGGCTTCCGGCGCCCCAAACTCCAGCCGCGCGCGCCGCGCAGCTTCTTGCCTTGTTGCACCTTGACGAATCAGATGTTCGATCCTGGCTTCGTGATGGAATGCAAATTCTTCGCGCATCCCAGCTTCAAAGCGTTCGCGGCGTGCCATCGACTTCCACTGAAGAAAACGGAACATTTATGCCTCCCCGGGTTCGACGGCGAGCGCGGCGGAGATAGCGCCCACCAGGCGATTCCAGCTCCGTTGTTCTTTCTGCAGCCGGCGCTGCCCGGCCCGCGTAAGTGTGTAGTATTTCGCGCGGCGATTATTTTCCGAGACGCCCCATTCGGTATCGAGCAACCCCTGACGCTCCAGCCTGTAGAGCGCCGGATACAACGCTCCTTGTTCTATTGAAAGAGCCCGGCCGGAAATCTGCTCGATGCGCAGTAGAATGCCATAGCCGTGCAGCTTCCCAAGCGAAACCGCCTTCAGAACAAGCAGGTCCAGAGTCCCTTGCAACAATTCGGCCTGTTCTTGCTTCCTATTCATCTTAGGAAAGAGTAATCCCTCCCCCCTAAGATGTCAAGGAGAACATGAGGGATATAAGCGCCCCTTTTTGCGCTAAAACCCGGTAAAGAATCTCGAAAGACTGACGGGTTCCCAATTGGAGCAAAATGCGCCACAGTCAAGGGAGAGGAAGGAGAAATCTCATGCCAGACAACCAAGCGAAAACGGGCGGCAATCAGCCCGCGCAATCGCAACAGAGATCCGATACGCAGCAGGTCGCTAACCGGCCTCAATGGGGAATGCAGCCGCGGCGATGGCAGGACCCATTCTTTCTAAGCCCTCGCGAATTCTTCACGGCGAACCCCTTCGCGCTAATGAGAAGAATGAGCGAAGAGATGGACCGCGCTTTCGGAGATTTCGGTTTCGGCCGGGGCCAAGGCGAAACCAGTATGTGGTCGCCGGCTATCGAAGTAACTGAACGTGACGGAAACTACGTTGTTCACGCGGAACTCCCCGGACTTAAGCCCGAGGACGTAAAAGTGGAAGTAACGAATGATGCTCTTGTCATTCAAGGCGAGCGCAAATCCACACAAGACGAAAAACAAGGCGGAGTTCGCCGCACCGAGCTGCGCTACGGCCAGTTTTATCGGAGTATTCCGTTACCCGAGGGCGTTAACCCTGAGCAAGTACGGGCGAAGTTCGAAAACGGAATTCTGGAAGTGACTACGCCGGTGCCAGCGCAAAAGAGCAACGCACGCCAAATACCGATCGACGCAGGCGCGGCGCAATCGACTGGAAAGCAGCCGGCTGTCGAACAACAGAAGGCCGCGAAGGCCACCGCCTGATGCCATGACCGCTTGAACCCGAACCGCCGACGCCGACAAACCATGTTGCCGAAGTATCCTGATTCTTGCGCATCGGAATTCATTGTTCGACCGCTGGTTCCCTTGAGCGCGCCGCGCTAAAGGCACACGAATTGGGCGCTAATACGCTCCAGATTTTTTCTGCTAGCCCAAGGATGTGGCGCGCCAAGGCTCCCGACCCCGCGCAAGTCAAATTGATGGCGCGAGCACGCGATCGATATGATTTGCGTCCGTTAGTTGTTCACGCCAATTACCTGATTAACCTCGCTGCGGCCCGCGAGGTGACCCGTGAAAAATCCGTAGAGGCCCTACGGGGAGAGATTGAACGAGCGCTTATGGTCGGCGCGGAATACTTGGTGGTCCATCCAGGCAACTACAAAGAAATAACACTGGAACAGGGCATTTTGAACGTCGCTATGAGTCTTGCGCTGGCGTGGCGCGGGGTCGACGAGACTCTATCCAATCACTCATTCACGTTGCTGCTCGAAAATACCGCAGGTGCTGGTACGCAGCTAGGCGGCCGCTTTGAGGAGTTGGCAACCATTCGCCAACTTGCACTTCCTTATCTCGGCATCCCCATCGGATACTGCCTCGATACTTGCCACTGCTATGTCGCTGGATTCGACATCGCAACTCAGGCCGGTTTGGATGCTCTGATTGCAGAGGTCTCCCTCGAACTCGGCTGGGACCACATCCCTGTAATCCACACTAATGATGCCAAGACCCCACTTGGGTCTCATCTCGACCGGCACGCAAACATCGGCGCGGGTCATATTGGCGTCGAAGGATTTCGGCGCATCCTCAATCACCCCAAATTACGGCGAAAGGCTTTTATTCTTGAAACGCCGGTGGATGAGCCGGGCGACGATCTGAAGAACGTTCTGGCATTGAAGAATCTGGTCTCGATAAGACCCGGCAAATGCGGCATTTAACCGGCTGGTTGACTGCTTACCTGCGCCTCGAACTACAGCACTGACCGGCTGCCGGCCGCCTACGCTCGTGCGTGTCCGCGTATCCTGGAGAGGCATCTCGAAATATGCCCCAAACCACCACCGATCCCGCGCCGTCTATCGTTCCGTCCGGCTCGACTGCCGGGAACCGTCTGGTTTCGCTCGATGTGTTCCGTGGCGCCACCATGGCGCTGATGGTCATCGTGAACGATGCCGGCGGCCCGTCGTATAAGCAACTCCAGCACTCTGAGTGGAACGGCTGGACGATCACGGACACGGTCTTCCCGACGTTCTTGTGGATCGTGGGCGTCGCCATTACGCTCTCGCTTGGTAAACGCTTGGCGAATGGAGCATCCCGAAGCCAACTGCTTGGTCCCATCTTTCGTAGAGCGGTGATTTTATATTTGCTGGGCCTGCTGGTTTACGTTTATCCGGCATTCAACTTTTCCACGCAACGCTGGATGGGTGTTTTGCAGCGCATCGCCATCTGTTATCTGATCGCATCGGTGATTTATCTCTATACCAGCATTCGCGGGCAGATCGCGTGGATGCTGGGCCTGTCGACGGTGTATTGGCTGTTGATGGCGTTCGCCCCGGTACCGGGATATGGCAGCGGGCATCTCGATACGGCCGGGAATTTCGCGCACTATGTCGATCGGATCGTGCTCGGCCATCATAATTACGCGCAGACTAAGACGTGGGACCCCGAAGGGATTATCAGCACCCTGCCCGCCATCGTCACAACGCTGTTCGGCATCATGGCGGGTCATATTCTGCGCCGGAAGGCGACCATAGCGGATCGCACACTTTGGCTCTTCATCATGGGCAATCTCTTGATCCCGGCGGGTCTGATTCTCGACATCTGGCTGCCGATCAATAAGAAGCTGTGGACCGATTCGTTTTCGATATTCATGGCGGGACTGGACTTCGTTATTCTGGCGCTGTGCTTGTGGTTTATCGACGAACGTGGTTATCGCCGCTTCGCGAAGCCGTTGGTCATCCTGGGCATGAACGCGATCGTCGTCTACATGGCGTCGGAACTTGTGGCCGAGGTCTTCGATGGCATCCATCTGCACGCCGGCGGCCAACTCATCTCCCTGCATGACTGGTTTGCGCAACAGTTTCTAATGATTGCCTCGCCGCTGAACGCTTCGCTGCTGTATGCCATCTCTTACATGCTGCTGATGTACGGTATCGCCTATATTCTTTATCGCCGCGGATGGTTTCTGCGCGTCTGAGAGGCAGAGCCTAAAGCAATTTTTCGAGGATAGGCCGGACCAATTGCGCCGTGTGCGCGCCGGTTGTTCCGCATTGCCTAGCGAGTAATACCAGCCGCAGGCGATCAAGAGGATAAAGCACGACGGTAAATCCGTCGCCATCCGTTCGAGGCGTATGACTGCAGGGAGCTGTACCCGTTTTTCCGCGTGCCTTCAATCCCAGGCCTCGCGCCGTTCCTCGTTCGGCCGACCGCTGCATACCTTCGAGCGCTAAGGCGGCCACCACCAGAAACGGCTTCAGCAGCGATCCCATCGAAACGGCCTTATCCGGCTGCTCCCATCGGCTGACGCGGTTTCCATGGAGTAAGTCGAGCGCCAGATATTCCGTCTCGCGTTCGGCCTTGGCAAGCAACGTAGCGGCGGGAAGCGCAAGTAAGCATCGCCGCGAAATCATTTCATCTCGTATACAACTGTTTCGGCTATCCCGTTCCCGTTGTCCGTTCGCTTGAGTGACGCGCGTTGCAACCGGCTCAACGCATCGCCCAGGCTCTGTATGTTGTTTGCAAAGAATGCCGGCTGGCCTTGGGCTCGTACGCCACCGGCGGGCCCGTCAATCAACCGGAACAAACGCGTATACTTGGGCCACTCCGCCGCGTGATTATACCCGGCCGCATAGGTGACCGGAGTCGCCTGCGATTGGGCGTTCACATTGCCGATGAGTCCGGCGCCCCGCCCGATCACGAGCACGTTCCCTTCAACTCGTACCGTCAAAGGATCCAGCCCGCCCGATTCCACCGCCGCGCCCAGCAGGTTATGCAGCGCCCGCTCCACTGCATCGGCATCGGCCCGAGCGCACGCAATCGCCACCGCACTCTCCGGAACAATAAACACACCATCGCGCAACGCCACTGTGCTTTGTACATGCAGCAGAGCGGCGGGTTGCATCGCCGTAATCGTATCCACGAGCGTGTCGATCGGCTTGCGCGCCTCTTTCGTAATTGGTGGTTGATCGATTCTTGTCTCCAGTCCCGGCGCGTAAGCGGGCTGTACAAATCCCGCCGGAGCAACCGGAGCTATCTGGTCCGCAAGAGGATTCGGCGCGGGCGCTTCTCCGTACACCACCTGCGCGAGTGATACCGCCAATTGCTGCTTCGATGGATTCGCCCAGGCCTGGTACAACGAATCGTTGGGAGCGACCGCGCTTAGCAGCGTTTCGATTGCCGCTGAGGCGTTGGGCGCCTGCGACGGCTGAGCACGCACCAGCACCCGCTGTTCTTCAAAACCGGCGGAAGTCTCGAACACGTCCGAAATTCCAGTCGCGTACTCCTTCAATTCCGTCTCATTCTCGTGTATCCAATACGTCCGGAATTGCGGCGTATTCTCGGTCGTTTGCAAATCGTACACCAGGCGCAAGTCACCCTGCCTCCGCCCCGCGGTTATGTTCTGGAACCACCCCGCCTTTGCGAGCGAGGGCGCTGGTTGCCCCACCAATAATTCCAACGTCGTCGCCATCAACGATTCATCGGTTGCGATCGCAAACACATCATCTTTACTCGCAAATGCGACCGTTCTTCCATTCTGCGCGTCTTGCTTTACATAAAACGCGATCCCGGCCGCCTCCCTTGGCTGATACTGCGCGCGCTGTTTCCACAGATCGCTGGCTTCGATCCTTCCGTGATCAAGATGCGTGACGTATACGAACTTCAGCGCGCCCAGATTGTAAAACGCGAAGGCCGATCGCGTTCCGGCCACCTGCTCCAACAGTTTCATCTGAGCCGAAACGCCGGCGGTCTGTTCCAATTCGACTTGCGCCTGTTGCAATCGCCCGATCAATCGCGAACGCGACAGCACATCGTAGTTCGCGCTACCCAGCCACTTCGCTTTTTCCTGTGAACTGTTCCATTCGCCCAGCAGTTTCCCGAAATCTTTTGCTTCGAGATACAGCAAAGCTCCCGCAGGAACGCCGGCAGCCATCGGCGGCGGATTCGTCGCCAATTGCGCACGCACCCACCATCCCACTGAGGCCGCTGTCACCAAAACGCAAAGGGTTATCAGACGTCTCATTCCGCGCCCCTTTCGCTCTCGACAGGAGCAAAGTCGTCTGGCGGCAATGTGGTCAGCTTCGGCTTCACGATGCGCTGTTGCACGATGCCGTTCGTGACCTCGGGGCTGCGCGATTCATTCGCTTCTTGGAGATGGACCAAGTTCGCAATTCGTTGTTGCCGCTGCCGCGCGTGGTCGCGCTGCTTGGCGGTAGCGGCGTCGCTCTTCTGAATCGCACCCAGCAAAAGCTGCGCCTGTTCGGGCTGCCCGACGGCGATATGAATGTCAGCAATCCGCTGAGCCAAGTCCGGATCGAATGGTTCGCCAGTATATGCTGCAATCGCCAGATATCGCTGATTCGCGTGTGCGGCCGCATCTGCGAGTTTGTTGCGTTCGTTCATCACGCCAGGATCAATCGCGATCGCATCCATCAGCAGCTTCGTTTTCGCCGTCCAATCCGTCGTCTGCGCCGCCGCATCCAGACGTGCCGGCACAAAGTACGGTTTGGACGCGTCAGCCGGAGAGATCCGTTCCCGTGTCAGCACGTCCAATTGCGTCGTTCCCAAAACCGGCGCCTTTGCCTCTCGCATCGCGCGCGCCGCCTCTATCCGAACCGCGTAGGCATTCTCCGCATTCGTACGTACGGCATCCATCGCCTTCACATCGCCATTCGTTCGGGCCTCCGCCAGCGCAGCCGATTCGTTCCAAGGCTCCGCTTTGTGCCACTGCGAATAATATTCGTTCGCTTCTTTATGCAAGCCTTCTTCTTCGAGGAGTCTCCCAGCAGGCTGCAAGTTCACGAACGGCGCATCCACACTCAACACAGCATCGCGAACCAGATCGAGCCCCTCCGCTGTATGTTTTGCTTCGAACCTCAGCTTCGCCAATCCGAAATATGTGCTCGCGCCCGCTGTGCCCGCCTGGATTTCGGCGGTGTATTCATACTCAAGCAACCGGTTCGAATCGTCCGCGCGGCCCAAATGCCGCAGCGTCTCCGTGACACCCAACAAAATCGTCCGATCGGGCGACTGGTCCGGCTTCATTTCCCATTGCGCGATCAAAGCTGCCAATCGGCCATTCAAAATATCCAGCCGCACTTCGACATCCTTCGGACGGTCTGTTTCGGGAATTTGATCGATCTCCTGCAGAGCCTCCTGGTACCTCTTTTGCGTCTCTAGATAATTCGCATACTGCACGCGTTCCGAATTCAATTCGGATTGCTGCTCGCTGCGCGCATCCCCCGCCGCGGCCTGCACGGATCTCTCTATTCGTGCAATCGTCGCCCGATATATTGGGTCGCGTTCCTGCTGCGTCAACATGGGCGATTGCGCGAGTTCCTGAAGGATCTCACCGCCATTCTCGCCGTGCGCCAAATCGAGCAGCCAATTGAGCGCGTTTTGCCGGCTCTTTGCCTCTGTAAACATCCCTTCAATGAACGGCTCGAACTGGTAGGCGCCACTTCTCTTGATGTAAAGATGAAGCATGGCGTCGGCGTTAGGCTTCACCTGATCGATAACTCCATGGCGATTCGCGTGAATGAATACGATGCGCGCGGTAGGCCAGAACGATGGACTCAACGGTCCGGCATCGATACGGACCTTCAACACGTCGAACGCGTTCTGCCAGTCTTTGACGGCCCCGGCGTGATTACCACCATCCCAATCGAGCACGCCCAGCCGGTCCAGAATATCCGCGCGTTGCGGGCTCAACTCTTGCGCGTAATCGTATTCTTGGCGAGCCTGCGGCACCTGCCCCGCATCGCGTAGCGTATCGCCAAGTTCCACATAGCGTTCCGACGCGATCGGGCTGGCTTCAATGCCCGCTTCGAGCAGCGCGCTTGCAGACGGCTCCTTTGCGTACGCCAGATAGTCGCCATTGCGTGCCGCATAATAAAACCAGTTGTTGCCGGAAAGATGCGCAGCCCGCGCTTCCGTTGTTTCCTCAATCTCAGCGCCCACTGCTCGCGGACCCAATAGTTGAGCGAACGATTGCGCCACCTCGGGCTTTGCGGATGAATTATAGAGACCTGTCAACGCAAGATAAGCGGGAGTCCACGGCGCCTCAACTTTCGCCGTTGGCCTAGCTCGCAGCGCCGCTTCCGCCTTCGATTCGTCGGTGTTCGCAATCAGATACTGGACGACGCCGTTGCCGAAATCGCCGCGCGGGATGCGCGTCGCGTATTGTGCCGGATTGCCGGCAATCAGTTTCCCAAACAGCGATGGATTACCGCTCAGCCCGGGATTTGCAACCATCATGCGCAATTCATCCGCGGTGTCGCCCGCTGCTTTATAGGCGCTCAGCGCCATCGATAGCGCCTCGCGCTGTTGCGGATCGGGCAGCGCTGGCGCATCCGCCTCCAGTTGTTTACCCAGCGGAACAAACCTGAATCGCGAGCGCTGGAACGTATCTAACTGCCGCCACAGCCTTGCGTGCCTCGTCAAATATTGCGCATACGCTTCACCAAATCCGCCACTCTCTAACAATGCGCCCAGATTCACATTGCCTGGCACATGCCCGGCGCTTAGAAGTAATTTCGCTTCGGCATCTTTTTCCTCAGCCGTGAAGAATTCATTCATCTCCGAGCCGATCGCGGTCATCCATCCTGCAGAAGGAAGATTGCGTTTCTCCTGACGCGCCGTTTCTACCGCCGCCGAAATCTTCTGGATCGCCGCATCCTGCTTGCGCTCGATGGTCAAGATCCGCAGGTATTCGTCAAATCCGGGTGTTTCGTACGGCTCGCTCTTCACTTTCGCGAGACCTTCTTCAAACATCTGTTGCACTTCGGGATACATGTGCCAGGTCGCCAAGTCCGACATCGCCTGTTGGTAATTCGAGGCATCTGGCGGCCGGCCGTCGATCAGCGCGGCACGCAACATCTTTAATGCTTCATCTTTGCGCCCCAGTCGCGCGAGCAGCGTCGCCTGCGCTTCAAGATAATCCCGGTTGTGGTACGTCAGATCATACAGGCGCTGGTTTGTCTTCAAGGCATCTTCAAACCGCAGCAACCGCCTCTGCAGATCGACTTCTGCGATGGCCAGGTCTGTCCGGTCCGGGCGCACATAGCAGGCCTTTTCGTAAGCCGCGATTGCCTCCGGATAGCGGCGGAGTGTAGTGTCGATGCGCGCCAACACCATCGGCCATCGATAATCCTTCGGCGATGCCTGTTCCGTTTTTTCGTAATATGCCGTCAAGCGATCGCCCAACTGATTGACTTGCGCGAACCGCGCCGCCTCGGCCATCACCGATTGATCTTCGGGAAACCGGTTGATGACCTCGATGTATTGGTCCAGCGCTTCTTGCGGTTTCTTCAAACGCACCAGAGCCTCGATGTAACCACGCCGCAGGCCCGCAATGCGATTGTTTTTCCCCGTCGCGTTCAGGGGGGCCTGCTGCATTGCCTGCAACTCACTTGCGTAAAACTGCGCCAATGCCGCGTCGTCGCCGGCTCTTGCCCACGTATCGGCCTTCGCTGCCAGCAAATCGGCGTCAAAGGGATCTGCCTTTAGCAGTACATCGAGCGGCGTCCGCGCCGCTTCATAATTCTTCGCTTCCACATCCTGCTGCGCCGCTTCCCGCAGCAGATCGGTCCGATAGGGAGGCTGCGCGCGTTGTGCCGCCGCAGTGAGCACATCCGCCGCGCGGGCGGGTTGATGGTTGCGCTCATAAAAATCCGCATTCGCGCGGACGACGCCTAAAATATTCGGGTTGTCGCGGAGCAGCGCGGTCAAATCGCGCTCCGCCCCGGAGAGATCCTTGCTTCGCTCACGAAAGCTCGCGAGCGCCAATTCCGCGCTCAATTTTTCCACTGGATCTGCGGCTACCTGTTCCACGCGTTCTAGCACCCGCTCCTCGACTGCCGGGAAACCCAACCGCTCCGCATCCGCCCGAATTTCCTCCATCGCCTCCGCCCGCAATACGGCGGCCAATTGCGCTGTAAGCAGGAGCTCAATATCGGATCGCCGGTCCTGATTTTCAAGCAGCGCCAGCCGCAAATGAAATGCTGCCATGTTCCCATTACGCGTGGCTGTTGCCGTTGCTTGCTCCACTGAATCGTGCGTCGCCTTCCTGCGCCCAAGCCGCAGCAGACGAGCCTCCGCCGGATCGGTCGGCTTTGCATCTGCCTGGGCCAGCGCGCTATGCACATATTGATCGATCGCTTGAGCCATCTGATCTTTGTTCTCGTAAATCGCACCCGCCTCATACGCGAACAATACTGGATTATCGAATGCCTTCCTGCCTTCTCCGATCAAACGAAGCGCGTCATCGTATTGAAAGTAATCCCAAAAAACTGTTGCCGCATTCAGGTACCCGTCCTGTTCACCCGGATGTATCGCCGGAATCCGGTTCCAATACGGCGCGGCTTTCGCGTATTCGTCGCGATCCGCGTAGAGCTCACCCAACGTGGTCAAATCGTCGCTGCTTAGCGGATCGCATTCGGTATCCTGCACGCCTACTTTTACCGCTTCGCTAAAATCGGCAGCGCTTTTATAACTCAACGATCGATGAATCGATAACGCCAGCCGATTGGAATCGAGATCGCCGGGATCCAATCGCGCAAATTCCGCGTATGCAGGCGCAGCCGCTTCAAAATGTGTCTGCCACGCGCGCCCATCGGCTAAAAATTCCAGCGCCAGCGTGTTGCTCTTCGCGGCTGCATCGCCCGCGGCCGGCAACCCCGCCAGCATCTGCTTCAAGCCGCCGATCTTCGACAAATATGCCAGGTACGCAGTCTCCAGGTCAGGCGCGAAGTACCAGTTCTCCCGCAATAGCGCCAACGCCGCGGCTTCGTTCGGCAATTCTTTGCCGCCGTACAACCGCACCAAATTGCGCACAAACGTCAGGTTGTGCGGAAAGCGCTGGTGCGCGTACAAATTCACCTGCTCATAAAGCTGCGCATTTAGCCTTGCGTCCGGATGCACCGCCTCTAAATACGACTCGATCTCTTCGCCGGTAAAGACGCTGGTTAACTGTTTTGTTAATTGGTCGTAATCGCTCTGGCGCTCAGTTCGCAAATAGAACCGCGCCAGCTTTTCCGGCCATGCTGTTCCAGGAAACTTCTTCATCGCCGCTTGATACGTTTGCTCCAGGTCTGCGTCGAAGCGGTTCTGCTCCACAAAGGCCGCCAATCGTTCATAGAGCCCGGAGTCATTTGGATTCTGGTCGATCTCGTGCCGCAGCAGCGCGACAGCATCGCGCAGCTTGCGTTCTTCGGTCAATCGGGAAAGATAGCGGTCTAGCACGCGCGCGTAATCGACCGACCGACCGGGCGTGGCGCTTCCCAAGGGCACATGCTGCGCGCGCACCGCCAAATCTTTCAACAATGCATCGTAGAGCGCAAACTCATCCGCCGGCCGATGCTTCCGCGCATACACATCGCCCAGCATCAACGCCAGATCCACATAACCCGGCGCTTGCGGATGCCGCGCTAAATATCCGGGCAATTGGGCGAGCAATGTAACGTCCTGACCATACACGCCATAGGTTGAAAACAGCTTCGCCGACAGCTCTTCTTCCTGCTCCGTCGCGCTCGGAAACTCCTGGCGGAATCGTTCGACCAACCGCGCCGCACCCGCGCGATGGAAATAGGCAACGGCGGTTTGGCTCGCGTTGCTGTAATCGAACTCCGCGCCGCTCGAATTCAGGGCGAGCGACAAAATGCCGTTCAAAAATCCGGGCATCCGGTCCATCGTGGAGATGTTCTGATACAGGCTCAAGTCGCGCGATGCGAATTGAATCGGCTGCTCGGGAACATCCAGCAACAGTCCAGCCAATGCCGCCAATCCATCACGCCGGGCATCTTCGGGCGCCGATTTCAAACCATACAGCGTGTACCAGCTTTTTGCTTCGGAATCGTAATCGTGCAGGCGGGCGAAAATCTTGCCGAAGGTGCGCAGGTTCTCCGCAGTCCATGGCGCGTTCGCCGCTTCGTGGCGGTGAACGAACTGGATCAGTGTGACGTCCGCGCGATCCAGCTCGCCCGATTGCTCGTAATAGAACTCCAATCGCAGCGCGGCATCGATGTCATTCGGCTGCGTCCTTTGCCTGATCTCCGCATCGGCCAGAAACGCCCGCGTATGGTCGCTTTGCTGTAGCAGCGCGTAATACTGGCTCAGTAAGTCCTCTGGCCACGCGGGCGTAAATTGCCGCGTATACAACGCCAACTTCGCTTCCGCCGTGTCTTCGAGCGAAGCCTCGGCGGACAAGATCTTCGCGTGTTCGTTCGGATATTTCGCACGGAAGCGATCGAGCACTGCGCGCGCTGCCGTCAAATCGTGCCGCGCTACCAGAGCGGAGAAATAGTCGAGGTAAGTGCTTAGTTGATGCTCCGGCCATCGCGCCAGCCACGCTTCGTAGATGCCGCTCTCCGAAGATGTTGGCCGTTTGTCCTGCTTCACGATCGCCAACGCGGTTTGGAATGTGTTCCACGATCGTGTCTTCGCTGCGTCATCCAACCTCTCCTCGGACGAAATCGGCAACTTCGCCGCTGCCAGCAGTGCATTCACCTGCAACTGCGGCTCATTGCGGCGCGCGTAGTAATCGGCCAGCGCCAACATCCCCGCTACCGGATCAACCGACAGTTCGGCCGAGTGCCGCCAGTCCGCCTCCGCCGCCTTATAGTCCATGGCGCGTTCGTCTTCGCGAGCCCGCATCGCATACAAGCCGCTACTCCGCGCATCTTTGTCGATCAAACCGCCCAGCGCCTGCCTGGATTCGGCTGGCGTTCTTCGTCCCAGCACCGCGCCGCCCGGGACATCCATTAAACGGAAGAGCGCAGCTTCCAAGCCCGTTCCCGCCGCTACATTCTGCGCCCACGTTGCCAAAGTTGCGTGCAACACCATACACGACGCCAAGCCGGTTCCAAGCACGAAAACAACTTTCCTACGGGACCACTTCAAGCGGCACCTCCTGATGGCTGACGTTATGCGCCATGTCCTCAGCGGTGACGTGGATGCTGTATCGCCCGGCGGGCAAAGTAGTAGGCACAACCAGCGTTCCCGTATTGGTGTGATCGCTGGGCGACCAGCGAATCGCGACCGGCTCCTCGCCGTAGAGCCAGGCCGTGATGGTCCGGGTCGATTGAGATGCCCGTACCTCTAATGAAATGCGCTCTCCCGGGCGCGCTCGTGGCTTATCCAGGCGGGCGCGAACTACCGGCGGGTGGCTCTGAATCACAAAACTCTTCTTCTCGCGATACACGTGGCCATCCCGGTCCCGCAAAATCAACCGCACCACGTGCGCACCATCGGGCAAGTCCGTGGGCGCCAGGAACCTCGTCTGCCAGATGTCTTCGGCCTTCAGATAACGCAGCGGCTGCGTCAAACCAAACGGAAACAGGGCAATCACGGACACGATGGACGCATCCGTTCTCACGCGCAACACGGGGTCGCCTGGCCGTATCAATCGCGGCCGAAGCAGAGCTCTTGGCGCCGCCAGGAACGACGTATATGGCGTGACAAATTTGTACTTGCGCGAGAGCCGTATGATCTCGGCGATAGACGCGGCATCTTCGCCTTCGCGATCCATCTTTTCGAGCAACGCATCCACGCGCGCCCGCGCCCATGTCGCCGGTAAATACTCATGGCCGAGATCGTTGACAGGCAGTGTGAAGCTTGTGCTCTGGTTCGCTTGCTGCTGCCCATTCCGAATCGTCTCCACACTCGCGCTGCCCGCACCCGGCCGCTTGTATTCTCCTACCCAGGCGGCTTTCGTGCCCGGAAAATTATTCTGCCCGAGACGGTAGACCAAGTCGAAATTGTTCGGCGGGGTCATGGTTAAATCCACTCCATCGAACGGCTTCAACCCGATGCTTGCGACGAACGCCTTCAACTTGAACTCGACCGGCTCGGTTGAGCGAACCTCCTCCATCATGCCCGCGTGCGAAGCCAGCCGCTTGCACAACCGAACATTCGCGTCGTCTCCGATGGCCATTACGTAGATGTGCGGACGGTTCCCAACCGGCAGTTTGTTCCACGCTGCGTCGAACCATTCGCCAAACCGTGCAGGCAGGATCGCGCCTTCCGTCAACTCTCCATCGCTCAACAGCGCTATATAGGATCCTGGCGCAGACGCCTCCGCGAATGCCTCTGTATAGGCCCTTTGCAGATTTGTGCCGCCACGCAAAGGCGAAGCCCGCACAAAATCGAGCGCCTTTGCCACCGCATCGGGAGTCGCTGCAATCACTCCCGCATTCGCCGCCGATACATCGGAGTTGAACACCAGCACATTGAACTTATCCGCGGGATGCAACCCACGCAACATCGCTTCGAGCGATTGAAAACTGCGCTCCAGCTTCTCCCATTGCATCGATAACGATGTGTCGAAAAGCACTACGACGGTCTTCGGCGCGTGAGCATCTGCTTCAGCCTGCTTTGAGTCCTGCAAGATCGCCGACGTCTCGAAATAACCCGGATCGCCGCTGGTCGCGTCCCGATACGCCTGCACCGCGGGCTTGGTTTCATTCCGCAATCGATAGTCGAACGAAATGTCCTCGCCCAGGCGCACATTCGTGCCCGCGAACGACGCTTCGATGTCGTGTGCGCTCTGCCGGGTAATCTTCAGCGGATACGTTTTGCTGTCGATCTTGAAATCACTCAGCGTCTGCGGATCGCGCACGTGAATCGTCACAGAAAAACTCTCCGCCGTTTCCGGCGCATACGTAGTCGGCTTCAGTGGCAGCACAAATGAGCTGGCCAGTTGCTCGACTGGAATGGTCTGCCGGTATTGCACTTCGATGCGCTTGTAACCCTGCAAAGGAATGGGCGCGATCTTTGCCGTGAACGCCGCGCTGTGCTTTGCCTCGCCTTCCGCATTGCTTTGGGTCACTTCGTCGCTCTGCAACAATCCGGGATCAATCGCCTGGTTGCGAATCTCGTCATAGATCTGACCTGCCCGTCTGCGCTCCAGAATCACTCCTGGTATCCGCACGACACCGTCCCACACCGCGAAATCGGAAATGGCAGCATCGCCCGGCAGCACCAGAGAGTACGCTCCTTCCAGCACATGGTCGGTCTTGTTACGGAAGACCTGGCGCACCGATACGGTCGCGTGCCCGTCATCCACCACAATGTCCACCGACATTTCGCTCAAAGCCAGGATCGACGGATCGGGCGTTTGCTTGTCAGTGGGAATAATGACGCCGCTATCCGCGCACAGAGCGCACGCGAAAATCTGCGCCAGGAACAGCAATATCGTCAAGCGTTTCACAAATGCGTCCTTCAAAACCTGCTCCCAGCGTCCGCCATGCGGACCAATCCGTTATCCGTGCCCACGTAAAGCGAGCCATCCTTCGCGGCCAGCGCTGTAACATTCAACGACGGCAGCCCTTCTGTCACAAACACCCATCGCTCGCTTCCGTTGCGCAGCATTGCTAAGCCATTTCCCGCTGTCCCTACATAGAGTGCCTCGGCAGTCGCTAACATTGCATTCGGATTTACTTCTAGACGGCCCTGACGCGGGCCAAATTCGCGGAATCGCGTCAATCTGCCTTGGGCCGCGAGCCGCACGACGCCCGAGCCGTAGGTCCCGAAATAAAGATCCCCTCCAAACTCCGCCGATGCCGTGATCCAGTTCTGGCGGAGCGTAGAGTTGGCTGTCGTGTAACTCGCCTCCACCAATCCATTCTTCAAGAGCGAAAAGCCGCCGAGGGTGCCGGCAAACAGCTCGCCATTTCGCTTTGCCAGCGTGTAGACGTGATTGTTCACCAAACCTTCAAACGCATACAGGCTGGTGACGTGGCCCTGGTCTACGAAGCTCAGGCCGGCAGGCGTCGCGACCACCAGGCTGTCGGGCTTATCGCCAAACAGAACATCGGTTACGTTGCTCGCGATCAGCCCACTGGTACGGTCCAACACCTGCCGTAGATGCCCGCCCGCATCGAACATCGCGAGGCCATTCGCGGTCGCGACAGCCACGCTGCGGCGGTCGTCACTCTCTTTGATACGATTCACGCAGAACAGCCGGTCGTCTTCGAAATGCCGCTTCGTTGTGGGATCGCGCAGTGGCAGAATATCCAGCCCGCGATCGAAATATCCCACCCACAGTTGCCCTAGATCGTCCACGTGTAAGGCCGCGATATGCCCGGCGGTCAACCTCCCTGCATTCGCGCGGACGACGGTTTCGTCTCCAGGCAACTGCCGGATTGAATCGGGAGAGACGGCCAACAAGCCATCGCCCGCGTTGACGAATGACACGGTCGGTTCGGTTCCAGACTCGGGCGCGTGAGTCTCCGGACGCGGGCGCTCTTCCCGCGCATTCACCGCGGCCATTCCTTCATCGAGCGTGCCCACATACAACGTCTCGCCGCGCACACCGAGAGCTTGCGCAAAGAATCCGTCCGCGATTCGGCGCCGAAACTGGCGGTGCGTAAACTCCGCCACACCCAAAGGAGTGCCAATATAGGTGCTCTCTCCGTTGGTCGCAATTGAAAGCACCTGCGGGTCCGGCAACTCGTTTGCGAACCGCGTCACTTCCCCACCCTGCCACAGCGCCACGCCGTGTGTCCGCGTGCCAACCCACAGGGCGTCTTCGGAACCGGCCAGCGCTGTAACCTCCGCTTTTGCAAACTCAGCATGAAACAGCTCCAGCCGCTTGCTATCACTAACGTAGAGTCCCGCTTCGGGCATGCCGATGAGGACGCGCCCATCGGCAAGCGCAAGCAATGCCGTTACACTGCGCAAGTTTGTAGCGCGCGGCAGCAATCGACGAAACGATTGGCCATCATAAATCAGCACGCCTGCACCACTTGTGCCGATCCAAAGCTCCGGAACACCGATACCGGTTCTCACGGCTATAGCCGTCAAGGGCGCGGCCGGCAGATCCTGTCCCACGCGCCAGATGTTTTGTGGTCTTCCCGTTTTGTCTATCTCGAAAAGAGCCGAGGATCCCGTGACGAATAAACGGCCGTTGAAGATTGCCGCGCTGTGATAATTGGCGGGAGTGGTGAAGTATTCGAACCCGCTGGCGGGCATACGAAGGGGTGCGAGAGTAAACGGGATTTGCGAAGCGGTCTGCGCTTGCTTCGCCGAATCGTGCAAGACGTGGGAAGCCCGCACCCAGATGAAAGCAATCCAAAACGCAATGGCAAGGCCACCGGCCAGTAAGATGGCTCCGTATCGAGCCCAACGTTTCGAAATCCGGAAGCAAGACGGCAGGCGAGGCTGCACAGTGCCTCCAATATAAGGCAACGCCCGTTTCTTGCAAGCCCCTTTCAACAAATTGTCAAATTAAAGTTTGGATACTAAGTTTGGCCAGCGATGAAACCAGATAAACACGGATTTTGTAATTAATGTTCATCTACGATTGGTACTGGAAGCCAAGGAGATAATGAACTATGACACGTACCGCGCACGCACAGTGGAAGGGCGATTTGAAATCCGGAGCCGGCATCATCTCGTCGGCAAGCGGCGTCCTATCGAACGCGCAATATTCGTTCAAGACACGCTTTGAACAAGGCGTCGGCACGAATCCGGAAGAACTACTCGCCGCGGCGCACGCCGGATGTTTCTCGATGGCGTTGTCGCTGATGCTTCAGCAGGAAGGACTGACCGCCGATAGCATCGATACGACTTGCAGCATCACTTTAGACAAAGACGGCGACGGGTTCGCTATTACGCGCAGTCACTTGGAACTGAAAGCGTCGGTCCCTGGCGCAACTCCCGAAGTATTCGAACGAGCTACTCAGGCCGCGAAAGCCGGGTGCCCAGTTTCGAAGCTATTCGATACGGAGATTACGCTGGACGCGAAACTTGTTTGAGTTGCATCAGCGGCCGATCTCGTCTGTGTGGATGATCGCAATTTGGGTTTCGCGCACGGCGTTGCGCGTCTGTTTAAGCGAGGTATCCAAAGAATCCCGGGACAGCTTCATTACCACAGGTTTCACCAGAAATCGCAGCGATATCGGGATATCACGGGTCAGCGCCATGGCCTCAACTTCCACGTACAATCCGCCATCGCGCTCTTCATAGCGGTTGATGCTGTACAGCCTCCAGATGAAGCCACTCCCTTTATCCGGAGCGAGTTCGCGCTGATCCGGTTTCCCGTAGTTCTGGATCTCGCGCACATCGGTGGTCTGCGAAAGAGTATAGGCACGGCAATCGTCGACACGATAGGTATGCGATTCATTTTGGGTGTCCATCGCCGCGGTCACGAACAGTACTTTATGCAGCCAACGCATCGAAAAACGATCGGTCCCATCCGCGCGCTGCTCTAACTGCGAATCAATCACGACCGGCTTATAAACGTTCTTATAACTATCGTAATCTTCGAGCACTCCGAAGAGATCGACCAGCGACGCGTTCGGAATGAACGTCGCGCCGATCCAATCGTGGATCAATCCGCCGGGCACCGATTTCCAACCATGTCCGAGGAGCGGAGTAACTTCGATTTCGCCTTGCTTGACCCGTGCCGCGCGCTCCGGATTTTCATCGCTCCACAGAAATTGAGCGCCGGGATCGAGCCGCTCTTGCATACGCAATTTTGCTGCATCGATGTAGTGTTGCCAGGCATCCAAAGTTGTAGGCTTCAGTTCGGCCGCCGTCACGCAGGTCGCCAACATCACAATATTTACAGCTAAGGCCGCGCTTCGTGTGGCTCGTTGCATCGCTCAAATCTCCAGGTCTAAACGGTAGATGAAGGATGTTTAGAAAAGGGTGCTTCAATGCGCGAAAACGTTAATCTGTACCTTGCCAACAAGAGACGGAAAGGCAATCCAATACTGGTGCACATGCCAGGTCTGAAGGTTCGCTCCGAGGAGCCGGACGCTCAACTAAGTCTGCTTTGGGTGGACCGCTTTGCGTGTTGCTTCGAGCCACATCTTTAGCAAATCCCGTGATAGGTCCTTCACGGCTGGACTAACCGCGAATCGCAACGCCGCTGGAATACCTCTGCTGAGCACCATCGCCTCGACCTCTAAGTACACTCCGCCATCGCGCTCCTCATAGCGGTCGATGACGTGCAGACGCCAGATGAAGCCATTCCCTTCATCCGGAGGGAGTTCACGCTGATCCGGCTTACCGTAATTCTGGATCTCGCGAAGGCTAATGGTCTGCGAAATCGTATATGCCCGGCGGGCGTCAACTCGATATGTGCGCGATTCATTCTGTGTGTCGAAAGCTGCAGTTACGAAGAGAGCCTTTTTCAGCCAGCGCATCGAGAAACACTCCGTGCCATCGACTCGCCGCTCTAAGTGCGAATCGACTATGACCGGCTTATATACCTCTTTATAGCGGCCGTAGTCTTCCAGCACCCTCGACAGGTCGTCCAAGGACGCATCCGGAATGAATATCGCCCCAATCCAATCGTGGATTAATCCACCCGGCGCCGATTTCCATCCATGCCCTATCCGTGGAGCTACTTCGATTTCGCCTTGCTTGATGCGTGCCGCGCGCTTCGGATCTTCGTCCGCCCACAAAAAGGTAGCGCCAGGTTCAAGGCGCGCTTCCATCCGCTTTCTTGCTGCGACGACGTAGTTTTGCCAGGCTTCTAGCGTTCTCGGTTTTAACTCGGCTGCGATCGCTTTTCCAGTGAAGGCCGTAAGGCAGATTACAAGCGTAACGCCTGCCATCGGCTTTCGGATTGAACGAATCCTCACCTCTCAAGTAGAGTAGGATCGTTCATCAAAGGATTCCCAGAGACACTCGCTAATGAAGATGAGTGGGAAGACACAAAGATCCGCTCGCAAAAATTGTTCACTTCACTGCTCCGCCAACGCAACGGTAACGGTCGCGAGCGTATTAGCGGAACTTAAGGGCAAGCCATCCGAAACGTTCTGCAAGTAAAATGTCATACCATTTGTCACCCACGCGCCAGTAGTCGCGCTGCCTTGACTACCAGCGCGCGCAAACAGTGGGCCGGTAGGGGACCCTACATGTACTTCGACCAGAATCGCGAGTGGCGCGTACCACTGGAGTGTCGTTGTCCCTAACTGGCCGGCGGCAACGGTTATGGGATTCGGACTCGCGGTGATGGTGGATTGAGCGCCGCCAGTGGGTTGTATGGTAGTGCTTGCGATCACGGTCTGTGTCAGAAAATCCAACAGATAGAAAGTCGTTTCCGCCGTGGTCCACAAGCCCGTAGTAGCGCTACCGGTACTTCCACCCTCGGTAAATACGGGACCTTCCGGCGAACCGACTCGTATCTCTGTCCACCACGACCCCGGCGCTTGCCAACTGAGTGTCGTCGCCTGATAGGCGCCTAGAGGGATGGCGCTCGGATTCGCTGAGATAGATGCGGCTCCTCCTTCGACATACACCGTAATCGCCGCCAGTGTGTTTGCGGAAGTGAGCGGCAGCCCCCCACTTACATTTTGTAAGTAAAAGATAGTGCCGTTCTGCACCCACTTACCCGTAAGCGCCTGACCTACACCTGGACCGTCGGATAGTTCACCGCCTGTGGGTGATCCAACGCGCACTTGCACCTCGGGGACTGTGGGAAAGCTGTAAGAGAGCGTCGTAATTCCCAGGCCAGTGTCATCGGAAACCGCAATCGGGTTCGGGCTAGCCATAAATGTCCCTTCGGGCGCGGTTGTTCCCGGCAGAGGGTTATCCAGATATATCTCGATCGAGGGATAGATCGCGGAGAACTTCGTGTACCAGGCATCGAAGGGCAGTTGGGCCTCGCATGATGTATAGCCGATCGGACAACTCCCGTCCGCCAGCGGGTTCGGACAACTCTCGATCGTACTCAAAACGCCGCTCATCAAACTGTTGCCGTTGAACAATCCCGAGCCAGACGAGCCTTCGTCCACCCGCCCCTGTCCATCCGCGCTCATATCGATCTCATAGGCGTTCATAAAGTATGAACCGGCGGCTTGAGAACCCGCCACGGCGATTCCGAATGCGACCTGCATGTAGTAGCCGTCCGGGAAACTGAGTGACGTGACCGACGCACCGGTCGCAACATCGTCCGACGGATCGTATCCGGCTAGAGTTACTTCCCCGCCCGTTGGAAATCCGGCCAATTGAATCAACGAATAATCGAGATCGCTGGCCACCGCAGTTGGATTCGTGCCATCGATGAACGGCAAGTTCGAATATGTAAGCAGTGTCTGTCCCACCGCATAGGGAAACCGGGCTAACACTGAGATAGGCGGCTTCGTATCGCTGTTTGCCCCGCAAATGGCGGTGCGCACATTGAAAAATGCTTCCATCTCCTGCGCATTTGCCCGCGTGCTGATGCAGTGGCCGGCCGTCATCAACAGCGGAGCTCCATTTGGAGCGTTCAGAATGGTCCCGCTGCACTCAAATGCGCCGAAAAGCAGGAGCGCCGTAGCGCCCGACTCGCTCGCTACCACCGGACTCGTCGAAGAACACGTCGCATCCAGAAAGCAACTTGCACTGCCGGTCCCGGTTCCGGCCGCAGAGGCGCTCGCCGCCCGAAACGGGCCGAACTCCCAAAGATGCAGCACTTCGGTGACAGTAAAGGGCGGAAGGCCCGATATAGCCTGCCCTGCGGCCGGTCGATACTCCACTTCGACGCTGTCGCTGAATACGATTTCGCTCCAGAAGTCTCCGTTACCGTTCCGGCCCTGGCCGGTGAACGGGCCGAACACCTGGACAGCGGGCGTGTTCAAATCGTGAACCCAAACCTGGCCCGAGCCGACTGCAAAATTGGTGAAATGAACGCGCATTCCCAGCGCACTGTCCGACTTAATGGTAATTTGCCATACATAACTGCCGTCACCTACGGCCTGCCATGTGCCAATTCCGAGAGAATTCTGGCTTACGGTTCTTTGCGCCCCAACGCGCCGCACTCCCCGACGTGCCGAGGGCTTGCTTCGGACGCTTGCAGCGATTGGGCCTAAGTTGACGGTGGGCGCAGCGCCCAGCCGGAAGAGCTGAGAGGGCGCGATGCGCGTGCGCGCGAGTGTAGCGGTTGGCAGCGCGATGCGCCGCGGCGGCACAGGCCCGGCGGAGGTCGTCCCGACACCCAACAGCGTCAAAAGCGCGAGTAATTTGGTAAACGAACGCACCGAGCGAGTAGACGGCGTCAAGACCAGCGTTGTTTCGCATAGCGCCCAATCCCGTTAGGCTTGTACAGCTAAGATGGTGAAGGCCTTGGGCCACTATGAGGCGCGAATATCACAATTGGTGCAGCGACCGGCTGGGCCGTCACATGGAACTGCTGGTTTTTGGCCACGGCGGAGCGCCAGTCCTCGTTTTTCCGACATCGCGTGGACGCTTCTTTGAATATGAGGACTCCGGGATGGTCCGCGCTCTGCAATCCAAAATCGATGCCGGGAATTTGCAGTTGTATTGCGTCGACAGTGTGGATGCGGAGAGCTGGTATAACCGCGGTGTGCATCCCCACGAACGAGTTATGCGTCACATCGCGTACGAGAATTACGTGTTGTTCGAAGTCGTGCCGCTGATGAAGAAGCTGAGTGGCGCCGCGAAGATCTGCGCGACCGGGTGCAGCCTCGGCGGATACCACTGCACGAATTTCACTCTTCGCCATCCCGATGTGGTCTCCTATTGCGTTTCGATGAGTGGCGCGTTCGAAATGAAGTCGTTCATGAACGGATCCTACGACAACGATTTCTATTTCAACAACCCGGTCGATTACGTTCCAAATATGAATGACGCCTGGTTTCTCGATCAGTACCAGAGCATTAAGCTCGTGCTGGCTGTCGGCGACCACGATATCTGTTTAGGCGAGAATTTCCGTATGGCGGACATTTTGGGCCGGAAGAAGATCCCGCATTGGCTGGATGTTTGGACCGGCGGGCTTCAGCACGATTGGCCGCTGTGGCAGCAGATGGCGAATAAATTTTTTTGAAGAGGAAGACATGCGGAAGATAGGCATCATCTACGGAATGGAGAACTCGTTTCCGCCCGCTCTGGTAGAACGAATCAACGAGAGGAACGTTCCCGGCGTTTCGGCGGAACACATACGGGTCGGCAGCGTCAAAATGGCGGAGCCCAGCGGTTATCGCGTGATTGTCGACCGTATCTCGCATGACATTGAGTTCTATCGGGCGTATTTGAAGAACGCCGCCCTGAGCGGAACCGTGGTAATCAACAATCCGTTCTGGTGGAGCGCGGACGACAAGTTCTTCAACTATGCGCTCGCCAAGAAATTGGGTGTCGCTGTCCCGAATACGGTAGTCCTGCCGCACAAAATGCACCCGCCTGGGACGACGGTTCAATCCATGCGCAATCTAATGTTCCCTTTGAACTGGGATGAGGTGTTCGACTACATAGGCTTCCCCGCGTTTTTAAAGCCCTTTAGCGGCGGCGGATGGAAGCATGTGTTCAAGGTGAACTCCCGCGAAGAGTTTTTCGACGCCTACGATCAAACCGGCACCCTCTGCATGACACTGCAATCCGCAGTCGAGTTTGACGAGTATTTTCGCTGCTATGTTATTGGGCAGGAAAAGGTTCGGGTAATGAAATACGATCCGAAGCAGCCTCATCATTTGCGGTACGTCCGGGATGGGAAGGCCAGTTCCCAGGCGCTGCACGACCGGATCTGCAACGATGCCTTGACGCTCTGCCGGGCCCTCGGCTACGACCTGAATACGGTGGAATTTGCGGTGCAAAATGGCGTGCCCTATGCCATAGACTTTCTCAATCCGGCTCCGGATGCGGACCTGCACTCCGTCGGGCAAGCGAATTTCGATTGGGTGGTGGACAATGTGGCGGACCTGGCGATTGGGAAGGCGCTGAGCGACGAGATTCCCGTGACTGAATATCGATGGGCTCGCTTTCTATATGGCGAAAAGGCTCGGGTAGCCGCATCATGAACCAGATCACAATCGTCCGGACAATCTACATATGCCTGCTCGCCGCGTCTTTTGCCTACGGACAGAAGGCTCTTGGTGAGCCGAAGGAGATGTCGAGCCGCTATAACCCCTTGCTCTGGCATGGTGACGATGCACGTTTCGTCGTCGACACAGTGGGGATGAGCCGGTCAGAGGTGGAATTAAGCAAGCTGGCCATCCTGAAGTCGAACAACAAGGCGGTCCAGAACCTAGCGCTGGTGCTGGTGCGAGACGAAGGCAAGATCAATCACACGTTGACCTCGTGGTCCCGAACCTATGGATTTCCGCTTCCCAAACAGGAAGAGGAAAAGCTGGCCACCGAACAGGACCGGTTGAAAGAACTGAACGGAGCCGATTTTGATCGGGCTTATTTCGAGCTAATGGCAAAAGACCATGCAGCCGATATGAGCCGGTTTCAAGCCGAGGCCGCCGACGCGACGGACCACGATCTGGTTCGTTTCGTTGAGAAGTACGAGCCCACGGTGCAGGCCGACGGGCAGTTGTTGCCGGGTAAAAAAGCAAAGTAAATCTTTAGCACCTAATAAATCTGCTCATTTGAGAGCGAGACCTTCGGCCCCCTGGAACCACTCTTCCAGCCTGAGACCTTCCGCCGCCGCCTTTGCCTTTAGGTTTGCACGCGCTGCCGCTTCTCCCACATTGCCCAGTTACACTAGTCAGCAGCACAGGCGCCAGCGATGAAACCCAGCCTTACCATCGGCATCGAAGAAGAGTACCAGACCATCGATCCCGTTACTCGTGATCTCCGTTCGCATATCGATGCCGAGATTATCTCGAAGGGCAAGATGCTACTGAAGGAAGCAGTCAAAGCCGAGATGCATCAGTCGGTGGTCGAAGTGGGCACCGGTGTTTGCCCGAATATTCAGGACGCTGCGCGACAGATTAAGAGCTTGCGATCGCAAATCGTCGATCTGGCGAAGCAGAATAATCTCCACCTGGCTGCGGGCGGAACGCACCCATTCGCGGATTGGCGCAAGCAGGACATCTATCCCGACGAACGCTATCAAATCATTGTGCAGGACCTCAAAATGGTCGCCCGCGCTAACTTGATTTTCGGCCTGCACGTGCACATCGGCGTGGAAGACCGGGAAACGGCCATCCACCTGATGAACGCGGCGCGCTATTTCCTGCCGCATATTCTGGCGCTTTCGACCAACTCGCCTTTCTGGTTAGGTATGGATACGGGGCTGAAGTCATATCGCTGTAAGGTATTCGATAAGTTTCCGCGCACGAATATTCCCGATTATTTTCCGAGTTGGGGCGAGTATCTGAATTTCGTCAATCTGTTAGTGGAGACTAACTGCATCGATAATGCCAAGAAGATCTGGTGGGACATCCGGCCGCACCCGAACTTCCCTACGCTCGAGTTCCGCATATGCGATGTCCCGATGCGAGCGGATGAAACGATTGCGATCGCCGCTCTGATCCAGGCCACCGTTGCAAAGTTATACAAATTGCATGCGGCGAACCAGGGGTTTCGCCTCTATCGCCGCGCTCTGATCATGGAGAACAAGTGGCGCGCCCTGCGCTACGGTCTCGATGGCAAGTTGATCGATTTCGGTAAAAAGATTGAGGTGCCCCTACGCGATCTAATCCTTGAATATCTCGATTTCGTCGACGACGTGGTCGACGATTTAGGCTCCCGTCGCGAGATTAATTACATTCATCGCATTCTGGAACACGGTACGGGCGCAGACCGCCAGTTGCGCATTTTTCAGGAGACAGGCGATCTAACCAAAGTAGTGGACTATATGATTTATGAAACAGAGGCCAATTTGGTCGATGAAACCATAAAAGCGGGCGCTGCATCATGAGTAGCGGCCTAAGCGGCATTTCCTTCGACCCGGAACTGAAGCAGGGCGCCGGCAACGCGGTGTTCGTTTGCCTGAAGGTCCAGCCGGGAGAGAAGGTGACTCTGATCACCGATCGCGCTTGCCAGGAAATAGCAGCCAGCCTCGCGGACTCGCTCGATACCGCCGATTGCGAATATCGCAGCTTCGTGCTGGAAGAACTGGCGCCGCGTCCTCTGGCGAACATGCCGCAATCGATTCTGGACGACCTCGAAACCAGTCAGGTGAGTATCTTTGCCGTCCAGGCGCAGCCCAACGAACTGAAGACGCGGATGCAAATGACCGAGGTGGTTAATCGAAAGAAGCTGCGTCACGCCCACATGGTAAATATCGAAAAGAAAATCATGTTGGAGGGCATGCGCGCCGATTTCGTGAAAGTCGATGAATTGAGTATTCGCGTGATGAACATTGTCACCAAGGTGAAAACCATCCAGGCGAAGACGCCGGCCGGCACCGATATTACCGCCCAATTAACTCCTGACTACAAATGGCTCAAGACTAGCGGCATCATCAGCCGTGACAAGTGGGGTAATCTTCCCGGCGGAGAAATATTTACTTCCCCGCTCGAAGTCAACGGCACCTTTGTCGTGGATGGCGTGGTCGGCGATTATCTGTGCTGGAAATTCGGCGATCTGGAGAAAACTCCACTAACTATCCACGTAGCCCAGAATCGGTTAGTGGAAGTGCATTCGAAGAACAAGGCGCTCGAAGGCGACTTTTGGGAGTATACGCATCGCGATCCCAACAGTGATCGCGTGGGCGAATTTGCTATTGGAACTAACATTGGCTTAAGGGGCGTGATCGGCAACATACTGCAGGACGAGAAATTGCCGGGCGTGCACATGGCGTTCGGCGACCCTTATGGCGCTCATACCGGCGCGAAATGGAGTTCCACGACCCATATCGACGTGGTGGGCCGCGATTTCGACATCTGGGCCGATGGCCGCGAAATCATGGCGCGCGGCGAGTTCCTGGTCTAAGCGAGCACGCTTGATACCGGAGTTCCGCAGGAAGTTCAACGCAAATTGGAAGCCGGAGCGATACGCTCAATTCCTGTCCCGTTTGGACCAGGTTGCGGGTACGCATGTGGCGTTCCGTTGCAGCGAAACGCCGATTTTTCTCCCCGCCCCATTATTGGACAAAATGATTCGGTATGGCCGCGAATTGTATGAGCAGCTTGCCTCGAACGCGGAATATCGAACTGCCTCGGAAGCTGCGATTCCCAACGAGTTCCGTGTACCCAACGAAATCCCGTATCCGTTGTTTGTGCAGGCCGACTTCGGATTAGTAACATCGCCGGGAGGCGACTATGAACCCAAATTGGTCGAGATCCAGGGCTTTCCATCTCTCTATGGCTTTCAGCCGGCGCTCGCCGGCGTGTACCGCGAAACGTATTCGCTCGACAGCGGCTTGCATGCCTTGTTAGGCGGGTTGGACACGCCAACGTATGTGAATCTCCTACGCCGTGCCATCGTCGCCGATCAGGACCCCGAAGAGACCGTCCTACTCGAGATTCAACCCTTCCAGCAGAAGACGCTTTGCGATTTCAACTTGACTGAGAAGCTATTGGGCATCCGCACGGTTTGCGTCAGCGATGTGGAAAAGCGCGGTCGTGAGTTATACGCCGGAGGCAAGCGCATTCGCCGCATTTACAACCGTGTAATTGTGGATGAGTTGATTCGAATGCGCCCTCCCATGAATTTTCGGTTTACCGGCGACTTAGACGTGGAGTGGGCCGGTCATCCCAACTGGTTCTTCCGGCTGAGTAAGTTCTCGCTTCCCTGGTTCCGGCATGTGTGTGTACCGCGAACATTCTTCTTAAATGAATTGCGGGAGCTGCCTGCCAATCTCGAAGAGTATGTGTTGAAGCCGCTGTACTCGTTTGCGGGGCTGGGAGTGCAGATCGGGCCAAGCGCGGAAGCGATCGCGGCGATCCCGGCTAACCAGCGCGGCAATTACATCCTCCAAGAAAGAATGAACTTCGCCGCAACCGTTGACACCCCCGTGGGACCAACAAAAATTGAAATCCGGATTATGTACATCTGGAACGGCGAACTGACACCCGTAACAACCATCATTCGATCCGGACGCGGAAAGATGATGGGTGTCGATTTCAACAAGAATCTCGATTGGGTAGGTGCGTCGGCGGGATTCTATTTGCCGGATCAATAGCGCGGACCTTCAGAAATGGTATCCGGGTTTCAGCTCACACTGGTACAATTGCGAGCGGTCGGTATTGATCTTTACCGTGCAGGTAGCCCAGGGAACCGAGGGTTCCGGTCCGAGCGGGAAGATGATGTCCTGCTTGCCAAGATCGGCTTCAATGCTGGGCCCTTCCGCTGTGGGCGGGAGAGTAAAATTAACAGCTTGTCCAAAGATGATGGGGATCGATACACGAATGGCGTCGTTAATCATGGCCTTGGTAACTTCCGCTTCAATGAGGAAGGTTGCGGTATCGGACCAATCGAGTGCCGAAATCGTGAGCATCCGGCCGTCGTGAGTGGTTTGCTCCGTGACGACATGGGTGAATGGGCATGGTCCGGCAATGCAGGAGACCCGATCGTCGCGGAATTCATTGCCCTTGCCGGCATCGAGGGTCGTGCTGGCGAGCGTTGCCTTCCAGAGCCCATCGGGAGAACACGGAGGATGGCCTTTGCAGGGGACATTGCTTGTGTTGACGACTTCAAAAGTCTTAGCTTGGGCGCCAACATCGACGCGAGCGGCGGCCTTGATCGAATACCGGACACGGAGATCGGTGACGGGTACCGCGGGCTCGCTTGAGGCTTTCCGAACGACGACTGGAGCGCGAATCGGCACGAGGTGAACAACGAAAATCTGGTTAGGTGACGCGACGTCGAGCCGCAGGGGCTTATAGTCATCATGCTTAAAAGAGAGGACCATCGTTCGGCTGGGCAACGGCGACGTGCTGGGCAGCGTGACGCGGAAAAAACCGGTGGAATCGGTCTTGGTTTGGACCGTCAAATCCCCACTGTCGGCGGTCACGATCGTGTTCGGCACCGGCATCTGTTTGCGAGGATCGGTATCTTGAATGAGGACGGCTCCGGTCAGAATCACCGGGGGCCAGTGTGGATGGCAAGCGACGAGCAGCAAGGCGGAACACAAGGCTTGTATTAAATGGAGGAAGATACCGGTGCTCTCTCGGCGTGCGCTGTTGCGTAGCATATCGGGAATAATGGCGGGCCAGCTGGCGGGAGGGGCAGTACCCCCTCCGGCGCCGCCGTTTACCGCCCAGGGGGTGTCCCCGGAGGACGACGCCTTTCTGGAAGAAGTTGAGAAGGCGAGTTTCCAGTTCTTCATCGAGCAGGCGGACCCGGCCACCGGTCTGGTAAAGGACCGGGCGACGGTGAAGGCTGTCGATAACGGTGTGGTCGGGAGCACGGCTGCTACTGGGTTTGGATTGACGGCTTTATGCATTGGACAGCAGCGGGGATACATTTCGTTATCTGACGCGCGCCAGCGCGTGGTCAAGACGCTGGACTTTCTTAAGAACAAGATGCCGACGCACCGCGGCTTCTATTTTCATTTTGCCAACATTAAGACGGGCGAGCGGATTTGGGATTCGGAGGTGTCCTCGATTGACACGGCATTGCTGCTGTGCGGCATCCTGACCTGCCGGGAACACTTCCCACATACCGATGTAAGACGTTTGGCTTACGACATATATTCAAGGGTTGAGTGGTCGTGGCTGGCTGAAGATACGACGCTGTTGTCGCAAGGCTGGAGCCCGGAGGGCGGGTTCTTGCCCTACCGCTGGGACTTATACAGCGAGTTGATGATGATGTACCTGCTGGGATTGGGGTCATTGACCCATCCTCTGCCGCCGGGGTCTTGGGATGCGTGGAAGCGTCAGACCTTCGACTTTGACGGGCTGCGCTATATCGGATCGTTCGCGCCTCTTTTCGTGAACCAGTACTCGCAGGCTTGGTTCGACTTTCGCGGGAAACGGGACCACTATGGCGATTACTTTATGAACTCGATCGTGGCGACCGAGGTCCACCGGTTATTCTGCTTGCAATTGAAGAAGGAGTTTCCGGATTATAGTCTCGATTTGTGGGGCATTACCGCATCAGACTCAAAGAACGGCTATGTGGTTTGGGGCGGCCCTCCGGAAATGGGGCCGATCGATGGCACGGTGGTTCCATGCGCTACCGGGGGATCGCTGGCATTTCTGCCGACCGCGGCGTTGCGGGTCCTCAGGAACATCAAAAGCAATTATTCGCAGGCTTGGAGCAAATATGGCTTTGTCGATGCCTTTAATCCACTTACTAAGTGGTACGACGACGATGTGGTCGGAATCGATACCGGGATCACCATGGTAATGGCAGAGAATCTGCGGACCGGATTCGTATGGGATACGTTTATGAAAAATCCGGAGACGAAACGCGGGTTTGAAAAAGCTGGGCTGCAGGATTATCAGGTGGACTATACGAAGCTTCAGGAAGAATTGGAGAAGCGGACTAAGTAGCGCAACATTAAGGCGCTTCGGACAATAGCAGTAGCCGCGAAGCATGCGGTTGCAGAGTAAGTTTAAGTAAGTTGGCCGCACCCAGGTCCTTATGCTCCCACAAATCGCGTAAATCGTACTTCGCACCGGGCAAGCCGAACTCGTTCCAGCCAAGCGCAACGTCGAGCGCCGTATCTCCCCGGTTGAAAACGGCGAGATAGCGTCCGCGACCGGAGGCCGGTAGCGCACTCCAGACCTCAGTCCGGTTGGAAACGATGATGGGGCGATTACTCGACGAGTGCTGATCGACATCGAGGACTTCCCGATTGGTCATCAGGCCAGTGGTCCAATCGTCATTGCGCGTGAGATTACCGCCCATGATCAACGGCGAACGAATAATGGACCAAAGCGTTATGAGAGTGCGTTGCTCGTCATGGGTTAAGCGGGACTGCCGGGGAGCGCCCTGCCCGGGGCGGGGGCCAATATAGCCGATTGGCAACATGTCGGCATCGGGCCAGTGCCCGATTTGCACATGCGGAGCCCACCCTTCGGCGGTCGCGAATTGGTCATGTAGATTTTGTTCCCATTCGTCACCGGGACCATTGCGCCATATGTCCCAAAAATCGTCTGAGATGCGCCACATCTGAGCATTCAACACCACCACATCGGCATTCGCGAGCGAAGTGGGGCCGGGCGAAAGGCTCAGCACGATGGGGCGGTGGGTTTTGCCGATCGCACTGTGAATCATGCGAATCTCGTCGCCTTTGAACGGGCGGCTGGTAATGCAATCGACCTTGATGAAATCGAGACCCCAGTCCGCATATAGAGCAGCCAAAGAATCGTAGTAGGCCTGTCCGGCGGGGTTATCGCGCACGCCGTAATTGTCCGGATTCCAGGAACAGGTGTCCGACTTGTCGGCGGCATCGGCCGCGTGGTATTTCGAACCGGCAATGGGCAGGTTCTTGTCGACAGCTTCGCGCGGAATGCCGCGGATGATGTGGATGCCAAACTTCAAACCAAGCGAGTGGACATAATCGGCCAGCGGTTTAAAGCCTCGGCTGTTTGCTGCGGAGGGGAACCGGTTGGTTGCGGGAAAGTACCGCCCGTACCTGCCCAGGGTGAATTGCCAAGCGGGCTTGCCGTGGCTCTCGGGATTTTTGAGGTACCAGCCCTCATCGACCACAACATACTGCCAGCCATGTTGCTTCAAATTGGCGTTCAGCCAGTCGGCATTGGCTTTGAACTCCTGTTCAGTCACGGTGAGGCCATAGGAATCCCAGCTATTCCAACCCATCGGAGGAGTTGGCGCAATCTGGGCGCAAAGACTTGCCGTAAATACACCGAAGAGCAGTGTGACAATGAGTCTGCGCATGAGCCTCCCCGACGGCTACCGCGACGGCGGATGCGCCAAGGTGCCTGGGGCCGGACGAGGAGCGGTCTGCCCTGGGACTGCCGGAGCGCGCGGGCTTGATGGCGCCGATGTGGTAATCGTCACGGGGTTCGCTCGATCGTATAAGTCAATAACGTCCTTCGTGACGTCAATTGCGCTCGAAGCGAAAACCACCGCACTGGACGCACCGACGTCCACGATAAGGGTGAAATTATTGTCTTTCGCGTACTTGTCGATGATGGGCTTGAGTTTTTGCTCCATCCGGCTCAGTATCTGTTGCTGCTGCTGGTTGAGATCAGCCTGGGCGTCCTGAATGTCCTCATCCAGGCGGCGCTTTTTCTCGGAGATGTCGGAGGTAAGCTGGTTACGCTTCTCATCGCTGAGCAATGCCCCACCCTTCGTGAGTTGATCGTTCAATCTGGCGAGTTCCTCGCCGCGCGTCTGGAAATCTTTCTGGCGCGCGCCGAAAGTTTTCTGGAGTCCCTGGCTGGCCTGTTGCCCTTCCTTCGTGTTCGCGATGACGGCCTGCAAATTAACCACGCCAATCTTGGTGACCGTTATACCAGCGGCATGAGCCGGTGGGGCCGTTCCCGGCAAGAAGAGCAGGCTAGTACAGAAAAAGGACAAACTCAAGGTAGTTTTCTTGGACATTTCGACGAATACAGCTATTGGACCCACGATACAACAGACGGGATTGGGGTGGGCATCCTCTAGGCTGACAGAGACTGAACTTTGAACCGCGATTGACGTATAAATAGACGGTATGAATCTGAGTACGCTAGGGTTCGCGATGGGTTCGGCGTGGCTGTCGGGTATCAACCTCTACGCGACCGTGTTGACCTTGGGCCTGCTTCAGCGGTTCAATCTGGCGCATTTGCCGGGCGATCTCGGATATTTGAGCCACACGTGGGTTCTGGCGATTGCGGGCGGCCTTTATCTGGTGCAATTCGTCGCGGATAAGGTTCCGGCGGTCGATTCGGCATGGGACATGGTCCACACGTTCATCAGAGTTCCAGCCGGCGCCATACTCGCGGCAACCGCATTTGCGAATTTCGATCCATCGGTACGCCTGATTGCTCTGCTGGCTGGCGGCAGCATCGCGCTTAGCTCTCATACGGCGAAAACGGCGACCCGACTGGCGGCGAATACGTCGCCTGAGCCGTTCTCAAACGTAGCTCTCAGCCTGTTGGGGGACGCTCTGGCTGTGGGCGGAACACTGCTCATGTCAATCCACCCGGCCGTGCTGGTTGCGATCGTTATCGTGGCGATGATTCTGTCGATTCTACTGGTGCGTTGGATGTGGGGTTCACTGCGGCGGCTGTTTCGACGAAGCGCCGCGTCCGCAGCCTAAGCGCCTCAACGCAGATGCGAGGGCGTGACACGTAGCCTCCGCTTCCCCGCCCCGCGAAGGTACGCGTTCACTGTTTCGAGCGATCCGAAAAAGCCCGCGAACGAGTGCATAAGATGACGCGGTGCGGCGCGCGCCTGACGGAAATCGCGGGACCGGAATTGGTCGGTCACAGCGATGACGGCAGCGCCCATCGCGCGGTATTCGTGCGTTCCTTGAGCCCAGGCAACCCGGTCCTTGGCGTCAATCCAAACGGCAAAGCCCATCCAACCACCGTTATGCGTCCAGCGCGACGTTTTTATAGGGGACGCCGAGTTGCGAGCAGAGCGCCTCAACCACCAGTTCATGGTCGGCACGCTGCGGCAGTCCGGAGACCGTGACACTGCCAATCACCCCCGCAACCGAGACTGTGATGGGAAACGATCCACCATGGGCGGCGAAATCGGCAAGCGGCAATCCGAATTTGTCGGCCAAGGTGGTCTTCTGGTTCTGCAACGTCAGCCCCAGACCATAAGAACTCCGGTGAAAGCGGGCCACCACATTGCTCTTGCGCCGCACCCAATCCGCGTTGTCGGGGGTGGACCCGTCGACTGCAGCGTAGAAAAGTGGCTGCCCAAATCGGCGCACGTCGATAGTAATCTGCAACTTGCGATCGACCGCCCAATCGTGCAACAGTGAACCCAACTTCCAAGCCGACTCCGCGGCGAATTGCGGCCAATGCAGGAGCCGTTCCTGCATCGCGATCCGTTCCAGGTCAAGTTCGAAAGCCATTCCGGCCAATATTATCGCAGGCTGAGCCCCACTTGCCTGGCAGCCCAAGCGCTGCTTGGTCAACACCGATAGCAAATCGCCAAGCCGCCGCGCGGGCGTTGCCGGGCGAGTTCGTCACTACCCTGTTAGACTATGGTCGTCGTTAACAATATGCTGCCAGAATTGCGCGAACCGGACTGGCTGAAGATCCTTGTCATAGAGAACGATCCGGCGGCCGCTCGTCTCACCCGGGAAGCTTTCAAAGAAGCGGGCTTGGCCAACGTGGTCACAACCGTGCCCGATGGAGACGAGGCGTTGGCGTATTTGCGCCGCGAAGAACGATATTCATCGCACCCACGCCCGGACATGATTTTTCTCGACCTGCACCTGCCAAAGAAATCAGGCCTTCAGGTTTTGAAGGAGCTGAAATCGAACGGACGCCTGAAGACAACGCCGGTGGTAGTGATCTCGGGTTCAGCCGATCCCAATGAGGTGCGGGCGGCTTACGAGTTGCATGCGAGCTGTTACGTGCGGAAGCCCAACGATCTGGGAGAGTTCCTGGTCTTTGTGCAGTGTTGCTATCAATTTTGGGGTTCCCAGGTAGTGTTTCCTCCTGACGGGCAGCTGGAAGCGGCAAACGCGGCTACGTAATTGGCAAGGCAGATCTACAACCTTGATGAATATCGCCTGGAGGCAGAGTCGCTCTATAGGAACCTGTGCACCGGGAGCGCCGCGGCAGCTTTGCGGGCAGCGAAACGATTTCAGTCTCTGGATTCCTGGCGCGACCTTTCAGCCCGCGAGATACGCGCCAGCGCCAGCGCGATGCGACTTGAAGATGCCCAGGAAGTCATAGCGTTCGAAAACGGATTCACGAACTGGGCTCTATTGGCGGCCGCGACCGCTGACGCGGAGTTCGTATTCCACACGTCCCGCCTTTTCCCTGAGAAATCCGACGTGTTCCTGAACCTGTGGTTCCACAGCTATGAAGATGCGTGCGCCGCGCACGAAGCGGAACCGGATCTCGTGCTTTTTCCCTATGGAGAGCAGTTTGTGCTCTGTGAACCGGCATTATTGGGTTGGCTTGGCGCCGATCCGAACGATCCGGATTGGGAGAAGATCGGCCGGGATTGGGTGCGACCGTCGGATGAAGCCGCACGGCAAAGGTTAGCCGGGCGATTGCACAAAGCCCTACGCTGAAAGCCGCGACGCTAATTCGAAGCTTGCTGGGCCTGGTTCAAATACTTGCTGGCAGCTCCGGGATGCTGCAGTTCGGTAGTCAACACAACCTTTAGCGCCTCAACGCTGATCGGCCCGTTGTACTTCTGTCCGTTGACGAAGAGCGTGGGCGTACCTTCCACTCCGGCCTTGTCGCCATCCTGAACGTCGCGTATAACCGTTTCGTGAACTTCGGTTGAGTTCATATCGGATTCAAAGCGCTTCATGTCGAGACCAAGCTTGTTCGCAAACCCCAGGATGTTAGTCCGGGAAAGACGCGTATTGTTGGCAAACAACAGATCGTGCATTTCCCAAAATTTATTCTGTTTGAACGCGGCCAGTGCGGCGCTGGCGGCCAATGGGGCCTGGGGATGTTGCTCCAGTGGATATTCCTTGAAAATCAGCTTCACCTGCTTCGGATAGGCTCGAAGCACCTCTTCAATGGCCGGCGTGGCTACGGCGCAATAGGGGCATTGAAAATCGGAAAACTCCACCAAAGTGATGGGCGCATTCGCCGGTCCGGTGACAGGCGATCCAGCCACGGGAATCGAGATCGGATCGTCCAGAATCTTTCCGGGATCCGGAGGATGGCCAAACTGCGACGCCTTAGCCGCCGCGATGGCGTCTTCGTCGCTCCTGCCTTCCTTGATGGCGGTCAACATCACCTGCGCCAAGCTGGCGCTATAGGAGCACTTCGGGTCCACTATGCGGCATTCGGCAAGCTTCATGTCGCAGCCGCAAGTACACGCCTGCTCGCGGAGCAACTTCAGCAGCTTCGTTTTTTGTGCAGCGGTGAGACCCGTCATGTCGACGCCCGGCAAGGATTCGCTGGTCTTCCAATCCTTGGTCGCAGGAGCCTTCGGCTGCTGGCCGGATAAGCCCGAGGTCAGGAAAAATGCAGCCGAGAGCACGGCGATTCCCAGCGAGGAGAGGGCGCGCAAGTTCATATAGTTATTGTAGTCGGAGCTTCGACTTATTCGCCGCTGTATACTGAAAAGTTTCGCTTACCGACGCTTTTTCATGCCTACAATCCCCGGCCGGCACTTTGTCCGAAACTCCATTACCAAACGAAATCTGCTGTACCAACTGGTGCGTCGCGATTTTCACCAGCGATTCATTGGCTCCGCGGGAGGGTGGCTGTGGGGTTTCATTCAACCGTTGATTCTAATACTGAGTTGGGTATTCGTATTCCAGATCTGTCTGCATAATAAGGTGCCGCCGGGAGAAACGACCAATAACTACACGATATGGCTAGCCTGCGGTTATCTGCCCTTCATGCTGTTTCAGGAAACACTGACGCGATCGGTATCGAGCATGGTCGATAACTCCAATCTGATTACCAAGACCGTTTTCCCGGCAGAGTTTATTCCCGTTGCGGTGTTCCTCTCGACGCTGGTGCAGCATCTGCTGGCGCTTTCAATTGTGTTGGCAGCCCTAATGTTCATCTTCCGCCACGCCAGTTTCTGGATGGCGGCTCTGCCGTTCTACATGGTGATGCTGGGACTGTTTGCGATTGGCATTGCATGGGTCGTCGCCAGCCTTCAAGTGTATTTGCGCGATACAGCGCAGGTTTTGACCTTGGTTCTGACATTCTGGTTCTGGACTACGCCGATTTTCATTTCCGAAAAGCAGTATCCGGTATGGACACACTGGGTGCTGCGCCTAAACCCGCTGGCTTACCTGGTGCGCGCATATCGCGATCGCTTGCTATCTTCGCGGGTCCCATCGCTGCAGGAGATTTCCATGATCACGCTGTATTCGTGCGCGGCGTTCATCCTCGGCGGCTTATTTTTCCGGCAGTTGAAGCGAGGATTCGCGGACGTTTTGTAGCATCCGGTATTTTCGGAGCAACTCGTACATAACCACGGCGCCGGCGCTGGCCACATTCAGCGAATGCTTAAGACCCAGCATGGGCAGACGTACGTGTCGATCGCACTGCTCGAGCAACGCGGCGTCCAGTCCGTCTACTTCGTGGCCAAAGACGACGCAGACCGGAAAGCGAGGCTGCCAATCGAAAATGTCCACGGCACGAACGCTGGTCTCGATTGCGGCAATCTCATAGCCGTTATCACGCAACCGATCCATGGCGGCTCGCGGATCGCCGGCCGATTCCCAAGGCACTCGTTCTTCGGCCCCGAGTGCGGTCTTGGTAATCGCGTGTTTCGGTGGACGCGCAGTGATGCCTGATAGCAGCAGCCGTTCAATTCCCGCGCCATCCGCACTGCGAAAGAACGCGCCGACGTTGTACATGCTGCGCACGTTGTGCAGCAGAATCGCGACGGGCAGACGCACGGCGTCATAGAGCGATGCAGCCACGGTGGCGCGATACGGGAGGCGATCCATAAGGCCTACGTTAACGCTTTGGATGAGTTCCTGCGGCGCATAAAGCCCGGTCGGCAATCCCTGACGCCTAACTTCGCGCGACGCCACGCGCTCAACCGCCCGTCGGTATTCCAAAATAGATACATGAACGTTCCAGAAATGCTGAAGAGTATTGGCGAACAGGTCCAATCAAGCGCTAGCGCGAAAAATGTCTACGGAGAGCCAGTCTCAGTAGCCGACAGGACGGTAATTCCGGTAGCCCGTGTGAGATATGGCTTCGGTGGGGGAGGCGGAGGCCCTCAAGGTAATGCTCAAAATTCCGGAAATGGCGGCGGTGGAGGTGGCGGTCATGTCTCTGCCACACCTGTTGGAGTCATTGAGATCACTCCGGCGAGCACACGCTTCATTCCAATTCCGGATTGGCGGAAGACGTTTGCCCTCATCGCACTTAGTCTAGGTTTTGGCTTTATCGCCGGAAGTCTTCGAAGGCACTAGGCCGCGCCCTACCCAAGTCCCGCGCGCTTCCAGAGCGCGTCCACGCGCTTCACAACCTCTTGCGACATCTCGATCGGATTCGGCCAGCGCCTGGTAAAGCCTTCGGACGGCCATTTGGTAGTAGCATCGACACCCATCTTGGATCCATAATTGGGCATTCTGCTGGAGTGGTCGAGCGAATCGATGGGGCCCATCACAAATTCGATATCGCGCTGCGGATCGATGTTATTCAGAGCCTTCCACGCCACTTCGCGAACATTCTGGACGTCGATATCGTCGTCGACCACCACGATGCACTTACTAAACATGGCTTGACCGAGGCCCCAGATAGCATGCATCACTTTACGCGCATGTCCCGGATACGATTTCCGCAGCGAGACCAGGATCAAGTTGTGAAAAACTCCTTCGGCCGGCATGCAGATGTCGCGAACTTCAGGCAATTGCATGCGCATCAAGGGCAAGAAAATGCGTTCGATCGCCTTGCCCATGTAGAAGTCTTCCATCGGCGGAGGACCCACAATAGTAGCCGCGTAAATCGGCTTCTGGCGCTGCGTGATGCACTCAATATGAAACACCGGGTAATCGTCATCTAGTGAGTAGAAGCCCGTATGGTCGCCAAATGGGCCTTCGCGCCGCATTTCGCCAGGGGTGACGTAGCCTTCAAGCACAATTTCTGAATTAGCCGGCACTTGAATATCGCAAGTCTCGCACTGAACCATTTCTACTGCCTTGCCGCGCAGGAAACCGGCAAACATCATCTCGTCGATTTCAGGTGGCAGCGGCAGAATGGCGGAATAAAGAGTGACGGGATCGGCGCCGATCGCGACCGCAACCGGCATGCGATCGAGTTTCCCCTCGGCCTTCAGACGGCGATAGTGTTCCGCGCCTTGTTTGTGCTTTTGCCAGTGCATTCCCGTGGTTTGGCCATCGTAGACCTGCATGCGGTACATCCCACAATTGCGCTTGCCCGTCTTGGGATTGTTGGTGAACACCATGGGCAGCGTGATGAATCGGCCGCCATCGCCGGGCCAACAATGGAGTATCGGAAATTCGTCCAACGAAAAACCACTGCGGCGAATGACTTCTTTGCACGGGCCATCGGAAACAGTTTTCGGAAACGCGGCATTCAACTCGCCCAGCTTGGGCAAAAGCTTCAGTTTGTCGAGTAGTCCCTCGGGCCTTTCCATTTGGATATAGCCGGCAATACGCCCGGCGATGTCGTCGATCTTGTCGACGCCGAGAGCGAGTTCCATCCGCCGCACGCTGGCGAACGCGTTGATCAGCAAAGGTACGTTCGATCCCTTTGGCTTTTCGAATAGAAATGCGGGACCGCCGCGCTTCACCGAGCGATCGGCAAATTCGGTTACTTCAAGATAGGGATCTACCTGAAACGGAATGCGTTTCAATTCTCCCGCTTTTTCGAGGGCGTGCACAAAGTCGCGCAGGTCATTGAAAGCCATTGTTGATACCTCCCATTATTAATGAGGACCTTTATGATGGGGTTGAGCGCACAGGGCGGTTTGTGCCCGTTGTGCGCGGGGTTAAAGGGAATTATGACGAAACGAACCGCTTTGGTGACCGGCGCGAGCCGCGGCATCGGCAAGGCCTGCGTAGAAGCACTAACATCGGCCGGATGCCGCATGGTGCTGGCGTCCCGTTCAATCGAGCAATTGGAGGAGATCTGCACGGGCCTGCGCTCTGCTGGGACTGAGGCGTTTGCCGTCGCCATGGACCTGACCTCGCAGGCATCCATCGCGGCGGGTATTACAAAAGCTTCGAAAGAGTTTGGACGTATCGACATTCTGGTCAACAATGCCGGCGTGACGAAGGATGGTCTCGCCGTTCGTTTGAAACCGGCCGACTGGGAACTGGTGCTTCATACGAATCTAAGCGGGGCGTTCTACGCCGTCCAGCAGGTTCTGCCCGGTATGATGCGCGAGCGCTGGGGCCGCATCGTGAACATCTCCTCAGTGGTCGGGGAGATGGGAAATGCGGGACAAGCGAACTATGTGGCGTCGAAGGCGGGCTTGATTGGTTTGACGAAATCCCTGGCACGTGAGGTGGGCAGCCGCAACATCACCGTGAATGCCGTCGCACCCGGGTTTATCGAAACGGATATGACGCACGGCCTGAAGGACGCCTTAAAGCAGAAAATGATTGAGCAAACGCCGTTGGGTCGAATTGGCAAGCCAGGGGATGTTGCGGCGGCCGTAAAGTTTCTGGCCAGTGAAGACGCGGCCTTCATCACCGGCCATGTGCTGGACGTAAACGGCGGCATCTACATGTAGCCGGGCGGCATCAAACTGAAGGACCCCCGAAAATGCCAGTGCCTACAATAGCTCCGCGCGCGCACCGCGATACTGCGTTCCACATCGGTCTGGTGCAGATGACGTGTTCCACCGATCCTGAGGCAAATTTGAGCAAGGCGATTGCGAAGATCCGCGTGGCCGCTTCGCAAGGCGCTGAAATCGTGTGTTTGCAAGAATTGTTCCGGTCGCAGTATTTCTGCCGCGAAGAGAAAGCAGACTTATTCGATTTAGCCGAGCCGATCCCGGGGCCAAGCACCGAAGCCTTAAGCAATGTTGCAAAAGAGTTGCAGGTAACCGTGGTCGCGTCGCTGTTTGAGAAGCGCGCGCAAGGTTTGTATCACAACACGGCGGCGATTATCGACGCGGACGGTTCTTTAACGGGCATCTACCGGAAGATGCATATACCAGACGATCCGCTCTATTACGAGAAATTTTATTTTACGCCGGGCGATCTCGGGTTCAAGAACTTTGAAACGCGCTATTCACGTATCGGAGTGCTGGTGTGTTGGGACCAGTGGTACCCGGAGGGAGCGCGCATCACCAGCCTTCAAGGCGCGAATGTTCTGTTCTATCCGACGGCGATCGGTTGGCATCCCGCAGAAAAGGCCCAATATGGCGAAGCGCAATTGGACGCGTGGCGCACCATTCAGCGCGCGCATGCGATTGCCAATGGCGTGTTCGTGGCGGCCGTCAACCGCACCGGCTTCGAAGGTTCGCCGGAGAGCGGCCTGGAGTTCTGGGGCAACTCGTTTGTCGCCGACCCGTTTGGACGCGTTCTCACCCAGGCCCCGGCGGACGAAGAAAAGGTGCTGGTCGTCAAGTGCGACCCCAAGGACATCGACGAAGTGCGGCGAAATTGGCCGTTTCTGCGGGACCGTCGCATTGATGCGTACGCGCCAATCAACGAACGCTGGCTGGGATAGGCATGAATCTCGTTCCGCGATCGCTAGGCTTCCGCATGCCGGCTGAATGGGACCGGCATCAAGCAACATGGCTGGCCTGGCCGCACGCGGTAAGCGATTGGCCGGGAAAATTCGTTCCTATTCCTTGGGTGTATGGCGAAATCGTTCGGCATCTCTCCCGCGTGGAAAAAGTTCACATACTGGTCGAAGACGCGCATGCCGAACGCAAGGCACAAGGGGTTTTGAAGAAATCCGGCGCTACCATGCCAGCCATCGAATTCTTTCACCTCCGAACCGATCGCAGTTGGACACGCGATTTCTGTCCGATTTTTGTGAAGAACCAGGATGGACGCCGCGGCATATTGAATTGGCATTTCAATGGCTGGGCCAAGTACGACAATTGGAAGCATGACGATGCACTGACGGAAGAATTGGCTGCGAAACTCGATCTGCCCATGTGGACGCCGGAAGGGCGCGGCCAGCGCGTTGTGCTCGAAGGCGGCAGCATCGATGTGAACGGCGCCGGCGCGATTCTGACCACCGAAGAGTGCCTCCTGAGCCCGATACAGGCGCGAAATCCTGAACTGACCCGTGAAGATATCGAGAAGGTCTTCGAAGACTATTTAGGCGCGTCTCGCACCATCTGGCTGCGCAACGGGATCGTCGGCGACGATACGCACGGGCACATCGACGATCTGGCTCGATTCACTTCTGAAAACACGATCGTGATTGCAAGCGAGCAAGATCCGGCTGAAGTGAACTACGAGCCGTTGCGCGAGAATCTGGCGATTTTGCGTGCGCGTGAAGATGTGCGCGTTGAAACGCTGCCCATGCCAGAACCTGTGTTTTTCGACGGACAACGGTTGCCCGCAAGCTATGCAAATTTCTATATCGCGAACGACATCGTGCTCGTTCCCACCTTCAACGATCCTAACGATTGCATCGCGCTAAACAAACTTGCCGAACTGTTCCCAACCCGTAAGATCGTCGGGATTGCCGCGACCGACCTGGTGCTTGGCTTGGGCACGCTGCACTGTATGACGCAGCAGCAACCAGCCTAGGATGTTGGCAGCCATTGCAGCAGTGCCCGTGTGTATTTGGCTCTACTTGTTACTGGGCCGCGGCGGATTTTGGCGCGTGTCGGACAAGTTCGCGCCGCCAGTCAGCGATCCCGTTTCATCGAAGCGCGTGATCGCCGTTATCCCGGCGCGCAACGAAGCGGCCGTCATCGCGGCGACGCTCGAATCGCTCTTCGCTCAGGGCATATCCGTTGTCCTGGTCGACGACAACAGCACAGATGGTACAGGCGATGCCGCCCGAGCAGCGTGCGCGGAGGGTTTGACAGTGATTTCAGGAAAGCCCCTGCCTCCGGGTTGGACGGGCAAGCTTTGGGCCGTAGAGCAAGGCATCGATCACGCCGCAACGATGAATCCCGACTATCTGCTGCTCACCGATGCGGATATCGTTCATGGGCCAACAAGTGTGGCCGAACTGGTTGACATCGCGGACACGGGCGGCTACGATCTGGTCTCCTACATGGTGAAGCTTGGGTGCTTAAGCTTTGCCGAGAAGGCTCTGATTCCCGCGTTTGTGTTTTTCTTTTTTATGTTGTATCCCCCTAGGTGGATCGCCTCCAGCCGGTCGAAACTGGCTGGGGCCGCCGGTGGCTGCATGCTTGTGAAGCCGGAAGCGCTGGTAAGGGTCGGAGGCTTCAGCGCCATTCGCAACACCATGATTGACGATTGCGCCTTGGCAGGAATCGTCAAACGAAGCGGCGGACGCGTATGGTTGGGTCTCACGAGTTCTACCACCAGCAACCGGTCATACGGCTCTTTCGGCGAGATCGGCCGCATGATCTCGCGGACCGCGTTTCACCAGCTCAACCACTCCACTTTGCTGCTCGCGGGAACGATCGTGGGGCTGATCGTCACCTATCTACTTCCGGTGGCGCTGATTTTTAGCGGCTCCTCCATCACGGCTATCGAAGGCGCAATCGCTTGGCTGCTGATGAGCATCGCGTACTTACCGATGGTTCGGTTCTATGGACGGTCGTTTCTATGGGCTTGCGCGCTGCCCTGGATCGCCTGCTTCTATCTCGGCGCGACGGTCCATTCAGCCATTCAGTATTGGCGCGGCCGGGGCGGAGAGTGGAAGGGCCGCGCCCAGGATTTACGCCTCTAAAACACGGCGTCAGAAATGGTTCGTATCCGGCTCCTTACATTCCGATAGCCCTGTTTTTCCGGCCTCAAGAGGTAGCGTCGGTAAACGCTGCCCTTGTACTGAGCGTCACATGTTGAGGCGCATATCTTGACACTCAGGATGTAAACACGTTATCCTCACTCAGGACTATTTTTTGAACGACCAGAATACAGATGTGATCCAGGGCACGCTGGATATGCTCATCCTCAAGACGCTCAGTCTTGAACCCATGCATGGTTTCGGTATCGCCCGCCGGGTGGAGCAGATCTCGCGTGGGGTGTTCAAGGTGAACCCGGGATCGCTCCTCACCGCAGTCCAGCGACTGGAGCGCGCGGGATGGCTCGACGCCGAATGGCGTCAAACAGAGAACTCCCGGCGCGCGAAGTTCTATACGCTTACGCGCGCCGGCAAGAAACAGCTTGAGATCGAGACGGCGGATTGGAACCGGAGGGTATCCGCCATCGCGCGGCTACTAAGAGCCGAAGGTTAAAAGTGTCTCTCTGGCGCCAATTTGCGCGCGGCGTGCGAGCGCTGAGCAACCGAACGGCCGCGGATCAAGATGCCGGCGATGAAGTGCAGCACTATCTCGACGAGGCCACGGCAGCGTTAGTGGCCAACGGACTGTCTCTCAAGGAGGCGCGACGAGCCGCGCAATTGGAGCTCGGCAGTGTGACTGCTGTGCGGGAGCAGATGAGGTCATACGGCTGGGAGAACTTCCTCGAAACACTGCTGGCCGACGTGCGATGTGCTGGGCGCTGGCTATGCAAAAATCCGGGCTTTACGGTCGTGAGCGCGCTCACGCTAGCGCTAGGCATCGGCGCTAGCACGGCGATCTTCAGCGCTGTGAACCCCATTCTCTTGCAGCCGCTGCCCTACCCCCATGCCGACCGCCTGATGATGATCTGGGACATCTCTGAAGGCGAGCGCTCCGACGTAACGTTTCACACGTATCGCGAAGTGGTTGAGCGCAACCGGTCCTTCGATGCGCTGGCAGTGATGGATGGCAGTCCGTGGCAACCGACCATGATCGGTTCCATGGCGCCGAAGCGGCTCGATGGGCAAAAGGTGAGCGCAAGTTACTTCCATGTGCTGGGTGTTTCGCCGGCGCTAGGACGGGACTTTCAAGCGGCCGACGATCGGTTCCATGGCCCAAGAGTGGTGATCCTCAGCAACGCGCTGTGGAAGCGGCGCTTCGGCCGTGATCCCTGGATCATCGGACGGGGGGTGCGGCTCGATGACGACCTCTATACCGTCCTCGGCGTGCTGCCGCCCGGTTTTGAGAACGTGCTGTCTCCTGCGACGGAAATATGGTCGCCGCTCCAGTACGACGCCGGCCATGCCACTCAATTCGAAACCAGAGAGTGGGGTCATCACATGCGTATGTTTGGACGGCTGCGTCCAGGCGTTGGCATTGGGCAAGCCAGGCGGGAACTCGACCGAATTGCACATACTCCGATAGCGGAGTTCCCCAGACCGCATTGGGCATCCCTCCACTCGGGTTTCATCGTCGACTCGTTGCAGGACCATGTCACACGGGCCGTCAGACCTGCACTGCTCGCCCTCTCAGGCGCGGTGATTCTGGTGCTGCTGATCGCGTGTGTGAATGTCACGAATCTGCTGCTCTCACGCGGAACGCGGCGTCGCGGAGAATTTGCCATGCGCGCCGCGCTTGGAGCCGGGCGCCCACGCCTCATGCGGCAACTTCTGACCGAGAGTTTGCTCCTAGCAGCGTTGGGTGGTGGTCTCGGGATACTTGTCGCGAACCTCGGTATTTGGGCTCTGGCGGCGCTCAGTCCGCCAGGATTGCCACGGGTGAGCGCGATTGGACTCGACGGCACCGCATTCGCGTTCGCATTTGGCGTGACAACACTAATCGGATTAGTGACAGGTCTGATTCCGGCACTCGATGCCTCCCGCATTGACCTCATCGCGGGAATACAGCAAAGCTCGCAGCGTATTGTCGGCGGTCATCAATGGGCGCGGCGTATGCTCGTGGTTTCGGAGGTCGCACTCGCGTTCGTGCTGCTTGTGAGCGCGGGATTGCTGTTGGGCAGTCTCGAGCACATGTTTGCGATCACCCCCGGCTTCAACGCTTCGCACTTGCTCACGATGCAAGTACAGTTGTCCGGCCACCGATATGACAAAGACAGCGCCAAGCAGTGGTTTTTCGCCCGCGCGCTTGAGGCTGTACGCGGCGTACCTGGCGCCGCCTCAGTGGCAGTCAGCAGTCTATTGCCATTTAGTGGCGATCAATATGGTACATACGGCGTCCAATTCGAGGACCGGCGTGGTTACGAGGTATCTCGTTATGTAGTGAGCCCGGGTTACTTCCAGACCATGGGCATCCCGCTCCGTCGCGGCCGCCCGCTGAGTAAGCACGACACATATGATGCACCGCTAGCGGCCGTGATTAGCGAATCGTTGGCGAAGAGTGAATTTCATGGCGCTGACCCCATCGGCAGACGCGTTCACATTGGCCCCCTAAACAGACCGGAGTACACGATTGTCGGCGTGGTAGGCGACGTGAAGCAGGCGTCTTTGGCGGAAAGCCAACCGGATGCGGCGTATATCACACCTCCGCAGTCGTGGTTCGCAGACGATACTATGTCGCTTATAGTCCGCGTACACGGCAATGCCACGGCACCTGCTCCCGCGATAAAAAATGCGATCTGGTCGCTGGACAAGGACCAGGCGATTGTACACGTTGCGACGATGGACAGCCTGATCGCAAAATCCGCGGCCGAGCGGCGTTTCGCTATGATCGTGTTCGAAGCATTCGCTTTGGCGGCGCTGATGCTCGCGGCCATCGGGCTCTATGGTGTTCTCGCCGGCAGCGTCAATGATCGCACACGAGAGATAGGTGTCCGGGCTGCGCTAGGCGCTTCACGCGGTAAGATCCTCGTGGACGTAGTTCAGCAAGGCATGAAAATTGCCGGGTTAGGCATCGTAATCGGCTTAGGTGCAGCGGCGGCGGCCACTCAGGGCATCGCGAGCCTACTGTTTGGAGTCTCCCGTCTCGACGCTATCACGTATCTTGGCGTCATAGCACTGCTTGCTGCCGTGTCGCTTATCGCGTGTTGGGTGCCTGCGTGGCGTGCGGCGAGGGTTGATCCGTCGGTTACATTGCGGGCTGAATAGATGCTCGATGAGGATTTCCGGACCGTCCATGCGTAGCGAATACTGTATATCGATGTTCGGCTCACTTCTCGGCAAGTGCTGTTATCGGTCAACGGAAATAGGCGAACGTCTTCTTTCACCCTGTTAAGTTTTACGGTTATGGGCCGACGCCCGTCCCGAACTATTTAGCAATCCCATCAGCAAGCGGCGATGCACAAATAATCATGGCGCCGCGCCTAATTGTGGCGCAGCAGAACCTTCAACGTACCAGGAAGCGCCGCCTCCGCAAAGGCTTCAGGGGCTTTGTTCAGCGGGAACTGAGCCGATACCAGGTCTGCGACGTTCACCCGCCGGTTCCTGAGCAGAGCCAGGGCGGGTTCAAATCGGCCGCAGCGCGATCCGATCAAGGTGATTTCGTTCACGATGATAGGAGCCGTATCTATCGGAACGTTGCCATGAACGGTTGACTTCATGACGAGGATTCCACGCGGGCGCGTCATGCTGACTGCCTCTTTGAGACCCGCTGCCGAGCCGGTGGCATCCACCACAAAGGGAAATGCGGCGCGAGGACGATCGTTCATCGCCTCAACCTCAATGCCTGCGGCCGTGGCGATTGCAAGCTTCGCCGGATGCCGCCCGAAGAGCGTGACTTGCGCGCCGTGGGCGTGCAGCACTTGTGCAATCAGTAAGCCCAGCTTCCCGTCCCCCAGAACAGCGACGCGAGACCAATCGGCGATGACCACCTGGTCCAGGATCTCGCACGCCGCGGCGAGCGGCTCCACGAACACGGCTTCTTCATCGGGAATCTCGTCGGGAAGAACGTGAAGATTGCGCTCCGGCAGCACGAGATAGTCTGCGAACGCGCCAGGGTGATTTACGATGCCCAGCACAGTCCGGTTCGGACAATGTCGGTCGAAGCCGATGGAACAGAAATCGCAGTCGCCGCAGGCGATGTTGATTTCACCCACCACACGCTGCCCCATCAGAGACGGCGTATCGGCTTCGACGACCTCACCGGCGAACTCATGACCAGGCGTCCCACTGAAATCGTAGTAGCCGCACTGCAGTTCAAGGTCGGTATTGCAGATGCCGGCCACGCGCATCCGGATCAGCGCAGATCCCGGCGGCCTCTCCGGTATATCCGCTTCTCGAATTGAGATTCGGCCATGTTCCAAATAAACGCTATTCATGGTTGACCAACGTCCTCAATAGTCTAACGGGTAAGCTCCAGAAACACTGCGATATTTTTGGGTAGTGGGTCAGTTTGAGCTATCGCTGAATGCCAATGAGAAGTCCGCCGCTTATTCCGATGGATTGTGCATGGCTGGCAAAACTATACTGGTATCCCGGTTCGAGGTACCAGCCGAATCTATGTCTCGCAGTTGGCCAGAACATGAAATCCAGCGCAGCCTCTCCACCAACTGAATTTGTGGTCATGCCTCTATTCCGCACGTTAATCCATACAGGACCAACCCCAAACATGACCTCCGCTTTCTTGGATAGTGTCCAGGGTTTTTTGAACAGAAGATCAGTATCCCATTCCGTTGAGCCATTGCTAAACGTTGGAGTCGTGCCCATTTCGAGTTCTAGCCAGTGTTCGATGGGAGTAGTTTCAACCGCGACGGTCGGGCTCATGCTAAATCCGGCACCGGAAAAGGTCCAGTCAGGAGAACCACCGATCTCTAAAATCGCTATGGGCTCCTTCTCGAGCGCGGTCTGGGCGGATACATTTCCACAACAGAAAACAAGAAAGCCTAGGGACGTGGCTCTTATCATTCTCATGCCGCGTTCTGGTTTCATGGGATAATCATATCGTGCCTAGCGCTCAAGCAAAGATCATGACTTCGCTACGAATGCGCGGCGTGTGGTCGAACAGGCAATCGGTGAACACCTAGACGGAACACCGCTCGAAGATCCGAACGAAGGCAAGAATCCCCACGCGGTGGCGCTTGGACGGTTAGGCGGCCAGAAGGGTGGAAAGGCCAGAGCGGAAGCGCTCACTCCGGCGAAGCGCAAGGCAATTGCAAAGAAGGCAGCGCGCGCGCGTTGGAGATGACCCTTAAATTTTAGGTTTTTCGTCTGGATAGTCCGTTGGGAATCCAGACTCTTCAACGTCGGGTACAAAGTTATAGTCGTAGAGACGAAGCTGCGCACCGAAAAGGTTGTTATCGTTGGACGAATCACGAATAACCTTGTGTCGCTTGCAAGTCTGCGCAATTCCTAATCTGCCCTGTTGAAGATGAACATCAACGTGTTCAGGACGGGCAGTCCGCGAATCCGCCCACAACACCACAGCCTTTCGTCCGGCCCTCCTGACGACTGGCAAATGAGTGCGAACCTCACGTGACTGCGGATCGAGGTGGTGCTGCGAGCGCAGTGCCCGCGACATGTCCCGCTTAAAGCGGGCCGACGAGCTAGTCGGTGGTTCAACGTATTCGCCTCGGGTTGTGGCCCATTCGTACACGTCCTCAAGGTTTACCACTTCGACGCCAGTTTGTTCCTTGTAGCAATTGAACAGGTATAGCAGTTGCCAACTGTACTTCGTTACGCCTTTCAAACTACCCATGCTTAGTTAACCTCAAACACGGATGGGCTGAGGATATTGCCCCATCCATCTGTAAATGCAGTCTCAATTCACATCAGCCTTGATTTTCACGAGCATCTCTCTATTGGTGCTGTACGATATCTCGCGTCGCTTCTGAAGCTGACCAACCACGATGCCGGGATGGATTTTTATCCGGTGCGCAAACTGAATGATGCGCTCCTTGGAATAGAAAGGCGCTACCCGCCCGATAAACGAATCCAATTCGGCTGGGGGTATCAGAGATGAAGCCGCCTCCCTGTTGGCTCTTCTCTCCGCGTCACTGGTCGCCAGGAGATCCTTCGGCGGTTCGCCAACTAGCTCCGTGTCCACTGAAATTAGATCTTGATGAAGAATGCGGGAACATTCGTGCATGACCGTGAACCAGAAACCATCAATTCGGTCGTACCGCACCGAGACAGCGATTGCCGGTTTATCTTCATCGATCCACAAAACGCCACCGTCAATTCTTGCCCCAGGAAGCGGCTCAACAACTACGAAACGAACGCCGAATTGGGCCATGACATCCGATAGGTGCCTGGCCTCTTTCGGATAGGCCGCCAACTCCCGGAGATGATTCTTAAGCTCATTGCCCTTGTCTGGTCTAAACGCCCCCACGATCATCGTTTCGGCAAGTTGGCGAGCGCGAGCGCACCATGCTCGTTGGACAGAAGAAAGAGCGTCTAAAGCTGAACTCCGGGTGGCCACTGTCGCCGGGCGGAGAAATGCGTTCACAGAAGCAGTTAGCTCGTCAATGTGAAAATCTATGGTGATTCGCTGGAAGGGCAGAAGCGCTATAGCCCGGCTGAATGCATCGGCCGCGAGAAGCACACCGTCAAGGGTAATCCTGATCCTATGCACGTGAGCACGAGCTATGCGGAGCGTCAGAACCTCATCATGAGAATGTCGATGCGTCGATTTACTCATCTGACTAACGCATTCTCAAAGAAGGTTGAGAATCACGCCGCAGCCGTTGCGCTCTACTTTATGTGGTAGAACTTCGGTCGTATCCATCAGACTTTGAAGACCACTCCCGCGAGTGCAGCCGGTGTTGCCGATCACGTGTGGACTGCTGAACAAATCGTCAATCTGTCAATTTCAAACTGACCCACTACCTATTTTTGTATCCCCAGCGCACAGGGCGATTGGTGCCCGTTGTGCGCGATTCAATCAATAATGGTGCAAGGAGTTTTCGAACATGAATTTTAACAGGCGTGAATTCGGCCGCGCGCTGGCTGGCGGCGCTACGCTGGCGTCACTTCCGCAACTCGGCCGCAGCCAGGAACCCGGGCGGAAAATCGGCTACTGCATCGTCGGGCTGGGGCGCATTTCGATGCAGCATTTCATGCCTGCCTGTAAGATGTCCCAGCATTCCCAGGTCACGGCATTGGTCAGCGGCCATCGCCCAAAGGCCGATAAGATGGCGGCCGAATACAACGTACCCGCCAACAGCATTTACAATTACGAGAACTACGATGAAATCCGGAACAATAAAAACATCGATGCGGTTTACATCGCGTTGCCGAACAGCATGCACGCCGAATACACCATTCGCGCCGCGAACGCCTTAAAGCACATCCTTTGCGAAAAACCGATGGCCACCACAGTCAAGGATTGCCAGGCCATGATCGCCTCCGCGAAGGCGGCGAATCGCAAGCTGATGATCGGCTATCGCTGCCAATACGAGCCGGTAAATGCACGCGCCATTCAGTTGATCCGGGATGGAAAGATCGGCAAAGTGCAAGCAATCGAAAGCGCCAACGGATTCTATGAAGTCTTGGGGGAATGGCGGCTCGATAAGAAGATGGCCGGCGGGGGTCCGTTGATGGATATGGGCATCTACTCGCTCAATGCGTGCCGCTACCTGACTGGCGAGGAGCCGATTCACATCGAAGGCTATGCTTCCGTGATCGACCACGACGGCCGCTTCGAAACGGTTGAAGAAAACGACTCGTGGACGATGAAGTTTCCATCCGGCGTACTGGCCAGTTGCAATACGACCTACGGAGCGAATATGCCCGGCTTCTATCGCGTTCACGGCTCAAAAGGCATGATTCACGTCGAACCGGCCTTCGCCTATCAGGGCCTGCATTTGAAAGCAGAGATCAAAGGGGAGCCACCCATAGACTATCTGAATACGGACAAGGACCCGGCGCAGTTCGTGATTGAGGCAGATTACTTTTCCAATTGCGTGTTGAACGACAAGGAACCAAAGAGCGACGGCGAGGAAGGCTTGCGCGACATGCAGTTAATGGCGAAGATCTATCAGTCGGGCGGATTCAAGTTGGGATGATTTACATCCTCTTCGCAACCGCTACTGGCGATGGTTCGACGTGAACAAGAACGTCCGCGACCCAGCCAAGAGTTTCCTTGATCTGAATGCGTACTTGTGTGGCGATGTGGTGCGATTCGCGGACCGTCATGTCGGGGTTTACTTCCAGATGAAGATCGACGTGGTACTTCAGTCCGGTTCGGCGTGCAAAACATTTTTCAATGCCCATTGCTCCGGGGACGCTCATTGCCACGGAACGGATCTCTGCCATTCGCGACGCGTCGGGCATCGTATCCACCAATTGTTCGACGGTGTAGCGAACTAGACGAAAGGCCAGGAGGAAGACGATGACGCCGATGACGAGGCCGCCCACCTTATCTGCGGCGGCAAATCGGTTGGGATCGATCAGCGTGAACAGCACTGCGATGAAAGCGACGGAGGTGGAGACCAGATCCGTGACGTCATGCCAGGCATCGGCCCTTAACGCGAGGCTAGCCATGCGCCGCCCGCGCCGGAATTTAATCGTTGCGAGCGCGATTTTAACGAGGACCGCGCCTACAAGCGGATAGATGGCGAAAGCGCGGACCGGACCACCACTATCCAATCTCGAAAAACTACTCGTGAAGATTCCGGCAGAGGTTAGAAAGAGCAAGCCTCCGACCGCCAAACCAGCCAGGGTCTCGTAACGGCCGTGACCGTAAGGATGTTCAGCATCGGGAGGCTTGCTTGCCAACCACAATCCCGCATATACCATGGCTGAAGAAACCACATCGGCTAGGGCTTCAACGCCATCTGACGTCACAGCGGTTGAACCGGCCGCCAGACCGACCCAGATCTTGGCAGCCGATAGAATGATTCCGGCAAGTGCACTGATCAGCGCGATGTGGCGTCCGGCGCGATCTGCCTCGAGTGCCTGCGCGGCCATATGCTTTTGAGGATATCGTGCCGATTAGGACCCACCTGGAGGTCGAGTTCTTGCAACTGCGATAACTACCGAGATGGCCCCACCCATCGGCAAACCGGGTACACGCCGCAGGATATCCAGTTACTATAGGAATGGTCGGAGCCTAGTTTCGGAACGGTTGATGACGCCCTCGTTTGACGCCCACCACCGAACACGATCTTTTAAAAAGCGCTGCGAAACGAATAGGAAAAGATAATGGAAAAGCTTGCGCAAAACATACAGGAAGCGTTTCTCAACAACGCCCGGAAAGAAAAGACGTTTCTAACGATTTACTTGATGAGCGGCGTGAAACTATCAGGCCGTATCAAGAGTTTCGATAAGTACTCGGTGATTCTCGAAACCAACAATCAGGAGCAGTTGATTTTTAAGCACGCTATCTCAACCGTGGTGGTTTCCAAGCCATTCCACGCCGGAGGCGGACACCCCGGCGCGGCGAGTGCTCCTGGGGCGCCCGCTCCCGTGGGCGAGCAAATGGAGAATGGTTCGTAGCGCATATACTTCGCGACGGAACCAGGTACGAGTTTGCCAGAATCACAGGGACAAACACACCGCGAACGCACGATCGTCATTGGATTAGAACTCTCCGGACGCTCTCGTCCCGTAACCGGAGGAACGGAGACCGATGCTGAGGAATCACTCGCAGAGTTGTCGGCATTGGCGGAGAGCGCGGGCGCGCTAGTGGTAGACCGCATGTTGCAGACGCGGCCCAACGTCGACGCCGCAACGCTGGTCGGATCGGGAAAGGTCGGCGAAGTGGAGCAACGCGTGGTGGCGGATGCGATCGATACCGTTATCTTCGACCGCGAACTCTCTCCAACCCAACTGCGAAATTTGGAGCGGCGCATCCAGGCGAAAGTGATCGACCGGACGCAGCTCATCCTGGACATCTTTGCGCGGCGGGCACGCACCAGCGAGGGGCAACTGCAAGTTGAACTGGCGCAGCTCAACTACCTTCTTCCCCGCTTGTCGGGACGCGGCGTCCAGATGTCGCGATTGGGCGGCGGTATCGGCACGCGCGGACCTGGCGAAACACAGTTGGAAACGGACCGGCGGCGGATCGGCAAACGCATTGCCAAACTGAAATCGGATATTGATCGGGTACGCGCGACGCGTGGTGTACAGCGTTCGCAACGCCAGGCGGTGCCGCTTTCTACTGTTAGTTTGGTTGGCTACACCAATGCTGGGAAGTCGACGTTGTTTAATCGGTTGACGGGAGCGGGCGTTTTGGCGGATGCGCGGATGTTCGCGACCTTAGACCCAACCGTTCGCCAGATTCGCTTGCCATCCGGGCGCCGCGTGCTGCTCAGCGATACAGTCGGTTTCATTCGTAATTTGCCGACTACGCTGGTCGATGCTTTTCGCGCCACGCTCGAAGAAGTAACGGCGGCAGTGCTCCTGCTGCATGTGGTGGACGTGACCTCGCCGACCGCTTCCGAACAGACAGCGCACGTGATGAAGGTGCTGGGAGAAATCGGCGCCGAAAGCACCACCCAGATTCTTGTCCTCAACAAAGCCGATTGCCTACCCGCACAAGACCGGCAACACGACCTGCCAACCCTTACCCACCGCCTGCTAGGCGAGACGGCTCGACAAAACGAGACGGAGGCGGCTCTGGTTTCGGCGCAATCCGGAGAAGGCGTTCCGAAGCTGTTGGAACTGATTGATAAGCGCCTGGTGCAGGACCCCGTCGTGCGCGCTCGGTTTCAACTTCCTTTGGGGGAAGGTCGCGCCCTGCACTTGCTGCACGACCGGGCGGCCGTGCTGTCGCAGACGTATCACGATACCTACTGCGAAGTGGTAGCCGATACGCCGCAATCGATACGCGATCGCCTGGCCGAATTCGTAAGCGCCGATTCCGCCTGAGTTGGTGACTATTGTCTCAACAGCGCACCAATCTCGCTTCGCTGGTGAACGATTTCTCGAGGCACGGCAGCCAGATCGCCGTCGTCCTGCGCGAGGACAATCGGAACGATGAAACGACTTATGGCCAACTGGCGACACTTTCACGGCGCTTCGCCGCGGAGTTAGTCAGCCGTCGCATCTTCAAGGGCGATCGCGTTCTCATCTGGGGTGAAAATGGCCCCGAGTGGATCGCCGCATTCTTCGGCTGCGTGTTGCGAGGAGTGCTACCAGTACCCATTGACTCGGCGGGCGCGGTCGAGTTCGCCCGGCAAGTGGAACAAGATGTCTCACCGAAGTTGATCGCTGCAGACGCCCGGAAGATTGCCCTGCTCTCCTCCGACGTTCCGGCTCTGGATCTGGCTCGCCTTCCGGAGGTTCTGCCCTTTGAAGGGGCCTCGCCGGCGAACGATCTTTCCGAAGACGACGCGCTGCAGATTGTATTCACCTCCGGCACAACAGGTCAGCCCAAAGGCGTGGTACACACACACAAGAACGTTTTGGCCAGCCTCCGGCCCATTGAGACGGAAATGGGCAAATATCTCCGTTATGAGCGTTTTTTCCACCCCATTCGATTCCTGCATACACTCCCGCTGAGCCATGTATTCGGCCAATTCATGGGTCTGTGGATTCCGCCGCTATTGGCCGCCGAGGTCCACTACGAGTCGCGTTTGGCGGGCGCTGATATCCTGCGTCGCATCAAGCGCGAGCGCATTTCGGTACTCGTCGCTGTTCCCAGGGTACTCGACCTGCTGCGGCGGGAGCTGACCTTTCGTTTTCGCGGGCTGGAGGAGCGCACTGACGCCTCAGCCGGTTGGAGCGCCTTGAAGCGCTGGTGGAAATTTCTCGATGTCCATCGGGCCTTTGGACTGAAATTCTGGGCCTTTGTGTGCGGGGGCGCTTCTTTACCGCCAGCCGGAGAACGCTTCTGGAATGCGCTTGGCTTTGTGGTCATACAGGGTTACGGCATGACGGAAACCACGGCATTGGTGAGCGTGAACCATCCCTTTCATGCCGCCGAAGGCAGCGTCGGCAAGATTCTTCCCGGCCGCGAAGTGCGCATTGCCGAAGATGGCGAGGTGTTAGTGCGTGGCGAGACCATTTCCAACCTGACCTGGCAGAACGGATCGCTGCATCGGCAGGATTCGGAGTGGCTCGCTACCGGCGATCTGGCCGAATTCGATAAGGAAGGCAATCTCCGTTTTCGCGGACGCAAGAAGGACGTCATCGTAACGGCGGCTGGCCTAAACATCTATCCGGAAGACCTGGAATCCGCGTTGAAGCGGCAAACGGGCGTCCGGGATGCCTCCGTGTTCGAAGTTGAGACCGAAAGCGGTCCCGCCGCAATGGCCGCTCTGCTGTTGGAATCGGGAGCGGACGGCGCGGCAATCGTCGAGGCCGCAAATCGAGAACTAGCGGCGTTTCAACAGATGGGCCGTTGGGTCCGATGGCCCGAGAGCGATTTTCCGCGAACGTCCACAGGGAAAGTGCTGCGACGAGAGCTGGCGCGGATTGTCCAGGGCGGGGGAATTGCGCAAGGGAACGGAAACGAACTCAATCTCGACAGCCTGGGCCGCGTGGAACTGCAGTCGCGGTTGGAACAACAGTATGGCGTCTCGCTCGACGATGCCTCCGTCGCCAATGTCAGGACGGAGCAGGACGTTCGCGAGCTAGTTGCGGACCGGCAAGGGCATTCGGGTCCGGTCGAAGATTCGCACGTTTATCCCCATTGGCCTTGGAAACAGCCTATTGCCGGAATGCGTGATGCGTTCTTAGAGTTGGCGGCCATGCCTCTGACGCGGTTCCTCGCTAAACCCGTCGTGCGCAACCAGGTGCGCCAGTTCCCACCGGCGCCGATGCTGATCGTGGCCAATCACGTCACGTCTTACGATGTGCCGTTCCTTCTCTACGCTCTGCCCGGGTATGTTCGGAGACGCTTGGCGGTGGCGATGTCCGGCGAAATGATTCTCGATTGGCGGCGCGCCCGCAATCAAGGCAATTGGGCGCTGAATTCGCTTGCGCCGTTCGAGTATTGGCTCGTGACTGCGCTGTTCAACATCTTTCCGTTACCTCAATACAGCGGCTTCCGCCGGAGTTTCGCCCATGCTGAAGACGCTGTGAAACACGGTTACAGCGTGATCGTGTTCCCGGAGGGCCGCCGGTCCGGCGACGGCACGCCACAGCCGTTCAAGCAGGGTGCCGGCCTTCTTTGGAAGCAGATGGGAACGCCCGCGCTCGCCATGCGGACCCACGGTTTAGGCGAATTGAAAGCCCACGGCGGGCGCTGGTTCCGCTCAGGCCGCATTACAGTTTCGGCGCGCGCACTGCTCCCTTTGGACCCAAACGCATCGCCGAGGGAGCTAACGGAAAAGCTCCGCGCGGCCGTCTTCGATTGAGTTCTCTTGTTTACGGAACGTTCACTGTAAACTCCCCGGCGTCCTCAAACGTAATCACGCCACCCCACACGCAGTTCAAGATGGAAATGTTATCGAGCGTCGTAAAGGGACCGATATTCACCGTTATCCCTCCCGGCGTCCAGGGAGTGGGCGTCACCGGAACGCAGGGCATCGGCGTCAGCACGCCCAATGCCGCGGCAGTCGCTGCCGCTACTTCCGGATTGCTAGGCGTGGTGCACATCCCGAATGGCATTATGTTTACCAACGGTACGTGGTCCATGATATTGGCGTCCGGCATCGAGTCGGTGAACGTGCGATTGATTGGCAAAACCGCCAACTCGCTGGGGGCCATCCCAAAGCTGCACATCATGGTGGCGCCCATACAGACTTGAAGAGGCATATTGGCTCCTTAGGAACGGGAGTCCCCCGAATCCATCGTTCGATCATATCGCGCGAAGTGTCGCGGCAGGGATGCCAGTCACCCGGCACCCCCCGCACAGATCCGTACGAGCGGAATTCCCGCATACGGCTCCTATCTTGGATGAGTAGCGTCAAAACGATCAGCGGGATAAGGATGCAGTACACGCGGGTGAGGAAGCCAGCGAGCAAACAGCGGGCCCACGCGTTCCCAACTAGCATGGTGCTTCTGGCTGCGGCGGCGAAAGGTAGTTCGCCCCAGCCGACAGAGCCGATGCCGGAAGGTGTTCATGGCCCGAAGATTTCCCGGCAGAGCATGGTACCGATAGAAGCCCAGCAAAACGCCCCGCAGCCAAGCCCCGGTCTCCGGCAGCGGCTCATGCATCCGCTGGCGCAGCCGCAGCTTAATCTGCTTCAGCTTCGCCACCATCCGCTGATTCGCCGTCTGACGCCAGACCACGAACCGGCCCGTAGGACTCGTTCCACATTGGTGGACAAATCCAAGGAACGTGAACGTCTCCGGTTTCTTCTCGCCACGCCTGTGCCGGTTTTCGGCCGCGAACCGGCCGAACTCCAGCAACCGCGTCTTCTCTGTGTGAAGTTCCAAGCCGAACTTGGCTAACCGCTCCTGAAACTCATTCAGAAATCGTTCAGCGTCATCCTTTTTTGAAACCCCATCACCAGATCATCCGCGTAGCGGATAACTATCACGTCTCCGCTTGCTACTTTCCATCGCCATACTTCCACCCAAAAGGTCGAAGACATAATGCAGATACACGTTCGCCAGCAGGGGCGAAATCACGCCCTTTGCGGTGTGCCTGCTTCCGTCTCTTTCCATTGGCCTTCTTCCAGCACTCCCGCCTTCAGCCATTTCTGGATCAGGCGAAGAATGCGTTTGTCGGCCACGCGATGCTGAACGAACCGCATGATCCATTCGTGGCTCATTCTGTCGAAAAAGCTACGAATGTCCGCGTCCAGCACCCAGCTCACTTTGCGGCGCACCAGCCCTACATTCAGCGCGTCCAGCGCTTGATGCGGACTGCGCCCAGGCCGGAACCCATATGAAAAGCCCTGGACGCGGCCGACGGCGTAAATGCCTTGTTCGAGGGAGAAAATCCGATCGATGCGCCATTGAGTATCGGCTATGTTCTGGGTGAGTTATTTTTCACGGCCGGTGAGGGGGCGGAATTCGGCTTCGAAACGAGCGACGTGGTTTTTGTATTCCTCGACGTCATCGGTAGGCAGCAGAACGGTGCGACCGGTGAGCGCCGCCACTTGTTGAATCCTCGGCGCGCTGAGAAGTGGGGCCTCATCCTTGGCGTTGTGGGAGGATTTGGCGCGGCCTTCTTCAGTACGAGGACCCGTAGAGAGCTTCGCGTTGGCCTGATTGGCGGCGATTCGCGCGGGCGTGGACATAACAATTCTCGCTTTCGGCTTAAACGCTAACATGCGAGAGCTCGAAAACGAACGTTTTATCGGACGATTTGTTTGTAAATGGTTCGGAATAAGGAAGAAAAAATATTTTCGCAATCGGTGACCATATTGCCACGCCGGAAGCCGATCTTAAAGGTGCAGTCCAGCACAACAGATCCCGATCGGAAGGGATGAAAGCTGTCTTGCGGCGCACGCACCACCTCCGGTCCGCACGTTATCGGTGTGTCGGACGTAGCGAATCGAGCGCTGCTATTTTCCCCACTTTAGCCTAAATCCGCACCCCAGTGGCGCATCGACGCTGGGCGAGATGCCAATTGCCGTGCCGGAGAACAATCCTGCAAAGTTGATCAAGCTGATTTCGTTCGTTAGATTCGTCCCGTCTATTTGAAACCGGAGGTTATGCTGTTCTTTGTTTTGCAGTATGACTCCGAATTAGCATCCGGCGACCCCAGAGGCCGCGGCCGGTAGAGACAGCGCCGCTCTTTCTTCCTTTGCATGATGCCTGTCCCCGCTACAGTTCAAGATTTTGCCGGGCATATTTAATACATGCCAAATTGTAGTTTTCTTCGAGCTTTCTGCGGTCTTCGAGATTTAACCCTGCGGTCTTCGGCAACGGTCCTTTGGGCGGATGCTTTTGGATAAGCTCCATCATTTGAGCGACCTGTTGTCCAGGTATTTCATCGAGACTGACCCAATATCGATCTGTATATATAGGAACCTTCAGTGGATCACGCGTGATCATCTCTAAGTCTAGCGGCATATCTGGATTCTTGGTTCTTAGAGTAACTACCATCTTCTTAAGATCAAGAAAGCCCTCGCCAAAGGGAACTTCGGATAATAGGAACCCATCTTCGTACGGTTCGACCGCCATGTCTTTAATGTGGCCAGAGAAAATCCATGGCTTCAGAGTCTCAAGAGTGAACATTGGTTCTTCGAGCAACGATACGTTATTGCCAAAATCGAAATGCACGCCAACATATTCGCTACTTAGCCGTTTCATCCAGGCGGCTTGCTCGACGGCGCGCCATCCTTTGTGGTTCTCGATAGCAAGGCGGAGTTGATGCTTGCGCAATACAGGTTCCGCGCGCGACACCGTCGCCTGAATGCGTTCGAAGTTTTCGCGATACTCCGACAACGTCTTGAATTGTTCGTAACGGCGGCCCGTGAGCGCCGCATGCAGACCATAAGCGCCGGCGGCTTTTGCGGCCGCGATCTCTTTATCGAATAGGTCAAGACCGGCGTCAGTCCCAGGCAATGGAATATTGAAGATGACATGCATGTCATAAGCCTGGACCTTGTCCCGAAATTTACGGATTGTGTCCGGGTCGAGCGGAGGTAAACCCATCTCGGCCCCGCCCAAGCCGAGGCTGTGGCAATAATCGAAGAAATCCTCCGTAAATGGACGCGTTGCAAAACCGCCCCTCGCTGCCCGGGCGAGATTGCCGTTGGCTCCGCCAGGTCCGCCGATGGTTCTGCCGTTGTGGGCGATGAACGCTGTTGGCGCCCCACCCATTCCCCGGTGTCCGTGTGGGTTCGGTATTTCCTCCGCCTTGGCGCGCGACATCAGCGGCGATATAAGGGCAGCCGAACCAACCGTTTTGAACAATTCCCTTCTCGTCATAATCTGCGTTACTCCTTTCAATGTGCCATTAGATGGCGTCGTAAGATCCTAAATGTTAGCGATGCTATCACGCGGGAATTATAAGCTGCGAGGAAGCCCTGCTGAACGGCCGATTTCGAAATCTTTGGAAATCCTCCGTCTGACGTGGCTATTATGGACCAATGAAATTTCACTGGACAGATACGATTCGAGTTGCGGGTATGATTGCGGCCGCTTCCGTGGTTTTTGCGGCCGCCCCGGCAACCAGCGATGGGCCGCCGACTTGGGCGTACGGAACAGACCCGGCGACGATCATCCCGCGGAACCCGCAAGCGCGACGGCCTGCGCCGGATCCCACTCCGCTGCATCTTGAGGGGAGCACGTTTGAATTTACGCGAGCACAAATCAACAATCTTTTTGGACCGGCCGATTGGTTTCCCGGGGACCATCCGGAAATGCCCGACGTGGTGGCACACGGCCGTCGGCCGAAGGTAATGGCTTGCGCTTTGTGCCACTACCCAAATGGCAAGGGACGTTCCGAAAATGCCAGCGTGGCGGGCTTTCCGACGAGTTATTTTATTGAGCAGATCGACGAGTTCAGATCCGGAGCCAGGAAGAGCGCCGATTCGCGAAAGCGAAATACCAATGTGATGATTGCGATCGCCCAGGGCATGACCGATGAAGAGATAAAGGCCGCGGCCAACTATTTTGGGTCGATGAAATGGACGCCTTGGATCAAAGTGGTGGAGACGGATACCGTCCCCAAAATGTATAGCGCAGGCGGCATGTTGCTTCCGGTGAAAGGCGGTGGGAATGAGCCCATCGGCGAACGTATTATTGAGACGCCCGTCGACGTCGAGGCCACCGAGATGTATCGTAATCCGCGATCGGGCTTCATCGCGTACGCGCCGCCCGGCAGCATCGAGAAGGGCAAAGAACTGGTGACAACCAATACTGGCAAGACGATTCCCTGCGGGATCTGCCATGGACCGGATCTAAATGGTCTGGGACCGGTGCCTGGTATTGCCGGACGTTCACCGAGCTATCTCGTGCGGCAGCTTTACGATATGCAGCAAGGTACGAGGAATGGAACGTGGACCCAGTTGATGAAGCCGGTAGTTAGTAAGTTGAGCGAGGAAGACATGGTCAATATCGCGGCCTATACATCATCGCGTATACCCTAACTACAAGAGTATGACCCCGTGCAAGATCGTACTGTCATTCGTCCGGCAACTAAGAACTTCGTGTTATCTTGTATGCTTGATGCGGTGAAAGCCACACTGTTAAGACTCGGGAGCCGCTTCCTAATTCAATTGGGCGAGAGGAACGTAGTCAACCGTAGTACTGGGAAAAACAATGGAGTCAACTGCTGTACGGGAGCTGCCTTCGGCTACGCTGAAGGCGCTCGTTGTGGACAGAATTCGAGGGGAAATCGTTTCCGGCAGGTATAAGCCGGGGGAACGGTTGAATGAAAGCAAACTGGCCCGCGAGTTTAAAGTCAGCCGAATCCCTGTCCGCGAGGCCCTAACCAAACTTCACGAACAGGGGCTGCTGATGAACCATCCCCGGCGAGGAATGTTTGTGAATACGTTGAGTGAAGAGGACACACAGAAGATCAATAGCGTCCGCATCGTCCTAGAAGCCGAGGCGCTCAAATTGTGCCGAGCCAAATTGACAAAAGAGCGGGAACGTCATTTGGACAGACTTGTTGTCGGGATGGAGCAATGGGAACGGGGCTCAGAACTCGATGCAGCCGCTCTCGATTTGGATTTTCACAAAGCATTCTGGACATATAGCGACAATAATTATCTTGAGCGGACGCTAAGTTCGCTGGTGCCCGTACTGCTGGCACATCATGCTCTAGACAGCATTGGCCATGAGTTGGTCCGTTGGCGTCTCAATCATCACCGCGCGCTGCTGGAAGTGATTCAGGGCACATCCAAGCAAACTCCCGAAGAGGCTATTCTGGTACATTTGCGAATCGCATACAATAGTCCGGAACGGTTTTCGAGTCTAGCCTGTACGACAATAATCGGCCAGCGAGGCTGAATGCATGCGGTTGGCTGCGGTTCGTCGAAACCAAAAGTGACGAAAGAAAAGCTTTGAAGACCGACTGAATACAATATACAATCATCAGGAAGCTCTCGGTAGTTTTGCAAGCTGCATATTGTGTACTGGTTCAAACTGCCCGGGCGCTGAGGCGGAAGACGGAAATGACATGCTTTGGTAGGGTCGCGCCGTGCATCGGCCTGATGGTTGCGATGTTGGCTTCGCTCAAACTGGTGGCGCAGGAGCAGGGAGCAGGCCGCGGACCCCGGCGACTGAACACTCGTGAGTTTCTCGGGCTTGGTCCGGCCCCGGATGCAGCAGCGGCCAAAAAAGGCGAACCGCTCTTCGCGGCGAATTGCGCTGGCTGCCATGGAAAAACGGCAAGAGGCGGACAGGGCCCGGATCTGGTGCGATCGGTGGTCGTCCTACACGACGAGAAGGACGAAACGATTGGACCTGTGATCAAGAACGGCCGTCCAGAGGCTGGGATGCCGCCGTTTCCGCAATTACCGGCGGAAGACATTCACAACATTTCGCAATTCCTCAAGATGCAAGTTGAACTGACGGCGAACCGCGGAACCTACGGCAAGACATACTCCAGTGAGAGGGCCAAAACGAGCGGCGATATGCGTAAAGGGCAGGAGTTCTTTGAAGCGAATTGCGTGAGTTGCCACTCTGCAACGGGCGATCTGGCCGCGATAGGGGCAAAGTTTCCGCAGGCGGCAACCATGCAGGCCCGATTCATTTGGCCCGTCTCGATGGGACCTACCGAGGCCACGGTCACAAAGAAGTCAGGCCAGGAGGTCACCGGAACACTTTTGAAGCTCAACGATTTTGACGTAGAGCTACGCGATTCGAACGGCCAATTTCAGTACTGGCCTCGCGATCTGGTGGACGTGAAGGTTGAGGACAAATTGGGTGGTCATCGCGCGCTGTTGCCGAAGTATACGGACGCGGACCTGCACAACGTGACTGCCTATTTGATGACACTCAAGTGAAAAAACTCCAACTGCTCATAATTGCGCTCTGTGCCGCCGGCGCGGCCGTGGCGATACGCGCGCAGGGCCTTGATCCGAAGACACTCACGTTATTCAACAAACCGGCGGACGTGTGGCCGACGTATAACGGCGACTATTCCGGAGGGCGATTCAGCAATGTGACACAGATCAACCAGTCGAATGTCAACCAGCTAAAGATCGACTGGATGTTCCGTATCGAAGGGATCGGACCACAGCGGGGCGTCGGCACTCCGACGATAAAGTCGACGCCGCTCATGGTCGATGGCATCCTGTACTTCACAATTCCGGATCATGTTTTTGCAGTTAACGCCCGCACCGGCGAACGACTGTGGCAATACGACGCCGAGGATCATGGCGGACATCTGGTCGGCCAACGCGGCGTCGGCATGTACCGGGACTGGCTCTACTTCATGAGTCCCGACGGTTGGTTCATCTCACTCAACGCCAAGGATGGAAAGGAACGCTGGCGCAAGAAGATCGCGGATGAGAAAATGCAGTACTTCACGACCATTGCCCCAATGGTGGTCAAGAATCACATTCTGGTGGGAGTGGGCGGGGACGCGATGGATGTCCGCGGCTATTTGGAATCGAGGGACCCGGAGACCGGCGACCTCCAGTGGCGCTGGTGGACCGAACCACTGAAAATGGGCGATCCGGGTTCGGATACATGGCCGAGCCAAAGCGCAATGGATCACGGAGGCGGCATGACGTGGCTGCCAGGCACGTACGATCCGGACTTAAATCTGGTCTACTGGGGCACAGGGAACGCGAATCCGGTCTTTGCGGGTCAGAGCCGCAAGGGGCCGGATCTTTGGACCGCCTCGATCGTTGCGCTTAATCCGGACACGGGTAAGCTGGTTTGGTGGTTTCAGGGTTCGCCGCACGATACCCATGATTGGGACAATGTGGAGACGCCGGTGCTGTTTGACTCCGTGGTCGATGGCAAACCGCGAAAGTTATTAGCTCAAGGAGCGCGGTGTGGCTGGTTTTTTGTTCTGGATCGCACCAACGGGAAGAACCTGGTTTCGAAACCCTTCGTAGGGACAGGCAATTGGGCCAAGGGTATCGATGCAAAGGGTCAGCCGATTCCGGATCCGGCCAAGGAACCCAAGGAGAACGGCTCAATGATCGATATGCCCGCGATGGGCGGAACGAACTGGCCACCGCCAAGCTATGATCCGCAGACGGAGCTTTTCTATTTGAACGGTATCGAGGGCTACGGCATTACGTATCTGTACGACACGTCCGACAACCCGGAAGGATACGCGGGTGGCAGCGGCGGTAACTTCGATTCGCGTACGGCGCTATTTGCCATCGACGTTCGCAATGGCGACATCAGGTGGAAACATGAGCTTGTCAATGCGCCAACGAGCGGCGGCGGTATGTCCGGCGGAGTGCTGACGACGGCTGGACATCTGCTGTTCACGGGCGACTCCGGGAGCTTGGCGGTGTTCGATCCTGTAAACGGGAAGATTTTGTGGCACCAACGTTTGACATCGAGTGTCAGCAACGGCCCATCGACTTGGACGCTTGACGGCAAACAGTACATCATCGTTGGCGCCGGCGATACGCTGTACGCGCTGACCCTGGCGGGCCGCAACTAGGACGCGATGTTTCACCACGAACGAGATGCTCGATGAAGAGCTGGAATGTGTTCCTGCCGGTTTTCGGGTGCCTGTGTCTTTGTGCGCCGCTTCTCGCGCAACAGGACGCGCCCGAAGCAATTCAGAATCCGTTGGCGGGCAATCCGGCTGCGATCGCTGCGGGAAAAGTTCTCTTTAGTCAGGTCTGCCAAGCATGTCATGGGCCGGAGGCACGGGGCGATCGTGCGCCCTCGCTCGTGTCCGGCAATCTTCCGCACGGTAATCGTGATGGCATGATTTTCGCGAATATTCGGAGTGGTATTCCCGGCACCGAGATGCCTGCCTTTTCGCAGTTCAGCACCGAGCAGACTTGGCAACTCGTCGCGTACCTGCGGAGCATATCGGCGCCTTCCTCAGTATCTTCAGCGAACGAGCATGTTCCCGGAGATCCACTCGCGGGGCGAGCGACGTTTGAGGGAAAGGGCGGATGTCTCGCTTGCCATCAGGTAAATGGAGCGGGAACAGCCGTAGGACCGGACCTCTCAACCGCTGCTCATATCGCTGCCCAACAATTGCGCGACAAAATCATAAATCCCAACCAAACGGGCGAGAGACGAAATATGCCCTTTCACAGGCGGGCGTTTGGGTCAATACCGGCAACGGCCATTGCGAAAACGAGAGACGGCCACGTTTATCGGGGTGTTCGCAAGAACATGGATTCTTTCTCGGTGCAGATGGTCGATATGAGCGGCCACTTTCATTCTTTCGATCGCGCGCAATTGGCCGAGCTTCGGATCGAGAACAAGTCGCTCATGCCTGACGACTATAGCCAGCGTCTTTCGGCCGACGAGATCCAGAACATCATTGCATACCTCAAGACTCTGCGTACCCCAGAACTGTCGAAGATGGCGGGCAGCGGTGGTCTGAGCTGGGAGCGGCTCTGCAATAGCCCGAAGGAGCCGCGAAATTGGCTCACATATTGGGGTGATCTGGAAGGGCATCATTACTCCCCGCTACATCAGATCAATTTGACAAACGTGAAAGATTTGCAGGCCGAATGGGCAGTGCAGTTGCCTGGCGACGGGATTGTTCAATCTGTTCCGATTGTGGCGGACGGATTGATGTACACGACCGGCCCCGTGGGAACGTCCGCCGCCGTGCTGGCGTTGGATGCACGGACAGGACGACAAATCTGGCGCTACGACCGCAAGCAGAAGGTCACGAATCCCTATGAGATCAATCGGGTGAACCGCGGGGTCGCGCTACTTGGGAATCGGGTGTTTTTTGGAACGCTCGATGCGGCTTTGGTTGCGCTGGATGCCCGCAGCGGCGCGTTCCTTTGGGAAACACAAGTGGCGGACACGATGAAGGGGTACAACATAACGTCGGCGCCACTGATTATGAAGAACGAGATCATTACCGGAGTTGCAGGCGGCGAATACGGGGCGCCGGGCTTTCTAGACGCCTATGATCCCGCGACTGGCAAGCGTCTGTGGCGAATCGATACAATTCCCGCGAAGGGAGAGTTCGGCAACGATACATGGGAGAGCGATAGCTGGAAACACGGCGGCGGGCCAACGTGGCTGACTGGAAGTTATGATCCGGAAACCGACACATTGTATTGGCCGGTCGGCAATCCGGGGCCGGACATCAATGCGGACGTCCGGAAGGGAGACAATCTCTTTACCTGCTCGGTGCTCGCGCTTGATCCCGCCACGGGGCGGCGAAAGTGGTACTACCAGTTCACTCCGAACGACTCACACGACTGGGATTCCGCGGAGGATATGGTTCTGGTGGACCGCGTTTGGCATGGCCAAATGAGAAAGCTGCTTCTCCATGCGGACCGTAATGGTGTATTTTACGTCCTCGACAGGACGAACGGCAAACTCCTGTCCGCAATCCCGTTTGTGCGGACGAATTGGGTGAAATCGTGGGACGAGAACGGACGACCTATCACAACGCCGGCATTCCGGACCACGCCCGAAGGCACTTACGTCTATCCTGGGCTCGGCGGCGGCACGAATTTCCAGGCTCCCTCCTATGACCCCCAAACCGGCTGGTTCTATCTCGCATACCACGACGGCGGCGGGCGCTTCAGCTCGGGCCCGGCTCCGTACGAGGCGGGCAAGGAGTACTTTGGCAGAGGTTCGTTCGGGGGATTCGGCGCCCCTCCCGGGCAGGCCCCGGATACGAGTGGCATCATGGCCATCGATGTGGAAAGCGGTAAAGTCCAGTGGAAGTTCGAATTGGTGCAGAACTCGTTGCAAGCTGGCGTACTGGCCACTGGCGGCGGAATTGTATTCGCCGCATCCGCAGAAGGCAATTTCATTGCGCTCGATGCGAAAACCGGCAAGGCTTTGTGGCACTTCGGGGCGGGCGCGAGCATTCCATCGTCACCGATGAGTTACGCCGTGAACGGCAGGCAATACGTGGCAATCTCCTCTGCGAACGTTCTATATAGTTTTGCGATTCCCGAGTAAGATTGCTGCTGATAGAAATCGGTTTGGCGTGCGGAAAGAGACCGCTCACTGCAATGACACCGAGGGCCAGCTCATCGAAGATACGGACGCTTACGGCCGCGAGAGTAGTCCTTTAACGGTGAAATCGGCCAATGAGCATGCCCTTACCCAGAATGTGGCCATCGATAGCTTTGAGGACCTCTTCGCGAGTGGCGTCGGGCCCAAGATCGAGTTTGATATCCAGGGCATAAAGCTCGAACGTGTAGTGATGATAAGGTCCCACAGCGGGTGCGCCCATACCCAGGTAGCCTATCACGCCATTCCCCCTTTTGGCCTGTATGGCGCCGTCTGCCAACTGCGAATTCGCGGGGATTCCCTCGGGGAGCCCGCGCGAACTTCCTGGGATATTGAACAACATCCAGTGCAGAATATCGTTCGTCGTCCTCCTTACGGCGACATCTGGATCACGGACGATCAAAACAAAGCTGACTGTGCCGACAGGCACATTCGTCCATTCCAGTTCTGGGGAAACTGGACTCGGGTCCAACGCGGTGAACTTGTTCGGGATAATCGCACCGTCGGCGAAAGCGGTCGTCGTCAAGGTGAGACTGGGTGGGCGCCGCGGGGCTTTGGTCTTCGCCGGTGAGTTGTTGTCTTGCCCGACTACCAATCCGATACCGTTCATTAGGAGAATTGACACGACAGCGACAATTCGCATGGGCCTCATTATTTGTTACCTCGGTTGCGGATTGTAACATAAATGGGCCGATCGCGGTTGCCCACTTCACGTAGTCGTTGGTAATGATTGGCCGCGCTTCAGCGAAAAAGGCGATGACGAGCATAGCAGCCTTTTTAGCTGGCGATTCGATGCAAATTTTTGATGCAAATTTTTGATTGTAATCTGCACCCGCGGGATGTAGACTGTACGCAGTTTACAAAATCTAATCACTTAGAACTAGTAACCAGCAAAGGGAGTCCACGATGACGAGAGCTCTTTCCGGCGCCGCAATACTTTGTGTATTGTCGGCATGCAATGTTTTTGGTCAAGCCTTGGGGAATATCGTTGGGACAGTGACGGACCAAGAGGGGGCCGTTGCGCCCCAAACAAAGGTAACAGTCGTTAACGAAGGTACGCAGTTCACTCGCGTCACCTATACCAATGCCGCGGGACAGTATGTCGCGGATTCATTCCCAACAGGAAGCATCACAATAACAGCGGAGCGGCCAGGCTTCGAAAAGCTGGTTCGTTCGGGAGTTCAACTCACGGCGGCCGACACGGTCACCGTAAATCTTCAGCTTGCTCTCGGTAGCGTGCAACAAACCGTGGAAGTAACCGGGGAGGCATCCTTAGTCCAATCGCAAACCGCGTCCGTGTCGACGTTGGTCAATAGCACCCAAACGATGGAGATGCCCCTCAACGAACGTTCTTTCACCAACTTGCTTCAACTTAGTGCGGGCGCATCGCCGTCGACGCCGGGAATGACGGCGAACCTAACCGGATACACGATGAACGGCGCTGTCGCGATCACGATGAACGGAGCTCCTTCGAACGGAAACGCTTACCTTATCGACGGATTGTATAACCGGCAGCTCTGGACCGACTATCTGATCATGAATCCGCCGATCGAGGCCGTGCAAGAAACCAGGATTTTGGCCAGCGACTACTCGGTCCAGTATGGCAATGCGGCCGGGAGCGTAACCATTGTGTTAACCAAATCCGGCACGAATCAGTTTCACGGGAGCGCTTACGAATTCCTGCGCAACTCCGCCACAGACGCGAACACGTTTTTTAGCAACGCGGCAGGCAAACCCAAACCGGCCTATCATCGGAACGAGTACGGTGTCACGATCGGCGGCCCGATTCGGAGGGATAAGACCTTTTTCTTCGCCGACTATCAAGGCGTTCAGATTGTGCAGCCCACTACGGAAGTAGACACCATCCCCTCGTTGGCACAGCAGCAGATGGTCGAAACCGGAAATTTCAGCAACCTCGGGAAAACGATCTACAATCCCTTCGCCACGACTACGGTCAACGGGACCACAGCGCGCGTGGCGTTTCCGAGCAATATGATTCCGGTAAGCATGTTGGACCCGGCTGCGTTGAAAACGATTCAGATGCTGCCTGTACCGACCTCGACCAGCACGTCGAACAACTTTACTTACAATCCCGAAGGAACACGAACAGATAACCAAGGCGACATCCGTCTGGATCAGAACATTGGATCGGCTGACCGGTTGTTCTTCAAATTCAGTTATGACGATTCCGTAGGTCATGCCGCGGCAGTGCTCCCTGTCGGGCCATTCATCCCGCCTGGTGTTCAGATTGGCCCGGACCTTCAATCAGGCGGCTCTGGCGGAATTGCCAGCATCGCCAATTGGTCAGTCACGGGCAACTATACGAAAGTGTTCGGCGCCAACATCGTCAATGAAGTCCATTTCGGCGCCGTACGCGACGATCTCAACATTGTGAACTACGGCGCACAGTATGCCACGGCGACCAGCTTAGGGATCCCCAACATCAATATTAGCAACACAAACACGGGCATTCCCGCTATGTCGATCAGCGGCTTTACGGCCATTGGAGATGTGAATACATACCCCGAATTTACTCATCAGCTTTCCATGCCGGTTGAGGATATTTTTTCCTGGGTAAAAGGTAACCATACCATCAAGCTGGGAGGCGGCTACACGCGTCATCGTTTGGACGGTCACACATCCTTGGCTCCCCGAGGCCAATACAGTTTCCAGGGCGCGTTCACCCGGCAAATCGGGACGACATCCTCGGCGACCGCTTTGGCGGATTTTGCCCTCGGCGCCTCCGTCTCGATAACGAATAGCGAACAATTCGGCCCCTTCGGCGAGCGCATGTGGGATAGCGCCGCGTATGGCGAAGACGTTTGGCGCGTGACAAACCGGCTGACAATCACGTACGGGCTGCGGTGGGACGTACAGCCATTTCCCAACGAAGTCAATAATCGCTGGTCCAACATTAGCCCAGTCACGGGTCTATTCGCGGTTGCGGGTACACCCACGCAAAACGTGAACGGTAGTTGCGGCAGCCGGCTCGTTTGCGTGGACAAGGGCGATTTCGAGCCGCGCGTGGGCCTTGCCCAACAGCTCACCGCCGATGGAAAGACCGTGTTCCGCGCCGGTTTTGGTCAAGTCTATTGGCGGACCGACAATGCCGGCAGAACGCTCAATTTGAATCCGCCCATGGGCATAATCCAGTCGCTTGCGTACAACACAAACGGAACGCCGGGGTTGTTGCTTTCTCAAGGCGTACCGCCTCTAGTTCAACCGAATCTTAGCAACCCGGCAGAGCTGACGGGGCTGTACGAGGGAACTCCTTCCCACTTTAAAAACACCGACGCTTTGCAGTTTTCGGCTGATATTCAGCGGCAACTCCCGTTCAATATGCTCTTGGATGTGGGCTACGTGCGCACAGTCACCGATCATGAGATCGTCGCCATCGATGATAACCAGGCTGTTCCAGGTCCGGGAGTATACGGTCCCCGGCGGCCTCTGTATTCAATCAATCCGGCATTAGGGGATATCGATTATAGAACAAATAGCGGCCAAGCCAAATACAATGCCCTTCAGACGAAAGTCAACAAGCGATTCAGCCATGGTTTGTCCGCGTCATTGGCTTGGACCTGGTCGCATAACATGGCTGACACTAGTAGGCCGCAAAACAGCCAGTGTTATAGCTGCGAATGGGGTAACACGGCCGATGATCGCACTCATATGATCGTGATCAATCACGTGTACGATCTACCATTTGGCAAAGGGCGCGAGTTCGTTAATCAAGGCTTTCTATCCACCATCGTCGGAGGCTGGGCGCTAACCGGGGTTTGGACTAAGTACACGGGCACGCACTTTACGCCATCCCTTGCCTCTTCCGTTTCAAACTCGCTTCCCTCCGGCGTCACGAGCACCGTCGCCGCCGTGGAACGCCCGAACTTGAATGGCGTCCCCAACCTGCCATCCAGTCAGCAGACGATAACTCATTGGTTTAATGTGGGGGCGTTCTCCTCACCGCAGCCGTACACGTTCGGGAACGCGGGAAATGGAATTCTGGTTGGGCCGGGCTATTTCGACTTGGACCTCGGCATACATCGTACTTTCAAGATCAAAGAAAGAGTGAGCCTCCAATTCCGCGCGGAAATGTTCAACGCTCTCAATCACGTGAACTTCAACAATCCCAATGCGACGATCGGCTCGACGAGCGCGGGCGTAATCAGCGCTACCTATCCCGCAAGAGTCATGCAAGGGGCGCTCAAGCTGACATTCTGAAGCCCTACCTTCGGAAAAGCCGACTTCACTCACCCAATTCGGGGCCCGAAGAAAGGGAGATTTAGTTTGTAATCGGGAAGGGTTGGATGTAGACTGTATACGATCTGAGGGTCACCAGGTTGTGAAGATGACAAAAGGGGTCACGATGAAGAGAACTCTTGAGAACGCCGCAATGCAGGTTACATTGCCGCGTGAGGTTTTGAGTCAAGCTTTGGTGCACAAAGGCGGCACGGCAATTGATCAGATTGCCGCAGTCGCGCCACCAGCAAATCGCAGTTGCACATCCGCCTTCATACAACGGGCTAAGGAGGCGAGCGATGTGCAAGTTCGTTAGGAACAACAACTTTTCCGTATTGAAAAACGCCCGCAGAACGGAAGTGGTATCAAGCGCTCCGCCCAAATGTTCAGCGATTTCCTTTGCTGACTGGCGGCGCGCATCCGCTCTCTTTGCGCTTCTATTCGGCGGTTGCCTTCTATTCTTCTTGGCGTCCGCCAGTTCGTTAAAAGCCCAGATCTCGTATGGTTCGATCGTGGGAACGGTGACCGATTCGACAAACGCATCTGTTCCCGGGGCGACGGTGACAGCCACAAATATCGCCACTGGCGAACGCCGCACTCAGCAAACTGGCGCGAACGGGAATTACGACTTCGACAATTTGCTTCCCGGCAATTATCGGGTCGACATTGAGAAGACAGGGTTCAAGCAATTGACTCGCAATAATATCGAACTCGAAGTGCAGGCTACGGTCCGCGTCGACGGCGTGATGCAGGTCGGCGAGATCGGCGAGACGGTTCAGGTAAGCGGGACCGCTGAGATGCTCCAAACTGATAGCTCGTCGCTTGGCGCCGTTGTCGGGACGCGCCAAGTGGGAGAGATGCCACTGAACGGCCGCAACCCGCTCAATCTGGTCACTCTCGTGCCAGGCGTGGTCGCCCAAGGCAGTTCCATGACGAGTCCCACTGGAGAGAATATCTTTTCGTTCGGTAACTATCAGATTTCCGGCGCCATTGCCGGCACAAACGCCTTCTTCTACGATGGCATTCCAATAAACTTTGGCAGTCTCGTCGCACTGGTCCCGACGCAGGATGCTGTTCAGGAATTTAAGGTGCAGAGCAATGACGAAGGGCCGGAGTTCGGTCGATTTGAAGGCGGCGTGATCAACCTCGTATCGAAATCCGGCACGAACGATTTTCACGGTACAGCCTACGAGTATCTTCGAAACAAGGTTTTGAATGCGAACGCGTTCTTCAGCAATGCGGCTGGACTGCCAACGCCGGCATTCACCCAGAACCAATACGGCGCGAATGTCGGCGGACCAATCAAGAAGGACAAGATATTTTTCTTCGCTGGCTGGGAAGGCTTTGGCTTGCGCTATGGAGTGCCATTCACCGATTCAGTCCCCACATTGGCGCAAAGGCAAGGGGATTTCTCGCAAACATACAACTCGGCCGGCCAACAGATTCCGATCTACGATCCGCTCAGTACTTGCGGACAATTGGGTAATTCCGCCTGCACCAACGGTATAACGCGAACGCAGTTCGCGGGCAATATTATTCCCCCAAGCCGCCTCAATCCGACGGCGCTGATATTGGCCAACTACTGGGGCAAACCCAATGTGGCAGGTAGTCCGTTAACAAACACGAACAATTTCACGACGAACGCGGATACCGGCGGCAATAACGACCAGGTAGACTCGCGCCTCGACTACGACCTGAGCGATCGCCAGAGATTGTTCTTACGCTATACCTATTGGACAAATAACAGCTTGGCGGAAGATCCTTATAACGACGGTGTTTATTTTGACCGTGGTCCCGAGAACTGGGTGACGAATGCCGCGGCGGTGGGCGATACGATTACGTTGTCTCCTACGATGATTGTCGATTTGAGGATTGGTTTTGAGCGCTTCGTTTATGGTCGTACGCCGAAAAGTTTGGGAGTGGACCTGACAAGTTTCGATCTGCCGGCAGCGCTGAACAACGAGGTGTCATTCAAGGTGCTTCCGACGCCCAACGTCTCGGGCTTCAGTGACCTCTTTTCGACCCAGGGAGCGGGTAGCGTGATCCGGCAAGAGAACGATGGTTATTTTCTCTACCCGACCGTCACGAAGACGATGGGCTCGCACACTATAAAGTTTGGCGGCGAAGTGCGGCGTGAGATCGCGAATTACATCCAAAGCAATGTCGGCAGCGGATATTACTCGTTCGACAATCTCGCGACGGCGATCAATCCGCAATCCCCCGGTGTTAACGGCGTAACCAGCGGCCTAGGCTTCGCTTCGTTCATGCTGGGAGACGGTTCCAATGGAAATGTAGTGACTCCAGAGCCTTATTCGTACAGAGACTACTACGGCGGGCTTTTTATCGGCGATACGTGGCAGGCTAGCCGGAAACTGACAGTGAATGCCGGTCTACGTTATGAACTGCCAATGCCCGAAGTGGAGCGATATAACCGGATGTATCAATTTCTTGCGGGTACGCCAAGTCCGATCGCGCAGGCCGCGGGAATGCCGAATCTGATGGGGACTCTCGGCCTTGTCGACTCCTCTACCGATGCGAGCAGGTACGCCGCCGCGGTGCACCTAAAGCTGTTTGCTCCGCGCGTTGGGGTGGCTTACCGTCTAACGGACAAAACCGTTATACGCGCTGGATACGGAATATTTTTCCCGACGTCGCAGCAGAATGGCGGGTCGCTGACTTCCATAACACAATCGTGGGTTCCCACTGTCAATTCTGAGCTCACACCCCTAAACACCTTGAGCAATCCGTTTCCAACAGGACTCATTCAACCGCCCGGGCGGAACCCGGACTTCCAGACGCTGGAACTCGGTGAAGGCATCAGCGCCCCGATTCCCGGCCCGCAGGAGTTCCCTTACGTACAGCAGTGGAACTTCACCATTCAGCGCGAATTGATGCAGGGGATGACGCTCGAAGTTGCGTATGCCGGAGCGAAAGGCACGCACCTTCTCGGTGGCCCGGTGCTCAACGAGCTTCCCGATGCAGATCTGGCGCTGGGAGCCGCGGCCCTTACAAAACAAGTGCCCAATCCGTTCTACGGCATAATCCCTTACGGGACGTTGTCCGCGGCAACGGTGGAGGCCGGTCAGTTACTGCTTCCGTATCCTCAATACACCGGCGTCACAGGCGCCGATAATGGAAATCGCGATTATGACTACGATGCCCTGCAGGTAAAGTTTCAAAAGCGCTTCAGCCAGGGCGGTACGATACTCGGGGCTTACACCTGGTCGAAGAACATTGGCGACATCGAAACTGGAATGAGTTGGCTCGAAAACGGTCCGATCGCAAATCTTCAAGACAACAATAATCTGAGCGAGGAAAAGGCAATATCAGGCTTTAACGTGCCACAAAATCTGGTCATCAGCTACGTTTACGACCTGCCTTTTGGCGCCGGTAAACACTTCCTCAGTGGCGCTCGTGGAGTGGCTGGCAAGCTAGTTTCGGGCTGGGAGATCAATGGCATATCGACCTTTCAATCCGGCTTCCCGTTAACCCTCACGACGGCATCGAACATTACCGACTCTTTCGGCGGTGGATCGCGGCCTAATTATGTTGGCGGCTGCAACATCTCCGAGTCTGGCTCAGCTACGCAAAAACTGGGTAAGTGGTTCGATACGGCGTGCTTCACGGCGCCTCCGGCGGCCTCATTTGGGAACCTTGGCCGCACCCTCAGTACTGTGAGCGCACAGGGTATCGCGAACTACGATTTTTCCATCGCTAAGACCACGATGATCAAGGAGAGAATAGGCCTCCAATTCCGCACGGAGTTCTTTAATATCTTCAACCGTGTGCAGTTCGGGCCTCCCGGCGAGACGCTGGGCAACCCGCAGTTCGGCGTAATCAGTTCGACAATCAATCAGCCGCGACTTATTCAATTCGCGCTGCGGCTCACGTTCTAGCGAGGGAAAACTCAAGCGTTTTCCCGTCTAACGCGCGTTCGAAGGAAAGGGAATAGCTCAAGTGAAATATTGGCGCAAATTGGTAGCGCGTCCGAGGGTGCGTTGTAACATCGCGAATTCGAAGAACGTCGATTCAGCTTAAGAATTATGAAACGAAGAGAGTTTCTGCGAACGGCTGCTAGTGTGGCGTTAATGGGCGAAGCGCGCGCCTTGCGGGGTGCGCGCTCCGGCATGTTCATTTCGCTGAATGGATCGCTGGTCGGAAGGGTGCCGGGGCCTAATGGCCGGCCGGTGCCGGCAGTTGGTTGGCCGGAATTCGCGCGACTGGCTGCCAAAGTTGGCTACGGAGGCGTCGATGTGAATCTGAAGGCCGCCATGGATGACGGCGAGCAGCCAACGCGTGCGCTTTTGTCGGGACTGAAGATCAGACCCGGGATATGTGGTTTCCCAGCGCCGGTATTCGGCCATGAGGAAGCCGCATTTCAAGAAGGTCTCAAAAAGCTTCCGGATGCTGTGAAATTTGCCGCGGGTATTGGATGCCCACGAATGATGGTTGTTCTTCCGCCTTCCAGTAAAACGCCGAAAGTGGAGTTGCGAAAGATCTACAAGGACCGTCTAATCGCGGTATCGGAGGTCTTGCGCCCTTACAAAGTCCGGCTTGGAATGGAATTTCTCGGGCCGATGTACATGCATACACGGCTTCCTTACGAATTTATTTGGCGGATGGATGAGGCGCTCGATTTCGCAAAAGAGTGTGGCTCGAATATCGGTTTGACGCTCGACTCGTGGCACTGGTATCTTTCCGGCGCGACGATCGATGACATTCTTCACGCAGGCAAATCCCGCATCGTCACCGTGCACGTATCCGATGCAAAAAAGGAAGCGCCGGAAGATGTGCGAGACAATCAACGGCTTCTGCCTGGCGAAGGCATCATCAATCTGATTGGATTTTTCCAGGCTCTTAAGAAGATCGGTTATGTGGACGCAGTTAGTCCGGAGCCGCTGGGCCGAATACCCCCAGGCACCTCGCCCGAAGAAGGCGCGCGCATGGGGCTCGATAGCACACGCGCAGTGATGCAAAAGGCCGGAGTAATTTAAGCGGCAAGAAATCTTACGAATAGCAAGGAGACTTCGATATGGCACAGGTTACACGCAGCAGTCCAGTTTATGATGTGGTCGTGATCGGTTCTGGCGCCGGCGGTGGCACGGTCACGAAGGTTCTCGCCGATCTTGGAGTTTCCGTCGTTCTACTTGAGGCGGGTCCGATGTTGCATCCGGGACAAGACTTCAAGGAGCATATGTGGGCGTACGACGTGTGGCACCGAGGCGTTGGTCCGCATGCCGAAGGATATTTCGGGAGGTCACCCTTTACATTCAATGCGACTTATGGCGGACCTCATATTGAGGGTGAACCTTACACGGTAGCGCCCGGCAGTGAGTTCTCCTGGTTTCGGTCACGCATTTTGGGCGGCCGTACGAACCATTATGGACGCATCTCCCTGCGCTTTTCCGATTACGATTTCAAGCCATATTCAACCGATGGATTGGGCGCGGACTGGCCCATTACCTACGACGAGATTTCGCCATATTATGACAAGGCTGAGAGCTTTATCGGGGTAACGGGAACAAAGGAGGGCATTCGGAGCGCTCCGGACGGCATTTTCCAGACGCCCGCGCCCATGCGTGTTCACGACATTCTGGTCAAGAAAGCGGGAGCGAAGCTGGGGATTCCAGTAATTGCCTCGCGTCAGGCGGTGATCACGCGTCCGACGAACGGCCGACCGCCCTGTCATTACTGCGGTCAATGCGGCCGCGGGTGTGTTACCGCTTCTAACTACGCTTCGAGTTATGTCCAAATTTTCCCGGCGATGAAGACTGGCCGGGTAAAGGTGATCACAGGAGCGATGGCGCGCGAGCTGCTGACTGACCATGCAGGCAAGGTGAAGGCTGTTTCTTACGTCGATAAGGCTACTCGCACGGAGCAGCAGATTCGCTGCCGCACTGTGGTCTTAGCGGCGAGTTCCTGTGAGTCGGCGCGGCTCCTGTTGAATTCGAAATCACCACGCCATCCGAATGGATTGGCAAATTCCTCCGGCGCGGTAGGACACTATCTCACCGACACCGTCGCGTCCGCCGGTATGACCGGGTTCATTCCGGCCCTAGCGGGGATGCCGCACTATAACTCCGACGGGTACGGCGTGCACGCTTACATTCCGTGGTGGCTGTACGACAAGAAAGACAAAGAATTTCCGCGCGGTTATCACATTGAGTTCGGCGGCGGTTTCCCGATGCCGGCCGTAGGCGCATTGCAGGGCGTCTGCAGGAGGCATGAAGGTTACGGCGCCAGTCTGCAGAAGGCGGTCCACGAAGAGTACGGAGCGACCGTCGGCTTTGGTGGCCGCGGAGAAATGATTCCGAATAAGAATTGCTACTTTGAGATCGATCCGGATGTGGTGGACCAGTGGGGCATCCCCGTACCGCGCTTCCACTGGCAGTGGAGCGAGTACGAATTAAAGCAAGCGGATCATATGCAAAAGACGTTCCGGGATTTGATCGAAGCCATGGGTGGAACCGTCATTGGAGACCGCCGGGGTAGTGGCGAGGCGCGGAGGATTTCCCGGGGCGGTGCGGTTATCCACGAATTGGGAACTGTGAGTATGGGCAATGACCCGAAGACCAGGCCGCTGAATAAGTATTGCCAGGCGCACGACGTGAAGAACTTATTTGTCGCCGACGCAGGTCCATTTGTGAGCAACTCGGATAAGAATCCCACCCTTACGATCATCGCTCTGGCTTGGCGCACGGCTGAATATATGGCGGAAGAAATGAGGAAAGGCAATGTTTGAAAGAACCAGGCGAGAGCTGTTGCGCGACCTCGGACTAGCCGTAATGGCGGCTGGCTCCGTCGATACCGCAGCGGCCCAGCACGTGCATCAAATGGCCGCCGAAGACAGCGAGGCAACCGGCGGCGTTTACAAGCCCAAGGTATTTACCACGCATGAATATGCGACGCTTGAACGCCTAACAGACTTGATCCTGCCGCCTGAGGGCAACTTGCCTGGAGCGCGCGTGGCCGGCGCTGCCGTGTGGATCGATATGCTCGCGGCTGTCAATGCCGAACTGGCTGAGATCTACACCGGAGGATTGGCGCGACTCGACGATTCCATGCGAGCACGGAGCGGCGAAGATTTTATCAGCGCTCCGCCAGCGGCGCAGACTGCGTATCTCGACGTGATTGCTTATCGCAAGAACAAATCAGACGAAACCGCGGCCGACATCGTGTTTTTCGACTGGGCGCGCCGTATGACGGTAGATGCCTTCTATACGAGCAAGATTGGGGTCAAGGCGCTCGACTATCGCGGAAATACACCGCAGTCGAAATACCAAGTCCCTGTCGAGGCGATGGATTACGCGCTCAGGAAGAGCGGTTTCGCTTAGGGAATAAGGCGCGTTACGAAAAGGAGCAATGATTCATGGAGAGCAGACGGACATTCTTGAAGATGGCAGCAGCAGCCGGTACGCTATCACGTTCCGTGCTGGGCGCCAACGACAGAGTCCAAATGGGCATTATCGGCACTGGGACGCGCGGCATGCGGGATCACACATGCTTTAAAGCGCACCAGGATGCGGTCTTTGTAGCTGCTGCCGAGGTCGATAAAACAAGATTGGCCAAAGCGCTCGAACGCATCGGCAAAGTCGACACCTACGACGACTACCGTAAACTGCTCGACCGCAAAGACGTCGATGCCGTGCTGGTCACCACGCCGGACCACTGGCATAGCCAGATCGTGATCGACGCTGTGGCCGCGGGCAAAGACATTTATTGCGAGAAACCAGTCTCGAACACCGTGGAACGCGCCCAAAAAATGTTGTGGGCGGTCCAGCAGTCCAAACAGGTAGTTCAGGTCGGCATGCAGCAGCGTAGTTGGGACCATTTCCAAGAAGCTTGCAAGATTGTTCAAAGCGGAGTGCTTGGAGAGATTACTCATGTCGCAGTGCAATTTCCTGGCGGCTATGGGAACACGCCGGATCCAGTGACGGATCCCCCAGCAACGCTCGATTGGAACATGTGGCAAGGACCCGCGCCGCGTCACGGATATCAATTTACCCGCCAGAGACGTTGGCGCGCCTATTACGATTACGGTGGTGGTTTAGTTACGGATTGGGGAGTCCACTTGGTGGATATCGCTCATTGGTACATGAAAGCCGACCATAAAGCGCCGCTGCGAACGTCCGCATCGGCTCAATACATCAGTTTCCAGGACCCGGATCTGGCGGAGTTGCCGGACACATTCTCAATTTCCTGGAAATACGATAACTTTGTTATGACTTTTGTAAATTCCGAATACGATACACCGGAATTTGAAAGCTGGGGCACTTACTTCTACGGGAAGGATGGAGCGCTTCAAGTAAATCGCCAAGGATGGCGGATGAACCCTTACATTCCGCGCCGCATTAACATGCCTAAGTCGGCGATTGCCAATCCGTACGCACAACATGAACATAAACCGGCATTTGAAGCAAAGCTCTATCTCAATCCGAATGGCGGCGTCGAAGTCGACTACCCGACCATCGCACATGTTGGCAATTTTCTCGATTGCGTGAAGTCGCGCGAGCAGCCAATCGCCCACATGGACATCGGTTTCCATTCTTCACTGCCTTGCCTGCTTGCGGTCGAGGCGATCAGGCAGCAGCGAACCATTCTCTGGGATGGCGAGACTGCTACGGCAGCGTAGACCAACTGCCGAATGAAACCGGAACTGCGAGTCGCCTTGCTCGGGCAGGGCTTCATGGGCAAGGCGCACTCAAATGCCTATTGCCAAGCCGAACATTTTTACGATCTGCCATACCGGGTTAGCCGGAAGCTGCTGTGTGGTCGCGACACGACGGCATTAGCGGCAATGGCAGAGCGATGGGGCTGGGAAGAAACTGCTACGGATTGGCGAGCGGTCGTGGAGCGGCCGGATATTGATGCTATCGATGTAGCGCTTCCTAACCACCTGCATGCGCCCGCCGCCATTGCCGCCGCAGAAGCCGGAAAAATCGTGTTGTGCGAGAAGCCGCTGGCCATGAACCTTGATGAAGCGATGGCGATGGTAGAGGCGGCTAAGAACGTTCCCAATATGGTTTGGTACAACTATCGCCGGGTTCCAGCGATAGCCTTTGCCAGCGAGCTAATCAACCAAGGGCGTCTCGGAGAAATCTTTCATTATCGTGCCGCCTATATGCAGCAATGGGGGCCGGATACGTCGCGCGCCAAGACTTGGCGCATGGATCCTGCGCAGGCCGGATCAGGTGTCGCCGATGACCTGTTAGCGCACTCGATTGATACGGCGATGTATCTTAATGGACCTATTCGCGAGACGGCAGCGGCGGCCCGAACATTCGTGCCGAATCGGGCTATTGACGACGCAGTCAGCGTGCTGGCAAACTTTCAAAACGGCAGCCTAGGGAGCTTTGAAGCCACCCGCTTTGGCATTGGCTACCGAAACTCCAACCGTTTCGAGATCCATGGCGCGGGTGGAATGCTGCGCTTCGATCTTGAACGGCTGAACGAGCTCGAGTTCTATGACGCGAATCAACCCGGCAACGAACAGGGCCTACGCGACATCATGGTTACCCAGCTAGCGCATCCAATCTTCGGCAACTTTTGGAGACCGGGACATATTATCGGCTATGAGCACACTTTCATAGCTACGCTTGCGGAGTTTCTTGGTTGTGTTTCGCGAGGCCAAGAGTTTCACGCCGACTTTCGAGACGGGCTGAACGTTCAGCAAGTGCTGGGCGCAGTACAGGAATCAGCTAGTTCCCACAAATGGACTGCGGTGCGAAATGCCTGAGACAAATAAATTGACGACAGAGCTTTCCCCTAAAAGGTCCTGGACGATTCTCGCGCTGTTATCGGCATCCATGGCGATCAACTTATTCGATCGCCAGATACTTTCCGTCCTGGCGCCGGTGATTCGCCAAAGTCAGCATTTCTCTCCTAGCGAATATGGCTACATTACCGCGGCATTTCAGGTCGGAATGTTGCTCGGGCAGGTCCCAGCCGGTTCGTTTATGGATTCGGTTGGTACACGCAGAGGACTCGCTCTAATTCTGCTTCTCTGGTCGCTGGTCAATGGTTCCTTCGCTCTTGTAGCTGGTCTGACTGGTTTTATTGGCGTTCGGTTTCTGATGGGGCTGACTGAATGCGGCAGTTACACGGCCGGAATTAAGGCCATTGCAGGAATGTTTCCAGCAGAGCGTAGATCGCTAGCTGGCGGTTTATTCAATGCGGGGGCCCAACTCGGCTCCGTTTTAGCGCCGCCTTTGGTAGTCCTTCTCGCGACTACCGTCGGGTGGAGGGCCGCCTTTGTCGTGCCCAGTGTGGTTGGTCTTATCTGGCTTGTGCCGTGGCTCACGGTATTTCCCAAGGCGAAGGTGCCGGCGGCGAAAGCGGCCACGCAGGCATTCAAGGTCCGCCTTACTCAGTTGATGCGCCAACGACAGGTTGTCGCGCTCTTCTTGATCCGCGTTTTCTCTGGCCCGCTGACGACATTTTATTGGTTTTGGCTTCCGGAGTATCTCCGAACGGGCCGAAAGATGTCGCTGGTAATGATCGGAGCGCTCGCATGGATGCCGTATCTATTTGGCGCACTGGGCAACGTAATGGGCGGGTTAATCTCAGACCGGCTCGTTCGCATAACGGGCTCTATCGACAAGGCAAGAAAAGTAGGATTCACACTGGCTTTCGGCCTCTCCACCCTAAGTATGGCTTTGCCCCTGGCCCGTAATAATCTTGTTGCGTTGGGGATTATTTCGATAGTGCTCTTCGGCAACCAGTGGGTGGCCGCGACTTACATTGCGACGTTAGGCGACGTGGTTCCACACACGCTGGCGGGACGTGTGAATGGACTGGCAGGCTTCGGCGACAGTTTCTCGACATTGCTGGCGACTCTGCTGACGGGCATTATTGTTGAGCACTATTCGTATACGCCGGTATTCATTGCCGCCGGATGTTTTCCCTTGCTAGCAATGGCGAGTGTCTTCCTGGTTCTGAGGCGTGTCGAGATGATGCATACATCGGTCACGGGCTGAAAACCGTGTTAATTAGGCGGCTCTATGCTTGAAGTGTAGCCAGGAACCCCTGGGTCCAGCGGATACTCGCTTCCACATCTTGCACCTCGCGCGCCGCTACTTCATCCTTCGGTATCGGCGGTGGGGTGGCACGGGGAACTCCCTTATCTACCAGCGAGACAAACTGCGCGAATTCCCAAGCCGGTGTTTGACGGTAGGGAGCCCAAAACGAAGGTTCAAAATAATTGAACATGCGCGGGCGGGTCACAATTACTTCGAGGGATACGGCGCGGCCAGGACACTTCTGGATGTATGTGCGAATGTAGTCCTCAATGCCCATGTTACCTTCGCCCATGCGGGTCCAGGAAACGGCGGCTCCCTGCTCAGAGCGCCATACAGCGCTATCGCGCATGTGGCTGGTTAGAACGTAAGGCGACAATGTTTCGAGCGTCAAGTGAGGATTTTCAATGGTCCATACAGGGTTGCCCGAATCGAGACATACGCCGACGAAATCCGGCCCCGCGCCCTCGATTAGCGATTTGAGCTCGCGAGCCTGCATATCGCCAGCATGATTCTCAATCGCGATCTTGATACCTGCATCCACAATCCGGGACCGCGAATTGTGCAACACTTTGATGACGTCCTGGATATGAGTTTCAATGCCGCCAGGCCCTTGGCGGTCGGCTACGCTTCCGAGAACGCAACGCACAATCGGAGAGCGAACGATACGCGCGGCGTCGACCATCTTGGCTAACTGTTCCTCGGCGGTCCCCTGCGTCTTGTCGAACATAGTAGAGGTGGGGCAAATCGATCGCATACCGATTTCCAGATCGATGCCCAACTCGTCCGCATGGGCCCGAACCCGCTTGAGATTATCGGGATCGAGGCCGCCGATGAAACGGATTTCGCTGAAATGAACGACCTTTACATGGCGCTGGGCGCACCAGTCCAACATGGCAATGGGAGTCCAACCTTGCGAGCGCAGACTAAACATGTCAACGCCAAACCGGACATTCGGAGCCGCGTCGGCATGAGGGACCGCGCTACTCAACGCCAAAGTTGCACCAAGCGTCCGAAGGAGGCTTCGTCGTGTACTGAAACCGGGAACTGAATCCGGCTGTGGGCCGGCTGTTGTTTGAGAAGAAGAATCACTTGACATAAAAGCTCGTAACAGGAAAGCGTGAGGTCTATTCCATCCACCATCATCCAATATCCTCAGTCCGGAAGCTCTTTTACCGCAACTACCCGCCATCGCCAGAATCCGCCGTCTACCCATCGATTCTGACCGTGCACTTGAAGTCCGATCGGGCCGGATACGATCCCACCCTTTGCATGGTTAGCGGTGTCTCTAAAGTCGGTGATCAATGTATCGTTAATCCAAACCTGGATGTGGGGGGCATCGCCTTCTATGCGGACGCGGACCGAATTCCAGTCCTCACGCTTCCAGACCTTCTGCCACGCTTCGTTCCTTTTCTCCATAGCGGTCAAGAACTTTTCACGTTCCGCCGGTGTGGCCGGACGAGGACCACCGACCCCAACCAGTCTCTCTCCAATCACGCCGCCCATGTTTCCACCGGGTAAATAGTCGAGCATGACCTGATAAGCCGAGCCATCTTCGGCGGAACGGAGAAAGAGCCCACTATCGCAGCCCCAGTCAGGTTTGACCTCCATATAAATCTCCGCGTTCTTGAACTTCCGGTCCGACAGCAATATGCCGCCGAAGCCACGAGGATTCTGAGTTGCGACCAGTATACGATTCGTCACGAAGAAGTTCGGAGTCACGCCATGGAAATTCGTCTTGCTGGCGTGCCAGCCATCCATGTTGACTCGATTGAAAATGGGGTCGAACCCGCCCGTATAGATCATGGCGTTATACGGCGCAAACGGTTCGTTGCTTAGACCCGCGTCGCCGCGCTGCCCCCACGCTGGCGGGGGCGACCACGGACAAGCCGAGTTGCCTTCCTTAGTCTGCCCTCGGGATTGGCCTATGGCGAGGCCTAGAACGGCCGCGCAACCCAGTGCAACGAAAGATCTCTGCCACATAGCAGGTTTATCCTCCTGGAAAACTCGACAACGAATGAACGCAAATCGCATACAGTATACCAGAGCTTCTTGATTTTGGCTTTGATACACTTTGGAGCGGCAAAAAACATTTGAGGAAATGACTTGAGACCACTGATCGTTCATGTTCTCCCGATCCTTCTGTTGGCGCCGCCTGCTATGGCGCAGTATGCAGTTCACCGCGATGGCGACGTGATTCATCTGGAGGATGCCAAGAGCCAGACCGTCGTATCCATACTTCCGTCTTTCGGGGACATCGCCTTTGAAATGAAAGTGCGGGGACAGAATGTGTTGCGGTTTCCGCATGCGTCTGTGGAGGAGTTCGAAAAGCATCCATCGTTGTGCGGAATCCCATTTATTGGCCCCTGGGCCAATCGGCTTGACCAGACTGCTTTCTACGCCAACGGAAAGAAATACAGCTTCGATATGGACCTTGGCAACATTCATGGGGCGCCTCACCCGATCCATGGATTCCTGACTACGACGCATTTGTGGCAGGTGATCGATCTAGAAGCCAACAGCGATTCGGCATGGCTGACAAGTCACCTTGATTTTTATCGTCAGCCGGATTGGATGGCGCAGTTTCCGTTCGCGCATACGGTTGAAATCACGTATCGTCTGAAGGACGGCGTTCTGGAAGTGCAGACGCGCATCCATAACTTAAGTTACGATCCGATGCCGGTGGCGATCGGCTTTCATCCTTTTTATAACTTGACCGACTCCCAGCGCGACGATTGGACGGTTAGTATTGGGGCACGGACTCAGTGGATGCTTGCGAGCGACAAGATTCCAACTGGCGAAACTCGTCCCATCGAGAAAATGTTTCCGGATCCAAACAACATCAAGCTGAAGGACTACGACTTGGATCACGTGTTTGGGGATTTGATCCGGGATAGTTCGGGGCGTGCGGTCATGTCGGTCAAGGGAAAATCACAAGAAATTCAGGTCATGTTCGGCCCTCACTATCCATCGGTGGTCGTCTGGGCGCCCTCGCCGCATGAAGCGCCGCCGGCGAACGGTCGCGCAGCGGCAGCGCAGAATCCCAATCGGCCTTTTGGCCCAAGAGATCGCAACTTCATCTGCTTTGAGCCTATGGCGGGAATCACAGATGCGCTGAACCTGGCGCAAAAGGGCCTCTACAAGGAATTGCAAAGTATTCCGCCCGGACAGACATGGCAGGCAAGCTTTTGGGTGAAGCCCGAAGGTTTTTAAGAGGTCAGCGCGCGGCTAGAGGCTCATTCACGGCTATAGTTTCAAGCATTACTCGTCGCGCAACGCGATCAGCGGATCAATCTTCATGGCTCGTCTGGCCGGAACGTAACAAGCGATCATGGCGATGAAACAAAGTGTCAAAACAACAAAGATAAATGTGACCACGTCAGTTGGTCTCACCCCAAAGAGCATGCCGGACATCAGTTGAGTCAAGCTGAGAGCCGCAGCAATGCCAATGCCGACGCCGACGAGCGTCATCCAGGCTCCGTCGGTAAGAATCATACGCAATACATCTCGCCGTTCCGCGCCCAATGCGATACGAATTCCAATATCGCGCGTACGCTGTCCGACGAGATAGGACAGAACGCCATAGATCCCGATACTCGCCAGTAGCAACGCAAGGCCGGCAAAGACAGCCAACAGCTTCATCGTAAAGCGCTTGTTTGCGATTGAGTCCAGCACTACCCGTTCCATCGATTGGTTGCCATAAACAACAACTTCGTGGTTGAGGGATTGGAGCCGCTGTCGCAACATTTCGAAATCCGGCATATGTGAGCCATTTCCGCGCACGAATGCCTGCACGCCTTGCGCCAGGCTCGTGAAATCTTTATTCGGCATTTGATCGAGGGGAAGATAGATCTGGGCGTGCAACGGTCGTGCCGTATCATCCAGCCCCCACTGATTCACGTGCCCTACAATGCCAACGATTCGCGGTTTGGGGCGTTTGGCCGGTTCCTTAGGATCATTGTCCAAATCGAGATACTGGCCGATAGGATCCTGGCCCGGGAAATATCTCCCGGCCAAGCTTTGATCGATCACCGCAACCGGCGAAGACTGCTCGTTGTCGTTACCGGTGAAAAAGCGCCCTCGCTTCAGCGAGATCTGAAAAGTCTTCAGGTAGTCCGGCTCGACGACATAGACAAGGGACATTGGCAGTTGGCCTGGATGAGCTGGCTTGGGGCGTCCGGCAAACCAAATGTGCCAATCGTAGTCGTCTTCCATCGGGCTGGAGGCTAAACTCAGCGACACTGCTTTGACGCCGGGACTGGAAGCAAGTTGGTCATGAACCTGGCGAAAGAATGCGCGAATGGCCGCGGGACTCTCATCTATCAAAGACGGTTGTGGAGCAATCGAGAAGGAAATTACACTGCGCGGATTGAAACCCGGATCAAGCCGCCACAACGCGAAGAGTGTGCGGACCATCAGTCCGGCGCCAACCAGCAGAACAAGCGCCAGAGCCACTTCAGCGATAACAAAGAGCCGTTGAGTGCGGTGGCGGGAACCGGTAATCGATCGTCCAACTTCTTTTAGCGCGCCTGCGAGATTGGCATTTCGCAATTTCAGGGCTGGCGCCAGACCGAACAAAGCGCCAGCCAGAATGGACGTCACGGTTGTAAAGAGGAACACCCGAAAATCCAGTCCAATCTCTTCGGCGCGCGGTACCGTGTGCGGCACGGCGGCGAGGGCCGCGGCCGTTCCAAATTGAGCGAGCAGCAGTCCCATACCCCCGCCAACCAGCGCCAGCAGAACGCTCTCGGTTAAGAGTTGGCGAGTGATCCGCCACTGCCCACCACCCACCGCTATGCGGATTGCAAACTCGCGCTCCCTGGCTGTCGATCGCGCTAGCAGCAGATTCGAAACATTGACGCATGAGATGAGCAGCACAAAAAAGACCGCTCCGAGGAGAATCAGCAACGGCCCGCGCATATCCCCGACCATCGCCTGCTTCAATGGGACAAGGTTTGCTTTCTCATTGCTATCGGTATTGGGGTAGCGGGCGGTCAGTTCGCGCGAAACGCGGTCCATGTCCTCGCGAGTTAGTTCAAATGTAACTCCGGGCTTCAAGCGTCCAATCGCCTTCATGCCCCAGCCACTGCCTCGATCCGCATAGAATCCCGGATCGTTATATTCGCCGATGGGCGTGTAGATATCGTTGAGCGCCGGACCATCTTGAAAGTTCTCAACCCGAAGACGGAACCTGGAAGGGACGACGCCAACCACCGTCCGGCCTATCCCATCCAGGACAAGGCGCTGGCCAATGATATTTGGCGTTGCACCGAAATCGCGCCGCCAAAGCCCTTCCGAAATCATGACGGCGGGCGCGGTGCCCCGGCGGTCGTCCTGCTTATTGAAGGTTCGCCCAACCACCGGATGGACCCCGAGAATCTCAAAGAATCCTGCCGAAATCATTTCTCCATGAAGATGTTCCGGCTGGTCTTTGCCCAAAAGGTTGTACTCGGCAGGGCGATAGGCCGCCAACGCAGAAAAGCTATCGTTCATTCGCTGCCAGTCGAGAAAATTGGGATAGGAGATAGATCCGTCCTTAAAGTCGGGTAGTTCTTCGTACAGGACCACAATGCGATGGGGATTCGGATAGGGCAACGGATTGATCAGAACGCCATTGACGACTGAGAAAATTGCGGTGTTTGCGCCAATTCCCAAAGCGATCGTTAGGACCGCTACAACCGTGAAGGCCGGTGATTTGACAAGCTGGCGAATTGCGTATTGGAGATCGTTCAGCATAGGCTCAAAAGCTTCTTCCAGGTTAAAATGCATTTCCAGTGCCAACCAGTTAGTTATTGAAATTGAGCGTGTTGTAAAGGATCGCAAGGGATGTTCTTTTCGAATACGGATACTAACTGTCCGATATCGGACATCTCAAAATTTAGCGCTAACCCTATCACATTGCTTCTCGCCACCGATCGGTGCCTCGTCGCCTGGGAAATGGGTATCTTTTGCTGAAGCCCGAAGTCTGTTAAGAGGTCACTGCGCTTTCCCTAAAAACGCCAGCGCCAATCGGACGATATCCTCTGTGCGCCAAACCGTAATCGAACAGTGTGTGGTGCGGTTGGCTTGGATCGTGACCGGGACACCGTGCCGCCGCAATAAGCCCAGATATCGTATCGTCGGGCCCCACGCCCGAACATCGATCCATGGATCGCTCATTTCCGTTGGGCAGACACGCCGTAAATCGAGATGGCCGCTCTCGCGCGAAGGCAAATTGGGCTGCTGATGGAATTGAACGTCATGTAAGTGGATCGTGAGCTCTTGGGCTGCGGTCTGAGGGGTCACTTCGACAGCGAGTTCGGCTTTTTGAGGGCGGGATCGGTTGAGACTCACGGCGCCGTCCGAAACAAATGCCAGGTTGTAGGTTCCCGGCGAGAGAAAGTCGCAATGGAAGGTGCCAGCAGTAGCATTCCAATCGCAGGGCTCGCTCGACGCTGCGCTCTCCGCCGCTGCAACTGCCGGGTCCGACGGAAGAATCCTCATGTCGTGAAAAGAGACCACCCCCGCCCTGGGCTTCGACCCATCGCTAAACACGACCTTGCCATGAATCGAGTACTGACGAACTGACCGAAGGTGAAAGTCAATGCCTGCTTTTCGGCCACCGGGAAGCAAAACGATGGCCTGTGGACGGTTAACTAAATCCAATTGAGGAAATAACATCGGCGGCCAGGAACTACGGACTCTCCAAGGGATCGAGCCGGCTCCAAGGTAGCCCACGGGCTCGCCAGGCAGATACTTGAGGCAGTTCACCAGAAGGAAGTAGCGGTCCGCGCCGAGCCTGAAGGAAAAAGCGCCTGATCGATCTGTTGTCCTGAAGTCAATCAACTGAAGGCGCGGATCGTCATCGGCACTTTTCGTCAACGCTGAAACTTCACATCCCGGTATCGGCGCGCCGCTATCCGCATCGAGCACATGTCCCGAAAGTTCGGCAGACGGTATGGCGGGCACAACGACGCCGGAATGCTGCTCACCGCGAGCGTAGACCATGACCACCCGGCCGAAGGTGCTCTGAAAAAGAGTGCCAAAGCGCGGGTCTGCTGCAAACAGCCAATACGGCCGCCGTTCTTCAGGAGCGACCGCAGTGAAACGTCCGCTCGCGTCGGTATGAGCCGCTTCGCTTGATCCATTCATGTGCTTGAAGGCGACTGTCACTCCAGGAACGGGCCGGCCCGTTGTCCAGTCAACGACCGTGCCGGAGATCAGCATCGGGCGGGACGTGGTGCGCCAATGAAGTAAAAAGGAGGCCCCAGTACACACGGCCAGGAGTAGGGCCGTCTCTGCAAGTCTTCGCAATGGAGAAGAGACTCCGGCCGGCGCTGAAAAGTTCCCAAACGGCTCCGTGCGAGGGGAATAACATAGTTGGCATGTCCACCATTTCCCGGCGTACGTTTGCCGCCCAAGCAGCCGCGCTACTGCCCCTGTTGCGCACTCGATTGTCCGCCGCTCCACTTCTGCCGCGTATCGGCGTCCAACTCTACACGGTTCGAAACGTGATCATGAAGGACCCGCTGGCAACACTCAAGGCGATCCAGGACATCGGGTACACGGAAGTCGAAGCCGTCTACGCGAACCTCGATGCCATCTGGCCGGCGCTTCGTCAAACCAGCCTGAAAGGCGTCAGCGCCCATGTCGACGGCAGCGTCTTCCTCAATCCCGACAAGTCCGAACTCGATCACACGCTGTCGGACCTGAAGCACAAAGGCTTCGACTACACGGTCTTCCCATATGTGGCGAACAACCTTCGAGGCAACGCCGACACGTATAAGCACATGGCGGACGAATTCAATGAAATCGGCCGGCGCGTCAAGGGCTTCGGCCTCCAGTTCTGCTATCACAATCACGCGTTCGATTTCCAGCCGCTTGGTGACAATGAGACACCGCTGAAGCTGCTCCTCGCTACCGATCCGAGCCTGGTTGCTTGGGAAATGGATATCTTTTGGGTGAGCGTTGCCGGGCACGATCCCGTGAAAATGCTTGAGGATTACGGCGATCGGATTCCGTTACTGCACTTGAAGAACAAAGCCAAGGGCACGCCCGTGCAGTACAACGAGAACGTACCGCACGCAGACTTTAAAGACGTAGGCTCCGGCGTCATCGATATCCCCGCGGTTCTCAAGGCCGCGTCTCATTCGGGCGTGAAGCACTACTTTGTAGAACAGGATTTCACCCCGGGCGATCCGATCGATAGCTTGCGTAAGAGCTACGAATACCTGCATGCGTTTATGGCGAAATGACGTTGCGGCCGTGCTCTGGCTGGTCCTCTCGGGGCATGGTTCGGCCTCGGGTTTCGCAGACCTATCGCGGCAGGCGCTGCTTGAGAAAATCCGTGCCAACGTCTTAGAGCAGGTGCGGATTGGCGGCAATTACATGTGTGTTCAGACTGCCGACCGGCACTACTTCCGTCCCGACGAATCCGTTCGGTCCGGCTGTGATCATCCGCTTAAGCACCCGGACAAGATGACCGAATTTCTAAGCGACCGGCTACGCCTTGATGTTGCGGTTTCCAATGATCACGAGATTTACTCTTGGTATGGTCAGCAGCGCTTCCGAAACGGCGCTATCGACCAAGTAATCACCACCGGCCCCATAACTTCAGGTGGTTTTGGCGGATTCCTACGCAACATCTTTCTCGCCGGAGGCATTCGGTTCGTGTACACGGGTCATTTCGTTCTGGATGGAGTGCCGGAAGATGCGTTCGATTACAACGTTCCCCTTCCCTGCAGCACTTACGCCATTACAACGAAGCGCGGTCCCATCGTCGTTGCATTCAAAGGTTCATTCACGGTCAACTCCATCACGCTTGAGCTGACCAAACTCACGGTGGAAGTTCCCAAGGCGCCGTCTGATTCCAAAATCTGTTACGCGCTCAGTTCCATCGATTACCAGATGGCGCATATTTCAGGAAACGACGTGCTTATCCCAAGCGATTTCGATTTCAAACTGGAGAATACCGCGCACCTGGTGACCGACAGCCGATTCGACTACCGGTCATGTCGTGCGTTCAAGGGTGAATCGACCATCAGTTACGTTATCTCCGATGACGCCGCTTCTGGACCCACGCCGCAAGTTGTAAAAGATCCGCTTCCGCCGAACCTGGAAATTTCCGTTCGACTGAATACCCCCATTAGCGATCGGGATTCGTATACCGGCGATCCGGTCGAAGGTGTGTTGCTCCGGCGGATCAAGCTGGAACATTCCGGCGGAACCATTTCGAAAGGCGCGGCGGTCAAGGGTATTATCTCGGAACTGGAGTTCTATCGTGAACCCAGCCCGCATTATTTCCTCGATATCCTTTTCAACAAAATCATAGACGGTAACGTGACGTACCCGATGCGGGCCACGCTTTACGCTGACGATCCATCTCAGCTTTTCCGGCGCTATGGATTTACGCCGCGGCTGCACCAATCCTCTTTGGCGAGAGACGGCAGGCACTTCTACCTGAATAAAGGTTATAGGTCTGAATGGTTCACCCAGCCTGTCGAGTCGCTAAGATCGCAATGATCGGCGCTTCTCGCTCTATTGCGTATCGGTTGCAGTTACACCCTCTTTATCCAAATAGGGAATCCCATTATCCATCCAATCCGGCTTTGGGGCGCCTTTTAGATAATAATCAAAAAACTGCTGCAGCCGAATAGTGTAGTCTTTCTGGTCTGCCCTGCGCCGTAAGTTATGCGGTTCGCCGTTGTAGCTGAATAAGTAAACTTCCTTGTCCAAACGCCTTAGGGCCAGATAGAATTCAATGCCCTGGTACCAGGGCACCGCGTCGTCGGCATCATTGGCGATCATCAGCAACGGAGTGGTCACCCGGTCCGCCGCGAAAATGGGCGAATTCTCGATATAGCGCATCGGATATTGCCAGAGACTGCCGCCAATCCGGCTCTGTGTGTGTTCATACTGGAACTGGCGCGGTATGCCCGGGCCCCAACGAATGCCATCATAAGCGCTGATCATGTCCGCGACCGGAGCGCCCGGCGCGGCGGCGCGAAATCGATTAGTGCGCGTCACCATGTATGCGATCTGATATCCGCCCCAGCTATGCCCCTGAATACCAATCGCCTTCTCGTCGACAAAGCCCTTATCCACCACTTCTTGCACGGCGGGAAGCACGCAGTCTAGTGCGCTCTGCCCGGGATACCCAATCTTATACGCGATATCAGGTTCCAGGACAAGGTATCCATTACTCGCGTAGTAACTAGGGTTGATTACGTTCGAAGGCCGCGGCTCTATAAAGTTATGGACATTCTGCGAAAGGCGCTCGTAAATATAAACCATTAATGGATACTTCTTCGAGGGATCGAAGTTGGCCGGTTTGTAAAGCGTGCCTTCGAGCGGCACGCCGTCGGTGCTCTTGTAATGGATCAGTTCGGCGGTGCCCCAGAGCAAACCAGCCAATTGTGGATTGGCATCACTGACCTTGTGAAATTTCTGAAATGATTCGCCGGTGACCGACAGATCGGGATACTCGTCGAATGTCGATGCGGCCAATACATATACTTCCGCATCCCTGGCCTTTATCGGTGGAGTGAAGTTCTTCGCTTCCATGACGAGTTTCTCCGGCTCCTCCTCGGATTGAATGGTTGTACGGTAGAAGCCGCTATCGTGAGTGTCGTCGTCCTCGGCGCGCAGGAGGATGGGCTTTGCTGGATCGATCCCTCGCTCGGCAGGATCGGTCCTCTCATAGCGCACAATGCGAAAAACGATGTGATTGTTGCGGCCGGAGCTATGCGTCAGGTTTACCGGCTCGCTGCCATCAGGCTTGCAACGCCACACGTCGAAACGGTCGTATAGAAGTACATATTGACCGTCTCTCGTCCAACCGGCCAAACCATAAGCGGGTGGCAGACTGGGCGAGTCGTAGTCTTCGCGCCCGAAGGAAACGCCCAGATTGGACGTCAGGTTCGCCACCTGGCCAGACGGCACCGCGATCGTGTTCCAGTCTTTGCCGTCGTAGTAGGCGGTATACCGTGAATCCGGCGACCAGATGAGCCGCCCGATGTGTTTCTTCAACACCAGCTTGCGCGCGCCTGTTGTGTTATCGACGGTGTATGCGTCCGAGTAGCGCCGGTCGTACTCCTGGATCCGGCGGTACGGGCGATCGTCCTCACCGACCGCGTAAAGGCCGCTGTCGCCTTCCGTGAGTTGCGCCATTCCCGGGTCCGCAAGCTGAACGAACCGGTTGGTAGTCACATCATAGACGGCACGATAGGATCGTGAACGATCCATTGCCGCCCGAACTTTCTGCATCGGTTGGATGTAGTCGTCTTTCCAGGACCAAAGATCCACCGAAACGCGTTCATCCGTGGGTGTCTTGTCCTGCGGCCTCTCGGCCGGCGGTTTCGGCGCGGTACCAAAGAAGATGCGGGTTCCATTCTGCGAAAACGTAATGGCGGCCTTATCGGAAACAATCCAACCGGCCCTGAAGCCTCGCGTTTCCGTGGAAACCAGTTCGGCTGCCACCGCGTTGTGGCGATCCCAGCCGTACACTGCGAAGCGCGGCTGAGCACCGGTGAAGTCGCCACGATTGCTGAGGAATGCCAGCCGGGTTTCCCCCTGGTCCCACGCAAGCTTTTCATACTGGCCTTTGCCGGAAAGAATGGAGACCGGATCTGACGGGCTACCGGTCTTTAGAACATAGACGCCGTTGGCCTCTGGCTTCATCGATGACACGGCATAAACCAACATCTGCCCGTCCTTAGTCAACGCGTACTCGGTGACTTCCGAGAATCTTTTCTCCGAACCGTCGCTTAACTTGTGTAGAACCAGGTCGCTGATTGCCGCCCTTACCCCTTTCGCCGTTGCGCCCGAGCTCCTGGCCGGTGTTGCAGGTTGCTGCGGCGCTTGCAGATAGGCGAAGTAGTTGTTCCCTTTGGGGGGAAGTTGAAAGCTCTTGACCCTTGGAGCGCGGAACTCTTTGCCCGATGCAAGGTCGATCGCGACCAAGTCGCCGCGCGGCATTTCATCGGGGTTCCTCTTCTCTCGTTTTGCACGTTCGACTTCTGCGTACGGCGCAAATGTAGAGAACACCAGCGTCCGGCTATCGGCGGAAAATTTCACCGCAACGCCCGGTACCGTGCGAGGTCCATCTTCCGCCCGCGGGTTTGCATAATTCGGGGGAGGGGGTGGAGGCAGAGCGCCGGCCGGTACCTTCATTTCCTTGCCCGTCGCTAGTTCGCGCACGATGACCTCGCCATCGCCTTGCTGCGGAAACAACGCATAAGCCAACCAGCGTCCATCATTTGATAATTCCTGGTTTTGTATGTGCCGCCAACTGTCGTAATCTGTGTGTCGAAGAACCCGCTTTTCAATAGCATGATGACGCGGATGGCGCGGCGGGCGCCTGGCTGCATCGACGGAACACACGAGCAGCAGGATAATTGCCACTTTTCGGAGCATTTCCCCGATTGTAGCTTTGAATTAACGTTTTTGGCAGCGAAATTGCGATCCGGCGGGTCTCGATGCTCGAAATGCCATAGTGATAAGAATCGGAAACCGCATGCCCAAAATCGATCCGGCACGCTCGCCGGCTGGATCCAGCACCCCGGAATTGGCCCGCCGACTCGGCGTGTTCGATGCCGTCATGATCGTGATGGGCGGCATTGTTGGGTCCGGAATTTTTGTCAATCCCTACGTTGTGGCGCGTCAGGTCCACACGATTCCTTTGATTCTCGGGGCATGGGTTGCCGGTGGATTGATGGCGCTCGCGGGTGCCTTCATCTATGCCGAACTGGCGGCCCTGCGCCCCGATCTAGGCGGTCAATACGCTTATCTGCGTGAAGCCTATCATCCATCGGTCGCGTTTCTCTATGGGTGGGCGCTTCTGTTCGTAATCCAGACCGGCGGCATGGCCGGCGTAGCCGTTACCTTCGCGCACTATTTCCGCGAGATTGTACCGATACATTACTCGGACGCTGCAATTGCCATCGCCGCCTTGGCGGGACTAACCATCGTTAATTGTCTGGGCGTGAGCTCGGGTAGCGCCGTGCAGAGCGTCCTCATGATCCTGAAGATCGGGGCGATCGCGGTCTTGGTGGGCGCCGGTTTTCTGACTCCGCCGTCCCATACCGCCGTTTCGGCGCCTATTTCTCCGCACGTCAATCTCATGTTTGCTTTCGCCGCGGCGGTTACGCCCGTCTTTTTCGCATACGGCGGCTGGCAAACCGCGAGCTTCATGGCCGACGAGATGCGCGACCCGAAACGAGACCTATCGCGCGCCATGCTCATCGGCGTATTTGGCGTCATTATCATCTACCTGGCCGTGAACATAGTTTGCCTGCGAGTCTTGGGCCCGGCAGGTCTGGCGGCTACCACGGCCCCGGCGTTCACGGTGATGCAGCACGCCGTTGGCGAGCGGGGCGCGCTGTTCATGTCGGTCACGATTGCGGTCTCGACGCTCGGCTTTTTAAGCCAGGGCATGCTGACCGCTCCTCGTGTTTATTTCGCAATGGCGCAGGATAAACTCTTTTTCCGCTGGATTGCCTGGGTACCAAAAGCGACTCGCGCTCCGGCTGCGGCCATCCTGCTGCAGGGCGTGCTCGCATCCATCATCGCGTTCTCCGGTGAATACGAACAAATCCTCAATTACGTGGTGTCGATGGATTTCATCTTCTTTGGGTTGACCGGCGCCAGCCTCTTTATCTTCCGGCGAAGACTAATAGGCTTGGACCGCAGTCATCCGCACAGCACCCCAGGCCATCCCTACACCACCATCTTTTTCGTCGCGGTGTGCTGGCTGGTGGTTTTGGGCACTTACTACAACTATCCGAAGAACAGCTTCACCGGACTGGGTCTGCTGCTGTTGGGCATACCTGTTTATTTATTCTGGAGGCGGAGGCAAACAGATTGACTTGTTATCAAGATCGCGTGATGGGCTCGGAGTACATGGAATGGGTCAAAACACTGTCCTATGTTCGTTTCAACCTGGCCAACAGTGGATTGAAGAATTACCCGTTGTCAGAACTGCCAGTCGATTTCGCGAAACTGCAGTTGAGTGGGCCCGGCGCCTACGGTTATGGGCCATTAGTGGAAGCGATCGCTGCAAAGTGCGGCGTATCTCCCGATTGCATTGCGACCGCGCAGGGCACCTCCATGGCGAACCATCTGGCGATGGCCGCGCTGATCTCACCAGGGGATCGCGTTCTAATCGAGCATCCGATCTATAGCCTGATCTCGGAGACCGCGCAGCACCTGGGCGCGGACGTCAGCTATTTCCGGCGTCCGGCTGAGGTTAATTTTGCCATTGATCTGGAGGAATTGCGGCGCGCCGTTTCACACGAAACCAAACTGATTGTCCTTACGAATCTGCACAATCCGAGTTGCGCGCTCACCAGCGAAGCGGACTTACGCCAGATTGGCGATATGGCGCGGAGTGTTGGTGCAAAGGTGCTGGTCGATGAAGTCTATCTGGATGCGCTCTTCGAGCAGACTCCGCCAACCGCTTATCTCCTCGGCCCTGAGTTTGTAGTGACCAACAGCCTGACCAAGATCTATGGGCTGAGCGGTTTGCGCTGTGGCTGGATTGTCGCTGAACCCGAGATCATCCATAAAATCCGCCGGCTTAACGATCTGTTTGGGGTGAACAACCCATACGTCACTGACCAGATCAGTTGCGTGGCGCTGGCGAATCTCGATCGCATTGCGGCTTGGTCCAAGAATCTGTTGGCGGCCAATCGGGCCTTGGCTAACGAATTTCTGGTTGCAACGCCAGAGTTAGAGTGCGAACTTCTTGAAGCGGGGACAGTATTGTTTCCGAAATTAGATCGGCCTACTGATGAGTTCTGCGAAAACCTGCGCACGCGCTACGAAACATGCGTCACGCCCGGCCGTTTCTTCGAAATGAGCGACCGCATCCGCATCGGAATTGGCGGCGAGGCCTCCATACTGCAGCAGGGTCTGGAACGGCTACATGAGGCGCTGCAGGAGAGTTAGTTTGCGGATCGATCAAGGCACTCCGGAATAGAGTACCCTCAGGCCGCTTCAGATATGTGGTGGCCGTTGACCTGGATCGTGGGCCTCGTCCTTTCGTGATCCTATTCCGTGGCGCTGCGGCCTTCTGATTCAATTTCGGTGCGACTGTGTGTTACCTGCCGGTAAGACGGCGCGACTTCTCCACTCCGTACGCGCTCTGCGATCTGAGTAACGCGTAAACGCGATTTCGTAAAAGTTATGCATCGCATTCTTACTGAAGGAGTTTTCAGCTATATTAGTCGCCAGTGCACGAGTTATAGCAATGGATCATCGGCCACCACGAGCGGAAACACGCTAACGCTAACCCTCAATATGGCGTTCTCCTCGAATTTCGCTGGGGATCACGTGCTTTACGCGGCGCAGCAGGACATTGTCACAAGCAATAGCGGGTGGCTGGCCGCGGCCGATTGGGGGGTCCCGGTGGCTACTTCCCAATCGCTTGGACCCGTTTCGGCGGCGCCAGGTAGCGGCAGCGGATTAAGCCAGGTGTTTACGGCGGTGTTCACCGATACGAGCGAACCAGCGACTTGGGGGTGATCAATTTGCTGATGAACGGCGCGCTGAATGGAGCAAATGCGTGTTATCTGGCGTACGTCCAACCAGCGAATGCGTTGTTCCTGGTGAACGATGCGGATTCCCAGTTATCGCCTGCGCTTACGCCCGGTGGACAGGGTTCGATTCAGAACAGCCAGTGCACCGTGAATGGACCGGCATCCTCGGTTGCGCGAAGTGGGAACACGCTTACCCTGAATCTGGATATAGCGTTCACCAGCGGATTTGGGGGCACGCGGATAATCTATCTGGCGGCAGGCAACGTCGAAGGAGCGAATTCCGGTTGAGCTCCTCTGGGGACGTGGTTGGTGCACTAAGGAGCGCCGGCGAGACAACCGCGCCGGATGGTTACGCCATTGCCACGGCCGATTCGAATTCCACGCCTTGGGTCCGGCAGTCGTGGATCACCATTTCGCGGACGAGTTGTTCGAACTTAATGGTGGGTGTCCAGCCGAGCCTCTCTTGCGCTTTCGAATAATCGCCCAGAAGGACATTGACCTCCGAGGGACGGTAGAGAGCGGGATCGATCACAACATACTTTTTGTAGTCGAGATCGACGACAGAGAAAGCGGCTTCGACAAATTCGCGTACGCTGTGGGCTTCACCAGTCGCAATCACGAAGTCGCCGGGTTCCGGCTGCTGCAGCATAACCCACATCATGCCCACATATTCGCGGGCATGTCCCCAGTCGCGCTTGGCATCCAGATTGCCAAGGCGTAATTCGTGCTTTTTGCCAGCCACAATTTCGCCCACTCCGGCGGTAATCTTGCGGGTGACAAACTCAAATCCCCGGCGTGGAGACTCGTGATTGAACAAAATGCCATTATTGGCGTGGATATGATAGGTCTCGCGGTAATTTCGCGTCAATTCGAAACCGCAGACTTTGCTGATGCCGTAACTCGAACGGGGATGGAAGCGAGTATTTTCGTTTTGCGGCACACTGTCGGCCTGGCCGAACATTTCGCTCGAACCGGCGAAATAGAACCGGCAATCGGGAGCGACCGTCTTGATGCTGGACAACAGGTAGTGCGTGCCGTTGATGTTGGTGTTGAACGTGGAGAACTCGTCGTCGAACGAATAGGACACAAAGCTCTGAGCGGCAAGATGATAGCATTCGTTCGGCTTTATACGGCTAACCACTTCGAAAACGCTCGCGTAGCTCTCCAGCGAACCCGCGTGCAGTGTAATGCAGTTGCGCACCGGCGACAGCCGTGCCAACCTGCGCTCGGGATCTTCGAAGGCAACGCGCCGAACGATCCCATGAACTTCATAGCCCTTTGCAACAAGGAACTCGGCCAAATATGATCCATCCTGGCCGGTTATTCCTGTAATTAGCGCCTTTTTCACCGCTTTGCATCGTACCATGCCGTTGGCTGGCGTGCGCGAGATTGTTTCCGGAGGATTATTTGCCCAAACGCGTGGGCCGGTTTCCGGAAAATAGGTCCTCGCAAGTGGCCGATATACGATCGACGACCGGCGTATCCGCCGCTACGCGCATCCGTGTAAATTCGGCAGCTACATGATCGGCCAAATGGAGCAGATATTGCGCTCCGGTAGCTTCCCAGGCAAAATCCAGGACTTCCCGGGCATAGCGGTCCGCCCGGAACTCTCGTTTGGCGTAAATTTGCGCCGCCGAACCGATCGAATTCCGGTAGGAATCGTCTTCCATCAGGCCTTTGAGAGCCATGGCCAACGCGGCCTCGTCGCCACACGGGACCTTCACGACACAATCGTCGGGCAATTCCGCGTAAAAGCCGATTTTGTTGACGATTACCGGCTTCCCGAAGAGCATTTCTTCAATTACGGACGCTGAGGCCCCTTCGGTCACCGGGTAGCGGAGGGTTGCGCAGATGTCGGCATGCTGAAGGTAGGCGTGCAGCAAATCGTCGGAGACAGGGCCCAGAATCCGGACGCGGTCCGCGATTCTCGCCTGATGCGCGAATTGCTGTAATCTCACTTTGTATTCGGGCGGACAATGACCGAGCACGGCGTAGATGTAGCGGCGTTCGGAACCGGAGCGTGCCAGGGCGCGAATGACTGCGTCGATCTGTTTATTCGAATTTACTTGGCCCACAGTGACGATGAGCAAGTCGCCGGGAGCGATCAATTGCTCGCGGGGTGTAGCCGTTGGCCGAAGGTCCGCATCGTATGGCAACGGAATGTGGTGAACCGGTCCGGGAAAGACCCGCTGTACCCGCTCTTTGAAAAATGCGGAGTGAGTAATCACTCCCTTTGCCCCGACGATAGCTTCTTCAAACAACGGGAAATCGGTCACTTCGGGAGTTTCCCAGATGCCTCTGCCGCTAGCCTGGCGACCCTTCTCGCCATAGTGACGCTCCATGAGTCCTGCGAGAGCCGGTGCGTCACGAAGTTCTTCGAGATAATACGCGGCGAAAAAATGATGCATGACGACATCGTGCAGGATGCAGATACCGGGATGGCGGCGCGATAGGAGGTAAATCTCGCGATGGTAGGGCAGGTTGTTCCCGAGGTTATAGAAAACGAAGTCGTATCTGGATAGCGCTCGGCCGGTTACGCTATCGGCGCTTGAAAATCGCTTGCCGGGGGCCTTGATCTGGCGAACCTCGCCGGAATCGAAATAACAAACCTCCACTTCAGCCACCGTAGCGAGCTCAGCGGCGATGCAGGCGCTGGCGCGCCCGATGGCGCTGCCGATGGAGAGCGGTGTGAACCAGGCTACTTTCATTGTGTAAGACTCGCGATCACATGATTCCAATCGATGCGGAGGCTACGGACCAAGTCGCAGCCAGCCTCACCCATGCGGCGCGCGCTCGCCCGATCGAGGAACCAGCAGTCCATAGCTTCCGCCAATGCCTTGGGCTCGGGCCGGGCCGCATAACCAGTGATGCCGTCCTTCACCAACAGATGAGTGCCCCCTGAGTCTGTGCAGGTGATGACCGGCTTTGCGCCTAAGTACGACTCGATCGTGACATAGCCATAAGAATCCTCATCGTAGGGAAGATAAGCGGTGCCCAGACAACGGCTGAACCATTCCGCCTTCTCGGACTCGCTGATAAAGCGGTCGATAAATGTGACGCGGTCGCGGAGCCGATGCTTCGTAATGAAGTTTTCAATATCGGCCGAATCCTTCGGCGATTCAGTGCTTCCCGCCACAACGAGCCGCACGCCGCTCCGGCAATGGACCATACTTTCCACCAGTAGAAGCTGGCGCTTGGTCGAATTAATGCGGCCAGGAGCGAAGATGTAATCGCCGTAACCGTCGCACCGGAATTGGCTTTCCGTCAAGAGTGGCGGATAGAGCACGGTAGCGTCCAATCCGTTGAAGTGTTTTAGTCGTTTGGCCGTGACTTCGGAGTTAACAAAGATCTTCCGGGCTTCCGGAAGAAAGCTGTTGTCGGAAGCGCGGATGGAGTCACGAATGCGCAATCCGCCGTCGTCGTCCGGCAGGCACTGGAATTCAGTGCCCCAGAAATCGTATGCCTGCCGGAACTGATGCACGATCCATAGAACCTTATTAGGATGCGGAACGAAATAAGCGGGAAACTTGAAAGCGACGACGAGGTCGGCATTGGGGATACGAAACAGCCGGCAGGCCAGGATCTGTTCGAGAATCGCATCCGGAGGCTCCCAGCGAAACGGGATGCGAATGAGAGCGCTGTCGTGACCGAATTCCCGGCACTTGAGAGTCAGCGCCTCCGCCAGATGTTCCGCTCCTCCGCGTATGAAAGGGGCGGCGTTGTTGAGCACTACAATCCTCATGACAACAAGCGCTCGCACACCCGGTCCCAATCGATGCCAAGCTCACCGATGCGCGCCGGCCCGGCTTCGCCCATGTGCACCGTTTCGTCGCGTGCGAGAAACAGGCGATCCATGGCCGCGCCAATCATTTCCGGATCGGGCGGCGTTACCAACCCGTTTACTCCATCAAGGACTAATTCGTTGACGCCACCGGAGTCGGACGTGGTGAGCACGGGCTTGCGGGCGGCCATGGCTTCGAGCGACACATAGCCATAGGAATCTTCATCAAGCGGAAAGTGCGCCACCGCCAACGACGCGGCGAACAGATCGAGCTTCTTGGATTCGGGAACCCAGTTCCCGAAGAACTCAACGCGATCCGTCAAACGGTACTTTGCCGCCAATTGTTGGAGGCTCGTGTAATAAGAGTCCTCCCCCGGATCCGGGCGGCCGGCGATTACGAGCTTGACCGGGGTTCTGGTGTGCCGAAGAGCTTCGATCGCCAACCATTGGCGCTTGTGGCGGGTCAACCGGCCGAAGTAGAGGAAGTAATCGTCATACGAAGCCGAGTAGAAGCGCTCCGGGGAGAGCAGCGGCGGATATAAGACTTCCGCATCGATGTTATTGAAGATTTTGAGGCGGTCGCGAACGACTTTGGAGTTGGTGAAGACCTGGACGGCTTCGCCCAAGCCCAAGTTATCTGCGGCCAGGATCGCCTCCCGGCAAGCGACGCCTTCGGATGTGTTAGGCAGGCTTTGAAACTCGGTTCCCCAAAAATCGTATGCGCCGCGATAGTGATGGATAAACCAAACTTTCTTGTTATGGTGCCGAAGCAGGTGGCTCGGTACACGAACGGCGATCAACACATCTCCCTGTCCCGTAAGATCGATCAAGCGGAAAGCCAAGAGTTGTTCCGCAATCTCTTTGTAATTGCCACTGAACGGAAGCTCAAAGATCTCGACCTGATGGCCCCGTCTGCGCAGTTCCTGGCCCAGCCAATCGACTATGCAGGTTGCGCCACCTCCGACAAAGGGAAACAGACTGGTTGCGATAATGACCTTCATTTGCTCCGAGTCAATTCGAGATTTACGGAAAACACTTCCGCGAGTCGCGTGAGATCCGCTTCGCGCGGCTGGCCGTTGGCCTCGTCGACGACGCGGATGGCAAATCCAGCGGACTGTAACTCTTCTAGGAACAAGGCTGGCTGAACGCCGGCGCGGCGAAGGTTGGTGGGCGCAAACTCCAGGAGGATAACCATTTGGGTATTGGTGTCCAAAATGTTGCGCATGCCACGCAGGATCAAGGGCTCTGCGCCTTCGGCATCGATCTTTACGAGGTCTACCCGCGTGTGGGCAAGCACGGAATCCAGGGTAACCGTGTTGACAGCGACGCGAGAATCGCTCGCTGAACCAAAGAGCGTGTTGTGCCCCGAGTCGTCACAATAAACGGACAGCTTAGCTTCCCCCACGACGTCGGAAACGGCTGCGCAATGCAGTTCAATCAAGCCGGATTCGAGCAAGCCGTTGACCTGTATGTTGTCTCTTAGGATTTGAAAGGTTCGTGGCGTTGGCTCAAAACTGTGGACCTTTCCATTGGGCGCGACGCGAACGGCTGCATGGAGCGTCATTACGCCGATGTTCGCTCCAATGTCCACAAAGACCATTCCAGGTTGGAGAAGTTCCTGCAGACGTCGCACCAGGCCTGGCTCCATGACTCCCCGCAAGGCGTGAAAAGCGGCCATCCGCCACTCTTCGCCGGGTTGGCCGATGATGAAGCCATCCAGCTCGGTGATGAACATGTTGTTTCCGCCAAGCAGCACCGGCGGCCGGCGATACGAAGCAAGCCGGGACACTTCGGCCGATAGAGCGGAAAAGCCTGCCGTCATGCTGCTCAAAGCGGTGTTGTGGGATTCGCTTTGAACGCTTACCAGGAGAGTGCGTTCCTCAAGGGCCGCCGTCCTCTCGTCAATCCGCGCCAGGCGGTCGTCGATGTTCGCGGCATGTTGTTGGCTAGCGTTTATGGCAACACCGCAAGCATCCAACTTTTCGGAAATCCGCGCCAGGCGATCGTCGATGTTCGCGGCGTGTTGTTGGCTGGCGTTTATGGCAACACCGCAGGCATCCAACTTTTCCGACAGGGTCCAAAGACTTCGATCGGACTTTTCTTTGAGCTCGTCAATGCGGCTCGATAGCTCACGCAAGATTAGCGTGAGTTTTTGGTCGAGCGAGATGAAGGGCGCATGCCAAGCTCTTCTCAAGAAATCGTATGCCTTGAAAGCAAGCCGCCGCAGGCTCGCAAATGGTGATCGCCGCTCCGGTGGGGACACTGGTTGCGGTGGAAGACCCTCAAACGAAATTCCTCGGCGTTGCGCTTCCTCCGACTGGACCAGTTGCTGCAGCAGGACACGCCTGGGTGTGTGACGCCGCAGCATTTCCAGACAGTTGATAAAGCTGCCGGGATCGCATTCACGATTTAGGACGCGACGATAAGACTCGCGGATGAAGGAATCGTCCTCTGGAATGTGAACCAGAGCACTTAAATCGACAACGGGGAACTTTCGGTCCGGATTTCCGGGGCCAGATCCATTTCCTTCCGCCGGTTGCGGTGACGGAAGACCGGCGCTGATCCGGGCTTTAAACAGGTCTTTCGTAAATTGCAAATGCTCCCCAGTTCAACTATTGATAGTACTCTGGCGGTCTTTGGGGTATGTCCTAATAGATCCAGGCGAGCGGCATATTGACTGCGAATTCCCTAAATGGGATCTTTATTATGCAGAACCTTCAGTTCTGAATTGCCCCTCGGGGATCAGATATTGCCTATTCGGATTCTTTTCGTTCTATTATGCGGCATTTTTGCGGACGTTTCCGCGGCTGCGCAGGCTGAGGCCATCTCCGCGCGGGTAACCGCTCCGATCGATGACGCACGGCGGGTAACGCTTGCGGGAAATGTGTCACCTCGAATACGGATTGGGGCGGATCAAGGGCGCGCGCCGGCCGATTTACCGATGGACCATATGCTCTTGATGCTTAAGAGTTCATCTGCCCAAGAAGCCGCCCTGGCGCAGTTGCTAAAGGACCAGCAGGATTCGTCTTCGCCTCAATATCATAAGTGGCTCAAGCCGGCCGAATTCGGAGAACAGTTCGGCGCTTCGCCGCAGGATGTGGACGTAGTGACCCGATGGCTGGAAGGGCGGGGATTTCGGATCGAAAATGTTGCTCCAAGCCGGTTGGTGATCGACTTCAGCGGAACCGCCGCGAATGTGGAGCAAACATTCCATACACAGATCCACCGTTACCGAGTCCATGATGAACTTCACTGGGCCAATTCGATGAATCCACAGATTCCCTCAGCGCTTTCCGTGGTGGTCGCGGGGATTGTTTCCCTGCACGATTTTTTGTCGAAGCCGGCGCATCAAATCACGGCACAGCCGATCCGGCGGGACCTGAACGGATCGTCGGGGGTGCATTTCGTGGCGCCTTATGACTTTGCGACGATTTACGATCTGCAGCGGCTTTGGAATGCGGGCTTAGACGGAACCGGCCAGACCGTAGCCTTGGTGGCTCGGAGCAATGTCAATCCGCTGGATTTAAGCGATTTTCGCACGCTGTTTGGACTTCCGGCCAATAGCACACAGATCATTCTGACGGGAACGAATCCCGGCGAGACGGGTGACGGCGATGAGTTTGAGGCCGATCTCGACGCGGAGTGGTCGGGCGCGGTGGCGCGAGCGGCACAAATCGACCTGGTCGTTTCGGCGACGACCGCGAATACGGACGGCGCGCTGCTGGCCGCGCAATACATCGTCCAAAATAACGTTGCGCCCATTATGAGTATGAGTTTCTCAGCTTGCGAAGTCCTGATGAGCGCGAGCGAAAACCAGTTCTTCAACAATCTTTGGTCGCAAGCGGCCAGCCAGGGGATTTCGGTATTTGTCTCTTCGGGAGATTCCGGCGTGGCGGGGTGTGATGCGGCCGATTTTCAAGACTCGCAGTACGGATTGTCGGTTAGCGGGATTGCTTCAACGCCCTACAACGTAGCAGTTGGCGGCACCGTCTTTCAGGAGGGAAGCGGAAGCTACTGGGGTAGTAACAACCAGGCGACCCTCGGTTCCGCGCTGGGATACATTCCCGAAGGCTATTGGACCGAATTCGACAGCGAGACCAATCCGAATACGGATCAGCTCTATCAGGGTTATGCGGGCGGCGGATCGGGCGTCAGCTCCATCTACAGCACGCCATATTGGCAAACCGGCACGGGCGTTCCGGCCTCGGATCCGGCAAATAGCTTGACACCGGGCAAGAATCACCGCTATGTACCCGATGTTTCCTTGAATGCAGCGTTCGGCCACGACAATTATGTCCTGTGTTATGGTCGCGTCTGTCAACAGTCAGAGTTCTACGGCGTGGGGGGGACTTCGGCTTCATCGCCTTCGTTCGCCGGTCTAATGGCGATTGTTAATCAATACACCGGCTCGACGGCCGGCAACCCCAACCCGTCGCTTTACTCACTGTTTGGCCTTGCTCCGGCCGTGTTTCATTCCCTGCAAGGCGCAGGTTCCCCCGCGCCCTGTACGGGCGGGAAGCCCGGTTGCTCAGCTACGAACTCGAGCACAACCGGAACCCTGCCGCTGTTTTCGAGCGTGGGCTCCGTACCGGGTTACAACCTGTCGACCGGGTGGCACTCGGTGGATGCATTCAACATGGTGAGCAACTGGCCGATCACGACGGTACAAGCTGCGCCGGCTATGCCAAAGATCGCGACGCCGAGCGGTGGTTCCAGCCAAACACAGACGTACACATTCACGTTTGCGGACAAGACCAATTGGCAAAACATCACACTAACGGACGTATTGATAAACGCGCGCCTAAATGCGCTGAACGCATGCTATTTTGCGATCGTTCCGGCCGGCGCCGCTTCGGGGGTGATTTACCTGGTCGACAACGCAGGCGACGCGGGGGGACCATACGGGGTTGTGAGTCTTCCCGGCTCGGGCTCGGCCCAGAACAGCCAGTGCACGATCAACGGCGCCGGCAGTTCCGTGCTCGGATCGGGAAGGGTCCTGACGGTCACCGTATCCATCACATTCAGCAGTGATTTTTCCGGGAATCGGGTGGTTTATACGGCCGCCCAGGATTCTACATCTTCAGGTTGGCAGGCGCTTGGGACATGGAACGTTCCCGGATCGCCGATCGCCGGACCGGTGGTGGGCGGACTAAATCCAGTGCGTTCAACTACCCTTACCAACACCTACACATTCACCTTTACCGATAGCCTGGGGTGGGCGGATCTACGCCTTACGGATGTTCTGATTAACCGTGACATCAATGCGGGCAATGCCTGCTACTTTGCGTTCATACCCTCCGGATCGACCTCGGGCACGATTTACGTAGTCGACAATGCTGGTGACGCAGGAGGTCCTTTTTCCGCACTTACCGTTCCAGGATCGGGAAGCGCTCAAAACAGCCAGTGCACCATAAATGGCTTCGGCGCTTCCGTTTCCGCTAGCGGCAACACTATGACCCTCACTCTGCCGATCACCTTTAGCTCCACCTTTCAAGGAGAGCGAATTTTCTATCTGGCCGCTCTGGGCAGCGGCAATGGCAATTCGGGGTGGCAGGCGAAAGGGTCCATCAACGTACCCTGACCGCGGTTTTGGCTTCCCCTAGAAATAAATCAGTTAGGACTAAGGCCCGCCGCGCCAAAAGCCGAGAGATCTTCAGGACGCCCGCTCGTCGAGAGCGCGCCGGAGGATGTCTTTGCTCGGGCAAGTTTACTATTACCTTTTCGCGGACTCGCACAAAGCGTGCGCGCAGGCATCTCGTCTTGCGCTGCAACTCGCCTTTTGCATTTTTTGCGGCCTACGGCTATCGGGACAGAGCTACGTCATTTCCACAGCGGCGGGAGGGACAACGGCTACGGCGGGCCAAACAGCATCTAGCGCATCTGTTACCCCGTCCGCGGCGGCAGTTGATGCATCCGGTAATGTCTACTTCGTTTCGGGCAATGCGGTATTCGAGATCAAAAGCGGTGTGCTGCTTCGGGTGGCGGGCTCAGTGGCTGTACCGGGCTACGCCGGGGATCTTGGACCGGCGACGAGCGCTATGCTGAGCGATCCGGAGGGTCTGGCGGTTGATTTGGCCGGGAATCTCTATCTCGCGGACACTGGGAACAATTGCGTGCGGCGGGTTTATCCGAATGGGACGATTGTGACGATTGCCGGCACCGGCGCCTACGGGTACGCCGGCGACGGGGCCGCCGCGACCAGCGCTACGCTCGCCAATCCAGCCGGCATTGCCGTGGATACCGCCGGAAATGTGTATGTCGCAGACTCGGGAAATCATGCGATTCGGAAGATATCCGCGAGCGGCATAATCACGACGTTGGCTGGCAACGGCGTTCCCGGGTATTCGGGGGACGGAGGCGCCGCAGTCAATGCTGAGTTGGATAACCCCACCGGAGTGGCCGTAGACTCCTCCCGCAACGTCTACGTCGCCGACATGTATAACTGCGTGATTCGAGAGATAACGGCAAGCGAGGAAATTGTGACATTTGCCGGAAATCGCATCCCCGGCTATCTGGGAGATGGGAGTCAGGCCACCACCGCTGAGCTGGCCTATCCCACGGACGTCGCCGTCGACGGGTCCGGAAATGTCTACATCGCGGATTCTCAAAATTCCGTAATACGCAAAGTCTCGACTGCGGGCGTGATCGGAACGGTTGCGGGGAACGGGACCGCCGGATACGCTGGCGACAGCGGTTCCGCAACGCTGGGGGAATTAAATTTTCCAAGCGGCATAGCCGTCACTTCCTCGGGAACCTTGTACATAGCCGACTCCGGCAATTCGCGGGTGCGGCAAGTTACATCGAGCGGCACTATCAGCACCGTTGCCGGAAATGGCGCTTACGCAGGATCCGGAAACGCGGCGTTGGTGAACCCAGCGGGCGTAGCGCTAGATTCCGCAGGTAATTTATATATCGCCGATGAAGGAACCAACACGATCCGTAAGCTCTCACCGGCGGGGACCATTTCAACGATTGGCGGCACCGCTGTTTATGGATATTCGGGAGACGGCGCAGCGGCGACTGCGGCCAAATTCGCTTACCCGGCCGGAATAGCAGTGGACACAAGCGGGAATGTCTATGTGGTCGATTCCTATAATTCGCGAGTGCGCAAGATTGCAACGAATGGCCTGGTCACGACCGTAGCCGGCAATGGCAGACAGGGCTATTCAGGCAACGGGTCGGCCGCAACCAGCGCCGAACTGAATTTCCCGCAGGGCATCGCGGTGGACAGCGCCGGTAACTTGTTCATCGCGGACACGAATAATTCATGCATCCGCAAGGTATCCGGCGGTATCATCACAACCATCGCGGGTAACGGAACGGCGGGCTACCTGGGCGATAACGGACCTGCCAGCGCCTCGGAACTGAATTTCCCGTATGGAGGTGCGGTCGATGCGACGGGCAACGTGTATATAGCCGATACGTTGAACAACGTCATCCGCCAAATCTCGACGACGGGCACGATTACGACGGTTGCGGGAAATGGATTTCGAGGTTATTCCGGAGACGGGGGCGCGCCTACTAGCGCGGAGTTGAATTTTCCGGTTAGCGTAGCGGTGGATGCTTCAGGCAGCCTCTACATTGCAGATTCCGAAAACTACGTCGTCAGAAGAGTATCGGCCGGAACGATCGCAACGATCGCGGGCCAAGGGCGGGATGGTTACGCGGGAGATCTAGGCCCGGCGAGTTCGGCGCAACTTGGCCAAAGCCACTCGCTCGTACTCGATTCGCGGGCAGATGTCTATCTAGCCGATTACAGCAATTCCGTGGTTCGCATGATCTCGCCTGCGAACTCCCGCGCCGTTCTGAGCATAGCCCAAACGCAGACGGTTTCGAGCAGCGCCGGCATCACATACACCGTGAGCATCGCAAATGCCGGCTTGGCGGCGGCAAGCAGCGGAACGGTGACCGTCACGGAGGCTCTGCCATCCGGTTTGACGCCGAAAACCCTTTACGGGACGGGATGGACCTGTTCCACAACGACTTGTACCCGGACCGATTCTCTGGCAGCGGGAACGAGCTATCCTCCCGTGATCGTCACTGCAAGCATCGCCGCTGGAGCTCCGTTACAGGTGACGAATGTGGCAACAGTGTCAGGAGGAGGATCAGCGCCGGCGAATTCGCAAATCTTGACTAATCTTGCGAGTGCCGGGATCGCCCAACCGATCGGCACTTCGCCCGCTGGAGGGAGTGGGTTGTCTCAAACCTTCACCTTCACGATAACCGACCCGAATGGTTGGCAGAATATCACTCTGGTCGACGTTCTGGTCAACCGGTACCTGAACGGCGTCAGCGCCTGTTATATCGCGATCCTGCCCAGTATTAACACGCTTTTGCTCGTCGATAACGCAGGCGACGCCGGAGGGCCGTTCTCATCCATTTCCCTCCCTGGCTCTGGAACTGCCCAAAACAGCCAATGCACCGTCGCAGGCTCGTTGAGCACAATCACGGGCTCGGGCAACACGTTGGAAGTCTCTTTGAACCTCACGTTCCCCAATAGCTTCTCTGGTGGCCGCACGGTTTATGTCGCCGCACAAAACGGCGTGAGCAACTCCGGCTGGCAGGCGCTTTCCACTTGGACGGTTCCGGGGCTTGTAACCTCCATTGGCCCAGGTGTGGCTGGTGTCAGCCCGCAACGGGCCACTACCGGGTTCGGCCAAACCTTTACTTTCACATTTACGGATACGAATGGATGGCAGGATCTCGCTGTACTCGATGTCCTGATAAATGGTGGGTTGAATTCAGTTCGTTCGTGCTACTTTGCCTTTGTCGCGTCGGGTCCAACGACTGGAACGCTACTTTTGGTGGACGATGCCGGAGACGCCGGAGGGCCTTTTCAAACGGTCAGTCTTCCTGGAAGCGGGTCAGCTTCAAATAGTCAATGTACGGTCTTTGGCTCAGGGGCCTACGTCAGCGCCATCGGCACAACCCTGAACCTCATCCTGCCGATGTCCTTCAGCCAGAGCTTTGGCGGTAATCGACTGGTTTTTCTAGCCGCGCGCAACAATTCGGGCAGCAATAGCGGGTGGATAACCGTCGGGTCGATCAACGTGCCATAGCGGTTGAAAGCCTTGCCTTGCACCAATACACCAACCGGGAGGCGATATAAGCGACATCTTCGTCGTCTAACAAGGTATGCATCGGCAGCATAATGCCACGTTGGGACAGCCAGTTCGCGACCGGATACTCAACGGCACGGTCTTCGGCATATGGAGGCATGACATGCATGGGATAGAAGACAGGACGGGTCTCAATGCCATCGTCGGCCAGGCGCCGCATGATTTCGTCGCGACCCAAATTTACGGGTTCGCGCAGAACTACTGTATAGGCCCAGAACGCGTGTCGCGCCCAGGACTCCTCGACGGGCAATTGAATCAGATCTTCATATGGGGTAAGTTGCTTACGATATTCGGACGCTACATCGAAGCGCCGCTCAAGCAGTTTATCGATTTGTTCAAGCTGCGCCACGCCGATAGCCGCGGCTACGTTCGTCATGCGGTAGTTGTAGCCCACCATCGGGAACCAGTAGCGCTGGCCGGGATCCATGCCCTGCCCGCGCAGCATGCGCAATTTATTCTCCAGAGCGCGGTTGGAACACGTAACCATTCCGCCTTCACCAGTAGTGACGATTTTATTCCCGTAGAAGCTGAAGGCCGCAATGTCTGCGAGGCTCCCCGTTCTCCGCCCTTTGTACAACGCGCCATGAGACTCGGCCGCGTCCTCAACAACTGCAAGACCATGTTCCCGGGCAATTTTGAGAATGGCATCCATATCGGCCGGGTGGCCATACAGGTGAACAGCGACAATGGCCTTGGTGCGCGGCGTAATGTGCCGCGCGATCAGATTGGGGTCGATGTTCATAGTCCCATCTTCGGAATCCACAAACACGGGCCGGGCGCCGCAGTATGTCACTGCATTTGCCGACGCGATATAGGTGAGCGTGGGTACGATCACTTCGTCGCCTGGACCCACGCCCAACGCGGCCAGTGCCAGGTGCAGCGCACAGGTGCCGCTGCTGCACGCGACGGCGTATTCTGAGCCGCAGTACGCGGCAAACTGCTCCTCAAACAGACTGATAAAGCGGCCAATCGAGGAGATCCAGCCTGTTTCGAGGCATTCCAAAACGTACTTTTTTTCATTCCCGCATAAAGCGGGGTGCGCAACAGCAAGTTTCTTCCGATCAGTCATGCTTTCGTTCAATTCGTTTCCCGTTCCGGGGCTTGGCTGGAGCACCGAATGCGATCACTCCACCCGGCAGGTTTCTTACCACTACCGATCCGGCGCCCACAATCGTCCAGGCGCCGATCCCGATACCGGGAGTCACACACGTTCCGGTGCCCAAAACGACGCCTTCGCCCACATCGACGCCTGCCGCGAGCGCGGAACCCGGTCCCACATGCGCGAACGCGCCAATGACGCAATCGTGATCGACGGAGGCGTTCGTGTTGACGATGACTCCATCGCCAAGCGTGGCCGCTGCGTTCACCACCGCGCCGGGCATCGCCGCGACCCCCACACCCAAACTCGCGTACCGGGAAATCGATGCGTGTGGGCTGATCGCATTGATGACGCGATAGCCGATCCGGCCCAAAGCATCCGTCCTTTCTTTTCGCCGCGTGTTGTCTCCGATTGCAACAAAGGCCGATCGCACGCCCTGCCCGAAAAGAGCCGGCAACTTTGAGTCGTCGCCCAAACGCTCCACCCCGCAAAGAGGGCCGGTCTCGCCGCTCACGCTTAAATATCCTGCAAGTAGCACGTCGTCGCGGCTTTCCAGGATCTCCACGATGACCTTAGCGTGTCCGCCCGCGCCCAAGATCACCACCTGTTCCCGATTATTCAATTCCAGCGTCTATAACCCTGATTACAGGGAGAACCTTATTGTACAGAAGTAAATGGGTGGAACCAAACTGGTAGGACTAGTATTACCCAAGAAGACATCAGAGCCCGGACGGTACTACGGCGCTTTGCTTGGTTTGTGCCAAGATCGGGACTAGGCAAAGGTTGGAGAGCAATATTCCCGCAGCTCCGAGCCAAAGGCTAGGAGCGATACCTAGGGATGTGCCGAGAAACCCGCCGGCCAACGCGCCGATGGGTAGCATGCCACACGACACAAATTCTGCAGCGGCGTTCACTCTTCGCAATGGGCCGACGGCGGAATCCGTCCGCGATTAAGGCCCGCAAGACTGAAAACGGGGACGGAAGCGGACCCGCCGGCCGAGAGAACGCCCATCTGCGCAGCGTTGGCTCCCGGCAGAATCACCGCGGTAAGAGGCAGCCCTTATGGGTGAAGCGCGACCCTGGGGCCGAGATCGTTTGGCCGGCTCACAGCTTGCGGAAATCGTTTTTGACGCCAGATGCCGATAGCCTAGGTTACGCGATCACGGAAGTGCATGCGCACGACCACCTGCTGGAGCGCGCAACGCTCTCAATCGGAGCAGTTTCGCCCGGTCAACATTTTGAACAGGAACCTCCGAGTTCCCGTTCGCCTACATCTGAACTACCTACCAGGCAAGCCCGCTTAGGTCTTCTGCTAAGGGTGCGACTGTCGCGACGTGGCGTGACGGCGCGCAGTCCTGGGATGAGAACGCCCATGACAGAGCTGAACTTTTTCAAGAGCACGAATGGCTGCATCGATAGCAGAGCGCCGCTCGTAAAGATACGAGAGTTCTTTGAGAAGGGGCATAGTACCCACGCGCGTTCTCATAGATACCTGACAAACGGACATAGATAAGTTATTCCAGCGATTCAGCTCCATTGCAAGTAAAAAACGGCACCTTAGTGAAAATTTTTCTATTTGCGAATATAGCAATTTGTGATATGTTAATCGCAGATTGCTATATATGACAGTTGCGGAAAAGATCAGATACCTTCGGACGGTGGAGGGCCGATTGCGCGGTTTAGACCGCGAAATGACTCAAAAGGAGGTAGTTAGAGCGATTGCGGACGAGCTAAAGAAGACTATTAGCCAGCCCTATCTTTCGCAGATCGAGAGCGGAAGGAGGAAGCATTTGACCAATACGACGCGGTTGCTGTTGGCCAAATTCTTTCGAGTTCACCCTGGTTACCTCGTCGACGATCCGGAAGGGTATCAGACAGAGCTGATGAGCGACTTGCGTCTGCAAGAAGACAAGCTGGACTTGTGGCTGATCGGTGGGGCGGAGAAATTTCGCCGGGATACGCCGCTAGCCAGGGCGCTGCTGCAACTGGCGGGGCACGCCGACTCACGGAAGTGCCTGTTGCTGCTGGAAGAGATCGTCAAAACGCCGGAGTTAGCAGATCGGCTGTGGCAGGCGCTGCGACCGGGAGAAGGTGAACGGAAGGAGGCACTTGCGTCATGAATTGGGCGAATCTGTACTTGCTTTGTTTTAGCGTTGGCGCATTGTGGGCGCTGGCTTCGCTGTTGCTGGGCGGGCTGCACCTGCACGTACCGAAGGCGGGATTGCACGGGGGCCACGTGGGGCACGGCTCGCTCGCGCATGGGCATGGACACGGCGCCGCGCACGGCGCGGCAGGGCACGGTGTATTTGGACTGCTGGCGGACCTGATTAACCCAAGTTGCGTGGCGGTATTCCTGGCCTGGTTCGGCGCGGCCGGTTATCTGGTCAACCGTCATTCGCGATTGGCAGTTGGGGTAGTGCTAGCCATCGCCATAGTAGCGGGAAACGCCGGAGCGGTCGCCATCGTTTCGTTCCTGCGGTATCTCGATTCGAAGGAGAAGCCAATGGATCCCGCGGATTACGACATGGTCGGCATTCTCGGGCGTGTAACGAGCACGATCCGCAAAGACGGGGTTGGGGAAGTGATTTACCTACGGGACGGCGCGCGGCGGCCCTTGCCCGCGCGCAGCGAAGAGGGGATCGATATTGGGCGTGATCGGGAAGTGATTGTCACGCGCTACGAAAAGGGCATTGCGTATGTACGAACCTGGGAAGCAATGACCCAGTGAAGCAGTGACACTCCGATAGGGAGTGACAAGGAGACGGATTTTATGACAAACGATATTTTCATCATCTCGGCCGGCGCCGTGCTAGTGCTTCTGGTGCTAATGATGGTGATGGCGACACTGTTTCGCAAAGCGGGACCGCATGAGGCGTTGATCGTCTATGGTTTCCGCGGGACCCGGATTATCAAAGGCCGGGGAACCGTGATTTTTCCGATGGTGGAGAGCGCACGCCAGCTCTCGCTACAACTCATGTCGTTCGACGTTGCGCCGCAGCAGGACCTGTATACGAAGCAGGGCGTGGCTGTGACAGTGGAAGCTGTCGCGCAGATCAAAGTTAAGAGCGATCCGGAATCGATTCAGACCGCGGCCGAACAGTTTCTCACGAAGAGCGATTCGCAGCGCGAAGGCTTGATACGCCTGGTGATGGAGGGGCATCTGCGCGGAATTATCGGCCAACTTTCGGTGGAACAGATTGTCAAGGAGCCTGAGATGGTGGGCGACCGCATGCGCGGAACTTGCGCCGAAGATATGAGCAAGATGGGCCTGGAAGTGGTGTCATTCACGATCAAGGAAGTCCGCGATAAGAACGAATACATCACCAATATGGGGCGGCCCGATATCGCGCGTATACGCCGCGATGCCGAGATTGCTTCGGCAGAGGCGGAGCGGGATACGGCGATCAAGCGGGCGGAAGCGACCCGGGCCGCGGCTGTCGCGAAGTCGCTAGCCGACCAGGAACGAGTGCTGGCCGAAGCCTTATCCTTAGCGGCGCAGGCCGAGGCGCAGCGCGATTTGGATATCAAGAAAGCGCAATACGTAGAGACTGTGAAGCGGCAGCAGGCTCAGGCGGACAAGGCCTACGATATTCAAGCCAACATGATGCAGCAGCAGGTCGTAGCCGAAGAAGTAAAGGTCCGGCAGATCCAAAAAGAGCAGGAAATCAAAGTACAGGAAGCGGAAATTCTTCGGCATGAAAAGGAGTTGATTGCGAACGTACTGAAAACTGCCGAAATCGAGCGCCAGCGTATCGAAACGTTGGCGGAAGCGGCAAGCCGCAAGCAAATCATCGAGGCCGAGGGCGCGGCCAAGGCGAGACGGTTCCAGGGGCAAGCCGATGCCGATGTGACACGGTTGCAGGGCGAAGCGGAAGCCGACATCATCCAGCGCAAAGGCGAAGCCGAGGCCAAGGCGATGAACGTTAAGGCCGAGGCGTACCAGGAGTGGAACCAGGCGGCGGTCGTGGACAAGCTGATCACCAGTATGCCGGAGATCGTGAGGGCGCTCGCGTCGCCGCTGGCGAACGTGGATAAGATCACCGTGGTCTCTACCGGCGATGGGCATTCGTCTGGTCTAAACAAGGTCACAGCCGACCTGGCGCAGATGGCGGCGCAGGTGCCTGCGCTGTTTGAGACGTTATCGGGGATGCAGATGTCGGAACTGTTCGACAAGGTGCGCGGTATTCAAAGCCGATCGGCGGATGGAGTCAATACCAATGGGCAGAAATAGAGAGGTAGCCGGATGGCACTGTTAGATCGCGTGGCGGCGCTGATTCGGGCGAACATCCGTGAATTGGTCGAGCGGGCGGAACAACCGGAGACGATGATGAAGCAACTTCTCCTGGACATGCAAAACCAATTTATGCAAGTGAAGACTCAAGTGGCGATGGCGATTGCGGATCGCCATCGCCTGGAGCAGAAGCAGAATGAGAACCTGGCTCTGCAACAGGAGTGGGTGCGAAAGGCGCAAGTGGCATTAGATAAGGGCGAAGACGAGTTGGCGCGCAGAGCGTTGGAGCGGTCCCTTTCCTATGAGGCCGCGGCGCGTGGTTTCGGCGAGCAGGTGGAAGACCAGACGCACCAGGTGGCGCTGTTGCGCGATGCGCTGCAGAAGCTGGAGGAAAAAATGACGGAAACCAAGTCGCGGGCGGAGTTGCTGTTGGCGCAGCATCGCCGCTCGCGATTGGCCGCCCGTATGGGCAATGGCACAGGGGCGGATTTCGAGCCCGGTACAACATTCGATCGCATGCGTGCCAAGGTCGAGGATCAGGAAGCAGAGGCGCAAGCGAAGACCGAGTCGAACGGATCGAACCCGGCGGAACGAATCGCGGAATTGGAGCGCCTGGACCGTGTCGAGAGGCTTTTGGCCGAACTGAAGGCGGAAAGGCTGCGTATTTGAAAGCGGCCGGTTTCCTCCTATTTCTCAGAGGAGCGCAACTGGGCCGAGACTTTCTCCACCTGCCTCATCACCCGCAGCGTATTGCCGCCATATATCTTTTTAATGTCGGAGGCGGTGTAACCCTTTTCAAGGAGCGCTCGTGTCAGGTTCGGGAACTTCGAAACATCGTCCAGGCCGATAGGAGCGCATTCGATGCCATCGAAATCCGTGCCGATGCCGATCGCATTAATCCCGGCCACCTGCCGGACATGATCGATATGAGCGACGTAGTCGTCTAGTGTTGCGCGGACTTGATCCTTTTTAGCCTCTTCCTGCAGCGCTTCCAGTTCGCTTTTCAACTTCGCCGGATCGTCCTTGTACTGGGCCATCAATGCCATGTACTTATCGCGCAGGTGGGAGTTCTTCTCGGCGTCGGCGGCCTTCTGCGAAATGTATCCGCACTCCAGATTCATTTGAATCACTCCGCCGCGAGCGGCCAGCTTCTTAATCATGTCGTCGGTCATATTGCGCGCGGCATCGGTAACAGCGCGCGCGGACGAGTGTGATGCGATGATCGGTGCGCTGCTCGCCTCGAGTGCGTCATAAAAGGTTTTGTCGGAGGTGTGCGAGATGTCGACCATCATGCCCAGCCGATTCATCTCGTGCACAATATCTTTGCCCTGCTGAGTCAGCCCATTGTGATGCTTCACTGTCGGGTCGTTGATATCTCCCGACGAATCGGCCCAATCATTCGTGTTGAAGTGTGTCAGGGTCATGTAGCGAACGCCCAGACGATAGTAGTCGCGCAACAAGCGCTGGCTGTCCTCGATAGCATGGCCACCTTCAATCCCCATTAATGCGGCGATTTTGCCTTCTTTGTGTGCACGCACGACATCGTCCGCGGTTAGCGCCAGGACGAACGTGTCTGGGTAACGATTGATAATGTCGTGGTACACCGTGTCGATCATCTGGAGGGCTCGATTTGCCGAGTGGTTTCCCTCCACATAACTGCGATCGACGAACACCGAGAAGAAGATCGCCCCGACTCCGCCCTCGCGCAGGCGTGGGATGTCGGTGTAATTCTTTGGCGCATTTCCGATATCCGTGCCGTCGATGGTGAAGCTGGGGATATCGTTGTGGGTATCGATCAGGATGGCGGATTTCGTAATAGCGTTGACTTGTGCGTCCGTTACGTTCGCGGCGCGGACGGTCGAGAGGCCCACGGATAGGCAGCCCAGGACCACAAGTGTTCGAAGCGGTGGGGTCATAGGTGACAGTTTGCACTGTTGCCCGTCTAATCCGCAAGGCAAAAGCGACAAATAGCTACTATGAGAGATAGAGAAAAGAGAGATATGGAAGAAACGGCACTCTGGAAGCGGACGGCCGCGGCGGTTGCAGCGGTTTTGTTAGGCATAATGTTCCTGGTTTCGGGGGGGTGGAAGGTCTTGAGCCCATTCCAAACCGGCGAACTTCTAGAACAGATGCAGGTCCACCCGGGCTGGGGCGTATGGGGCGCGGCGGCGCTTGGAACCATCGAATTGCTGGCGGCGTTCCTCTTGTTCACTCCACGCTTCCGGCGCTGGGGTGGCCTTCTCAGCGTCGGTCTGCTGGTTTTCTTTATGGCCTGGATCGGCTATTATTACCACGTTCTCGTCGGCCAGGATTGCAGTTGCTTTCCGATCATTAAGCGAGCAATTGGCCCCGCGTTTTTCGCCGAGGACGGAGCTATGTTGTTGTTGGCAATCGTGGCCTCGGGGTGGTCATCGGCGTCCACCAGTCTTCGCGTTCCGGCGATAGCCTTTGCATCGTTGGCGATGTTGGCCGGCATCAGTTTCGGTGTGAACGCGGCTGAGCGGCAGCACGTACAGGTGCCTACCGTCGTGGTGGACGGGAAACCCGATACCCTGGCCCAAGGCAAAGTGTTTCTCTTCTTCTACGATCCGGTATGCATGCACTGCGACGCGGCCTCGCGCTTCATGTCAAAACTCAATTGGGGCGATACGCAAATAGTTGCCATTCCCACCAACGACCCGCAATGGGCCGGATCGTTTCTGCATGACACGGGGCTGAAGGCGTCTACCAGCCTTGAAACCGCTAAGTTACGTAAGAATTTTAAGTTTACCGATCCGCCCTTCGGCGTCGCGCTCGTCGATGGGCAAATCAGACAGACTTTCACGGCCTTGCAGTTCACTCCACCGGCTCCCGAAGCCGATCTCAAAAAGATAGGCTTTGTTCATTAGCGAATCCAAAGTGCTGGCGCCCGCCATCTGGGCTGGCGCCCTAGCTTACTTACTCCTGGGTGTGGCGACCGTTTGCTTCGGGATCGACCTGTACATGGTGGTGCATACGGCTTCCGCAGTGCCGGTGGTGGATCACTGGATGTTCCTCATGCCGCTCGCGCGGAATGGATCTTACTCATTCCGCGACTTATGGGCACAGCATAACGAGCATCGGTTAGTGATTCCCAAACTCTTTTATCTGGCCGATTTCTATTGGTTTCGCGGCAGAAACGTGTCTCTGTTCGCTTCCATCATGGTTGTGCAAGCGCTGCATGCACTGTTGTTAATGCGCATTGCGGATGTCTCGCGAGCCTTACAGCCTGCGCTATTTGCGCTACTGTTTGCATTCCTGTTTTCGCCGGTCCAACTGCATAACTTCGTCTGGGCCTTCCAGATCTGCTTCGTCTTGGGAGCCTTCTTTGCTTCGGCCTGCGCCTGGAGTTTCGGCGTGTTCTACACGCGCTATCAATCGAAGATGCCGCTGGGTTCTGTTGTTCGTGCCTTCGCGTTGACTGTTGCTCTCGCATTATGCGCCACATTGTCTCTGGCCAACGGATTAGTGCTCTGGCCAATTCTCGCTGTCATCCTGATTGCGTTGCGCGTGGATTGGCGATACGCCGTAGCGCTGCTAGCGATAACAGGCTTAGTATTCACGGCGTATTTCTGGGGATGGTTCACGCCGGATGGGCATAGCGATCCACTTGAATCGCTACAGCACCCGGTGGAAATGGTTCATTACGTGTTGTGCTACCTCGGCGGATCGTGGGCGATTTTCGGCATCGGACCCGCCTTCGCATTAGGCGGAGTTGGGGCAGCCATCGGGGTAATTGCGCTCGTCAAGATGTGGACTGCACGGCAGAGCCTTAGAACGCTCGACATCTTTATCGCGGTTACGATTTTAGGCTCGATCGGGACGGCATTTGAAACCGCACTGGGCCGCCTCGATTTCGGATTGGGCCAAGCCGCTTCCAGCCGGTATCAGACTGTGGCGCTAGTGTACTGGGCGGCATTGGCGATGTGGGTGGTTTCGACGTTTCGGCAGTCGCCACGGCGGATGTCGCTGAAGTGCTGGGCCGTCGCCTGCTTTAGTTTGGTCGTGCTCGTGCCGTTCGCCCGAATTGCCAATATAGTGGGCGTTTATGAGGATTGGCCGGCGGCGTTCGACGATGCCGCCGCGACCATGATGTCTGGCGTGGACGACGACGATGCTCTTACCGTGGTCTGGCCGATGGATGGCAGCATCCAGCCCGTCATAGACCTGCTGCGGAGTCGCCACAAATCCGTTTTCGCGACTCCTCTTGCCAGAAAGCTAGGTTCACGATTTTCCGATTTGTTCCATGTAGACAACCACAAACTGTGCCGCGGCAAGATTCGCATCGCTCGCCTGTTGGAAGAGCCTGAATTGAAGGCGTTGGAATTGACGGGCCTTATACAAGCGGCGCCTGCAATTCGAAACCTGGTTCTGGTAAACGACAAAGGAGATATCTCGGGATTTGGCTTCAATCGCCGCGGAGCCTGGCAGGGTTACAGCCGTCTGACCGGTAACAACAAGAGCGTGAGCGTCTACGGCTTATTGCCCGACGGCTCAGGCGCCTGCTCTATCGCCACCTTCGAATAATAGGGGACGCCGCCACTTTCCTCAACGAATTGCACGCGGTCGCCTATAAATGCTTCTGCTCCCCTAATTCGCACCGTGCGCCGCCCGCCTCCGTCCAGATCGATGATCGCGATCTGATACGGCGCTTGCTGGGCGTACTGCTCCGGCGGAATATAGACGGTGGTCTCGGTATACACAATTCCGCTCTGCATCTAGGCGGCTCCCAGGATGGTAACCACACAGGTAGCCCCTGAGCCGCCGAGGTTTTGCGCGAGCCCAACGCGGTTGCGTTTAACCTGGCGATCACCCGCATCGCCGCGGATCTGCAGCACGATGTCGCAGATTTGCCCCACGCCAGTGGCGCCCACCGGATGGCCCTTCGATTTCAACCCTCCGCTGGTATTGATCGGCAGACGTCCCTGTATCGCAGTGCAACCCTGCTCGGCAAACGGGCCGCCGTCACCCTTTTCGATAAAACCGAGGTCCTCGCTGGCAACAATCTCGGCGATCGTGAAACAATCGTGCAGTTCGGCGAACTCGATATCTTTGGGACCGATTCCCGCCTGCTTATATGCCTGTTCGCCGGCTGCGCGCACCGCATCGAAGGTCGTCAGGGTTTGCTTTTGATCGAGCGCCACGCAGTCGGATGTCTGGGCCGCGCCCAATACGCGTACGAACCGGCTATGGAACCGCGGGGCGTGTTCGAGCGGAGCCAGCACGACCGCCGCGGCGCCGTCGCTGATCAACGAGCAATCATAGACCGTGAGGGGGCTGGAAACACGCTTGCCGGCTAGCGCCTGTTCGAGCGTAATCGGTTTGCGCATATGCGCCAGCGGATTTTTGGAGCCATTCAAGTGATTCTTAACCGCGACGGAAGCCAATTGTTCGCGCGTCGTACCGTATTCATGCATATGGCGGCGGGCGATCATCGCGAATAGTGCGGGAAAGGTCGCCCCGGCCAATCCCTCGCCCGACATATCGCCGGCACCGGCCAGAATTTCCGTGACTCGCGCGGTAGTTTGGGACGTCATCTTCTCGACGCCGCCCACCAGCACGCAATCATAGAGCCCGGATGCGACGCTTTGCCAGCCATGAAAAAAGGCCGCACCGCTTGACGCACAGGCATCTTCAAAGCGCGTGCAAGGTATCTTTCCCAGCCCCGCCGCCATGCCGACATAGGGCGCAAGGTGATTCTGGCCGACGAACGAAGGACCGGCAAAATTGCCCAAATAGAACGCTTGTACTGCCTGCGGCGAGATCCCGGCATCCGACAGGGCGTGGCTTATCGACTCCACCGAGAGCGAACGAAGATCGCGATCGGGGAATGCTCCAAAAGCGGTTTTCCCGATGCCGATAACGGCAACAGGTCTCATATAAACTTAGAGTAACGCCGATGCCCCAGCGGTCCTGCACGTTTAGGCAAACACGCCGTCATCTGTTCAGAGAAACATGGGCGCTATCTGGCAGATGCCAATCCGGGAGACGAGCGTGAGCGATCACTTGCCCCCAATTTCCGACACGCAGTTGGAGACGGGAGAAGACGCGCAAACCCGCTTCGTACAGCAGAACTTGCGCCGGGTATTTCTGCTGATATACCGAATTGTGGGCAATGTGGATGACGCTCAGGACTTGACCCAAGAGACATTCATCAAGGCTCTGCAACGGCAGTCGCAATTGAAGGACCTTGAAAAAGCCGCGCATTGGGTTTCCCGCATTGCGAGCAACACGGCCATCGATTTTCTAAGGCGAAACAAGCGCTTCACATTCGCTGATGTAAACGATATCCCGGAATTGGGTGGCATTAGTACGCACGAAAATCCAGAGCAGGCATTTTTACGGGGCGAACGGAAACTCCAACTGGATGGAGTTCTGGCTACATTGACGGAGCGCGAGCGGACGGCCCTGCTGCTGCGCGACGTTGAAGATATTCCGGCCGTGGAAGTTGCGCGGCAAATGAACTGTTCCATGGCCACGGTGCGATCCCACATCGCAAATGCGCGGATCAAGTTTCGCCGGTATATGGAATCGAGGAAGCCATGAAGAGCGCGAACGATGCCAGGCGCGGGAACCACCCGGAGCTTGCGGAACTGGCGCTCTGGGCAAGCCACGATCTGCCTTGGCCCAGGCGTTTTCGATTGAAGCGGCATCTCGATGCATGTGCCTTTTGCAGCCAGCAGGCAGCGCAATTTTGCTCCGCGCGAGAAGCGTTTCGCCACGACGCCCAGAGCCAGACGCTGACAGGTTACGAGGCGATTGCAGACTGGCAGCGCCTGGAACGCGAAATGGTGGGTAATATCGCGGTCGGCGTGGCCGCCGCCCGGTGCATTGACAAGGTCGGCCGCAAACGATTTCGGAGTTGGCGGGGTGCGTTCGTCGGCGCGGGAATGGCGATGCTTCTGGCCCTGGGGTGGATGATGAATATCCCGCGTGAGGAATCCGAGCATTTGGCCTTATCCCTCCGCCGTATAGTCGGCATGAACAGGTCCCAGCCCTCCGGAACTATTCTGCAATCGACTCCCGACGGCATCGCCGTCCGGGCCCAAGGCGCCACCATGACCTTGCTTCATCCCGCCTCGGCCGTGGTCACGGTGGCCGGTAACGCATCGGTTGGAGCGCTTTATGTCGACGAGGATTCGGGAGAGGTGACCATCACCAACGTGTATGGGCAATAGGCTCCGGAATCTCGGCGCGGCATTCGTTCTCCTGATTTTTGGCGCTCTGCAGGCGTGTAACTCCGCCTACGCTCAGGATGCACCGCGCTGGCTGAGCATCGAATTTCCACAAGATTCTCCGGTCCTGCCGGTCTCCTCCGACTTGGGGCCGATCGTGCGCCAGCGCGGCATGTCTATGGTGCTGGGCATCCACACGTCCCTGATGTTGCGCAACACCGGCTCCCGGACGATCTGTGGGTTGACGCTACGGGTCGAGGCGCCGGATCTGACACCATCGGGCAGAGGATCGGTCAGTGTTCCGAGCCTCATGGTCCGTCCAGGAGAAGTTTTCCCCGTACGGATGGATGTTGAAGTAAGGCGGCCGTTCGACGCCAAGACGGAAGGGCCGATTATTCAGATATCGCTCGATTGCGTCTTGTTTTCCGACCTGACCTCATACGGACCGGACAGATTAAACTCACGCCGGGCATTGGTCGTGTACGAGCTCGAAGCGCGGCGCGACCGGCGGTATCTGGCGGGCCTGGTGGAATCGCAACAATGGACACAACTGCGTCAGGAACTGAATTTCGGTTTGGTGGATTTGACCCCTCCTCAGCTTGGCTTTGAATTGCTGCATGGGCCGCAACCGGTGGGACGTAACGAGCAGGCCATCCCGGTGGGCGTAGTGCCGTTCCGCGGGTCGCCAGTGCAACCCATGGGCGGCGCGGCGAAGCTGTCGGGCAATGAGATTCGCGCGCCGCAAGTGGATGTGAGGAACACATCACAGAAGGCGGTGCGCAATGTGGAGATGGGCTGGATTCTTCGTGACCAACGCGGGCGCGACTTCGTAGCGGGATCGGTCGCGACCCCTGTTTCGCTCGGCCCTGTACAAAGCGGACGGCTAACTGAGCAGGGAACGCTCCGGTTCTCGCAGCCAGGCGGCCAGCCTGTCACGATTGACGCCGTGATGGCCTTTGTCAATGACGTGGAGTATGCGGATGGCAATTTCTGGATCCCGAGCCGCCGCGACATAATAGAAGCGACCAGCGACCCGATTCTCCGTCGCGCCTTGTCGACCTCGCCCGAGCAACAGCGGCTGGCGGAGGTCTACCGGCGCAGGGGAATGAGCGGTCTCGAAGCGGAATTGAGCAAGCTGAAGTAGGCCGAACGCCTTGTGCCTCCACCCGCGATCCGATAGACTAGGAAGGTATTCGGGGCGTGGCTCAGCCTGGCTAGAGCGCCTGGTTCGGGACCAGGAGGTCGGAGGTTCGAATCCTCTCGCCCCGACCATCTAACTTCTTTCCCATTCAGCGTAAGCGGCGCCAATTTGGTTACCGATTGCGAAGGCCGCTTGCAGATAGCGCACCCCTTCTTCCGTCAGGACCAGGTCTCGACGATCTTACCCGGCAGCATCTCCACCTTAGCGGCTTGAGCCGCAAGCCCAGACTGGACTTTGCCAAATGTTGAGCCCTATCACTCAATCAGAGGCATGATTTTCGGAGCAACCGCTATGGTGGGGAGCGGATGAGGGGGCCGAGATGGCCGCCCCTCGCTAATGCTGAGGTTCCGTCGGGTGGAGCACACGAGGGCTAGACCGGCCAGCCTTTCAATACGTCTTCCGGACGAGCGGGAAATCCGGTCACCCCTCGCGACCGGTCGAACTGGTAAATGCGCCGCAGCGGACGAGCCCGGAACGGGAACGCGCGCAAATCGGAGCCATTAAGCGCCAAGCGGGCTTCCGGCGTGTCGCAGGCGTGTGCGGCGTGGCCCCGTAGTGTACGGGCAACGTCGAGGTCCGAGGTGGCGCGATTGTGCAGTTCATGGGGATCCTCGCTCACGTGGAAGAGCTGCTCCCGCCCTCCATTCGAGAAGAAAATGTATTTCCATTCGGCGTGCCGCACCATGATTTTGAACAGAGGCGTACCTGGCTCGCCATAGTAACCGAAGACATGCTCGCGGGGCTTGGCCGTTCCCGCAATGACTCCCAGTGCGTCTGTTCCCTGACGGAATTCAGGCGTGCCCGAGGCGCTGGTGGCAATGCCGAAAAGATCCGTGAGCGTAACGAGGGCATCGCGACGCTCCCCGGCCGGGATGCGGCCGGGCCAACTAACCAGAAACGGAATATGGCAGGACGCTTCGAAATACGTCTCTTTCTGCCAGGCGTGGTGGTCTCCGAGATGATCTCCGTGATCGGAGAAGAAACAAATAAGGGTGTTATCGGCGTCGCCGCGCGCTTCTACAGCATCCAGAATGCGCCCAATGCAGTCGTCGATATAGGTGATTTCGCCGTAATAGCGCGCTCTCAGAACCCTGGCATGGGAATCGTTGACGTCCTCCGCCCAGATGGCATAGTTCATCCATGGAATCTGTTCGTCCATGTGGTCCATTTCGAGATCGCCAAGAACCGGGTTCGGCATGCGGTCCGGATTGTAGAGCCGGTTAAAGGGAATTGGCGGAGCAAAGGGCGGGTGGGGTCCTATGAAAGACACGAATCCGAAGTAGGGTTCGGCGTCACGAACGCGAATCTGTTCGATTGCCTCTTCGGCGGCCCATCGCTCGACCGTTACTTCCGCGGGCATGGGGCTCATCTGCGGCATGTAATACATCTCGGTGCGTTCGCCCATCAATCCTTCAATGAAGTTGTAGGGCGGGTGTTTTGTCCGAATCCACGCGGCGAAGGAGTCACGATTTCGCTGGTCGGCCGTACTGTACAGTTCCTCGCTGTGCAAGTGCACGCCGTAGCCAAGCTTCTCATCCCAGGGACTGGTATGAAATTTCCCAATGCCGAAGGTCCGGTATCCAAACCGTGTCATCGTATCGGCAAGATAGGGGCCGCAACGGCCCGTCATGGTAGGCGATTGCCCTTCGAGCGGCTTCGAGAAGCCGTTAAAGAAAACACGTGTCGTCGGCGGTTCGCAACCCGTACGGATTGAATATCGCGAAGGTACGCAAACCGGGCACTGCGAATAGGCGTTCGTAAACGTCACTCCGCGTTTAGCCAGACGGTCGATGTTGGGCGTATAGACGTCGGGATTGCCGAGGCTCCGGATCGCGTCGAAGCGAAACTGATCCGCCATCAGAAACAAAACGTTCGGCCGGCTGACTTGGCCTTGTCCTACGGCCTCCGTGGCTCCCACGGTTGCGATGGCCGCCGCGGGAGTCACGGTCCGCAAAAAATCTCTCCTGGTCCCGTCCAAGCTTTCCTCCTTCATAACCTAACCAGAATTTTTAGGCATTTGACGCGAACCTAGAGCCTATCGGACAAATACCCTATTGTCAATAGGACAATGCGGCATTCCCCTCCCTCGGGCTCTATTCCCATGAAGAGTTTTTAATATGTTCTTTGTTGTCAGAGGGCCTCTTTATATCCTAATGTCGATAGACATATATGACATTCTGGACATTTCTATCGAGGAATATGCGAACGATTTTGATTCCAGTGCTGATTCTGGCGAGTCTCCCGGCGGCTTGGCCACAGGCCGTCAGCGGTTCGATCTCCGGGTCCGTTGAGGACTCCAGTGGCGGAGCGATCCGGCAAGCGCAGCTCAGATTGGTCAGCGTAAAGACGGGAGCGGAACGCACTCTCCAGACGAATCAATCCGGTGAATTCGTGATCAGCACTCTCGATCCGGGAGAATATACGCTCAGGGCGACAGCCCCCGGATTCAAGGTTCTCGAGCGCAACGGTATACGCCTGACCCCGTCGGAGAGGTTGTCACTCGGAGTTCTTACTCTGGAAGTCGGCACGGTGGGCCAGCAGGTCACGGTGACCGAGCAGGGCGCCAGTGTCGAGACAGCGAGCGCGGAACGCTCCTCCGCCATCACAACAGGCCAAACGGAGGAACTTCCCGTCTATGGCCGCACCGTCACTTCGCTCATTTCAATCGCGCCCGGAGTCGTCGACCCGGTTGGAGCTCCGTCCCGCACACTGGCCGGCGCCAATGCAACCGAGTTCGATGTCGCCGGAAACCGCGCGTCGGCCAATAATTTCACCGTGGATGGCATAACGTTAACCGCCGTCGGAGGAGCGCCCAACGGCACCTTTGGCGTCAGTATGGAGGCCATTTCCGAAGTGAAGGTGCTTATTAGCAATTATCAAGCCGAATATGGCCGCTTAGCGGGCAGCGATGTCGAGATGGTCACAAAGTCCGGCACCCAAACGCTTCATGGCATGGGTATGTATTATGCCCGTAACGAGGCTTTAAACGCCAATAACTTCTTCAATAATTTACAAGGCACGAGGCGGCCGGTAAATCGCTTCAATGCGGTCACTTACAATATCGGCGGGCCGGTTTATGTTCCGTCTAAACGAAGAGCCATCCATAACAAGCTGTTCTTCTTCTGGAATCAGGAATATTTGCCGCAAAGCGTAACCGGCGCGCTGCAATATTCTACTGTTCCCACGGCGCTCGAGCGCGCGGGCAATTTCTCCCAGTCGTATATCGGCGGCAAACTTGTGTCGATAAACGACCCCTCCACGGGAGCCCCGTTTCCGAACAATATTATTCCCGCCGGCCAGCTCGATCCGAATGGAAGAGCCCTTCTAAATGTGCTGCCGCTGCCCAACGCGGGAGGCACGGGCTCCTCGACAGGGGCGTACAACTACGTCAGCCAGTTTGTGATGAAAGAGCCTTTGGAACTGGCAACCCTGAAGCTCGATTACAATCTTCGCGCCAGCGATAGCTTCTCGGCCACGCTTACAGGGGACTGGGAAACGATCACCGGGCCGAACGGCGCCGGTGTATCGGCTCCCTTTGCGATTGTGAACAACGCGACCCGGAGCGATGGCCGGATGGCTGCCGGCCACTACACTCACATTTTCTCGCCGACGGCAGTCAACGAGCTAACGGTGGGATACGCGGAGACATATGGTCCGACCAGCTATACTCCCAGCCAACTGGCGACTATACAGAGGAACACCTATGATTTTACAGCAGGCCAGCTTAACTCAGCGAATAATCCTCTGGATCTCTTGCCGGGCCTTACCTTTGGCGGAGTAACCGATGCGCCGAGCGTCTCCTGGGACGGACGCTTTCCTTATAACCTCACTCGCTACGTCACAGATATCGGAGATAACTTCAACAAAGTAGTCGGCGCACATACATTTAAGGCTGGCATTTTCTTCGAACGAATGCGGCAGTACGACGGCCCATGGGCCAGCGATTTTAACGGCGCTTTCGATTTCCAGCACCAACGCAAATAACCCTCTCAACACGGGAGATCCCTTCGCGAATGCAGCTCTTGGCGTGTTCAATAGCTACACGGAAGCTACTTCGCATCCGATTTCACTCATCTACTCGACTGGAGTCGACTGGTTTGTGCAGGATAACTGGAGAGTGACCAAAAAGCTGACGCTCGATTATGGTATCCGCGTAAGTTGGTATCAGCCTTTTTATAACTACAACAACGAAATGGCCGGCTTTCTGACGTCTCTCTATAATCCCAGCCAAGCGGTCCAGTTGATTCGCCCCGAGCTTCTCAGCGGCAAGACCGTTGGAATGAATCCGATCACCGGTCAAACGTATTCTTCCGCGCTGATTGGGTTCATTGCGCCCGGAAGCGGCAATCTCACCAATGGCACAATCGTCGCGGCTCAAAATTCCAGCTATCCACGCGCTCTCGTGAACGACATGGGTCCGTTGCCGGCTCCCCGGTTCGGCTTCGCCTACGATCCCTTCGGCGACGGCAAAACGGCTATTCGCGGCGGCTTTGGGCTGTTCTATAACCGCCCACTGGGCACGGATTCCTCGGCTGTTTATTCATACCCGCTGGTGCAAACGCCGGTCGTGCAGTTCGGCACGTTGTCCAACTTCACGTCTGCCCAGGGCTTCATCTCGCCACCGTCCGTCATTGAATGGCAGCGGAATATGAAGGCGCCTGAAGTCATGAACATGAGCTTCAGCCTGCAGCGGAACATCGGGTTCGGAACGGTTGTCGATGCCTCCTATGTCGGATCGTTCGGCCGTCACCTGTCCTGGCAGGAGAACCTTGAGCCAGTTCCGCTCGGCGCGCAGTTCAGTCCCGCCAATGCCAACCCGGCGAATCCCAAGGCCCCTCTTCCGAACGCTTTCCTCGTCCCCATTCAGGGCTATAGCGCAATTGCCTACAATGCCGATGACGCTACCTCCAACTACAATTCGTTGCAGGTTACCGCGAACCGCCGCTTCGCCCAGCAATTCCAATTCGGCTTAGCCTGGACGTGGTCTAAGGCCATGGACTGGACTGACAGCGATTTCGGGGCGGTAAATAATGCTGTGCCCGCGTCTCTATTCCGGGCCTGGAATTATGGCTTGGCCGGATTTGACCGCACTCAGTTGGCAATCATTAACTGGATTTGGGATGCGCCGGCGTGGAAGTCCGCCATCGCTCCAGTAAGAGCGGTCGCAAATGGATGGCACGTTTTCGGTGTAACGACGTTTTCGAGCGGCGCTCCGCTGGGAGTCTCATTCAATCAAGTTACGGCGACTAACATTACCGGCTCGCCCAGCGTTTCGGCACGCATCAATGTGAACGGTAACCCTTACAATCTGGGTAGCGGATTTAGTTCGTTGCAGGCGTTCAATCCGAATGTATTTGCTCTTCCCGCCGTGGGTACGCTGGGCGATCCGCCGAAAGTGTTGGTGCGCGGTCCCGGTATCAATAACTGGAACATATCGCTGGTTAAGAGCATCCCGATCCGGGAACGCGTCAATATGCAATTTCGAGCCGAACTATACAATGCCTTCAACCATACCCAATTCAGCTCGATTAACATCACCGCGCTGTTTAATTCGTCCGGAGCGCAAGTGAACAGCCAGTTTGGACAGTACACAGCCGCTCAAAATCCACGCATTATTCAGTTGGCGGTCAGGCTGCAGTTCTGATTTGTTCACTATCTATTTCGGAGGTAACTTAGTTGAGAGAGATTAACAGACGTGACCTTCTTGGCGCCGTTCCAGCGTCCGCGGCGCTCCTTCTAGGCGCCCGAAAGGCCTCAAGCGCGCCCTCAAACAAGCCTAATGTTCTCTTCCTCATGACGGATGAGCAGCGCTTCGATACGATTGCCGCTCTGGGGAATTCGTATATCTATACGCCGAATCTCGATCGTCTGGTTCGCCGGGGCATAACGTTCACCCGTGGATATTCCACATGTCCCGTTTGCGTACCGGCGCGGTATACCATTCGGACCGGATGCGAGCCGCCCCTGACCCGGCGTTTTGAGAACGCAATCACTGAGCCGGGAGAAGGGCAAGCATCCACCATGACTGGCCGATGCGGACCCTACCTGGCTGCGACGATGAGGCGGCTGGGATACCGGACCTTCGGCATCGGTAAGTTTCATACGCAGCCGGTTTACGAGGAACTGGGTTACGACGTACATCTGCACAGCGAGGAGCTTTATGCTACGCCCGAACAGCGGCGGACTGACGCGTACGCGTCTTGGATCGCCACCAAGCGGCCGGAATTCGACTACATCGAAAATCTGATGGGAGAACGCACGGAGATGTACTACATGCCGCAGATGAGTCCCACGCCCGCGGACGCCGGCGTCGAGAGTTGGGCGGCAGATCGGGCCATCGAGCAGATTCGAAGGCTGAACAAACAGCGGCCATGGTTCGGTTTTGTTTCCTTTATCGGCCCACATCCCCCATTCGCGCCGCCGCTGCCGTTCAACCGGATGTACAATCCCGATCACTTACCCAACCCGGTGCGTGGAACCCCTGAGAACGACAACATGGATGACACGCTCTCGGCGGGCGATCACATCACTTGGGCGAACGACATCAACGACGCTCGCGCACGTGTGCTGAAAGCACGATATTACGGAGAAATCACTTATATCGATCATTGCATCGGCCGCATTCTCGACGCTGTCGATGCCAGTGGTGACGCCGATAATACTCTGATCTGCTTCTTCTCCGATCATGGGGAGAATCTTGGCGATCACGGCCACTGGAATAAGAGCACGTATTTCGAAACGGCCGCCCATGTGCCATTTCTGGTCAGTTGGCCAGCCCGATTACCGGCAAATAAACGGAGGGACGATCTGGCATGTCTTACCGACCTGTTTGCGATTGCCACAGGAGCGGCGGGGAGCGTGGAGACGCGCGACGGAATCGATCAACTCGCTGTATTGGCTGGAACGGCTTCGCCCCGTGAGTATCTTATTGGTTATTATTCGGTTCCCGGAACCCGCGCTTTCAAAATGATGGTTCGCCATCGGGACTGGAAATATCTTTTCTTCGCCAACGGTGGTCATGAACAGTTGTTTCATGTTGCGGAAGATCCCAATGAGTTGAGAAATCGGGTGCTCGAAGAGGCAGATCTCGTTACTCATTTGCGGGCGCGCGCGACAGCGGCCTGCGACCGTCCCGGCGCGCGGGAAGCACTCGCTAGCTCCGGTCTTCGAACATTCGCGTATGATCGGTTTCCCCGCTACCGGATCTATCAGTTCGACCGTTCCCGTGGAGTCACGGGATTCCCGAAAAATCCCGAAGATGCACTCGCAGCCTTCCGCCGCGCGTAGCGGCTCAATCCGTTCTAATTCCGGCGAGAAGAATTCCGGTGCCTGGACCAGGGATTCCAGATTATCCCAACAAAACTCTACCCGCCTCTGATCAGCGTCATGAGGTTCCGCCGGGCGCTCGACTCACCTCAAAGTCGATTCTGGCCGGTCTGCGCCACGAATATCGATGAGAGCCAAGGGCTGCGTGATCAACTATTGCGGGTCCACCCTCTGCCGCGCGACTTCCATAGGAGCAAGCAAACCACAGGCGTTCCGACCATGGCCGACAGAGCGCCGACCGGCAGCGCCGCGTAAACGGAGGACCGGTTGAGATCGTCGAGGGCGAGAACAAACAGCGCTCCGATCAGCGCCGCGGTCGGAAGCAGGCGCCGATGATCTGGGCCAACCAGCATGCGGGCACAATGAGGGACGACCAGGCCGACCAGCGCGATCACGCCGCTGACGGCGACCTGTGAGGCGACGATCACCGACACGACAGCGATGATGGTCCAGCGCAAAAGCCCGACGTTGATACCCAGCGATTGCGCGTCGAGATCGCCCAGAGACAAAAGGTTCAAGCGCCACCGCAAAGTCATTAAGACGCAGCCGCCAATCAGCGTGGGGATGGCAATGGTCCAGACCTTGGTCCAGTCGGCGTTAACGAACGAACCGATGATCCAATGCGAGATCCGAAAAGGATTTCCCCAGAACTCCACCAATCCGAGCAGGGCCAGGAAAAAGGCGCCGATAAAGACTCCGGAGAGAATCACGACTACGCCGTCGTTACTTCCGCGGGCCATCTTCGCCAGGCTGAAGGTGCAGGCCATCGCCATCATTCCGGTACAACATCCGAGCGCCATGATGACGGCCGGGGACCAATCCAGCGATATCGCCAAGGCTGCGCCGAACGCGGCGCCCGAGGTTACGCCGACGATGTCCGGACTCACCAGAGGATTACGAAACATGCCCTGGAGCGCGGTGCCGGACATCCCGAGTCCCATTCCAGCCAGAGTGGCCAGCAGCACACGCGGCGGCCGGATGATCTTCACGACCGTGAGTTCTTTCAGGTCCGGATTGTAGGTGGAAAATGGCCAGACCAAGTGCAACACCAGCTTCGCGGAGTGCCAGAAAGACATGGGATACGCTCCGACGCACAGCGAGGCGAAGATCGCGGATAGCAACGCCAGACCCACCAGAATCGGAACCGTCCATCCCTGTTTCCGCAGTGCCGACGGGACGGCTATGCCCCGGTCCGCCGTCGCAGTTGTCATTCCGCACGGCTCCGTTCATTGGCCGCTTCATTCCTCGCTCGCGTGCCATACGGTAGCACGGGGACCAGGGTCTCATGCTGCTCGCCTTGATGTTCAAAGGAAAGATGCTTGATGTTGACGCCGTACAGAGCGTGAAGGTTCTCTTCACTCAACACGTCGCGCGCCGGGCCTTGGTCGAACCGGCTTCCGCCCAGCATCAGCAACGCAGTATCGGCAACAGCCAGCGCGTGGTGCGGGTGATGAGTGGTAAACAGCACCGTAAGCCCGTCCTCGTGGGACAGGCGCGTGATCCAATCGAGCACAACAAGCTGATTTTTTAAGTCGAGGGCCGAGGTCGGCTCGTCCAGTATCAATATCTCCGCTTCGGAGACCAACGCGCGCGCGAAGATTACCAATTGCCGCTCGCCGCCGGAGAGTTCGTGAAACGGGTCTCGGGCGTAGTGCGCCATCCCGAAGCGATCGAGTGAAGCCATGGCTGCTTCTTCATCCCGCGCGGAAGGCTGAGAGAACACGCCCACATTGCGCGCGCGGCCCATTAGCACCATGTCGAGCACGGAATAATCGAAGGTGACTTGAAAAAGCTGCGGCACGAAAGCCGTCCGCCCGCTGACTTCAATCGTTCCCGCTGTTGCCTTCAGCGCACCGAGCAGGATCTTGAGCAGGGTGGTCTTACCGGCACCATTGGGTCCAAGCAGAGCGAAAATCGAACTGCGCTCCACCGCCGCGCTGTAATTCTGAAATATCCAGTGTCCCGGCTTGTAGGCATGTCCGAGATCGTGAAACCGGATGGCCGGATCACCCACGTCCCCACCCCTTTCCGTGTGATTTCCAGAGGAGAAAACAAACCATGGGAGTTCCGAACAGCGCGGTTAGAACTCCCACGGGAATCTCAGCACCGATCACGGCTCGCGTGAAATCGTCGAGGCCGAGAACAAAGAAGGCGCCCAGCAAGGCGGCCGTCGGCAGCAAGCGCCGGTGATCGGGGCCCACCAGCATGCGGGCGCAATGTGGCACCACCAGGCCGACCCAGCCCACCAGCCCGCTGACCGCGACTTGCGAAGCGACGATCAGTGAGACCAACGCGATGATCAGCCAGCGCAGCAGGCTGACGTTCAGGCCCAGGGTCTGAGCGTCAAGGTCGCCCAACGAGAGTAGATTGAACCGCCAGCGCATGGACATCAGGATCGCGCCGCCAGCGAGGGTGGGGATGCCAATCATCGCGACGTGTTTCGGATCGGCCCCGACGAAAGTACCGAGCATCCAATAGACCATGCGAGGCAAATGCGCATCGTCCGCCTTGGACACAATCAGCGAGATCATGGCCACAAAGAGAGCGCCGACGAAGATGCCGGCCAGAATCATGATCATGCTGTCGGTGCCGGCGTGCGCCAGCTTCGCCAGACCGAAGGTCAGGGCCATGGCGATCATTCCTCCGCAAAAGGCAAGCGCGATGATGCCGGCGGGTGAAAAATCCCAGAGCATGGCAAGGATTCCGCCAACCGCCGCCCCGGAGCTTACGCCAACGACGTCCGGCCCCACTAGCGGATTCCGCATCATTCCCTGCAAGGCGGCGCCGGACATTCCGAGGCCTAGCCCGGACAATGTCGCGAGCAACACGCGCGGCAGGCGGACGATTTGAATGACAGTGATTTCTTTGACGGTCCAGGGCGGATTTGCGGGAAGCGCCGAGGGCCACACCAGATGCATCACGATGCGGGCCGCCTGGCCAAAGGTCATGGGATAAACTCCGATGCACAGCGAGCCAAGCATCGCCAGCAACATGCCTAGACTCAGCAGTGTGGGGACGGCCCAGCCATGTCTCTGGGAGAAAGATCTTTGGGAAAAGGAACTCCTAGCGAAGGATTGAGAGATGGCGTTCTCGGAGAGCGGCGCTTTTCCAGAAAGCGTTGCTTCGGTCATTTCGAGGGCCCCGGCCGCTCTGCTCCCTGATAGTTGCGGGTGAAACGCTCAGTACCCACTGCGCCGGAGTTTTCCGCGACATGAAGCTGCAAGTCGATTTGCTCGTCGCTCAACCGGTAGCCGAACGCCGCGAACATGCGATCGCGTAGCAGTTGCCGGACCTTCGGCTGCAGGCGATCGGGGTGCGCAACCTCGGCCATCCAACGGGTCTCGATCGGTTTGAATGTCACGCCCGCGGTCCACCATTCGATCAGGCCGGGACGCCTGTAGACGCGCCTGTTGCGTACAGCCTTCAACCCTTGCCATCGAATATCTTGGTCAAATTCCCGAGGGCTCCCCTGCGGGAGGAAGATCATATCGGGATCCATGGCGAGGAGCTGTTCGGGATCGTTCGGATTGTACCTCCTCTGCTCGGCGTCCACTAAGCCGGCGCGCGCCAGAGTTCCTTTTTCTTCGGCCCTCGCCAACACGCGCGGGCGATACGTGAGAGTCGATGGCTGAAGCTCTTCCCGGAGATCATCAATGACTTGGCAATAAGCCTCGATGCGGGGTTCGGCCAGTTCGGCGTGGCCGATCAGAGCCGAGTAAGTTCTTAGCGTGGGGAAAAGGTAGATTTCCGGATAGTAAGCCCAGCGGAGATTCGGCGCGCTACCGCAGCCGACCCCTTTCATAAGAATAGGCACACGCCGCATCTTCGCCGGCGAACCGCCGCAATTAAAAACCGGGAGACCGACGCGACGGACTAGATCCGGAGGGCCGCCGCAGCCGGCATAAACGCTCGCATCATAGGCGATCAGAGATTCGATTTCGGTAAATGGACTACTCGTGGCCCGAAAAAGCTTATCGTTCCAGAGCTTGTTGCTCAGGATCTGAGGGTAGACCCAGCTCATTACGCCTTTGGCGAACCACTTGCGCAGGTCCGTATTGCCGGCATACAGCAGCAGGTCAGGCGAACGGGTATCCTCCAGGTAAGTAGCGGGGAAAGAGTTCGGAGCCAGAACGATCCCTCGAAAAGGCAGAGCGATGCGAACGGGTGTGCCGCTGATGTCAACCACGGTGCGGATGTGGGCCGGAACCGGAAAATGCGGCAGAGCCCGAAACAATCCCAAGGAGAGCACGCCAATGCACAGAAACGGCCCCAGCCATAGAGATTCGCGTGCCAGAACGCGCAACATGCGGCGCATTATCTCCGTGGCCTCCGATGAGAATTACGCGCCATCGTCAGAAGAGCAGTTTCAAGGCAAATTGCATGGAGCGAGGGCCGCCCTGTTCGTATTGCTGTGCCAGCGGGTTCGAGAAACTCGTGTTTAACGTTGCGGTTGCCTGGCCAAAGGTGGCGGTGTTGAGCGTCGCGTTGATGTTGCCGAAGTTGGGGTGGTTCAGGATGTTGAAAGCCTCCGCGCGGAACTGGAATCGCAGACCTTCTCTGACGATAAACTCGCGCGTCACCGCAAGGTTAATCTGGTTCTCGCCGAAGCCTCGTACGAAATTGCGGGCCGCGTCGCCGGAATTATTGCCGGTTGGCAGGCTAAAGGCAGCGCTGTTGATCTCTCTTCCTCCCGGATACTGCGCTCCATAAAGGTAAATCGGCACGCCCGGGTTCACGTTGACTCCGCTGTAGTAATTACTTCCGGTGGCGGGGTCGGTCAGAAAGTTTCCCGATATCTCGAGCGGGAAACCAGTGCGAGCCATTAGACGGCCATCCAGCCCCCAATGCGAAAAAGCGTGCTTCACAATTGGGTTGCCCTGTACGTTCGGCAAGTTCCAGCTGACTCCGGCCTGGAAGTTTTGGCGCAAATCAAAGTCGGAATTGCCTCGCTGCAGCGGCACCTCCACTGCTGACGAGCCATAATCTATCGAATGGGACCAGGTATAAGACCCGAGTATCTGAAGACCACGGCTGAGCCGCCGCTGGAATTGCAACTGCAATGCGTCGTAATCCGATGTAATCCCGGGTGGCACGTAATCTATCGTTCCAAAGTTCGGATTCAGGCTAGAGATGTTGAGTGTCTGCATCAATATCAAACGTCTTCCCGCTGCGCCTACATAAGTCACGGTAAATGCCTGCGCCTTACCCAATGCCTGTTGGACACTGACGTTCCATTGCAGCGTATAAGGAAGTTGCAGATGTTGAGGGAGAGCATTAATAGACCCGCTGGTATACGGCGGGGTCGTTGACGGAACAACGGAGTTTACTAAGGCCGTAGTGACCGGAAGACTTAAATTTGAGTAGCGCGCAGTAGCGGCATCGCCGAGACCGCCCGAAAACCCCCACCCGGCGGCCTCGTTATCCGTGTCGAAGAATACCCCGCCGCCGGCGCGTAGAACCGTCTCCCATCCCGGAGTCGTACGAACCTCCCAGGCGGCTCCCAGGCGTGGAGCAAAATTGAAATAACTCGTTTTCCAAAGAGGAGTGCCGCGGGGAGCAACACCCAGGGTTGCTGGGTCGCAGAGGCATCCGGTTATATTCAGCGCGTCGTTCTGCTTGGAACTAGGAGGAGGGTCGACGTCCCAACGCAGGCCAAGCGAAAGGCTCAGCCGGCGAGTGACGTGCCACTCGTCCTGAACGAATGCCGCAGAGTCGTTAAACACGGGTTCGGACGGCAGGTGAGCGGCAGTCAGGAGCAAGTAGGTCACGTTGGTTTCCAGCGCCTCCTGGTTGTAGAAATATCCGGAAAGCTGCGGATCGTAAGGAAACAGCGGAGAAGCGATGCGACGATAGTCGAATCCGAACTTCAACAAGTGTTGGCCGAATGTTTTGCTGATGGTGTCGACCAGATTCCATTGATGCTGGTGGGTGCTTCGATTCAGGGTAGTGAGAGAAGCGTAGCCGACACCGGAGACGTAATCGAAAAAAACCGGAAGGGCATTAGGATACGAGCCGACACCCATGGCCTGTGCAAGGTTTATAGGGAGTGGCGCCGCCAAACGCGTTCAGCGCCGCCACGTTGGCGAGGGTGTTGGTGGTGTAATTCAGACGGAAATTGTTGCCCAAAGTACTTGAGAATTGGGAGGTCACTCCAAGCGTAGAAGTTGCGCTGTTAGAGTCAGTCGTACTGAGCGCGGATTCGTTTTGCGATTGAGTTTTGCTGGGCGTGTCCCCAAAGCGAAAGAATACACTTAGCTTGGGCGAAAAGTTCTGGTCAATTCGGACGCTGGTTGAGTTGAAGTTGCTGGGTGACGACGAAGCCATGTTGTAGGCCGCCAGACCGCTGTCCACATTGGTGCCGGCCGGCACACCCGCCGGGCATGGAGTGACCGTAGCCGATCCGCTGGTGCTGCACGCCACCAGTTGGTCCGCGCCAGTGGGAAGCGGGAATGCGTTTAGAATCGGCTGAAGCGCGGGGGCCGCGGCTTGACGGATGCTGAGCGTGGGAACGTATTGAGCGCTAGCCGCCTGCGGCTGAACTAGTTGAAGCCCCTCGTACGACACGAAGAAAAAGGTCTTGTCCGTGCCGTTATACAGCTTCGGAATTCGCACGGGTCCGCCCAATGTTCCTCCGAAGTCGTTCTGGCGCAGAGCTGGCTCGGGTACCCGGTAATAATCGTCGAACCAGTTGTTTGCGTCGAAGAAATTGTTGCGGAGATAGTCAAAGACGCTTCCGTGGTAGGCGTTGGTTCCGGAGCGCGACGTCAAGGAGAACTGTCCGCCCGGATCACGACCATATTCCGCGGAATAGCTCGAGCTCATCACGCGGAACTCTTGCAGTGCGTCCACCGGCAGCAGGCTTTGCGAAGTTCCCAGCGCGGTTTGCGCCGACAAATTTCCGCCGACTCCAGGACCTCCCGTACCCGGCAACGTGAGGCCGGTATTTGCCGAGACGCCGTCAACAATGTAGTTATTAGACTCGGTGCGCTGGCCGTTGACTGTGAAGTCTCCTTCGTATCCGTTGAGAGGCGTGACAACTCCAGGCGTCAGTGAAATGAGATCCTGAATACTGCGGCCGTTGAGGGGAATGTTTTCGACAAACTGCCTGTCGATGATTGTGCTCACGGAGCCATCGGTCGTATTCAAAAGCTGCGAACCCGTGTCCACCGTTACTTGCTCTCGCGGGCCTCCGATCGTGAGCCGCGCATTGAATACGAGTTCCTGCCCTACCGTAAGATTCAGCGGATCACTCACCACTGGCACGAATCCTTGTGCCTTCACGAAGATCTTATACGTCCCCGGCTGCACAAAGGGAACCACAAATGACCCGTCGGAATTGGTCTTCACCGTCCGCTCGTATTGAGTGGTTTGGTTCACAACGCGAACCTGCGCACCCGGGACCCTGGCCTGTTGTGGATCGGAGACACTTCCGGAGAATTGTCCTGTTTGAGCGAAGGCAGCAATGCTTAACGATAGAAGGAAGAAGCCGCCGGGAATACGACTGATCAATCCGCACATGAGCTCGGGATCCTTTTCGAAGGGGAAGAACGTCAAACAGAATCGCGGCACGGCGATCGTCATCAGACATGGATGCGCTACTCAAGAAAGCGACTATCAGTAATCTATACACGACAGTGTCCTGTATAGCGACCTATCTTCTCACACGAGACGAGTGATTGTCCCGGACCGTTTGCGGCCGGGATTAGTATCTAGACGCCTGGAGCGCCACTCAAAGTGAAACGCGCATCGGCATCGCATCCGCAAAATTAGGGTGAGCGAAATGAGAGAATCTTTTAAGCCTAAACTTTTATGCCTAAACAAAACGTGAAATCAAACATGAAGAAGCATTCGATGACGCTCCCGCGGCGTCTGTGGGTGGCCGGGATTTTGGTATTTTGCACACTGGGCAGCGCTTCCGCGCAAAACAAAGCCATTGGCTTTACGAAGGGAATGCCCTTTAGCGATGGGTATGTGGCGGGGAACATGCTCTTCGTTGCGGGTCAACAAGGGCCGGATGCGCACGGCAAGGTCACCGGGACCGGCATCACTCTGCAAACGACCAATGCAATTGCCGCCGTCGAAAAGGTGGTCAAGCAGGCAGGCTTCCGGATGAGTGATCTAACTTCTGTCACGGTTTACATTACGGACCTCAACGATGTGGCCAAGATGAACGAGGTCTATAAGAAGCTGATGCCAGACCCGAAACCGGCGCGAGCCACTGTGCAAGTTGCAGGCTTAATCGGCGGAGCGAAGATTGAAATTTCAGCGGTCGCCGTAAAGCACTAGACGTCAAGGAGCAAACAAGGCTACAAGGAGAAACTAAATGCAGATCAATAGTAGACGCAGATACTTCAGCGTATTCGCGACCATGGCCGCTGCTGTAACCGGAGCATCGACCCTTTTCGCCCGGCAAGCTCCGCCAGGAGGCGCATCAAGCAACCCTGCCGCGGGCCGGCATCGCGGCAGTAGCCACATACACGACGGGATCTATTATTTCTCCGGCACCGGCGCCAACGACGGCTACCCGAAGGACGACCACGTCCTCGTCACGGACCCCTTTGAGAAGCATGTCACTCGAACCATGGATGCACTCAAGAAGTCGGTTGAGCGTGCAGGCTGCACCATGGACAGTCTCATTCATCTTGAAGTATTCGTGTGCCTCCCGCTCGCCGACAACGTTAATATGCTCACCGGGAAAGCCCGGTTCGACGCACACCAGGCGCAATATGAAGCCTTAAACAAAATCTATCGGACCTACTTCAGTCCGGGCAAAGCCCCTTCGCGCGCTTGTATGGCCGTCGATTGGATTCCTGGTGATTCACTGATCGAAATCGCCGGAAGCGCGCTGGTGGTCAATCCGGCGGCGTAAGACCGCGGCTACTCTCCTTGTACGGGTGCGCGACATGAAAGTGGCGGTAGTCAAGCCGCCCGCTGCTTCCAGTAGCCGGCAAATTTGCCGCTGAGGCAGCAGCAACGGAGGGCGATGATGGCATTGGCGCCGCGGACTGTCCAAAACATGCCGGATTGTTTGAGCCGGGAACCGATTACGGTTTTGCAGCCAGCTTCAAT